>OY969554.1:0-2067302 GCA_963700985.1 uncultured Chlamydiales bacterium
AAAGAGCTGTGCTGGTACTTTCCATGAAAATCCGCCAGATGCCTGGCGAAAATATCGGCATTTTACTTCCTTCAAGTGTTGCGGCTTACATGTTAATTTTAGCCACACTTTTGGCGAAGAAAACACCTGTGATGCTCAATTGGACGGCTGGTGTGCGTTCTTTAGAGCACTGCGCGCAAGTCACACAGCTTCAAAGTGTGATCAGCTCGATGCGCTTTTTGGGCAGGCGCGACATGGGTGATTTAGGGAAAATTGATGAGATGATCATTCTCTTAGAAGACGTGCGTTTTTCCATCTCATTGAAAGATAAATTGCATGGGCTTCTGCTCTCAATGCAAAAAGCGCACAAGCTGCTTGAAAAACTAGACCTAAGCCATCTTAATCCCGAGCAACCAGCTGTCATCCTTTTTACCAGTGGCAGTGAAACCCTTCCAAAAGGTGTGCCCCTCTCGCATCAAAACATTCTAAGCAATCAGAGAGGAGCCTTTTCTGGGGTCGATTTCAATAATGTAGACCTTCTGTATGGGGTGCTGCCTCCATTTCATTCGTTTGGCTTTTCATACACGGGGCTTTTACCTCTTGTAACCGGACTGAAAGTGGCATATGCACCTGACCCGACAGATAGCCATGGGATGGCTTCAGATATCATCCACTGGCAACCGAGCATATTCATTTGCGCACCGAGTTTTATCAAGGCGCTTTTTCGAGCCGCCAAACCAGAACAACTCTCTTCTATTCGTTTGTTTGCTGCAGGGGCTGAGAAAGCCTCTCAAGATCTCTTCGATTATGTCGCGAATTTAGGTCCGGGACATGAGATGATTGAAGGATATGGGATTACAGAATGCAGCCCGATTGTGACCATGAATGAGCCCAAAAAACCGAGAAAAGGCGTGGGCCATCCGATTCCCGGAGTGGAGCTGTGTGTAATCGACACAGACACATTGCAGCTTCTGCCGCCCGGTGAAGACGGAGAGATCTGTATTGCCGGGCCAAACGTTTTTAAAGGCTATCTCGAGAACCGTCCTTCGCCATTTATTAATCTGCAAGGTAAGCAGTGGTATCGTTCGGGTGATCGGGGGCATCTCGATGCTGAAGGAAATCTCTATCTTTCTGGGAGACTTAAGCGTTTTGTGAAGGTGGGTGGAGAGATGATCAGCCTAGGTGGTTTAGAAGAAGAGCTGCTTAGATTGGCCAACCTGAAGCACTGGGGCGAAATTAAGGCTGAAGGGCCGCCTCTAGCAGTGGCTGTGCGTGAAAAAGAGAGCGAAAAACCTTTACTAGTACTTTTTACCACTTTTGCGGTGGATAAGGAGGCGGTCAATAGCGCTCTGAAAGAGGGAGGTTTCGGAAAAATTGTAAAGATTGCTGAAGTTCGCCAAATAGAGGGGATCCCCTTGACGGGCACGGGTAAAACCAACTATCGTCTTCTCGACGAAATGTTAATCTAGAGCGCCTGTGAACAAAATTTTAAAACTTTACAATACCGAGACGCGTGCCAAAGAGGAGATCGTAGGTCCTAGCATCAAAATGTACACGTGCGGACCTACCGTTTACAACTTTGCCCACATTGGCAACTTTCGCACGTATGTCTTCGAAGATCTCTTGCGCCGCACGCTTAAATTCTTTGGCATGAACGTGATTCAAGCCATGAACATCACCGATGTCGAAGATAAGATTATCATGACCGCGCTCGAAAAAGGGCAGGATCTCGATTCCTTTACGGCTCCTTACATTAAGGCTTTTTTTGAAGATCTGCAGACATTAAAAATTGAAAAAGCTGAGTTTTACCCTCGTGCCACCGAATACATTCCTGAGATGGTGGAGATCATTCAAAAGCTGCTCGAATCAAAAGTGGCTTATCGCGGTGTCGATAACTGCATTTACTATGCGATTGCTAAATTTCCCCGTTATGGGCGTCTTTCTCATTTGCAGCTCGATACACTCAAAGCTGGCGCCTCCGAGCGCCTAAGCCAAGATGAATATGAAAAAGATAATGCAGCTGATTTTGTCTTGTGGAAGAGTTACGATCCGAAACGCGATGGTAAAGTTTTCTGGGAGACACCGCTTGGCAAAGGCCGTCCAGGCTGGCATATCGAATGTTCTGCCATGGCTATGAAGGTGCTGGGTGAGACGATTGATATTCATTGTGGTGGCGTAGACAACTTATTTCCCCATCATGAAAATGAGATCGCACAATGCGAAGCCTGCACCGGGAAGCAATTTGTGCGTCACTGGGCACATTGCGAGCATCTGCACGTCGACAACAAAAAGATGTCCAAAAGCTTAGGCAATTTCTACACGCTGCGCGATCTTTTGCAAAAAGGATACAAGGGTGTAGAGGTGCGCTACATGCTGCTGCATACGCACTACCGCACTCAGCTCAACTTTACCTTCGAGGGCCTAGATGGCATGGTGCACTCATTGGAGCGCCTGGGTGACTTTATCCATCGCCTCGAACTGATCGATACAACCACTCAAGGCAAAGATGTCGCACCGATTCTTGAAAGGGCAATGCGCGAATTTACCGAAGCTTTGGCTGATGATTTAAACATCTCCGTTGCACTTGCGGCCTTGTTCGAACTCGTGCGTCAAATCAATGTGCTCTGTGATCAGAATAAGGTGAGCCAAAAAGATGCAGAAGAGACGCTTAAGCTGCTGCGTCAATTTGATCAAGTCTTAGCCATACTTCCACTTGAAAAAGAAGAAGACGAGATCCCAGAAGAGCTTCAAACGCTGCTAATACAGCGCGAAGAAGCGCGCAAAGCGAAAAACTGGAAGCAATCTGACCAGTGCCGTGATGCAATTTTAGCCCGGGGATTTATCATCGAAGATACGCCTGCGGGTGCACGTCTAAAGAAAAAGAGGGCATTATGACGAAATCTGGCACAACTAAAGATGAGCTGTTTATGATCATGCTCTACAAAATTGCCAATACGCGTGGAGATCAATTTGCCGAAGTAAACCGCTATGAGGTGGGCAAGGCAATCGGTCAAAATGATAAGGGTGTAAATGCCATCGTGAATTTGCTAGCGCAAGCAAACTTTGTTAAAAAAGGCGAAGAGTCAGCTGTTTATCTCACGCCTCATGGTGTGTCTTTAGTCGAGCAGCTACTCGAGAACTCTCTCGAACATTAAGCGCCAGCCCCAAGCCGCTTGCGCCTGCAAGCGCGATCCAATACCAGGCGGCTCCCGCCAAACTTCCCGTTTGTTTAAATGTCCACAAAGCAATCACGAGCGTGGGCCCTCCAAAGAGTTGCGAGCCGATGGCATAGCCGAAAGAGATCAACGTGTATCTATGCGTCTGCGGAACAAGCTCTTGCATCCAAGCATGGAAAGGCGCAAAAAAAGCTGCGCCGACTAGCACAAAACAGATGCGGATACAAACTACAGTCGCAAATGTCGCCCCTTGAAGAAGGAGAAAGAGGGGAAGCGCACAGATCATGATAGCAAGCGTCGCTCCGATCATCAGTTTTTCTCTGGAGACTTTGCTGGCGAGCCAACCGAAGAGAGGCAGCGCTGCAAAGTCGAGCACCAATAGATAAGAGTTCAATGCGATCATTTGTTCTTTAGCCAGGGGAGAAACAAGAGGCACAAGACCATTCATTAAAACGAGCGCAATCACATAATTGGCATAGCCCAAACCTGAGACCAAAATAATTAATAGAAGCTGCTTTCGGTAGTTCCAAAAGAGCTGAAAAGTTTGTGTCAGCGATAGGCCTTGCTGTGGATGAGTGGCGATGACTACATTGCGCCGCATGAGAAAAGCAAAGACTGCAGTCAAACAGCCAAACGCATAAAGAAGTCGCCAGCCCCACTCGATGATCTGAAGATAACAGAGAAGTGTAGCTCCTAAAGAAGCCAGCAAAATCCCGCCAATTGTTGACGCGTCAAAGAGACTGCTCAGCATGTCGTGGTGTTTTTTATCCGCATTTTCGAGCAGAAAGATCGCTCCGCCCATCGTTTCGCCTGCGGCTAAGAAATTTTGCAGGATCCTTCCAAAGCAGAGAAAAAGCGGCGCAAATACGCCGATTTGGGCGTAGGTAGGACAGAGTGCGATCAAGCCTGATAAAAGCGCCATACTGCTCAACGTCAAAACAAGCGCATTTTTGCGTCCATAGCGATCGCCGATTCTGCCGAATATAATTGATCCGATCGGGCGAGCAAGCATGCCCAGAGGAATCATGGCATAAGTTAAAATCAGTGCCGTGAGAGGTTCTTGTTTAGGAAAAAAAAGAGGGGCGAGAAAAGGAGAGAGATAGCCAAAGAGCGCGGAATCGTAATGTTCAAAAAGATTCCCTAGCCAAGCACTCCAAAAACGTAAACGCGACATAAACTCTCCTGAGATATAAATAAATACGTATATCACCAGGAGGAGTTAATCCTTCTAGATGCACGCTCCCTACGCTGGTACGACCCAGATCAGGTAGTGAGGGTTAGAAAAAAGCTTAATTTTTTCCTTTCAGCCAAATTAAATGGCACCCCTGGTGATGCCGAAAATTTTATCAAAGATAAGGCCTAAAACTCAAGCTTTCAGGTGTCTTCGGGGCGGGTCAGGGGGAAGAAAAGGATATCTTTAATTGTAGAAGAGCCAGTGAAAAGCATCACTAGGCGATCTATGCCAATACCTACGCCGCCGGTGGGAGGCATACCTTGACAGATCGCTTCAATAAACTCTTCATCTAGCGGACTTGCTTCTGCATCACCCGCGAGCTTTTTCTCGGCCTGGGCAAGTAGAAGCTGACGCTGCAATTCAGGATCATTGAGCTCGGAATAGGAGTTACAGAACTCGTTTCCGTTAATGAATGTTTCAAAACGCTCAACCACCATTTCAAGACGTTGTTTTGGATCGCGGTGGAGCTTGCAAAGGGGAGTGGTTTCAATCGGATGATCAATGATGTGATGCGGTTGAATTAGATGCGATTCAACTAATCCTTTAAATAATTCAGCAATAAGCAAACCGCGGCTCATTTTAGCTACGACTTTGGGATCAGCTGCTGTTTTCTCTTTTACATGCTGTCTGAGTTGCTCATCAGTGAGCGGATCAACTTCAATTCCTGCATAAACACTGATACTCTCTTTCATGCTGAGCCGCTTCCAAGGAGCTTTAAGATCGATCTCGACCTCATCATCTCCAGTGTGCGATTTGATTTTGATCTTAGTAGAATTAAACAGACCCAGTGCAATCTCTTCGAACAGCTTTTCGACAAAGACCATCATGTCGTTGTAATCCCAATAGGCTGCGTAAGCTTCGAGCATGGTAAATTCGGGATTGTGTGTGCGATCGATGCCCTCGTTGCGGAAGACTTTGCTGATTTCGAAGATGCGCTCCATGCCGCCTACAATCAACTTTTTCAGCGAGATTTCAAGCGAGATACGCAGATACATGTCTTGATCTAGCGCATTTAGGTGCGACACGAATGGTTGCGCTTCTGCACCACCATAAATATGTTGCAGGATGGGAGTCTCAACTTCTAAGAAACCATGCTTCTCAAAATAGCCGCGCACAAAATGCAAGATGCGGCTTCTTAATTGGAAGCGTTGTAAAACTTCCGGATTGCTAATCAGATCCAGCCAGCGTTTGCGATGACGTACACCTGCATCGGCAAGACCGGCATGTTTATCTGGCAGCGGAAGCAAGGATTTGCAGAGAAGTGTGACTTCCTTTGCAAAAATTGTAAGCTCACCTTTTTGTGTGCGGAAGAGATGCCCTTCCACGCCCAGGATATCGCCCAGATCGAGCTTTTTTTCGATGAATTTTATCGGCGTGAGTTCTTCTGAACCCTCGAAGCCTTTCACTTTTGTAAGATCGCGATTGAACATCACCTGCAGACGAGCCGCACCATCTTGGATGTGTGCAAAGGCATTTTTTCCCATCGCACGAAAGAGTACGAGTCTTCCGCCAATTGAGACTTTCTCAGTGGTGCCGTTGGCTCCATCTTCGCTATGGCCCACTTCTTTATCGATATACTTATCGAGCAGCTCTTGCACAGAAGCTGAAGGCGTATATTTGTGTGGATAAGGATCGATGCCCAGTGCGCGGATTTCGCCTAACTTAGCCAGGCGGTTGCGAAACTCTTCGTGGCGGTGATACTCAGGTTCTGGAAAGGTCATATGTGTCCAAAAAAAATCCCACTATACCCACCGCTACGCAAAAGTTCAATAGGCTCTTATCAAAGTGCTTACGCCGAGACAAGTCTCGGCGGGGAAAAGCGGCGACAAGTCGCACGCACTCCAAAAAAAGAATAATCTTTGATGCTAATCAAAAATTTACGGATTGATACTATTTTGTTTGTAGGATTAGTAAATTTTAAAATATAATCGCGCCTCAAAACAAAAGTTTAATATAAGCAAGGAGATATTTAAATGGCATCCGTAACTAGCGCGGGAAGTAATAATACGGAAGTTTCAGCACAACATCAAACAACTCCAAACGCACCTATGTGGGATAGTGCTAACCCTAATGTTGTACTAGTGAGAAAAGCGGTAGAATTTTTATTTCAAAATGGAATGAGAGATCCAGCAAAATCCATCGAAGAACATGTAACTACAGACCTAAAAAACACTCTTCAAAAACAGCGCTCCTATCAGCAAGTTTGGAGAGACTGCAATACACTTTTTCGCTCGCGTCTAGAAGCCCCCGTGATTATGGGCTATGCCGCCTTGCACGGAGTAAATTTTATCCAAGTTGATGATGTAGATTCAAATGATGGCAGCTTCGAAAGAAGTGTATCTAGTGAATTACAGGTGACGCCTGAGGATGCTGAACTCTTGCATAAAGTTACGGGCTGCTTGCTTGAACTGGAGCGTAGGACAGAAGAGGAGTCGCTTGATACGCTAATTGAAAGAGAGATCGTTAACACTTTTGAATTATCACGTACAAAAGAGGCTGTGATCGAAGATTGTCACGCGCTCTTAAGCGCCAAGGAAGCGCTCGGTCTTACAACAGAGGAGATCGACGCGTATGCTGACTTGCATGGGGTTCCTGATCTAGGTATCGGGTGAAAGGGACGAGATGGACAGTACAAGTTGTTTCGAAATCATTCTGCCTAAGGGTTTTACGTCGTAAAGCTTTTAATTATATAAATATTATTTTAAAGATGTCATTATTAATTAATTTTTGATAAAATGTATCTTTGTTAATTACTAATTGGAGTTTTTATGTCAGCAATAGGTGGAACACCCGCATTCAATCCAGAGACACATACAAGAGTTCAAGTGGCTCATTGCGCTATGCAAAGGACTAATCCGGATGGCAGTGTCACGGTTATTCCGAGTCGGCTTGAGACTATCATTGAGGAGAAGCAAGCAGCGCCGGATTTTAGCGCGATGTCGCTGGCTACGTTGTCGAATATAGTAACTCCCGGAACCTTGGCTTCGACCAAAAAAATTGTGACCTATTTAGCTAAAGTTGGATTGCGCTCCGCTTCAGTTTCTGCGGATGAACTTCTAAGAGCAGAATTACTAAACATGTTCCAAAAGACGCGATCTAAGGAACAGGTTACGAAAGATTGTGCGAAGCTGGCGTGTAGTGGCACTCTTCTGGATCGAGGCAGTCTGACTGTGTTTGATGCAGGAGAAATTATGAGTTATGCACACGTGCATGGTGGATGCTCTTTTGAAGTTTTTGATAATCCCTCTTCAGATGCAGAAAGGACGGATGATACGAGTTTGTATCTCACCGTGAATGGATTCCAAAGGTGTATATCTTTTACAGGTAATGTTGCGCATCTTTTCGGAATTAGTTGGAATCCGTAATAGAGTTTTTTCTAAAAAAATGTCATTTCGGGATCAATGTCGATCAAGATGCGAAGCTCGCGTTTGGGCGGAAGCTCTCTTTGTACGAGTTGTAATTTTTGCGCGAGCAGCGCAGGACTTGCACCTTTGACGAGGAATTGAAACCGAAATCGATCTTGCATTTTGGGATGGCCGCATGCCACCACCGGCAGCAGTTGAAATGAGGGTGGCAACTGGTTGATCAATGTCTTTCTGAACAGATGCGCGCTTGCTAAGGTCTCTTTTTGTGAGGGGCCAGAAAAGACCACTTTTGCCAGATGGCAAAAGGGTGGAAATCCAAAGAGTTTGCGCATCTCGAGTTCATCTTGAAAAAAAGCTTCATAATTTTGTGCTGCAGCAAGGCGCATGGTGGCATGTTCTGGCATATGCGTCTGAATAATCACCTCACCGGCCAGTTCTGCCCTTCCAGCTCGGCCAGCAACTTGAGTGAGTAGCTGGAAGGTTTTCTCCTGCGCGCGAAAGTCTGGAATGTTAAGCGAGCTATCGGCATGCAGCACGCCCACGAGCGTTACAGAAGGTAAATGCAGTCCTTTAGCCACCATCTGTGTGCCGATCAATACATCGGCTTTGCCTGATCGAAACTGCTTGAAAATCTGTTCGTGGCTGCCTTTATGGCGTGTGGTGTCTGCATCGAGACGCAGTGTGCGTACATCTGGTAAAATAGCGTGCAGCGCGCGTTCGGCCATTTCGGTGCCAGCGCCTTTATATTTTAGCGTCTCTTCGGCGTGACATTGCGGGCAAGCGCGCAGGGGTGGCAAACGGTAGTCGCAGAGGTGGCAGGCTAAGATCTCTTCGCCTAAGTGATAGGTAAGTGCCAGATCGCAATGTGGACACTTGGCGATGTGCCCGCAACTCTTGCAAAGACAAGAAGTGTGATAGCCACGTCGATTAAGCAGAAGAATAGTCTGTTCACCTAAGCTGCGTCTTTTTTTGATCGCTTCGATCAATCTTTCTGAAAAGAGCGTAAAACCTTTGGCGCGCTCAAATTCGCGTTTCATATCGACTAAAATAACCGGCGCAAGCAGAGCTTGATCACTTCGATTCGTTAATGTCGAAAGCTGATATTTGTTTTTGAGCGCGTTGTGATAGCTCTCCAAACTTGGGGTGGCGCTGCCTAAAACCACTGTGGCTTTTTCTAATTTTGCACGCATGAGCGCCACATCACGCGCATGATAAGTGGGCTGCTCATCCTGCTGTTTAAATGCGCTTTCATGCTCTTCGTCAACGATGATCAGGCCGAGATCAGGCATGGGGCTGAAGATGGCCGAGCGTGCGCCCATCACGATGCGGATCTGCCCATCGCGGATTTTGCGCCAGCTCTCATGACGTTCGCCATCGCTCAAACGATGATGCAAGAGGGCCACCTTCTCGGAAAAGCGCGTGCGGATGCGCTCTAATGTTTGCGAAGTGAGGAGGATTTCGGGAACCAAGAAGATCACGCCTTTATTCAAACTCAGCGCGTAATCGATGGCTTGCAGATAAACTTCCGTTTTACCGCTGCCAGTTACACCGAGCAAGAGATGGGGCGCAAATTGAGCAGCTTCTAGGCTGGTGTTGATTTTCTTTAAGGCATCGGCTTGTTCTCCGCGCAAAACTTTATGTTTAGTCGCAAAGACTTCTTGCGCGTCAATAGGTGAAGTTCCGGCTGTAACAGGCTCGGTGAAGAGGATGTTTTTCTTAACCAGCGAGTGCAAGGGGCTTGCTGAGATCTGGGCTTTTTCAAGTAGCTCGGTAAGCAGCAGCCCTTTGGGATGCATGAGCAGCGTATCGAGCAGCAATGCTTGTTGCGGGTTTTTGGTGCGCAGCTCTTCGCAGAGGCTGACTAGTTCCGGCCGCGAAAGACGCGAGCTGACAAATAGCTGTGTGCGTTTTTTGGCGTTATTGCGCATGCCAGGTGGCATCATCATTTTGAGCACCTTGCGCATGGGGGTGCAGTAGTATCGTGACATCCATTCGGCCAAAGAGAAAAGCGCAGGGGAAATGGCGGGCTTTTCGGAAAGCAGCGCTAAAATATTCTGCACGGTGGCGATTTCTGGACTCTTTTTGAGAGTTAGAATCGTGCCTTTTTTAGGCTTCCCACGCAACGGAACGCTCACACGCATGCCGATCTGGCATGTAGCCAAAAGCTCTTCGGGGATTTTGTAGTCGAGGGGTTTGTCGATGCCATCATCGAGAAGGACAGCGGCAAAGCCTACTTTCTCAAGATGTGACATATCTTTTTCCAAAGCGCAGCTTTGTCTTTTTTGATTTCAGGATTTAGCAGAATAAGTGGAGTGTTGGCCAAAAGGGGATCGGACACCGAAGTTGCCGGCTGATAAAAATCTTTAATTTCGAGCAGCTTAAAGAATGAGCTCTCTTCAGCGATGATCAGCTCAAAGGCATTGAGTTGGAAAATAAGTTCCCATTTCTTTTCTTTTTCGAGGCTGAGCGCATCTAAAATCTTGGTCGGTTTTAATTGGGTGTGGATCGCCTTGGCGAGATTTTTGAGCAGCAGCAGCTCTTCATCTTTTTCGCCAAATGAAAGGATCAATGCATTCGCGGAAACGACATGTTTTTTCCAGCGTGAGGCAACTTCTTTAGCTCGTGCATCATCGGGCGGAGTTTCCACATAAACCACTGTCGGAAAGTTACGTGCCAGCGCTCTTCGCCACTCTTCCATCGGGAGTGGAGAATTTTTTATAGCTGCTTTAGGTTTTGTCTCAGCGATTATTTCTTTTGGTGCTTCCGGCGGAGCTGTTTTTTTAGGCTCTTCTTGATTTGGTGTAAGAGGAGGAAGCAGGGGCTTTGGTGCCGGAGGAGGTGTAGAGAAGGCGATCGGAGCGGGCTGTTTTAAAGGTTCTTTTTTTAAAGCAGGAGTGCGGAAATAAGCATGCTCTTCTTTGGGAACAAGTAGAAATTTTTTCGAGCGCGCCTCTTCTTTAGCAAGGGCGAGCGTATCTTTGACAAGCTGCTGATAAAAGTCTTGTTTGTTATTCATCCAAATTAAAAAGCGCGTTGACGTAACTTTCTTGGTCGAAGGGGAGAAGGTCTTCCATCTGCTCGCCCACTCCGATCCATCTTATCGGAATACCGAGTTGTTTGTAGATAGAAAGTGCAATGCCCCCTTTGGCAGAACCGTCGAGCTTGGCGAGAATGATGCCGGTCAGCGGGGTAAATTGATGGAAGATAGTGGCTTGATCGACGGCGTTTTGACCTGTGGTTGAATCTAATACTAGCCAGGTCTCATGGGGAGCTGTAGGAACAACTTTCGCGCACACCTTGCGCATCTTCTCGAGCTCACGCATAAGCTCAGTCTTATTTTGTAGTCTTCCTGCGGTGTCGATGATGACAACGTCAGACTGGCGTGCGGTTGCAGCCGTGAGTGCATCAAATGCTACGGCCGAAGGGTCGCTGCCAGGTTTTGATTTCACGATCTCGCAACCTAGGCGTTCAGCCCAGGTGGTGAGCTGTTCGATAGCCGCGGCACGGAAAGTATCTCCCGCAGCCAATAGCACCTTTTTTTTCTCAGCTTGAAAGTTGCGTGCAAGCTTAGCAATCGAAGTGGTCTTTCCGCTGCCATTGACGCCTACGATCAAGATCACTAGCGGTTGGCCAGCTTCGGGAACCCGAGGCGCAGTTTTAGGAGGGCCTTGCAGAATTTGCAGGGAAAAATCACGCAGTGCGCTTAAAATTTCTTCTTTCGTTGCAGCGGGGTTTTTACGCAGGAATTGCTTAGTGAACTGAACGAACTCTTCCGCACAGAGGGAACCTAGATCGGCCTCATAGAGAATCGTTTCCAGCTCCTCGAATGTTTTTTCATCCCAAGGCTTGCTGAAAAGTGCCTGGATCTTCCCGCCCAGCAGTGAGCGCGTCTTCGCTAGGGCAGTTTTTACCTTCTGAAAGCCTGTCTTAAGAAATCCAAACATATGTTTTCAAGTACATCTTATTCATTAAAGATAGAACAAACCACAGAGGCACAGAGAGCACAGAGTTCAAGAAAGAGAGATCATTTTTTCCAAGTGAAGGAAAAAATGACATTCTCTCGCCGCACAAATGTCGGCGAAGCCGAGAAAGTTTGTTTTTTCGCCTTGCTCGCGAAAAAATAATCTTCTTCTTTCTTCACTCGGTGTACTCTGTGCCTCTGTGGTTAAATTTTTCTATGCAAAAAAATTATTAAGACCCCCACGTCCTTTAAAGGCCCAAATTCTATTGCTGGAAATGGGATTCTATCAGATAAGGAATTTCAAGAACTAAAAAGATGGTTTGCGATGAATATCCATGAGTATCAGGCCAAAGAGGTCTTATCCCGTTATAAGATTCCCATTCCGTCTTTCGGAGTGGCGAGTAATCCTCATGAAGTGGAAAAGGTGATTAAGGCGCTGGGTTTAAAAGAAGCCGTAGTCAAGATTCAGGTGCATGCAGGTGGAAGAGGCAAGGCTGGCGGCGTCAAATTTGCTAAAACACCCGAAGAGATCACCTCTGTGGCCGCCAAACTCATCGGCATGAAGATGGTCAATAACCAGACTGGCAAAGAAGGGGTGGTAGCCCATCAGGTGCTCATCTCGAAGCCACTTGAGATCAAACGCGAATATTACCTTGGTGCGGTGATCGATCGCAGCCGCGCGCTGCCGATTTTAATCGCCTCTCCCGAAGGCGGTATGGAGATCGAAGAAATAGCGGTTTCTCATCCAGACAAAATTCTCAAACTTCCCATTAGCTCCGACGGCAGCCTGAAATCTTTTCACCTTCTGCGCCTTTGTAATTTCATGGGATGGGAGGGAGAAACTGCTAAAGCAGGGAAGATGATTGCCCAAGGCGTGGCCAAAGCGTTTATCGACTGCGACTGCGATCTCTTGGAAATTAACCCACTGGTTGAAGATCCTCAAGGACAGATCTGGGCGCTGGATGCCAAGATGAGCATCGATGATAACGCGCTTTTTCGTCATCCGGAGCTGGCCGCATTTTACGATGCCACTCAGCTTTCAAAAAACGAGGTGATGGCCAAAGAGTTTGACCTAGCCTTTATCGCGCTCGATGGCAACATCGGCTGCATGGTTAACGGCGCAGGTCTTGCTATGGCAACCATGGACATCATTCACTATTATGGCGGCCATCCTGCTAACTTTCTCGATGTAGGCGGTGGTGCGTCCAAAGAAAAAGTATCTGAAGCATTTAAGATTTTACTGATGGATCCACAAGTGAAGTCGATCCTGGTGAATATCTTTGGTGGCATCATGAACTGCGCAGTGCTGGCTGAAGGGATCATTCACGCGGCATCAGAACTTTCCCTCAAAGTGCCACTCATTGTACGCATGGAAGGCACCTATGTTGAAGAGGGCAAAAAGCTTTTAAAAGATTCGGGTTTGCCAATTAGTACGGCTGATACTTTGGAAGAGGCGGCTAAAAAAGCAGTGGCTTCAGTAAAAGGGAGAGGATGAAATGGCGATTTTAATAAATAAAAAGACCCGTGTCATCACGCAAGGAATTTCAGGTAAAGCCGGACGCTTTCATACCGAGCAGGGCATCGCTTATGGTTCGACGTATGTGGGTGGTGTTACTCCTGGCAAACGCGGACAAGAAGTGCTCGGCCTGCCTGTATTTGACACAGTTTACGAAGCAAAACAAAAAGTAAATTGCGACGCCTCTCTTATCTTTGTACCAGCGCCTTATGCAGCCGATGCAATTTTAGAAGCTGAAGATGCAGGAATCCCTCTTATTGTGTGCATTACTGAGGGGATTCCTATCCGCGATATGATCGAAGTCAGCCGTGTGATGCGCAGCAGTAAAAAAAGCCGTTTGATTGGCCCCAACTGCCCTGGCATCATTACGCCTGGCGAGTGCAAAATTGGCATCATGCCAGGATATATCCACAAACGCGGCAAAGTAGGCATTGTCTCGCGTTCCGGAACACTAACCTATGAAGCTGTTTGGCAAACGACTCTGCTCGATTTGGGTCAAACCACGTGCGTGGGTATCGGCGGCGATCCGCTCAATGGCACCAACTTTATCGATGTGCTCGAACTGTTCGAAAAAGACCCTGAGACCAAAGCGATCTTATTAATCGGGGAGATCGGAGGCGATGCGGAAGAGCAAGCAGCCGAGTGGATTAAAAAACATGGCACCAAGCCTGTGGCGGCTTTCATCGCAGGTGTAACCGCACCACCCGGTAGACGCATGGGCCATGCTGGCGCAATCGTCTCTGGCGGGAAAGGCACTGCCCAAAGCAAAATGGAAGCTTTAAGAGCAGCCGGGGTATTCGTCACTGAATCACCAGCCGAAATGGGCAAAGCTGTGCAACAAATCCTTGCAAAATCATGATACGCATCGGCGGACGCATTCCCATTACCATCTATCCCACTTTCTGGATCGTGGCGGCGCTTATCGGTTATGTCAATAGCTTCTCTTGGATGGGCACGCTCATCTGGATGGTAATCATCTTTATCTCTGTGCTTTTCCACGAATTTGGCCATGCGCTGACCTCAGTTCTTTTTGGAAAAAATCCACGCATTGAACTCGTGGCCTGGGGAGGCCTTACCTATCACGAAGGTGAGAATCTCTCATTTCCTAAGCAATTTCTTATTGTTTTCGATGGCCCACTTTTTGGGTTCATCCTCTTTCTGATTGCAACTGCGCTTTTGCAGTTTGTAACTTTTACCAATGAAAATATTGCCGGCGCCCTACATACGCTGCAATGGGTGAATCTCTTTTGGACGCTATTGAATTTGCTTCCGGTGATGCCACTTGACGGCGGCCAACTTCTGCGTATCTGCTGCGAAGCTTTTTGGGGGGTGCGCGGCTTGAAATATGCGCTGCTTGTGAGCATGGGTATCGCCGTCATCATGAGCCTCTTCTTTTTTCTTTATCAGGCCGTTTTGGTTGGAGCGCTCTTTTTTCTGCTGGCGTTTCAGAGTTTTGACACTTGGCGTAAAAGCAAATTGCTCTCTGAACAAGATCGCAATGCGGACATAAAAAAGCGGATTAAAGCCGCCGAAATCGCGCTGCATGATGGACGCAAAGATGAAGCAAAAGAGGCGCTGATCGATATCCGCACCCGCGCCAAAGAGGGGATTACCTCACTGCTTGCAGCTCAATATCTCGCTTATATCTATTATGAAGAGGGGAAGTCTAAAGAGACCTACGAGCTGCTACTTCCGTTGCGTAAAGAGCTCTCGTCCGATGCGCTCTGTCTTTTGCACAAAGCCGCGTTTGATCAGAAAGATTATCCGCTAGTCATCGAGCTCGGTGGCACCTGTTTCCAGACCTGGCCCAGCGTCGAAACGGCACTGCGCAATGCTTCTGCTTGTGCTGCGCTCGCACAAGTGACGCCCGCACTCGGCTGGCTGCAAACTGCTCTCAAGGAGGGCTTAGAGAACATTGCCGAAATTCTCCAAGAGCCTGTCTTCGATCTTATCCGTCTAGATCCCGCCTTTCAGAGCTTTGTAGCTCACCTCAAAGCTTAGACTTCTTTCGAAATTCGATTTGCACGCCAAAATAGAATTATATTAAACACATTTTTAGCCAGATGGCAAAAAGTGGATCATCGAAAGTCACAAAACCGCGGCCGACACCTTCTTCCTCTAAGATACCTTTTTCTTTTAATGCTTTAATTGCAGAGGCCAAAGCCGGAGCGCTAGAGATCTCATACTTAGCGAGCAGCTCTTTCTGAAAGATCTGCTTATTCTCGATTGCAGCAAGCCTAAGAGCTCTTTGTTGCGTGCGCGAAAGTGAGTTGAGGAGCGTTTGATAGGTGTACGTATTTTGACGAGCTACTTCCAAGAGTATTTTCTCGACTTCTTTCCCACTTACACGCTTTTTACTTTGAGCAACAAGGTGAAAACAGATCATTTGAACATAATTTGGTGTATCTTGTACTAGTGATCTGAGATGTTTTATGGCATCGCGCGTGCATTTGATTTTAATTAACGAAAAGCGGTCGAGAATCCAATCTGTGAATTCATTTCCCAAGGAAGGGAATTCGATAGGTTGACATGAACGGTAAAGAGGACGTGCGCGATCATTTAACATTTCATAAATGAGGCTTTTGCGCGATCCAGTAAATAAAAATGAGGTGTTTTTAAGTTGCTGCATATGTGTACGCAGAGTGGCTTCTAGCCAGCCATCATCCCCAATTTCACAAATCTTTTGAAATTCATCGATAGCAACGATCACTTTTTTGCCGAGATTGCTTAATCCCAGAAGCACGTCCTGAATTGACTCTTTCACATCTTTTTCAGAAAATTTATCTATGGCAAGACCAAGCGCTGTTTGTCCGGAATTGGGGTCTAGTTCTGCAGAGATTTTTGGACGTAATCCCGAGAGCATTTTCAGCCATCTTTGCCATATGCTTTTTTTTGACTTGATTGCCCTTAGCATCTGATGCAGGAAATCTCGATGCGAGGTGATATTGAAGATGTCGACAAAAAGGCAAACGTATGATTCATCTTCGAGCTCTTTTAGTAAATTCAAGACAAATGATGTTTTTCCAAACCGCCTTGGACCAATCAAGACAACATGAATTCGATTAACAAGAAACTGAATGAGTGTTTTTGAAAGATCCGTACGAGGTAAATAATATTCTCCCTCGACCGGATCGCCAAATTTGAATGGATTGAGCTGTAGTTCTTTCATGCTTACATTAGTAACAAATCTGTTACTAATTGGCAAGCGACAAAACCACAGTCAAAGCTTAATAGTTAGGAGCTCATCCCAACTGGTAGTGAAGCGCTGCGAGCAGCTCTCTTTATTTGCTTTCCACTCTTTTTCAAGGCCTTCGGCCGCAAATTGTAAACTCGTTTTGCCAAAAGAGCTATTCACTTGATCGAGAAGCGCCATAACGCGCTCTCTTTTTTCATCTCTTTTGATGTCAGTAGCGAAGAGATCAGGTTGCTGAAGCTGCATGGGCGAGATCTCGTTGAAAGTGATGCCCGCTTTTTTATAGAGAAAGCCGGGACGGTAGATCTTGCGTAGCATCTCTTTAGCTGCTGAGATGAGTTGCGGAGTATAGGCAGTAGGTTCAGTTAGAGTAAGTGTAAGTGCATTTGCATAATAAGTGGGTGGTTCAAGAAAAGGAGAAGTGGTGATAAAAACGGAAAGGACGCTTGTACATAAACCTTCATCGCGTAGCTTGGCCGCTGCTGATGCGACATATGATGAAAGGGCTTCTTCCAGCTCAGAGAGTTCAGTTAAACGATGACCAAAAGAGCGTGCGTGAGTAAGCGACTTGCGAATCTCAGGAACTTCGTCTTGCGTATGCGTAGAGATGCCGCGCAGCTCCATTACCGTGCGCACAAGCATTACTGAAAAGCGTTTTTGTAGCCAAATTTCGGAGGCGTCTTTGAGCTGCAGCGCCGTGCGGATGCCTTCTTCCTTGAGCTTGGCATCTAAGCGTCTTCCTACGCCCCAGATATCGGATGGCGCGATCTTGCGCAGATGTGTATCGATCGTAGCTTTATCGGTAAGTTCGAGTATGCCTGTGGGCATTTTCTTGGCTAAATCATTCGCTACTTTAGCAAGCGTTTTGGTGGGACCAATACCGATCGAAACAGGAATGCCCGTCCATTGCAAAACACAATTTTTAATTTTCTGCGCTTCTTCTGCAGGCGCGATCAGAAAAGCCTCGTCGACAGAATACTCCTCCACCTCGGAACAGAGGCTGCGCAACACCTGCATGACGCGGTGAGACATATCGCCATAGAGAGCAAAATTAGAAGAGAGCGCATGCACGCCTCGCTCTTTGAACAGCTGCGCATATTGAAACGCAGGTGCACCCATCGGAATGCCTAGCGCTTTGGCTTCTTTGGAGCGCGACACCACGCATCCATCGTTACCTGAAAGCACAACCACAGGCTTTCCAATTAGGCGCGGATTAAACACCAGCTCGCACGAGACAAAGAATTGATTGCAGTCGATGAGATGGTAAGGCATGGTTCAACAAAGTGTTTATTTTTTAAGATTGATTATCTGACCATGAGTAATTCTGAGTAGGTCATCAGGTTTGAGCTGAAACACAGCATAGGGAGTGCCAGCTGCAGCCCATATTTGTTGATATTTCATCAAATCTTCATCGATAAATGGAACAGTATTCAACTTAAATCCTATAGGGGGAATTCCTCCTATCACAAATCCTGTGTATTTCAGCACATAATCAGCATCAGGCCTTTCTATTGGCTCACCGATAAGGGCTGCAATTTTTTTCTCATCTACTCTATTGATTCCACTGGCAATAATACAGATAGGCTTTTCTGAACTTTTCCCTTTAAAAATAAGAGTTTTGGCAATTTGACCTACCTCGCACCCGATAACATTAGCAGCTTCTTGAGATGTACGTGTAAGTTCGCCGAATTCGATCACCTTTGCATCCGGAATATACTCGCGCAAAATTTCTTGAACACGCTTAGCGGAATCTCTAAGAGGATCATTGCTCATGTTGGCTCAAAGTTATAGAGTTTGGGATCTGTCGTTGCATCTAATAGATGCAGTCGGCTAGTTTTCTTGGTAATAGATTTTATTTCTATAGGAAATTTGTGGCAAAAATCAATCTAGTTCAAGCTAGGGGTAACAGCTTTTTCTTCGATGGTATTTTCTCTATAGGTGTTTACACGAAAAATAAAATGGCAGTGCTGATCGACAGCGGGATCAGTAAAGATCTAGCCAAAGAGCTTAATAAAACTCTGATGCAAGCTGATTATGAAGTGGTGGCAATCATCAATACTCATTGCCATGGCGATCACTGTGGCGGTAATGCGTTTTTTCAAGAAAAATACCCAAAGATAAGAATTTTTAGTACTGAAAGAGAAAGAGCATTTATTGAGGATCCTTTGATGGCTCCCATTTGCTTCTGTGGTGGTGCGGCAGCTTTCGAGGAATTAAAAAAATGTAAACCCATCACACCTCAGCAGGCTTCCAAAGTCACCGATATTATTGCTCCTTACGAGGATCAAAGGATAAACGTTAATGAAGAGATATTCGAAATTATCACATTACCTGGACATACAAGAGGTATGATTGCCGTCAGAACGCCCGATAATGTGCTCTATTGTGGCGATGCAATTTTTGGCGAAGCTACCTTTAAGAAGTATCCCATTTTATTTTATACCGATATTGGCGATACGTTGAGCTCTTTTAAAAAGCTAAGATCATTAATTCCATCCATTGATGTCAGCATTCTCTACCATGGTGGCATAGTATCCAATTTGGCTTCGTTAATTGATGATCATGAGAAATGTATTCTTGAGGTCAAGGATACGGTCCTTTCAATGTTAAGTGAACGGCCTCTTTCCGTAGACGAAATAACCGCCAAAATCATGCAAAGAAATAAAATTCCTGACGACATCATTTCTTACACTCTCACTAAGACCCCTATTCAGGCTTACGTAGCAGAGTTAGAGCGAGAGAATACCGTAGAAATACGTGTAACGGATGGCATCAATCGCGCTCATTTTATTAACAAAGCGTCTGCTCATTCAGCGCATTCTAATCCACCCGTAGTCATGTAACCTTGTTGCCTATATTCTTTTGGAGGTGTGTCTTTGGAATTATCTGAATATGTAACCTTAGTGATGACAGTTCCAGAAAGCCATGCAGATCAGTTAAGAGAAGCCATGGGGCTTGCCGGAGCAGGCAAGGTTGGAAACTACTCTTTTTGCAGTTTCTCAGTAAAAGGAGTAGGTCGTTTCAAGCCAGGCAAGGGAGCGAATCCTTTTATCGGCAAAGAAAACACATTGGAAACAGTCGTAGAAGAGCGTATCGAAACCGTTTGCCATAAAGAGAAATTGGAAGAGGTTCTCGATGCAATCAAAAAAGCGCATCCGTATGAGGAAATGACCATCGATATCTATCCGGTTTACGAGGTAGGCCGCAAGAAAGCAAAAACCTAAAGCCTATGAAAAACAAAAAACCTCGGATTTCTCCGAGGTTTATAGCCAATTGTTATTACCCTTGATGTAGGATTTGTGCGCCAATTGTTGCGAAACAGGCTCCAGGTGAGATTGGAGAAGAGAAACAGGCTGCGGCTACTGGGGCAGTACGTGACGCTACATCTCCTCCAGTACGAGCTAGAGCTCCAATGCAAGGTCTGGTAAGAACTCCACCAGCACAGTTTTCTCTAACGCGATTGCGCTCTGCTGCGCTACTAACCTGATAAGTGATATACATCAGGGCCAATACAATAGCGCTGCCTACTAAGATCCGAGTAAAACCATCATCTGTTCCTTGACCTGATACGGGGCGTATTGACATAGCAACCTCCTTTGGTTTGCATAAAACAAACTTTACAGAATCTTTATAAATTTGCTAAAGACTTTTTTTAGTTAGGGTAAGCAACAGCGAGAAAGAAAACTTACATTTTTCTTAAAGAAAGAATTTGTCTTTATTCCAAATGGGGAATATAAGAGGCGTTCATTTTTTTTACGTAACCCATTTACAAGGAGTCTTCTATGGCCACCCCAGTATCAGCTTCGAGAGCAGGTTATCCTCCACTAAGATCCGAAGAGAAAAAACCCACTCCTGCACCAGCATCACCATCGGCAATGTCCGGTGCTAGCAGCATTCAAAGTGCGGTGCCTGCGCCTGGAACGCGTGACGCAGCGGCATTGAAAACACAAACATCAGATCTCAGCGAACTATTTAATCTTGGATTGAGCTTCGCAACAGGTCGAGGCGCGGCCAAGGATGAGCGCGAAGCTGTCCGATGGTACAGAATGGCTGCTGAAAAGGGTCATCTAGCTGCACAATGCAATCTTGCGGTGATGTTAGCACATGGCCGAGGTGTGGACAAGAATGAGCAAGAAGCTGCTCTATGGTACAAAAAGGCTGCTGAACGAGGTCATGCTGTCGCACAGTTCAATCTTGGGGTGATGCATACAAATGGCCAAGGCGTGCCGAAGAAGGATGATCGCGAAGCTGCCCAATGGTTCAAAAAGGCTGCTGATCAGGGGTATGTTGAGGCACAATTCAATCTTGGGGCGATGTACACAAGTGGTCAAGGCGTAATCAAGGATTTGGGCGAAGCTGCCCGATGGTACGAACTGGCTGCCGCGCAGGGATATGCACAGGCACAAGTTACTCTTGGGGTGATATTCGCATCTGGTCGAGGCGTGCCCAAGGATGATAGCAAAGCTGCCCGATGGTTAAAAATGGCTGCTGAACAGGGGCGTGCAGATGCACAATACAGTTTTGGGGCGATGCTCGCAATTGGCCGAGGAGTAACCAAGAATTGGGACGAAGCTTTCCAATGGATCAAAAAGGCTGCTGATCAAGGGCGAGCAGATGCACAACACCAGCTTGGGATGATGTACGCAGCTGGTGGTGGCGTGGCCAAGGATGCGCGCGAAGCTGCTCGATGGTTCAAAAAAGCTGCTGATCAAGGTCATCCAGACGCACTCAAAAAACTTGCAGCCTCTTAAGTTTTAAATGAGAATCCCCTAGCGCGATCTGGGGGTAGTTTTAGGGAAAGCTCTATGTCTTTGAAATTGATTATTTGGCGGCGTGGATAATATAGGTGACGACGCCCCAGACTTGGAAGTCGCTTTCAGCTTTAATCTCGATGGGTTGGTAGGCGGGATTTTCGGCAATAAGTGAGAGTTTGCCGCGGTGTTTGCGCAGTCGTTTGACAGTGAACTCGCCGTTTAAGATGGCGACGATGATCTTGCCATCGCTGGCTTCGAGGGCGCGATCGACGATGAGCACATCACCAGATAAAATACCGGCACCTTCCATAGATTTTCCTTCTACGCGCACGAAGAAGGTGGCAGCGGGATGTGTGACCAGCAGCGCATTGAGGTCAAGCGCCTGCTCGACTGCATCCTCAACAGGTGCGGCAAAGCCTGCTGGAACTGCAGCAAGAAAAAGAGGAAAAGCTGGGGAGCTTTTCCTCTCAATTTTTTGAATGTCTAAAATTTGCATGTGGTTAGTCGAGTTTGATCGAGTAGAAGCGCGTTGCATTGCCCTGGCGCACCAGCAGCAAGACGCGTTTCTTGTTAGCTAGATCATTCAGTGCTTCATTAAATTCGTTCACATTGGTGATCTTTTTGTGATCGATGCCTTGAATCAAGAAACCAGGGCGTAAACCAGCGCGTGAGCTGATTGAGCCTGGTTTAATGCGTGTGATTACCACGCCCTGCTCATCACGGCTGTAGCCGAGTTCTTTATTCTTTTCAGGGGTGAGTGTTTCAACTTCTAGTCCGAGCTTCTGAACGATGCCTCCGGTAGAGAGTTGATCGTCAGAAACAGAGCCCAAAGTTACCGGAACATTCAGCAGTTTGCCTTTGCGATTAACTTTTAGGTTGAGGATCGTGCCAGGCGCCATGAGGGAGACCTCATTTCTAAAGCCACCCAAAGATTTTATGGGCGTTTTGTTGTACTCAAGAATGATGTCGCCTTGTTTTAAACCGGCTTTATCGGCAGGTGAGTCTTTAATCACCTCAGAGACGAGCGCGCCTTCGGGTTTCTCGAGATTGAAAGCATCTGCGATGTCTTTATCCACCGGTTGCAGTGAGACTCCCAAGAAGCCGCGCGTGACAACTCCCTTGTCGATAATCTGCGTCATGATGTTTTTGGCCATATTACTGGGGATGGCAAAGCCGATTCCCATGTAGCCGCCTGAACGCGAAACAATGGCAGTATTGATGCCGATAACTTCGCTTTTTAAGTTGAGCAGAGGTCCACCCGAATTGCCTGGGTTGATGGCGGCATCCGTTTGAATAAAATCTTCCAGATCATTGATGCGTAAGTTTTGTCTTCCCTTGGCACTGATCACGCCCACAGTTAGAGAAGCCTCTAATTGGAAAGGACTGCCAATGGCAATAACCCATTCGCCGATGTCCATAGCATCAGAATCTCCGAGACGAATATAGGGGAGGTCTTTGCCATCGATTTTAATTACGGCGATGTCAGTGTGTGGATCGGAACCGATTAAGGTGGCATCCATTTCACGCGCATCATTCAATACGACAGTAATTCTATCCGCGCCTTTCACGACGTGCGCATTGGTCATGATGTATCCGTCGGCCGTAACCAAGAAGCCAGAGCCTTGGCTCATCTGTGGAGGCTGAGGCATGTTGCGCCCTTTGGGAGAGTAACCGAAGAAGCGGTTGAAGAAGTCGTCGCCAAAATAGTCAAAAGGGTTCTGATAGGCTTCATTTCCGCCGCCACCGCCACCACCACCACCTAATCCTCCCATGTCTTCTGGCATTGCATTGCTTTCGATTTTGACGAAAACTACGCCAGGAATGGCTTTTTTAGCCACTATGGTAAAGGCTTTAGATGTCTGCTCAGCCGAGCAACATTCTGGGGAAATTTCAGTAGATGCTGGAGGTACGGGTTTAGGGGGCGCAGCCGATAAGGAAAGAGCTGTGCAAGAGAGGACAAGGAGTGTGGTTGTCGTAAAACGTTTCATATTTGAACCCTCTATAAGTTAAGTCGCTTTTTTTTCAGTTGTGGAAAAGTTGAATATATCGCGCTCCCAAGATAAAGCACAAGATGCTCAGACAAATTTTATAGGGGGACGATTGGGAGAACTTTCTCTTTTTCAAGAAGCTCTCGGCCCGCGAAACAGACAGTTACGCCATCATCTTTTTTAGGTAAAATTTCTTTTTCAATGACCTGCTGCAGCTGTTTCTTATTCAGCATGAGCAAGCGTTCGCGATAGCTTTGACGGCGCTCGCGGGTTTTGCCATCGCGCCACCAGTTATAAGCGGCAGTGGCACGGCTACCGGGCGCAATAGGTACGTCCATCGATTGGATTACGCCGAGCTTGGCTTCTTCGACATCTGATTCTTCAAAATGGCCGAGAGCCAAGGTTTCAATTGATTCGCGAAATGCTGTTAACGTTTGTGCGATATGCGGGTCGCGATAAGCATGAAAATAGAAATTTCCAAAAGAGGCGCTATAAGAGGCACCTGTGCCGTAGGCTCCGCCTTCTTCGCGGATTTTTCGATGTAAAATTTTATTCTCAAAAAGAGGCATGGCACAACTCATCGCGGGTGCATGCGGATGAATATAGTGAATCGAGTTAAAGGCTTGAACGGTGAAGGCCACAGGTGAAGAGATAGGCCTTGCCTGTGAAGCCACTGGAGAAATAACGAGATTGTTTTTCCAAGGTGCAGAATTTTTTAAGGGAAGATTAGGCAGCTCGAAGAAGTTATGCTTGCGTATCTGGCTGTAGATCTTATCGTCGCAGCTGAGCACGAGGTGCGGAGGGGCGTGGCAGAAGAGCTTTTCTTTAAGGATCTGCAGTTTTTCGATGATGGCAGCGGGATTTTTTTGAACCATTTTTTCCATCTGCTGCACAGCTTTGAAATAAGTGAGGCCATAGAGCGTATTGCTCAGATGGCACGCCGGTGAAAAACCACTAAGTGCTAGCTGCATAGCGTAGCGCAGTGATTGGCGATTGAAGCGGTTTTGCATCGATGTATTGAGCTGCATAACGAGCTCACGAATTCTCTCTTTGTCTTCGAAGCGCGGCTGAGCGACCATATCTTTAATCAGCGTAAAGAGCTTATCAGATTTTCGATAGAGAGCTTTTCCGCGGATCGTCAAAGCGGGCCTCAATTTAAAGGGCTCATCTATTTGCGGGTGAAGTGCCGTCAAAGCGCCGATGCCACCTGTATGACACTGGATGTATTCTAGATTGTCATGCCAATTGCGATTACCAGCTCCAATTTCAGGTAGAAGAGCTGCCAGAAGTTGAAGATAGGGAAGTTCTTCTTCGCTGAGTTCAGGCAGATCGAGAACGAGATCGGCATAGAGAATCTGGTTAGTGAAGCAGTTATGATGAAAGATTTGCAAGTCGCCAAAGCTCTCATGGTGTAGAGGTAGATCGTGCACATTTACGGGCACATCTTCTAGATCTACTTTGGGCAGAACATTGAGGTTCTGCTGCTCTGTCTCTTTTTGATACTGAGCCAGGTTTTCCGCCTGCTTGACAATAGCAGTCACTTCGTTCGGCTTAAGCGCTTTTTTGATGCGCTCGAGTGTCTCTTTTTCATCCGCTTGCTCTTTCGCTGCGATGTCTGGATCTGGAACCATCACCAAGCGCACGCGATGGTGGTTGTTAATTAGCTGTTTTCTGATGATCGAAGAGAGGTAGGCTGGATCTTTGGTAAGATTGATTAGCTTTTCAAAATGAGAGTGGATCGTCAGCGCATTTTCTGGAGGGCAGCCATGTTGTCTAGCCAAGGCAGAGCGCATGAATAGAGTCAGGCCAAACGGAGAGGCATCACCGGTGATCTCTGTGCGTGCAAACTCTAGTTGATGTATGGCTGTGTCAACCAAGTGTGTAGGAATTCCTTCTTCGGCGATTTTTTCTAGCGAATCTAAAATTTTCTTCTCAAGCTTATCGACATTCTCTTTTTCACATCCTTTGCAGACGATCAAGTAGGGCACTTCGCTCATGTCGATATCGGTATACGCATCCGCATGGATGCATAACCCCGATTTAAGCAGGGGAAGTTTGAGTAGTGAGGCGTCTGTATCCATCAAGACTGAATCGAGCACGCAGAGAGCGAGCACTTCGTCTTGTTTTAAAAGAGGAAAGGTCAGCCAGCCAAAAGCGATGATGGTTTTATTGGCTAGCTCTTCGCCTTCGTTGATGGGAAAGTGGCGTTCAATCACTTTGGGCGTTTTAAAGCGCGGCTGCAGAGGAATATGGGGAATGGAAGGCTGCTTGAGAACATTTTTTAGCGCTTTTTCAGTGATGAAATCCAGATGCTTTTTCAGCGGGAAATTTCCGTAGAAAAAGAAGAGGCAGCGGCTGGGATGGTAGTAGGTTTCATGAAAAGCGATAAGCTCTTCATAGGTCAACTTAGGAATCTCTTTGGGATCTCCACCCGAGTTATAACCATAAGGAAGATCGGGAAAAAGCTCGGCCATCATCTCATACCAGAGGCGCGAATCGGCAGAGGCGAGGCTGCCTTTCATCTCATTGAATACGATGCCTTTGTATTCAAGCGGGGTCTTAGGATTTGTTCCATCGGCGAATTCAAGTCGATGGCCCTCTTGCAAAAAACTCAGTTTTTTAAGTTGCGGATGAAATACGGCGTCGAGGTAAACGTCGAGAAGATTATAAAAATCCTTCTCCACCTGTGAAGCAGCGGGATAGCAGGTGAAATCAGAGCCGGTGAGCGCGTTCATATACGTATTTAAACTGCGGCGGCTCATGGCAAAGAATGGATCTTTGATCGGAAATCTACGCGAACCACACAAAACTGTATGCTCGAGAATGTGCGCCGCACCGTTCGAACTATCGGGGAGTGTTTTGAATGAAAGACAGAAGAGGTTTTCTGGATCGTCAGCGGCAATATGCATCACCTGCGCGCCTGACCCTTCGTGAGTCAGTTCGCGCAGTGTGCTATTGAGTTCAGTGATCGGAACAATTTTGGTTAAGACAAAATCGCCATAACGATCACCGACATGCTCTAAAATCAGATCTTTCATCACTCTTTTATTAGGTCCAAGTCAGTGTTGCAGAAGACTGGTACTCATTGACTCGTGTCTCGAAAAAGTTTTTCTCTTTACCGAGGTCGATCGTCTCGCTCATCCATGGGAATGGATTTTTAGAGCGGTAGATCGCTTTAAGCCCGATGCGTTCTAAGCGTCTGTCAGCAATATACTGCACATAGTCGCGGAACATCGGCGCTGTGAGCCCTAAGATGCCTTTAGGAAGACAGTCTTGCGCATATAGCACTTCTAATTCCACTGCTTCTTTAATCAGATCGACAATATGTGTCTGGAATTCTGTGGTCCAGAGCTCTGGATTCTCTTCTTTAATGCCGTTGATGAGGTCGATTCCAAAATTCAAATGCACCGTTTCATCACGCAGAATGTATTGGAACTGCTCTCCAATCCCGGTCATCTTATTCTGTCTATGGAAAGAGAGAATCATAACAAAACCACTATAGAAGAAGATCCCTTCCATAATGATGTAGTATCCAATCAAGTTTTTGAGAAACTGTCTTGCACCTTCAGGTGTTGAAGTATCGAATTTGCCATCGACGATATTTTCGGTGAGTTTCATCTCAAACGTATCTTTGGCATGAATCGTATTGATCTCATTGTACATGTTGAAAATTTCGCCTTGATCAAGCGCGAGTGATTCAACGATGTAGTGGAAAGTATGTGTGTGGATCGCTTCTTCAAAAGCCTGACGCAGCAGGTATTGACGTACTTCTGGATTCGTGACATATTTGAAAATCGCCAGCACGATGTTATTGCCAACCAAGCTCTCAGCTGTGCTGAAAAAGCCTAGGTTGCGCATGATCACGCGTTTTTCATCTTCGCTTAAGCCATCAGACTTCCACATCTCGATGTCTTTTCCCATGGGCACTTCGGTAGGCATCCAATGGTTTGCGCAGCCGTTAAGATAGTGTTCCCATGCCCACTTATACTTAAGAGGCATCAGTTGATTGACGTCTACTGTGTGACAGTTAATCAGGCGTTTTTCAGTGACTTTAACGCGCTTGTCAGCGCCGAGTTTTTCTAACTCTTCCTTTTCACTTGTTTTAACTTCATCAAAGCTGAGCATAATCTTTCTCTTTTAAATTTTATTGGCAACTTTCACAGCCTTCTTCCAGGCTGCAGCTCTTAGGAGCTGTGTTTTTTATTTTTTCTTCAACCGGAGCTTGTTCTTCTTCACGCTGCAGAAGAATGTTGCTCGAGGCTGATTTATTTTTCATCCAGCGTGGCTGCAGGCCACGTGCATTGATGTCAGTGGTCGATTTTTCGATCTGCGTTGCCGCAAGTGTGCGTAGATAATAGGTTGTTTTAAGACCTTTGGTCCACGCAAAACGGTACATCTGATCCAATTTTTTTCCGCTTGGCTCAGACATGTAGAGGTTCAGAGATTGACCCATGTCGATCCACTTTTGACGACGGCTAGCGCACTCGATTACCCAATCAGGCTCGATCTCAAAAGCTGTTAAGAAGAGCTGTTTAACTTCGGCAGGGATGCGTTCGATTTCAGCGATCGATCCATCGAAATACTTAAGGTCATCGAGCATTGCATTGTCCCAGATTCCCAGGCTTTTCAGACGATCGACTAGGAAAGTGTTAACGATTGTAAACTCACCAGAGAGGTTCGATTTAACGAAGAGATGTTTATACATCGGTTCGATCGACTGCGTAATGCCGGTAATATTCGAGATGGTGGCGGTTGGTGCAATCGCCATCGTGTTGCTATTGCGCACACCATGTTTTTTAATCGATTCACGCACAGGCGTCCAGTCGAGCGCATGGCTGTGATCGACATCGAGGAAGCCGCCGCGCTCTTTTTCCAGCAGCGCGATCGTATCGATTGGTAAAAGCCCACGACTCCACTTAGAACCTTGATATGTGGGGTATGCACCGCGCTCTTGAGCCAGCTCACTTGAAGCCAAGATGGCGTAGTAGGAGATCATTTCCATGCTCGAATCGGCGAATTTGACAGCTTCGTGGCTGGCATAGCTAACATTGAGCATGTAGAGCGCATCTTGAAAGCCCATCAAGCCTAGACCAATCGGACGGTGACGCTGATTAGCAGTTTTTGCTTCGATGGTTGGATAGTAGTTGATATCGATCACGTTATCTAGCATGCGCACAGCTGTTTTAATCGTTGAGGCAAGCTTTTGCTGATCGAGCCCTTTCGAGGTCATGTGCTCAACTAAGTTGATCGAGCCCAAGTTGCACACAGCGGTTTCTTCAGCTGAAGTGTTGAGCAGGATTTCCGTGCAAAGGTTGGAGCTATGCACCACACCCATATGATCTTGAGGCGAGCGGATGTTAGAAGGATCTTTGAACGTAACCCATGGGTGACCTGTTTCAAAAAGCATGCTGAGCATTTTGCGCCAGAGTTGCACGGCTTCGATCTTTTTGAAGAGCTTGATCTTGCCATCTTCGACCATCTTCTCATATTCGCCGTAACGCTTTTCAAAAGCTTGTCCATAGAGGTCATGCAGATCAGGTACATCGCTTGGGCTGAAAAGAGTCCAGATGCCGTTCTCGAAGACGCGCTTCATAAATAGATCGGGAATCCAGTTAGCGGTGTTCATGTCATGCGTACGTCTGCGTTCATCGCCTGTGTTTTTGCGTAGCTCAAGGAAATCTTCGATGTCGAGGTGCCAAGTTTCTAGGTAAGCGCACATCGCCCCTTTGCGTTTGCCCCCATTGTGGGCAAGGCCGGCAGTTGTCATGTAGGACTCATCGTTTTCGACTTTGAGGTCATGCACAAAAGCTGTTGGCTTGAGAGGTTTGACTCCTTTGACACGCGAAAAGATCTGTTTGCCAATCGTTAGCCAGTTGTATTTGGTAAGAGGTTTGCAATCCAGTTTTTGCGCGATTTCTTTGATGGCTGGGATGCGTAGGTCATAGGCGTAGGTTTCTCCTTTGAACTCTGCAAGCGAGCCATCGGAACGTTTTCCAATGTGATCGTTTTTGCGTACACGTAGCTTACCTGCAGTTGGAACGCCCAAGCGCAGCATCTGATAGCGAATTCCCTCGATGAGCGGAAGAGAAGTATTTGTAAACGAGATCTCTTTGCCACGAGAGACGTTGCCATCCGTTTCAAGTAGTCCCTGTAAAAGAGCCAGTGCTTGAGGACGAGGTAAGTGCGCAAAGCGCGCAGCGATGCGTTTATTATGCTCTGCATCGTAGAGATCATCATAGCTTAAAGGAAGCGTTGGAGCGCCACTGCCAGTGATGCGGCCTGTCTTCTCATCACGCACAGCTCCACGTCCAGCTGCCCAGTGGATCTGGATATAAGTGTTTCCACGACCTGTTTCCCAGAAATGGATGTCGCGTGCTGTTAAATAACTACGCACGAATTCAAGATGTTCGTCTGTGGTAGGATTGCCTGAAACACCCCACTCAAATCCGTTTTTGGAAAGATGGCCGTCGCCTAAAAGAATTCCATACAAGCGGGCATCTTCTTCATTAAAACCAGGAACGAAGACGACTTCTTGAGGAATGGTCTGCGCGATGTAGTCTCCTTTTTTAAGTTCGCCTGCATCGATCCACTGACCTTGAACTTTTCCTTTAGAAACCCACTCTAATGTTCGCTCATTTGCTTGCTCGAGCGGAATGCCGCGCAGAGCATAGAAAGGGTGTCCTGCAGTTACTGAAAGCGGTTCTAATGAGTGTTTGATATCGATTTGAACCATCGGTCCGTGCTGGGTGTAGTCGAATTTTTCCGAGACTTCTCGGTAGATTCCACTAATTCCAAGGACGAGGTCGCCAGCATGTACATCGGCAATAGGTCTGATGCCATTTGCTGTGTAGAGGAAAGTCTCTGGGGCAAAGCACTGGTTGACTGCTACTGCTGTATCATTAGCGACTTTGAGGAAAGGAATTACGCCCTGGCTGCGGCCGTTTGTTCCCTTGATCGTTGCGCCTGTGGCACGCACGTTTGTCCAGTCGTTACCGATACCACCTGCCCATTTGGAGAGCTGCGCGTCATCGGAGACAACTTTGAAAATGTGGCCTAAGTCGTCCATTACGGTTGAGAGGTAGCAAGAGCTCAGCTGTGGGTGCAGCGTACCAGAATTAAAGAGTGTTGGTGTGCTGGAGACAAAGAGGAAACTTGAAAGCACGTCATAGAATTCAATTGCGCGCTCGTTGCGGCGCTCTTTCTCACAAAGCGCAAGACCCATCGCTACGCGCATCCAGAAAATCTGCGGTGTTTCGAGTTTTCTCTGCATGTCATGGATGAAATAACGATCGTAGAGTGTCTGCAGACCCAAATAGGCGAATTGATCATCTCTTTTCAGTTGGATGGCTTTAGCTAGTTTATCGAGGTCAAACTCTAAAAGATCGGCATGCACGCGGTGTAGGCTGATCGCTTGTTTGAGGTAGCTTTTGAAATATTCGCGGTGTGCAGATTCAAGCGTTGGATCGGAAGAGGAGATGCCGAGTGTTTCGCGATAAAGCATGTCCAAAAGTAAGCGAGAAGCCACTTTTGAATAAGCCGGCTCAACTTCGATTTTAGCTCTGGAAGCTAAGATATTCGCTTGATCGACTTCACTCTCTTTCATGCCTTCGTAGAAGTTGGCAATTGAGCTTTCTAGGAGCTCTTCAGCAGAGACCTGATCTTCAAGGCCGCGGCATGCGAATTTTAGACGGGCGAGTAAGCCTTTTTCGTTTAAAATTTGCATCGAACCATCGGCGCGTTGGATGGTGAATTGTCTAAGTGGGATGCCTTCTTCAAGTGTGCGCATTTCACTGTCTGGAAGAGATTGCTCTCCGATAGAAGCGCGGTAGAGGATGAACTCTTTGGCGACGTTGAAGTAGCCTTCGCGCATCAGCTGCTGTTCAATTTCATCTTGGATGAGCAGAACAGAGAGGTTGACGCCCGATTTAGCGAGAGAAGCGGCACGTGCGACAACTTTTTGGGTGAGAAGGTTTACAGCATCGACCACATCTTGCGAGGAGGGGCCTTGCAGATGCTTTGTACGGCGAAACGCGAGTTCAATTGCAGAGGCGATTTTCATCGGATTGAAGCGCACAAGAACGCCATCTTTGCGTGCAATTTTAAGATTTTCAGGGGAGTCTTCGCGAAGAGCCTTATGCTGATCTCGATAGATAATATAGTCACGTGCTATATCGTGATGTTTGCATTTCATGAGGCAGACTTCGACGAGATCTTGGATGCCTTCAACCGAAAGGGAGGCGCCCTGAGCTGCTAGAATAATAAGTTGAGAGACGACAGAATCTGTCACCTCTTCGACCATGCTAACAACTTCTTTGGGAAGCGTTTCAGCTTTAGAGATTTTTTTTGTATCTCGGAAGGCGGCTTCTACCGCACGGAAGATTCTTTCCTTTCTAAAAGGGACAATCGATCCATTGCGTTTGACGACCGTAAAACTTTCTGCGGCCACCGACTTATCGAGTTTTTGCACAGAATTCTTTAAGGTTGAAACGAGGTCTGAAAGTGTAGATTTTACCGATGAAGAGGCCTTGTTTGACATGCGTTGTTCTCCTATAGGATAGAGGCTTGTGTACTAGATCTAGTATTAATTTTCTTTCGTATACACCATATATAGTAGTCTTAATCTTTAAGTGTCTAGCAAAATGAAGACGCAAAAAAAAATGGTTCACTAACTCTCAAAGATTCAATAACCTACTCTTCATTTTTTAAATGTCGCTGCGATTTTCCTTGCTTGCAATTCCTTGAGATTTTTTTCTGTTGTCTTGGCCATTTTGAAACGATCTGGTATGTTTAGGTAAATAGAGCCAGTTGCAAAACTCGCTTCGGAGTCCAAATTCGATGATTTTGGCGCTGGTTTGGACCCGAATTGGAGTTTTGCAAATGGCTCAATAAAGCATAGAGGTCATTTTGCGTAGAATTTATCTCATCCCCAATATCATCACGGCGTTTGGGCTCGCCTGCGGTCTCTTTGTAATTTTTAAAGTAAACATGGTTGAGCCCGGATCGGGCACCTATCAAGTTCTTTATGCATCTGTGCTCCTATTACTAGTGGCAGCTTTTGCAGACTATGTCGACGGTGCGGTGGCACGTGCTTTTCGTGCCGAGAGTGAATTTGGTTTTATGTTCGATTCACTGGCGGATGCCGTCTCTTTTGGTGTGGCGCCTTCAGTGCTGCTGCTTAAAAGTCTTTCTTTGGAACAGGGAACTGGCCTCTCCTTTTTTGCTGTAACAGGTGCGATGCTCTATTCCATTGGGGGGATTCTGCGCCTCGTGCGCTTTAACGTGCGCACCAATGAGGCAAAAGGCGATGCTGAGATGCGTGAGTCGCAAAAGAAACATTTTACGGGCCTTCCGATTCCTGCCGCTGCTCTTGCCGCAGTTTCAATAAACCTTCTTTTCTCCTCTCCGATGGGAGAAAGGCTTATGCCCATGAGTGGAGAGATGCGCGCAATCGTATTGAGCTCGCTCATGATTATTTTGGGCTATTTCATGGTTAGCCGTTGGAAGTTCCCAAGTTTAAAGATGCTCCATTTCCGCGTGCCTTCATTTCAGCTGCTTTTTTTAACCGTCATTTTAGCAATTTTTGTGCTCTATGGAATTCTATACTTCTTCCCAGCTGTGCTGGCATTGATTGTGTGGGGTTACATCGTCTTGGGCTGGATTCTCTCGATCATCCGGCTGATTGCAGGCAAGAAGTCGAAAACACTTGAGGATTTTGAACCCGAACGCGATGAGCTAGATTAATCTATGCTAACTGCCTACTTTGGCTTAGGATTTGCTCTTCTATCTGCACTTCTACTCTATGTATATGAGCGGAGCCGCAAACGAGAGGCGCATTTCCTGCTTTCAATCGCCGAGCAGAAGAACGCGGCTATTCCTCAATTAGAAGCCGCCCTTAAAGAGAAAGAAGAACAGTTAATCACCTTCAAAATCAAACAGTCTAGCTTGGAAGAGAAGATTAACTTTGCCAAGCAAGCCAACGAGAGCTTATCCCAAGCTTTCAAAGCTCTTTCACATGAAGCCCTCGAAAAAAATAGCAGCTCCTTTCTAAAGCTGGCCAATGCGACTTTAGAGAAGTTTCAAGAGTCGGCCAAAGGCGATCTCGAAAAGAGACAACAGTCGATCACCGAAATGGTGACTCCTATGAAAGAGTCTTTAAATAAGCTCGATTTAGGCTTAAGACAACTGGAAAAAGATCGTAAGGGCGATCAGCAGCAGATGCATGAGCAGCTGCGTTCGCTGGTTGAAACTGAGAAGCAACTGCGCCATGAAACAGCAAGCTTGGTGAAAGCTCTGCGCTCGCCCATTGCTCGCGGCAGGTGGGGAGAGATTCAGTTAAAGAGAGTAGTTGAGCTAGCTGGCATGTTGAACCATTGTGATTTCACGGAGCAGAATCACCAAGAAGATGATGAAGGGCGGCTAAGACCCGATCTTATCGTGCATCTTCCAGGCGGACGGCAGGTGATCGTCGATGCTAAAGCGCCACTTGAGGCCTATTTAGAAGCGATCCACACACAAGATGAAAATGTGCGTGAGCAGAAACTAAAAGATCACGCGCGCCAGGTGCGGCAGCATGTAGTGGCTTTAAGCAAGAAGGCTTATTGGGAGCGTTTCCATCCCACACCAGAATTCGTCGTGCTTTTTCTTCCGGCTGAAACATTTTTCAGCGCCGCACTTGAATATGATCCTTCATTAATCGAAGTCGGCGTGGAGCAAGGCGTGATCCTAGCTACACCGACCACGCTCATCGCGCTTCTGCGTTCGGTCTCTTATGGTTGGAAGCAGGAGAGCCTTTCGCGGCATGCCGAAGAGCTCGAACAGCTCGGTCAAGAGCTCTATAAACGCATGGTAGATATGTGCGGTCATTTTACGCGCACTGGACGCTCGCTTGGAGGTGCCGTGGAATCTTTTAACAAAGCCATGGGCTCACTCGAATCTCGCGTACTTGTCTCAGCGCGCAAATTCAAAGAGTTCGGCGCCACAAGCTCAGCCATTGATCTAGACCCGATCGACCTCGTCGAAAGAATCCCTCGCGAGCTCCAACTCCCCGAACTCACAAGCTCCCCTGTGGAGTGCGGCGACTCGCCAAAAGCTTAGTGCCACATCTGTCGAAGAGTTTTGAATAAATGAGAGCAAACTCGTTTTGGCAAAGATGGTTTTAAATCAAAAGTCAATGCGCGATCGATTTTTTGCAAAAGTTCCCGTTCAACGGTTGCGAGTGTTTCAAGCCACACAGATTCGGAAAAGGAGTCTGGGAGTAGAGCGAATACTCGTTGGTGATACCATGGATCAGAATCTTTAGGAGTGAGAACGAAAGGAGTTTTCGTAACAGTGCCAGTTCCAAAACCAAGATACCGCGCTTCTCTCATTGCGGTTTTCAATTCGCGGATTTGCTTGCGGAATGAGGAAATTTGTTCTGCTCGGGCATGATAGGAATGGTTGCTCGGAAGGCTGACATGCTCAAGGTGGGGGATGCGCAGTAACTTTTGAATATCTTGCTCTGTAAGACCGGAGCAATCTTCCAAATAAACCGTTCTTAAATTAATAAATCTTTTTAAAATGGTGTTCAAATCTTCTGACGAGATTGCACGTGCGCTAAATCCATCTATATTTGTGGGGGAGCTTTTCTCAAGCAGTTCGTTTAAACTGATCGGCCCTCCATTTATTTTTTGGTAGTCTTCTTGAAGACTGCTGAGATCAAAGTGCGTTGCCTGACGTAATTGTCTAAAGAACATCTTAAGAGCTTGGTCGACAGTTAATTTGCAACTTTCTTCTTCACCGACGCCTAATCCGTGAATAGGGAAATAACTAGAAGCGTAAAAGGTGAGGCGTTCTGTTAGATAGTCCGAAACAGTCATGCATAGATCTGCCGGTAAGGGAAGGTATCTGCTTAATGTCAGATCACGGACTGTGGAAAGGGGAGGAAGGGGAGAAGCTGGTAGTAAACCTAATTCTTGGCGCACATCGAAACATTTTCTCCAGCTTAAATTCAAGTTTAGCTCCCATTCTTGATAAAAAGAGCTCTCGAACTCACCCAATGGAGTCATTAACTCAAGACAATTGCGGTTAGCTTGAAGCGCAGCCAATAGCTCTTCCTTGAGAGGCTGTTCGATTGCAAGTGTGGACATGTAACTCAGCAGCATGGATTGAAGGAGTGGAGATTCGGGATGAATAACAGTAGATGTATCAACTCTCGGATCCTTTAAACCTACCAGCCTGCGCAATGAAGTAGAGGAATCTAGCTTAATGCATTGATGAAGCTCGCGATCTTTAGAAACTTTCAAGCAAAAAACATCCAGCGTTTCTAAGCCATTTGCATCGATGGTTTGATCAAGAGGAAGGTTACCTTGAAGAATCAACTCATTTATTTGAGGAAAGGCGCGACGATATTTTGCTAAGTCTGCAAGTGCTTCCTCGCTCACGTATAGTTTTTCCACTCGAGGAGCTTTCTGAGCCAAATGTTGCAGGTTAAAGGCTGGCGTTGTTTCACTCTGTTGATATTTGCGTAAATATTCAGCGATCATTTGGGAAGTAAGAGTCGCCGCATAGAGAAGTTCTTGATCCAGTGCTACAGTGACGGCTTTCGAGCTTAAGGTAAGAGTTAGGTGTTGAAACCCTTCTTTACTTATCGGCTGGATGAGAAAAGCGCTGATAATGGATTGGACATCTTGTGCCACATGGTCTTTTAAGGCGTCATCAAGTGCAGCTGAAAGAGCTGCTCTGTCTTCGTATTTAAAAAGACCTCGAGTTGAATGTTCTGGGTAATAACAAATGGCTTTACTCATATAACCTAAAATTAAAATTTAATATAATTATAAATGATTGTATTGTTTATTAAAATATTAAATATTATTTTATATTTGTTTCGTAAGTTGTTGATGATGAGTTAATTATATATTAAACAAGTGAGCGGAAGCTGAGCGCTTCCATGAGATGATCATTGGCGATCGAAGTTCTGGTATCGTCCGCCTTTTACTCCTGCTCTAGAGTAGTGACAATTTGCTCGAGCTGCTTGCATAAAGACGGTAAATAATCGCGAATTGTTCTCCAAACGACATCATGATCGATATGGAAATAGGCGTGAATTAGGCGGTTTCTCATTCCAACTGTCTCTTTCCATGGGATCTTAGGAAATCGCTTTTGTGTTTTTTTAGAAATTCTTCCAGCAGCTTCTCCTACAACCTCAAATTCCCTCACAACTGCTGAGAGAAATTGTCTGTCTTTATCCAAATCAATTCTTTTTCTCCCTCGGGCAAAAGAAAGAATAGCTTGGGCAGAGTCAAGCATATGTTTAAAGCGAATTAAATCTTTATTTTCCATAGATAGTCTTTGCTTTTGCTAAGACTTCATCTCTGAAGAGAGGGCTTAAATCGTTTGGAGTTTTTAAATCGACTTCTCGTCCAATAATTTCGCCAAGTTCTGATTCAATACCTGCAAAGCTGAAAAGATGAGGAATATGTTTTTTCTCAAATTTGACCAATATGTCTATGTCGCTTTTCTTCGAAAAATTCGAAGTTAAAACAGACCCAAAAAGAGCCAAATATACAATATGATATTTCCTGCAAAATTTTTCAATTTTGCGTTTATCTAGATTGATTGGGATCTTTTTCATAGAGATGCCTTTTTTTCTATTTTAATGGGCTCTTCTCGGTGAAGTCAAGAGGTTCAATTTATTTTTGGAGCGCGTGGGATTTTGTCACAGCGGTGACAAGTCCCACGCACTCCACGATATTTATACAAGTGAGCGGAAGCTGAGCGCTTCCATGAGATGATCGGTGGCGATCGAGGCGCTTGCATCGAGATCGGCGATGGTGCGGGCGAGTTTTAGGATGCGGGTGTAGGCGCGGGCAGAGAGGCTCATCTTGTCCATGGCTTGTCGAATGAGAGCTTGTCCTTGGCTGTCTAGAGCGCAAAAACGCGTGAGTTCTTGCGGAGACATCTGTGCATTAGTTTTACTGCGGCCAAAGCGTGCTTGCTGCACTGCGCGGGCTTTAATGACTCTGGCACGCACGGTTTGACTTGTTTCGGGCTTATGCTGCGAGGTGAGGTCTAGGAAGGGCACATGAGGCACTTCGACATGCATGTCGATGCGATCGAGCAGGGGGCCTGAGATCTTACTGCGATAGCGATGGATTTGTGTGGGCGTGTCGCGGCAGGGCTTTTGCGGATGTCCGAGATAGCCGCATGGGCAGGGGTTCATGGCAGCTACGAACAAGCAAGCTGTTGGAAAAGTTAGCGATGTGTTTGCGCGCGTGATCATCACGCTGCCATTTTCTAGGGGTTGTCGCAGGACTTCAAGTGTATGCCGTGAAAATTCGGGCAGTTCATCGAGAAAAAGCACACCCAAATGCGCGAGCGATAGTTCACCGGGGCGGGGAACTTTGCCGCCGCCTACAAGGCCAATTGCACTAATTGTGTGATGCGGGTTGCGGAAGGGTCTTTCACGCACGAGTGCGGCTCCTGATGAGAGTAGGCCTGCTAGCGAGTGGATTTTGGTGATCTCCAGTATTTCATCTAAAGAAAGGGGAGGCAGGATGCCCCCGAGTGCCTTGGACATGAGGGTTTTGCCTGTGCCAGGTGGCCCAAACAAGAGCAAGTTATGACCGCCGCTGGCTGCCACTTCAAGTGCACGTTTAACGGGCAGCTGTCCTTTGATTTCTGAAAAGTCAACAAAGCCAATTGTCGGCGCAAGGCTTGCAGAAGGTGGCGAATATGTTGTTGGTCTAATAGAGGATGGATGTCTGAGAAACTCCACGGCATCTTTTAGATATTCAATGCCGATGACGTCCACGCCTTCTACGGCAGCGGCTTCTTCTGCGTTTTGCTTAGGTACTAAGATGCCTTTTTTGCCGAGCTTTCGCGCTAGTAAGGCTGCTGAGAGAGCGCCACGCATGGGGCGCATCTGTCCTGCGAGCGAGAGCTCTCCTACGAATAGATAATCCGCACCCACAGGTGAGGTGAGCTGTCCATGTGAAAGCAGAAGTGCAAGTGCAATGGGTAGATCATAAAGCGCGCCTTCTTTTTTCAAATCAGCGGGCGCGAGATTAATCGTGCAGTGCAAGGAGCCTAATTCAAAGCCGGAGTTTTTGAGAGCGGAAAGTACGCGATCTTTGGATTCTTTCACGGCTGTATCGGGCATGCCGACGATCACAAAGTGCGTCTTTTCGCCTTTTTTTGTATCAGCTTCAACTTCAACGGTGAGTGCGTCAACTCCCAAGAAAGCTACAGATTGTAAATGTGCAGGAATCATATCCAAAAGATTTTAAAATTTTTTGAATTGGCCCGAAACAAAAATCTTAAAAAGATCTAAAGCCCAGTCTAGATATTCAGCTTGAGCTGTTCGATCCAGTCTGGAGGGATGCCAGCTTTTTGGCGGTTTTCTTCGAAGAGTTTAAAGCCGCAAGCGCGGTCGGGGGTGAGCAGCTGTGGTACGTTTTCGCGCCAGGTTTGCCACTCAGATTGATTGTTGTCTTTTAGCTTTTGCAGCCAGCGGAATCCGAATGAGACGTGGGCAATCTCATCTTCTAAAATTGTTTTCATCAGCGCGGCAGATGCTTCATCGCCGTTGCGTGCAAAAGATTTGCCATAAAGTGGTGCAAAGTCGAGGTTGGCCATTTCAAAAGTCAAACTCATCACGCTGACGTAACGCACTGGAGAGGTGAGAAAGGGGACGTAGTTCCAGAAGTGGCGATAAAGGGGGAGATCGCCAAATTTAAGTCCCATTTCGGCCATGCGTTTCATGTAAAGACGCACATGTCCTTGCTCTTCTTTTAATGTATTGGCAACGCCGCGGCGAAAGTGTTTGGGGGCTTCTGGGAAAGCTAAGAGTGCATAAGCCATAATCTCGACGGCTAGAAGTTCATGACCAGCAAAACGATGTAGGCAAGCCGCTCTTTTATCAGCGTCTGCATGATCGTGAAAGGAGGGGAGTTTTTCTTTGGCTGTATGTCGTTTGAAACTCATGTAGCTTGGACGGCAGGGTTCATCCCAGATAAGCGGCGGACCTGGGTTATGATCGGTAAGCTCAAGCGGATCGAGGAGTTTTTCTTCTAGAGTGTCAGCACTTAAAATGCGAATTGCCCAGTCACGTAGTTCCATAAAAAATGAGAAAAAGAAAAAGCGAAGGGAGGGTAACTCCCTTCGCTAAAGTGAAAGATTATTCTATTGCGATGATATAATAGGCTGGGAAAGCGAAGTTGTTATTCGATCTTGGGCATCCAAGTAGAGTAACCTTCTTGCCAATCATGTTTTGCAGGTTGATCTTCGTGCTGTAAACATATGCTACAGGAAGATCTTTATCGCGGATGATGAAATCGCCTGGCTTATTCTTTACAGGAGCTGTGTAAGCTTCGACTATTCCAGTTACAGGAACAGCTGCGAGCTTCTGCTCGTTATAGAATTGGTCTTGGCTCTTGTCGTCATTCATTTGCGACCAGCTTAAATAGAGAGCTTCTTCAATCGGATCCCACATCTTCATCTTGTCGCTAACTTGCATGAAGCTAGCCGCAGAATCATCTTTTTGATTGTCTACTTCAAAAGAAGACTCTTCAGCAGCAGAATTCGATTTTCTGTCTACATGAGCAAGACGTTTTTGAACATATGCTTCTTGTAGGCTAACGAGTTGCTCTTTAGCTTTTTCGACATATTCTGGGAAGTCTGTGTATTCACCGATAACTGTCTTGTAGCTGTGAGTTACGCGCTCGATGTCCATTTCGTTAAATGATTTTTGCAACTCAGCTTTTCCAAGCAGAGAAGCAGCATCTAACAATTGTTCGACGTTAATACGGCGTTTATCAGCCTGAGTTTTAATTTCAGGGCCGCCCACATTTTCAAGGTATTCTTTGGCGATATAAAAATGTGTATTTGCAGGAGGAGAAATCTCAAACCATTTACTGTTAGCAGCGCAAACTGTTCCTTGGATTTTTTCACCGGCATTAAGATGGCCGATAACAGGAGCATCGGTGCTTGGATGAAGGCGGACGTTTACGCGATTGCCTTCGACGACGTTATCGAGGATAAAGCTGCGGAAAACGTAAGCTTTAACGCCTGCTGGTGCTTGTACAGCCCAGAAATCGCCTTTTTGAGCGACAACTGTCAGGAGGTCATTCTTTTTCATTTCGCGGATAATTGCGCTATCCGTATCTGCTTTCGCACGCATTCTGACTTTTTTTCCTTTGACTTTACCAGTAAAAGGAGAAACTGCCACTTCTACGGCTTTAACAGGAACGGGCTTCACAGCTGTTGTCTGTACTGTAGGAGCAGGAAGAGCAGAGGCTGACTCAGCAGCTTGAACTTCTACTGCTTGCGAGGCAGGGATAGATAGGGAAATCTCTTGTGGATCTGCCAAGCTTGTTGGTCCCATCCCATCTGCCATGAGAAGAGAGGTGCAAACTGTGGCGCTAAATAAAGCTAGATACTTGGACATAGTGGAACTCCTCTGATCAGAAAATTCGAGTCTTAATCCGTGATTCTAGGAGGTGGCATTTTTTAACACCACACAAAACTCAAATTGACAGATAGAAGAGTTAGCTTCTGAGGACGGCGAGAATATGCTCGCAGGACTCTTTTCCACAGGTGCACCCGACGGGCGTTCCTAGGAAAACATTATACTTCTCTTTTTCATCGAGAGGATTGGTAAGGGTGAAAAATTTATCGTTGGTTTGAACGATGTTCCATGAGCTAAATTTCAACTCTTCATCTGAAACTTCGTCGTCAATGCCTTCGATTTCGATGGCAGCGGGCTCTGATTCAATCATCTCTCCATGGATAGCGCGCGAGATTTGGCAGTGCATGCAATTGCAATCTGGCTCAGATGCAGGCAGCACATTTGGATCATCCAGGCCGGCTGTCTTAGAGAGGAATGCGATTTTGTTTAAAATCTCTTCAGGAAGAGGCGGGGTGTCGGCTTGTTGAGGATTATGTTGTAGAAGGCTGCCGAGATTCTGCAGTTCCACCATATCTCCCATCGCAATTTTAAGAGGGAAGCTTATGCTGAGCTGTTCTTGAGGCGCGTCTAGGTCTCTTGGATCGGGTCTTGAGAGTTCTTGATCCATGAACTTAGCATGCGCATGAAAAATCGCATCGATAATGGGCAATTCCAGGCCGGGGATCTCAATTCTCTGGCCATTTAGCAATACCACGATTAGTTCAGGTAGGCCATCTCGAGATTCCACTGTAAGGGAAGCGACGTTCTTCCAGGAAGTTGAGATATAAGGAGGGAGGCTCAAAATCTTATAGTTGATTCTCATTTTAGACCTCTCAAAGTTAAAACATTCGTTTAACCCCTATTATAGCGGAAGAGATTTTTGGTGGCTAATAAATTTAGCAGTTGCTTGATATGTGTGCTTATTTATTGATGTAAGTAATTAAAAATAAATATGTTATAAATACATTGATAATATATGAAAAAAAGATTGTTCGAAGGGGGGCACTCAGATATTCTCCATTTTTTGGTCCAAAGATAGGAGCGACTCACGTGGCAAGAAAAACTTTTGTAATCGATACGAACGTTCTGCTTCACGACCCGGATGCGATAAATAAGTTTAAAGAGAATGACGTGGTAATTCCCTTAGCTGTTCTCGAGGAGTTGGATGGCATGAAACGTTTCTCAGATGAACTGGGAAAAAACGCCAGGCAGGTGATTCGTTTCATCGATAGTTTGAAAGCGCGGAATGCAGGAGCTTTGCATACTGGAGTGCAGATTGATAATGGCATTACTGTGCGCATCCACATAGAGACAAAAGCGATGGAAAAGAGGAACTTTCCACTGCCAGTAGATCGAATAGATCATCGTATTTTGCTAGCTGCATTTCAAGCGCAAGAGGCGGGCCAAAAAGTTGTGCTGGTTTCTAAAGACTTCTTGATGCGGGTAAAGGCTGAAGCGATTGGCTTAGAAGCTGAAGATTATGAGGCGCTTAAATCTTCTTATGAAGGCATTTATAAAGGCTATCGAAAGCTAGATGTTCCAAAAAGGGATATCGATTCCTTTTTTAAAAATGGCTCGTTACCCATGGAGATCAAAGATTTACTCCCAAACGAATATTGCATTTTAACGTCGCCAGAGCAATCGACGGCCATTGGCAAATTCAACCCGATTTCACAGAACCTGGAACCATTGATTAAAATCTCACGGGATGTGTGGGGGATTTATCCGATTAACTCAGAACAGAAGTGCGCGCTTGATCTGCTGCTGCGCGACGATGTCAAACTGGTTACGCTCATCGGTCAAGCGGGGACAGGTAAGACCTTACTTGCATTGGCGGCGGGTTTGCGAAAAGTTTTTGATGAGGGGTTGTATACACGTATCTTGGTGAGCCGGCCTGTTATCCCTTTAGGTAAAGATATTGGATATCTTCCCGGCACAAAAGAGGAGAAGCTTTTTCATTGGATGCAGCCTATTTACGATAACTTGGAGTTTCTCTGCCATTCAACCACTGGCGAAAGCAATGGGGAAGAAACGCAGAAATGGATCATGGAGAGCAAAAAGATAGAAATGGAGGCGGTGACTTATATCCGCGGACGCTCTCTTCCGAAAATGTACATCATCATAGATGAGGCGCAGAACTTGACTCCGCATGAAGTGAAAACTGTCATCTCACGAGCAGGTCAAGGAACCAAGGTAATCCTTACTGGGGATGCTACACAAATTGATAATCCCTATTTAGATAAAGATTCGAATGCGTTGACTTATGTGGTTAATAAATTTAAAAACCACCCGTTATACGGCCATGTTTTCCTAGAGAAAACCGAGCGTTCAGAACTCGCTGCCTTAGCTGCAGAAGTGTTGTGATTTACGATCTCTGGTTGTGAAAAAGGTTTTTTTATTTTATGTAGGTTAGGGTAACCCGCTGCATAAGAGTAATACACTCTAAGAGCTTCTTTAAAACCCGGAGAAGAATATGAATAAGAAATTAATGAACATGGCTCTTGGCCTCGGAGCTTGTGTTTGCCTGTTTTCTGGTGAACTATCAGCTTGGGAAAGATCTGCGATGAGCGATTGCAAACAGGATGAATCTGATTGCAAAAAAGAAGCGAAAGGCTGCACAGATGACAAAGGTACTTGCAAAAAGCAAGCTGAGCAGTGCAAAAAAGATGCAGAAGCCTGCAAAAAATCTGCACAAATATCAGATGAGACCTCATTTATGAATGCGCTGTCTCCTTATTCAAAATCGCAATTTCAGAAATTTTCTCCTGATCAAAAGAAGAAAGCTATGGATATGGCTGATGGCGCAAAAATATCACCAGATGATGCCGTTACAAAAGTTATGAAGAAATAATCTTCGACTATCCGCATTTCTCTAAAAAGACAAATGCGGATAGTATCTTTTCTGCTTGTCTTAACAAATTTGCTAGGGGGAACATGAAATACGTCTACGAATTCATTGGAACATTTTTTCTCGTCTTTACTGTTGGAATGGCGGTGCTCGAACCGAATAGTGCAGGCATATTGGCGCCAGTAGCAATCGGTTCTGTACTTGCTGTGATGGTGTTTGCCGGTGGGCATATCTCGGGTGGTCATTACAATCCAGCCGTATCATTTTCAGTGTTTTTGCGCGGTAAATTGTCTGGAAAAGATTTGGGGATTTACTGGATCTCTCAAGGGCTTGCCGCCATCGCAGCTGGCTATCTAACCATTTACTATAAAGGCTATCCATCCCAGACACTAATGCACTTGGATGCTGCCAAAGCGCTTTTAGCTGAATTCCTTTTCACCTTTGCGCTCTGCTATATGGTTTTGAATACCGCAACTGCCAAAGAGACAAAAGGCAACTCCTACTTTGGATTTGCAATTGGTTTTACGGTGCTGGTGGGAGCTTATGCCGTGGGTGCGATCTCCGGCGGGGCATTTAATCCAGCTGTTGCGTTGGGAATCACCATTGTGAATCTAACCGCTTGGTCTAATCTCTGGATCTTCTTGGTAGCCAACTTCTTAGGTGGTGCATCCGCTGCGCTTATTTTCAAGGCCGCTCATCCAAAAGAATAAAATAAGAAGAAAAGGGATGTTTGAAACATCCCTTATTTTGTCAGCAGGGGAAGAACCAAGATGCTATGCCAGCTGCAGCAATTTGTTTCAGATTCGCGTCGTCAAGCTCGCCGATATTTGATGGAGCAGGTGGAAGTACAAAAGTGAAATGACGCGCGTCGTCTTGCTGGATGCGCACTTCGCTGTTTTCAGGAATATTGTAACCCATTTCTTTTAGCGTTTCTGTTGGCTTGGCTATGAGTTTTTTGCGAAAAGCTGGATCTTTCCAAGCTTTAGCGATGATTTTGGCTCTAATTTCATCGTCTTTTGCCATAAAGTTTCTCCTCATTAAGGGTTAGAAGCGTGTATGCCTCGGTGTAGCTAATCCTTCTATTTATATAAAGATATTTCAAATTTCAGCTTGGCCCCCTTTTTCCACGGTGGTGCTAATGCAGCGCTCATTTTCACGGCAGCTAGTTTCTAAAACACTTGCCATTTGTCCCCTCTTAGTTATTATGAAAAAAAACTAGGTGAGGATTTATGCGACTTAATTTGGGCTCAATTGCATTCCTGTTTCTAACTTGCATGGGTCAAGTCGAAGCAGTAGAAGCCGCCGGAAATTCTCAAGCTAAACGGGTCGTATCCGAAATCTTATCTCAGGCCGATATTCAAATTGATGGCACGCGTAATTGGGATATCACCGTCCATAATGAAGCCTTTTATAACCGCGTTTTAAAAGATCAATCGCTAGGCTTTGGCGAAGCTTATATGCAGGGCTGGTGGGATAGCGAGGCGCTGGACGAGTGTATCTTTCGCATCTCAAGAGCTAATCTCGACAATAATATAAGACCGACCATGGCTATGCGCTGGGCTGTTCTCAAGGCTAAACTCTTCAATCAGCAGACAAAGAAAGGCAGCATGGAGGTCATCGACATTCACTATCAGCTGGGCAATGATCTTTTTGAGCTGATGCTCGATGAACTCATGACCTATAGTTGCGGCTATTGGAACAATGCAACCACTTTAGATGAAGCTCAACGCGCTAAGTATGATCTGATTGCACGTAAGCTTGGTTTTAAGCCTGGCATGCGTGTTCTCGACATCGGCTGCGGTTGGGGCGGTTTTTCTAAATTTATTGCCCAAAACTATGGCGTTGAAGTTCTGGCCATTACGCTTTCTGAAAACCAAGCCGAATATGCGCGCAAAGCTTGCGCGGGATTGCCTGTAGAGGTTCGCGTGCAAGATTATCGCGATGTGCAAGGCAAGTTCGATCGCGTGGTTGAGATCGGCATGTTTGAGCATGTAGGCGAGAAAAATTACCGCGAGTTTATGGAAATTACACATCGCTGCTTAGAGCCAGATGGCATGTTGATGCTGCATACCATTGGCACGAACGTCTCTTCTGTTACCTGCGAGGCGTGGATCGATAAGTATATTTTCCCAAAAGGGCACCTTCCCTCAATTGCTCAAGTAGGCACCTCTATCGAGGGGTTATATGTGATGGAAGATTGGCACAACTTTAGCACCGATTATGACAAGACCTTGATGGCCTGGTTTCAGAATTTTCATGAAAACTGGGATCTGATCAAAGAATCCTATCCACCTGCGTTTTATCGGATGTGGAAGTATTATCTTCTCTCATGCGCAGGCGCGTTTCGCGCGAGACAGATCCAACTCTGGCAAGTAGTTCTCTCCAAGGAAGGTGTTCTCGGCGGCTATAAAACCGTTCGATAACAACTCATTGGAGAGCGATAAAAGAATAAGTTATGTGTTTTATCCTTGTTGTAAACAGATGCTTACATAGATAGATGTCCACATAGGACTTCGCCGCCAGCAGCCGCAACTCGCCTCAGGTTCGCTTCATCGAGTTCACCTATGTTGGTTGGAGTAGCAGGAAGCACAAAAGTGAAATGACGCGCATCGTCTTCTTGAACACGAACTTCAATCTTATCAGAAATATTGTAGCCCATCTCTTTTAGCGTTTCTTTAGGCTTAGAGATGAGTTTTTTGCGAAAAGCTGGATCTTTCCAAGCTTTAGCGATGATTTTGCCTCTTAAATCTTCATTTTTTTTTGCCATATGGCCTCTCTTTGTTGAGTGTTTATTTCCTTTTTCAGAAAATCATTAATTTTTATAAATCAAGCCCGGTTGTGAAGGCGTGTTGTGCCTGGCCAGCCGCAGCAATTTTTAATAATTGCTCGTCGTTTAATTCTTTGATTTGAGTTGGAATAGGAGGCAATACAAAAGTGAAATGGCGCGCGTCATCTTCCTGGATACGTACTTCCATATTATCTGCAATACTGGTGTAGCCCATCTCTCTTAGTGTCTCTTTAGGCTTAGAGATGAGTTTTTTGCGGAAAGCTGGATCTTTCCAAGCTTTAGCGATGATTTTGCCTCTTAAATCTTCATTTTTTGCCATAAAGTTTCTCCTTTTTAGGGTTGTAGTGCATGCATACTTCGGTGTAGTTGATCTTTCTATTTCTATAAAGATATTTCGAATTTTTGCTTGACCCTGCTTGATTTTTTGTTTACGGTCTTTCCGCTAAAATTCGAGATGCTATGCGGAAATTTCTCTTTCTTTCCCTCATGTTTGCTGTGCGCGTAATGGCCGATCTTAAAGATCCCTCCGTGCTAGCAGCAACGGATGGCGATCCACAAGTTACAGTTAGCCAGCATGTAAATGCATTAACAGGCGACTTTACGCGCTTTCAAGATGATTATGTCGTTCCTGGCATAGAGCCTATTTCCATTCGGCGCATCTATGTTAGTGGTGATGGCGCGGGGGAGAACACCTGGCAGTTTTTCCCTCAGACAAAGCTCTTTTTTCTCACAGGTTCTTATACGCCACGCATTGTGGTTGGTCAGCCCTCAGGATCTTTTCTCACTTATAAGTTTAAAAAGCATCGCAAGCCCGATATCTATTTGCCCGATCTAGAAAAGCATGGCAAAGGCGTTACGAATACAGCGCACGGAGTGATTTCGGGACGGACGAATTTTAAAAATAGCAAGGTGGTTCAACTGCGCAACACGCTCTATCAGCTGACGTGTGCAGACGGCACCGAGAGGGTTTATAAGAATAAAAAAGGAGAGGGCATAAAAAAATATCTATTAGAGCACGAGCGTCTGCCAAATCGAAATCAGATTTTCTACGAATATGACGATAAATTAAGACTCACCTTAATCAAAACCACCAATCCATCCGCCAGTAAAATCTATGCATGGGCGCGTTTTCGCTACCTTGATCAGAAAGAGCCTTCTGCCGACTTCAACATCGAGACGAGCGATGGGAAAGTGCTGGAATATCGTTTTGCGAAAGAAGGAAATGAGCAGATTGGGTTTCACACCTTTCTAAAATCGGTTAATCCTCCTGAAAAACCAAAAGAGATCTTCGAATATTCGAAGACAGGTAATTTTATGAAAAAGATCTTTTTTCCTGAAGGAAGAGAGATTCTTGCCGATTATTATAAAGGTGGTAAAAACACCGTTCTTGGTCGAGATGTCAAGCTTAATCCCAATGACTCACGTAATGGGCGTGTTAAGATTCTCTACGAGCAAGTAGGCCCTAATAACGAACAGATCGGCGCCAGCTATTTTTTCTATTCGATTCCCAGAGAAGAGAAGCATGGAGAGTATTTCTATAAAGAGGGGACAACAGAGGTTGTAGATGCAATGGGATGTAAAACGATCTTTCGTTTTACCCCATCTTTTTATCCTACCTCCATTGAGAGCTATGATGAGCGTGGCCAGCATCATCATTCTGTGCAAATGACATGGAATCACATCGGAGAAATCCAACGTAAAACACTTTTAGACGCAGATCGAAAGGAGGTTTGGACCCGCGAATTTTTCTATGATGAAAAAGGAAATGTGATCGAAGAGAGATTTAGCGGTGATCTCTGTGGCAGGGGGCAAAGAGAGACATACAGCAAGCGCATAAAATACACGCCTAACCATCTCCCAACTCGTATTGAGGAAGATAATGGTTCAGTTACACTCTTTTCTTATCTTGCAGGCACGCCATTTATCACCGCGCAGCTTCAATGCGAGGGAGAGAAAATTCTGAAACGGGAGTTTCATGAGTATGATGCAGATAATCTGCTGGTGCGTACGATTAGCGACGATGGCAATAGTTCTGAAAAGGAAAATCTAACTGCGGTTACCTACCGCAAGATCACACAGATTCAGCGCAAGCAAGCAGCGCCAGCTCTCGGATTTCCCGAAGTAATCGAGCAGAGATATCTAGACCTAGCTTCCTCAACGGAGGTGCTGTTAAGTCGGCAGACTTTCACCTATCAAGGCGATGGCAAGCTGAGCCGACGAGATATTTATGATGCAGAGGGTAACTTTTGTTATAGCCTGCATACAAGCTATGACTCGATGGGGCGGCCATGCGAAGAGTCTAATCCTCTTGGCCAAATTCAAAAAACTAGATACGACGTTTTTGGAAACCCCACCTATCAAGAGAGCTTTAGTGGGCAGCTCACCACAGAACTTGTCTATGACAAAGCGAATCGTTTATCTCATGCTAAAGAGGTTGGTCGGGATGGCCTCATACATATCAATCAGTTTTCCTATGACGTGAAGAGCCGAAAAACAGCTGCAATTGATCATTTTGGAAACATCACTCACTTCAAACTTAACCCGATTGGCAGCAGCCTAGAAACACATCTTCCTGAAGCTGCTCCCTGGAAGATGCAAACAACTTCTAACTTCGATGGATTAGGCAGAGAAATTGTAAAAATCGATGAGCGCGGAGATGCGACTAGATTTTCATATAACGCCTATGGAAAACCCACGCGCATTCTCTATGCAGATGGTTCTGCCGAGCAGTTTTTTTATGATAAAAATGGAGCGTTAGCCGAAAAGCTTGATCAGCGTGGCAGCATTACAGCTTTTACATATGACGTATTTGGCCGAGAAGTAGAAAAGCGCATCTATGATGAAAAGCGTGCGCTGCTGATTCAAGAGACGAGCAAGTATAAAGGTGATCTGCTTGTGCAGCATGTAGATGCAGTTGGGCACGAGATGCGCTATCTATATGATTTCGCTGGCAGACAAATTGCTCAGGAAAATGAGTTTCAGCGCATTGAATATGCGTATGATGCCTTGGGGCGAAAGCGCAAGACTTTGACCTCAGATGGAAACCACACGCTTCACAGCATAAAAGAGTATGATTTCTTAGAGCGCGTGCTTGAAGAGCGTTGTGAAGATGACAGCGGCCAAGTTTTGAAAAGAGTTCTCTATGATTATGATGCAGCGGGCAATAAGTCTTGTATTACGCGGTTCATGAGCGGTAGGGAAAGCCAAGAGCGTTTTTTCTACGATGCATTTAATCGCCTCATTGCACAAGTGGATGCCTCCGGTAATAAAACAACCATAGAGCAAGATGAAACCTATCGAAATGCACAGACGCAGCAAGTCTTAAAAAAGATTACCACCGATGCGCGTGGCATGCACACCTATGAGACGTTTGATTCACTCGGACGCGTGGTGCGCACAGAGAGCAGAAGCTCCAAAGGAGAGCTTGTCTCTTTTGAGAAATTCTTTTACGACGCAGGCGGCAAACTCTGCAAGCAAGATGGCGAGCTTGTTACTCAAGGTACTCCACATTCTGTAGTTACTACGCTTTGGGAATATGGAGTAATGGGAAGGCTGCTTAGCTTAACCGAAGCTGCCCATAAACCAGAACAGCGCATAACCCGTTATACCTATGATGCAGCCGGTCTTTTGCATGAGATTATTAAACCCAACGGCATAGTTCTAACGCATAAATATGATGTGCTGGGACGGCGCATACGCCTCAGCTCTTCTCAGCCGTCTATTGATTATAGTTATACCTATGACGCGCTTGGACGCATGATCGGCATCAGAAATGAATATACTCAACAAGCTACGAGCCGAGAATACGATAAGCGGGGCTGTCTGATTGCAGAAACCCTCGAAACAGGCGTTCCTATGACATATAGCTACGATCCGCTGGGAAGGCGCACTAACCTCCAATTTATCAACAAATCAGGCGTAGCTTACAAATACGATGCGCTATTTCTGCGTGAGGTCACGCGTTTGGCTAAAGATTCAACGATTAGCTATGAGCATCGTTACCTTACTTACGACGAGGCAGGCAACCTGCTTGACGAACAGCTTCCTTACACCCTCGGCATGCAAACACGCGACATAGACATTCAAGGGCGAACGGTTGCGCTGGATTCGCCTCATGCGCATTTTGCAATTACCGCATTTGACCCAACAGGCAATATTTTACAAACGCGCACATCTCAAGAAGAGCGTGCCTTTGCCTACGATGACCTTTCTCAGCTTGTATCTGAAAAAGAGCACAGCTATGTCTATGACTCGCATAACAATCGAGTGCAGCAAGATCGAGATGCGCATACGCTCAACGCCTTAAACGAACTGGTTAAAACGCCTAACGCAACATTTACTTACGATGCTTGTGGCAATCCGCTCACTCAACAAACAGCTGAAAGGACGATCAATTATAAATATGATGCCCTAGATCGCCTAATTGAAGTGCTCTTTCCTTATCAGATGGGGCTTTTGTTTACCTATGACGGGATGCATCGGCGGCTGACCAAAGAGAAATATGTCTGGGACGGAAGTGCTTGGCAAAGAGAATCTCTCGTTTTTTACATGTATGATGATCAGAATGAAATTGGCATGTTGAATCCCAAAGGGGAAATCAAGCAGCTGCGGATTTTGGGACGAGCCAGCAGAGCCGAAGCCGGCGCTGCCATCGCCATAGAACTCGATGACACTGTTTACATTCCTCAACATGATCTCTTTGGCAACGTGGCCAGCTTAATCTCGCCTATATCAAACGCTAAGGTGGAATCTTATGATTATACTGCCTTTGGCCAAGAGATTTTGCCAGCGCATGCGCAAAGCGCATTGAAAAACACTTGGAAAAATCCTTGGCGCTATCAATCCAAACGCATCGACGAAGAAACCGGCTTAGTGCTCTATGGACGCCGCTACTACATGCCTTCACTTGGTCGCTGGCTGACTAACGACCCCAAAGGACATACAGCTCTTAGCAGCCTCTACGCTTTTTGCAGCAATAACCCGCTGACACATTTCGACCTCTACGGCCTGGAAGATCTCGTCGAAGAAGAAAGGAACATGCCGCAATCGGAAAGTTCCTTTTTTTCTAAAGTTGGCTCGTTTGTCTCCTCTTGCGCACGCGATGTTGCTTCTTTTTTCTCTGAATGGTCTAATAATTATACAATCGATGCGCCTATGAGTGAAAACTGCGGCATTGGGTACATTAATGGAATTAATACGACCTATGCTGAAGCACGCGAACACGCACTAATGCTAAGCGGCTTTTCTGGTACCTCCATTAATCTGACGCACAGCGCTTCGCATGGCATACAAAATGATCTTCCTTGCTGTGTTTGGGAATATATTGGTGGGGTTACTCTAGGCAAGAGTCTTTTGCAAAAAAACTGGGATAAATTTCTCGACACCGCTCCTGAAGAGGCAAAATATTTGCAAATTTGCACAAGCGGTGGATGCATTGAATTATATAATGCTTTGGAAAGTTCCCCTCCTGAAGTGAGAAACAGAATCAAGGTTTTAGCAATTGCACCAGGAAAAATCATCCCTACAAATTTATGTTATCAATCGGAAAATTTCATGAGTAAACGAGACATTGTTCCTCGGCTAGATCTTTTCGGCCAGGTGAGATATAGAGGTCAGTTGATCATACTTGAACCTCACGATGATGCTGATTCTTTTGATCATTCAATTATGAGTCCAACTTTTCGTCCCATCATTCGATCTCGAATTGCAAGTCACATTGAGAACAACCGAGGTAAAAAGTGAGAAATAAATTCGGTTTTGGCTTTGTGTTGGTTGTGTTTTTGGCATTTTTTAGTTGTCGAGATTCATATAAACCGCATGTAGCTGAAGAAATTGTTGATCAAATGACTTATCCGATTGCTAAGCAGCTTTATGAACAAAAAGAGCTATATCAGATAGGTAGTGGTGGAAGGATAGCTAATGATGTAGAGAAGCTTTCCTTAAGCTTTATGTTTTACCATGAGGTAAATGAGGAGCAAGCGCGCGAGCTCTTACTTAGCGCTTCTCAGGAATACCTTTCCGCCATCAATAACAATGAGAAGCTCCAGCCTTATCTCTATCATCGACCTTTTAAAATTGAAGACATAGAAATTAGTGTCTTTTTTCTTAAGCCTGATCGTTCGGAAGTTCCTCCTCCAGACATTTATGTAGCAGAGGTTAGAGATGGAATGTTTGTTTATAAAGTTGACGATCTTCAAAACAACACCCTTAAAACAGTTCTCAAAGAAACCTACGAAGAGGCGCTCAAGAATAACGCGGGTTAAAATATAAGAGAGGCATCTATGAAAATGCGGTTATTTGGAATTTTTCTCCTCATGCAAGGTGCTTTATTTGCCAGCGAAACAGCTGAGGAAATAGATGCATACCTAAAGCAGCTTCCGAAGGCTGAGCTGCATTTGCATCTTGGCGGCTCGTATCCCAAGGAATTTTTGTTTTCAATTTCTACGCCTGAGCAGCAGGCTGAATTAGAGAAAAACTTAGGTTTAGTTGCTAAAGGGGTAGATTATCACAGCGTATTTCGTGTTTTTCAAATCATTGGCCAGCTTGTAAATTCTGAGGAAAAGATTCAAAAGGGCACAGAAGCGCTCTGTGCGGCCTTGCAAGAGGATGGAGTCTCCTATGTTGAAATCCGCACGGGCTTAAAGAATTTGGGCCAAGGCACAGAGGCCTATCTAAATGCTGTTCTAGCTGGGATAAACGCCAGCTCATCTGCTGATTTCGAAGCTAAGTTAATCCTTAGTCTTCAAAGAAATTCTTCGTTAAAAGCTGCACGCGAAACAGTAGATTTGGCATTAAAGTATCAAGCTCAAGGGATAGTCGGAATTGACATTTCTGGCGATTCAACCATCGGGCAGGTTGAGATGATTCTGCCAGAACTTCTACGCGCCAAAGAGGCGGGGCTATCTTTCGTAATTCATGTAGGCGAATCTCCTGCAGAAACAGACCAAATGCAGCTTTTGGAAGCTTTGCAACCTGCGCGCATCGGCCATGGAGTGCATCTTTCTGCAGAGGCAAAAGAATGGGTTCTTACGCACCGTGTGCCGCTTGAAGTTTGCCTCACCAGCAGCGTGCTTGTGCAAATGATCGAACGCTATGATCAGCATCCTGGAATTGAACTCTTCCGCCAGGGCCATCCGATTGTATTTTGCACGGATGATCCTTTGCTATTTTCTACAGCCCTCTCTAAAGAATTGCTCATCGCACGCAAAATTATTGGCCTATCCAGAGAAGATATTGAAAGAGTCTCAAAAGACGCGTTCGAATATGTATTAAAACCTATTGCTACCCAGAAAGTTTTTTAACAGCCCAAAATTTATGCAAAAATATTTAAGTCTAGCCATTTCCCTCTTTTGTGTTTTGTTTGTGTCGTGTGTGGAAGGAAGAGAGCCTCCATTTCCATATTCCGAAGTCGAAGGTGGATTTGTAACTCAAACAGGTGATCCTCAAAAGCTGGTCGAATTTTTCTTTCTTAAACCTCATGGGAAGGGGCCTTTCCCAGTTATCTTTTTGCCTGTGGCAAATCATGACCTTGGTGCCAAGGCATTAGTGGATTTTGGGTATTTAACCCGTTTTGCATCGGAAGGGGTTGTGGCAGTAGCGATTTCTGCGCCTGGATTTGGTGCTTCTGAAGGAGAGAGAGATTTTTCAGGTCCTAATTCTCAAAAGGCAATCATAGCAGTGATCGATCATTTCAAAATTTTGCCTATGATCGATCGGACGAAAATGGCAATTTACGGCATGAATAGAAATGCTACATTGGCCAGCATGGTAAGTGCACATTGCACAGATCTTTCCTTACAAATTCTTGAAAGCGGTGAATATGACTTAACACTAAGACGCGAGTATTTGCCAGATTATCTTAAAAGTTTAGGGCTGCAGGCAAACATGCTCAAAGAAGTCGGCGATGATCCTCAAGCATTAATGGATAGATCTAGTCTTTACCATACGCAAACCGTACATCAAAAAACTCTGATCTTGCACGGAGAGTTAGATAACCATCATGGGCTTCCATCGGCACGGGCATTGCATGAGAAATTAATAGAAGAAGGAAAGGAGAGTTATCTAAAAATCTATTCCAATGGCCTGCACGAACTTGGCAGGGAAAAATGGGGAGATGTCGTTTCCTTTCTAAGAGAACATTTTTTCGGATTAGTGGGCATTGGTATTAAATTGGAGCAAATCGGTTCGGTTATTCAGATTGCTAAAGTGCTTGCAGACTCGCCCGCCGCACTTTCAGGAAAGCTTAGAGTTGGAGATACTATTTTAGGAATATCTCCAAATAATGATGAGTTCGTAATTAATGCCGTAGATCTTCCTCTTAAAGAAGCAATTTCTCACATTCGCGGTAAGAAAAAGAGTGCTGTGCGCCTTCACGTAGCACATTTTGATTATGAGACAGAAGAGGTTGTTGTCGAGAGAGTTGGTTGGTAAATTTATCGAAGCTATTCTTCTGTAAAAAGATGTCCGGATTTATGACAGAGGGAGAGAAAAGCTTTTTCCAATTCTTCTTGCGAAAACTTTTGCGTAGTGATGTAACCGAGCGGATCCTGGCACTGCCGATTGCACTTCATGAAATAGCCATTAAGCCGAGTAGTATCGCGAGTTTTATCAGCTGCAACTTTTGTATGTGCGTGAAACATTTCTCCATCAACAAGTAGTTGCACAAGGGGATGAAGAGGCCCTACGCGAAAGAGTTCGGTTAACTGCTTGGGTGTAACGCTCAATGCCAGAAAACTATGCGTCATCGGTTCATCCCACTTCGAATAGGTAAGGGCCGTGGCTTCGAGCGAAAAAAATGTTCCTCCAAGTAGAGTTGAGCCAAATGAGAGAGCGTGTCCGCTTTTTTCATTTAACTCGAGAGTTGATGGATAGCCTTTGCCGCGATATCCGCGATAGAGCACCCATTCTCCGTTTTCATGTGCTTTGCGTTCGATTTTTACTAACTCGATGAGGCGCGCCTCATCTTTTAATGCTGTATAGAAAAGCTGTGCCGAATTGGGGTTGTGATTCCAAGAGGAGCGCCAGAAAGGAAATTTTTTTTCAGGCCACTGATCAAAAGGTGGAAGCTCTGCTACTGCCAGACGCACCATTTCTGAATCAGAACCATGGGCGCGTTTATACAAATTAGAGACTGCTGTATTAACTAAGAAGAAAAGTTGAGAGAGCTCTGGTAGAGCCTTTGATTGCGCATCAAAATACTCTACAATCTCCCGCATGTTTGAGGAAGAAGCCAAACGTGGATGAAGCAGCTCATCATAAGAGAGCGGCTCCCAATCAGGTCCAGAACATGCTAATATGCTTTGGCGAACAGCAGGATCATTAAAAAAAGAATGTATCGCGGCGAGCTGCCAAATCGCCGGAGGCACCCATTCGATGCGCAGCTGCGGTGCAATTTTAAGGCATTCTGCTTTTAGATCGCATGGATTCTCTTCATAAAAAACTCTGGGGGGCTCGGCACGTAGGAGCAGTTCGAAGAGTTTCTTTCGCTGTTCATGGCTCGGCTGCTCATCATAAAAAAGAACGTAGGTGGCCGAAAGTGGGCTTAAAAAAAGAAGAAGAAGCGCGATAAGAGTTTTCAATCAATTCTCAGGGCTCAGACGAAATTATCATAGAGGATACCATTGAGAACTTGTAAGTGCAATATCACTTTTGCATCTATCTGGTAAATTATGAATTGTTCTATTTTAGATCAAAAATGTGAGGGAGATCATGGCAATTAAAGTGGGCTTTATTGGATTAGGCAGCATGGGCCTTCCCATGGCACACAATATTCTCAAAGGAGAGCTTCCTCTCTGGGTTTACAATCGGACAAAAGAGAAAGCCACATCACTGATTGAGAAAGGCGCCAAATGGGCCGCGACGCCGGCAGAGCTGGCAGCTCAGTGTGATATCGTGGTGAGTATGGTGGCCAATGATGATGCCTTAACAGAGATAGTAGACGGGCCTTCTGGAATCATGCGCTCGACAAAAAAGCCTTCGATTCACATTTCTATGAGCACAGTTTCTCCGGATTTATGCGCCTCTTTAGAAAAGGAGCATCAAGAGAACGGGATGACATTTTTATCCGCTCCCGTCACTGGCAGACCTGAACGTGCCCAGGCAGGCACCTTATTTATTTTTTTGGCCGGTAATGCCAAAGCAAAGCAAACCGCCACACCCGTTCTAGAGAAGATGAGCACGAAGATTTTTGATCTGGGCGATCATTCAAGCCACGCTGCGCTCTTTAAACTCTGCAATAACTTCATGATTTTGGGTTTTCTTGAAACGTTTGCGGAAGCCGCTACCATGCTAGAAAAAGGGGGGATTTCCACCGAAAAAGCCTCAGAAATTTGGGGTGGATCACTTTTTGATTCTCCGCTTTTTCACACCTATTCACCCATGATGAGCAAACGCAATTTTGCAGATGGCGGATTCGCTTTGGATTTAGGGTTAAAAGATATTCGACTTCTTCAAAGCTGTGCAGATCGTTCGCAGGTTCCAATGCCTATTCTTGCAGAACTACAAGCAAAGCTATTGGCTAGTATGAACCGAGGGCGAGGAAAATTTGACTGGTCTGCAATTGCGCTTTTGACGCGTGAACTTGCTGGGTTAAAGCCTTAAGAACCTGTCTAATATGATAAAAATCTTAGCAATTTCAGGCAGCCTCAGGCGCTTTTCATCTAACACAGCTCTTCTTCAGGCAGCTGCAAGTTTAATGCCTCCACATATTGAGATATCGATCTATCAAGGGCTGGGCGGTTTGCCTCTTTTTAATCCAGATCTGGAGGGTTTTGAAGCGCCAGAAGTAATGGATTTTCGCGCTCAATTACGCATAGCCGATGGAGTGTTGATCGCCAGCCCTGAATATGCGCACGGTATAACTGGTGTCTTGAAAAACGCGCTCGACTGGGTTGTTGGAAGCGGAGAGTTTGTGCAGAAACCCGTCGCGCTACTCAATGCATCTTTGCGTGCTATGCATGCGCCTGAATCTCTCAAAGAGGTGCTCAAGACCATGGATGCACAGATCGTGCTATCAGAGATTATTCCTCTTCCGAACAATAAAGTTGATAAGACTGCGATTCTTGCTCAAGATACTCTGTCAATCCCACTCCGTAGAGCCATTGAGACTTTTGTGTGCACAATTAAGCCTGAAGTTTGTGCTCCTATTTCCGTTTAAGAAATGTTCCTGAATTTTTGAATGGAACAAATTAGAGTGTTCTGTAAAATTCATACGTTTATCTTATAGGAGTTTCTTATGAAAAAATGGATTTTGATCGTCGTTGCGGTTTTTAGTTGTTCAGCTACATTTGCTGATGGACCAGAGAAGACCGAAACTCTTTTATCAAAAGTCGTTATGCAGAACACAAACGGCTTTTTTGTACTTTCAGATGGAAGCTGCTGGAAAGCGATGGGTTTTGCCAGAAGATGGAGAAGCCTTGGCGAGTGGTGGAATGGTGTTCAATTAGCTCCAGAAAAATACGAATGTGTTCCAAATGACTGGTATCCTGGTGCACAAATTGAAGTTTATCCTAAATATGGCAATTTGGATGTCTCTGAAGCAAATGCATCCAACCAAGAAGCTCTTAAGCAGTGCACACACTTGCTCCTGAATACCAAAAACGGACAAGTTCTATTTGCAATTGCTCTTAAGCTTGAGGATTGTGTTGTTTCGATCTTCAATGAAGCTCATGAAAATGGGTATAGCAAAGGCTTTTCAGAAGGGCGTTTACAAAGCTATAAAAACGCCACTGAAATCTATAACAGCGGCCGTGCAGATGGTCATAGAGCTGGTTATAGCGAAGGCTATAAAGCCGGTATAAACAATGAGCAACCCGGTAATTAGTTTCTCTTAATTCATAAAAGCCAGGAGTTCCTCCTGGCTTACTTTAAATCTTTTTAATCGCTATATGTTAGATAGCGACCTTTCTTAGCCTAAAAAGAATCTCGACGATACTTTTACGATCTATACCAAACGTGTACACCAGAGGAAGGCAAAGAGTTAAAGTAAAATTATGCGCATACTTTTCAAAATGAAACGAGAGTTCTACCGCATCCTGCCGGTGTTTTTCTTCTTTTTAGTGTTTTTTACATTGATCAATTGGATTGAGGCATTTTTGTTTGAGCGGATGGGTGTTACACCCTTTGGCTTTCTGGAAGTGGCTATTGCGGCCGCCCTGATTGCTAAAGTTATCCTCGTGGTGGACTGCTTAAACATCACACATGTCTTTAGAAAAAAGCCGCTGGCTTACGCCATCCTTTGGAAAACAACCCTCTATTGGATTATCTTGCTGATCGTACGTCTGCTACTTCGATTTGTGCCCATTTATTTTAGCGCTGATGCTGGCTTTAAGAACGATCTTTCGAAGATGATAAATGAGATCAATTGGAACCTATTCATTTCGATTCAAGCCTACTATCTCATGCTGCTCTTCATCTTCGTCACCTTCCAAGAGCTCGCCGCCAAAATCGGCCCCGCTAAAATGCGCCAACTGTTCTTCGGCAGGTGAAGACTTGCTATTGCTTGTTCAAAGAAGAAGAGATATCCATGAAGCATTCGGGATCGTCGATGGAGATTGTCTGGATCTTTTTGCTGTCTAAGTTCAGCAGGCTTAAGTCAACGACTTTGATGATCCGGTTTTTGTAAGAGTGAAAGAAATAGCGTCGGCTTTTTAGATCGGCAGCGCTCGTCCATTGTGTTTCATCATAATGGACTTTTCCGTTTTCCTCATCGCGGATAGCCCCTTTGGGAATATCAAATTGATTCAAGATTTTAAAGGCTCTCTGGACCTCTTCTTGGCCGATTTTCCCCGGTAAAACTACCTGGTTTAAAAACGTGGCCCGAATGAATCGAGAGGGGGGCGTAAAGTCACCTGGCAAGCCAAGCGCGCCTGAGCCCTGTCCAAACTGAGCCAGTTCATGGCCATTGATCGTCACCACCGGTTGGTTTAATGCAGCAAGCCCGATGTAATTTCGAGCATTGGTCAGGTGCCAATCATAGGTGGGAGCATTAGTGATCGTGCCGATCCAGGCGTCATAAATCTTCTGCTTTCCATCTACATATTCGATCACGATTTTATCGCCCGTTTCATCGACCACGATGTAGTGGATAGGAGGAATCACGCCCCAATCCGCAAAGATGACGCCCGCCACTTTAGTGTTTTTAAGCGCCTCTTTGACTTCTCGAACGCTAGCGAAATTTCCTAGTACCCAAGAGATAAAATCTGTGTTGGCAACTGTGTTTGGCAGCTCACTTTGCGTGACTTTTTCATATTGGGTCCAACCTGGAAAGTAAAACCCTCCACAGGCCAGCCCCTTTTCGTTCACTCCATCGATAAGAATCGGATTGCCTGTGGGGTTGAATCCCACATGCGCATATTTGGTTTTCCACGCAGCGCCCGTTTGATCTTTGGAGATTTGCGAGGTGTAGGCAATGCCTCTGGGTACAAAGAGCAAGTTGTAAACCAAGATATCTACACCGAACTCCATCGTACGAGCGAAGACGCAATCTCCGTTTTCAGCTTTACTCACGATACCCGTGCAAGCGTGGATTGAGCTTTGTGTAAAAATTACCAAGCTAGAACAAAGCCACAAAAAGCTTTCACGTAAACGGCGCTGAATTGACATAGGATACCTCAAGGTGATGATGGTATTAGCCAATAGAAAATCCGGAATAAGCCAGATAAATTCCTAAGACCAGCAAGACGCTGAATATGGTCCAGTATCTGCGTTTGAAGAATGAAACAATTCTCTTCTGAATGCTAGTTGGAAAAGCGATTCTGGCGATTCCTCTAAGCAAGATGAGATAGCCTATCAGAGTGATGAGCCCGCGCCAGCTACTTTCCCAAATCGGGTGAGCGATTACAATCGCAAGACCGAGTAAAAGAGAAATCGAGCCTGAGAAAACAAGCAGGCCCTTAGAAGACGCAAAGTCTTTTACGGCCCCTTCGAGTTCACGTCTGCGCAGAAGTAAATCTGCCGCAACAATGAGTAAGTAAAGTCCGAGCAGTTTTGCCAAAAATATAGATAATACCATGAGATGATCTCCCCTCTGTTTTCTTCTTTCTAAAGTCTTAAACCAATTAAAATACAGTCCTTTAACTATCTTGATTAAAAATTACTTTGTTGGTTATTTTGTTCGCATGAAATATTTCCTTGTTATTTGCACCTTTTTCCTAGTGTATTCGGAGGCGGCAGTGCCAACACCCAAGAAAAAGACGATCTGCTTAAACATGATTGTCAAAAATGAGAGTCAGGTGATTGAAAAATGCTTGGCTTCTGTTAAGCCATTGATCGATTACTGGGTAATCGTCGATACCGGTTCAAGTGATAATACTCAGCAGATCATCAAAAATTTTCTAAAGGAAATTCCAGGCGAATTGCACGAAAAACCCTGGGTGAATTTTGAGCATAATCGCAATGAAGCACTTGTTTTTGCTAAAAACAAAGGCGACTATCTTCTGCTAATCGATGCTGATGAGGTATTGCAATTTTCTAAGGATTTTTCTCTGCCTGCTTTGGAGAAAGACCTCTATTTTATTCCTGTGCGTCAAGTTGGTGCCGTAGACGTAAAACGAAATGGGCTGCTTAATAATCATCTCGATTGGCATTGGAAGGGGATCATTCATGAAGTTGTCTCTTGTGCGCAAGCCAAGAGCACGGAGACACTCAAAGGCGTGGTTAACCTATGCAATACGCATTTAGATGGTGCATCTGGGCGTTCAAAAGAATCGGAAAAGGTCAAGTACCTTCGAGATGCAGAAGTGCTTGAAAAGGCCCTTAAGGAAGAACCGGATAATAGCCGCTATGCCTACTACTTAGGCATCAGCTATTCTGCGGCAGAGAAATTTGAGCTTGCGAAGAAGAGCTTTGAAAAGCGTCTCACTATGCCCAGCGCGGATATACAAGAGACTTTTTTTACGCTCTATAATTTGGGTGGAATACAAGAAAAATTAGGAGATCAGGATGCCGCGCTTGAGGCTTTTTTCAAAGCCCATGCGTTTCGCCCAACACGCGCCGAGCCTCTTGCTAGATGCGCCTCAATCTATCGCAAAAAAGGCAATGTTTTGCTTGGGTATCTTTTGGCGAAACATGCACTCACGTTTCCGGTTCCTGCCGAAGATTCCTGCATAGAATATCCAGTTTACGATCACAATATGCTGATCGAATTCGCCAATTGCGCCCTGCTTTTAGGCAAGTTTCAGGAAGGATATGACGCCTGCAGCAAATTGCTTGCAAACCCCAATTTACCAGCGGAATATAAGACTCAAGTGCAAGCTAATTACGAACTTGCACGCAGTAAATTGAATATGTATTAACGCAGCTTAATGTTGAGCGCGCGCAACAGAGCAAGAACGCTTGAAGGGCGAAATCGTTTTTTTGGAAAAAGTAAGTAAGAAGATTTCAAATCTGGCTGGAATTTTTCCCAAAATATCTCATGACCATCGAGGCGGCAGACTTTTTTAATTGCTTTATAGGCCAATTCTGCAAGCCGGGTAATGATTTTGCCGAGGCCAATAATCTTTCCAAGCTCTTTGGCAGGAACAGGCCCAATCAAGACAACCCGACACTCTTCTTTTTCTAATTTTTCCAGCGCTGCTACCACCAGATGCTCAGAAACCCCGGAAGGCGCATCCTTAGAAATCATGACGTTATTTAACAGCCAGCCTTGCTGGGATTGAAGTTTGTTTAATAAAGCAAATCCAATGATTTTCCCTTCCTGTTTGGCATAGAACCAGCGTTTTCCTAAGCGATCTGCAAACAGACTTGGCTCAGCTAAGTAAACTTGTATGCCTTTTCTCGCTTGAATCCAAGCAGTCGCTACTTGTTGTATCGACTCTTCTATCTGAAGATCTCCACCGGTATATTCCGAAATTTCCACGCCGTTGCGTGAAGATTGCCTAATTTTTTTGCGCACAAGCGAAGTTTGAGCAGCTAAATGCTTAATAGGATCGAGGACGAATTTTCTTCCAAATTCGATTAGTGAAAATGGAAGATGCTCGATCAGTAAATGTGCAAATTCTTCAGAAACAATGATGTATATTGCATGCATATTTCGGCTTGAGCAGTAGCTCTCAAACTCTTTGGCAAGAGCAACTTTATCCGCAGGCGCACATACAGGATCTCCATAGACAACAGCGTTTCCAAGCTCAATGCGAAAGCCTATAACACCCTCAATGTGAGGAACAGAAAAGTGCTGAGTTGTTTTGTCTAAAATGCCATCCGTGTTCACTTCTGCCCATTTGCGCACAAGTTCCACTATGTGCAGTCGTTCTGAGGAAGCCTCAATCGTATTTTGTTGATTCATCATTTTTGGCAATTTTGGTGAGGAAAACAACGTTTAACAAATTTGCAATTATCTAGTCAAATAAGCATTTGTTTAAAAAAAAGAAGCGTAGCGATGCGCTTTACTCATCGCCAAAAGTGAAGACATAGGCCTTCACGCCTTTTGGCACTTTTAGGGATAATTGATGACGTGAGTAAGTCGTGCTCACGATGTTATATTTTTTATCTCCGTCAACAGTGATAGCGCCAGAGGTTTTGCCATCTAAAGTAATCTCAAGTGGTGTCGAGCTTGAGCCACCCAAAACAAGATAGACGCGTGTGGCGAGGAAATTCAGATCTAATAGGCTGTCGTCACTTTCAGCTGTGATATACTCTTGTTCTGTCTTCCAAAGACCTTTGAGCCCAACTTGATCGTCTTCCAGAGGTCCTGTGTATTGATAGTTAGTGATTTGGTGGGGGATTATATCCATTTTATAGCTATGACCTCTGGCTAGGCCTAAATATGTTTCAGACGATATTGGCTGGCCTATTTTTTCGGACTCCTTTATTTCCAAAAGGGGCATGCCTAAGAGATCTCTAATGGCATTTTCGGTTTCTGCATAACCTCCCTCGCCAAAATGAGTCATTCTAAGCACACCATTTTGATCGATCAAGTAGTGAGCTGGCCAATATTGATTATGGTAGGCATTCCATGTGGCATAGTTGTTATCAAGCGCAACGGGATATGTAATCTCAAATTGTGCAACAGCTTTTTTTACATTGTCGTAATTTTTTTCGAATTCAAACTCAGGTGTATGTACGCCAATAATGACAAAACCCTGATCTTTGTAATCGCGGTACCAATTTTTCAAATAAGGTAGCGTTCTTATGCAGTTGATGCAGCTGTAGGTCCAAAAATCGATTAAAACAACTTTTCCTCGCAATGCTGATAAAGTGAGAGGAGGAGAGTTTATCCACTGAGTAATTCCAGTGATCTCGGGGGCTGGACCATTGTCGGGCAATTTTTCATTCGTATTAACCAATTTTAGAGCCTTCTCAATTTTGAAGTTTTTCTCGGAAAATAACTCCGGAAAAACACGCGACAATTTCTCGTTGATCAGCATATCCCAGTTGAATAGCAATATAAGCGCAAAAAGGAGCATTAAAAGCCCAAAAAACTGACGAATGCGTTCAGTGTAACGAGATAGGAACTGAGAAGATCTAAGCAGTTTTGCACTGCCATAAGCATATAGAAGCATTAGACTTCCAGCTCCTATGCTGTAGGAAATCGTCATTAAGACAGCTGTTAAATTTAGTGCTCCAGAAGCTGCCAGAGCTGTAATGGCTCCTAGAATAGGACCTGCGCAAGGTGTCCAGAGGAGGCCGAGCGCTGCTCCGAAAACAATCCCGCCCCAAAAACCATGGCGTGGTTTTGTGCCCTGAATTTTCTGACCAAGATTTGCTATTGGACTGGCAATTTTTGCAAACCAGTTAGAAAGACCCGGGAAGATCATGATTAGGCCAAAGAAGAAAATCAGCCCAATAGCCACGTAACGCAGAATAGTCGGAGAGACACCGGTCACATGAACCAGCCAAGAAAGAGCCAAAGTAAAGAACGAAAAACTGCAGATAAGCCCGAGAATTGTGCCCAAAGGACGCAGACGCCCCTCAGCAATACCGGCGGTTAAAATCGCAGGTAGCACAGGTAAAATACAGGGAGAAAGCGCTGTAAAAATTCCCGCTAGAAAAGAAAATCCGAGCAAAAACAGCATAAGCTCCGTGTGTATCTCTTTTCTTGATAATCAGATTGAAATGCTTTGTAAAGTTATTTAAGAAGAGGAATGGACAAATCGATAGGTCTCTCATATGATGAGCCTATAAATTTAACAGCTTTCAAGAGAGAGGGTTCTATGGGTCAGCGCGTCAATTATTTTAAGCAGTCTCAAGAGCTAGCAAACAAGCTTTTAGAGTTAAGCCAGACCTTAACTACTAGCAGCTTGGGGCCAACTCTTCTAGATCTCATTAATATCCGCGCATCGCTTTTGAATGGCTGCGCATTTTGTGTCGATATGCACGTTAAAGAAGCAAAGATTCATGGCGAACGTGAACTTCGCATCTACCACATTCCAATCTGGCGTGAATCAACACTCTTTTCTGCGAAAGAACGCGCGCTTTTGGAATGGACCGAAGCCGTTACCAAACTGCCTGAGCATGGCATCCCGGATGAAATATTCCAGCGCGTGCGCGGCCAGCTTTCAGAAAAAGAGATCTCTGATGCCACAATTGCAATTGGCGTTATCAATCTTTGGAACCGCCTAGGCATCAGCTTTACGAGTGTTCCAGGCTCCTTCGATGCCACCCTTGGCTTAAGCAAAGCTGGCCTGAATTAATAGCCTAGGATGTGATTTCGCTTTTGAACTAAAACTAGCGGGCACCTTCATAGCTATTGAAGACTTCATTGATTTCTGTGATCAAAAGTTCATCGTTGCAACGCAAGATCACGAGAGTATTCCAAATGCCTGCTTTTTCTGTGTGAACAAGAAAACGCACAACGACAGTTCGACCATCTTCTCCTGGAATAACATCCAGTGATTCCATGCTCCAAAATCCCACCTTTTCGCCGGTGGATAATAGCTGTGATACAAAATGCTCAGATCCTTGGTACCAGACAGCTCCATTCACAATTTTTTTGCAGTCCGGTGTACAGAGTGAAGAAACATCTTTTTCATGCGAACGATTTTGGTTAGCTCCAATACGATTTAAAAGAGCGATGTAATTTTCACCAACACTAGCTAACGTTCTCATTTTCTCTTCCTCGGTTTTTACATGTTGAATATTGATCGCTTCTGAAGGAGATATGCTCCTTGTCTCGGCATGGAGAAGAGCTGAAAGAAATATACAAGAATGAACTAGGACAAACTTCATAAAGCACCCAATTTTAATGAAAACGAAATTATAGGAAAAATAAGCTTCAAGGGAAATGTAAAATTGCGATTGCTAAGAGCTTTTCGATGCGGACAAAATTCTAAGATTTACTAGAATAGATCAAAAAATTCTTTTCTCTCTTCAGTCCATTGCGTCCACTTAGTCCATTTCTCTATTCATAGGCACACAGCGGAAAATGCTCGTATCGCTCGAGTTGATGGTGATCAACGCAGGGGGCGGAGTGGATGGAATAGTGAACCGATACTTGATGATTCCGTAGAAGCCAGATGCAGGTGGGGGAGGAGACTCACAAACTGGATATAGAGTTTCATCATGCTGCAGATTAGAAGAGGGGAAGATAGGTGGCGGTGTATTGGGGCCGCCTGGGCTTCTATATTCATACAGGTAATAATCACCTGGGGTCAATCCTTCAATGGCAGGCGTTAGATGTGTAATGGCTGAGTAATGGTTGGTAGGATCAACTCCAACGAGGTCAGGCTCGCCACTCTGATCTGCCGTGACGCTTACCGCATAGGAAGCAGGATTTTTACATCCTGTGATCGCAAATCCATAGCATTGACCCGTATTGGAAATCGCATAAGGAAAGTCTGAGTTATCAGCAGGGCTATCCTTGGCGAGATGATCACTGCCTGGCGGATCAAACGTTCTATCTTTGGTAAATTCGCTGATGGGAATAACAAACGTATCTACGGGTGTGCTGCCATCGGGAGTATAAAGGCCATGATCTTGTATGGTGATATTGGTCTCATCAATGGTCGTGACGGTCACGATATGGTCATACTGCGGATCGGGTTTTCCAGCATCAGAGCCAAAAAGGCTATGGTTTTCATAGACGCCGATAATTGCCGGATGTCCTGCATTAATTTCGCTGCGTATCCAAGCGATAAATGCGCTTCCATTGCTGATAGCGCTCTTTGAGGGAAGCTCGGCTATTAAGCCAAATTCTGAAGCTAATGTACTGTCGGACGCATCATCATTGAGCAGAATCTGATTATCTTGTGCATCTTGTGAAAATTGGTTCGCGATTTCTCTGGCCGTGTATTGGGACATATATTGACCTTGCGTCATGCCCGTAACGATTAGCGAAGTTTCGCCGCAATAGCCATTGTTGTCGTTCCACTGATGTCGAACCGGAATCGAGATTATTTCCTGAGCTGAGTTGATGTAGTGATGATGAGCGTAAGGAATTTCCATAGACGCATTTTATATATGCAAAGTAAATTAAAGTCTATTTTTGAGAGCGTGCGATTTGTCGATGCCCTAAAAATCATCGTGCAAGATAACGGGGTCTTTAGAACATTCAGGCAAGTTTTTAAATAGGATGTGCATGTTTACTCAATTTAATTTGTTCTTGTTAACTTTGCTTTCTGTATTACTTATTAATCCCTGTAGGGTCACGGCTGAAAATAGCGAAAACCTTACAACAAGAGATTTAACGCAAACAGCTTTGTTTGCGAGTTTGGGCTCTGCATGCACGCCAGCTACTTTAACTAAGCTTTGTGGTATCAGAACTGCTTCATTTCCATTTGATTGGATTGTATCTATGGATGGAGAGAAGTTTATAGAAATGCTAGAAGATGATTTTTTGCATTTTTTTAATATGGAACATCTGGTTCGCGATGATAACTTCCGTCAGAATATCTACAATACTCCAGCTCATGGTAACGTTCTTTTGAACACTTATTATCACTTGGAATTTCTTCATGAGGTGGGAAGCTGGAAGACACAATTTTTCTCCACTTTTCAAACTTTTAGAAATAGATATGAAAGAAGAATTGCTAGATTCAGGAATCTAAAGAATTTTCCTGGAAAAGTTTTTTTTATGAGATCTTCCTATCCTACTTCAGATCCTCATCGTTTCTTTAGATTTAAAGAGAATAATGAAATCAATGAAGAAAATGCAGTGCGATTTTATATGACACTTAAAAAATATTTTCCAGATTTGGATTTCACCTTAATTATTATAAATTATCACGAAAATGAAAAAGAATATGTTGCTCAAAGAGTGTTAAGCGACAACTTGCTCATGATTAATATTCCACTAAGAAATGATCCTTACATGATAAAAATATACAGGGATTATTTTTTGGGATTAATGGGTGAAAGGTCACTTTTACCAAATGAGGCTCTTGATCTTTACTGACTTTTGAGTGCGCGCGACTTGTCACCGCTTTCATCTAGACGCTCTCTTAACGTTTACACTTTTGAGAAACTGTTACTGCAACGGGATTAGATGTAATTCCTGCCGCATTTGTTCCTACGATGTAATAGGTATAGATGATGTTTGATCTTCGGTTATTATCAAAAAACACTAATGGTTGCGTAGCCTCTACGGTGCCTACTAAATCGGTCAATTCTTCATCGCGGTACACTGAATAAGTTACAGGCTGCGATGCTCCTGAAACTGCCCAAGTTAATTTGTTGATCAGATCTTTTTGAGTCAAAAACTTGGTTTTGGTTTTGCATCCATTGGCCACGATCTGAAAGGTCTGTAGGGGTATGACACTCACGGTGTTGGAGGTGTAGTTAGTAACATACGCATATGCACCATCAGGTGAGATGGCAATTGCATCGGGTGACAGCCCAACATCGATAGTTGGAGAAATGACCTGATTTGTCTTGGTGTCAATGATGTTAACTGTGCCAGGTCCAGCTGTTAAAGCATTGAAGTTAGGTGCAAGATAAAGCGTATTATAGTTAGAGACATACACTAAAGAACCATCGGGTGTGATCGCAACCCCAGCTGGCTGTATCCCTAGATTGATTGTTGCAATAACTGTATTAGTATGCAAATTGACGACGCTTACGGTGTTGCCTGTGGGCGAGAAGTTGTTGCTTCCAAAATTAGTTACATAGGCATAGTTGCCGTTTGGAGTTATTGCAATTCCAAATGGCCCAGAAAATCCGGGGATAGTATCGACGACGGTGTTATTACTAGTTTGGATGACGCTTATTGTACCCGTACCGGGATTGCCATCGACATAATTAGCCACATAGACAAATGCGCCATCGGGTGTGATTGCCATTGCAGCTGGAGCTAGACCTACGGTAATTGGCGAACCAACAATAGCATTCGTTAAAAGATCGACCGTTCTCAATGTTGTTCCATTGCCACTTCCAACGCCGCCAGGGCCACCATAATTATTTACATAAGCCTCACTCCCATCAGGAGTGATAACTAAACCTGATGGACCATCAAAACCGCCAATCACGGCTGAAACCGTATTCGTTGTGGTATCTATAACAGTCACGGTTGTGCTGTTACTATTGGTTACGTACGCCTTTGTTCCTGCAGCATTAATCGTCACTGTATAGGGTTCATTAAAGCTGGCGTCAGTGATGGTTGTTTCTACAGTGTCATTTGTTAGGTTCAATACACTTACGGTATCTGCACCTGCAATAGAATAATTGTTGTTGTTTGCAACGTAAGCAAAAAGACTGTTAGGAGTTACAGCAATTCCAGCCGGAGTCACCCCTACATCGATAGTCGCAGAAACCGTGTTAGCTTCAACGGCATCTAAAATGCTCGAGCAGAAAAATAAAAAACTTGCCAAACAGACTGTTAATTTTATCATCATCATTAAAATTTTATGCCGATTCCTGCACCGAGCTGTAGAGAGCTTAAGTTTGCACTGTCTCTATACACAACTGGTTCAGATTCGGATTGGTGAAAAAATATCCGTTGATACATGTAGTTGAAGAAGCCATCGATAAACCAGCGATTTGCAAAATAGTAAACAGTCCCTGTTTTAACTATTGCTCCAAAGTTGCTTGCAGAGGTGTGCCTATGTACGTATGCAGAACGATCTAGCGTATGCAAAAAGCTGTAGCAGGGACCTACACCCACGTAAAGATCAATTGATTTACCTACTTGGTAAAGATACTTGATTCCAGCACTGAGTGGTATGAAGCTCAAGTGAGTTGAGTTGTGATTATTGCCAATGGAGTGTCCGTTCCCAAACACATAAGATACATCTAGCCATATGTCCCAAGATTTATGAAAACGCCAGTTTCCTTCCAATGTAAATAAGGGCAATGCTGTTCCATAAACGCGGCGCATGGTTGATCCCAGAGGGAAAAATGCAGCTGCTTGAGCTTCAATCGAAAACGGGTCTCTTACCGTTGTTGTATTGCAAGAACAAGGAGCACTATCAGAAGAGCTCCAAGCTTGCACAAGAGGTAAAGATAAAGCAAGCACGCCAAAGAACTTTAGGATGTGATCATTCATGTGCGCAACGATACTATTAACTAAAAATTTAATTCAATAGCGCGAAAAGCACATTCAGAAATTGTGAATGCAAACAGAGTCAATAATTTGACAAAGGCCGGGAGGTTTTCCCGGCCTTTAGGCTGCTTTCTTCAGGGATTTTGTTCCTGAAGCTCAACGGTTTCACTGCATTCTTTATTCACAATAGATGTCACACTTAGGTCGGACCAAACATTCAAGGCTGTCTCTTCCATATCGATAAGGGCATAGAAGGGAAGAATTAGTCCCATAGTTGCTAAAGGAACATTCATGCTAATCAGAAATGCGCTGCTTAAAAAGAAGCAGCCCATGGGCACTCCGGCATTTCCCACGGCAGCAAGCACCGACATAACTACCCAGAAGGCTAGATCTAGTGGCGAAAATAGGTGTCCATGTATGCCTGCCACAAAGAGAACTGTGGTTAAAATGAATGCTGCGCAACCATTCATGTTAATAACTGTGCAAAGAGGAAGTGTGAAATTGGCTACTTCAGGCCGAATGCCTAATTCCTCTTTGGCGACTTTCAAGCTGATTGGAAGCGTGGCATTTGAGGATTTGGTAAAAAAGGCCATCAAGAGTGCTTTGCTTCCGCCTTTTGCTATTTTCCAGGGTGAAAGTCCTCTGGCTTTCAAAAGCAGAGGAATCACCACAACTCCCTGGATGAGATTTGCCAAGACAATAACTTTTAAATAGGTCCATAGGCCGCTTACTGCTGTACTATGTTCTTGGATTTCTCTCACCAATAGAGCCATGAATGCCCAAATTGCAACCGGCATTACATACCCTGCAACTGCTGCTATTTTTAGAAATAGTTGAAACAAGGCAGAAAAGCCCTTCTGCAGCGTGCTGCGCTGCTCATTAGGAAGAAAGTGAGCTGTAATTCCAAACAGGAAAGCCAGAAATGCAATGGAAATCACCTTATTTTCTAGGAACGCCTTGAAAATATTAGAGGGGATGATCTCCATCAAAAATTGAAGATAAGAAGGCTGTTCTCCCACCATTAATGTTTCGCTACCTTGTTGAGCAGATGAAACTGGATCCATCACTAAAAAAAATCCTAAGGCCACAACAGAGGCCAAAACTGTCGTGATCAATGTATAAGTAATGGCCTTTCTGCCGAGACTTTTTATTTGCTCAAACCCACGCATATTTAGGAGCGTAGAAAGGATAGCCAACAAAACGATTGGAGCCGCGATCATCGAGAGATAATTTAAAAACAGCGTAGAGACAATTTCTGCAGCTGTTATCAATATTTTTTGGTTGAGAAAACCTGTGCCAAGACCGAGCAAAATTGAAACAAATAATATAACGTAATAGCGCGTGTGCTTATTCATAAAACCTGAGGTTTAAAAAATTTTCTTAAATAGAAGTAGTGAGGGTCAGTAAATTAGATATTGGTGCGTGAGGCCGCACAACAGAAACGACAGGTTCTAGAAGATGGGATCAAATTCAACATGCTAGTGATTATGTCAAAAGCCCCTGATGGCAGCAAGCTAAAAAAGCACTACTTACGGCGTCAGCGAAGGGTCGAGAAACTGCGCTATGCCGTTGCCAAATGACCAATCTTCTTTTTCAATTTGAACTAGAGTGACGAAGACGTCTTCTTTTCTGACCTTGGGATTTTTGGTTAGGACTTTAACGAGCTCTTGATAGAGCTTTTTCTTCTTGTCTTGAGGTCTCTTGACCGACGTAATATAAATCGCAATAACGTTATCTGAGCGCCGAACGCCCCAAATTGTTTTGTCAAAGTGGAAGTGACTTTTCTTATATTCTGAGATCAATTGAAAGCGATCGTTTTTTGGGATTTGCCACGCGCTAACGAGTGCTTGGTGGACTCCATCAGCAACGGCCTTGATATATTTTGGCGTCTTGCCTTTGGCTAAATGAATTTGAACAAGTGGCATCTGATTCTCCTGTGTGTTATCTGAGTGCGGTTTTTTTGTAGCCGGCTAAAATTATGAGGCAGGCGAGGAACATCGAGGCTGCTCCGATCATAACAGGCATAAAATAACTGAAGTGGAGGAGCACTCCGCCAAAAAAAGGCGTCACGGCAAAGGCAAAGGCTTGCAAAGCTTGAAAGACACCCATGGTTTCTCCTTGATCACTCTGAGAGGTTAAATTCGAGACAATGGCAGTTCCAACAGGAAAAACGAGAGCGATTAAAAATTGCTGGGCTCCGATATTAAGCCAGTAAGATTCGAGCTTGGCGTGAATCAAGAAAGATAAAAACACACCTAGAGCACCGAGGGAGAGAAGCAAAATAGTAAAGGGCTTAAACTTCTTCACGATGGGACGAATTAGAAGGCCGCTGCTGATGACATAAATCAGCGAGCCAAAGGCATAAAAGTTTCCAATTTGAGAAGCATCTTGATTGTAACTTTTTATCCAAGTCACGGGAATAAATTCCCAATAAAACGACCAACCAAAGCAGAAGATAAAAAAAGATAAGAAGATCACGCGAAATTTAGCTGCAATGGTGGTTTCCCAAAGACGACTTAGCCCTAAAGCAATGGTCAAACGTCCTGTTTTTTTCTCTTTAAGCGTTTCAGAAAAGAAGAAAGTGATGAGCAGAAAACTCACTAGCGTAAATAACGCCGCGACAATGAAAGGCAGTGCATAGCCATAGACCGATAATTTTCCACCGACAAATGGACCAATGGCAAAACCAATCCCGTTTGCCATGGCAATCAAGCCAAAATTCTTTGCTTTTTGAGTTCTAGAACTGAAATCAGCCACAGAAGAATTGATAACCGCATTATTTCCCGCTCCTAAGCCAGTTACAACGCGCCCTAGAATCAAAATAAAGAGAGATTTCGCAAAGATTCCAAAAGCCGCAATGAGTGCGCCGATAAAAATGAGTAGAGTCGTGCTTTGCATCAAGGATTTGCGCCCCTTGCGATCTGAGAGTTGCCCTAGGGGCGAGGAACTTAAGAATTGGGCGATTGGGCATGCAGCCAGCAAAACTCCTAGCCAGAATCCCTGTACGGCAGTGGAAGAATCGCTTAAAAAAATGGAGTTCTCATGGAAAATAGAGGTCGCGAAGATGGGATAGACAAGCCCATAGTTCATCCAATTGAGGAAAGACGCAAGACAAAGTATAAGCAGTGGCATAATATTTGATTAATCATCCTGACAGAAAAAAATCAATAGGATAAACAGAAATAAAGGAGGAGTTTTTTATGAAAACATTTATTTTTCTGTCACTCTGTTTGGGACTACATGTCATGGGAGATACCGCTGAGGCTAAGCAAGAATATAAGCCTTCCGATGCAAAGGCATTGGGAAAAGAGCTCATGAGCAATTTGCGCGGAGTATTTTCCATAGATCAAAACAACAAAGAAAGGCTTGGTGGACGAGAAGTTCCAGCTTTACGCAATGGAAATTGGATCATTAATTCGCATCCGATAGCGCTGGTGGATAGTTTTACAAAAGACACAAATACGATCGCAACACTTTTTGTAAAAGATGGCAATGAGTTTATACGGCTTTCTACAACAGAAAAAAATGAAAAGCCAGGAACCATTTTAGATCACTCCCATCCAGCATATAAGCATCTGATAGGAGAGCTAAGATACACTAACAAAGTTACTCTCTCTGGAAAAGATTACATGGCGGATTATGACGTTTTCCGCGACCGGCAGGGAAGAGTGGTCGGCGCTTATCTAGTAGGAATCCCTCTGACACCTTAACATACTCTAAGGTTCTGAGGGTCTATCTGCGCTTAGCGGAGCGTACCTTGAACGAACGTGCAATAACCCAGAGAGCCGATAATCCGATAAGGAGGTAAAGGAAGTGTTGCACTTTGGACAATGCGAAAAATGTCCACATGATAAAGTTAAAGTCCGCGACGCCAACCCCGCCCCAAGCGATGCCGCCAATCACGAGCAAAATTTTTGCCAATCCATCTAGTATTTTCATAGGTTTTCTCCCTTGGTCTATTCTTCCATATAAAATTAAAGAACAATTCTGCAAAACAAAAAAATCATAAGTGAGGTGGAGAGACGCTTTCAGAACTTTTGATCATAAAAAATTGGAAGTTTTTATAGAATTTTTCGAATTGCAGTACTTATCAAACCGAAAAATTAAAAAGCAGGTTCAGCGATGACATGTCTACCAATTTGCCTTGCTGCAGTGATCTATGCACTTACCGGAGGACCTTCTTCAGGCAAGACTTCTATCATCAAGGAATTAGAAAAGCGCGGGGAACCTGTAATTCACGAAGCAGCTACCGATTGGATTATTAGAAAAATAGAATCAGGGATTTCTGAGCCTTGGAAAGAGGAACGCTTTACTTTGGACATACTCAACATACAGCTTGAAAAAGAAGAGCCGTGGTTGCTTAGAGAGGGTAAAGTTTTTGTAGATAGAGGGGTTTTTGATATCTATCCTTTTGCGATGGCCAATGGGCTTGCAGGAACTAAAACCTTAGCTTGTGCGAATAAGATCCTAAATCGAATTGATCTCAATCAGCGTTATAAAGCGATATTCTTTATCATGCCTCATTCCGAAAATTTCTCTACTCTTCAAAACGAAATTCGCAGAGAAAACACTCAAGATGCCGCCAAGTTGGAGGTTGCAACCTATGCAATCTATTGTAGGCATGACAATTTCATCGTGGTTCCGGGTGGAATGTCTCCTGCAGAGCGCGCAGATTTCATTTTGGAAAAAATATGCGAACTAGAATGAAAAGAACCTAGTAATGAGGTTTGAAGAAGGAGAGACACTTTCCGAATTTTCGATTATGAAAGATTAAGAAGGTTTGGCACTATTTCTTATTCATTGAAGGGCCAGGTTCAGAAATGAATTATCAAACCCCACAACCAAATAGACAGCTATTTATGTACGATATCCAAGTCAATCATGTTTACTTCGTCGTCGACAGAGAAACTTACGAGGCGATTAAGGGTTCTGATTTCGTTCGATCTCTGGCCTCTACCTATGAGCAGAAAAACTCTACAGACAATCAGACTGGTTGGGAGGGGTTTTACATACGAGGCAAAAATACTTTTGTTGAGCTTTTCTATCCGCAAGATCGTTATCCATCCATTGGGATTTCAGGAATAGGTATGGGGGTCGATTATATAGGGGGGCTGGCAGCAATTTCAGAACGTCTGCAAAAAGATCTTCCAAACCTCAATAGAGGGGCTTTTAATCGTCAGGGAAAGCCTTGGTTTGAGTATCTAGCTGTAAATGATAGTTACTTTTACGAGAAAAATTCTTTCTGGATCATGGAATATGCACCCCAACATTTTTCAGAAAATTCAGAAAATGTTTCTAGGGCGCATTATAACTCAGAGAAATATGATCCTAATAAACCTTTCCTAGACATCACAAAATTTGCCGTGGCGCTGCAGCCTGAGGGTCGTGATACCCTTTCTACTTATCTCAAAAGTTTTGGGTTACGTGCGCAAGATGACTCATACATGACTTCTGAAAATATAGAGATTCAGCTGGTCGATGAGGATGAAAAACGTAAGGGAATTTACCAGATCGATTTCTCTCTCAAAGAAAAGCTTCGAGAAAATTATTCCTGCCGGCTAGGAAATTCTCAGTTGACCATCCAAGGAAATAAAGGCTCGTGGATTTTCTTTAAGAAGTAAGAGCGTGTTTACAAACTAGATCTTCTCTATGAGGTAAATTCCTTTCAATTACTGCGTTAAAATGCGCATAAAAACCTCTTGTTTATATAATAATTTTAGCAATGAGGCGTAAATAGCATCTCTATTATAATGATCTATGTTTAAACAAACGGAGAAGACAGATGCGTAGTATAATTTTTTTTATGATTGCTCTGCTTGGTGTAAGTTCAATGCTACAAGCCAGTGATATGACTCCTGAAGAGGCGCAAGAAAGAGCTCGAATCGTAACGATGGGCGGCGATTAAGTAGTAAAAGACCGTTAAAGAGGGCATCGACAAGTCGATGTCTAACAGAGCGCAGACAAGTCAGCGCACTCCAAAAAAATGGCGTGGCTCTACTTTTTCTTTGGAAGGGGAAGTGCAGAAGCAGTTAGCTGAATCAGCTCTGCAAGCCATTTCTTATCGCTCCATTTCTCTTCTGGAATAAGAAAATAGGGCTTGGCGCCCGGATAGGGAAAGCCTTCCAATATTTTTCCTATGAACTGTTCTCCCACTTCTGTGGGCTTTACGAACAATTGATCGTCGCAAACCAATGCAATGATCTTCTCATCGCAATAAATTCCGTATTCACCGAACATCTTTTTCGCGCGAATTTCCCCAGCTGCTTTCATTTGTAAAACAAGGAAATCTATCGTCGATTGCTTTGAACTCATTTTTTCTTCTTTTTCCTACTTTGAATCAGCTGTTCCATTTCAGCTAATTCCGCATCGGAAATCTCTTCCTCTTCGATTAAATGAGCAACGAGAGCCTTCATTCCGACTCCAGCGCACATCTGTTTGATTTTTGCTAAAAGAGAAGGAGGTGCCACGCCCGTTTCTGGAAGCCAGTATTCATACTGAAGCCCCATACGTTCACGGCGCATTTGCTTTTTTTCTACAAGGCGATTCATCACTGTCATGATGGTGTTGTAATTATCTTTTCCACCTAGAAAGCGATGCATGTCTTTAACTGTAAGTCGTTGCTCCTTGTTCATGATCTGAAGGATCTGAATTTCGAGCTCTCCGAACGCCCTTTTTGTCATAGTATTCCATTGGTTGCAAAGCAACTTACTACATGCGTAGTTTTTTGGCAACGTTAAGTGAGGTGAAAAATATCTTTAAAAAACCAGTTATCGCTACTTGTTTTATAGCGTTTTTCCCTGTAAAATCTTTGTCACAAAGAATAGAACGCGGTACATGATGGAAAGTTCAAATAATGATCTGCTGCTCGATACCAAATTGCAAATTTCTTTTCCTAAAAGCGATAAAGATCACCGGTTGCAGTTAGTGGAGATTAATGGATCCATTTTTGCGATTGTTCATTCTCCTTTAGAATCGCTCGGGCCAATTTGTCTCAACTGTGAAGAGTGGAGCCTGGTTCTTTTAGCTCCAATTAAGAGTAAGACAAACATATTAATTTCAGCGATCAACGTCATCTGCCTTAACGAAATTGCCTCAGAAGAGGGAAATGTAAACGTACATGCTACTAACCGTCTGGTAAAATTCGCGCATTCGATGAAACCTCTTGAGAAAGTCTGCGAGATGGGGGAACGTGGTGAGTTCCAGTTCGATGATGATCCTGGCGCTTTTTTATATTACTATCGCTTGTTTGAAGGCATTGTCAGTAGCATCCGCGAGGGAAGTTCCGCTTCATTTTCTGATGCACAGCAAAAGCTTATCATGTGCCTTTGCACACTTGCAGATAAAATTGAGAAAAAACCAGAAAATCTAAACCTTCACCAAGTTCTTGATATTTGGAATGTTCCCGCTTTGAAATCCTGATTAACTTTCAGCCATCTTTTTTGGAGTGCGCTGACTTGTCAGCGCTTTCATAGACATCGACTTGTCGATGCCATAAAAAATTATCTCGAATTCTAAATAAACTTGAGGATTTGATTAGAGCAATGACTCAGCTGCGCGAATCGGTGTTTCCTTCGCAAAATGATGAGCAATAATCTTAAATCTGCGATTGAGGTAAAGTCTATGAGCATTCGGCTGATAGATTTGCAGGACATATGTACAAATATTGCTGAAAAAATTGTGAGGATGCAACCATAATCCCAACTTTTACTGGGAGGCTAATATATGTTTTCCGTTTTTTCCTATCTCGTTGCTTTCTTGTTCATGATCTCATCCACATTTGCCGATCAGATCTTTTTGGATCGAGAGGGGAGGGAGATCCGTATTGCTCCAGTAAAATCCATCGATGAGATCGATCTCGCCAGAGGAAAAGAGATTTTAGTCAGCGCATTTATGAAGGGTTATGAAGATGTCCCTCTTGTCTTACTTGATCCCGAGTTTCAGTCGATTGGAGATGTGAGACGTTTTTATGAGCGATATTTTGATAGTGAATTGGAGCATTTCAAGCATGGAGAGTTGATCTGGGTGCAGGCTTTTGAAGGCGAGAAGCTTTTGGGCTGGGCAACTTTTGAAATAGAGACAAATGACTCCGCCTACATGGATCTTCTTGCCGTCGACCCGGCCGAACAGAGAAGGGGAATCGGGCAACATTTGACCTTTTCTATTCGCTCGCCTGATCTATTTCCCAACATTCAGACGATCTCTCTTTTCATCCGCAAAGTAAATGCAAACGGCCGAAAATTTTATGAGGGAATGGGCTTTTCCGATTTTCAATCTGATCGGAAAGATAACTTCGTCGACCTCTCTCTTCTGACGGGGATGAAATGGTTTTATAATACGAAATAGCCTGCCGCTAGTGAGATTACATGTAGATCATCTAGTTGTGATCTAGCAGCATGTAACACAGCAGCGAGGGGCTCTTTCGAAGGCTACAATAGCCCGATCATTCATGATGCCATCAGAGCTGACACAACTAACAAAACCCCACCGTTTAAGCGAATACTTGTCGATGTTATCCCGCAAATAAGGCAAGAATTCCTTTGCCCGTTTGGGATCGTCTTTTTTTAGCAACGCATCAATGATATAAGCGCTTCTAAAGACGTGGGCGCGGTTGACTGCTCTTTTTCTCAGTCGAGGTAGAAATTTTGCAAATAGATCAATCGCTTTCTCGATATTTTGTTCGAACACTAAAGAATCTAGAGGAGAAGATGGCCGTGCAAGATCGGAGCTTTGCTGCGGACGTGCAAACATTTTTCTTATCTCTTCAGTATGCGTGAATAGTTCATCAAATGAGCTCTCTGGCTTTGGCAACAACCCTTCAATAAATCCTCCCCATACTTCTTTATACTGTTGAGGATGAGTGCAGCGAAAAATCAAATGATTGACAGCTAGATTTTGCATCCAGGCATAGGGTAAACAGTTTGCTAGCTTGATTGCGGACTCCACGCCTCTTTGATGTGCAGTGATAATAAGCAAGTGGATCAAAGTACGTACGAGATACTTCGTTCTTGAATCAAACATATTACTTCGTGCAAGTTCAACTTCTGAGAAAAATGGCTCAATGGAAAATGCAGCTTCATGAGCGCATGAGGGATGAGATAGCAGAAGAATTAAAGCATCGGCTTCTTTTTTGTGTTTAGCTAAAGTTGTAACGACCTCGTTAACATAGTGCATTTCGCTTCCAAAACGAGAACGTAAATAATACACATGTTTAACACTCTCCATAACCGAGTCTAAATAAGTGGCAATTTTAAATGCTGTTTGGAAGTCATGGTCTTCTAAATAGTGATTAAATTTGCCAATCAGCTTATCGATCAAGATCCTTTGACAAGAATCGGGAAAATTCTCTTCAAATGCTTCATTCGTCAAAACAGCAAGCTTTTCAAAAGAAGGTTGTTCCTCTTCTTTTAACTCAGGCAGGCTTCTTACGTAGTTAATGCACTCTTCTCGCTTGGCCGCCTCTGTGTCCAAAATGGGAAGAGAACATAGAGCTGTAGGCTGCAATGAAAGAGGAGAAGAAGAAATAATAGATGTCATAATTATCCTTATTTTTTGAATGATTATACACATTAAATATTTAAAACAAAATCAAATAAATGTGTTTGATAGATATCTTTTCACGTAAAAATGGATATTGTAAAGTTCTATTTATAACGCACTATTGTAAAAATAATTTATATCTGTAATGCGCTTATATTAAGCTGCTTACGCAGATCCTCACGGGGCTTTCGACAGACTTTGAGAATAGTATTTATTATTTTAAAAAATGGGGGAGGAGAGATGCTATCAGAACTTTTAATCGAAAGCTGGCGCAATTACACCAACATCTTCATTCCTTTTTCATCACACGAGGTAACTATCGCAATCTTAAAAAGAATACCCAATTTTTCCGTAGAATTGATTGGAACTGTAACCGCTTCCAAATTCTCCGTTATAACTGGCGGAACTGAAAATATTCCAATTTGTTTGCCAAAAGAGTTCTACGGCAGGAGAAATGAGACTTTGCTCGGTGGTAAAGGCCTCGACAACAAAGGATGCAGGAGCGCTTACAATCGCTGCATTAAGATGTCCAACGTGATGAGGCTTTTTGTAGATATAGCTCAACTTCGCTTGTGCAATAAAAATTCCCCAGCTGAAAGTGGTAGTTTTATATCCATTGAGGCCTGTTTCTGATCGTAGCATCCATGAAGTTCTAGAAGGGAACTTCATATTGTATGGAGCCGCTCCTTTCTCTGAGTAGCTCGGATCCCATTCAAAGACCCAGTCTAGTAAACTAAAAGGTTCGATAGTTACTGTATTTATATTGAAATCGTATCCCGTGCCAAAATGAAGATCGAGTTGCTCTGCGTTGTAAGAGCTTCTAGCAGTCTCTTTAAAGCCTGGAAAAGAGATGATGCGTTTTTGTTCCACGTTCATATATTCGCCCCAAATGGCAGCATCGATGAAAAAATCGGAAAAAAATCTCATCCCGTAGACGCTGAGATAACCTGCATCTAGGTGACTATTCCCCATAGATTGATGTTCATGAATCGATGAGTGAGCATACCCTGCGAGCGCACCGATGCATCCTTGATCAGTATTGCCATAATCATAGGCTGCAAAAAAACCACCGCTGTTGAAATCAAAAGTGGGGGTTTGATCTTGAGAGTTCTGACGGCTGAATTGACCAAAGCCCATTCCCCAAAGTTGAGAGCTGGTGTTTTTAGGCGGAGCATAAATCGCTCTAAGAGGGGATTGATTGTCTGCTAAAAGTTCATTGTAAGCTAAGAAGGCTGTATCTTTTGCATGGCTTTTTTTGCCTTCATTACGCGCAAGGCGTCTTTTGGTAAAATGCGAATCGAGCGATTCGGAAAACATGAACATAACGTTTTGCGCAACAAATGTAGGAATTGAGTTCCTCGAAGGGCTGATGGATTTAAGGGCATTTTGATACTGGGAGGAAGAGAGGTCGTTTAAAAGATCAAATTGCTCTGTCAATCCCAACGAATCAGCATCTGGGGCTAGAGTATTGAGGTAATTGGCAACTCTTAAGTTGTTGCCTCTGAGGCCTTGCGTAGAAAGACTGGGAAGGGAAGGGGAGAAACCTAAAAAATCAAATTGGACAAATGTAGGAGTTCCCATCGGTAGATAGGCGAGCGAATAATTCGGAGTTTTCCCCGTAAAAGCAACGGAATCAAAAGTGTCTGTAATGCCAGATGAAGTGAGAACAGTATATGTTCCAGGCTTAGCAGTTGAATCTAAGTCGATTTCTAAGATACCTGCGAGCGTTGCTGTTCCACTAACGGCAACTAAAGATGTGCCACTGGAATCGATCCCGATATGAACAAGGCTTCCCAAGGTGCCGTCAACTGGATCTGCAGAATTTAGGAGCAAACTGCCAAGAGTAAGTGTTCCGCCATTGTCTGGAGAGATCGTTCCCGAGTTGACTAAGACGTTTCCGGTCAAGGTCCCGATTCCGCTCAACATACCTCTTTGCGAGCTAATGATTGTTTCTCTACAGACGGAAACCGGTGCTTCGTTGATCGCTCCATTCACTTTAAAATTCGCATTCCTGATTGTGATGCTTCCTTGATAATCGGTGGTTCCGTTGTAAACAACAGTTCCATTTCCTGTGACTATGACAGATGTTCCTCCTGCGTTGAAAGAGGTGTCGTCAACAAACGCAACTTGCTCACCGAGAGTCAAAAGATCACCAGTATCGTTTGCTGTAAGTGTGAGAGATGCCCCTTGGCGTAAAAAAATACTATTTCCCCACATCAACGTTGATCCATCAGTGCCATCTGTCCCTCCAGGGCCGCCCGTTCCATGCGTTCCCGCTTGGGTTGTATTATTTGATGTATTGAAAATGGTTGGGATTCCCGAGAACGCTTGAATATTGAGATTCACATTGCTATCCACAAAGATAGCGCCTCCAAGGCCGCTTCCGCCACCACCACCTCCGCCACCGAAACCCGTTCCGACGCTATTGGCGCCAGCCCCTCCAGAGCCGCCACCGAGGTTTCCTATATCAGATCCGCCGGGGGTATTGGAAGAGTTAGAAGGTCCACCGCCGCCACCACCACCACCGCCTAAAGAATTGCCCCCTCCAGCAGGCGTGGTACCAGATTGGTCGGCGCCACCACCGCCTCCACCACCACCAATTCCTCCGGAACCGCCTTGTACAGTATAATTGATATCGTAAGCGCCCGTACCCGCGCCTCCGCCCCCACCTCCACCATAGCCACCTGTTCCAGCTTGTCCGTCAATTCCATTTGTAGAAGGCGTTACAACAACTCCACCACCACCGCCACCGCCTCCATCTCCGCCATTACCTCCGGAAGGTAGTGCGCTGCCTCCTGGTGCTATTTGCCCTTGAGGCAGGGTTCCATTCATTCCTGCGCTTCCACCACCACCACCGCCTGCTGGAGTTCCACCACCACCACCGCCGCCACCTGCTGTGTTTCCTCCGGAGTTACCTCCTCCACCAGCACCAGCAAGAATTGCGAGACCATCACCATTTCCATCAAGGCCGGCATTTTGATCGGAGCCCCCAGTCCCCAGATTCGTGAGCGTTGGGATGGTGGCGCGCGATCCAAGGCCGCCACCGCCACCACCACCGCCGCCGCTGTTGTCAGTTGAAAGAGTGACATCTCCACCATCTCCACCAAAGCCACCACCACCTCCTCCTCCAGTGCTTCCTGTGGTCGTAATAGAACCCCCATTTCCGCTAAAGCCCCCACCGCCGCCGCCGCCCTCATCGCCCGTGGGAGATGAGATGCTTAAATAACTTCCTCCGTTTCCGCCGACAGCAGAGCAGCTGTTGATCGAAACATTCATCAAGGTGATCGAAGGATTCGAACCATTTAAAAAGGTTTGAGGTGCGTAAATGGCGCCCCCAGCACCCAAGCCGCCGCCGCCGCCCGAAGTACCATCTCCACCATCGCCGCCTTTTGCTCTCAGGTTTTGAAAGGTCATGTTTTGGATCGTCACATTCCCCATGGGGACAAAAAGACCGCTGTAAGTGCCATTATTGCCGTCAATTGTGACTGTGGGAATAGAGCCTGAATTGCCAATCGTGATATTCACAGGATTTGAGGAGTTATTGATGATCGGCAGAATCCCATTGAGCTGTATCATCATCGGAGGATTGGCAAAAACAATCGCATAATCATCAGGTGTCGTACTTAAACTCTCATTCATTGTATTCAAGCAATATCTAAGATCGCCCGTCAATCCCATGCTGCCCGGCTTACTGTCCGAGCTTTCAGTTACAATAAGCGTTGTTAAAGCGAATAAGGAATTTGAGGCGAATAAAAAAATGCAATATTTGAACATGAGAGATCTCTAATTATTTTTTGTCACAGTATTGGGTAAAAAAGAATTGTTCAAGGCTTAAAATTCGGAAGAGAGGAGTATTCGAATTTATGAGGAATGTAGTTAGGTCTCATAGCAAATGCGATGGTTGCATATCGAATTTTGCCGCTTTGCGTGACAATGTGAGGAGTTGGATAGATCGAAAATTCAGTTAGAAGCACTCCGGGAATAAGGAGGATAGAGTTTTGATTAGGCCTCCTTGGAAATTCTCTTAGTGGAGATGAAAAATCATCGACTGAGAATGAGGATTTATAAGGAGAAAGAAGCAGCGATTGATTGTCAGTGCTATCGAGAAAAAGGGAAAACGCAGCGCCATCGTAATGCGGTCTTGTAGCGATGTAAGAGGGGAGGTATTTGATTACTTTGAAAAGGATGGGAGGATGACCATATTTCGAAGAGAAAATCGTTTCTATGCCTAACTCAGCTGCCGCCTCATCGAATAGATATTCGTATGATTTTTGGATCTCGTGACAAGCTTCAAAAAAATGGATGATTTGGCGAACTTGATTGAATTCTGGGAAGAGGGAGCAAATAAACTCATGGAAATGGATCGAATAGTAGAAGGAGATCTGGTTTCTTCCTTCTCTTTTTGACTCGTCGTAGAAACCAAAAAAATCAGTGGAGTAATAAGCTCTATCTTTTGTGCGAATAAAACGCTCTTTTGCGATGTATAATTTTTGTGCCCAAACTGGATTTGTTTGAAGAAATTCGATGAGTTCATCGAAATATGCATAAAGAGAATCGAACGTTTCCGTTCCATGCTGCTTATCGCAAATTTCTAAATAACCTGTTCGCTTAAATTGTTCTGCAAGAGGTGCAGCACAAAAAGATGGAAATGCAAATAAAAGCGAAACCCATAGAAACAAAGTCTTCTGGACTTTCATGAGTTAATCGTATGATTTGTTCTTTGAATTTGTCAAATTTTTCGAGTAAGAGCAAGCTCATCTTATATTCTCTGCTGCTTGCAACAGAGAAGTGCAGTAGGATATGCAAGAAGTCTATTAAAGATCAAAATGCCCGTAGAAATCTTTAAAAGAGAAAATCCGATGTATTTTTAGAAACACGTGGAGATTGTTTATGACAGATTTACCTAAATGCGCCAAATGCAGTTCTGAACACACATACGAAGATGGAGTTTTGTATATTTGTCCAGAATGTGGTCATGAATGGGCTATCCATGCTGAGAAGGAAGGTGAGACGGCGCAGCCTGTTGTAAGGGATGCGTATGGAAACATTCTCCAGGACGGTGATAGTGTGACGATTATCAAAGATGTAAAGGTCAAAGGATCGTCATCGGCTTTAAAAGTCGGTGTAAAAGTGAAAAATATTCGTCTGGTGGATGAGGTCAACGGCCACAACATCGAAGCGAAGATTCCTGGATTCGGTACGATGATGCTCAAATCTGAGATTGTTAAGAAAAGCAATTAGCCAGCTTTTTAAACTTGGATTGGTTTTCTATTGGAGAATGTTTTTGAATTTTTAGAGGAGGCCCTTATTAGATTATCCGGAATTCCTGAATCTCTCTTTTAGGGTTGGAGGTAGAGAGCTGTATTTGGAACTCTTTTTGGAGTGCGTGCGACTTGTCGCCGCTTTCGTAGACATCGACTTGTCGATGCTCTAAAAATCATCTCGAATTCTAATGGAATCAATGTTTAAGCTCGTCACAGTCTCATAATGGGCTTTTGAGGTGTGCGTTTCAAACCAAATTGCAGAACACCACTTGTATTGATTTGAGCTCGTAACAAGCTTATTAAAGAGGGCATCGACAAGTCGATGTCTACCAAGGCGCTGACAAGTCAGCGCACTCCAAAAAAGATAACTTTGAAATAGAGTTTTGTTAAAAAGAAAAAGCCGGGAAGTTATCCTGGCCTTAGTATTGGAGGTGGAGAGACACATTCAGAACTTTTAACCGGAGGTCAATCTCTGGTAAGTTCCGAATAACTCTTAGTGAAGGGCGGCCCTATTTCCAGCGAAAGCCTTTACTGTTCGTATAAAAATTTCCTGGCTTTTGAGCATTTCGATAAACTTGTCCTTTTCCTGCATGTTAGATTCAGTTAAATATCCGAAGATTATTTTCTTTCGCTCGCCGGTGTTTAAATTGGGAAACGAAAACGTGTGATACTGGCTCCTTACATACATCTTGAACTCATGAGCTACTTTCAACTGCTCTTCCTGATCGATTGCATAGGACATCACAACGGAAGTGCAATCTGTGCTTAAATAGGGCAAAACCGATGTTTGCATCCCTTCTCTATAGGTTCGAGAATTTACCACGTGAGTTATAGCAGTCGCTGCGTCATTTACCTCGATTTTGGTAGGTTCTATGTAAGTCTTCACGCCCCAGAGATCGATCATAGGCAGGATTTCTTTCGGTTCCATTGCTTTTGGTATTGCTGTCATAAACTCTCTTTATAAGAATCTTAATTATTGTTTTTTTATTCAAAAAATGTATAAAACATGAGAAAATTTTACTGTTTTTTTGATTATTTTGCCATAAAAAGAACCTATCTAACTAAAAAGGCCAGGTTTTACCTGACCAAAATGGAGTTGGGGAGAAGCCCTCGCGCTAAGGGCGATGCCCCTAGTCTACCGGGCCGGCTGCGGAATCACGGAGAAGGTCCAGTGGACCTTCGAAGTGCGGAGCAGGTGAGCCATTTATGGCGAACCGGGCTCGGTTGCACAGTGTGCAACAAACGAGTTCAACTCGATTCTCTCACGCAAGGCAAACTGTTGCCTTGCTCACCTCCAATAAAAAAGGCCAGGTTTTAAAACCTGGCCTTATTGGAGGTGGAGAGAATCGAACTCTCGTCCTTAGCAAACTCCCTATTAATGCCTACATGCTTAGTGTCTTTATTGTTACGTCGGCCCTGCTGAAGGACACCACACTAGAGACCAACGCTCTTCTTCTTATCTCGAATTCTCCCTCGAAGAAGGGAAGAAGTTAGGAGATTCATACCAAGGTTGATGACGATAGTTACTAACGCTCTTGGTCAGGCCTTAGGCTATCGAGAGCTAAAAACGGTTAGGTTCTTAAGCTGCTAATAAGCACTCTTCAGTGTTATCAATTCTTGTTTTACCGGATGATTAAGGAGGCCAACCGATATCCTCCGCATGCCACTAATACTTTGTTCCCAAGTCGAAACCTTTACACCCCCGTAATCATAATAACAAAAGTTCTAATAAACCACGAGGGGCTTGTTAAAACCGATTTTAATCAACGCAAGTTGTTTGTAATTAACTACTTGTGTGAAATCATCAGGAATTCTTTAATATATCGTTCTACTTTCAAAAGAAGTATAATTTTTGCATGACTTTATGACTATATAAACAGCAATAAGAGGAATAAATCATGTCAATTAATCTTGGAGATGCAGTGCGCGATGCGCGTGCGCGTAGACAGGCAGAAGATGTAGAGGGGCCGAGACTTCCTCAAGCACGGCCCGCACATCAAGGGCCACGGGTCATGGGCATGGGCGATCTACCTCCACAAGGAGAACAAGCAAGGCCTCCACTCGATGCTGCGGAAATGCAGCAATTGTTCGGCAGATTGGGATTGGGTGCGGGTCCAGCTTTTGGAGGGCAAGACGACGGATTTGATGGTGCTGGAGGACCTAATCTACCAGGTCTGCAACCTCTGTTTAACAGGATAAACAGGGCTCAAGCCTTGCTCTTTTCTGGGCCGATCATGACATTGACTTCTTTATTAATGCGAAATTCGCCCTTTATCAATCCGATTACACTTGAGTGCACTGAAGGGGTGGCAGGCAAGATCATGCCGCGTATCAACTTTTTGGAAGCTTCACTGCATAATCTAGCTTCTGTAGTTTGTCATCTCTGTTTGTCACTGCTCGCTATTTTGGCAGTGGTATTCACGCTGGGTCAAATTGCAGAGGTGCGAAAGTATTGCAAACTTGAGCTTGTGCTAACAGCAGCATCTTTTTGTGCAATAGCTCCCACAACATTTGGGGTCTTGGCTCCTGGGTTTGGTACAGCTTCTGTGCAGGGGCATATACAGCTATTTATGCAAGAAGGCGTTGTGAATTTCATCCAATAAATCTATACTATCTAGATTTAATTGGAGAGTTAAGATGTCAGGCGATGTAACGAGTATCTCAGATAAGCTCGGCGACATGTATGACAAGCTCAGTAGTCATGCAAAAAAAGTGAAAGACAAGGTAGGCGGAATAGCTGCTAATGTAGCCGCTGATGTAAATGTCTACTTTGTTTTAAAGCGTCTTATACCAAAATGCGCGGCCATGAATGTAGTCACAGCCGTGGCTAAGAGTCATAAAGCTTTTATTATATCCAAAGAACCTTATACCACAGACCATCCTGAAGAAGAGTTTACTTCACGCATCGATTTTCTCGGTGCCATGGTGGTTGCTCTTGCCTGCTCGGTTTATAACTTTATGATTTCGGTGGGCTTTGCAATTGCTTTTCTCGTCACGTGCGGGTGCTCTGCCCGTTTGAATTTTGTGTTGAGAGAATTTTTAGTCATTACAGGCCTTTCGATTGTCAGTGTGGGTGTAGGCTTTGCAGGCGCGCTTTATCCGGTTTGGGGCGCTCAACTTCTACAAGAACTTGAGGAGTCTGGAGCTCGAAATGCGCGCGGCATTGTCGATTTCTTAGATGAGCCACCTGTTAGTCATTAATAGCCTAAAACTCTAAAGATCAGCTATGATTGGCTAATCTTATGTTTGAAACTGAAACCAACGAAACCTTTCCAGGTAGAGAAGAGCAGATCTTAGATTTCTGGAGGCGCGAGAAGATCTTTGAAAGATCGGTCTCTGAGCGTCAGGATGCTCCTCTTTTCTCTTTCTACGACGGCCCGCCTTTTGCAACGGGCTTGCCGCACTATGGCCATATTCTGGCTGGAACAATCAAAGATGTCGTTTTGCGCTACTGGACCATGAAAGGGTTTTATGTGCCTAGGCGGTTTGGTTGGGATTGTCATGGGTTGCCGGTTGAAAACGAAATTGAAAAAACGAAAGAGCTCTCGGGTGCATCAGCCATCGAAAACTTCGGTGTGGCTGCTTTCAATGAAGAGTGCCGCAAGATTGTGCTGCGCTATACCAAAGAGTGGGAGCGCACAGTTGAGCGCATGGGTCGCTGGGTGGACTTTCCCAATACCTACCGCACGATGGACACTCCCTATATGGAATCGGTCTGGTGGGTCTTTGCACAACTCTATGCCAAAAATCTAGTTTACGAAGGCTTCAAGGTGATGCCTTTTTCTACCAAGCTCGGCACACCGATCTCCAATTTTGAAGCTAATCTGAATTATCGCGAAGTAGATGATCCATCTCTCACTTTGCAGTTCGCATTGAAAGAAGAGCCTGAAATCAAGTTGCTCGTGTGGACAACGACTCCTTGGACGCTACCGATGAACTTAGCGCTAGTGGTGCGCGGAGATCTCGATTACGTAAAAATCAAAGAGCTCAAAAGTGGCAGTATCTACATCTTGGCCAAGTCGCGTCTTTCTGAGTATTTCAAAGATCCACAAGAGATCCAAGTTCTTGAGACTTTTAAGGGCACATCTTTAGCTGGTAAGCCCTACATTCCTCTTTTTGCCTATTTTGATAATAAGACCGATCCAAAAGCATTCCATATTCTCGTCGATGATTGCGTGTCGAGCGAAGATGGAACGGGCGTTTTGCATGCAGCTCCGGCATTTGGTGAGGCGGACTTTTTCGTCTGCGCACGCGAAGGTATTCAGGTGGTTTGTCCAGTGGATCACAACGGCAGATACACACGCGAAGTGCCAGATTACGAAGGCCTTTATGTAAAAGATGCCGACAAAGAGATCATCAAGCGCCTTAAGCAAGAGAAGAAAGTTTTCCATCATAGCCAGATCCGCCATCGCTATCCCTTCTGCTGGCGCTCAGACACGCCGCTAATTTACAAAGCTGTTAGAACCTGGTTTGTTGCGGTTGAAAAGCTCAAAGATAAACTAATCGTAAACAACGAATTGATCCATTGGGTGCCTGAGCACATCAAAGAAGGCCGCTTTGGCAAATGGCTTGAGAATGCACGTGACTGGGCTGTTTCGCGTAATCGCTATTGGGGCACACCTATTCCGATCTGGCGCAACGATCAAGGCGATTGCATTGTCATCTCAAGCAAACAAGAATTAGAAGAGCGTACGGGCCGAAAACTAGACGATTTGCACCGCCATTACATCGATGATCTGACATTTGAAGAGAATGGAAAAACTTTCAAAAGAATTTCCGAAGTGTTCGACTGCTGGTTTGAATCGGGTTCTATGCCTTACGCACAGAATCATTTTCCGTTTGAACATCAAGAAGCTGTCTTAGATGGTTTTCCAGCCGATTTTATCGCTGAAGGTCTCGATCAAACGCGCGGCTGGTTCTACACGCTGAATGTGCTTTCAACGGCGCTATTTAATAAGCCTGCGTTTAAAAATGTGATCGTCAACGGCATCTTGCTGGCTGAAGATGGCAATAAGATGTCGAAGCGTTTAAAAAATTATCCAGAGCCTGATCTCATTATGAATCAGTATGGCGCCGATGCGATGCGCCTATATCTGCTCAATAGTCCGGCAGTAACTGGTGAAGATTTGCGTTTTTCAGAAAGGGGAGTGGAGCTGGTGATGCGCCAGGTGCTCATCCCTCTTTGGAACTCGTATCACTTTCTAGCGACCTATGCGCAGATCTATGCGTGGAAACCTCAAAGTGAGATGTCTTTCCAACCTCAAGCGGATATCGATCGCTGGATCTTATCTCTTTTGCAGAGCTTAGTGGCAGAAGTTACCGCTGGAATGGATGAATATATGTTAGGCAAAGGAGTTCAACCCTTTGTACAATTTATTGAGCAGCTCACTAACTGGTATATCCGCAGATCACGTCCACGTTTCTGGGCCGATGAAGCCTCGCAAGATCGCGCTGAAGCTTTTGAAACGCTCTACCGCGTGCTGCTCACCGTGTCTAAGATTGCAGCACCGTTTGTGCCTTTCCTAAGTGAAGCCATTTACATGCGCCTGCGTCAAGAAAAAGCGCCGCTTTCTGTGCATCTCTGTGACTTTCCGAAGTATGATGGCAAGCTGCGTAATGAATCTTTAGAAAAAGAGATGGCCTCGGTGCAAACCGTGGTAAGTTCTGGTCATGCGCTGCGCAAAGAACATAAGCTCAAAGTAAGGCAGCCACTGCCTAAGGCGCACGTCATCTGTCGTGATCAGAGCATCCTATCTGCGCTTCAAAGACAAGAGGGGCTCATTGCCGATGAATTAAACGTAAAAGAAGTAGCCTTCCTGCAAGATGAGACATCGTTTGTGGCGCTTCATGCTAAACCAAATTTCCGTGTGCTTGGCAAGAAAGTGGGCCCGCTTATGCGCGATGTGCAAAAGGCAGTCGAGAAATTTGATCAGCATGCGCTGCACACATTGTTTGAAGGAAAGTCTGTTTCGATTGAGCTAGAAGGTCAAAAAATCGAACTTACGCCCGAAGATATTACCGTTGAGCGCAAAGTGCGTGAGGGGCTGGTTGCCTTAACAGGCGAGGGGATCACCGTTGCACTAGACACAACACTTTCAGAGTCTCTGCTAATCGAAGGTCTAGCGCGTGAGCTCATCAGCAAAATCAATACGATGCGTCGCGATGAAGGTTATGCCGTGAGTGATCGCATTGAAGTAAAATTGCAGACGACTGAGCGCGTGAAAGCATGCTTTGAACAGCATCGCGATACGATCATGCATGAAGTTCTAGCTACTGAAGTTCTCTTTGCTGAATGTGAAGGCACCGCCTGGGACCTCAACGGCGAGCAGACAATCATTCTTCTTCAGAAAATCTAATCTCAAAATTTTCTTAGGATTTCAATTTTTTAGAATTTTAAGGGCAGTTTGTTTCTGCGATAATGCACAAACGACCAGCCGCCGATAAGTAATCCAGCAGTAATCCAGACTAATGATCTTGGCAGATTGAAGAATGGGTAGGGCGGTTGATTGGGGTGTCCCCAACGTTCGCCTGGTGGCCAGAAGATAAAGCGCGGCCCGCCGCGTAGATTGCCCTGAGGAACGAAGCCAAAGTCGCGGCTATCGGCACTCATGGCATGGTTATCACCAAGTGCGAGATAACTTTGAGGTGGGATAGTTAGCCCATATTTAGCCACAAAAGCTGTATCGAGCGTGCCATTTTCTTTGAGAGGTGGCCCTACGTCGGCAAAGGGTTGATAAGAAGGGTTGGTAGTTTTTTTCTGCTGCTCGCGCGCATGGAAATCAAGAATCACAGAATCTTCTTTTTTTAAGACAGGTGCGCCAAGCAGATAGAGATCGCCGTCGCAGAAATAGGCATACCGCGAAGGCAGCCAGCGTTGCTGTTTAGTTTGTGGAGCAAAGTGGAGATCAAATTCTATGCCTACGTTGTATAGAAGTTGCACCCGATCTGCGCTGAAGAGATAGAGGGGATGAGAATCTGGAAGCTCTTCGGCGATGCCTTGCCACTTAATCTGATAGGCTTTGCCAAAATAAAATTCATAACAGCCATCTGGCACGCCCGGTAGCTTAGGAAGAAAGGCGTTATTCTCGATGTTTTTTGTATTGTGACCGTAGCGCATCGCTTTTCCATCTTTAACCACAAAGCGTGCTGTATACATTTGCTTGAACAGCATGCGTAGATGCGCTTCGTCTAGAGGAATTAGCGAAGTGCTCAATTCTAAAAGAGGACGAATACGGCCATACTCATCGCGGCCAATGGTGAGGTTTTGCAAAGAGGGGTGATGCTTCAGCTCGAGATAGAGCATGCCATCTTTGAGATCAGCCAGAGGCTGGTCAGTAAATTGAACAACCTGCTCTTTAGTTAAAAGGCGTCCCATGGCGTAGTTTTTAAAGCCCCAGAGATCTCCATACTCAGACACAGGCGCCTTTGCTAACTGATCAGACGAAGGGGAGAGCATCTCGCCGCGTGGCTGGGTAGCGCCGGTGATAAAGAGGCGTGCGACGGGCTCATTCATCTGGTGCAAAATAACGGGAGTATAGATGCCTTGCAAGGGAGCGCGAGAAGTTGTGACTTTGCCTTCGAAGTGCAAGAAAGGAATGTGCTCGATGCGTGCGAGTTCAGGCCTTTGAAGTTCGTGTGAGATATCTGCACCTTTCTTATCCATGCCATAGAGCTTGCCGCCATAAAAATAGAGCGTATCGCCCGGTTTTCCCATCAAGCGTTTGATATACTGCTTCTTGCCAGGAAAGAGGTAAAAATAGAGCGTATCGACATCGCGGATGTCCATATCTTCGCCAGTAAAGATAAAGATGCTACTGCGCTGCACAAGGTCAGGATCAAAATAGATATGTTTGGTGGTCAGCGGTAGATTGATGCCAAAAGTGGTTTTGGAAACGATCAAGCGATCCTGTTCTTTGAGCGTAGGACGCATTGAGCCCGTAGGGATCTCATAGAATTCAAACCAGAGCTGACGCACAAGAATAGCCACAACCAAGGCAAATCCAAGTGCAAAAACCAGATCTCTCGCTTGATCGAAAGAACTTTTTTTCAAATGCTCTTTAGCCAGGATCTGAACGTGTAGAGCTAGCGCATGTGCTTCAACACGATCTTTCTGCAGAATCTTTTCTTGCAGCTCAAGTAGAGCTTTTTCCAATTGATCTGCAACAGAAGGGGATAAACGAGTGCGCTTACGCTTAAAGAGATGATAGGTGTGGCGTAAAACGATTTTAGACTTGCGTAGCGAAGATGTTTGAGAGAAAAGCGCCATGATTACTTAAGTTTTTAAAGTTGTACAGTCTAAGTGATTCCAAGACATTTGACAAGCTATTGAACCTATTTCACTAAATTCTCACTAGGTCTTGTGGAATAGATTCGTGCATTTTTTTAGAGAAAAAGCTCAAAAAAAGCGATTTACGAATTAGGAACTAAACAGTGCAAAAGCAGATCCTTTACGATGTCATGAGTCGCCACCGTGAGTACACGTTGTGCAAGCACCGAGTCTGATGTGCACTTTTCCCCAATTATGGATAATACTTCAGCATTAAGTTCTGCTTTTGTCTTTGAAGAGTTAGCTAAAAATTTTGCCAGTTTAACTTGCTGCTCTATCGAGGGAACTACCTTACTAAGTTGCTTTAGAAGAACCTCTTCAGAGGGAAATTGAAATTTAGCATTATCAATTTGCGATGTAGAAAAATAGCGCTCAACACTTTTTAGTGCAGGCATACTGAGTGCTGTTCTGGATTTATCAGAAGATGCTTCTAAGAGAATAGATCTCCCTTTATTAAGTAAATGCTTGCTCTGTGAAAAAGGACGAAAAGCAATTGTTTGGCATCCGAAATTTAGAGAAAATGACCGATTAAACGACATTGTTGATTTTTTAAATAATGGCGCCTCTTTAAAAAGGTGAGTCCACGTACTGCAAGCTGCTCTTGATAATGATACTGTCATAAGAACCCCCTTTTTTTGTCTGGTGCATTTAAAAACTAACTAAAGAAAAACGCTGTCATTTTAGTTAGTATAAATAATTAGTGAGTTCAGTAGTTTAGGTGGAATTTTGTTTTTTCGACTAGTCAAAATATTGAAGGTCTAGTTTGTAGACATCCTCTAAGATTTTTTAAGTTCTGTGGAAAGGTTGTTGATAACTTCTGCTCTAGGAGAGGGGGATGTGATTATTAAGAAAAAGCAAAGCGAATTGTAAAAAGAAAATTAAGATAATTATCTTATTGATAGTGAATGCTTTAAGTTGTTTTGTCTATGGGCCTAGAGGAACTGCTTCTGGAGCGTGGGCCAAGATAGGGAAAACCTGTTCATAAATGCCAGCGTAGTGGCTCGTCACTCTCGGTATAGAGATGCTTATCTTCTTCCGAAGTGAGGATCCAGCGATAGGCGTGCCCATCTTGCAGAAGGGGTTTCAGTCCTTTTAATGGAATGTTAAGACTGAGCTCTTCTTTGCCTTTTTTAGCAGATTCAAAGGTGATGGGAATCGGAGCTGACATAGGGTCGGTGAGGTCGAGTGCAAAGAGCGAAAAATGCGTGTAGTAAGCGGGCGATCTGAGTTTTAATTTCAGAACATCGCCTTCGCGTTTGCCATTATCTAGAAAGATTGGCGAGCGATGCGGAATGGGCATGGTAATGGGTGAATTCGAAGCATTTCCACACTCAACTGTGCGGATTTTCATGGTGAGGTGGCCATTGCTGGTCTCAAGCCAAAAGGGGAAGGGGAAGTCTGGCAAGAAGTAGAGCTCGAGCCGGCAGGCGGCAAGCTGTGAATTGTCATCGGGCCAGCGTGTTTCAAAAACTTCCATCGCGGGTTTTTTAATTTTCTTTCCTTCAAATACAAGCGGTGGAAACCAGAGCGCGCGCGTATCATCTTCACCGCGCTGTGGAGTGGCGCCAATACGGCGGCGCTTTTCAGGCGGAGTGGATGAGAGAGGCAGTGAGAGCATCTTGGGGAGAATCGGCTCTTCGAGTGAAAGCCATGCTTTTTGTGAAATGGAGAAACATTCTAAAAGTTCGCCCGATTGCAGATCGATTTCATAAAACAGCCAAGAGCTATGACCAGGTGCGCCCTGCTCGAGCCATTTGGTCCAAGAGAGTGTAGAAAGATCGAGGATTGATTCTGGGGCCGTGATCTCTTCGAGGATAAGTCTTGTAGCATTCTGCTCGCGGATGCGCAAGAGCGAGTAGTTTTTATCTTGTTGTGTAACGATGTAATTTCCCGGCGCGCCCTTTTCCAGCTTTGCTTTTAATGTAGCTGGCGGGGCTGCTTGTAGCGCACATGTAACAAGAAGGAAAAAAATGAAAAATCGCATGAATCCATCATACCTTCTGTTTCCGAAAGACGCAATTGCCCTCTAATTATAATAAAATTTTTAAAATCCGAACTCTTTTTTTGTAAATCATTTACAGGATATGCAGGGTGCAAAGAAATTTATTAGTGTTCGTTGGAGTGGTCTTTTTGGCAGTCAAAGCAGTATTTAGCTTCGAAGGAGGTTGGATCTTCGACCTGAACGGTCATGTGCTGGATGTGATATTTTTTGGAGATGAGGCGATGCACGGCATTTAGGGTCTCATGTGGCTGGGTGGAAACGAGGTGCACGCTTAGGGCATTTCGCTTGCTGGCAACGGCCCAAAGGTGCAGATCGTGTACTTCTGTGACTCCCACAATATTTGAGAGGTCGTTTCGAATGGTGGTGATATCTACGCCTTCGGGCGTGCCTTCCATCAGCACGTTAACGGTCTGTTTGATCAGCTTGGTGGAAATATAAATAAGCTGGAGACTGAAAACAATGGTGACGATCGGGTCGATAGGTTTCCAGTCGGTTAACCAGAGAATGGCGCCACTGAGAATCACGCCTATGCTTCCGAGTAAGTCTCCTAGAACATGCAAGTAGGCAGCGCGCATATTCATATTATGTTGCTGGCAGCTATGCAATACACGCATCATGAGCAAGTTGGCTATCAAGCCGAGAAAAGCCACTACAAAAACGATGGGGCCTTGCACTTCTGGCGGATGAAAGAGGCGAGTGATTGCTTCATAAATTAGGACACCAGAAAGCGCCCAGAGTGAAACAGCACTTGCAAGTGCACCTAAGATTTCAGCACGATGATAACCGTAGCTCATTTCGGGTGTGCTAGGGCGACGCGCGATCTTTAGGGCAATTAGGCTGAGCAGAAAAGCGCCGACATCTGTGAACAGATGCATGGCGTCGCTGATCAGGGCCAAGCTGTTGGCGATCAAACCGCCGGCAACTTCAATGAGCATGAAAGCAAAGGCGATCCAGAGCGCGGTATGCATCGCCCGGCCATGTTGATGATCACTTGGAAAGTGACAGGTGTTGGTCATTCGGTTACAATAAGGTTTTAAAATTAATATAGCATATGCGGAGTGACATGTCTCTTAATTCGATTTATAAGCTATCTCTTGCTCTGCTTACCGACCTGTATGAACTGACCATGGCGTATGGCTATTGGAAGGAGGGTCTTGCTGAGCGCAATGCGGTTTTTCCGCTTTCGTTTAGACGCAAACCTTTTCATGGGAGCTTCGCGCTGACAGCTGGGCTGCAGACGGCCATCGAGTATATTCAGAATTTCCGCTTTGACGAGAGCGATCTGGCCTATTTAGAAAGTCTGAAAGGCAAAGGCAGCGAACCTCTTTTTGAAAAGGGCTTTCTCGATTATTTGAAGAACTTTTCCTTCACCTGTGATCTCGATGCGATGCCTGAGGGGACGCCGGTTTTTCCTTATGAGCCTATGCTACGTGTGCAGGGGCCGATCATTCAAGCGCAGCTTTTAGAAAGCGCGCTGCTCAACATCATCAACTTTCAGTCGCTGATTGCTACCAAGGCGGCGCGCATTTGCTGGGCGGCACGGCCAGATCCCGTGGTTGAGTTTGGCTTGCGCCGGGCTCAAGGCATCGATGGAGCGCTTTCGGCAAGTCGTGCGGCGTTTATTGGAGGATGCGAATCTACCTCGAGTGTGCTGGCTGGCAAGCTCTATGATATTCCCGTACGCGGCACGCACGCGCATAGCTGGGTAATGGCATTTGAAGATGAAGAAGAGTCTTTTAAAGCTTTTGCTCATGCACTTCCGCATAGCTGTGTGTTTCTCGTCGATACTTATGACAGCCTGAAGGGCGCAAAAAATGCGATCAAAGTTGCCAAGAAGTTGGGCAAAAGCATGGATATGCTTGGGGTGCGCCTCGATTCGGGCGATCTTACACATCTCAGTATTCAGATTCGCAAGCTGCTGGATGATGCGGGCTTTGTAAATGCAAAAATCATGGCGAGTAATGAGCTAGATGAGCATCTAATCAGCGATCTTAAGCATCAAGGTGCGAAGATCTCTATCTGGGGTGTGGGCACAAATTTAGTCACTGGAAAAGATCAGCCCGCATTAGACGGCGTCTATAAGCTTTCTGCGCTTCAAGATCAAAATGGCAATTGGCAATATAAGGTTAAGATCTCAGAGCAGATCGCAAAGGTGACTGATCCAGGCATCTTGCAAGTGCGTCGTTATTTTGATGCGCAAGGATATTTAGCTGATATGCTTTATGATTTGCCCACTTTGCCAAATGATCCGCACATTCTGATTGATCCAACAGATCCAACGCATACAAAGAAGATGCTGCCTGGCGCGCAATTTAAAGATCTTCTCGTGCCGATCTTGCGCGGGGGCAAGTGCATTTATAATTTTCCCACTTTGAAAGAGACGCAGCGTTATGCGCACGCGGAATTGGATCGCTTGCATCCAGCTATGCGTCGCTTTTTGAATCCGCAACCCTATTTTGTGGGAATGGAAAAATCCTTGTATAATTTGAAAGTCCGCATGATTGAAGAGATTAAGGAGCGCCGCACTTGAAAACTTTACTGCTTGTCGATTTGCAAAATGATTTCATGCCAGGTGGTCCGCTCGGCGTGCCAGAAGCTGATAAGATCATTCCGCTGATCAACAATGTCTTGCCTAAGTTTTCGCTCGTCGTGGCGACTCAAGATTGGCACCCCGCTGATCACGCGAGTTTTGCATCAAATCATCCGGGTAAGAAGCCCGGTGATCTTGTTGAGGTGCAAGGAATCGAGCAGATTCTCTGGCCGACACATTGCGTGCGCAGCACTAAAGGGGCTGAACTCGTGGCTGGTTTACGCAAAGAGATGATTGCAAATATTTTTTACAAAGGCACAGACAAGTCAATCGATAGTTATAGCGCATTTTTTGACAATGCGCGCCGTAAGTCCACAGGGCTTTTTGACTATCTAAAATCCAACGGTGTTAAAGAGATTTATATCTGCGGGGTGGCCACAGATTACTGTGTGCTCTACACCACCATCGATGCACTCGACCTAGGACTTTCCGTGTTTGTGATCTCAGATGCTTGCCGCGGGATCGATCTTTATCCAGGCGATTGTGAGTCTGCCTTTGCCAGCATGGTCCAAAAAGGCGCCAAGCTCATCCCTTCCACCGCCCTTATCTAAAGACAAACGAGCTTTTTGGCATTTTTTTTCGCCCAGACTCTTTTAATCCTTTCATTTTTTTTCGCATCTATTTTCAATATATAGCATAAAACAAGAACAGATCTCTTTTAGGGGGAATCAAAGGACGTGAGTCAAGCGAGTCAGGGCGAAATTTCAGTCAAAAGGCAGGGGATTTCTCAAGTTATCTCTGGCACCTTGATGATCGCGGGTACCGCCATCGGTGCTGGGATGCTTGGAATTCCTCTGCTCACAGCTCAAGCTGGCTTCTGGCCCTCTCTTGTCATCACAGGCATCGTATGGCTTTTCATGCTCTGCACCGGCCTACTCTTTTTAGAAGTTACTTTATGGATGCCGGCAGGCTCTAATATCCTTTCCATGGCCCAGCGCTTTCTCGGCACGAAGGGAAAATTCGCCGCCGGCGGGATGTTCATCTTCCTCTACTACTGTTTAATGATAGCCTATTTCGCGGCTGGCGCCCCGCTAGTCAGTGGCTTTATCAACGCCACTTTTGGCCTGCACCTCAGTGGAATAACGAGCTACGCATTTTTCGGTCTGGTCTTTGGGGCCATCGTCGCACTTGGCGCCAAAGCTATCGATCGCGTCAATATATTCCTTACCATCGCCATGGTCGTCGACTACTTCATCATGGTGGTGATGGGCTGCTCAGAAGTGGATATGGGTAATTTCCAGTTTAGCAAGTGGTCGGCAGTTGCCTTCTCCATCCCCGTTCTTTTCAGTGCCTTTGGCTATCACAACATCATCCCATCTCTGTGCAACTATTTGAACCGCGAACGCAAGACGCTAAAGCTCTCGATCGTTTTAGGTACCTCGGTGCCTTTCTTGATCTACGTGGCATGGCAGTGGCTGATTATCGGCGCTGTCCCACAAGGGGCGATTGAGCAAGCGCATATGGAGGGCCAGCCTGCCACGCAAGCGCTGAACGCTCTTGCGGGCGGCTCATCGATCTATCTCGTCGGTCAATACTTCGCCTTTTTCGCCATCATTACGTCGATGCTGGGGGTGGCTTTCTCGTTGGTAGATTTTCTTGGAGATGGATTGAAGATCGACAGCCAGAAGAAACCGCACCGTTACTTCTTAGTCTTCCTCACCTTTTTCCCACCTTTTCTGTGTGTGCTCTTTGATCCGACCGTCTTCGATCGCGCGTTAGGCATTGCTGGGGGATTTGGTGAAGCTTTCTTGAACGGACTTCTGCCAGTCACACTCGTATGGCTCGGACGCTATGCAATGAAGCTGCCTTCAGATTACGCGTTGCCAGGTGGCAAGCTCACGCTCGTCTTGCTTCTCTTGGTCTCTCTTTTTGTGGTTGGACTTGAGCTTTTCTGGGTATTCTTCCATTAGACCTCTTGCGTAATTCCATTTGCCCGCTAAAACCACCCTTTTTCCTCTGGTTTTTATCGCATCTCCTCATCGACCCAATTTGGGGTCGCCTCGTCAATGCGATTGGGATCAGTTCAGCCGCGATCGGGCTCTCCTTCAGTACACCGCTCTCAAGTTTCTGTGGAAGGGAAATCAACGCCAGAGACCTTGACGACGGCCTGCCACGCGGCTTCCTGGTTGGCGCGATCGTGAAAGTGTGGGTGACGCATTGCCTCAATTGGGCCTGTGAGCTTCTTCGGCGCCGAGGCGAAGAATTGGCCCGAGACGTCGGTTCCGAATGCCGATGCCTGGAGGTATCGACGAGCCGCGGTCTCCGGTGTCTGGGACATGCCGGGAATGAGCTTCACCAATGGAATCATCAGCCACTTCATGACCAGGCTAACGTTTCGCACCGCCTTGGTGTCGGGCGCGCTGCCGGGTGAGACGGCGTACACGGCCATGCCGTAAGGTAGCCGGCGCGCCAACGCCGCCGCCCACCAAGCAATGATGAGCTTCGCGTCGGCATACGCTCGGTTGGGCTCGTACTTCACGTTCGGCCCACTGCGCACCAGGGCTTCAATAGCGGCGGTTCGGTCACCCTGGTGGTATTTAGCCGCAAAAGACGCCACGTCGGTGTAGCTGAACATAGGGACGTCTCCACGGGCGGGTTCAGCGCCGGCGATAACAATCCGCGCATTGGGGCTCAATAAGTTGGCGCGGAGCAATCCGACAGTCAGTTGATGATGGCCGATGAGCGGGGCCTGAGCCTCCTCAATACCCGCCGCAGTGAGGACGCGCTTCTTACCTCCCACCATCCCTGCATTGAGCAGCAGGAAATCGATCGGCCGACCCCACTTGACCAGCTCAGCGAGGGCGGACTGGACGCTGGTCGGTGTGTTCAGATCCAGCTCCAGCGGCGTGAAGACCTGGGTCTTAGTTTCAGCCGCGAGCTGAGCGGCTGTTTCCTGGACCCGGGCCAAGCTGCGGCCGGTGACGATGACCTGGCAGCAGCCCTCGGCGGCGAGCATGCTGGCTGCCGCATAACCAAGCCCAGAGGTGGTGCCGGTAACGAGTGCGATCGAATGTTTCATGGGCGTCTCCTTAGTGAAGGCTGAAGGCCGAGTCGTGAGGCCCCACGAGGCCAAAGCCGGCTTGTTAATTTCGAACAATTCAGTTATATATTTGGTCGATGAAAATTTTCAAGGAGTTTTGAACTAAATGTTTCAAAATGCCGATAGGCCGCGTGGACGGCCGCGCAGCTTTGATGAGAGGGACGCGCTGGAAAAGGCGACCCAGGTATTCTGGTCGAAAGGCTACGACGGAGTGACGATCGACGATCTCGTCGCCGGGATGGGCGTGGGACGGCCGAGCCTGTATTCCATCTTCGGCGACAAACGGACGTTATTCTTGCGCGTCCTCAAGGATTATGAGGAGAAGAAAGGCGCTCTCGCCGCGAAGGCGCTGCTGTCGCCGCAGACGCTTCGCAACTCGCTCGCCCGCTTCCTGAGATACGCCGTCAAAAGTGCGACCGAGGAAGGGTCTGCCCCGGGATGTCTCGTATTATGCATCGCGCCGCTTGTGGACGACGCTGAGGTCCGGAAATTCCTGCAGAACACCGCCGCTGCCGCCGTGACGATGGTGGAAGGTCGTTTCCGGGATGGGGTCACCGCTGGAGAAATCCCGTCCGACTTTCCTGTGGCCGTTCGCGCAAGCCAGCTGATTGATGTTGCTCGCGGCCTTACCATGCGTGCGCGGATAGGCACGCCGCGCAAGACGCTTCTCAAAGATGCCGAGGAAGCGGCCGACTTGGTGCTCTTGTCGCGACGTGGAAATGCGGCGCCAGAACGTTGATGCCGGATGCGTGAAGGTTGCAGCGTAGAACGCAGGAACACCGTGTGGGCAGAATGCGTTCCTGGAATCGGTTTTTTTTGAGTTCCGGAATTAATTGCATCAGCTTTACTCTTTTTGTGAGAAGGACTTGTGCTTGGCGGAGTTAAATAATCTAATCCTAAAGAGAGTGGAGAGCTTACTACGCTTTTGGTGGTCATTAAAGCGAGGCTTCTTCGTTGATAGAGCTGCAATCTTTGTAGGTAATGCTGAGATTAGGCATCTTTTCTAGAAGTTTTGTTCCAACCTTAGAGCCAACTTGGCAGTTAGTAAAGCTCAAGTGTTTTAAATTTGTATCAGATGGCAAAGAGTCGAGATAGCGCATTTGTAGTGGGGCTTTTTTGCCCTCTGCAAAGTTAATACCTATCTGGCAAACTTCCAAAGAGCTCAGGAAAGGCAGTTCGATTAAAAGCCCGCAAATATCTAATTTTGCGCCGACAGCACCTTCGATAACTAGCGAATCTAGGGCCGGATAATTTTCCGCGATTTCATGTGCATGGGTACGATCTAAAACGCCTATTACAACAAATCTCAGCTTAGTGACATCTTCCGAAGCGATGCGTGGGAAGCAGAAATTACCGTTACGAAAGCGATGAGCAGGCGGAAAGGGGAGCGCGAGCTCACGAATTTTCAGCGTCTTTGCAAGGAGTGCATCGGAGAGCATCTCCAAACAAGTAATCGGCAATTTGCCCAATGACACATATTTTAAATTTAAAATGGGCAGACAGGCCATGACATTTAGTGCAATTGTGCGATCTTTAACTGGATGAAGCTCGCGATCAAAATAAAAAGTGCTCAAAAATGGATAGATCAAACGACAGCCACGCAAATAGGCTGCGACAATATCCTTAGAGCTTAGATTGTCTTTTCCTAAGCGCATGATGAGCTCCGAGCAGGTTAAACTGCTTCTTGCATCATTCCAGGCATTACATACTTGTGCAGCTTGGCCAGCCTCTTCTCCTGGAGTTAAAAAGGAGCTGATGAGAGCAGTTATACCATCTATTTGGAGAGGATGTTCAGCTGCGGAGGAGGTCCATGTGATTGCAGTATTAGTCATAAAATTTCCACTTTAGACATTAAATATTAGAATACAGTGTAGTTTTAGTCAACTAAAGTATTTAAAAATGCGGAATCTTTTTTGACTAAAATTAATTGTGATAATAAATAAAGAATTGATTGATAAGAAAGAGACTAGAGATGAAGGAGGTTCTCATAGAAGTAAATGCTCGTGCAAGAAAGGGTAGAAGTATATTTTGTCTGGCATAAAAAATTTTAATACAAAAAAAAAACGGCTATGGCATACGGTGAGTTTGTAGAGTATTTTTTTAAACAGGAGGGTATGTGAAAAAAAATGTACTGAAGTTGGCGTTGACTGGATTGGCACTTGGCGCTATGGCCTGCGGTTGCAGTAAATCAAACGACAAAGGTTCATCTTGCAATGGCAAGACAGACTGCAATGGAAAGCAAAAGCAGAAGCAAGAGAGTGGTTGTTCGAGTAAGCCTGGTTGCAAAGGAAAGAGTGGTTGCACGGGCAAAACTGATTGTAATGGTTCTTCTGGTTGCAAAGGAACAAATGGTTGCACAGGTAGAACAGATTGCACTGGCAAAAGCGGTAAATAGTCGTTTCGACTAGCGGATGGCCATGATAAAAAAAGCACCTAATTTAGGAATAGGAATCGGGCTTAGGCCTGTTCATTTCCAGGAGATTTTTGACTCATGGCCTCCGATTGATTGGTTCGAAATTATCAGTGAAAATTTCATGGCTGGCGGAATGCCTCTCAGAAATTTAGAAAAGATTTTAGAGCGTTATCCAGTTGTAATGCACGGAGTAACTCTCGCCATCGGTAGTGCCGCCCCTTTGGACTGGGAATACCTTAAAAAACTAAAAGAACTTGCCATAAAAACAAAAACCCCATGGCTTTCGGATCACCTTTGCTGGGGTCAATTGCCTGGGATGCGCTTTCACGACCTTCTTCCACTACCTCGCACAAAAGAAGTGGCCAATTATGTCGCAGAGAGAGCTCGAATTATCCAAGATTATTTGGAGATCCCATTTGCACTCGAAAATCTCTCTTCTTATGCTAATTTCAAAGATGATGAAATGACCGAATGGGAATTTTATGCAGAGGTTGTGGAAAAAGCAGACATTTCGATGATGCTCGACGTGAATAATATTTATGTTTCTTCTCGCAATGAAGGTTTTGATCCGAAGGAATATTATTCTAATCTACCCTTGAACCGAGTCATTCAGATCCATCTCGCTGGACATGCGGATCATGGGAGATATATCATCGATACGCATGACCATCCCGTCTGCGATGCAGTATGGGAAATATATCGACAAGTTTATCAGCGAACGGAAGGTGTTTCAACTCTTCTAGAATGGGATGATCGATTTATTCCATTTGAAGAAACTTGGAAAGAGGCACTGAAGGCAAAAGAGTTCCAGAAAGAAATTATCCATGCATAAAATCCCTTCATCTCTTGAGACGCTGCAACACTGGTTTGCTAGCTTAATCACCTCTCCTATTTTACAAAGCGATGCAGATCAAATTCCTCTTTTCTCCTCAGATCTGATTGAGGAGATTCGTCAGAAGGTCGCATTCAGTCACACGATGAGAAGTGAAGAGAGGATGGGCATTTATCAACAGCAATACTGGTGGCGTCTCATCAGTGTGATACAAGATTTGTTTCCCAGTCTTGTCGCACTTTTAGATTATGAAGAGTTTAATCGCCTAATTGCCGAACCCTACTTGGCAAGCCATATTCCACATGATTGGTTCATCTCTAACATTGGGGCTGATCTTCCAGGATGGCTCAAGACAGTCCATAAGGACGTATCATTCAGCGCACTTGCAGAAGTCGATCTAGCTTTTGAGCAATTGATTTTTACTGAGATCTTGCCCAACATCGATCTTTCTAAGTGTGAAAATGAAACCCTCTACTTACAGCCTTTCGTACTGCTTTTTGAATTGGATGCTGATTTATTTACTTTTAGAAAACAGCTTCTCCAAAAAGAAAAGCCTTCTGTAGCAAAGTTGGAAAAATGGAGAAAAAAAAAGCATCAAGTTCTCTATCGTTTGCACGAGCAAAATTATTATGAGGAAATTCACCCTCTCTTTTTTGAACTGCTACTTCGATTGCAAAAAGGTGCCAAATTAAGTGAGCTGATCTCTTTGCTCGAGAAATTCGATGATATATCTTCTATATTTCAAATGATGGCTTCCAGAGGCTGGCTTACTCTTTCTTGTCCCAAAGCCAGTGATCGATCGAAGCAGATCCTGGTCCAAACACAAAGACGATCAAGGAAGCAAACAGGAAGCTGAAAGGATCGGTATGAATGAAGCGTTGAGGATCGGATAGAATTTGTCTGAGAGCCTCTTGCTCAGAGGTGAGGATAGCAACGATCATTGTAAAGATCAAAGGGATGGTGATCAGTCTAGAAGCTAAACCCAGCAGTAGGCATGTGCCACACACTGTTTCGATAAGTGCAGTAAGCGTTGCAGAAAAAAATGGAAAAGGAATTCCTAGCGATTGAAAAAAGACAGTAACGTTCGACAAATGCCCAAGTTTTCCCAGACCAGTGATTAAAAAAGCCCCTCCCCAAAAGAGACGAATGGCTAATAAAAGAGGCGATTTTAGAGAATTCCCGAGTGAAGTTAACGCAGTGTAAAATTTATTCAAGTACATATTTTTTTACATATCACAGCTTCTTTTATTTTCACAATAGCATTTTTCAATTATTTGGCAGTATAGATGAAGGTGCCATTCCATGAGGCTGGGGGCGGATTTTGCAAAAATTGGACACAGCGTGTATGTAAGGAGCGGCTTGGCAGGTCATGAAGCTGATCTTTGAGTAAATTCATAGCCTCGGTAAAAAGACGTTTGCGATAGGCGTGAAGAGCTTGTTCATACTTAGAGATGATTGTAGTCATTTCCAATTTTTCTCCCTTCTTGCCTATCAGTTCATACACTTTGATCTCTTCAGTCTCCCCCTTGAGTGTGACAAAGTCTAAGAGGCGGAAAATAAAGTCCTCTTGCGCTGATTTATAGATGCTTTCACTCACGAGAATAGAGGAACCGTAATACTTATTGAGGCTTTCTAGACGGGAAGCGACGTTGACTCCATTACCTAAAGCAGTGAAGTTGAGTCGATCCGGCGCACCGAAGTACCCTACCATCACGCGATCTTTATGTAGACCAAAGCGCGTTTCAAAACGGGGCAGCCCCTGCCACTCAGGGGATGCGAATAATTCCTGGAGTGCTGTTGTACAATCGAGTGTAGCTTGGCAAGCGATTTGAGCATGATTCGTTAGCGGAGTCGGGGTATTCCACAGAGCCATAATCCCATCGCCGATGTATTTGTCTATGATACCGTGCCTACGGTTTTGGATGACTTGTGTCATGACCTTGAGATACCCCCCAAGTGCAGTGGCAAGTTCGTTGACAGGAAGCTTTTCGGCAAGAGAAGTGAAATTCTGGATATCTGTGAAGAGTATGGAGATCTCCTGGACTTCTCCGCCAAGAACAGGGTCTTTCTGCGACTGGAAAAGTTGTTTCACTAATTCTATGGGGACATACTTGCTCATGGCCCGCATCGCAGTCTTTGCGAGCTCAAGATCTGAGAGGATGGTGTAGACATCTTTGAAAATGGAGCGAGGCTGAGACGCTTTGAAGTCAAAATTGTGCATCTTCAACGTTTCATCGATGATCTTTTGTTGTTCCCTTTTAAGAGAGCGCTGCACAATGAATCCACCGAGGCAGATAAAGCAGATGATGCCGCCTGTAATGAGGAGAAGGTGTTTTTGCGTCTCTTGAAGGGTACCGACGTAGTAAGACTGGGGAACGACGATGCCTAGGATCCAGTCCTGAGAGTTCTCAATCTCTCTATAAGTAAGAAGATAGGTTTTATGCTGGTAGTCGAATTGTCCGGATTGCAAAGGATCAGCTTCAGAGACTAAGTTAAGAGCGGGATTTTTTAAGGCTATCTGTACTTGCTCGGGGGCATTTGTCGAAGAGAAACGGAGATTGCCTTCAATCGGACGGAGAATATCTTTATCACTTAGACGCGTGATGAGTTCCCCAGAACTATCCGCAATAAAAATAAGGTGAGGGTCTTTCGGATCATTAGGAATGAGTTTGAAGTGGCTAATCTGTTCAATCTGCCTGTAAAAGAGGCCGACTCGCAACACACCCAGGAAGTTGCCTTTGGAATCTGTGACTGCGCGTTGCACGCTCACTTCCACCCTTCGCAGTGTTTCGGGCAGGTCCTTGTCAATTTGAGACCAGTGTAGATCGCTCCAGAGGCTTTTACCGTTATACTGCTTATTTGCCGGAGTAATGAAGGTCGAGTATGTAGTAGGATCGGCAGCTGATTTCGTTGGCCCTTGGATAAAAGGAATGCCAAATAGATCGTTTCGCGCCGAACGCGACCGCTGCTCTGAGAGCCACTGACCATCTTTCTGATAAATAGAGAGTGTGTCTATGGGGGCAGAATCTTGGCTTGATCCTCTAAAAAGACTCAGCTCTCCTCGTCCTGTGGGGGCGAGGAGGATATTGCCATCAGCATCATATCCGATTTTTTCTCCGTAAGTAAGGGAGACCTCTGAGAGGTTGTCGTTCTTAAGCATCGCCGTAAAGAGGAAGGTTTCAAGTGAGATAGGATCTTTGGGATTAAAGACTTCGTGGTTTATCTCCGACTGGAAACCATCTTCGACTTCCTGCAATTGGTTAAGATAGAGCGTGACTTTTTCTGCAAATTCACGGCTTGCAGCAGCACGCAGGTGATCGGAAGCCTGGATCACAGAGGCTTGTGAAGCATGAAGAAACAGATAAAAGAGAAGGCCGAGCAGGACAACAAGCCCAATAAGACTGATGCCAAAGAGATAAGCGAGCGTTATCCGGATTTTTTTATATTCAAACATCTCTTGTAACATATAATTAATAATAAGTTTCCTGCCAAGAGATGAAGCAGTTAGCTGAGTTTTTACAGCTTCTCAAATCCTTAAAAGTGCCTAGCTTGAGAGCAGTCTCTTAGAAGGTGAATGCTCCGCGGAATGTGCAGGATTCATTTCCGAATATCTTGATGTGTGGATGCCTGTATTTCCAGGGGTGGATAGTTGACAAATCAATCAAACAACAACCCTCAAAACGCACTTCTTTCAATGATCGATGAGGAGCGATTGAGCGCACATATTCCACTTGTTTCAGGGTTAACTCAGCAGGCGTCATTTCAGGTGTTTTCCAAGGCTGAAATAAAATTGAATCGTAAAAAGCTCCAAATTTAAATCCTAGCACATCGATGGAGAGACCAGAATGTGACTCTTTGAAACGCAGATATTTTAGCCTGGGCATTTCTAGCAGAGCTTTGAAGTCCACAAGCGGATATACCATGGTTCCGCCAAATGGTGAATACGTAGAGGAGCGTTCTTTTACCAGCGTAAGGTTTGTGAGATTGGGGAAATCAGTTGAGAGTTTTGTTACGTATGCTGCACTGAGCGTATCTCTCAAAGAAAATGTCAGCGTTTTTACGCTGGGTGTAGCAATGCCCGGTGAATTGAAAATGTGGAGGCTTGAACCACTATAAATTGGCAGATTTTTAAATGGGGGCAATGGAAGTGTTAGGTCGGTGATCTTCAAGGTTGTTGCAGCAAATGCTTCTGAGAGAGCTTGTAAGGTTTCAGGATGCAGCGTTCCCTCGAAGGATAGGGTCGTAAGATTCAATATAGGTAAAGCGCGCATCAAATTTTCTGAAATCATAGAAAAAGGATAGATCGGAGGGGTAGCTGAAAAATGGAATGCTCGAAGCCTAGGATTAAGTTGGTAGTAGAGCTGAACTCGATCTATGATTCTTTGTGGGGTAATGTCACCTTCCTGGCTCCTAAGACACTCAATGACTTCGACGTTGGACAGGGAACGACGCATTTTAGACCAGAGTTTAGATACTCCGAAGGCGAGGAGAGTGCTCTTAGGGTCTAAATATTCAAAAACATGTGCAATTAAATCAGAAGTGACGAGGAAATCCCTAGGGACTGTTGGCGTGCTTGCGGAGCGCGCAATTGGATTATTTCTGCTTTTCTTTGAATAAGGATCTTTATCTATTGAGGCTGCAGATCCTGAGCCAGAACCGCCAGAGATGTCGAGTGTAGAACCCGTATATACGAAAGGCGATGAACTGATTGGCGCTGCCATAAAAACTCCTTATTTCTGGAGGATTATAGCGAGTTTTATAGATAACTTAAATGAGTAAACTAAAATATATTAATGGTAATTATTTAAGTTAATCTAGCTGCGTAAATAGGCATTAAGAGAGACCTGCTCAACGGCATTGTCGGGAGACATGCCTTGAGCTTTAAAGTATTGCAATGCAGCATCTTTTTGCGCCGGTGAGAAACGGTTGAAACGTTTGCGGTGATAGTCGCTGAGCATAGGCATAAAATCGCTTTCTGTAAGTGGTTTCACAGCTTCCTGTCTTTTCACTTCTCCGCCGGCTGGAGTCCAGTGGGGGCGGTGACCTGCAAATGCGGCAGAAGATGTAGAGAGCGTTGCGATAAACAGCATGCCAGTGAGAAGAGATTTCATATTAGGCCTCAGGGTATTAGCTTGGATGTTAAGATAAGAGGCAGATTTTTGCAACATACTGAGAGATCGTCCTTATCTGGATGAGAAGTTGGGCTCGTATTTTTGGTACAAGCATGGTAACATAGCTCCTTCTAATCTCCTACAAAAGGAGGAAACGTGTCTTCACCTTCCACCCCTATCTCTGCGTCGCAACACTTTGCGTTTGAGAGACCAGGTATAGGCCTACCACGAACGCTTTCAATTTCCTCTATTCCCGATACATCTGATAAACAGCACGTCGAAACCCAGAATGGCCTCGAACTATCTATGCCCGATGAGGAGTTTGATGGAGTACCCAAGTCACCTCTGAGCGCGCACGCGGTTTTGGGCATATCAGACATGCCTTCACTTGCCTCTACTTCCAATAGATCTGATACACTGCGTATTAGAATCCGTAACGCAGCCGAGCAGCGGAACAAAAAGTTGGCAGCCCTTGATGGGTTTGAAAACCCTGATGAGTTTGATGAATTATCTAAGACACCTCCGAGGGCGAGAAATAAAAGATCAGCACTTTGTGAAATTCTTGATGGACTTACCGCCATTGATCCGTTAGATGGAGGACCCATATTACCTGGGCTCCAGATCCCTCCACATCGAGAGTCTACATATTCCGCGTCTGACTATGATTTCACGAGGGCTTCCACCCCCCTAATGATGCCTACGAGCCCAAAAATGGCTGATGCGGCAGCTATCGATGAACACGAACGAAATGTGTTAACCCGATTAGCGAATCAGCAGAGCGAAAAACTGGCAGAGTCAAACTTGCCCACGCCTGAAAGACAAACTCTGCTTGCCATAACCGATGACGTACTCGAGCTTTCCCCTACACCCCAGATCCCTCTATGCTCAGCGACTGAGTCTCTACGCATCAGGAGTACTATCGAAGCTCGAGCTGCTGTGGCAGCTGTCGATGAACAGGGACAAACTGTGCTCCATCGAGCAGCGAAAGAAGGCCAAATAGACACATTAGAGCGGCTTTCGAAAGACGACGTTATTCTTTTAATGTGGAAAGACAAGCATGGCAACACACCTCTTCTTTCTGCAGCATTAGAAGGGCAGTGCGTTGCATGCAAAATTTTGCTTGCAGCTGGCTCCTTTCCTACAATGGGAAATGCACGCCGCTGGAATGCACTGCATTGTGCTGCATCAAGCAAAAATTCCGAGGTAGTGGAGCTATTTGCAGACAACGCTGCTCTTCGCGAAGAGAAAGATATCGATGGGCGCACACCCCTGATTATAGCAACTTTGTGTGGGCATCACGCCGCGTGCAAAATTTTGCTCGCAGCTGGCGCCGATCCTAAAGCAACAGACCGGGATGGCCATGATGCGCTGTATTGGGCTAAAGACCAAGGGCGTTGGGCTAAAGACGTAGGATATAAAATAATAGAACAACTACTAACTGCAAAGCTTGACGAAGAGGCTGCAAAGTTGCTCGAAATACATGCTGCAAGAGAAAAACTTCTTACTGCAATGCGGAGAGGTGCATCTATGCTACCTCCCCACCTTCAGGTAGCCATCCCTGCTTCCGAAAAATCTGAAACTCCTGTCTTTCAGGTGCAGAGAGGTGGGCCTCTACCTTGGCCACCTGTAAAAATCCATGAGTGGAGAGATAAGGATGACAACACGCCTCTTCTTTCTGCAGCATTAGGAGGACAGCAAACCGCGTGTGAAACTTTGCTTGCAGCAGGTGCTGATCTTCAAAAGGTGAACGCACGCGGCTGGAATGCTCTGCATTGCGCCGTATCAAGCAAAAATTCCGAGGTAGTGCGGCTATTTGCAGGTAACGTTACTCTTCGTGAAGGGAAAGATATCGATGGACGTACGCCTCTGATTATAGCAGCTATAGGTGGGCATCACGTCACGTGTAAAATTTTGCTTGAAGCTGGCGCTGATTTTAAAGCAGCAGACCGGAAGGGCCTAGATGCACTGTATTGGGTTAAATACTATGGGTGTTTGAATCTAGACGAAGGATATAAAATAGCAGAACAACTATTAACTGCGAGGCTTCACAAAAAGACTACAAGCTTACACGAAGTGAGCAATGCAAAAGAAAAACTCTTCGAGCAGGAACGTGCATCTATGCTAACTCCAGGTCCTGCACCCTTCCCAGCTTCCAAAAAACCAGAAACCTATATCTTTCAAGAGCAAAGAGTTAGATATCAAGTACCAGGAGATCCAGTACCTTTAAGATCCCATCAGATGGAGGTGCCTTTTCCTGAATTCTTCCCAGTTCCTCAAAAAGAGGTAGCCGTCGATGAACACGGAAGAAATGCTCTTCACCGAGCGGCGCTAGAAGGGCAAACAGAAACAATAAAGCAGCCACCTGCGCAGCTCCATGAGTTACCTAGAGGGCCATTCTACAGTAAGCAGTTCGCTCCAGTTCATCCTGCATCTGTTCCAGCTCCCAAAAAACCACACATTCCTTTCTCTCAAGCAGAGTTATTTGAGTCCCAACATTCGCCACCTGTACAGTTCCAGGAGTTACCTGGAGGGCCGAAGATTACAGTCATCAGGAGTCAGTTTGCTCCAGTCCATCCTGCATCCGTTCCAGCTCCCAAAGAGCCAGAAACTCCTGTTTCTCAAACACAGTGGCTTTATCCACGTCAATCATGGGTTAGCGACCAACACCAACCTTGGCTACCTGCACAACTCCATGAGTTACCTAGAGTGCATAATGCATCTACGCTCGCTCCTCAAGAAGGGGTACCTGTCGATGAAAACGGAAGAACAGTTCTTCACGCAGCGGCGATAGATGGGGACACAGGCGTAATAGAGCGGTATTCGCAAAATAAAGCTCTTCTTGAGGTAAGAGATATAGAAAATTTTACACCTCTGCTTTGCGCAGCATTTTTGGGGAATTACTCCGCTTGTAAAACCCTGCTTAAAGTTGGTGCCGACCCCTTGGCAATAGGCGGAAACCGTCTGAATGCACTACATTGTGCTGCATCAAGCGAAAATAGCGAAGTAGTGCGTCTGCTTGTAGGTTATGCAACTCTCCTTGAAGCAAAAGATATTGGTGGGCGTACACCCTTGATTGTGGCGGCTAGATGTGGACGACTAGGTGCATGCAAAATTTTGCTTGAAGCTGGCGCCGATCCAAAAGCAACAGATAGAGAGCATCGAGATGCATTGTCCTGGGCTAAACATGAAAAACATATAGAGATAGAAATTCTATTAGCTAGAAAGCTTCGCGAAGCAAAAGATAAAAAAGAAGACGGATCTTGTTCTGTTCCTAGAGATACGGGACCTGTATTCGTCTTTAAGCCACAAACTCCAGCTGTTCCCGCATCTGCCTCAACTTTCAAAAGACCAGAAGCTTCTGCTCCTGCAAAAGCAGCACAAGACGCTCAGCTCCATCCTGAGGAGCTACTTAAGATGCAGGCGGCACTACTTAGCCGGATGACAAAAGTCGAGAGCACCATTGCACCCATTAAAGGTAGAGAAGCATCGCTTGATGGTGTGCTTACCGATCGCGAAATCCGTGAACGCGATCGACAAGAGATTCAGCGCATTCTTAGCAATCCTGCGCTCAGCGATTATTATCATGCCTTTCAGATGATTCTCAATCACACTGTGTATGGATGCTTTGTAGCCCATGGCAAAATCATGGGAGGAGCAAAGACTACCACTGCCACGACAAAACTCGATACTGCTGCAGATATAGCTACCTTGGTTGGCCAAGAAGCCCCCTTTGGGATTTTTGCAAAGGTTCTCACAAGCGGTTTAACTGGTTACGATACGCTAAAAAAGAAAGAAGCTGTGAACAACGCTGCCGCTTTTTTTATCAATCAGACCAAATGTGACGAAGTGTGTGAGCTAGTAGCTCTAAAACTAACCATCCCTCAGGCCAGCATAATTTGCACCCTTCCCGCTAGCGTTCACACCGGATTTATGGCTAAAAAGTTCGAACAGTTGAAACGTTTGAGCAAAACGCTCATAAAAAATGACATCAACACGCCGGGTAAGGAGCTGGCTGAAAAACACGCAGAATGGTTTTTAAAAGGCATCATGACTACCAGCATCACCGGCAGAGCCCGACCTGAACGCGTAACAGAATTCGTCGACTTCATTCTGCAGAAAAGAGTAACGCCTTCCCTCAAGCCTGTATCCGCTCCGGTTCCACCAAGTAAACCAACGGCCTCTGGTACTCCATCTAGTCAGGTAAACGATCTAGATCGCTTGCAAGAAGAGATAAGATCTCTACGAGAAGCTCAAAAGCTTAGCGAAAAACAGCATGCTCAAGATCTTGCAAAGCTGAAAGAAGAGAGTGAGCGGAGTGAGAGAGCGCGCAAGCGTGAGATGGACCAGCTGAGAAGAATGCTTCCTCCAGACGAGGATCCCTTCCAATCCGCCGGCAGTGGCGGCGAGCAGGATCAATTGCTGGCTTCGGCAGCTGCAGCACGTCCTGGAAAATATGGCCTTCCACAACAGCAAGCTGCACATAGACTTGCTGCGGTGGAAGAGCAGATTGGGCGCTTAACTAAAAATCAAGCTGTCTGGGATGAGGAGCGGGGAAGCGCTGCTCATCCTTCCAAGGTAGAAAGAAAAATAGCACCGAAAAGCGGCTCAATATTGAGCAGGTTGTTTCACAAAAAGGCTTGAGAAGCTGTGCTTTAAAAACAGTCTCTAAGGGATCCAGCTGCCATCCCAATAATGGATGGCAAAAGATTCATCTTGCGCCCAGGTGTGTTTGATCGCTCCTCCATAGGTGCCGTTGCGCTCGCACGCTGGCAATGGATAAAAATAGGTGGAGGGCAATGCGACATTTTTATGCGCAGTATCGTCGAGGAAGCTGAAGAAGATGCGCGTGATGAGCAAGGGTCCTGTGCGCAGCTGAATCAGATCGCAATCGTCTCGTGGGCCATCGCCAGAAATAGAGTTGATGCACGCCCTGATCATTGGATGACCGGCTGAGCAGGCGATCAAGGCATTAGACATGCGCGGAGATTGAAAGCGTCGTTCGATGCTTTCCAAACCGATGTAGAAATCGCAGAGTTTATGCAAGGCATCGAAGGCTCGTAGGCATTCGAAATCTGTATCGACATATAACCCACCAAACTGATTGAGAATTTCATAGCGTAGGATATCAGCTTTTTCACCCCAGTTGACGGCGCTGTCAAATAGCGCTTGATTTTGCATTTTAAAATTTTTGATGCTCTCATCTGTCCAGAGGCGGTATTCCCAATCAGGGTGGTATAGCTTCCAGCTCGTTTGGATCGCTTTGTATTTCTCGGGTAGGGGGCTGCCTAGCCAGATCTGGTGGATGATTTTAGGGATGCGGTATGACTCAGATGGAGCTGCTTTTAGAATATGTTGCTGGTAGAGTTCTTTAATTTTTTTCCAGCGCGCATCTTTGCGCAATTTTTTGCTGAGAATTTTAGGAATGTGTGAAGGATCGCGTTTAGCCATGCTCGCTTCGAAAGGAATAAAGCGTTCTTGAGCAAGCCAAGCACTTTTTTTAGAGCTCTGCGAAAAAAAGAAAAAGGAAAATAAGCCGCTGATGCAAAAGAGCAAAAGCGCAATAGTCAGCGGCTTTCTAATCATGAATTAGTTTTTTTTATCGCTTGAAATAAGACCGCGAATTTCTGCTTGCAAAAGAGCAAAAGCCAGAAAAGGATCGCGCAGTGCAACGTTCTCGCGTACGCCTTCTTTGTTTACATAGACGAGATAGCCGAGCTGAAAGCCCTTTTTGATCTCATCAAGAGAAAAGGCTTCAATTCCAGCAATTGCTTCAGAATCCTCAGGAGTCGGCTCTTCTTGTTTGAATACGCGTGCCATAAAAATTGGCGCAATTGTGTTGGTTAGACCAGAGTCGACGGCTACTTCACCTAACTTAAAAAGTTGATCGATGAGCATGCCAGTTTCTTCTCTAACTTCGCGCTTTGCAGCATCCTCGATATTTTCATTTGGATTGGTAGCGCCACGTGGGAGCTCATATTCCCAAGAGCGGGTGGCGTGACGAAAGTTGCGGTTAAGGGCGATTTTGCCATTGGCAAGGATGGGCATTACGGCCACGCCGGCTGGTCCATTTAATGAACTCTGCCACACAATTCGGCCATAAACGCCTTCTGCACCGCAGGGAAATCTCACTGCATCATTGATCCAGATCCAGTATTTGTCTTGGGCTACGATGCCCACTTTGCGGCCTGTGCTTTTTTCAAGCGCTTGCATTTTGATTGGATCGAGAAGGATCTCGATGTCACCCTCAGAGGATTTACCCATGGGGCCAAGCGTTTTAGGATATTTTTGTAAAAGATTGAGATAGCTTTGTGTGGCTGTTTGACTCTCACTTGCTAGGCAGATGCTTGCTGAACCGATCAAAATTGAAATTAAAAGTGCGCGCATGACTACTCCTGTGATAAATTCGCAACAGATTAACGAAATTCATAATATTTTGTCTAAAAGAGTTGGGAGATGTAGATTTTATGTCGATTTCCAGTAAAAAACTGCCGCTTTTCTTGGTTCTGCTAGTCGCTTTTATCGACTGGGTAGGGCTTGGTCTTGTCTATCCAATGTTTTCGGCGATGCTTTTTCAAGGAGAATGTACTTCTTTATTGCCAAATGCTTCAGCCGCTTTCCGTGGATTTATATTGGGCATTCTCCTAGCAGGAATGCCCATTGGGCAGTTTTTCAGCGCCCCAATTTTAGGCGCACTTTCCGATCACAAAGGGCGCAAAAAACTGATTATCTATAGCTTGCTAATCGGTGTGATCGGATATTTAGTAGCGTTAATCGGCGTTGTCTATAGCATGATCTGGGTGATCATGCTGTCTCGCTTGATCGTCGGTTTTTCAGCAGGAAATGCTGCAGTGGTAAGTGCCGCGATTGCCGATTTGAGCACAGCCAAAGACAAGGTTAAGAATTTCGGCCTTTTTAGCATGGCATGCGGCGTGGGATTTACGATTGGACCTTTTCTAGGTGGGCAGCTCTCGGAGATCATCTTTCTAGGCTGCAATGGCTTTGCGGTGCCTTTTTTATTCGCGGCCCTGGCTACGCTTATAAATATGTTGCTTGTGCGTTTTTTCTTCAAAGAGACGCTGGCACAGAAGCGTGAAGGTAAGGTGAACTTTACCGTGGGGTTTAGTCAGCTCAAAAAAGCGCTGCACACTAAAGGCTTACGCCCCCTATTTTTGGCCGTCTTTGTGTTTATTTTTGGCTGGTCATTTTATTACGAATTTATGCCTGTGACATGGATTGCAAACTATGGCATCGGAACCGCATTGATTGGCATGCTTTATGCTTGGGGATCTGGCTTTTATGCCTTGAGTAGTGGCCTGCTTATCCGTCCTTTTGTTAGTCGTTTCAAGCCTCAAAAAGTTTTCTTTTTCGCGCTAGTGGGTGGGGGAGTAAGCATTTTGCTTGTTCTATTAAATTTAGGTGTAAATTGGCTCTGGTTTTTTCTTCCTCTGCAGAATTTTCTACTAGCTTTTCTCTTTCCTACTTCGACATCCATGGTTTCCAATTTGTGCGATGATCATGTTCAAGGTGAGATGCTGGGCGTGCTGCAGTCGGTGCAATCTTTTGCATTTGTGGTCTGTCCGCTGGTTGCGGGCGTGCTCGTTGGCAAATATACATTCTTGCCAAGTTTAGTGGGTGGCCTATCACTTCTTCTGGCAGCACTCTTTATGTGGCCTAAGCGGGTAGCTCCATGATCGAAAATGAAAATTTCAAAAAAGAGAATTGGAGTGGCTCGCTGCGCACACACCAACATTTTACACAGGTTGTCTTCGAAAGCTGCGATCTTTCAAATTGTAATTTCAGCCACACACACTTTTCTCAATGTAAATTTATAGGCTGCAATCTAAGTTTAACAAAATTTGCTGGCTGTCGCTTGCAAGGGGTTGAATTTAGTGGGTGTAAGCTTGTCGGTGTCGATTTCAGTCGATGCGATGCTCTCTTTCTAGCAATTGGATTTGATACGTGTGTGCTGGATATGGCCAATTTTTCGGAACTTAAATTGAAAAACACAACTTTTTCCGGCAGTACGATTCGCGAAGCGCATTTCAGTAATGCGAACCTTGCCTACGCAGATTTTCGTAAAGCAGATCTAAAAGGCACGCTCTTTCACCACTGCGATTTGCAAAGCACTAACTTTCAAAGCGCAATTAACTATTCGATCGATCCCTTAACCAACAAGCTCAAAGGCGCAAAATTCTCGATGCCTGAAGCGAGTGCGCTTCTTTTGCATCTGGGGATAATCCTCGATTAGCCGATGGGAGAGTAACAGATCTCACCTCGCGTAATTTCTGACGAGTTGCTAGACTCCAAATTTTAATGAATGGAGGGCAAGATGCGTTTTCTGCGACATTTATGGGTTCCGTTAGTTTTGATCTTTTGTGTGAGTGCTCAAGCGCAAGACGAAGATGAGACACCGCCTTGTGAAAGCATCATGTCCTATATCCTCGATAACCTACCTGAATCGGGAATCCTCTGTCAGGATAGCGCTGGTTTCGTATACGTAAATTTAGATGATGATTACATCCACACATTGAGCGAGTTCATTTCAGAAGAAGGCTATGAACTTCCTCCCTATTTTGGTAGGGATGAGCTGCATGGTGCACATATCAGCGTTATCTATTCCAAAGAAGCGAAGGAGTATGGCGTAGGAAAAATCAAGGAGGTTGGCGAAACAATTTATTTCAAGCCGCTTGGCTGTAGGATAGTCGCTCCAAAAAACTGGAAAGATGTGGATGAGGTATATGTGATAGCCGTTCAGGCGCCTGTGTTAAATCGGCTGCGTAAAAAATATGGCTTGCCTAAAGCTGGGCAAGATTTTCACATCACGATCGGCGTGAAGTATCGCCAAGAAGAGACTACTTCTCAGAAGCCGTCTTAAGATAAGCCTGCATCTTAGCTAGAGGCAGGGTGTTAACCACATCTTGCCTTCTCAGCCAACCTTTACGTGCACAATTGATTCCGGCGCGTACATATTCGAGCTCTTTGATGCTATGAGCATCCGGATTGATGCAGCACTTGAGTCCTTTTTCTGATGCTTTGTGCCAAAGGCGCCAATCCATATCCAGACGCATCGGACTGGCATTAAGTTCGATAATCTTCTGATTGGCAATGCAGGCATCGATCACTTTAGTTGTATTAAGTGCGTAAGGCTCTCTGCGTAAAAGCAGACGACCTGTCAAGTGGCCTACAATAGTTGTGTAGGGGCTTTCAATCGCTTTGATGAGGCGAGCAGTCATCGTTTTTTCATCCATTTGAAATGAGCGATGGATTGAGATGATTACGAAATCTAGCTCTTTGAGCACGCGATCTGGGAAATCTAGTTTGCCGTCTGTCAGGATGTCACACTCAAGCCCCGCAAAGACATAAGTGGAGAACTTCTTAGATTTATTTAGTTTTCGGATACGCTTGATCTGGTCAAAGAGCCTCGCTTCATCCATGCCATTTGCTTGATAGCTCGATTTAGAATGATCAGAAATGCCGATATATTCCCAATTGAGGTCATGGGCGGCTTTAACCATCTCTTCGAGGGTATTATGCCCATCAGAATCAGTGGTATGGCAGTGAAAGGCGCCGCGGATGTCCTTCTCTTCAATTAGTGCGGGCAGCTTGCTTTTTTCGGCAGCCTCGATCTCTCCTCGATCTTCGCGCAGCTCCGGAGGGATATACTCTAGCCCGAGTACGTTATAGATCTCTTCTTCGCTAGTTAGGGGTTTCTTTGGGAGTTTAAGTGTAGTGGCTTTTTTACGTGCGCCAGTTAAGGGCTCGAAGCCATACTCACTTAAGCTTAAGCCGCGTGCATTGGCAAGATTGCGGATGTGAATGTTATGTTCTTTAGATCCTGTAAAATAGAGCAAGGCATAGGCGAACTCCGATTCTGGCACAACTCTTAAGTCAGCCTGGTTGCCTTGCCTCAGGCTAACTGAGGTTTTGGTCGGACCCGTGGAGATAATGGATTTCGCCCAAGATTGTTTTGTAAACCAGCGCATGACTTCTGTAGGTTTAGATGAGGCGACTAAAAAATCCAGATCGCCCACGGTCTCGAGTTTTCTTCGCAAACTGCCCGCGATCTCCACTCTTTTTACCTCTTTGAGATTTGAGAGTTCTTTTAAAATCGGCGCCGCTAGCTGCATGGCATCCCACCACAAAAGCCTTTTTCCATAGCTTTTTAGTTTAGATATGCCTGCAAGAATTTTTTGCTGTGTCTTTTCACCAAAGCCTTTGAGTTTTGCAACCTTCCCTTCTTTGCATACAGCGACTAGGTCTTCTATGGTTTTGATTTTAAATTTCTCATAGAGAATTTTAACTTTTTTCACTCCTAATCCTGGAATTTGCAAGAGATTTAGAAGTGCCGGAGGGAACGATTTTTTTAATTTTTCGTAGTAGGGGAGCTTGCCTTTCTGCACTAATAGCGCGATCTTTTCAGCAATATGTGCACCAATGCCCGGAAGCTCTTCAAGGCGCTCTTCTTTGACGAGCGTTTCGATATCTTCTTCAATCGCCTCGATGGCGCGTGCGGCATTGTGATAGGCGCGCACTTTAAAAGGATTTTCACCCTGCAGAGAAAGCAGAATGCCGATCTCCTCGAGGATCTCCGCTACTTCATGTTTATTCATCTACAAGATCACGCATTGACAGCCAGTTTGAACAGGAGGCGTTATGTTCATTGAATAGATACGGTATAGGTACCCGAACCTCAACCTCTCTTCTGTGTACTGCATGCCGATCTTTTTGACAATTTTTTCTGCAACGGTATTGCTCGGGGCTACACAAGCAAAAATTCTGCTGAGAGGCTTTCCCTCAAGAAGGTAACCCGCTCGAAGCGTAGCTTGAGCATAATCTGTTACGAGCATCATGCACACGTTTGATCCCACGCCCATTCCCCAAAAATCTTTTGCTACGATGCAGTTAAGCTCTGCTTCTCCGGGACGCTCGGAGTGCATTAAGGCGGCGTGGCAGACAAAATCACCATCCCTTGTGCGGCCAGTTAGGCCGCTGAAAGGGTCTTTATCAAGTAACCAGCGTTTTTGCCAAGTTGCAGCAATCATCCTTTTGATGTCGCTTCCGCGCCTAGGTAATCAATCTCCTAGCATCCCCATGCAAGTCGCATTGGCAAGTAGGGCTTTGTAAAATTTGTAAAACTCCGGGGTAGACTCAGTGGAGGTTAAGGTTAAACTCAAGGTAGATACTTTGATGAATGCCGAAAGCTCATCTTGGCTATTAACGTGGAAAGTGATGTCCGAATGTTGTCCATCATAGGTAAAGGAGGACTTGGGTTTAATTGAAGTAACAGCGGACAAATTAACCTCGCAGCTTGGCGAAGTATATTAAGCTTTTCAAATTCATTTTTCCACGTCTAAAAGATCTGTGTTTCTAGCTTGCCAAGGATGTTGTGATAGACAAAATTCATGCGGACATCGAGCGGACTCAATCTGTTTTTGACATCTTGCCAATTGGTGCCACAATTTGGGAAGGCTCTGGTGTAGGCTTCGACATTGATGTCGTCTGGTCCATAATAGGGGTGGAACATGGAGAATACGGCAGCGCCTCTTCCAATCGAGACCATAATGGCAGCGTTTTCCCACTTCTCACACTCATGTTCCCTTTTTTGGTTGCGTAAAAGTTCTGAGTGATTATAGCGAGCCAGCACCGCTACTTTTTGCTTTGAAGTGGGATCGGGCAAGAAGCTACCCCCTCCGCCCAGAAAGACAGTACATTCCGTTTTGTTGTCATGCACGCGAATCGCATCTGAATAGAATCCAATTTTATACTCCTTGCCAGGGTAAGGGCAGAGTGGGCCTTCGGCAATCCCTTCAAACAAAGGGAGTTTACTTGTTTTTATGAGAGTTTGGCGTTTTGTAGGCTGCTCTTCGCACAAATCCTTATAAATTCTTTTCGAGGCGGCCCAATAGGACGCACCACAGGTAAAATAACCGCGGCCTCCTTGGCCAAAAAAATCATAATTGATGAAATCGGATTCTTCGCTTGAAAAAACTTGATCCAGTTTGCTGCTCTCACCGGCAGGAACAACAAACAGCGTTTTCATCGGATCTACTTTTCTCATAGTGTCGATTAACTGCTCACCAAACACTGCCTCGACCTTCCAGGGTTGTTTTCCATCAGCTAATCTATGGGCGTTTAACTGTTCAAACATCCGAATTCGTTTCTCGATACCATGGCGATAGGGTCCAAACAGAGGATTAGTGACATGTCCTGCATAGACTTTTACGTGGCTGATCTGTCTAACAAGCGTGCTGACCATTTTTCCACCTTTTCCACTGATCAACTAGCGCGAAAGCGACTAGGTTTTTCAAAAGATCTGAGGGGATAAATAGAACTACGCCTTGCATCCATGCAACCCAGATTCCAAAGAAGGGAATGAGCCAGATAAACCCAAGCGTAAATATAACTGCTTGGCCCACGAGAATGGCTAAAATGGGATGTATTTTCTGCCTAAGCTTGGCGATGAGATAGGCCGCAATTGGAAAAGCGATTAAATAACCGCCGCACTTGCCAGCTATCCAAAGTGAATTGGAATCCCCGCACAGCACCGGCAAACCGATAGTTGCGCATAAAAGATAGCAGAGCGCAGATCCAAAGGCTTGCTTTGGGCTCTGCATAAGCCCAAGCATTATAATTGCCCAGCTTTGCAGGGTGAAGGGCACCGGATAAAAAGGAATCCTAACGAGCGCGCTTAAAGTGATAAAGGCGCAGCCAATTAAGATCAGGCATGCATATGACACTTGCGTAGCATATAGTTTTCTTAGAGTGCTTATTCTTTCCATTTTTTTCATAATTCAGCCTTCCTTCTTCATTCTTTTCCCCGAGAGGCTAACGGATTTTTTCTATTCTAAATAGTCCTTGAACAGGCTTGTTTAAACTATAAAGTAGTTTATACAGTTTAAGATCTGGTTTAAAAACTTAAGGGTTTTGTAGAATAGACATCTAACCTCAGAAGAGGTGTACCTACACATAGAGGAGTTGCAAATTTTTTATGCTGTCAGTCGTGTGCGGAAGTAAAAACATCCAAAGGATTTTGATTTTCCTCTTTGTGAATGGTAGATGCTACGGCGCTCAACTGCACCGATTGCTTAATACCTCGCTGACTCCAATTCAAAAGGCGCTGATCAAGCTAGAAAAGGGCGGTGTCATCATGAGCTATCTTGAAGGCAAAACGCGCCTTTATCGATTCAATCCCGCTTTTCCTCTCTTAGAGGAGCTCGAAGCACTCTTAAAAAAGGCATTTACGCTACTTCCTCCACAAGATAAGAAACAGTACAGCTTAGTTGCACAAGAAGGCCGAAGCTCTGGACTTAGTCAAAAAGAGCATCTAGATGTTTTACACACTTTTTGGGAGATGCTCAGTAATGTAAACAAACTCAGCTTCAATGCTAAGTCCAAAGAAGAGAGTGGTTGGAACGGAAGGGGGAAAGGCGAAGTTTTAGTGACGAAAGAAGGCTCCAATGTGCTGCTCTTTCATGAAAAAGGTAGCTGGCACAATAAAAGCCAGCAAGAGATCGACTTTAGCAACACTTTCCGTTGGACACTTGATCGCCAGGGTGGAATGATCTCTTTGGAACACTTAAGAATGGGTGCTAGCCGGCCTGTCTTTCTCTTTCATCTCGCACCCATTGGACATAGCTCGCTCTCTTCGATCGACTCGCACCTCTGCGGCGGCGATGTCTATTTTGGGCAGATCTTTCTCGATCTGCGCTGTCTACGCCTCAGCTGGCGTGTAATCGGCCCAAAAAAGAATGAAGAGATCGACTATTTCTATGCATAGAAGAACAGGCTTTCTTTTCTGAGTGTAAGATCCTTAACAAAAAAGTTTGTCCTTTGTGCGTATGACGTAAAATTCGCGATTTGTCGAAACATACTGCGATAGCTTATTCCAAAAGCGTTCACATGGGAGTCAAATCCATCTTCTTTTGTTGTTTTAAGATATGCGAGCTGCTCATCTACTCGTGCCTCAGCAATTTTCCAAATCTCGGTTCGAAATTGTTCATGGCTTGATGAATTTACGCATAAAGAATATAGCACTCCCCAGAAGTTAGGTGGTGCTTTAAGAAAGCGTTCTTTCAAATTCTGGATCATATCGACTTGGTCACCCTTTATTTTGTAAAGGCGCATTAGCTCAATGTAGCTTTCGGCATATTGAGGGGTGATTTCAATGGCTTTTTCTAGAGCTTGTTGTGCAAGATCTAGATTGTATTCAATGTAACAAGGATGATTAGCAGAAGGTCGTAGTTTAGTCGGATTCATTAAAAATCTTGCATATTCACAGAGCATCTCTCCAGATTTCCTCACGGATTCAATATCGCGAGCGGACTCTAAGATTAGTTGAGAGGCCTTTAGAACCTCTTCGAGAGTGTTGCCCGAACAGAGTTGAATGCGTAGCATCCAATACCTGCCTTGATTTCGATATTGAGGTTCAAGCTTTAGGAGTAGCTTTTCTCCTTCGTCAATGAGGCCCGCATGAATTAAAGCATAAACCTGCTCCATTCTAATATGCCACGCCGGCTTCATTACATTTGCGGCTTCAAGAGTTTGAGCGTGTTCATCTAGGAGTTTTAGTGCGGGAGAAATATCACCAAAGAGTTGATAAATCCCGGCTATTAGAATGATAAGATCATGTCTGTGTTTTGGGTTTATTTTCTTGTTTTGGAGAAGTTCATCAAAAATCTTCTTCATTTCAGGCAGTTTTGCTCCAAATTGCCAGAGAAGAATAGTTTTTTGGAGAGATACTCTCCATGGGCTCTGGTGATTTTTGGGGATCCTTCGTTCTGCTAATTCCATTGTTTGAAGGGCTTCATCCCTTTCGTCAAGGTCTGCATAATATTGAGCTTGGTGTAACAACCAGCGCCATTGGCAATCCGGAAGAAGATCCCTAGCTGTTTTAATGAAATACGAGGGTGAGGGTCGTAGCGTTCCCATTAGTTGAAATAGATGCAATTGCAGATGGCGAAAGCGACTTCTAGTTGGATAGTATTCGATACAACGATCAAGTTTTTCAAGGGCAGCACCATATTCGCCTTTGCCAATTTCGGCAAAGACTGCATTTTGATAGGATGCTTCTAGCAGGAACGAAGGTGTATAGGGTTTAGTGGAAGCCTTTGGGGGATTTAACGTCAAACAGTAGGGAGATGCATCGATACCAGGATCAACATCCGGTCTTGAGTCAACATCAGAGATAGAAACAGAAGAAGGCGCTGCAACATCCAAAGAACTAGCTAGTGCTGCTGCTGGATGAATTGGAGTAAATGCCGCAGGGGAACTTAAAGGCAATGATGTATGAGCCGTCGCCCTTGCCGCTAGAGGACGCACTGGAGCTACAAAAGCTGAAGGCGCAGCAGCTGAGACAGAAGCGCCTGCAGAACTTGTCGAATGTTGCGCTGCAGAATGTGACCCAGAATGCGCCCATGGGTATTGCGCAGCAGAAACTCTTGATGGTGCACCAGCCCCAGACCCGAAGTAGAAATTTTGTACCACAGTTACTGTTTTTGGAGTGAAAGAAGAAGCGCTAGGACTTAGCGTTGAAAAGCGCGGAACTTTGCGCTCATATCTGTCAGCCTTATGTTCTTCGCTTCTAGAACTGTGTGAAAAACTGGGTGAGGGAGTGCTATTACTTGTGTTACTAGCGCTGCTAAAAGAAACCGCGGCACGTAGAGCTTGTCTTACAACTGGAGAGATGCTGGCTGCAGGTTCTACAGCTGGCGAACTCGAATGACTTGGGGTGCTAGTAGGGGTGGCATCAAAAATAAGCGGGGATGCGCATGGGTGGCGTTCAAAAGGCGATAGCGGTGCAGTCGCATTTTCGACGATTACAGGAGCGCACGGGCTGCGATTAAAAGAGAGAGGTGTTGACATATTAATATCTCCGGATTTCTTTTTTGTTAATTTTGTGTCGCATATTTTATTATTAATAATAGATAGTATCAAATATTAAAATAATAATCAGATGCGATTTTATTATTTATTCGCATGTTTAATTTAAGGTATTTTTTTGCAAACTATTGCTTTAAAAACTGAGACATAGGATAAAAAAATTGATTACCGGAGAATAAAAGTGAGACTGCGCATTATTTTAGGGCTGACTCTATTAGCAGCACACCTTTCGATAGAAGCCGCACCTGTGGACTTTGAAAGTCAAGTTCAAGGCGGCAATATCGGAGCTGTGGCCAAGGCTTTAGATAAGATCGATCTCACACATGAGAGCGATTTGGCAAGCGTGGTGGGAATATTACAAGGCTTAAATAATTCCGATCTCAAAGCGGCCCTTAATCAATTACAACCCTCTTTTTATAATGGTTTTGCGCTGGCACAAGAAAACAACAGCATTCGTGTTGCCACGGCTATTTCGAAAAGGCTGGAAGAGCTCTATCTAACAGATTGTACTCGCTGGTGTGAACCCAATAAGGTCGGCGTGTGGGGCGATGTTTTTGGCGATTTTGCAACTCAAAATAATACACAGCATCAGGCGGGCTATCGCGTGAAAACGGGCGGCGCACTTGCTGGCGTAGATTACGGATGTTTAAACAACTTTTTCTTAGGTGCAAGTGCTGCCTATACTTATACAGATATCGATTGGAAAAAAGCTAAAGGCGATGGGCGCATCAATAGTTATTATGGAGGAATTTATGCCGCCTGGATTTCTGATTTTGCCTATTTAGATGCATCAGCTTTGGGCGCATTTAATCAGTATCATGGCACGCGTAGAATACACTTTGCTGAGATCGATCGCGACGCTAGAAATAATCATCATGGAGCAGAGTTTGATGCGCGTTTGGAAGGAGGCATATTTATTCCCTACAAAGGCTTGGATATCCGTCCGTATGATTCTCTTGAATATGTCTATGTGCATGAGAATCGCTATTCAGAAAGAGGTGCGGGTGATTTAGATCTCGCTATCCACTCGAAAAATTCAATGCTGCTGCGTAATGAACTCGGTTTAGGCTTGGCATTTTGCAGGACACTTGAGAGATGGAATATGGTGCCTGACTTCAAGCTTGGATGGATTCGTGAATGGCGATTTAAGGGTAAGCACACGACTGCCGAATTCGAAGATACTGATGTAACATTCAAAGTGACGGGTATCAAACCCGATCGCAACCTCGTAAGCCCAAGCGTTGGCCTAACGGGTCTTTTCTACGAAGATCAAATGCAAGTAACTTTGCGTTATGATGCGGAGTTCGGAAAGAACTACCGCGATCAGAATGTCAATTTCCAGGTCTCTTACGCCTTTTGAAAACCAAGATTTCACCACAGAGTCACAGAGAAGGCGGAGTAAAGAAGAAAAATTATTTTTTCGTGAGCGAGGCGAAAAAACAATGCCCTCTCGGCTTCGCCGACGTTTACGCGGCGAGAGAATGTCATTTTTTGTTTCACTTACAAAACATGACTTCTTTTTCCGAACTCTGTGTTCTCTGTGACTCTGTGGTTTGATTTGATTCTTTGATTCACTTTAACTAAGCAATTTTCATAAATATAAGTCATTGTTTATAAGTCGCTTATAATATAATTGATTATTGTTAAATATTTCGTTATAATCATTGCGTTATTATTTAAATAATCAAGCTATAATTTATGAGTTCAATTAATTTATTTACATTATCGACGCTTAGCTATCTGAACAAAGAGGGATTGAACGCGCTTTGGAAAACCTCAACAAAGGCACGAGAACAAGTAAGAAATTTCGATGAAAGACATCTGGAGTGGCAGCAGATCGTCCTGCGTGTGCTGGATGCGGTGAAGCTACAGTTTGAAAGCGTACTAGATGAGGGAATGCGCGATGATTTAAGACGGCATGCTGTGTTTTATCCCGAACGGATGACTAGATCCTATGCCCCTATTCAGCATATTGCTCATGTAACCGAAGAACTGAGAGGTGAAGCGTATACACCTTATGAAAAACAGCTCATTTTGCGTGCGCTTCTTTCTATGACGTTACCCCTGCCACCCAGCGGTGTCTATGTTGCTCCTCCCAAAGAGCTTGCTGAATTTTCAGAAGGTATTGTGGGTAAAGGCACCATTCATGTGATGTACACGAATGAAATTGGCGTGCTTGTTCGTAATAGAAAAATGATCGCAAAAGTGATGCCTTTAGAGGGGACGCTTCTTCAAAAGGCAAATCCGGGCGTAAAAATATACGCTGCCAATACCATCAATACTGTTTGTGCGGCATTTGAGACAACGAGGGCGCTGGGAATCGAACGTGTGGCACCTACGATGCGCCTCAAAAACGGAAGCGCGCTTCAGCATTTTTATGAGAATTCTAGAGTTCTAGAGGAAGTTTTTGAAACTGAGGGCGCAGCTGAGAAGCTGCTGGGTTTTAATCCTATAAAAATACATCTGCATGTTTTGGCAAGTTTGCTCTCAGGACGTAGGGATGGGCATTCAAACAACACGATTTTTACACCCGATAATTTCTACGACATCGATGAAGAGCAAAACTTCTCAACAAGATCCTGCATTGGGCTTAAACGAGACTACGTTAGAGCTTGTGAAGGACAGGGTCCTCTACAATATTTTGCAGGACTGCCTCAATGCGGGATTCCGCTTTCTCCTGCAGTTAAACGTCTTTTTGGTGGATGGTTTGGATGGAAAGACAAATGCATAAAAGTTTTGCAAAGAAATGGCTTGGAGGATCCTTTTGTAACACAAGCCTTCCAAGAGCGTTGTTGTAGAATCCGCGCACTCTGCATGACCGCACATGCGTCTGTCCGAGATGCGTATTTTGCTCTACACGGTAAAGACTATCTATTTCAACGCGCGTGTATATTTCAGGTACCTCCTACACTCTTTTTTGGCGGTGGAGTTGAACATTATGATGATCAGGGCTATGACGCAGTTTGGAAACCTGCTGATGAATCGATAACTCTCAAAAATTATCTCGCACTGGCTTTTGCAGAAAAAATGCCCATGATAACTGAGATCACGATGGGAGGCTTCGCAAGTGACCAGTATCCAGGAGATACGCTACACGAAGATCTTAACCGCAAGCTTTGGCGAAATGATACTGTCGAATGCATGGAAATTCCTAAAGGAACTTTTAATGAAGAACTCTATGCTCAACTCTGTGCAAATCATCCTGAGGCAAGCCCGGCCTTTCACTCTTATCTACTCTCGCTCTGTTTAGAGGGCTTTCCCAAACGCATGTCACGGCAGTTTGCTGAACCGGGTATGTTTTTGTCTTTGATGCGTTTAGAAGTTAACACAGATTTGACAGGCAGACAGAGCCTGCTCATGCATTCACATCCTATTATTCGAGAAGTAAATAGAGTTCTTAGGAGTGAAAATGTGCCCTCTGTATTTCCCATTATGGAGTTATCTCCTGAGGAATTTTCTCTTTCTAAATATGAGAATTTACAGCGAAAAACCCCTGAGGCAAACTCATGGGATTTGATTGATAACTGTCTTTTGGGTAACGCGCGCATACTTGGAAATCAGATCCAGATTGTTTGGGGGCGTTTTGGAACAGTAGAGGCTCAAAAAAAAGACAATAAGTATTATCTGGTTTTTGCAAAGAAAAGCTAGTAGCTTTCTGTAGAAATTTTCTCATAACCGCGCCTTGTAAAAGTGCGCGGTTTTCTTTTTTAATATCAAAAATTCAGCCGCCGAGATTTGTTTAAATATTCCTAAAAAAGAGTATTGACAGCAGACAATCTGATGATCACAATGCGTGATTAAAAATAGAGTGAATCATGGGAAAAGTTTTAGAAGGCAAAGTGGCGATTGTCACGGGTGGCACAAGCGGTATTGGGCGAGCGAGTGCAATTGAGCTTGCCAAAGCCGGTGCTAAAGTTGTGGTTAGCGGCCGACGCGAAAAAGAGGGGCAAGAAACTGTGCAGCTCATTCAAAAAGCTGGCGGCACGAGCCTATTTGTGAAAGTCGACATCACTAAGGAATCTGATATAGCCCAAATGGTGAAAAAGACGCTTGATACTTATGGAAGGCTTGATATCGCTTTTAACAATGCTGGTATTTTAGCTCATGGTCCAATTACTCAGGTGACGGAAGAAGAATACAAACAGGTCTTTGACGCAAACGTGAAGGGAGTGCTTCTTTCTATGAAGCATGAAGTTCCGGCTATGTTGAAGAGCGGCGGCGGTTCGATCATCAACATGTCCTCAATTGCAGGGCTCATTAGTTTAAAAGAAGTATCGATTTATTCTGCGAGTAAGCACGCGGTTGTCGGCATGATCAAATCAGCCGCATTAGAATTGGCAAAGCAGAACATCCGTGTTAACGGAGTGGCGCCTGCAGGTATAGAGACAGACATGTTAACGAGTTTTGTGCCGGATTTAGAGAGTCAGGAAGCTAAAAAATTTCGAGAGCTGCATCCCATGGGTCGCTTTGGTAAGTCTGAGGAAATTGCAAGTGTGGTGCTTTTTCTCGCCTCTTCTGCATCATCTTTTATTACAGGTCAAACAATTGCCATCGATGGCGGTTACACAGCAACATAATTACAGGAAAATAATATGGCTAAACTACTCTATATCGAAGCTTCTCCCAGAAAAAAGCGCTCTAGCTCAATCTCGGAGGCGAATGTCTTCTTAAATGAATACCGCAAGGCTCATCCTCAAGATGAGATCATAACCATCGATTTATGGAAAAAGCAGCTCCCAGCTTTTGACGGCGATGTGATCGATGCAAAATATGACATCATGAACGGGCAGACGCCAACGGAGGCGCATGCCAAAGCATGGAAAGCTGTCGAAGAGGTGATTGCTGAGTTTAAAAATGCAGACAAGTATGTGATCTCTCTTCCTATGTGGAACTTTAGCATTCCTTACAAACTCAAACACTACATCGATGTGCTAGTTCAACCTGGTTATACATTTAGTTATTCGCCGGAATCTGGCTATAAAGGCTTGATGGCTGGCAAAAAGATGCTTCTGATTTGTGCCCGTGGGGGCGCTTATGGGCCCGGATCGGGCATGGAGCAGTTAGATATGCAAACGCGCTATATGGAAACGATTCTGCAGTTCATCGGCTTCCAAGGCATAACTTCTATCGTGATCGAGCCTACAGGTGCAGGTACAGAAAAAAAAGAACAGGCAGTCAAAAAAGCAAATGAGCAAGCTTTAAAAGCAGCAGCTCAATTTTAGGAGAAAATTATGGCAAAGATGCGTGTAGTTCAGGTCTCAAAAGCTAAAGGTCCTTTAGAGTTGGTTGAGCGCGATATTCCAGAACCTGGTGCTAAAAAAGTACGGATTAAGATCCAAGCTTGTGGCATCTGCCATAGTGACTCTTTTACGAAGGAAGGAACCTTCCCAGGCATTAAATATCCCCGTGTTCCGGGTCATGAAGTTGCAGGTGTGATTGATAAGTTGGGAGCAGATGTGGCTGAGTGGAAGGTCGGTCAGCGTGTGGGTGTGGGGTGGCATGGTGGACACTGTTTTCATTGTGAACCTTGCAGACGAGGGGATTTCAATCTCTGCAGAAACGGCCAAGTTTCAGGCATCTCCTACGATGGAGGCTATGCTGAATACATGATTGCACCCCAAGAGGCATTAGCTTTAATTCCTGATGATCTCTCCGCGGTAGACGCGGGGCCACTTATGTGCGCCGGGATTACAACTTTCAATGCCCTTAGAAATAGTGGCGCCCGTCCAGGTGATCGGGTCGCTATTCTCGGAGTTGGAGGACTTGGGCATCTAGCTATACAATTCGCTGCCAAGATGGGTTTTAATACCGTGGCCATCGCACGCGGAAAAGACAAAGAGGCTTTGGCCAAAAAGCTCGGTGCCAAGCTATATCTCGATAGTCAAACTCAAGATCCAGCTGCGGAATTGGCTAAACTTGGAGGTGCTAAAGTCATTCTGGCCACAGCCACGAACAGCGAAGCTATAAATAAACTCATTGGGGGAGTGTCGTTGAATGGAAAGTTGGTCGTAGTGGGCATCAGCAATGAGCCGCTACAAATACCAACACTCTCGTTAATTGGAGCGCGCTCTTCCGTTACGGGCTGGCCATCCGGAACGGCCATGGATTCGCAAGATACGATGTCTTTTTGCTCTTTAACTGGCGTACGATCGATGAATGAGACCTACCCGCTCGAACGCGCGGCAGAGGCTTACGATCGGATGATGGAGGGCAAAGCGCGCTTCCGTATTGTGCTTACGACAGGCCTATAGTCGGTTAGTTTTTGCTGCGTTTAGTTTTGCGCGCAAATACGAGAAAACCTCCGCCGATTGCTAGGATGATGCCAGTAATTAGGCACATAGCATGCGATCGGTGGTGTTCGACCATTTTTACCTCAGGGGTCCCGCCAAAAAACTTGATCAGGGGGTTCCACATGGGATTATGCATGAAGAAATCGGATATCGATTTGCCCACGCCTTTTGCTTCTGGAACTTTCTCCATTGCATGAATGGAAAAAATAATAAGAAAAAGTCCTGCCACAAAGATAATCATCCCCACAATACGCTTACGGTTCATGCTACCTCTTTGGGTTTTAAGACGGCATCTAAGGGCTTTCTGAGTATGTACATCTTAGAGTCTTTTTCATAGCCAGTGCGCTCGAACTCAATCTTATACCCCAGTTTTTGATAGAAGGAGAGAGCCTCCCAGTCCATGGCAGTAACGGTGGCGAAAGTACATTTTCTTTTTTTGCCTAACTTCTCAGCTTCATGAATAAGTTGCGTGCCCCACTCTTTATGACGGTAATCGGGGTGAACCCAGAGTGTATCTATGTAAAGACACCCATAGAAAGTCGTGCCGGTGGCTCCAGCTAGGACAGCGTCTTTAGAATCTTTGATCAAAAATGCAAAGGGGACAATCTTCCCCATATCTTTGGCTTTTGCGGCTTCTTGGCTAAGCCCTTCTATTAGCGCGTGATGCTCATCGGGAGAAGCGCTCTCTTTAAATTTGAGTTCGTATACTTCTTTTTTAGCCATATGCCAGTAAAAACTCTTTTTAATAGATTAAAACCATATAATATTACTTTTAATTAAATGTTATATATTTATCCAGTGTTAATTACATTTAATTATAAATAAGAGCTGTTTATTTGAAGATGTGGACATAAGAGGACATCGACATCGCTACATAATCTGGTTTTAAGGCAGCTTCTGAGGACTTGATTGCTATTATTCGCGTGAGGATCCAAACCTATAGTTCAGCAGAATCACGGGGAGGTCGGGATTGAAAAAAGTGGCCCATAGGCTGAGGTTTGAACTTGTGCGGATGAGTAAGCTACACTTCGAAAGTAGCAAGGCGTCTACAATGGCTTGTCTTCCGACATCATATTGATTCTGGGCAGAGTGGTGCACGCTTTTGAAATTTATCGAGCGTGTTGCTTCTGTGCAGATGACTTTACCGGGGAATTTTGCTGCCATGTAATTTAGAAATGGCTGCTCGTCTGTTGCAACGAAGATTTTGTAGTGGGCGTGGGTTAGCTTAGAGAGCTGCTGCCAAACTGCTTGTTCTGCTTGGCGGTAGGTAACACGCGGTGCTTCGGTGGATTTATCGGTGCCGCGATAGTGCACGCCGATGATAAAATGATCTTGGAAATTTTCTGCCGCGAAATTTTCAACTTCTTCAAGAATGTGTTCTTTTACTTTGATATGTTTTTTTAGAAGAAGAGCGGCGTCTTCGCGTGGGATTTGCATTCTGATGGCCGCGGCTAACTGATTCAGTTCATCTCGGAGTGAGGATTCTATGCTTAAACTCATGCCTAAGCTTGGATCTTCAAGAGAGCTGTCGATAAAATTCAGGCTTGGATCGAGGCTGGCATCGAGCTCTGCTGGCTCTAAAAAAACGCAGCGCGCTGTGGTAGAAGCTAGCTCTAAATTTTTATAGACCGGTTCGAAATAGTACTCCCACCAGTTGGGGCCGTGTGTCGGATCGTAATAAATACCCTTATTTCCAAAATCTACTGCTAAACCTCGATAATAACCCTGTTCGAGGAGGTAGAGATGGCCAAGCACGAGGTTGCAAATCGCAAACATGCCTGCTCGGGGATAGGTTGGGGTAACCCACATAAAATCTTGAAGGCGTCCATCTGCGTTTTTTTCCATAGCTCCCGAAAATGCTCTTTGAAAAATGTCTGGTGATTCTTCGCGATTGTATGCATTGAGCTGAGTGGAAAAAAATAGAGCAAAAATAAATAAAAGACGCACGCGCATGGGGATCTCTCGATTAATTGAAGGTTTCTAGATTTGGAACGGAGTAGCCAAACTGATGCATTAAGCTTCCCAATTGCTCTCCGATTAGATTTAAGTCTTCTTGGGAATAATGGCGAATATGTTTTAACACTCCGCCGCTAGGAGGATATTTTGCTACTGCACGGTTTATATCTTCTGCTGTAACTGTGTGGCTGGCTGCCTGCAAAATTTCCCATAGCACAGCATGAGGATGCGCATAGAGATCTTCGTAACGCACTGTTAGCACATTGGGCTGCTGATTCCAAAAAATCTGAAATTTTTCCCACATGTCAATAAAATGTAGCAGCAGTCTTTTGGGGATTTTTGGAGCAAGTTGCTTGCCGCGTCCATTATAAACGCGAAGCGAATAGAAACTGTCGATGGGATGACGGACAATACGTATCGTTTTGGTTCCGCTTAAAGACCCAATTTTTCTCCACTGTGCAAAACAGGGGAAATGGGTCTTTATGACAGCGCTTTCTCCCGGCTCTGGATAGCGACATCCACCTTCGTAGCCATGGTCAACCGCATAGCCTCCCCATGGGAAGGGAGTTTTTAAGTGGGCTGGGTCTTTTTCGGGATACATAGAGCTTGTGGCGATGTGCGTAGCTTCTTCGATTAAATAGCGTATCCAATGGTTACCAGATCGTGGGAAGGTGGCTAAGTAGATGATCTGCCACTCGCTGGCGAGGCCCTGTGCAGTTGTTAAAACAAAAAAGAGGCTGAAAGTTAGGAGGGTTAAGAGACGTTTTGCGCGCATGTAAATCCATTTTTGTCACGATCTTCATATATACTTGATTTTTTATTCAAGACCTCGCACATATCAAGTTAATATGTGAGGTATGTTATGGCAAAAGTTCTGGGTATCGATTTAGGGACATCCAATTGCGCGGCGTCGGTGGTACAAGCTGGCCGGCCCGTGATTATTCCTTCAGCTGAAGGCGCCGGTGTAGCTTCAGGAAAGGCTTTCCCTTCCTTTGTAGCTTTTACCAAAGAAGGACAGCGCCTAGTGGGAGAGCCCGCTCGCAGGCAGATGGCGATCAATCCAGAAGGCACAATTTTCGCAGCCAAGCGCAAGATGGGGACCAACTTCAAGTTCAACGTCTACGGACAAGAGTATACGCCACAACAAATCTCAGCCTTTCTCTTACAAAAAATTAAGCAAGATTCTGAAGCTTTTCTCGGTGAAAAGATCGATGAGGCTGTGATCACTTGCCCTGCCTATTTTGATGACAACCAACGCACAGCGACCAAAGATGCCGGTGAAATCGCTGGATTCAAGGTTCTACGCATCATTAACGAACCAACAGCAGCCTGCTTAGCCTATGGATTAGAAAAGGCGGGTAAAGAGCTTAAAATCCTAGTTTTTGACTTTGGCGGCGGTACGCTCGATGTCACGATTATGGAGATGTGGAAAGAGGGTGGATTTAAAGTGATGTCCACTAGCGGAGATACACAGCTTGGCGGGACAGATATGGACAATGCGCTGATCGAGTATGTAGTCAGCGATTTTCAAAAGAATTCAGGCATCGATCTCAGAAAAGATAAACTAGCCATGAGACGAATTCAGGAAGCTGTCGAGAAAGCTAAGGTTGAACTTTCTAGCACGCTGACTACCGATATCAATCTTCCATTCATCTCTGCGGATGCCGAAGGCCCAAAGCACCTTACGATGACCATCAATCGCGCCAAGCTCGAAGAGCTGATCCAGCCTATCGTAGATCGCTGCCGCGGACCGCTGGAACATGCGCTTAAAGATGCGAAAGATGCATTTCAGAAAGAGGGGATCGAATTCACAGAGAAGTCCATCGATAAAATTATCATGGTTGGCGGACCGACGCGTATGCCCGTCGTGCAGAAATTTGTAGAGAGCTATTTTGGTAAAAAAATCGAACGAGGCGTTGATCCGATGGAGTGCGTGGCCATGGGCGCAGCAATCCAAGGGGCGATCATCAAAGGCGAGATTAAGGACGTACTTCTTTTAGATGTGACTCCACTTTCTTTAGGCCTAGAAACTCTGGGAAATGTCAACACCAAGCTGATCGAGCGAAACACGACCATTCCTACTCGTAAAACCGAGACCTTCTCTACCGCTGCTGATAATCAATCCGCGGTTACAATTCGCGTTTTGCAGGGTGAAAGACCCATGGCGAATGATAACGTTGAACTCGGGAGATTTGATCTGGTTGGTATTCCACCGGCTGCCAGAGGAATTCCTCAAATTGAAGTGACGTTTGACATCGATGCGAATGGAATTGTCAAAGTCTCGGCAAAAGATAAAGGCTCTGGTAAGGAACAATCGATCAACATCACGGCACCTAAGAAGCTCTCAAAAGAAGAGATCGATAAAATGGTGCAAGATGCTGAGCGCTTTGCAGCAGAAGATGCGAAGCGTAAGGAAGAGGTCGAGGTGATGAATCAGGCTGATAGCTTAATTTATGCCACCGAGAAATCCCTTAAAGATTTTGGAAGCAAGGTAAATCAGGGTGAGCGTGGTGACATCGAAGCTAAACTCAACCAGCTACGCAATGCGATAAAAGATAAAAATGTTCTCCAGATCAAAAAGGGAATGGATGAGCTCAATCAAGCTTCGCATAAGCTAGCGGAAGAGATCTACCGTCAGACGCAAAAAGGGCAGCCTCAAACTGGACAACAGCCGCCGCCTAAAGATAAAAAAGATGATGTCATCGATGCTGAATACAAAGACGATGATGACAATCATAGGAAACAAGCGTAACACATGCCCCGAGACTCACATGCCCCGAGATTATTATGAGACCCTCGGGGTCTCCAAGAAAGCCAGTCTCGAGGAGATTAAAAAGGCCTATCGCGAATCCGCGCTAAGGTTTCACCCAGATCGCGTGCCGGAAGCTGAGAAGAAAGCCGCTGAGGAGAAATTCAAAGAGATCTCCGAAGCCTACGCCATTCTTTCCGACCCTCAAAAAAGAGCGCTATATGATCAGCGAGGCCATGCTGGAATCAGCCAAAATTATGCTTACGAAGATATCATGCGAGAGGCCGATTTCGGCTCGATCTTTCAAGATCTTTCCGATTACGGCGTAGGCGAGGATCTCTTCGAGCAGCTTTTCGGCAATTTAGGTGCCGCGCGTTTTGGAAGAGGATCTCAGGGGCGTCGCCGCAGCTACGATCTTCAAGTCACCGTAGATATTTCCCTGAAAGAAGCCGCACAAGGAACGGAGAAGACTTTCACATTGCCGCTCAAACCTCCGCAACATCTTACAATTACCATCCCCAAAGGCGTAGATACAGGTTCTCAACTTAGGCTTAAAGGTAAGGGAGAAGAGGGCAGGGGAGATCTATATGTGTTAATTGAGGTGAGGCCTCATCCTCTATTCGAAAGGCAAGGCAGTAATTTATATACTGAGCTGGCAGTGCCTCTTTCCACGGCAGTCCTAGGAGGAGAGGTGAAGGTTCCTACGCTTTTCGGCAGCGCTTCGATGAAAATTCCCCAAGGCACGCAAAGTGGGCAGCTCTTTCGCCTTCAGGGCAAAGGCATGCCAAATTTAAAAGGTTCTAGACTCGGCGATGAGTTTGTACGTATCAAAATTCAGATTCCCACTTCTCTCACTTCTGAGCAGCGCAAGCTCATGGAAGCTTTTGCTAAAGCTCACGGAGATAATTAAACGTTTTTTAGGAAATCTTGATAGAGAAGCAAACTACTGCGAGTGCTTTCAGGCAAACTCTTCTCTTTCAGCTCTTCGATGAGCGTGGAGATCTTTGCTAATCTGACTGAATCTTGAAACTGTTGTTCTTGAGGGATCGCTTTAGTATAGAGATATAAGCTTAGGATTTTTAAGCGAAGCGCCTCTTCGGAATTCTTTTGGGCATCTCGAATTTCAGCTAACTCATAAAACAAGTCTGCGCAAAGCACGCACTGTTCAGTGTCAAGTTCACCAGAATAGCGTCTAAAATGATCTAGAAGCTGGTCTGGGCTGCGATATAAGAGAAGGGAGAGATCGGTCTTTAAATAGAAGCGGCTGGCTGTTTGGATCTGCTCAAGCGCTTCTTCAAATTTTCCGGCATTCTTTTTCGAGATAATTGAAGCGAGAAGTTGAACGAAGTGCTCGATGGCGCGCATGATGTAATCTTTTTGCATGATCGAATCTCTTGCGAACTTAAGCCATTTTTTTGCTGAGCCACATTTGATAGTAGCCTAATGCTTCTTCGCCGGCGGCGATGAGCGGGAGCTCTAGGGCTTGAGGAATAGTTACCCATTTGGCGTCTAGGTGCTCGCCTAAGCCTAGGTTGATTGAGGGGTAGTCTGTGAACTTCTTGCGAAAGATGTGAAAGACATAATCATATTCGGGTTGGCGAATATGGAGCGTGCCCAACTTTTCTAGTTCAGCATCATCGATTTGCAGGCCGACTTCTTCGAAAACTTCTCGAATTACGGCAGCACGCGCATCTTCTGTTTTTTCTAGTTTACCACCTGGCACGCACCAAGTGTTGCCTTGGGGCTTGGTAGGTAGTCTCTTTAAAAGCAGGATTTTATCTTCGAATTCGCAATAGCATCCAGCAGCTTCCACTTTAGGAGAAAAATCTGCTGGAGGCTCTGTAAAAATGAAGCTCTTTATAACCATAATCTATTTTAGCTCGGCAAGCTCAGCATCTATGGGGTCTTGCTCTTTGCTAATCTGCCCGAGAAACTCGGGTAAGTCAAGTCCTGCCATGGAAGCTACGTCGTGTAGCGCAGGGAGCGACTTCACAAATTGGCTGATGAAGTTAGAGGTCGAAGAGCCTTTGCCATCACTATTGCTGCCACTATCCCAGACTGTAATCTTATCGATCTTGATATTCTTGATCGCTTCAGCTTGCAGTTTGACAATCTCTTCGAGTTTTTCGATCAGCAACATAGTAGATGCGCTCTTAGCATCATCGCCACATGCTTCAAATAGCTGCTTGTAGCCGCGAGCTTTAGCATCGAGTAATCTTTGGATACCTTCAGCTTCGGCTTGTTTAATAGCTAAAATAGCTTCAGCTTCGCCGCGGGCAATTAAGACGCGGCTAAGTGCAGCAGCTTCTGCTTCAATCTGGATCTTCTTTTTGCTGATCTCTTGAGGCACGATCTCTTCAGCTTCCAACAGTTGAGCTTGAGCCAGCGCCCTTGCTCTTTGGATCTCAGCTTCGGCCTGTTGTCTTGCCACTTGGCTTCGGCGAGAGGCTTCAGCTTCGTTTTCGGCAAGGCTGGCATTTGTAAGCGCGATCTGTGCCTTAGAATCGTTTTCACCTTTCACGGCTTCTGCATTGAACGAGGCAACTGAAACACGGCGATCTCTCTCGGCTAGAGCTTTTCCGATATCCCCTTGCTTTTCTTGCTCGGCTACATCGACTTTGGCTTGGTTAACAGCTGTAGATGAAGCTTTTTTTCCAATGCTCTCGATATATTCCGATTCATCGGTAATGTCTGTGATGTTGACGTTCAGAAGCGTCAAGCCGATCTTATGCAGTTCGGGCTCGATATTCTTCTTAATTGATTCGAGAAAGCGCTCTCTGTCCTGGTTGATCTCTTCGATGCGTAGTGAAGCTACGGTGAGTCTCAATTGACCGATGATGATCTCGGTGGCCATCGAGTCTAAGCCTTTCTGGTCCAAGTCGAGCACGCGCACGGCGGCATTGTTCATTACATCTGGTGTGACACCAACAGCTACGGTAAATGTACTCGGCACGTTCACGCGGATGTTCTGTTGTGAAAGCGCACCTTTTAACGGGATGTGAATCGTACGTGGGGTTAGATCTAAAAAGGCGCAGCCTTGGATGAGCGGCCATACGAATGTTCCACCACCATGATAGCATTGAACGGTTTTGCTGCCGCCCACGCGTCCATAAACTACCAGAATCTTATTCGACGGACATCTGCGATAGAGTCTTGCCAGAAAAAAGACTGTAGAGAAGATAAAGAGTAGGAACACGATCACAGTCGAACTCAAAAATGAAATATCCATAAGTACCTACTAGTTTGTTGTAACGGGTTCGACAATCACAGTTTTATCATCGGCAATTTTTATAATCTTGACCGGCGTAAAAGAAGGTAACTCTTCGCTTTGCAGCGCGATTGCATCGATCTCATGTGTAAAATTGTGCAAAGACACCGTCACCCTGCCCATACCACCACTTGGAATCCGCTGATAAATCATCGCTTCTTTGCCTAGAGCATCTTCGATTCGGAAAACCGTGCCTGAGCTACGCAGTTTTCTCGCAGCCTTAAAGAGGAATCCAGTAATCAAAATTGAAGCGACTCCACCCGATAACGCAAAGGCTATCGTCAATGTGGCTGATAGATCGAACTCTTTTCTGCAGGTGAGCCCAACCCAGCCAAATAACATAAGAAAGCCAGTAAGCGCCTGCTTCGATAACCATTGGAACTGCCCAGCATCGCTTTCTGAGCTACCTTCATCACCCGATTCACCTACGCCAAAAAGCGTTAGCAAAAACTGAATGATAAACGTGCCCGTGCCAGCCAGCGCACAGAACCAGAAAATTGAATCTTTATCGAGATTATTTAGATTGGAAAATAACTCTTGCATAAGCGCAAAAGCATATCACGAAATTGCTTGAAAAACAACTAAATAGATAAGGCAGCAAGTCGACCTGCTGCCTTATAAGAGAGTGCTCACTAAATTTATTGACTAACGGCGTCCGCCGCCACCACGACCTGCGCGCTCACCCCCGCGTGCTCCGCCTCTGCGAAGGCGATCGTCGCCTCGTCTATGATTGTCATAGTTATTTCTATGCCATTCATTATATTCGCTTTCATTATTGAGCCAAACGCCCCCATATAACCCAGGTCCAACCCATACGGGGTTAGCGTTATAGTGGCCGCCATTTTCCACTTCCTGACTTTTCTGCGCGCTAACCGCAAAAAGAGAAGAGCTCGAGCAAATGAGAGAAAGCAGGCTAATTGCCATTTTAAAATAAAATTTCACAGTGAATCCTGCTTATTATTGTGTTCGAGGGTTTAATGATGTCCACGATCATCATAGTCTCTGTGATCGTCATGGTCTCTACGATCATCATGATGATAGTCGTGATCACGATCACGATCATGGCGGTCATCATCATCATGTCCCCACCAGTTATTGAAATCGGCTTCGGTATCGATCCAAGTCTCTCCATACCATCCCGCCCCTAGCCAAACGTCATCTCTAGCATAATTTCCACTTTCGATCTCTTGGCTTTTCTTGGCGCTAACTGCGAAAAGAGAAGTGCTTGCGCAGCTCAGATAAAGAAGACTAATTATCGTTCTTACATAGTTTTTCATAAAATTCCTGAGTGTTTTCCAATGAAAGCCTTTCTAAATTTTTATATATCTTTTTTCACGATTTATCGAAAGATAACCTTTATTGCTAATCAGGGCTAATGCCAGCTAAGGATTTAGCCATTCGACGGAAAATAAAAAAATGAAAAGGCAAGAGAGAATACCAATAAAGCCGCCCAAAAATGCCTTTCGGGCGAAATGTAGCTCGTTGAACAAGAAACCACTGATTTTCCAAAGGTGTGACCTTAAATTCTAGCCAGGCTTCTCCAGGCACTTTCATAGTAGCAAATAGGATGAGATGGCCTTTTTCTTTATCCGCACGCAGCACTCTCCAGAAGTCGATGGAGTCACCAACGATAATTTCTGATGGGTGCCTTCTTCCCCGATTAAGCCCTACACCACCGATCATCTGATCCATCAAGCCTCTGAGCTTCCATGCCCAATCTAGTGCATAATACCCCTTATTGCCGCCGATACACCACACTCGATCTAAAGTGGCTTCTTTTGAATCTTTTATCGCGACCTTTTGTTCATCATATAAGCAGCCGTCAGTTGGAACTTCGACGTAATTTTTGATGTTTGCATCTGCGGTGTTCACCTCCCAAGAGTCCATCCAGGTCGAAATGACGGCATTTTGAGAGATCTTTTGAAATGCTAATTCTAACGCTTGTCGATAGGTTAAAGACTTATGAGGAAGGATTTTCTGAAGCTCATCTAATTTAACAACCGAATCATTTTTGATGCTCTCGACTAAATAGAAGCAGATTGAAAAACGCACAGAGGTGATAAAGACCAGCCAAAAACTAGACAAGCGGGGAGTCAGGACCGGAACATTTATGATGTATCTTTTTAGATTTCTAAACTTAGCATATTCTAGTAGTAGATCCTTAAAAGTTAAGACTTCTGGGCCGCCGATATCAAAGATCTGGTTATAGCACTTTTCATTAAGGAGCACCTGCTTGAGATAGAAGAGTACATCGCGAATTGCGATCGGTTGGCATTGCGAGCTCACCCACTTGGGAGCAATCATAAATGGCAGTTTTTCGCATAGATCGCGAATGATCTCAAATGAGGCACTACCAGCTCCGATGATCACACTTGCACGCAGAATAGTGGTGGGAATAGAACTTTTTTTTAAAACTTCTTCAACAAGCAGTCTAGATTTTAGATGTGGAGAAAGAGCTCTTTCATCGTTGATAATTCCGCCCAAATAGATGATCTGCTTCACTTGGGTGTGTTTCAAGCCTTTTACAAATTCTTCAGCAGTCTCTAATTCGATCTGTTTCAGGTCACTTGCGATTTCAGACATCGAATGCACAAGATAGTAAGCAGCGTCGATGTCCTTAGGCAGATTGCGCAGTGTTTCGGGATTGCGTAAGTCTCCCCAAATGTGATTTAAATGTGCTTTGTCTTCGGCAAACACTTGTGTGCCTGGAATGCGGCACAAAGCATAAATTTCGTGGCCCTGATCTAAAAGAGAAAGAATCAATCTCTTTCCAACAAAACCAGTCGCTCCGCTAACTAGAATTTTTGCCATTTTTCAATCGCCTTATTTAATTCCTAAATGCGGATGCTTGCTTTGTTGGATTAGAGGATAAAGTATTTAAAAAGTCAACTCAACCTACTTAGAGGGTGTCTACAAAGTAAACCTTCGATCTTTGGAAGCTTTGAAGAACTCCTCCTTCGGGTAGGAGATTCTTGCTGGCGTTGTTTTTTTACTAAAAAAGATAGCTTGCCTTTGGCAAGCGGCCTATCGCGATCTTTTTCCTCCCCCTCCTCAGCCATGTCATCTCGACATTGTCTTCGTCAGGAGAGAAAAAACCTCATCGAAAAGCTTCTCAAATCTCTAAAAGGTCTACTTTGTAGACACCCTCTTAGAGGGGACAAGGCCCAACATGCGGATGGGAGCTTCAGTAGCAGAGAGGGCATTCATAGGAAGAGCGATTACATATGCGCCTTTAGGAGGAAGCTTAGAACAGTCGGCCACATTCTCAATGATGTAGAGTCCAGCACCTAAGATTAGTTTGTGAACTGGAAAAGAGTGATCTAAACAGTCGGGAGAGAGCGTGTCGATGGCAATACCGGCAATTTTCCTTTTGAGCAAAAGTTCAGCCGCTGCGGCAGAAAAGGCAGGAAAGTGCATCTGCCCTTTCTCGTCTACATTGCGATAGGCGTCTGGATCAGACCAGAGATGGCTCCACCCCGTATAGCCAATTACTAAGCTATTGGGTGTGATCACGCCATATTTGGCCTCATATTGCAGGACATCTTGAACAGAAATCTCATATTCGGCTGTGGCGATTTTCGTCACATCGATTACGCAAGCTTGAACAATCAACTTTTCAAGCGAGATATTGTTAATCGAAGCTGCGCCTTTGAATCTATGTGAGGGAGCATCCATGTGTGTGCCGACACCCGCGTGGCATTTGATCTGCTGCACACGAAATTCCTGATCATAATCCTTCTTAATTTCAAGACAAAACCCGCACGATCCATTCCAAGTGGGTGCGTTAGGAGAAAGGGGCTGCGTAAGCTCGAGAAGAGAAAAGTGCTCTAGTAACATCTTAATAATCATTAAAACCGGTCTGACATTTTTGTGCTAGACAACCTGATTGGCTTCGGATAAAAGAAATCTTTTTAAAGGGTTGTCCCCATTTGTTTGATAGGAAAAGCAAAAGATGAACAAGAAGCTCAAGATCATACTTTTTGGCGTGCTGTCTATCGGAATAGTCGTAGTAAGCATGCTTTTTATGGGTGAGGGTAATGTTGCAGTGATGGATCCGAAGGGATGGGTCGCCCTTAAACAACGCGACTTAATCGTCATCTCAACGCTGCTGATGTTAATCGTGGTGATTCCCGTATTTATTTTGACATTTGGAATCGCTTGGAAATATCGCGCGAGCAACAAGAAAGCAAAATACACACCAGATTGGGATTTCAATGTCATTGCTGAATCAGCTTGGTGGGGCATTCCATTTATAATAGTCATTGCGCTCAGCGTAGTGGCTTGGAAAAGCAGTTATGAGCTAGATCCATTTAAGCCGCTTGAATCTGATGTGAAGCCAGTAAAGATACAGGTGATTGCGCTGCAATGGAAATGGCTGTTTATCTATCCAGAATACGACATTGCCACGGTGAACTTTATTCAATTTCCAGAGAAGACACCGCTCAACTTTGAAATTACGGCAGATGCACCGATGAACTCATTTTGGATTCCCCAGCTTGGGGGACAGATCTACGCCATGCCCGGCATGAAAGCCAAGTTACACTTGATTGCAGACGAACCAGGCTCTTTTAGGGGTTCATCGGCCAACTTGAGTGGAGATGGTTTCGCAGGGATGACATTTGTGGCCAAAGCTAGTTCGCAAGCGGAGTTTGAGGCATGGGTTGCGTCAGCAAAAGAGACGACTAATCGGCTGACTTTAAAAGAATATAACAAGTTGATTCGGCCCTCGGAAAATAACGCAGTAGCTTACTACTTACTTCAAGAAGAAGATTTATGTGATCGGGTAGTTATGAAATACATGATGCCCATGCCTGGAATGCATAGCCAAGAAGGAGAGCTAGATTGATATGTTTGGAAGATTAACCCTTCAAGCCTTCGAACAAGATTTGATAGAGCATATTGCAGGATTTTCGATGTTCCTGGCCGCAGCGGTTGTGATCGGTCTTTTATTTTATTTCAAGCGCTGGAAGTGGCTCTGGACAGAATGGCTCACAACCCTGGATCCGAAAAGAATCGGCACGATGTACATTCTGGTTGTCTTTACCATGCTATTTAAGGGGCTGGTAGATGCGATGTTGATGCGTGGACAGCAGATTGTTTCTGTAGGCGAGTCATATGGTTATTTATCCTCCTCACATTTTCAACAGATCTTCACGGCTCATGGCACAACCATGATCTTTTTTGTGGGCATGGGGGTGGTGTTTGGCATGATGAATTTAATTATACCCTTGCAAATTGGCGCGCGCGACGTAGCTTTTCCTTTTCTAAATTCACTTGGCTTCTGGCTATTTGCTGTCGGATCGGTTCTGGTAAACTTGTCGCTAGTTATCGGTAAGTTTTCAGGTGCAGGTTGGCTTGCCTATCCACCACTTTCGGGACTGGATTATAATCCTGGAATGGGGATCGATTATTGGATATGGACGTTGCAGATTGCTGGAGTGGGGAGCTTAATTTCAGGCGTTAATTTTATCGTCACAATCTTCAAGATGCGCTGTCCCGGCATGACGCTCATGAGAATGCCTATATTTGTTTGGGCATCTTTAGGCACGCTTGTTCTAATCATTTTTGCCTTTCCAATCTTAACAGCAACGCTCGCCATGCTCTCACTCGATCGCCTCATGGGCATGCACTTTTTTACTCCAGATTTTGGTGGCAATCCAATGATGTTCATCAACCTCATTTGGGCATGGGGGCATCCCGAAGTATACATTCTCGTTCTGCCTGCATTTGGAATTTTTTCTGAAGTGGTCTCAACGTTCTCTCAAAAGCGCTTGTTTGGTTATGTCTCAATGGTATGGGCACTTGGCGGGATAACAGTTCTCTCGTTTATCGTATGGCTGCACCATTTCTTTACCATGGGAGCCGGTGCTAACGTAAATGCATTTTTCGGCATCATGACTATGTTCATTGCCATTCCCACAGGTGTGAAAGTTTTTAACTGGTTATTTACCATGTATCGAGGCCGAGTTCACTTTACTACGCCCATGCTCTGGTTTTTAGGCTTTATCATTACCTTTACGGTTGGGGGCATGGCGGGTGTTTTAATGTCAGTGCCTGCTGCAGACTTTCAAGTGCACAATAGTCTGTTTCTAATCGCACACTTCCATTCTGTGATCCTAACAGGAGTGATGTTTGGTTTCTTTGCGGGTTTCACGTACTGGTTCCCAAAGATCGTTGGTTTTAAATTGAATGAGAAATTGGGCGTGTATGCCTGGTGGTGTTGGGTTGTTGGATTTTTATTAGCCTTTATGCCGCTTTATATACTTGGTTTAATGGGTGCCACCAGACGACTTGATCACTATGAAGCAGAGACAGGCTGGCAGCCCTTATTTATCGTGGCTGGTGTGGGTGTTTTGCTTATCACTCTAGGCGTAGTTTTTCAGGTTTTACAAATCATTGTCAGCATTAAAGAACGCAAAGCGAACAAAGATGTCTCTGGAGATCCCTGGAATGGCAGAACATTGGAATGGTCTACGGCATCACCTCCTCCTATTTATAATTTTGCAGTAACTCCCGAGGTGCATTCACGCGATTCTTTTTGGGTAGCAAAGCAAGAGGGAAAAGAGCGGTCGAGAAGTTTTAAATATGAAGCGATTCATATGCCTAAGAACAGCCCAATGGGGATGATTGTCGCAGGCTTTTCTTTCCTGCTTGGTTTTGGAATCATCTGGCTGATCTGGTGGCTTGTCATCGCCAGTTTTGCAAGCATAATCGTTTGTCTGATCATCCGTTTATCGAGCGATGATACCGATTATTACATTACAGCTGAAGAAGTGGCAAAAACAGAAGCAGAAACTTCAAATAGAGGACCAAGTCCATGGCCGAATCAATAATGCAGAGCCAAGGCGATACCGCTCACCACGACGTGCATCAAGAAGTTTACTCCAGAACTATTTTTGGGTTTTGGGTCTATCTGATGACCGACTGTGTTCTGTTTGCAACGCTTTTTGCGACCTATGCAGTGCTGCATAATGGCACGTTTGGGGGGCCAACCTCTCAAGATCTATTTGAGTTGCCTTTTGCGTTGCAAGAGACGCTTGTGCTTCTCGTCAGTAGCTTCACCTCAGGCCTCGTTGGTCTTGCGGCACAACGCAATGACACTAAAAAAGTTCTTCTATGGATGGGTGTTACATTTCTGCTAGGCGCGACCTTTGTGGGCATGGAACTCAATGAATTCCATAAATTCGTCGTCGAAGGTAATAGTTGGCAGCGAAGTGCCTTTTTATCCGCATTTTTCACGCTGGTTGGAACGCACGGAGCGCACATCAGTGCCGGGTTGATCTGGATGATAGTGCTATCTGGGCAGATTCTATATCGGGGTATGACATTGTCTACACATAGAAGACTCGAGTGCTTTCGCATGTTCTGGCACTTCTTAGATGTGGTTTGGATTTTTATTTTCACAGTCGTCTATCTCATGGGAGCTAAATAGCATGGAAAATCACTCATCTATGCCCGTTTTGCCGGAAGGAGCCCAACACTCCACGCTTAAGTCTTATCTCATCGGTTTTGGGCTTTCGCTGATTTTCACACTTGCCGCTTATTTTCTAGTTGCGGATCACCTGCTTACAGGTTGGGCGCTCGGTGCTAGCATCGGCGTGCTTGCCCTACTTCAGGCAGCAGTTCAGCTGCTCTATTTTCTCCACTTAGGTAAAGAAGGAAAACCGCATTGGAACACGCTGATTTTTGTTTTTATGTTCATGGTGCTCTTGATCATTATATTGGGTTCTCTCTGGATCATGCACAACTTAGATTATCGCGTAATGGATACGATGGATATGGACGCATTAATGAAGCGTAATTTGTAGGGGAATGTATTAGTACGATCAAAAACTATTATAAGTTGACCAAGCCAGGAATCATCTACGGCAATGCCATCACCGCAGCCGGTGGATTCGCGCTCGCTTCCAAAGGGCATTTCGATTGGAAGCTCTTTCTTGCCACACTTTTAGGTTTATCGTTCATCATCGCATCAGCATGCGTCTTTAATAATTATCTCGATCGATATGCTGATAAAAAGATGACAAGAACGCAAAGCCGCGCGCTTGTGAAAGGCTTGATCTCAGTTCGAAATGCGCTTATTTTTGCCGTAGTGCTTGGCTTGCTCGGCACATTCATTTTGGCCCTATTTACAAACCTGCTAACCACATTCATCGCACTCGCAGGCTTCGTAGTTTACGTTTTCTGGTATAGCATCTGGAAATACCGCACGCGTCATGGAACCTTGATTGGCAGCATTGCCGGCGCCGTGCCCCCTGTTGTTGGGTATTGCGCTGTGAGCGGCCGCGTGGATGCCTGCGCGCTTATCATCTTTGCGATTATCGTCCTGTGGCAAATGCCGCACTTTTATGCGATTGCCATATACCGGATGGGAGACTATGCCGCAGCCTCCATTCCTGTTCTTCCCATCGTCAAGGGCATGCATAACACTAAGGTTCACATGCTGCTCTATGTCATTGCCTTTACTCTTGCCGCCCTTATGCTCTTTGTGTTTGGCTACACCGGATACGCCTACCTCGCCGTGGCAGCTCTCCTTGGCATCGCCTGGCTCTGGCTCTCCATCAAAGGCTTCAAATGCGCCAATGATAAGATCTGGGCGCGCAAGATGTTCCGCTTCTCTCTCGTCACCGTCACCCTCCTCTGCGCCATGATCTCCATCGATCTAGCCTGATAAAAATATAATTTACAGAAACTCCCAGATGAACTTGATGGGTGTATTTATTAAAATTTTGCAGAATGATCTCACGTTATCGCGACAAAAATGACATTCGTGGCTATTTGACATATTTTTAAATGATTGATTATTAGATGTTTAAAAAATCATCCTGCTCAAAACTAACAAATGTCGATTTTGAGCAGGATGATTTGACGTAAACATCCTGCTCATTTAAGATAGGCAAATATGAAACCATTTGTCGGAAGAGATAACGAGCTAAAAAGACTGGAAGACCTATCTAAATTAGATCGGGCCTGCTTGCTGTCCTTAAGGGGCGACGTCGGATAGGAAAAAGTCGCCTTGCTGAAGAGTTCGGAAAGGGTAAAGTGTTCTTGTCTTTTAGTGGGCTGGCCCCAGTTAAAGGGGTAACGGCTCAAGATCAGCGTGATGCATTTGCACACCAATTGACGACTTTGTTTCATCTTCCTCCTTTTAGCTTTCTCGGATTGGAGCGATGCTTTTGCGCATCTTTCAAGACATCTTACCGAGAAACCCACTGTCATTCTTTTTGATGAAATTTCATGGATGGGTTCGAAAGATCCAACTTTTATCTCCAAATTGAAAGTTTGGTGGGACCTTGTCTTGCAAAATCATCCATCTGTTATGCTTATTTTATGTGGCTCTATTTCAACTTGGATCGATAAAAACATTATCAATAGCACAGCATTTTTTGGACGGGTCTCTCTTTATCTAGAGCTTACAGAATTGTCCATTCCACAATGCAGAGAACTACTGAATCTCCAGGGCTTCAAAGGATCAGATCTCGATTTTTTTAAGATTCTTAGTGTGACTGGTGGAGTGCCTTGGTATCTAGAGCAGATTCAGACGCATCAAAGTGCTGATGAGAATATTAAACGCCTTTGTTTTGAGAAAAATGGTCTTTTAGTCAATGAATTTGATCGGATTTTCAATGATCTTTTCAGCTCAAGAGGAGAGATCTATAAGAAAATTATTACAAGTATTAAGTCAAGGCATGAAGGATCGAGCTAGCTCTGCAAAAAGCGATGGCTTATTCTCCGAGCGGCACATTCAGTCAGTCATCTTAAGGCTCTTGAAATTTGCGGGTTTATTAGCAAACACCCAGATTGGTCTTTAAAAACAGGCAAGCCAGGAAAATCGACTTTGTATCGCCTTTCTGATAATTATCTTCGCTTTTACATCCATTATATCGAACCCAACCTGTACAAAAATTGAACAAGGATCGTTTTTAGAAGTCCCGCTTTCAAGTTTACCTGGATGGGAGCCGATGCTTGGCTTCCAACTCGAAAATCTTCTGCTGAAAAATAGATCGCTTCTTTATCAGAGCACTTGGAATTCATGCTCAGGATATCGTCATCGATAATCCCTATTTTCAAAAAGCCAGTGGCCGAAAAAAGGGATGTCAAATTGATTATCTGATTCAAACACATTCCAATACTCTTTTTGTCTGTGAAGTTAAAATGCGCCGTCGTGAGTTAGGCCTTGAAGTGATCGAAGCGATGAAAACTAAAATCGCCTCTCTTTCTGTTCCAAAGGGCTATGGGATCTCACCTATTCTATTTCATCTGGGTCCAGTCTCCGATGCTCTATCTAAGCAGTCGTTATTTTTACCGTATTGTCGATATCGCAGACCTCTGTGAAGAGTGCGTTTTACTCTAATTGCTGGAGTAGGCGATGGTGGTCATGAGCGCGTTTTCAGCTTGGCGCGAGTCTAGCCGCGTGTGTTGAACGACTATGTCGACATCCGATTCGATTAGACTGGCGAAATCGGTGCTTTTAGGAATGGGCTGAGGGTCTTTCAGGTCATTAAATTTAATGTGCTTGGTTCTTAGTCCTTGAACAACAATTTTATAAGGTCCAACCGGATCTTTGTCTGCGAAGAAGATTGTGATTTGAACATGTGCATCTTGATGGGATGTATTCAAAATACACACAGTCTCATGGCTTTCGAGTTCTTTGGTTGTGGCATGACCAGAGGGAGGGATATATCCTTCAGCAATTGCCCATCTTTTACGGCCGATTGGTTGAATCATCATTAGCTAGCCTTACGATGTTTTACAGCTGAAGCTTGGATGAAATCGAGCAGCTCTTCGTTGATCTGATCTTTGAGGGTTGAGCACATGCCATGCGGTGCGCCTTTGATGATTTTTAATTCTGCGCCCTTGATCAATTTTGAAGAGAGCATGGCGGATGCTCGAATTGGCACAATCTGATCATCATCACCATGCAAAATTAACGTTGGTATATCGAATTTTTTAAGATCTTTAGTGTGATCTGTTTCAGAGAAAACCTTAATGCAATCATAGGCTCCTTTGAAATCACACAGCATTCCTTGCATCCAAAATGAATCGCGCAAGCCTTGTGAAACCTTAGATCCTGGTCTATTGGCGCCATAAAATGGGGCGCTGAGATCTTTGAAGAATTGCGAGCGATCTTTTTGCATGCCAGCACGAATGTCATCAAATGCTTTCATGGGTGTTCCATTTGGATTGGCAGCTGTCTTCAGCATGAGTGGTGGTATGGCGCTGATTAAAACAGCCTTAGCCACGTTTTTTGTGCCGTGACGGCCGATATAGCGCGCAACTTCTCCACCGCCAGTGGAATGGCCGATGTGGATGGCGTCCTTCAATTTCAGAGCTTTAACTAGCTTTGCGAGATCATCCGCATAGGTATCCATGTCGTTTCCTTTCCATGTCGAGCTAGAGCGTCCATGTCCTCTACGATCATGGGCAATGCAGCGGTATCCCTTGTTAGCTAAGAAAAACATTTGATCTTCAAAAGCATCGGCGCTAAGGGGCCATCCATGACTGAAAACGATGGGTTGACCTTTGCCCCAATCTTTGTAAAAAAGCTTGATGTCTTGGTTGTTTTCTTTTCCGACAGTGATGTAACCCATAATGCCTCCTATTCTTTCTTCAACGAAATAGCAAGAGGAGTCTAAGCTGTCAAGATCTAGTTTGCGGTGAAAACTTCATCTAAGAAGTTATGGATGGCAAGCTGCGCGCGCTTGGCTGCAACGGGATGGTAAAGGATGCCTGCGGCAGGTTCGTTGGAACCTGGCGTGGCAAAAGCGTGCATCGCTCCGCCAAAAACGTGGGTCTGCCAGTCTACTTTAGCGCGGTTTAAAGTCTCTTCAAAAGCAAGCAGGTCACTTAGTGGGGTGATAGGGTCGTTATATCCATGCAGAATGAGAATTTTGGCTTTAATAGGTTGGACAAGTGAAGGGTGTGGAGGCTCAAAGTGTCCATACACACTAATAGCACCTAATAAATCTACCCCGCTACGGGCAAGGTCAAGTGCGCATATGCTGCCAAATCCATAACCTAGCACAGCAATTCGATCTGCATCGACATAGGGGAGTTGGCGTGCTACCTCGAAGGCTTTTAAAACGCGTCTTTGCAGGAGTTTTCGATCCTCAACGAATGGTTTCTTCAAGGCTGCATTTTCTTCTGCGGATTTTCCTAAAACACCTTTGCCATACATGTCTAGGGCAAATCCGACATATCCCCAATTGGCAATCTGCCTTGCTTGCTGACAGATGAAATCATCGCGGCCCTTCCAAGCATGACAGAGAATTACGGCCGGCTTTTTTTCGCGAGAGGGATATGCAGCAAAGGCCTCCAGCTCGGTCTCAAGGTCGCGGTAAGGGACAAAAGCGTTAAACATACAGCCTCAAGAGAGTTTTCGAGCGATCCATTTGCCTGTTTCTTCAAACGAAAAATGCACAGGCACACAATTGTCGATCGCCCACGCATGTTCTTCGATGCCCATTAAACAGCAAATTGCCCAGTGCACTCCACCGTGCGCTACAACTAGCGTTGGGCCCGGCAGTGAAAGAGCATGGTTAAGGCCATTTCGGACTCGATCCATAAATTGACGTGCGGCGCCTTCTTTCGGCAGGGAAGTATACATACCCAGATGAGACATCTCATTCCAGATTTGCATAGAGCACTCACCGAGATCATGGATTTCATGATGATCAACGATTAACTTTGAGCTAATAATCTCTTTGGTCTCTTGCGCACGCTTGAGTGGGCTCGAACAGATCGTTTGAATTGGCAATAAAGAGATCGTAGGCTCGATCAATTTTGCCTGCTTCCTTCCCGTTTCATTCAAGGGAGTTTCCGAAGGGTGATCTTCCTTGGGATCTTTTAGAGAAATATTGTGATCTGTTTGCCCATGCCGAATGAAGTAAAATTCTTTCTGTAAAATCATGAGTCCTAACCTGCCTGCTCTAAAGAAGTTCTCAGTTTTCGAGTGCTTCGAGACAGGATAAACAAATCCATCTTTTTTTGAAGAATAAGTTCTCGCCTCCGAGTCAAATCTGGACAATTATAGACTTCTTTTGCCGTAAGAGTGTTTTATATCTAAATTTATTTTCTTTTATGAAATTAATAACAATTATTAACAGTTTTGTATTTACAAATTAATTATTAGTTTTCATAATCAAAAATAGAGTGGTGTTTAAAGGAGAGGGTTGAAAAATGATTATGGAAATCATCGTGGGAGCAATAGCTCTTGCGTTTGTCGTCCTGGTAGTTTTTCTGATCCTAACACTTCAAGATACACGTAAAACGCTGAAGAAGACCGATCGCATCCTTACAGATATTCACAAGACTTTGGAAGGAATTGCTGAGCCAAGTGCACATTTAATTCATAGCGTTGACAAACTCACTCTAGATATTAAAAAGAAGGCGGAAGGGCTCGATGTTCTTTTCCATCCACTCTATGCGATGAAGGAAGGAAGCGGACACAAGAAGGGGAGTGACAAACTCTCTGAAATTGTCGAATGTGTTGCAGATGGAATCCGACTGTTTCAAAAAGTAAAAAAAGAGATAACCAGATAGGCCATATGTCAAATCAAGATAAAGATTCGAAGCTATTTACAGGGCTATTGATTGGCGGAGCGGTAGGACTTGGCGCTCTGGTTTTCTTCTTGGCCACCCGAAAAGAGAAAGCGCCGATGAATGCGATTGGAGAAGCGATCCTTCGCGTAGGTGAGATATTAGAGGATCATAACATCGACGAACCTGAGACTGTCAGGCGCTTTGAGAAAAAAGTCCATAGCCATGAAAATACCATTGGTGACGTGGTAAATTGGGTTGCAACAGGGATTCAACTTTGGAAAAAATTTAAACACTGAGAGTCAATATGTTCAAATCTAAACACTCATACGTCGACTTTCTAGAAGGGATATTGATCGGTGGATCTTTAGGAGCGGCTGCCACATTCATATTCGGCACAGAAAAGGGCAAGAAACTGCAAAAAGAAGTGAGCCAGAAATATAAGAAACTTGAACGCAAAGCAGGCCACTATCGCCACAACGTCGAAAAAGCCTTCAAAAGTCCTGCGGCTAAAAAATTACAAAAAGAGATACGTCAGACATACAAGACGCTTAGCCATAAAGCGGATGATTACCGCAAAGGCATTGAAAAAGCTCTTAAGAGTCCTGCAGCTAAAAAAGCCAAACGCATCGCTAAGAAAACTGCGCGAAGCCGTGTCGCACGAAAAATTGTCAGAAAAGTTAAAAGCAAAATCGTGCGTCGAAGAAAAGCTCTCCGATAAAAAAATAGACTTAAGAAGAAGCGCTTTGGGCGAGTATTTGCAGCGCTTTAAGAATTTTCGATTCTTTTAGATTGACTGTGCCAAAAAACGTTGCGTCTGCACGTTCAACTGCGGGTAAAGCCTTAGCTAAGCTCTTAGTTCCAGCTGCGGTAAGGATGGGGTGTTTACTTCGTTCATTAGCCATATGCGGCCGTTCGATTAATCCTTTGGATTGTAGGCTGCGCAATACTTGTGAGGTGGTATTGGGGTCGAGCGCCGCTTGCCTTCCAATCTCCACCTGACTTGCTCTCTTGCCCTCTCTTGTCAGCCAACCGGTGCTGGCCAGCACCACAAACTGCGGATGCGTGAGGCCCAACGGTTTTAAAACTTCTTCGATGGCTCTACGCCATAAGGTGCTAGCACGCCAGAGCAGAAACCCCGGGCTCTCTTCAGCTGAAGGGTGAACACTGATCTCTTTGAAATTAACAGTTCGGCTCATGGAATAAGAATCTCCATGCTGGATGCTATCAAACGAAAATCGCTTAAAGAGATGGAAAAATGGCCGCGCCGAAAGGGAAAGCCCCAGCGCTGTTTATTTTGGATGAAGGTAAGCTGATCAATCAAAGGCTCTATGGGAGCTTCCTGAGAGCTCAAAAATGCGATATCGCGGCGCCAAGGAATAAAGTCTGGGCTCATGATGTGCTGATAAGGTTCTCGGGGCTTTACGCGCCCAATGGCGGTAAACTTGCGGCAAGGCATCTTTTCTCCAAACTGCTCAGTAGGGGAGTAATAAACAAGCCAGTCATCCGGCTTCATCAATTTTAATGGCCCAGGCTTTCCATGACAGACTTGGGCAATCCCTTCAGCTACGCCTCGTTTAACATGTTCTCGGCTTGCCACTGCTACCCAATACATTAATGCTCCTCCTTCAATCGATAGACTCTAATTCGATGTCCGTCGGGATCAAGTGCTACAAACGTACGGCCAAAATCCATATCGGTTGGTTCTTGCGCCATGGGAATGCCGAGATCTGTCCACTTTTTATACACTAGGTCTACATTTTCATCGCCAAAGGCAATTTCCGATCCGCCTCCAGTAGCAATTACTGTCGGTTCTGCGGTTTTTCGTGACCAGAGACCAAGCATGACCCCATTCTCAAGTGCGAACATCACAAAGGTAGGTGCTTCTTCTAACGGCTTTCGGTTCAAAATCTGGCTATAAAAAGCCCCGCTTTGTAGGGGATCCTCAACGAACAAAAGTACAAAACCTAAATTTGGCTTGAACATAAATTCTCCTGGTTCTTCTTATACGCATCAATATAATACGTATACGTATATAAAAGCAAGCAAGGAATGAAGAGAGTTCTTTTGAACTTATCCGGCTTTGCGAATTTTATTAGGATTTCCGCCTAGAGCCCTCTTAAGGCCGACGACTTCGCGAATCCCAATGTTTTTCTGAGAGAACAGGATGTAAGTAGGATGTTCTTGAGGATTGTATTTTCCCCAAAATGCACTCAATCCATCGAGCCTTGCCACGATTCTTGCAATTCTAAATCCGATATGCGCAATCCACTTGGATAATCCGTTTAGGCCGATCATTACGCCGAGTTTTTTAGGCGTTACAATCCCCAAACTGACATAGCGACAGCCTTCATTATTTACTGTCTTGAGTGCCGTGGTAACGAGTAGTTCCGAGGTTCCGTGCGGAGCATTGGGGATCATCATCAGGTGATTTAGATGCCAGCCCTGATGCTTTTGCAGCTCATTTAGACAGACGACTCCAACAATCTTTTCATCTTGTTTTGCATAGAACCAGCGCTTGCCCTCCACGTCCTCGAACAAGTGAATATTGGAAATATGCATCTGTGTGCCGCGTCTTGCGCTTAGCCACTTATCTCCCACGTCTATCATTGCTTGCCTTAAGCTGGGTTCATGTGAGAGATATTCTTGCACAAGCACCTTATCGCGAATTGCAGAGCGCACTTTTCTGCGCACTAAACTCCCATGTTTGCCGCTCTCTTTCATGGGATCATGCGTCGGATCTAAAACCAGCGCTTTTCCGAATTCGACCAGCGTACTGCAGCCATTTTCAATTGCCCAATAGGCAAAGTCCTTACAAACAGAGATATAAATTACATTTTTGCCTTGCTCTTCGATGAAACGATGAAAAGCTTGAGTTAGAAGGGGGCGATCTGCTTCTGCACAGGTTGGTTCACCAAAGACGATGGCTGAATTAGACTCTAATCGATAGGCGATGAACCCATCGATATTGGGTAAAAAAAACATTTGCATAGCCGGATCTAAAATTGCATCCGTAGTAGCCCCGGCCCAGCGCCGTACGAGTTTTACTATGCGCAGCCTTTCTTCTTGATTAACAGCCTTTTGAGTTTGTTCCATAAATGACCCCCTTCGATCTTTCTATATTAGAATTCCAGTTATTAATTAAAGAATTTTTTAATAATATTGGATTGGTTTTTAGTATGAAAGTGGTATATAATAGTTGCATTATGAGCTCATTTATTCACAGATTGGGAAGACAAAGCTATTGCAACGTTTTAAGTTTTTGCGATGCCGTAGATTTATGCGCACTTACGAAAACTTCGCATTTTGGGAAGTGGAGCGGGGGAATCCTGAAAGCTCAGTGCGTGCTCGCTCAAATAGGCAAGAAGTTCGCCGCTCTTCTTAATGATGAAACGCATACACTTTTAAAGCAGCATGGTATTTTCAACCCCTTATACCCATCAGACTTTTTTTTGCGCGTAGAACACATAAGAGCGGTCTGTCTTGAGCTCACGCAAGACCACTTAAGCGATTATGAGAAACAGCTTATTCTACTACACACCCTTAAAATGACTTCACGGCATCCAAATCCAGAATGCACGCCTTTACATCCTTCCTTAGTAAATGTGCAGAAAAAATTTGAGGGCGCCAACATAGTGCGTATTAAGCCAGTCATTAAGATCGCTGTGCTTAGAGAGGGGAGTGAACGAATAGCTAAAATCATGGCTCTTCCAGAGCTGCGCACAGGCAAACTTGCCAATATGAGGAAATACAAACCAAGACATCTAAATGCAAACTGTGCAGCTTATGAAATGATGCACGCTTTAGGTAGCTCCAGCGTGGCTCCCACCCAGCGTCTGCCAAGCGGTTTGGTGGTGCAGCATTATATTCATGATTCGCACACACTCTGCGATGCAATTACATATGATGTGCGCGCAGTTAAACAACTAACGAGTATTAGCGTTATTGAAATAGCTTTACATGCGATTCTAGGCCTTCTTCGTGGACGCGAAGACGGCCATGATGAGAATATTATTCTCTTTCAAGATAAGCAGAAGAAATACCATCTTTGCGAAGTTGATCAAGAAAAAGATTTTATTAAGCAAAACATGATCGTCCGTCGCACTGCCGATGAACTGGAAGGTCAATGGGAGCATTTGTTGGGACTCCCACAAGCAGCTTTTCCGCTTCCTCAATCTGTCCTGAAACTCTTTTGCTGGTCTGGATTGAAAGACAAGTGTGTCACCATTTTTAAGAAGTATGATCTTGGCAATCCCTCTGCTCTCATTGAAAGATGTGATAAAATTCAAGCGCTTTGCCGCGCTGCCACGGCAGAAAAAACACGCCAGATAACTCCGCGGCAGTTTTATTTCGCTCTATATGGAAGAGACTTTCTGTTCGAGAAGTGTGTTAAACTCGGCATGCCCCCTTATCTCTTTTTTTCGAAGGCTGTTCAATGGGCAGATTCTTTAGAGCCGAATTTTGAGCTTGAAGACTCGAATGAGAATATGCTTGCTTTAGCCGCTTTAGAGCCAGCTGCCAGCTTCCCTTTCTCGATGCTGACAAAATCAAAAGAAGAAAGCCTACCTGGCGAAAAGCTGACCTCAAGACTCAGCGAAAAGATTTGGGAACAGGACATAGTTAAGTGTTTTGAGATTCCTGAGGGCGCCTTTAATCTAGCCCGTTATAACCTGCATCTTGAAAACCACCCTAATGTCACGTGCGCCATGCGCTCATTTCTTCTCTCGGATTGTCTAGAAGGTTTTGCCAAACGCATGGCCAGACAATTCAGCATAAACTTCCCGATCTGCCCTTTAGAAGTTGTAAGAGATAATAATAAATGCCAGTGGCTTGTCATGCATTCGCATCCTATCTTGAGGAATTTTGCAGAAGCATTAATAGAGGATGGCGGTCAGTCGAATATCCAAATCATGGAGCTTCCGTTTCAAGATTTTTCCCATCTCAAATGGCTGAAATTTCAGGCAAGTGGTCCTAAAGAACAAAATCCGCAAGATGTGTTGGATTTTGTCTCTGGCACTACAAAAACAGTCGTAGATTGGCTTGCGGAAACTTGGGAAATGGATGGATCTATCTACATTGAAAAACGTGGCGTGCATTTTTTCCTCATGTTCAAGGTTTTTAGCAAAAGCGTGCGCTTTGAAGAAGATTCTGACCCTGCTTAATTAACTTAAAAAAGAAAGCTGCTCGAGATTAGGCTCTTTGTTTCATATTGTTCATCCTCTTAAGCTATGTTTTCTGTTGACGGCGCAAATTCGAAAAACATATAGGCAAAGAAACAGATCGAGGTAGAAATATGAAAACTAAACAAGACATGAATTTTTCGAGTTATCCACAAACGCTTTATCACACCAAAAGCATCGATGGAATGGACATTTTTTATCGAGAGGCGGGAGAAAAAGATAAGCCTGTAATTCTTCTGCTTCACGGCTTTCCCAGCTCATCTCACATGTTTCGCAATCTTATCCCTAAGCTCGCCAAAAACTATCACGTTATCGCCCCCGATTATCCTGGCTTTGGACATAGCGCGAATCCAAATCATAAGAAATACGCATACACCTTTGATAATTTTGCCAATCTCATAGACAAGCTACTGGTTAGCCTTGGAATAGATAAATATGCCATCTATGTGTTTGATTACGGTGCCCCTGTGGGTTTTAGGCTTTTCATTAAACATCCAAAACAGATTACAGCGATCATTTCACAAAATGGGAATGCTTACGAAGAAGGATTAGGTAAATTTTGGGATGGTCTGAAATCTTATTGGAAAACAGCTGCAAATAAAGAACGTGAGGCAATCCGCTGGCTTACCAGCATGAAGGCGACACGTTGGCAGTATGAAAACGGTGTGCGTCCAGCAGACTTGGCAAAGGTAAGTCCAGATGGCTGGCAACATGATCAAAGCTTGATGGACAGGCCAGATAATAGCGATGTTCAGTTGGATATTTTCTACGATTATCGAAATAACCTGCCGCTCTATCCTAAATGGCAAGAGGCTTTGCGTAAGTATAAGCCTCCGCTATTAGCTATGTGGGGAAAAAACGATGAAATCTTTATTGCCCCTGGCGCCGAAGCTTTTCGAAGAGATCTGCCTGATGCAGAAATTCACCTGCTTGATACAGGGCATTTTGCTCTAGAAACCCATGGAAATGAAATCGCCACGCTTATTATCGATTTTTTGAATCGTAAAGTTTTAAGTAGCACTTCAAAAGAGACAAAGGGCAAACGAAAAGCCGCCTAATTTATATGCAAAAGTCATCTTGACCCTTAAAAACTCCTCGGGTAGCTTTTTCGCCTATCCGAGAAGGATTTATGTCTTTAGCTGTTAAATCTGTTTCAAGCGCGCATATCTATTCGGGAAATGCAGAGGTCAAATTTTTCCCAAACGATGAGAAAGGGCTATCAGTCACGATTGATACAAAGCGACTGCACATCAGATCTATTTTTCCTTCCGAAGAGGAATACGAGCGGCTATCTGCTTTATATGGTGATCCAATAGTCATGCAGAAACTTTTAAATGGAGAGACAAGGACGAAAGAGCAGGTATGTAAGCGTACTAATGATGTCTGGAACGCTCGTTGGCGAGCAAATGATCCCTATTCTAATTTGCTGGTTTTTGAAAAAGCCACGGGTGCTTTTTTAGGGCTAGTAAGTTTAAGTCATGGAGACTTACCAGGCGAGGCAGAGATTAGCTATCTCTTTCATCTTGCATATTGGGGGAGGGGGTTTGGAACCGAGGCTGTCAATGCTGTGTTAAAAGAATATGCTCCAGCTACCGTTAAAGAAGGGTATACTTTAGAAGGCAAACCCTTAGAAAGAATCGTAGCAACAGCGAGAATAGATAACGAACGATCATTTCAAATTTTAGACAGACTCGGAATGCAAATCGTTGATATCAATGAAAAGTACAATGCTCTCAGATATCAATATTCTATCGATCTAAGCGATATGCAAAATCCCAAGCGCAGAAATGAGAATTGGATGACAATTCTCTAAAGGTCAGCCTATTTATCGCTGCCAATCTAGAGGAAACAGGAGTTTAGAATGCTTGTTAGCTATCAAAATCATGAAGAAGAAATAGAAGCCATCACCAAGGGTCTATCAGAATTCAATGCTCCCTTTTTTGGTTATAAAAAGTATATCGACTTTGTAGTCAGTTTTAAGGATGAAGATCAAAAAGTTTTGGGCGGAGTAGTGGCTTGGATGCGGCCTGGAATCCACTTGCTATGCATAGATACGATCTGGGTGACTGAACATCTAAGAAAGCAGGGCTACGGCAAAAAGCTGATGCAGACTGCAGAAGCAGAGGGCATCAAACACGGCTGCACCCATTCTCAATTAGAAACACTCTCATACCAAGCGAGAGGTTTTTATGAAAAACTTGGTTATGTCCAAATTGGATTCGTTGAAAAACTCTATGGTCCGCACGACGCTTTCTATATGCGTAAAAGCCTAAAAGTTTTTTCTTAAGAATCTTAGAAGGTTCCTTCTTCTTTGCGTTTTTTAGCTTCTTCTGGGCTAAGAGCTTCTTCTTGTTCGTAGTATTGATAATCTTCTGTATCGCCCCTTTGATCTTCTGGCGTCAAGAATGGCTTTTTTAAACGATCGCTTGGCCCTGTTTTTTCAGCATGATCAAAATTAAGAGGCTTAGGATCTTCAGAGGGTTCTTTCTTTTTTTTACGAGGCATATCACCTTCCTAGTTTAGCTTTTCAATTGGGGTATCTTAAAAATTGGATATAAGCGCAATAAGAAAGGATTTGGGACGCTGATCTGGAATGTTGATTTAAGAAAAGGAAAGCGCCGCCCCTTGAAGAGCGGCGCTTGAAGTTAACTAGCTGCGTGCCTCTGAGGGGATCCAGGTGCGAGTTTCAGCCATGGCTGCGTCGCGCGCGCCATTGATCCTACTTTGCGTTACATGACTGAAATTACGCATTGAAACGTCGATTCTGTAGGTGATCGCCTCAGCATAAGTTTGAAACTCTCTGGTGTCGGTATAGTTCATGCGTTCATTAAAATCGCACTGGAGTTGCACGCGCTTGCCTTTATAATCAAGCTGAAGCACGTCTCCATGATTTTTCAAGCTGCCATCGCGCTTGTAAAAGAGTCTAAGAGGTAGAGATTTAGGAAATTTTCTTGTAGGAATTTTCGGATAATCATAATGCCATTCTCCACGCAGACGCATTGCGGCCTTTACGTCTCCTTCTTCGGCTTTACGTACGGTTATATCCAGACTTTCTTGATTGTATACTGTTACCGGGATAAATGGTTCTTCTTCGCTTCTTCCCCAAGGTAGATTTGCAAGAAGGCCTTGTTTGCCAGGTATATTTATATAAACGTTAGAGGGATCTAATATGACCGTCCCATGAATGACATGCGCAAGTTCCTTGTAGTTTTCATCGGCGTATCCAAAAATAAGATCGAATGTTCGCGTAGCACCAAAAACTGAAGCGAGTGCTGCACACGTGGCGTCTTCTGTGCTTAAGCCTTCCATTTCGGCAGAAAGCTCTCCACGTGAGGGAAAAGTATACAAGTGTGTGTTTCGACAGAAGATGCGCCACGTGTGGTGATCTTGAGAGGTAATCTGTAAATGCCAGTCTTTGCATACACCTTCTGATCTGGCCAGTGATTGTTCATCTAAAAACTCATAGATATTATACAGTGCTTCAGGTGGAAGGGGTCTATATGCGCCAATTGCTGTGCTTGCTGACATTGTATTATCCTCTTATTTGAAAGTTATTAAAATTATTGTAATAATTTTAGGCTGAAATTGAATTAAATTCAATTAAAATCTTTATTAATAAAGGTCTTGTTTATTAAAACTTGTAGAAGTTTGTTTAAACTCTTTATTATCAATGATTTATGAAAAACTGACTGTTAATTAACCCATATTGCCTGATTTGGCATTGAAGTTTGGTTTTCCTAATCTTTATGAATTTCGTTCAATGGCAAGTCTTCATAAGAATGGATAACTTGAGTGGCTCTTGAGAAATCTTGATCCAGAGTGAATTAATTGGGGACAGCTACAGGAATCATTCCAGCTGAGGCTGCGGCTTCAATCCCAGCAGTAGTATCCTCAAACACTAAGCATTTAGAAGCAGGTACGTCTAATCGTTTGGCTGCTTCGATGTAAATGTAGGGCTTGGGTTTATTTTTCCCTTGAGCATCCGTGTAGTTATCTAGATCATCAGAACCTGAAATGATTAAATCGAAACAATTTTCCAAGCCAATTTGCTGCAGGTTTTGGAGAATTTCTTCTGTGGGAGCAGAAGAGGCTAAACCAAGCTTAATCTCTAGATTCCGTTTGTTTTCAGCAAAATAGTTGGCAAACGCGATCATTTCACGAATGGGAGGAACCCCTTGTTTTTGCAAGACGCGATATTTTGCGTTTTTCAATTCGATGACTTCTTCTGGGATCTCAATGTTTTTAAGTTTTTCGATCATGAGAAGAATGTTTTTTGAGCTATGCCCGACAACAGGTGCATATTCTTCTATCGTGAAGGGGATGTTTTCGCTAGCTAATGCATCTTGCCAAGCGAGAAATTTTAAATACTCCGTATCCACCAGCACGCCATCGCAATCAAAAATCACCGCTTCAATTTTATCTCAATAAGGAGTTGAAATGCTGGCAAACAGTGCTCTTCCTCCCATCAGCATGAAGAATAAGAACAATTTTACATTGGTAGAACATCTTCTCATAAATCCTCCTGAATAACTTGATACTTCAATTGTACTAAACCGCTTGGATAGGATTGTGTAGAAAGAAGACGATATTTATGTTCGCTACTCATTTTGCTAAAGAGGGGAATTCCTGCTCCCAAAGTCATAGCGATTATGGATATTGTAACTTCATCTACGAGACCAGACTCTAAAAACTTAGAGGCAGTGATTCCTCCATCCACCCAAGCATGTTTGACGCCTTCAGAATGAAGTTTAGATGCCAATTGAGTTAGTGGTCCGCAAAACAGCTCAGATTCCTTCCTAACCGCCTTTAATGTATTGCTAAGCACAGTGACTCTTTTGCCCTCATAAGGCCATTTATCAAACCCAGAAACTACTTCGTAGGTATTTCGGCCCAGAATCAATGCATCAATGCTATTCATAAATTTCTTGAAGCCGTAATCTTCATCACCTGTATGCCCATACTCAAGCCAATCAAGGCCTCCGTCTTTTCGGGCAATATAGCCGTCAATGCTCATCGCAATGTATATGGAGATTTTTGGTCGCTCACTTTGCTTCATCTTGTGATCATCCCTTAACTATTCCCAAAATCATATGGGAAATCGCTTCTTTCCAGCTACTGCGAACTCTATGTTCAATTTCTTTATTATTGCGCAATCTGGCAGACTGTTTTGCAGATTAAAGGGAGATCTATCATGGCATCAGGAATTAAACCATCAGCAGCTAAAATCATAGCAGAGTTTTGTGGGCCGCTTGTCCACGAAAAAGAAAATGAGCCGGACACAGACACGATGGTCCGAGAGATCATCACTAGCCTTGGAATAAAAATACGCCATAACCCAGAACGTCTCGAAAAAATCTGGGCAAAGGCACAAGAACGATCGATGTGGAGTAATCGTATGTGTGTGGTAATGGCATATCAGAGGTATCTGTCGCTTAATAGAGACTATGAAACTTCAATGGGTATATTGACTTTTCGGCCCGCAACCAGAGCCGATATAGCGATATTAACTCCAAACGAACTTAATGGGTTATTTACACACTTACCTATCGCATATTAGTTCTTAAGTTCAAGCGGAGTTAGGCCTACCAGTGTGAGAGGACTCAGACAGATCTATAGGCGGCAAGAGCGTCTTTGGCCGCTTTTTCATGATCGGTCATCGGAGCTGGATATGTGCATCCAGTATGCCACTTTTCCGCATACCAAGCATGAATGGCTTTTGGAGGTAAATCGCGAAGTTCAGGAATCCATTTTTTAATATAGGCACATTCTGGATCGAATTTTTTTTGCTGGTTCCAAGGGTTGAAAATGCGAAAATAGGGTTGGGCATCACATCCAGTGCTAGCCACCCATTGCCAATTCCCATTGTTCACCGCAGGGTCGTAATCGAGTAAAGTTTGCGCAAAATATTTTTCACCCCATCTCCAATTAATGTGCAAGTCTTTGATTAGAAATGAAGCCGCAATCATGCGAACACGATTGTGCATAAAGCCTGTTTCATTCATCTCTCTCATTCCTGCATCCACAATTGGAAAGCCGGTAGAGCCTTCACACCAGTGCTGAAAAGCTTTTCGGTTAGAAGACCACTTGAGCTTATCAAATTTAGATCGGAAAGCACCTTCAAAGACGTGAGGAAAGAAAAACGCAATCGAGGTAAAAAAGTCTCTCCAGTAAAGAGAGCGGATCAGTTCATGGTGCGGACTTAAATTACGACAGATTGCTGCGTAAACTTCGCGAGGGGAGTAGACGGTGAATTTCAGATAAGGGGAGAGATGCGTTGAGTAATCTTCGGCTGGAAAGTCTCTCAGTTTTCCATACTTACTAAAAGCAACCAGTTTTTTGAGAATTTTGCTTGCTTCTGATCTTCCTCCGGTCAACTGATTCTTTACTGTTAGTTTAGGAAAGACCGACTGGTCTTTTGCAAAGGGGATCGATCCGCGAAAGTAATTAACTCCGCGGTTTTGCGTTGGAGGCAGAACTTTCAGTTTTGAAGCATTGCGAAAATAGGGTGTGAAAATCGTATAAGGCTTTCCGTCTTTTTTCAGAGTCTCTTCGGGTGGATGAAGAAGAGCATCATCAAAAGAATAAAAAGGGATATGGCTCGTTTTGCAGGTTTTTTCGAGCGTTTTGTCTCTTTGTTGGCTATAGGGAGTATAATCGCGATTTACGATCAAAGCCTCGATATTAAGTTCGCGGATACATTTGCGCACAACTGCTTCGGGTTTTCCCTTAAAAAAGAAGAGCTTGCCTCTTTTCTCCTTCAGCTGATTTTCGAGATCTTTGAGACATTCGATCATAAACTTCAGGCAGTGATCACTTCTAAAAGGATTTGTCTCGATCTGTTCTGGTGTAAAAATGAAGGCCGGAATTACGAATTCTGAAGAGTGCAACGCAAAAATGAGCCCAGTATTATCCTCAAGGCGCAAATCCCTCCTGAATAAGAAGAGGGATCTTCGAAACTTTTTCTCCATTTTATCCTAAGGGGTGTCAACCAGTCTTTTCCTGAGCTGTCTCAAAACTTGCAGCTTATCATTCTAAGCATATTTTGTTTTTGATCTTTTGTAAGAGCCTATCCACCAAGCGTATTAAAAATGGAGTTCATGACGGAGAAATGAGTAAACATTTACTTGACTTGACGCAGGCAAAATGCAAGATGAGATTTTTCTCGGAACTTTCTAAATCAGTGTTAATTAAGCGTGACAATGAAGAAATATTTTCTGTGTGCTCTTGCGCTAATCGGATGCTGCGTTTTCATTTTAACCAAGCAAAAAGAGAAGCGCGCTCTTTTGATTACCGGATGCGCTCGTAGCGGAACTACCTACATCGCCAAAGCTCTTCAAGAAAGCGATTTGGAGATTGGACATGAGAGAATGCTAAAAGATGGTGTGAGTTCCTGGTATCTTGCTGCTTCTCCCAAGAGAACTAAAAGGAGGGTGAATCCTGAGAAATACCGATTTGCTCACACCTTCTATCAAGTGCGCAATCCTTTGCGCACTATCTCGTCGGTATATGCAACTGAAAATCGACACTCTTTGGAATTACATTCTATCTCAAATTCCTGAAATCCGCATAAGCGATTCACACCTCGTCAAATGTGCTAAATACTGGTACTACTGGAATTTGAAAGCTGAGAAGCTCGCAGAGTGGACCTATCGCGTGGAAGATCTAGATAAGCTCTGGGATGAATTTGAAAAGCGTCTCGGCAAAAAAGTCGTCCGCCCATCGGAAGAGCGCGTGCCAAAAAATACCAATACCAAAGGCAGTCACACAGAATTTTCTTGGGATGACTTGCACCGTGAGTTAGACTCCGATCTGTTTCAGAAGGTTCAGAGTTTAGCCCTAAAGTACGGTTACTCCATCTGAGAGATTCTCAATAGACACTCTAGTTTTTAAATGTTTGCTAGGAAAATTTTTATGCTTAGATCGATAGCCTTTATACTTTTAACGTTTGTCGGATCTCTTTGTGCTGAAACAAGTCCTTATGTGTTTCAATTTGAAGGACAGTTTGAGCCGCTTTTTCAATCTGGCCGTTATGATTTGATCGCTAGAATTATCGAGCCGGATGATGTTTTGCTTGAAGCAGGTGGATTTGATGGGGGAGACACAATTCATTTAGTCAAATTGGTTCCTAATGGTGAAATTATCAGTTTTGAGCCAAATCCAACACGCTATAAAGAACTTGTAGAGAAGACAAGAAATCTTGCTAATGTAAAAACTTATCCCTTTGCATTGGGCGAAAGAAATCAGACAGTTACTTTTTATCTTTGTCATGGAGTTCAAAATAATCCAGCATTTGACGGTGCAAGTTCTATCTTGCCACCCACCAAAGAAACAAGACCGAATTACCAAGGTCCCATCGTTCAGGTGCCTTGTGTAAGATTAGATGATTGGTGCAGAGAAAATAACCACAGCAGAATTGATTTCATGTGGTTAGATTTAGAGGGATATGAACTTCAAGTTTTGAAAAGCTCTCCTCAAATTTTAAGCACAGTAAAGGCGATGTATGTTGAGACTAACCTGTATGAATTTAGAAAGGGCATGACGCAATACAAAGATCTACGCGCTTTCCTTGAAAAAAACGGCTTCCGTCTGCTCTCTCATGGTTATTACAAGGGATATCAAGGCAATGCCATTTTTGTCCGCGCAGACTTATTTGATGAAATTGTACGAAAAATCGAAACACAACCTTAAAACAAACTCATAGCAACCTGTTTAAAGACAGGGTCCTGAATCTCAAGAAGCAGCTGATATTTCATCAGCCAAAATGCTTGTGATTCAGGATTCTCTAGAAGTTCTCTATTCATGACAAATTTTGCTGCACCAGCATCTTTTGCAAATGGCGAATTTATAAGCTATTTTCTGGAATCTCTTCTGAAAGGTTTCCAGAATTCATTATAGTTTTCGGGATAATAAGCCTTCAGATGATCTAAAACACCGTAATTTTTTTCCGAGTTAAATGCTTTGTGATGTTCTTGCATTAAGCGAGGATCAGGGTCTCTAGGAAGTCTGATATTATAAAAGTAGTTTTCGTCGCGATGTGCGTAATGGTTAATCCGTATGTATTTTGAATGGTTTTTACCATCGTTGGACATTAAAATATCACCCCTAAAGGTGAATGTTTGATTTCCATCGCCATTTACATAAACACCCTTTGTAAGTGAGCAAAAATGCTGAGACCATAGGGCATCAATTTTTGCACACTCTGGCCGTATGATACTTTTTCCTACAGCATTTCTAGGATGATTTTTGCTAGAGCACTTGATCAATCTTGAAAGCATGGGCTCATGCGCGGCTAGGGTAATTCCCGAAGTTCCAAAGTTATGCCAATTGACATAGACAGCTGCAGCGTGAGAAAACCTTTTTTCTAAACACTCAGGGATAGATTTATCCTGCAAAGGTAAGATGAATTCATCTTGATCCAATAAAGCAATCCACTTCGCAACTCCAAATCCTCGTTTTAGACCGTCTTGAAAAGCGGCTATTTGCGCCCCGGTCCAATCAGGCTTTTCTGCCGGCCAGTAAAATACTTCAACAAGTCCGCTTTTTATGTACGAGGAAAGCTCCGACTGCCAGTCATCTGTGCTAGCATCATCATATAGCCAGAAATGATCCACGCCTAACACCCTGTGATATTCTACCCATTCTTTTATATAGGGAGCGCAGTTACGAAACATTGAAACAACAACAAGCTCGTAAGCAAACAGGCTTTGAAAAAAGCCACCGGAGAAACATAACAAACAAAGCCAAATAGCAAATGCCTTTTTCATTAACTACCTCATGCTAATTCTTATTGCCGTATTTCTTCAAAAAATTGCCTTGCAAGACGTAAGTTGATTATCACTCCCGCTGCAAATGGGCTCTCAAAGCGTTATGAACCCAGCAGCTACCTCGCCAAAATCATGGAGGAAGAGAACTTTTTCTTATTTTTCGAGGGTGATGTTCATAGAGATTTTGGTGTTCAGAAGGCGAGAGATGGGGCAGCCCTCTTTTGCATCTTTGGCTGCTTTATCAAAAGCAGCAGGATCGGCGCCCGGCACTTTAGCTTTAACTTCCAAAAGAATGTCAGTTACCGTCCATCCCTTTTCTGTTTTATCTAGAGTAACAGTGGCGATGGTCTCTATTTTTTCAGGCTTCATACCAGCTTCGCCTAATTGTGCTGAAAGCGCCATCGAAAAACAACCGGAGTGAGCTGCGGCTATGAGCTCTTCAGGGTTTGTACCAACTCCATTTTCAAAACGCGTTGTAAATGAATATTGAGCATTGGACAGAGTTTTGCTCTCTGTGGAAATGCTTCCCTTCCCTGATTTTAGATCACCATTCCAAATAGCTGATGCTTTTCTTTTCATAACCGCTCCTTTTTTGATGCTCAAATGTGCTTATACATTTTTTGGTCAAATGACTCAACCGTATCAATTCTACAGAACACATGGATTGAATTTTTTTCCGGATCATCCGGTAATCCCTCTTTTCGATGCTGCTCAGATTTTCATGGGTTTTTTATACAGATTTTTGAAGGCTATACAAAAAATTTCACGCTTTTCTTTGTAGGGGCATACGAACCACAATTGGAGCATCATCAATGACGAAGATAAAAGGTAATTCTTTGAGCGAAGTAACTAAATCAGACACTCTTCCAGAAGACTATAAAGACACTTTAGTCTCGATTGTTTCCAAAATCAGAGATGCTAAAAGGAAATAGACTATTTGGAAGCCCATATCCCAGAGCTTGCTGAGTTGGCATTTAAATAAGCCTCCAAAATTCAAATGCTTGAGAAGAAATGTGGGGCAACCTGGGTTTGAACCAGGGACCGACGGATTATGAGTCCGCAGCACCCACGCCACTTCCCAGCAGCTAACTCCCCGAAATCATAGCGGAAAGCGCCCCTTTCCAGCTACCGCGATCTATCGTCAATTATCGCGCTTTTTTGCATGCCAGTGGTCCACAAATGGTCCACGGAAATTGTCGCAGCATGATGCGACTTTTGAATTGTTCGGAGATTTCGAATGGTTCAATTTTCTCTAAATCATTAAAAATCAGATGTATAACAGATTTTTAAGAGGAGATAGATTTTTGGTCTCAACTGTTCAATATTTCTGTCTGTTCAATATATAGTGAACAGTGTAATATAATGAACAGAAGGAGATCGCAATGAAAGGTCGTTTCCTAGTAAATTCCAATGAAGATCCAGCAGAAGGGAATGTCTATGCAGACAAGTCTTCTCTCGTGCTTGATTGGCTGCTTCGAGAAGGACTTTCTAGAGAAAGCTTCTCATTGAGAGAAGTTGCTAAAGACGTGGGAGTAAGCCTTGGTCTGGTTCAACGTGTTTTTAATATTCTGGTCCTGAAAGGACTTCTGCAAGTTGAAGGTGTAAGAACTGCCAAGAGATTTTCCTTTAATAAGCCAAAAGAACTTCTAGAAAGCTGGTTAGAGCATTATAGCATCGTGAAAAAATGCAAAATCAGAACGTATCGTTCCGCTCTTTCTGGAAAGTCAGAATGGTTCAAGGCTTTAAAGAAATCTGGACTTGGGGCAGACGTAATCTTGGCCCTTCATTCAGCAGCCGAAGCGTTTGGGCTTAAGAATACCAACCTGGAAGGATTAGAATTGTATATCCTTGATCCTTCGATTAGAGCGAAATTGGAAAGTGCTCTGCAATTAGAACCACAAGAAAGAGGATATGAAATTTTGTTGATCGAGCCTTACTATAAGATGCTGATCAAGCAAAATAAGAAGGACGGTAAAGAAATTGGCGTTTGCCCTCTTCTCCTTACCTTTTTAGATCTTTATCATTTTCCCCTGCGAGGACAAGAACAAGCAGAATTTATAGCTCAGCGAGCACCTGAACTGAAACGCATCTACAAAAGCCCTAAGAACAAATGAAACAGCCTCAAGAAGATAAAATCATTTCAGAATTTTTAAAGTCACTGGGACCATGGCGTGAGTTCGTTGTTATTGGGGGTGGTTTTGCTCTTTTTATTTACAAGCTTTACCTCGCCGATCCCAAGCTCGAGAATCTTCCTGTCGGAACGCGAGATATCGACTCGTTGATTCCCAGAAGAGTTCCTGAGATCTCTAAGAAGAACATCGCCAAATATCTCAATGAAGCGGGCTTTACTCACGTCTTCAAAGATGTCGATATTCCTGCAACCGAAAGTTTTGTGAAAGAGATCGATGGTGTAGAAGTAGAGATCGAGTTTTTAACGGACTCGGCTACCCGAGATGATAAGAATAAAAATGTCATGATCGCAGGCATTGTTGCTCAGCCATTGAGCTACTTGACGCTGAGCCTGCAAACGACAATGGAATTTCGAACCTATTCAGGAGAAGCGGGAAAAGTCGTCTCACCTGGAGCATGGATCTTCCATAAAGGGCTTACTTTTACTAGGCGGAAAAGCTCATCAAAGATGCTCAAAGATCTCTATGGGATCTGGTATGTAGTGACACAGCTGGGAGATTTCTCCGATCAAGCGCTTACGGAGTTTGCTTTCCTCTCTCAACAGCATCCAAAATGGTTGCAGACATTTCAGAAGCAATTGTCCAATTGGATAAATCAAGCTTCTCCAAGTGATTGGTCTAAATTAGAGTCTCAAGATCCGTCTGGAAAGCTGAAAAAGCTAAGTTTTGAGCGATCTATACAGAGGCTTGCGAGTGGCGCAAGAGTATGAGGTCTTTAGAGGCTTATCCCTTTGCAAAACCATTCTATTGTTTCTTTGCTTTTTATCCCTGCACCTCCTAGGGGATAGCCATAGCTTCTATATGTTGAAAGGAAGTAGAGATTAGATATGACCTCTTCGAGGTAGTCAATATAGATTTTTACGTCTTTCCATTCTGGTTGATAAGCTGGATTTTTGAGGTCAACATGAGCTGCAACCCGATCTCTGTAATCATTGATTATTTTTCTTTTCTCAAATAAGTCATTTCTAATTTCTTCAAAATTTTCGGCGCGTGGCTGTCCTTGGTCGTTTAAACCGAATTTAAAAAACACTTTTGAAAGCTGTTCATGTCGAGTGAGGCACGCTAAATATTCGTTTTTGCGAACCGGATCAGCATTACCTTGTGCCTCTACGAGTTTCTTTAGAGGAGTCTTTTTAAATAGGCACGTGTATTTAGAGGTGATTGAATTAATTAGAGATAAGGTTTTATCTGTGATGTCAGAAAGTGCGATGGGAATAAATTTACACAAGTCTTCGAATAACAAAATAAGAGAGATATTTCGGATTGGGATATTTGGTAAGTTCTGCGCGACAGCAACAAGTATTTCGAACTTATGTTTCAATATATCAAATGGATCGAAGATTTCATTCTTTATTCTATTAGAAAACTCTTCTCGCAATAAATAGTGCACGTCAAGGTTTTCTGTAATAAATTTAACGTGTTCTTCTGTCAGTGGGTGAAGTTCAGCCCCATTGTATAGCCAATCAATCGTTCCATTAAGAAATGGCGGCAAAGTCTTCATTCTTTTTCCCTCGTTAAAGAGAGGAATTCTATAGAGAAAATGAGTTTTTTTCCACTGACGCCATTTTTCGTTCCAACAATTTGCAATAGAATTCGATCGTTTACAACTAAACTCGTGCTATAACAATAGGAGCAAACATGGAACAGAAAGAAAGCTTGGGAAAAACGGAAAATGATCTCAGAGGAATTATCGTGAGGACTCATAGGCATTGCCAAACCTATCGAGTGCGTATTCGGATGAAGGGCGGTCAGTGTTTTGATAGATCATTTAGATCGAAGACTCTCGCGAAAAAATGGAAGAGGGATATGGAATCGGCAATCGAGCATGACCGGTATGAATTCACGAATCCTGCAACCAAACATATCCTTGCGGATCTGATCAACCTCTACATCGAGAGGGTGCTGCCTGGGAAGCCACGGAATGCCAAGAATGTTCTTCGGCACCTGACTTGGTGGAAGGAGGAACTTGGGCATTTGCTGTTAGCTCAAGTGCGGCCTAGCATAATCGCAGAAAAAAGGGATGAGCTGCTTGCGGGCTTTGTTAGAAGCGGAAAGCTCCGCTCTCCTACAACGGTGGTGCGCTATCTGAGCAGTTTATCCCATGTCTTTTCAAAGGCGGTCAAAGAGTGGGAGTGGATGAGAGAGAATCCTATTTTTAAGATTGAAAAGCCCAAGCAGGCGCAAGGTAGAAAGCGGGTATTAACTGATGAGGAGCAAAAAAGACTTTTGCAGGCATGCCAAGAGAGCGGATCGAAAGACTTGTTCTTGATCGTTGCTCTTGCCCTAGGAACGGGTATGCGAAAAGGCGAAATCATGGGGCTGAGATGGAGAAATATTCAGTTGGGAGAGCCCACAGGAACAATTCTGCTTGAGAGGACGAAGAATGGTCGTTCAAGGTCTGTTTTGATTACCGGCCTATTGCTAGGGCTTTTGCAAGAACGATACAAACAGCAGCGCGCTGATAGCTTGGTCTTTCCATCTCCCAATTATCCCACCCAGCCTGTTGATATCCGATCTGCTTGGGAAAGAGCCTTGCAAAAAGCTGAGATAGAAGGATTTGTTTTCCATGGATTGCGTCATCAGGCGGCTTCTCAAGCAGCAACGATTGAAAACAGTCCTTTGGTCATTGCAGAGTTGCTCGGCCATCAGACCCTTCAGATGACCAGGCATTACGTTCATTTGCCAAGCGCTCATATGCACACGATGGTCGAAGCACTTCAATCAAAAATCTTTCAAAACTATCAGGAGGGCAGCCATGCACAACTTAGAAAATAAGCCACAGGCATCATTGTGGAGGCCAGAGCTGCTCAGCGATGAGGAAATGCACGAATGCTTGAAGGAAACGTGCTGGACTGCCAGAAGAGCCGCTTATTATGTCCTCGGCTTGAAAATCCCCGATCTCGGTAGCCTTGAGGAAGAGAAAAGGCTTTGCCCTGATTTTGAGAAGTATTTCGAGCTTTTCGAAAACTGTTTTGAAGAGGGAAGAATTGCAGTTCATTCCTTCTACTCGGAATATGGCAAGACTGTTCGGACTGCCTTGCCTGTCGATTGGTTGAAGCTAGTCCATAAGGGACGGCTGAAAGATGATGCCATCGAATGACAAGGAGGTAAAGCGGGAAGGTCTGTATGTCGCTCCTTTGCTCACAGAAGCTTGGCTGCTTTTGCAAGGGAAGGCGGTCTTCGCCAAAAGGCGACCTGCTCAAGAAAGGGACGATAAGCTTTTTGCTTGGAGTGCTGCCAGAAAGCTGCGCAAAGATTTTCCTCAGTTGTCCAACCGCCAAATGGCACAGATCATCTTCAAGCATTGCTCGAAGTGTGCAGAAGTATCCCTTCAAGACTGTTTACGGCTGGGTCATCGATTCAGCCATTCCGATAAATGAAGAGCCTTCGCAAAGCAGAAGAGATAGAAATGGTCGTCCTAAAAAAGACAGCTATCAGAAGCTCTCTGTCGATTTCTCCTCCTATTTCAATAATTTGTAACTCACTGCTATTCAACGCATTTTACGGTTTTCCCACCGACGCCATTTTTTCATGGCGATAGGTCGCCGTAAAATGCGGTTATTAAATTCAAACTGCAATAGCAGAGGAGTGAGAAATGAAAAACGATAGATCAAAAAATATAGACGAAGTGGCTGCAGAGCCAAAACAGACACGGTTCATCCCTGTGTCGAAATGGAATGAGTTTCATGAATGGCCACCAGTCGGTGGAATGCGCCACTTGATCTTTTTTCGAAACGAAAATGGGTTTGCCAAGGTCTTAAAGCGCCCTAATCGAACCTGGCTCATTGATGAGAAGGCATTTTTCAAGTGGGTATCTGAGAAAAAATACAGACCCCGCAAAAAGGAGCCCGAAGTCCAGGAAAACGCTAAAATCGCAGTACAGCCATGATAACTTCCGAAGGATTCGTAAAACTTTATCGAGAGGGACTTGCGCTTTTAGAACTCAGCCTTCCAGCTTTCGCGTTGTTGACGCAGATTGCTTTGCGTGCAAACCGGATGGATCCCGCTTATTCAATCTATCAACTCAAGGCTAACGAAGCACTCGTTGGCGATCATAAAAAGATTGGTTTGTCCAGGCAGCAATATCGTGATGCGGTACTGAGGCTTGAAGCACACGGTCTTGCGACTTTCCGAAAAACCAATCAAGGGACTATTGCAGTTCTCACTAACAAAGCCATTTTTGACATCAATGCTGAATCGGATGAAGGGCCTATAAAGGCGTGCACAGCCTTAGAAAAAGAACCAAATTACAGCCAAGCAAAACCATTCATCAGCCATTAGAGAACCAAAAAGAAACCACTTTGGAACCATCAAAAGAACCATCAGATTTGTCAATGAAAAATCGAGAAAAAGAACCACCCAAAGAACCAGTTAACAACCACCAAAGAACCATAAAAGAACCGGATAGAAACCAATCGGGAACCAATCCAGAACCACTAACAAAGAAAGAAGAAAAAGAAGAAGAAAAAAGAGCTGCAGCAGCCTATTCACGCACTTTTTACAAATGCTTGGATGGATTGGATTTGAGCGATCAGGAGAAGAGATCCCTGATGTGCTATAGCGAACATCGTGTGGCTCATGCTGCGGAATTTGTGAGAAGAAAGCACAATGTCGACAGCCCCATCGGGCTGATGATGTGGGTTTGCCAACAGCCTAGCCTCCCTGAGCTTCCCAAGGAAAATCGAAAAAGTATGACTCCTCAGCAAAAGCTTGCTTGGGAGTACAACCAATTTCTTAGCAGCAATGGCTATACTGCTCAAGCAAAGCAGAATGAGGAAAAGATCCCCAATGATCGAATGGTGATTTTAGAACAGGGGCAACTTATGCCGATTACGCTAAACCATCCCCTTCAGATCCTGCAGGAAGATTTTCGAAAGTCCAAAGAGGAAATTTTGAAAAGCCAGAGGATAGTTCGAGGGCTGCAAGGTGATAAATTATAAGCGGTCTGACAAGGCACAATGGGGAGACTTTAGGGAGGGGTTTTGCGGAGCTAATAAAAAGAGAAAATACCCTAGCAAAACCTCCACCCATCCCGTAAATATTTTCCGTTTTTCAAGAAGATTCATTTGACACAATGTTATCCTTTGGATAACATGATGAAAGTTCAGCAAAATAGGTTTCCAGATGAGTGAGTCTGAAGTAAGAACAATCGAACCGCAAGCAATCCGGCGCATTCGAGGATCGCTTGGGTTGACTCAAGACGAATTCGCAAAAGAACTGGGAGTTTCAAAGATAACGATAGTTCGATGGGAATCCGGAGATAGGGCTTGTAAAGGTGCTTCCGCGCGCCAAATTTATGATTTGGAGCGAAAAAGATGTGCTAATATGATTCGTCGGACAACTACAATCTTTTCAGTCGGAGTAGATGATCTTTCACGCCTGGATGGGATTCAAGCAACTCGAACATTTAGAGATTTTCTATACTGCGAAGCCCGCAGAATAGGCATTCCAATCAATGATATTGATATTTGCGAATCAGAGCTCTCCGATGGGGGAATTGATGCAAGAGTGAATGATAAGCTTCTTATCGCTACAGATAGTATTATCTTGCCGGGGAAAAATTATTTTCAGATAAAAGCTGGGAGTAGCGCCAAACCTTGGAATAAATCTTGGGTTCAAAAAGAATTATTCGGCAAAAGTGGGCTATCGCATGTTTTAAGAGAAAAAATCGGTAAAGAAGTTCTGAGGTGTTTAGAAGAGAATGGGCGATATGTATTAGTTTGCTTTGGAAAGGATCTAACCCCAGAACAGATTTCGGATGCTAAAGCTCACCTTGTATCGCATTTCGCGCAGTGTGGCTATCCAAATGCTAAAGTAGAAGTATGGGGGCAACAGCATTTGATCGGGATGATTTCTCCCTTTCTTTCCCTGTGTTTGCAACTTACCGATCGAAAGGGATGGAAATTTAAATATTACTCAAGCTGGAAGCTGGATCAGGACATGGCACAAGCTTTTTGCCTGGATGAACAGAGAAACCGTCTAATTCTAGAAATACGTGAACATTTATTTAAGGACGAAATCCGTCATATTCGATTGGTAGGAGATTCTGGAGTGGGGAAGACGCGCCTTGCTTTAGAAATACTATCTCATTATGCCTTGTTTCCGTCAGTTGTCTATGTCCCTAATGCAGAAGATTTTCAAAGTGGCTCATTATTCAACAGCTTGTGTAGGTCCGATGCTGAATATTTTGTTATCTTGGTACTTGATAATTGCTCTTCACAAAAATGTAAGGAAATTTGGAATTCGTTACGTAATCGATCAAATCAATGTAGAATTATTTCAATTGATCAAAGCGGTTACAAGACTAATGACCAGTTGGAATGTGTACTTGAATGCCCTCTTTTGCCAGAAGATAAAATTAATGAAATAATCAAAAATTACATTGGAACAACTTCTGATTTGAGACGTTGGGCTGAATTTTGTTCAGGCTCTGCTCGAGTTGCTCATGTGATTGGACAAAATCTACGGGATTGTCCAGAAAATCTTTTTCGAGAGCCATCTACTGTTTCAATTTGGGATAAATTTATAGCTGGATACAGTTCTTTAGAAAGTGTTGATGTTCAAAACAAGCTATTCGTTTTGAAATACTTATCTCTATTTGAAAGATTTGGTTTTGAGTCTCCTGTAACAGAAGAGGCAAAGTTTATTTGGGGCCTCATAAATAAGGCTGATCCTACAGTCACTTGGAGTAAGTTCCAGTCGATCATCCAAGAGCTGAAACGACAGCGTATTCTTCAAGGGGAAACAACTCTTCGTATCACTCCAAAAGCGCTGCATATTTATTTGTGGCTTCGCTTTTGGAACGAAAACGGTCGCGGCTTCCTCGAAGGGGATTCAATGGACAACATGCCTCCTCAACTCTACCTATGGTTTGGGAGAATGTTTCCTTATGCCCATGCTTCCCAAGTTGCGGCTCAAGAAATTAAACAATTGCTAGTTACTGAAGGGCCATTTTACAAGTCAAAGGTATTAAATTCGACGGAGTTAAAGCTTCTTAACGAACTGGCTCTTGCGTCCCCAGAAAGGACTTTAACCTACATTGAGGCAAGTATTGGTCAATGCAGCTATGAGAATCTTTTGGCGTTTAAAAAAGGAAGGCAAGACGTGGTTTGGGCTCTTGAAAAAATTGCCTGGTGGCCACATTTATTTTGCCGAGCTGCTGAGGTTCTGCGTAGGCTTGCTGAAACTGAAAACGAAACACATTCAAACAATTCCAAAGGTGCTTTTGCTGATCTTTTCAGTCTCGCGCCAGGATTTTCCCCTACAGGTGCCACTCCCTTAGAGCGATTATCCGTTTTAGAAAACGCTCTTAATTCATCTTCTTCTATCACGCGTGAGGTTGGGGTCATCGCCTGCCGCAAGGCTCTTTCTTTACCCATACATTCGGGATTTCGCATTGTTGGCTCCGAGTACCAAGGATTACGGCAAACTCTTTCGCCTTGGATGCCTAAAACATGGGATGAGTATAAAGATGCATACCAAATTATTTGGAAGCTTCTTACTGATGCCAGCCGAAAGTGGAGTATTGATGATCGCGCAAAGGCTAATTCTAATCTTACCGATTCAGCAAGATATCTATTAGATTTCGACTGGATGAGAGAACCCATTCTTAGAACACTGAATGAACTGGCAGATGACGAAGCAACAAATATAAGTAATTTTTTAGATACATTAACCCATCTAATACGATTTAAATCTGAAGAACTGCGTCAGATCTCATCGTTTTCCTCAAAGCGATTGATGCCCGGATTACCGGCACAACTTTTTCTTCGCACATCAGACGATGGATTCATTTAAGCGGTTATAATGATCATTTCGATGAAAATGGAAGAAATGATGATACTTATAATCAGCGGATTAAGAATCTTGCTTCGGAGGCTGTGTTAAATAGTGATCTGGTCAAAAAAGAGCTTCCTAATCTTATAACAGAGGTAAATAGAGTTGTCTTTCAATTTGGGAAAGATATAGGCGAATGTGATAGTGAAAAGAGTCTGCTTAGGAAATCATTGAGGTTTATAGACTAAACCTGTAAATGCTTCCTCCATTCTAGGAGGCTATTTAAAAGCTATCTTCGAGTCCAGCCCAACTCAGTGGGAAGAGCTTGTTTTTGGGCTAATTAGTGATATCACCTTCTGTAAATTAATTGGGATGTTCATTCGAGATTCTGGTTTTACAGACACCTCTATTGAACAACTACTCAGTGAGTATGATGCAGGGAAGCTTGACATAGATAGTCTTCTTTGTTTTCACCATTCTCAAGGATTAAAATCTTTGAAGTTAGTAAATATTCAAAAGCTTGCTGAACGGTTCGAAAAAGCAGGCAAAATTCTCAATGCTTTGGAACATTTGGAAGACATATATGTAATAAAAGAGCTCCGAAAAAACTCCCTAAGATCTCACAATGGGCTCCTAAAGGCCATCAATGTCTCACCTCCTTGTCATTCAATACATGAGTATCATTGGAATATTCTGGCTGAACAATTTATATCTCAATTTCCTAAGAGGAATGCGAGGTATTTCAAGCGGTTCTTGATAAATCTTCTAAAGACATTGGATGCTTTCATTCCGATAATTCAATTTTAAGATTATCCAAGGAATTATCGCCTCTTGCCCCGAACAATGCTGGTCTATGATTGCTTCAAAGCTTGATACACTAAAAGAAATTGAAATATTCAGATTCACTCATTGGTTCAACTCTAGCGGCCTTCATCTGACACTATTTCCTCCGAAAGTTATCCTTGATTGGATTGCAGAAGCACCAACTAATCGAGCAGTTTCTATTGCGGGCATAGTTCCTCCTTTGCCAACTGAGGAATCTGCAGGTTTTCGTGCGTGAGCTACTAAATAGGTATGGGGATCAAGAGCAGGTTCAAGACGTACTTTTATCGAATTTCTTTTCCGGTAGTTGGGTAGGGCTCGAAAGTGCATATTTTCAGAGTAAGCACGAACTTGCGCATGAATGGCTTAAAAAGGAAACTTCAATGCGAGTACGAAGATGGTTGGAAAAATACGTTGCTGTTCTCTCAGAACATGTTAAAGGAGCAAAAATTAGAGAAGAACGTGAATTTTAGACGGATTTTTTAGTTAAGCGATATTGATACGTTCTTAAAATTCGCAAGAGCTGCTTCTAGATTTTCAATAATCTCAGATGCCAGTATTTCCGGATCGGGGAGATTGTCGAGATCGGTCAGGCTTTTATCTTTAAGCCAAAAAATATCCAAGCTGGTTTTGTCTCGGACGATCAACTCTTCATAGGTGTATTTGCGCCAACGCCCTTCTGGGTTAGTCTCAGGATCCCACGACTCTTTGCGAACATGACGATTTTGTGGGTTGTAGCATTGAATGAAGTCTTGTAGATCGCTAAAACGCATTGGCTGCTTCTTCAGCGTGTGGTGGATGTTCGTTCGATAATCATAGTACCAAACCTCTTTTGACCAATGAGACGGGCTGGCTTCGCGGTTGTCAAAGAAGAGCACATTAGCTTTGACTCCATTTGCGTAAAAAATACCAGTGGGTAAACGCAAAATGGTATGCAAGTCGGTATTCTCTAGAAGCTTTCTCCGAATGATTTCCCCTGCACCACCCTCAAAAAGGACGTTATCAGGCACTACAACAGCGGTACGCCCTGTTGTTTTGAGCATCGTCCGAATGTGCTGCACAAAATTGAGCTGTTTATTGGAGGTCGTTGCCCAAAAGTCCTGGCGGTTGTAGGTTAAATCATCTCTCTCTTGCTCTCCTTCATCATTGGTAAAGCTCATACTGCTCTTTTTTCCAAAGGGAGGATTGGCAAGGACATAGTCAAATCGCTGTCCGCTATCCGCAATTAGAGCGTCATTCGGAGAAACTGGGGTGTCGCCGTCAATTTCACCAATGTTATGGAGGAACATATTCATGAGGCAAAGACGGCGTGTGTTTGCGACGATTTCATTCCCGTAGAAAGTTTCTCGCTTTAAAAAGGCTTTTTGACTCTTATCTATTTGAGTCTTATTCGAATTGATGATGAAATCATAGGCAGCAAGAAAAAATCCTCCCGTTCCGCAAGCGGGATCTGCAATCGTCTTGCCAGGCTCGGGGCGGATACATTCCACCATGGCTTTGATAAGCGCGCGAGGGGTGAAGTACTGTCCTGCTCCTGATTTCGTATCTTCTGCGTTCTTCTCTAATAGGCTTTCGTAGATATCTCCCTTGATATCAGCCTCCATGACTACCCACTCAATTTCATCGACCATGTTGATGAGGCGATATAATTTGGCAGGATCTTGGATTTTATTCTGCGCCTTGGTGAAGATCTGGCCAAGCATGCCTTTTTTAGATCCTAGCTCTCGTAATACAGTAAGGTAATGTGTTTCTAGCTCTGCACCTTTTTTTGATTTAAGGGTTTGCCAACTATAGAGCTCTGGGATTCCTACATTTCTACTGTAGGGTGGCCTAGAGTATTCGTCAGCCATTTTAAGAAAGATGAGATAAGTTAGTTGCTCAAGATAATCGCCATAGCTGACGCCATCATCGCGTAAAGTAGTGCAGAAGCTCCAAACTTTGGATACGATTGATGCTGTGTTCATACGGCGACCTTTTGGAGTTGTTTGGATTGCTTCTTTTTGGGTTGTTTAGTTTCTTTTTCAGCCTTAATGTGTTCTAAAAGAGTGTTGGCAGGTTCATCATGGGTATCTTGAGAAACCAATTCTCCTGAAAAAGCTTTTTTTAGGATAGACTGACGAAGAGAATTGCTTCGTTTAAATTCTATTTCAAAAGTTTTCTCCAAATGCGAGATCATAGATTGTACACTATCTATGATTCTAACAATTTCTAATGTTCTGCGTACGATGGCAATGGAACAGGAAAAGCGCGAAGCTTATTTAAACTAATCGAAGCTAGATTTGTAGTTTGCTTTCCTTCGCGGAGGAAGTAGCTTTACCAAAGACGCCGCTGTAATATGAAAGAAACTTTGAGTTGACCTCTTGGGTGTATGGACGAGCTCTAAATATATGGTTTTGATGGATGCAATACTCAATTTGACCATCCCAAACCCATCCTCTACCTAATTTATCTCGATCCCCGCCTTCAGTGAAAAGAACATCGCCCACTTTTAATAGTAATTGATCTGCTTTTTCTTGATTAGTTTTAATTAATTTAATATGCTTAAAATCCAAATATCCATCTTGAACATTAGCAACTCTCAAATAAGGAACTTCAATAGGGTTTGATATCTCCGTTTCTTTCTTCGCATCAACAGTTAGTCCACCCCTGATTTCACATAACGCGCCTAGCGTTGTATAGAGCCATTCCTTAGGTAATGCTGGCAAGCCTGTTAAATTCAGGTTTTCAGGCTCTTTGTAATTCTCAGGAATTTTCGATCGCTGCCTTCTTTCTTCAAAAATATGCTGCAATAATTGCTTACTGTCATCAATGCAGAGCTCTTGTCCTTCACGCCATTTTTCAGTAAGTTTTCCTTCGAAAGCATTCTTGAGAATTGATTGGCGATATGCTTTTAGGAGTTCCTGCGCTTTCAGTAAATTTTCTATGCCCTTATCGATTTCAGAGAAAAGCTCTTCGATTTTGGCGACAATGCGTTTTTGCTCTTCGAAGGGAGGTAAAAAGATATTAACATATTCAGAAAATTTTTGGTAATTCCGCCCTGAGCGGCTCCTCGGAAATCTTGTAGATCTGTTTTTTTCCTGTCGAGAAAGTTGATAGAAAATCCATTTTGCTTCTATACATTTTGGAATTTTAAGACGGAAAGATGTTCGTGATAGTCGCAGTTTATAGGGGAATTGATTTGCTACAAAGGATGTTCTGCCCGTTGTGGCTCCGTCTTTAACAACTAAATGTCGTTGCGTTCAATTAATCCTGAAGTCATCTTCTGAAGGAATTCAAGTGGTATAAATCGAATTTTAGAAAAATCGAATCTTCCATCCAAACTTAAGTGCTTCCACCTAGGCTTGGAATCCGTTGGTCATAATGATCCACGCCACCTTTGGGCCTCTTTCCGGATTCAAGAGATAGTGAATCTCACTGAGTTTACATTCGATCCAGATTATTACGATAATTTGTCATCCTAAATGCCAATACCTCGTTAAGCTCAAGTATCAAACCTTCAAATTTTTCCCAAAAAGCTGATACATTTTCCCTAAGCCTCCTTTGGAATCAAAAGGGGCCATATCAAGGTCTGTCTTATCCATATGGAAAGAACTGATAATATGATCGCGAATCATTCTTAGCCAAGCCATTTGTTCTTCATTGAACTTTTCGCCGTCGCCACTATGTCTCCTCATAATCCAGTTTTGGAAGTTGTGCCGTATTGTTTCAGAATATTCAGACATTTTTTTGTCGATTCCGCAAGCGCGACGTATAAGGGCAACTAAAGCAGTGAGTTCGTTAATCGGTTGGGCACCTTTGTATTCTTCTAGTTGAGCATAAGCCATCCATACGCGTAATGGGGCTAGCGTTAATCGGTTGGGCGCCTTTATATTCTTCAAGTTGGGCATAAGCCATCCATACACGTAATGGGGCAAGTTTTGGCTTATCTTGGCGTAGTTTGTCCAAGACTTGGCGAATCATGTCATAGGTGATTTCTCGTCGTCTTTGAGGTTGGCTGTAAAATATGCTAAGAGCTTCAATCTCATCTCGATGAATTTCCAGATATTCTTGGAACTCTTTTACCAGATTTTGAGCATTCTCTTTGGCGTCTCCATCCCACTCTGCACGTAGAATGGCATCCAGATTATCATGGTCGATCGTCTGCTCCTTATCTCGGCGAATATTCTCTAAGAGTTCAACCATTTCTCCATTTAGGACATTAGCTGCTTCGCCTACAAGAATCTCTTGAGCTCGCAAGCAGTCTGCATCGCTTGGTGAAGTGGCGGTTCCAACTGGTTGCATGTCATGAGCTTTCTTTTCGATCTTGTCGGGGTCTATGGCAGCCAGGAGATTGCCTATGATAGTGCTTAGCTCAATGCCGCCTGACTGTTCTTTAATTCGCTGAAGATCCTTTTCCTCGAGCTGCTTATTTAGACGTGCCAACCTGCCAGCTAGCGAGCTGACTGTGTCCTCATCCCTCGCTCCCATCATGATGCTCATTGCTAAATCTTTTAATGGCACTGAAGGTTTGGTAATTAAAGGCTGGCTCGCAGTTTTTAGAGATTTGGTAACTCCAATGGCATCGACGATCACATAATGCGTTTTCGCACTGGTTGCAGAGGGGGTCACTTTCTTTAATTCGTCATGGCCAAATGTGCGTGTCCCACGTCCCTTCATCTGCTCGAAGTAGTTATGACTCTTTACGTCTCTCATGAATAATAAACATTCGAGGGGCTTCACGTCTGTGCCAGTAGCGATCATGTCTACAGTGACCGCAATCCGAGGGTAGTAATCATTTCTAAATTGAGCGAGGACTGATTTTGGATCTTCTTCATTCTTGTAAGTGACTTTTTTGCAAAATTCATTTCCCATCCCAAATTCTTCTCGGACAGTTTGAATGATGTCGTCGGCATGACTGTCAGTTTTTGCAAAGATCAGTGTTTTTGGCACTTCCTTTCGCCCAGGGAAAATATCCGGTAAACTATCTCTAAAGGCACGCAATACGGTCCTGATCTGGTCTGGATTTACGATGTCGCGGTCTAACTGCTTAACAGTATAGGACTCATCTTCATCTTGTTGTTCCCATCTTTTCTTGCGGGTCAGACGCTCTCTTTTCTGAACTGGTTGATTGGCCTTGATGGTGCCACCGAATTTTGTTCTTTCAGTTTCTATGACATAGATCTCATTTCCGACATTCACTCCATCGGCAACGGCTGTTTCGTGGCTGTATTCACTGACGACATTTTTCTTGAAAAAGCCATAGGTGCGGTTATCTGGGGTCGCTGTCAGGCCGATAAGATAGCCGTCAAAATAATCGAGAACTTGTTGCCATAGATTATAAATTGAACGATGGCACTCATCGATAAAAATGAAGTCAAAAAACTCGATGGGAATTTTGCCGTTGTAAACAACTGGGATTGGTTTTTTTACCTGAGCTATTTCGGCAGGATTGATCTCTTCAGCAGATTCATCTAAGGACTGTTCTTTTAGTATGGAATACATACGCTGGATAGTGCAAATGCAGACTTGGCTATCTCTAGCAATGGAGGACGATTTTAGCCTCTGCACGTTATAGAGTTCTGTAAACTTGCGATTGTCATCGTTAGGGATGAAAGACATGAATTCTTGCTCGGCCTGCTCTCCTAAGTTTTTGGTGTCTACCAAAAATAGGATTCGCTTTGCATTCGCATGCTTTAGAAGGCGATAGATGGTGGTAATCGCTGTAAATGTTTTGCCTGCTCCAGTGGCCATTTGGATAAGAGCGCGAGGGCGGTCATCTTTGAATGACTGTTCAAGATTTTTAATGGCGGTGATTTGACAATCTCTTAATCCTTCTTCGGTAAGGAGAGGAATTTGCTGGAGTCGGCCTCGGATCGAGTTTTTTTGAAGAAGCCATTCGTTTAAAGTTTCGGGGCGGTGAAAGTTGAATACTTCGCGTGATCTTGGTTTTGGGTCTCTTCCATCAGTAAAGCGTGTAATTACCCCTGTGCTCTCGTAGATGAAGGGTAAGGATTCATTGTTATTCACCCATTTCAGCTTAGCAGTAGCATATTCGCTAGATTGTTCCTCGACGGTTGTAATGCGGTGTCCCCAGTCTTCGGGTTTCGCCTCGATCACTCCTACAGCTGTTTTATCAATAAATAGAACATAGTCAGCGGGACCAACATCTGTTTGATATTCGCGGACTGCGATACCAAGACCTGCATTCGGATCGAATTTTTTGATTGATTGAACGATCCATCCTGCTTGTGCAAGGAGGGCATCTATTTTATCACGAGCGATTTGTTCTGGATTTTGATTTCTGTAGCTCATGCCAGGAGTGCCCCTAATTCTGTTTGGGTAGCAATTCGATAGCTGCAGAGGGAACATGTGGCATGAGAGGATGGAGGCTGGGAAGCGGTTAGCACAGCTTGAATCTCAAGTAATTTAGGCTCAATCCAACTATCATCGCCAAGATAAGGGATGACCGAGATCTCGAATTTTAGACATTCGTCAAATGCAGGGACGTCCTTCTTGCCATTGCAGTAAACAAAATAGCCTGTCGGGGAAACTGAGAATCCGTTTTTTCTGAATAGCCATTGGTAAATTTCCATTTGCCTTTTGTAGCTAATTTGCCAGTCTGCATCTAAGTTGATTTCTCCAGCTTTACTGGTCGCCTTATAGTCCACAATGATCAGTTCTCCAGAAGGAGTGATCCAAACGTCATCAATGGCTCCTGCCACTAAAAATCGAGTCGGTTCGTGTAAGTAGGAAATGCCCTTCAGATTTTTTCGCCATTCATCAAGTTTTTCATGTTGAAAAGGGATTGCATCAATTTTATGTTTGATCATCAGCGGATGGGCTTCGCCTTTTGCTCGGTAGAAATCGAATTCTTTTTTCAAGAGATGGTCAACAGCAGAGTTGAGATTGAACGGAAATCCTCCAGGTTGCGCAACTCCAAGTTTGCGATCGAGGTAGAAGCAAAAGGGACATTCACAAAAAAGCTCGATCTTTGATCGGCTTAATTTGAATGGTTTTGTGTCTTGTGGATCAAAGCCCTTTCTTTTCATCTTTTCCGTTTTAAGTTGTTGATTTAACGTATAATAAGATAGCAGAATTGCAAATAATGCGATATATTGATTTAACGACAGTTAAACTATTTTATTTGATTTTGATTTGTTTGTTGTTTTAATGGAGGCGGTCAGAATAAAGAAATTTTTTAGGGCATTCTAAATCAATGCGTAAAGGTTTGTCTCTTCGTCAAAGAATTTTTGATTTTTGGAGTGCTTCCTTTCTGCTGAATGCTATTTTATTTTTTACTACTGAACAATTTCTCATTTAGACCCACAGCTGCTGAATAGATATGTGCATTGGAGAGATGGGCGTACCGCTTGGTCATTTGGACGGTTTTGTGGCCCAGCAGAGTTCCGATCTCTAGCAGACTCGCTTGATTCATGGCCAAGTAGGAAGCGGCTGTATGGCGAAGGTCGTGAAAGCGGAAGTTGAAAATATTGGCTTTGCTTAGAGCGGTTTCCCAAGCAGAGCGGATGTCGATAGGTTTACATGGAGCATGTGGAGCAGGAAATACTAGAGAGTTAACGGCTTGATTGGCGTATTTTGAACGCAAAAGATCTAGAGCTGTTCCGACAAGAGGGATAAAACGCCGCTCACCATTCTTTGTAATTTGTAAAAGGATCGAACCTCGAGCCAGATCGATATCGCTCCATTTGAGATTCATGATTTCTCCTCTCCTCATGCCTGTTGAAAGAGCTAGTATAACAATTGGGTAGAGTCCTTTTGATTCGCTTTCTCGGCAGGCAGATAGCAGTCTTTCCTTTTCATCATCGTTGAGAAAGCGAGTTCTGCCATTTGAGATTTTCGGTTTTGAGATTTTCATGATGGGATTTTCCTGGATCCATTCCCAATCCTTAACCGCGATAGCAAAGGCATGAGACAAACTGGCAAGGTAGCGAACTACGGTTGTGGAAGAACGGATTGTGCCTTTATAAGTCAGCCCTGAAAGCAGCTCATCCCGTTTTTGTGCGATGAGGCTTGGCTTGATATCTGAAAGGAGGCAATGTCCCAGTTCCTGTTTCCACCAGAGAAGATGTTGGCGGACGTTTCTTGCATTCTTTGGCTTTGATGGAAGAACTCTTTCGATATAGCGGTCGATCAGCTCCGCTAAAGTATTTTTGCTGCCAGGTTTGTCATATGCATATTTGCCTTGTTCAACAGCTGATTCAGTATCGCGTTTCCATTTCATGGCGAGAGTTTTGGAGGCGAATGATTGGATGAGGACCGGATGTCCTTTGATTCGAACGCGGGCGCGGTAGGAAACCGTCCCGTTTTTATGGGTGCGTTTATCGATGCCTTTCACAAGCTTACCTTTGTTTTAGATTTTCAAAGGTTAGCTGCTGGGCTTATCGCCAATTGTTGTAGGCGAGTGGTCCATAAGTGGTCCACGGATGTGAACCGCGCTTTGAGGCTGATTTGGGTGCTTTATCGCAACCAGCTCAGTTTCAGCCTTATGAAGGCAAAAAGAAATGTGGGGCAACCTGGATTTGAACCAGGGACCGACGGATTATGAGTCCGCTGCTCTAACCGCTGAGCTATTGCCCCAAGGGTGGGTTTGAAAAAACAAAAACATCTTAGCGCAGACGGAATTTGTGTGCTCGGAGAAATTGCAGATGTGTTTTCTCTTTGCGGCAAAACGCTACATTTGTTTATACACATACATTTATTTTAAGACATTTCTGCGAGTTCACTTTGATGAAAACGGGATTGCTACTTTTTGCGACTTCGATGATGTGTTATTCGCTCTATGCAGACGCTGTGGCGTTGGCTGATGAGAATGAATTGGCTGAGATGGAACAGGTGGCTGTGGCAGATGGAGCAATAGAGGGCTCCGAGCTGACGGCTAAGCTTGAGACCTATGTGCTGACACGGGCGGACAGCTTGCCTGAAGAGGACTTTGAGGGGATGACGGATACGTACCTTGAGGGATATATCCAAGCTCTCTTGGATATGCACTATTACGAGCAGCGTGTGCTGGTAACGGTGAAAGATCATCATGTTTACCTTGCTAACTTGCCGAAGAACGATCTGCTTGCAAATAGTATTCTTTCTTTTGTCAAGGGTGTACCGGGTGTAAAATCTGTTGAGATTAAGGATTTGTCCCCAGAAGAGCTAGCAAAGCGGCAGAAGCAGACGGAGATGCCACGGGTAAGGGGTGTCTGGTTTCCGCAGTCGACGGTGCTTTACCAGCCGATGATCGCAGATCCACGCGAACCGATGTATTATGTGGCCTATCGCGGTGGAGATAAAGTTGTGGGCCGGGTTGCGGCTGCGGTGGCCATGGGTGATGACTTTCCTGTCTTCCGTTGGCGCGATATTATGCCCTGGCATGGCGACATGCAGATCGGCATCCAAGCGAGTATCTGGGCGGTTTTCAACTATCGCAATATTCCTCATCGTTACAATCATGAAACATGCGAGCTGGTTAACACAGACTATTTAGTGGGCATTCCGGTTACATATGCCGTGGATAGATGGTCATTTCGTGCACGCATCTACCACATCTCAAGCCATCTGGGTGATGAGTTTCTGGTCAACCATCCTGATTTTTTGCATAAACGTAAAAACCCAAGCTTTGAGGCGGTCGATTTTTTCACTTCCTATCAGTTTTCTGGCGGGTTAAGGGGCTATTTTGGTCCGGGTGTGATTATTCACAGCGATCGTTCATTCAGAATGAAATATCTCTATGTAGAATATGGCATGGAGTTACGTCTTTTTGGTCGCAAATTAGATTACCATCGTCTGTATGGCACGCCTTTTTTGGCGATCCATTTGGAGAACTGGCAAGTGCGTCACTGGTCGCTTGATACGACCATTAAGGTGGGCTATGAGCTAAGTAAGATGCAGGGCATTGGCCGCAAGATGCGCATTTATGCCGACTACCATCAAGGCTTCTCATATGAAGGTCAGTTTTTCAAGAAGCGTGTTAAATACGGCGAAGTGGGCCTATCTTGGGGCTGGTAAGACAGCTGATTATTCGTAGATAGCAAAGCCATCTTGGAAGATCGGGCCTTGCTTGCCGATAATGCGCGTTCCACTGAGATATTCGCGATAAAGTCTTAATGCTGCATCGGCGTTTTTCACACAGATAAAGCAGTTACTTACCCATTCTGAGCCCGCGATGGTGCCGGTGGCGAGATTGCACTGAAAGCGCGCCGTGACTTTTTGGCGCCAGTAGTTTGGGTCGCCGAAGAGCAGCACGGGTGTGGCTCGCGTAGATCCAACCTTTCTTCTAACTTCTTCCAGCGTGTATTCAAAATCCGTGCCAATGCCGCCCATCAAGAAGATGGGGAAGTCGAGATTGAACTCGGCTTGACGCTCAACTAGGCGATCGATGCGGTAGGTCATCTTGGCATCGATATACGGGTTCTGTTTCTGCTCATTTACAACCGCTCCTCCTCCTTTTGGGCGAAAATCCACGATATCGGCGCATGAGAGGATGTTCAGTGTTTTAGCGACTTTGTTGCCCAGCTCCATTACGCCCGGGCCACCACCGGTGATAAGCGCAATAGGTGTCTCGCGATTCAGCATCGGATGATGGCTCTCTTGGCGCAATTTTTTAAGACCATCAAAAAGAGCGATGAGCTCTTGCTCGAAATCCGCGCTCGGCATGAGGTTAGAGCCGTAGACGCCAAAAGAAGTAGCTTTTAAGAAGATATCGACCAGAGGAATGGGAACAAACATCCCGCAATCTTTTTCAGGCTTGGGAACGTATTGTAAAACTTTGCCCGAGGTGGCATCGACCCAGAAAACTGGAATGGCGAATTTGGCTAAGTCCAAAAGCATCGAACGGTCTTCGTGTGAGAAATAATCTCCTGTCGAAAAAGAAGGGTGTTGGAAATAGAGAGCTTTTAAATTGCGCTGAACGAGATCGCCGATGAGCATCTTTTTCATGAGGGGAGAGGGGAAGTAGCGCGCCAGCAAAATGCCTTCGCTGGTGATTAGCCCATCTTCAATGCTCTTTAGAAATGGATAGCTAGGCTGTTGGTGGATATAGCGTTCCACCATGAGCGCTTGTCTGCCTGGATGAATAAGGCCGGGAAACTCGCTTTTAACGGGCTCGCGTGAAATCCAGTCAGTGGGCTTGAGGTTGAGCATCTGTTCGCCTTTAACGATGAAAACTGCCGTATGCAGTTGCGCAGGCTGAGGTGCGGTATCGAAGGCTCGAAAGATATAAGCAGGATCTTCTAAGCAACTTTGTAGCTGGTCGCGATCGGCGAAAAAGACGTGCTCGCGATGCGGCTCCAAGGTGTAAAATTCTAAAGGGATGTCGGTGAGCTCTTTGGGAGACGCACCATAAAGTTCATACACGTCGCCCGAGGCGCGCGTAGTGGGATCTAAAATGCAGGCGGTGGTGTGATGCAGGCCTTGCGGGAGGAGCTCTTCTGCAACACGCCCAAAGACTGTTCTTACATGCAGCGGCAAGGTGCGCACCAGCAGGATGTTATCGTCCTTAACGACGCGTTTGGTATCGGTGCGCCAAACCTGCAGCATTTGAAGAAGCGAGCGCAAGCTGACATCAGTGCGATGCAGGGCTTTGGCGATAATCGGCAAAAAGCCATAGATCTCATCGTATTCTAAAGTGCCTTCCTGTAGGGTCAAAAAAGCCACAGTGCGTCCTTCGATAACTTCTAAGACAATCTGATCGCTACCTTGCAGCCCACCGAGTGAAAGAAGTGGCCGGCCTTGTCTATCTGATCTGCCAAACATGCGCAGCAGATAGTCAGGGTCGCGTACGCGCCGCTTGGGATCTGCCGCAAAAAGCTTACCGATGTAGGCGCCTTCCGTAATTAGGGCGAGCATCTTTTTGGCGATATCACCGATGCCAAAGAGATGCACCTTCACTTCGGCTACGTTCTTTTTCGGATCGAGCATGTACTCTTGGCCTATGCCATTTACACCGAGCTGTGCGAGAGTGCTTTTAAAATTGAAAACGAGATGCTCTTTTTCGATCTGATAACCCACGAAGGCAGGTGAGATCTTTTCGATGCGGACAATCGCTTCCTTAGTTCCATCTGGCAAGAGTTTAAGCTCTTTGATGAAACCGTCGGGCGAGGCTAGGTCGTAATGCGTAGAGTAAAGGTAGCTTTCCATCTACCCTAAATTAGCTTTTTAAAGAGCCAACGTCAAGTTTAGTTTATGCTTTTTTATGGTCAGAGCGACCAGCATTGATCTGAGTTTGTAAGCTATGTGCGGTTCCGCGTTTGAGTGAAGAAGCCATGCCATGGATCGGTAGAACGCCTTTTTGGTCTTCTTCTTTTCCTTTCAGCATGTGGTGTGAGCCGGTCACTCTTCCAGAAGGCATGATGCCCATCTCTTTTAGACGCTTTAGAAATTTACGCACCTTCTCGCCACGGCGAATTTTAAAAGGCTCTGGTTCACTTGGGCTTTCCAGCGAGAGTGGCGGAGGCGGTGTAATAGGCGTAGCACGAGGAGGGGTGGCTTTAGCTTTTTTGGATTCAAGCGAAAGTGGATGCCCAAGGCTTTTGCCTGCAACAGCGCTAACTAAAATCGGGCCACTTGCAGGTTTAGGCTCATCAATAGCGGGTGTTAGAGGAGCCGCAGGAGTAAATGCCTTTGCTAAGAGTTCTTCAAGCCCTTCGAGTTCCATATAACTGACTAACTCTTCAGTTAGCAGGTGCTCTTCAGAATCGATCTTTGAGAAATCTGCATGTAACTCAAGGGCGGCGTGGGCGTCTTGGACGAGCATGCTCGCACGGCAGAAGTTTAAGCTTTGAGTGAAACAGACCTCTTGAAAGAAAGAGATCCATTTTTCAATGTGGATGCCTTGATTTGCTTTATCCAGCGTTGTAAGAAATGCCTCGATTTCATCCATGTGTTTATGGCGTAACTTATCCAATTGGGGTGTAAGTTGTGCCAGGTGGTCAATCACGGGTTGTAGATCCTTCAAAAAAGTGAGCCAGGATTCATACGAAAACACATCTTTTTCATCTCTTATCGAATTCCATTTAATAACCGTAGTAGTCGTGAGAAGGGATCGGAGAGAATCTTGATCCCAAAGCTGGGCTGCATCCTGATGCATGCTTAATAAGAGAAAATCTAAGCGAGCTGCTTCACTAGAGGATAAAACAACAGGAGAAGTAGGTAAGGGTCTATTTGGGAAAGAGGCATCATCTAGCAGTTTCTTAAACAACCAATGCGCATTTAGTTGTAAACGCGTAAAGCAAAGATCTATGGATATGTATTTATCTGGATAAAGCGGCGCCAGAATTTGTTGATCCAGAATTCTAAGGCTTACATGTAAAAAATTTGAAAGCATGAAATATTGCACGAATTCTCTAAAGAGATCCCGAACTAATTTTCCACGTACTGTTTTGGCCGCATCACTTTCACCTGGCCTGACTTGTGCTAAGGTTTTCATGATCGTCAGACCCGAAAACAGACTCTTCTCAACTTGTAAATTTAGTTCAGAAGCTATCATGATTTTCAATGGTTGCGCGATGGCTATTTTGTTTTTTTGCTTGGCCATTTTAACTAGATACTCTTGCATCTTTTCCGCGAGCAGGCTTTTAAAAGAAATAGCGTTACAATTGTGCCCATAAGACAGACCCAGTACATAAAGCTCTGTCAGCCTCATTAACTCTTGCAGAGCAACCTCAGACGTAGAGATTTTGGCTTTTGGACGATAGGGGGTCTTAGTGGATGCAACTTCGGCAGAGAACTTCCCTAGGATTTGAACAGGCGAAAGCTGTGCAACGAGTGTTAATCCAAGTTCTATTCTCTTAAGCACCTCATCAGCTTGTTTTTGCACTCCTTTGGAACGGCTTGTGCGTACAACTTGGGCGCATTGTTGAAGATTCTTTAGGCACTCTTTCCAAGAGGTGAGTGCAAAGGCTGATCCCTCTTGACCGGTTTTCAGCCCATCGAGTTCTACTTGAGGAAAATTTCCTTGAGTGCCTTGAGTGGAAATCTTGGCCAACCCTGCAAAAGCAACAATTATAAAATCTTCACCCAGCAGTTTTGTAACTTTATGCTTATCATCTTTGGCCATGTATTTTTGCAATTCTTGCAGCTGTGCCAATAGATCGAGTGAAAAAAGTTGCCAATAGGATAGGTGTCCTGCAATCGACCAGTTCTCTATCCAGCTGCCGATGATGCCCCACTGCTTTGGGGTTAAATTGAGGTTTACAGCAAGAGTAGTTGGTGTTGGTTTACTGGTGGGCTCTAAACGTAAAATGTTTTCTGTAACCGCTGCTGCTTGTTCAGGCGCGGCATTTAAACCAAGGCCGAGGTTGCTCATATCTCTGCTTAGAGCGCTTAAAGTCGAGCGCGCTAAAAGAGAGGCTTTTTCTTCCGCTTTAGGTGCCGCACTACTTCCTGCGGCATGTTCGGTGCCAGCAGCTCCAGGATTTATCGCAGAGCCTACTGATTTTGAAAGGGGAGAGCTTACAGAACTTGGTGCAGCCATTTTCTATTCTTTTTAACTTTTGTCAGCGCTGTTTACATGTTTTCTCAAAGCCCGCGCGAGGCCTGGCTTAAGCTGACTTCCACCACCGTGAATTGGGAGACTAAACGGCTTATTTCGACTGCCTTCTTTATTCTCTTTAGTTTTGAGTTTGGCATGCGAGCCACGCATCTCGTTTCTGGGGATGTGACCTTCATCTTTCAGGCGTGTTAAGATCTTGCGCATCTTCTCACCCCGGCGAATTTTAAATCGCTCTTCTGTGCTAGGGGCAGCAGCAACAGGTGTCGGCGCAATCACTCTAACAGGAACTGTAAAAGAGGGGAATACGCGTTGCAAAGCGGCCAATGGCGTTTTTACAGGACGTCCAACCACATCTTCAATCATCGGAGCTTGGGGTCTGCTCAATAGGCTTGCTATAGGTTTACTAGGTGTTTCTTGCGCTGCTGCAGTTGCAACTGGGGTAGCATCAGATTTGTGCTCGGTCCTAATTTCAACCGGCGCCTTTGGAAGTGCGCTTGCCAAAAGAGTGTCGATAATTTCACTAACATCCAAATCCATATATTCTACAAGTTCGGGTGCAAGCAGGTGTGCTTCTGAGGTTATGGCATCTGAGTCAACGCTCATTTTTAGTACGGCTTCGAGGTCTTTAGCTAGCATGGAAATGCGACAAAAATCCAGACCACCTTTAAAACCGAGATCTCCGAAAAATAAAGTCCATTGCTGTCTTTCCACTTGGAGTTGTTTAGGGTCGAGAGTTTTCAGGAATCCTTCGATCAGTTTAAGGTGTGTTTGGCGCGTTTCTTCCAGCTGAGGAATCCTGCTATTCATGATGTTGATCAATTCTGCAAACTGCTCGAGAAAAGGTATCCATAGATTAAAATAGAAGCGCGGTCGTTCCGAAAGAGTTGTGAATTGTTGGTTAGCCTGGATCAGATCCTCAAGCGTAAGGGTGCTTTGGGGAAAAAGCGTATGTAGATCTTTGCGCATGGTTGTTAAGAGGGCATCTAAATCACTTTGTTGCGTAGAAGACAAGCCGAGATGAGGACCTGCCGCCGCCGCTACGGTCAAACTTAGAAAAGGAGCTATACCTCTTGCCTCTCTTTTCAGATAAAAGTCTAAGTTCAATGTTATCCGCTTCATGGCAGTCAAAGTGCATACAAAATCGTTAGGGTATAAAGACGCTAAGATCTGCTCATCTAAAATATCAATAACATCGTGCAAAAAACCGTTGAGAAAGGCCGTTTGATTGTGCTTATAAAACAACGAAACAGCAAAATCTTCCTGATTTTTTCCCCGAATGTTTGTAATACCCTCCCTTTTGCAAAATGCTTCGTGCGTGAGCGTGCCTTGGCGCGCAGCCTCAAAATCTTCCGAGAGTTTTAATAAATCAATGGCAACAATTCTAAAGGATAGAGCCAAGAATTGTTTTAGCTTCTTAGCTGCGGCAGGCGTGTTTTGCTCTTTTTCTAAAGCTTTTACAAGCTTAATAAGCCCCTGGGCTGCAGTGGGGAGAATAGAAAGCTTTTGCGTCGCTACACCGTCTGAAAAACCTTTGAGGATGAATTCGCAATATTTCAGTAAGTCTTTTAACGTCTTTTCTGGAGAGGCATTACAAAGAGAAGAAGCTTTTGGAAATTGCTCCTCTAAGTATGAAAGGTTAAGATCACAAAGAAAGGTAAGCGCCTGGGGGTGTTGCAATAATTCAGAGCCAAAACTTATCCGATCTAACACCTTCATAAGACACGTGATTGCTGTTTTATCTTTTTTATTAAGTAAAAATGGGAGTAACCCAGCTTGAAACTCTTGCATGCGTAAAATCCACTCTTTACGCGAGATCATAATGCAAAACTTGCCCTTAAATGTGTCTTTAGGCGCGTCTTTATAAAAGAAGTGGATTTTTGGAGTCTCCTTTGGGTATCTATGCACCCGATATTCGGCAGTTAAACTCACATAACCAAACATGAAATCGCTACAGAACGTCTGCATGACGAGTTCTCTTGCTTCTTGGCGCAGATGGGGCAAAAGTTGTTGCAAATGATGAAATACATCGAGCCCCCATACCTCAGGCCAACTCAAACGGTTGTATAATGCCCAGCTTTCTAAGATGGTGTCTTGTAGCTTTTGTCTTGAAGGCGATAAATTTAATTGAACTTGTGGGATGCCATAGCGATCCAGATCTACTTTTATTTTAGGATTTTTTGCAGGAGGTTGTAGACGCATAACACCATGAATGAGTGCATCTACATTCTCCTGTTTTTCACCTAAACGACGAGCTATTTCCCCCGCATCTTTTTGGACCATTGCGCTTAAAGCTAGACGCTGAGTTACGGATTGCTTTTCATCAAGAGGGGTTACCTGGCCTGGTCCAACCAATCTAGAGGGAGTTTCAAGACTTGTTCTAATAGTTACAGAAGGAATTGATGCGCTCATCGTTTACCTTTTCTATGTTTATTGACTTGTTTTTCGATGCTGTGTGCAGTTCCAGTCTTGAGAGAGCCATGTAAGGGCAGGATGGTCTGCTTGCCGTCATCTTTGCTTTCTAGCTTGAGGTGAGAGCCTCGAATCGATCGAGGTAGGAAGCCCAATTCTCTTAAACGCGCGATAATTTTGCGTTTTTTTTCGCCCCGACGAATTTTAAAAGGCACCTCTTCCTCGACGCGAGCTGCTCTTGCACGAGGTGCAGGTGTAGCTGTAAGCGAAAGAGTTTGTGCCAAACTTCTAGCTACAACCGCTGTTGTGGCTTGAACTGTAGTAGGCCGTGGTTTTTCAGGCTTGCCTTCGATATCCTCAATCATCGGACGGACTGCAGTGCTAGGTTTTTTTTCATCATCCAGAGGTTTAGGTGCGAGCCTCTCGAAGATCTCTTCAAGGCCTTCTAAGCTCATTAAATCGATCAACTCTTCAGGTAGTAAATGATCTTCAGAGTTGAGTCCATTGATGTTGACATTGAGGTAAGAAACCGCTTGAAGATCTCGGGTTAACATGCATAGGCGGCAAAAATCGAGGTTTTCTTGAAAAGAGATCTCTTCAAAATAGTCAATCCACTTTTGGCGATTTTGAGAAAGCTCGCGCGGATCTAAAGTTTTAAGAAAACTTTCAATTTTTTCTAAATGTGATAGACGTAGTTCTTCAAGGCTAGGTAGGGCCAAATCGAAAAGCTTTAGATGAGATTCAAAGAGTTGTACGAAAGGAATCCACCGGTGGTATTGTAGCTTGTCTGCCTGATGTAAATTGTCTAAACCAGATTTAACCCTATTTAATTGTTCACCAGCGGGTAAAAAAGGAGATAAAAGTGTGCGCATGCTACTTTGAACGTGAGTATGAAAAGCTCCGAGTTCAGCTTTTTGCATATCGATTAAGGAAGAGGAAGGAATTGACAGATCTCTAAGTGGGGAAGAGGCTCTTGCTTCGGCTTTGTTTAAAAGCCAAACCAGATTGGCATCCAAGCGATGAAGAGCAGCACTGGTAGGTACGTAAACATCTGGAAAAAGCTTTACTAGGATCTGTTTGTCGAAAATTTCCAAACAATCGTGATAAAAATCCGTGATTAGGCTGCATTGGAGCAGTTGGGCATAAAGAAAGGCCGTAAATTCCTTCTGGTTTTTTTCTCTTGCTACAGAAATTCCTTGTGACGCGCAATAACTTTTGTGCGAGAGCGTTCCGGCTTTTGCAAGAGATAAACTGCGCTGTGTCTGCCGCTGTAGTTTTTCAAACTGTATAAGAGCATTACCTAATTTCTGTTTTATGTTTTTTACATCAGCTAATTTGCGTTTCTTAGAAAATGTCTCAAGTGCCTCATGAAATTCTGACATACAAGAATCTTGGATGCTGAAGTATCCACGTTTTAGGCCCGAGTTAAATCCGGTGATTAAAAATTCAGTCAGGGTAGTGAGATCTTGGTGGGTTTTTTCGGTAGAGGCATGTGTTAAAGCCGCGGATTTTGGAAAATACTTTTCAAGGCTAACAAGATGATCGTCTACAAGAAAAGTGTGCGACTTTGGCTTAGAAATTAACGCAATTAGAAGATCCACCCTCTTTATAACAGCTTGAGTACGCGCAGATTTTGAAATACGCGAGCTTTTCAGCGCTTCTATGACTTGCGTCAATAAAAGAACCCAGTGACCAATTGAAATTCCTATCTCAAATCCATTGCTTGGTTTGGTTCGGTCGTAAAGTGTCACTTCTGGAAAATTAGAATCTGGATTTGTGGCGTTTTTTATCATGATGAGGCTGATATAGCCCCAGAAAAAATCTCCACAAAATTTCTCGCGAAACATCTCTCCCGCGCCTGCTGGTAAAAGAGGGATAAGCGCTCCCATCTGTTTGAAAAGATCGACACCCAAAATTTCTAACAGGCACATTTCTTGCTGCAGCGCTAAGCTTCCGAAAATTTCATCAAGGAGTGCTCTTTCTTGAGGCGTGAGTTTGAGCGTGATTTCAGGGAGTTTCCCATGCGAAATGAGTTTCCAATCTAAAGGCGCCAAATTCATGACATTTTGCATAACTAAGCTGCTTTCAGCAGCCGTCTGCCCAGGAATGACCGGGCCAGACAATATCTCTATTGTGCCCCTAGCAAGCGCACCGATCATATCATCTCGCGTTCTTCCATCGCTTTTTACATCTGATGCTGCAGCCAATGGGCTGCTAGTTTGTGAAGAAACTGAAGTGATTTTAGAGCTCATTTTTTTGCCTATTTTTTAAATAAAGGTATAAAGATTATAAAGCGTTGGGTTTTAAATAAATAGTATTAATTTGTATTTACTTCGTTCAATTTAAGTTGGTATTTAAGTTTTAAAGGTAATTATTTGCATGTTCTGAAGGTAGGGTGCTGAATTGCAAATAATTACGATTGGGTCTAGATTTCTCTATCCTTGAAGAGGGAATTTTGTTAAGTATTTACTTTAATTCTTAGGGGTAGCGATGTCTGCTTCACTCGTCCCACGTAGTGTGGGAACTCACGATGGTTCTTTCCATGCCGATGAGGTCACAGCCTGTGCCTTGCTCCTGCTTTTTAACCTAATAGATCGCGATAAGATCGTGCGTACGCGCGATGAGGCGCGGCTGGCCAGGTGCGAATATGTGTGCGATGTGGGCGGAGTGTATGATCCCGCACGCAAACGCTTCGATCATCACCAGGTCTCCTATCAAGGAGATCTCAGCAGTGCAGGCATGATTTTGCTCTATCTCAAAGAGAGCGGAAAAATCGATGCACCGACCTATGACTTTTTCAACCGTTCCCTAATTCAAGGCGTAGATGCGCATGACACGGGAAGAGCTTCAACACCTGTGGGGACAGCGACATTTTCGATTGTGATTAGCAACTACGTCCCACTGACATATGATGCCTCAGATGAGCAGCAGAACCAGGCATTTTCTCAGGCGCTAGATTTTGTTTCTGGGCATCTCAAGCGTTTGTTAGATCGCTACCAGTACATTTTAGCTTGCAAAGAGCTGGTGGCAGAGAGCATGAAGAGTGATCTGCCTTATTTGCTTTTTGAGAAGCCCATCGCCTGGCTGGAAAGCTTCTTTGAATTAGGCGGAGATCAGCACCCGGCGCAGTTTGTGATTATGCCTAGCAGCAGCGGCTGGAAGCTGCGTGCCATTCCGCCTAATTCAGAAGAGCGCATGAAGCTGAGATTTCCACTGCCCGAAGCTTGGGCGGGGCTAAGAGATGGCGAGCTAGAACGAGTTTCTGGAATTGAGGGTGCAATTTTTTGCCATAAAGGCAGGTTTATTTCTATCTGGAAGACAAAAGAGGCCGCGCTTAAAGCTCTTGAAAAAACGTTAAAAGAGAAGAAGAAATCATGACCACGGTGTTTGCGAAGATTATCGAAGGAAAAATTCCGAGCAAAAAGGTGTTCGAAAATGAACGTATTTTGGCTATCGAAGATATCGCGCCGGCAGCTCCTGTGCATATTTTGATCATGCCTAAGAAAGCCATTGCGAGTCTTCATGCGCTGAAAGAAGAAGATCTGCCGCTTATTGCCGAAATTGTTCAAGTTGCGCAAAAGCTGGCCGAAGAATTTGGTATTGCAGATGGCTATCGCTTACTTACAAATAGCGGAGCTGATGCCGGACAAACAGTTTTCCATCTGCACTTTCACCTTCTGGGGGGAAAGCAGATGACTCACTTCGGGCTCGAATGAAACGCTTCATTTATCCACTTGCGCTAATTCTGCCTTGCACTCTGTTTGCCATCGATCCCGATATCGGTACGCAAGAAGAGGCTGGCCGGCGTGTTTCCGCACATCTTTTGCTGCGCGATCCACATGCAGCAGTTGAAGAGGCCAAGCGCGCGCGTTTTCTTTTTCCAGAATCTAAAATGTTGCAAATCTCGCTCATCCGCGCTTTATGCGAAAAAGGCGATGAGATCGATGCACTTGAAGAGTGGAAACGCGCCACCATGCATTTTGGGGTTAAAGCTAACGAGCGCTTTTTACTCGAGATGCTGGCTTGGGGAGTGCTGAATAAAGGCGAAAATTCGACGCAACCGATGGTAAGACTCAGTTCGCTCATCGGTGCATGCGCCACGCGCGATGCTAAGGCCGTGCCGCTGCTTTTAAAAGAGATGCGTGGCACCAATTCCTGGTTGCGGGCTTTCGCGGTGCGGCTGGCGTCTGAATTTGGTGATGCGCCTCTTCAAGATGAGCTGATGCGTCTGCTTAAATCCGAGAAAGTTTGGTATGTGCGTTTAGAAGTGATCAAAGCCATTGGGCAGTTGCAGATTGGTGCGGCTAAAGGAATGCTCAAAGAGCTCATTGCCCATCCACGTACAATAACTGAAGAGCGTGGCTCTGCGATTATTGCTTTGGTTAACATGTATGAACAGGTTGAACCTGAAGATCTCAAACAGCTACTGCATAGCAAACGGGCCGGTCTTCGTGAGCTAGCATGTGAGATCGTAGGGCATCTAGAGCTTGAAGACAAATTAGGCGAGCTACTTCCGCTTTTACAAGACACCTCGTTTGAAGTACGCCTAGCCGCACTTAATTCTATTGGATTGATGCACAATCCGAAACTTCCCAAAGAGCCAATTTTAGAGAAGGTCCGCGTCTGTTTGGATGATGCAACACCCCAGGTGGCTATTACAGCTGCATGGGTGATGATGGTCTATGGAGAAAAAGAAGGAGAGGTTCGGCTGCATAAGTGGGTTAAGGAGAGCGATCCTCAGATGCGTAGATTAGCTTCTGCTGCGGTGGCTTTCTCTGGAATTCAAGGACTTCCTTTGGCTAAAAAGTTAATTCGAGAGAGCGATGATGTCTATGTGCAGGTTAATTTGGCCATGGGCCTAATTGGCTTGCGTCAAGAGACTGGACTTGCTTGCGATGTAATCTATCGACTTTTTTCTAAGCAGCACAAGGAACTCTGGATGTGGGATAACCACCTAAATCCGTTATTTCGCAGCCTATCTCCTTCGCGTGTCAGTCATGTGGAACATATTCCGCACTATCCCATGGTGATCGATCAGCTCGTAAAGCTCGATCTGCTCTCAGTACTTAGTATCATGCGTTATTCCAAGGCGCTCGATGCCGTGAAAGGATTTTTAAATAATCAGACTTGGGGCGTAAGTGGAGCTGCAGCTGCCACGCTTATGGAAGAGGGAAGTGATGAATGTTTAAATTTGGTTGAGCGTCTGCTTACCGATCCCGATCAGAAAATCCGCATGCAGGCAGCTTTTATCATGGCCATGATTGGAGGCGAAAGCTCAGCCATCAAAGTTCTTCAAGAGGTTTATCCGCGCATGGATCGTGAGACCAAACTCTATATTTTAGAAGCTATTGGACATGTGGGTGATCCGACTTCGATTCCATTTCTTCTCGAGATACTGAAAGAACCCTTCCAAGTTCAACGCTTGGTAGCTGCCTCTGCGCTTATTCAGTGTTTATACCACTAGGTGTGGATGCAAACGAAAATTCAAGAGATTCAAAAAAGACTGAGCCAACAAAAAATAGATGGCTGGCTACTTTACGATTTTCAACAGCGCAATGATCTTGCTAGATACATCTTACAAATTCCAGCTGAGCTGCATCTAACGCGTCGCTTTTTTTACTGGATTCCAGCGCAGGGCAAGCCGTGCCTACTCGTGCATGAGATTGAATCGACACAATTCAGCCATCTCCCTGGAGATAAGCTGATATATCACTCTTGGCAATCTTTAGAAAAGCAGCTCGCCGTGCTGCTAAAAGGTGTTACTGCTGTGGCAATGGAATATTCGCCTTTGGGCAAATTGCCTTATGTTTCAAAAATTGATGCGGGAATAGTTGAACTAGTGCGTGCCTCAGGCGTGCAGGTGGTGAGTTCTGCGCCTTTTCTTCAATATTTTACCTGTGTACTCAATGCAGCGCAGTTAGCAGGTCACCGCGCCTCTGCTAAGATGCTAGATCAAATAGCAAAGCAAGTATGGGAACTTCTTTCCTCCGCTTTAAAAAATGGCGAAAAATGGACAGAGTTTGATGTACAGCAGTGGATTCTAGCAGAGTTCTCCAAGCATGGCTTTATTACCGATAGCGCGCCGCATTGCGCTGTAAATGGTCATAGCGCAGATCCGCATTTTTCCCCTTCGAAAGATGAAAAAAGACCGATTCAAGCCGGCGATTTCATTCTGCTAGATTTATGGTGTAAGAAGAATGTGGAAGGTGCTGTTTTTGCAGATATCACTCGCGTGGCTGTAGCTGGTAAACCCACGGCGAAACAACAGCAAATTTTTTCACTGGTATTACAGGCACAACAGGCTGCACTCAATCTTATTCGCGAGCGTTTTAGTGAGCGTGAAGAAGTCAAAGGTTATGAAGTCGATCAGATCTGTCGTGCAGTGATTGAAAAGGCCGGCTTTGGAGCATTTTTCCCGCATCGAACCGGACACAATCTTTTTGAACAGGTGCATGGGCCAGGAGCCCATCTTGACAGTCTAGAGACATGGGATGAACGTCCTTTAATTGCAGGAAGCTGTTTTACGATTGAGCCGGGAATTTATCTGCCGGGAGAATTTGGCGTACGTTTAGAAAGTGATGTTTATATTACAAAAGACGGCGCCATCGAAGTCTCAGACGCCATGCAGAAGGAAATAATTAGCTTAGAAATTGACTAATCACACCTGGGCTGGCTGTGCTCGAAAAAATTCTTGACGAAGATCTTCGTCATGCATTTTCTCTAGCTCTTCTAGAGCAAAACGAGGTTTGCCATCAGGATGATTAATCACGACATATTTGCTCGGTTCGTTAAAGTGGTGAGCTAATCCTTGTTTCATCAGTTGGCTTTGAATAGGTATGAAGTTTGATTGAAAAACTTCCTTAAGTTCCCCAAGAAAAAGAGGATTGAGAATGATCCCACGGAAATAAGCGGCATATGCTTTAGCAGATTGCGCCTCTTCTCGAAGCTGCATAATTTGAAGTTGAGCCAGCAGATCGCCTTCTTTTAAAGAAGCTCGTAGCTGTTCTGCTGCTTGCGTATTTTTCGATGAGAGATCTCTCCAAAAACTATAGCGTGCAATAAGCGGACGCATGCGCTGAATCTCATTCTCTGGGATTCCCTTGATGTTCTTAGCGTCGATCCCAAATGTTGTGAGTTGATTGACTAAATGTGAGTCATTTTCTGGAACCAAGCTAAGTTTTTCTGCTACGCCCTGTTCAATTAGGGCATGATAACCTTGTTTTGCAGCCAGGCCCTGAAAGTATTCAAAGCCGCTGTAGGCATAGGGCACCATGGCGTAGATACACACAGTAATTACAGGTAAGTAGATAGGGGTAACCAAACCAGTAAAAATGGTAAGCGCTACGGCGCCTGTAATATAAGCGACAACGAGTGCATATGAAGTTGCATTCCAGGCTCCCTGCCACCAAGCATAATTTGAATCAGGCAAAAGTTCGACATATCGGTTTAGAGTAGGAGGAGAAACAGGATCTGCCGCTACCGGGATGGGGAGTGGTGTGCCGTTTGGACCAACTGCCGCTGCCATAGAACCTCGATTAGGTTAAGTAATTAGGGAATAATAATAATAAATTCCAGAATTGATGTAAATTACAGAAGCTAGAGAACGGCGTTCAATTAAAATTTTGATTTAGTGTCAAATATTTGATGGATTCTTTTTTCATGCGCAGATGGATGCTCATGAGTCCATGCGATCGACCGGGAGTTAAAGCAGCTTGTATGCCTAAATCTTCGAGAAAGCGAGGGGGGCAGCCTATAATAGCCTCTGGAGGCTCATCGTTATATACTGCCGTCAGTAGAGCTACAAGCCCGGCTGAGATCAGTGCATCTGCAGTAGCTTTAAAAATAACTTTTCTATTTTCAAAGGAAACCTGAAGAAAGACCTGGCTCTGACAGCCAGAAACTAGATTGTCAGGTGTCTTCCATTCTTCAGGGAATACAGGCAGCATTCGGCCAAGTTCAATCAGCTTCTGATATTTTTCTTCGGGCGATGAGCAAGATAAAAATAATTTTTTTATCTCTTCTTGCTTTCTTAAACAGGAGTGAAAAGTTTCTAGCATGCTCATATTATAGCTATAAGATCTATTTGCCAGAAGAGCCAGTTGCAGAAACTCACATAAGTGTGTTGAAATTTTTTTTAACAGGATAAGCAGGATCGCCGCTGAAGCGCCGGCAGGATGCGGAGGATGAAGAGAGATAGAGTCTTTTATCTTGCTCAGACTGCTAGTGCGGCGGATCCTGTTATTACTCTGACATCATGAGAAATGCTGCTATTAAGGTGTTTTGGAACACTATCAAGCCAAAAATTGGGGAAACTTAAGTTGACAGAAATGGGTGAAATGAGGTTTTATTTTTGTTAAATCATTCCGAATCAGAGATTTGTTTTTTGTATGCCCAAAGAAGATACTATTAAAATTGATGGCAAGATCGAAGAACTTTTACCAAATATGACCTTTAGAGTTGTGCTTGAGAATGGCATGAGGGTAATGGCCCATCTATGTGGTAAAATGCGTATGCGGAATATTAGGGTTTTAGTCGGCGACGTAGTTACGGTGGAGATGTCTCCATATGACCTAACTAAGGCGCGGATTATTTACCGCCAAAAGTAGCTCTCGGAAAAATTTTTAGGTTCTGACGATATTCGTCTTGATTTAATTTTCTTTGCTGACTAATCTTGGTTGCTTTCAATGACAAATTATTGTTTCGCCTTGCTTTAGAATGTTAGGCGAGAGGTGCCCAGATAGCTCAGTGGTAGAGCACTTGCATGGTAAGCAAAAGGTCGTAGGTTCAATTCCTATTCTGGGCAAGAGAGATTTTTATTCATTCTTTAACTACAGACTGGAGTCCTAACGGAGGGTGTTATAATGGCAAAAGAACAGTTTCAGAGAAATAAACCACACGTCAATATCGGAACCATTGGTCACGTTGACCACGGCAAAACATCGCTAACTGCTGCGATCACTAAGGTGTTGGCAGAAGGTGGAAAAGCGAAGTTTCGCGACTACGCATCGATCGATAACACTCCGGAAGAAAAAGCTCGCGGAATTACGATCAATGCCAGCCACGTTGAATACGAAACAGATACTCGTCACTATGCTCACGTAGACTGCCCAGGTCACGCCGACTACGTTAAGAACATGATTACTGGTGCTGCGCAGATGGACGGTGCAATTCTCGTCGTTGCGGCAACAGACGGTGCGATGCCTCAAACAAAAGAACACATCCTCTTGGCTCGCCAAGTGGGCGTTCCTGCAATCGTTGTCTTCTTAAACAAGATGGACATGATCGGCAAAGGCGATGAAGAACTTGTTGAGCTCGTAGAAATGGAGCTAACAGAACTCTTAGAATCACGCGGCTATAAAGATGTACCTATCATCCGCGGATCAGCATTAAAAGCCTTGGAAGGCGATGCTCAGTATGTTGAGGCGATCAAAACCCTCATGAAAACTGTAGATGAAAAGATCCCAACTCCTGCTCGTGAAACAGATAAACCTTTCCTTATGCCTATTGAGGACGTTTTCTCTATTTCTGGTCGTGGAACTGTAGCTACAGGTCGCGTCGAGCGTGGTATTGTTAAAGTGAACGATAAGCTTCAAGTTGTTGGAATCCGCGAGACACGTGATACCGTAGTAACCGGTCTCGAGATGTTTAACAAAATTCTCGACGAAGCTCGTGCTGGTGAAAACGTTGGAATCCTCCTCCGCGGTCTTGAGAAAAATGATCTCGAGCGTGGAATGGTTCTCGTGGCTCCTGGCACATGCAAACCGCACACGAAATTTAAAGGCACGATCTACGTTCTAACTAAAGAAGAAGGTGGTCGCCATAAGCCATTCTTTACAGGGTACCGTCCTCAGTTCTACTTCCGTACAACGGACGTAACTGGAACAGTTACTCTTCCAGAAGGCACAGAGATGGTGATGCCTGGAGATAACGTAGAGCTGATCGGAGAATTGATCCATCCGATTGCTATGGAAGAAGGAATGCGTTTTGCTATCCGTGAGGGTGGAAGAACAATTGGTGCTGGTACAGTAACCAAAGTCCTTCAGTAAATTTTTAGTCTTCTCGTAGTGCTCGTAAGAGTGCTACGAGAAGCAACCTTATAATATAAGGTTGCGGCGAGCTTGCGGGTGCGTAGCTCAGCTGGTAGAGCAGCGATCTCCAAAGTCGCTGGTCGGGGGTTCGAATCCCTCCGCACTCGTTTTGATTGAGTGAAGATAGCAGTGTTGAATAAGAAGAACCCTATGATTGATGCCAAGCTTCGAGATACAACAGTTAAGCCTGAAACAAAACGTTTCAGACTTTCCGTAGTTATCCGTGAGTTTAAAGAAGAGCTCAAGAAAGTTAGTTGGACGACAAAAGATGAGCTTAAGCTCTTCACTAAGATTGTCGTTACAGCGACCTTTGTCCTTGGGATGGGGATCTACGTTGTAGACCTTCTTATTAAAGGGTGTTTGCAGCTTATCGGAAACGTAGTTCACTTGATCTTTGGATAGATAGGTGTCCTAGAGTTAAGGCGTAAAGGGGAAGAGTTGCATGTATAAATGGTATGTCCTCCAAGTAGTCTCCGGACAAGAAAAGCGTGTAAAGAAAGCGCTTGAGGAGAATCGCGAGACAAAAGGAATGGCTGAATTGGTTCAGGATATTCTTGTTCCTACTGAAAATGTCGCTGAAGTAAAAGGCGGACAACAGAAGGTAAGCGAGAAGAAGCTGTGGCCAGGTTATATCCTCGTGAAAATGAATCTCACTGATGATTCATGGATGTATGTCAAAAATACCAATGGAGTGCTGGATTTTCTCGGAGGCGAAAAGCCTTCACCTCTAGCGCAACATGAAGTTGATTTGATCCTTCAAGAACTTGAAGAGAAAAAGAAAGGCGTTGTGCCTAAGCACAATATTGTGCCTGGTGACAAAGTCAAGATTACAGACGGAGTTTTCGTCAATTTTATCGGCATTGTTAGCGAAGTCTTTCATGATAAAGGTCGCCTCAGTGTCATGGTCTCTATTTTTGGTAGAGAGACCCGTGTAGATGATTTGGAATTTTGGCAGGTTGAGCAAGTCCCTGCAGAAACAGAAGTGAGCTAAATAGAGTTAGAAGGAATTTATGGCAAAAAAACTCGTAAAAACAATCAAGTTGCAAATCCCTGGCGGAAAAGCCAACCCAGCTCCTCCTATTGGACCAGCTTTGGGCGGTGCCGGTATCAACATCATGGCATTCTGCAAGGAATTCAATGCTAAGACACAAGATAAAGCAGGTGATATTCTCCCTGTTGTGATCTCTGTCTATGCAGACAAATCCTTCACTTTTATTACTAAACAACCTCCAGTTTCACGCATGATTTTGAAAGAGTGTGGAATTGAGTCGGGTTCTAAGGTTCCTAACCGCGATAAGGTTGGTAAACTGACCAAGACGCAAGTTAGAAAAATTGCTAAGCAAAAATACCAGGACATGCGTGTCACTTCAGAAGAGGCGGCTATGCAGCTCGTCATGGGGACAGCTCGTTCGATGGGTGTAGACATAGTAGAAGGTTAAAAATGGCGAACAACAGCAAACGATTTAAAGAAATAGTCAAACTCGTGGACGTCGAAAAGACCTACAACCTCGAGTCGGCTTTTGAAGTACTAAAAAAATGTCCTCCAGTGAAATTTGATCAATCGGTCGAGATTTCATTAAAGACTGGCATTGATATTCGTAAATCTGATCAACAGGTTCGCGGAACAGTTTCATTGCCGAATGGAACGGGTAAAAACGTAGTGATCGTTGTGATTGCCCGCGGAGACAAAATTAAAGAAGCACTAGATGCAGGTGCAGACTTTGCCGGTGGCGACGACCTCCTTGAGAAAATCAAGGGTGGATGGACCGATTTCGGCGCACTCATTTCAACTCCTGACATGATGCGTGAAGTTGGAAAGCTAGGTAAAGTGCTCGGTCCACGAGGACTGATGCCAACTCCTAAAGCCGGAACTGTTACAGCTGATGTCGGTAGAGCTGTTACCGAAGCGAAAGCAGGTAAAATCGAGTTTAAGAGTGATAAGCACGGCGTAGTTAATGCGCTCGTAGGTAAACTCTCGTTCTCGAGTGATAAACTTAAGGAAAACGTGATCGCGCTGTTGTCGGCAATCGTGAGAGCGAAGCCACCAACTGCAAAAGGTCACTATCTTAAATCCCTATCGCTTGCCTCAACGATGGGACCTGGTTTGAAGATCGATCTAAATACCATTTCAGAGATTTAAGGGCTAAGGCGTTATGAGACCAGAAAAACAACTGCTTTTGGATGAAATAAAACAAAAAATCGACGGCGCGAAAGCCTTTGTGCTCACGCGCTACATGCGTCTTGAACCTAACGTCTCTGCAAATTTTAGGCAGACATTGGGTAAATCAGGCGGAAGTTTTGAAGTCGTGCGCAAGCGGATCTTTATAAAGGCTGCCCAGGCTGCTGGGGTTACTTTAGATGAGAAGCTTTTAGAAGGGCATATTGGAATCGTATTTGCGGATGCAGATGCAATTCAGACAACAAAGGCTTTCTTTGCGTTTAGCAAAGAGCATGAAAATTTATTCCATGTGCTAGGTGGACAGTTTGAAGGACAAATTTGTTCAGCTAAGGATGTGGAGCAAATCTCTAAACTGCCTTCGCAGGACGAGATGCGCGCCCAGCTGCTTGCTACGCTGGAAGCACCATTAGGTCAAACTCTTGCTGTTATGCAGGCGGTTTTAACAAGTGTCATGTATTGCTTAGATAACAAGAGTCAGAGCAGTTCATAAATTTTTTTTAATCATTAGTGAGGTAAAGTCGTGAGTACTCAACATCAAAACATCGAAAAACTCGTAGAAGCACTGAGCGAACTCAGCGTGCTAGATATGTCTAAACTTAAAACTGCTTTGGAAGATAAGTGGGGCGTAAAAGCTGCTGCTGCTGCTCCAATGATGGTTGCTGCTGCTGCTCCAGCTGATGCAGGTGCTGCAAAAGCATCTGAGTCAACTGAGTTTAAAATTACTCTGGAAGAGACACCAGCCGACAAGAAAATCGGCGTTATTAAAATCGTACGCGAAGTAACTGGCCTCGGACTGAAAGAAGCGAAGGATCTCGTAGACGGCGCTCCTAAAGTCTTGAAAGAATCTTCACCAAAAGCAGAAGCTGACGAAATTGTTAAGAAAGTCGCAGCTGCTGGCGGAAAAGTAACGCTAAAAGGTCTGTAAGCGCGTTTTTGGAATAGCTGATGTGTGAGCAGGAGCATTGTGTCTCCTGCTCACTCACGTATTTAATTTGCTGACGTCACACTAGGAGCCATATCGATGTTAAAAAGGCCGCCTCAGCGGGTGAGTTTTCGAGAAAGGAAGAGATCATAGATCTTCCTAACCTGATTGAAGTACAAATCAAGTCCTACCATCAGTTCTTGCAGGCACACTTATTGCCGCACGAGCGTGAAAATGTAGGCCTTCAAGAGGTTTTTACGGAAATTTTCCCGATTAAATCCTATGATGAAAAAACAATTCTTGAATTTCTCTCTTACAGCCTAGGTGTACCTAAGTATACTCCTGAAGAGTGTATTCGTCGTGGAATCACCTATAACGTCACTTTAAAAGTGAAATTTAGCCTGACCGATGAAACAGGGATTAAAGAAGAAGAAGTCTACATGGGAACTATTCCCGTGATGACCGATAAAGGTACGTTTATCATCAATGGAGCAGAACGCGTAATCGTTTCTCAGCTTCACCGTTCTCCTGGTATCGCTTTTGAACAAGAGCGCCATCCTAAAGGCATGATGATCTATTCCTTCCGCATCATTCCATATCGTGGAAGCTGGCTCGAAGGTGCCTTTGACACCAATGATCTAATTTATATTTACATCGATCGTAAGAAGCGTCGACGTAAAATTCTCGCAACTTCATTTATCCGTACACTTGGATATTCTTCCGATGCTGATATCATCGAAGAGTTTTTCAGCACGGTAAAAGTGAAGATCAAATCTGACAAGGACTTCCCAAAACTCGTGGGAAAAATTCTTGCAGAAGACGTCGATTGATGAAGAGAGTGGTGTTGTTTATGGAAAGGCTTCTGAGAAGCTGACTACCGCGATGCTTAAGCGTATGCTCGATGCAGCCGTATGCAGCTGTGCGCATTGCAGAAGATGCTGATGAGACAAGCCCAGTCATCAAGATGCTTGCAAAAGACACTACAGATTCATATGAGTCTGCATTAAAAGATTTCTATCGAAAAATTCGACCAGGCGAGCCTGCTACGCTTTCAAATGCCCGCTCGGCCATCATGCGCCTTTTCTTCGATCCGAAACGTTACAATTTAGGACGTGTAGGCCGATACAAGACTGAATCGCAAACTGGGTCTTGAGACCTACTGACGAAGATCTTGTAAATGTAACTTTACGTAAAGAAGACGTAATCGGCGCTTTAAAATATCTCATCCGCCTCAAAAGAGGCGACTGAAGATGCAACGTTGATGATATCGACCATCTTAGGCAATCGACGTGTGCGCTCTGTAGGAGAACTCATTCAGAACCAGTGCCGTATCGGCCTGGCTCGAATGGAGAAGATCATCAAAGAGCGTATGAACCTCTTTGACTTCTCTTCTGATACATTGACACCTGGAAAAATTGTCTCTGCAAAAGGTCTGGCTGGAGTTCTTAAAGACTTCTTCGGACGTTCGCAGCTTTCACAGTTCATGGATCAAACAAACCCAATCGCAGAGCTGACGCACAAACGCCGTCTCTCTTCTCTAGGGCCAGGCGGTCTAAACCGTGAGAGAGCAGGCTTTGAAGTTCGCGACGTTCATCCTAGCCACTACGGCAGGATCTGTCCGATTGAAACACCTGAAGGTCCGAACATCGGTTTGATCACTTCACTTTCAGCGTTTGCGAAGATCAACGAATTTGGTTTCATCGAAACACCTTATCGCATGGTACGCGAAGGGGTTGTAACCGATGAGATCGAGTACATGACTGCAGACCAAGAAGAGAATTGCGTGATTGCTCAGGCGTCTAGCACCTCTCGATGAGCACAACATGTTTGTCGAACCGATCTGCTGGGCTCGCCATAAAGGTGAGTCGCTCAAAATTGAGACAGCAAAAGTCACTCACATGGACGTCTCTTCCAAAGCAGCTCGTTTCGATTGTCACTGGACTGATTCCGTTTCTTGAGCACGATGACGCGAACCGCGCTCTGATGGGATCGAACATGCAACGCCAAGGCGTGCCTCTCTTAATCACGGATGCTCCGATCGTCGGAACTGGTCTTGAAGCTTCGTTCAGCACGAGACTCCGGCGCTGTGGTTGTCGCAGAAGAAGATGGAGTTGTAGAGTATGTTGATGGATTACAAAATCGTCGTCGCTCCAAAAGCTAACCCTCTGAATAAGAGAACCTACACATTGAAGAAAGTTCATGCGTTCAAACTCAGGTAGCTTGCATCAACCAAACTCCGCTTTGCTACCGTTGGCGACAAAGTGAAAGCTGGGGATGTGATTGCAGATGGACCAGCTACCGATAAAGGGGAAATTGCTCTTGGTAAAAACGTCCTCGTGGCCTTCATGCCTTGGTGTGGATACAACTACGAAGATGCGATCATCATCTCTGAGAAGTTGCTCCGTGAAGATTATTATACCTCGATTTACTTCGAAGAGTTTGAACTCACAGCTCGTGATACAAAACTCGGTAAAGAAGAGATCACACGAGATATTCCAAACGTATCTGAAGAAGCACTTGCTAACCTCGGCGAAGATGGCATTATCCGTATTGGTGCTGAAGTTAAGCCTGGTGATATTCTCGTCGGTAAGATCACGCCTAAATCGGAAACTGAACTTGCTCCTGAAGAAAGATTGCTGCGCGCGATCTTCGGTGAGAAAGCTGCAGACGTAAAAGATGCATCTTTCACAGCTACCTCCCGGAACTGAAGGCGTTGTCATGGATGTAAAGGTCTTTAGTCGACGCGACCGACTTTCTAAAACAGATGATGAACTAGTTGAAGAAGCAAGCCGCATTAAAGACATTCACCATGATTACAAAGCTAAAGAAGCTGAACTTCTCATTGAATTCCATGAGAAACTCGGCGCTCTTCTCCTCGGAGAGGTCTCTCCTGGCCCGATCATGCATCGCAAGACCGGTGAAGTGCTTCTGAAAGAAGGCGAGACGATTACTCAAGATATGATCGAAACGCTAGAAAGCGAAAAAGCTGAAGATCTCCTTATGTCTGATCATGAGGTGTATAACACGCTGAAAGCTCTTCTGCGTGAGTATGATGTCGCTCTGCAAACACTTCAGACGCACCATAAGACAGAAATTGAATTCACACGCAAAGGGGATACCGAACTCGATCCTGGCGTAATTCGCCAAGTAAAAGTCTATGTCGCTTCTAAGCGTAAGCTGCAAGTCGGGGATAAAATGGCAGGACGCCACGGTAACAAAGGGGTTGTTTCTAAAGTTGTTCCTGAAGGCGATATGCCTTACCTTTCAAATGGACAGTCGATTGAGATGATTTTAAATCCTCTCGGCGTACCTTCTCGTATGAACATGGGTCAGCTACTTGAGACCCACTTAGGTTATGCTGCAAGAAAAGCCGGAATCTATGTGAAGAGTCCCGTTTTTGAGGGATTCCCAGAGTCGCGGATTTGGGAGATGATGCGTGAGCAGAAACTTCCAGAAGATGGTAAATCACACCTTTACGACGGAAGATCGGGCGAACGATTCGATAACCGCGTGGTGGTCGGATACATCTACATGCTGAAACTCAGTCACCTTGTAGCTGATAAGATCCATGCGCGTTCTATTGGACCTTACTCGCTTGTCACCCAGCAGCCGCTTGGTGGTAAGGCGCAGATGGGGGGACAGCGATTTGGAGAGATGGAGGTTTGGGCTCTTGAAGCTTATGGAGCTGCACACCTTCTGCAAGAGATGCTTACAGTTAAATCGGATGACGTGGCCGGCCGTACTCGTATCTATGAGTCCATCGTTAAAGGGGACAACATATTGAATTCGGGAACGCCTGAGTCATTCAACGTTTTAGTAAAAGAGATGCAGGGCCTTTGCCTTGATGTGCGACCAGAGCACGCGAAGAAAGAATAAGCCCGTTTTGTAAATAAAAGTTCAATTTTGGGGATGTTCATGGCAGAAGAAGAGTTTAAAGAGTCTCAGTTCGATAAGCTGACCATTAAGATCGCTTCGGAAGATGTGATTCGCAATGAGTGGTCGCGAGGGGAGATTAAGAAACCAGAGACGATCAACTACCGTACCTTCAAACCTGAGAAGGGTGGCCTGTTCTGTGAAAAGATCTTTGGTCCTACTCGCGATTGGGAATGTGCGTGCGGAAAGTATAAGAAGATTAAGCACAAAGGGATCGTTTGCGATCGCTGCGGCGTGGAGGTCACCCTTTCAAAAGTACGACGTGAAAGGATGGCGCACATCGAGCTGGCTGTTCCAGTTGTCCACATCTGGTTCTTCAAGACTATGCCTTCGCGTATTGGTAACATTCTCGGAATGTCCACCGCTGATCTCGAGCGCGTAATCTATTACGAAGAGTACGTTGTCGTCGATCCAGGTCGTACTACACTGGAGAGAAAGCAGCTGCTCAACGACGCGGAATATCGCGAAGCGCAAGAGAAATGGGGACCAGATGCTTTCGTTGCCAAAATGGGTGGCGAAGCGATTCGCGAACTTCTTGAAAAAGAAGATCTCGCAGCACTTGTTACCGATCTCAAAGATAAACTACGCAAGACAAAATCGATGCAAGCGCGAATGAAACTCGCCAAGCGTCTAAAAATTGTCGAAGGATTTACCTCTTCTCCTAACACGTCCAGATTGGATGGTGATGGTCTGCGTTCCTGTCATTCCACCAGATCTTAGACCACTTGTGCCTTTGGATGGCGGACGTTTTGCGACTTCGGATCTTAACGATCTCTATCGCCGCGTCATCAACCGTAACAACCGTCTTAAAATCGATTTTAAAGCTTAAAACGCCTGATGTGATCATTCGCAACGAAAAGCGAATGCTCCAAGAGGCTGTCGATGCGCTCTTTGATAACGGCCGTCACGGCCATCCTGTGATGGGCGCTGGCAACCGACCGCTCAAAGCTCTTTCTGAGATGCTTAAAGGAAAACAGGGACGTTTCCGTCAAAACTTGCTCGGTAAACGCGTCGACTACTCTGGCCGTTCGGTTATCGTCGTCGGTCCTGAACTGAAATTCAATCAGTGCGGTCTACCAAAACAGATGGCTCTTGAGCTATTTGAGCCGTTTATCGTCAAACGCTTGAAAGATTTGGGCTATGTTTACACGATCCGCTCTGCGAAGAAAATGATTCAACGACAAGCGCCTGAAGTATGGGACGTTCTTGGAAGAGATCATTAAAGGACACCCAGTACTGCTCAACCGAGCTCCAACGCTTCACAGATTAGGTATCCAGGCGTTTGAGCCTGTCCTGATTGAAGGAAGAGCGATCCGCATTCATCCGCTCGTTTGTACAGCGTTCAACGCCGACTTTGACGGTGACCAGATGGCGGTCCACGTACCTCTTTCGATTGAAGCGCAAGTTGAAGCTAAATTGTTAATGATGGCTCCGGACAACATCTTCCTCCCATCTTCTGGTAAGCCTGTCAGCTGTTCCTTCGCAGGATATGATTTTGGGTCTCTACTATCTCATGCACGATCCGCTCTACATTCCGGAAGAACACGGTCAGAAGACAAAAATGTTCGGCAACAAAGAAGAAGTGCTTATGGCGCTCAATTCAGGCGGAAGCTATAACTGGTTTGAAAAGAGTGGCCAAAGTGAAGGAAGACGCAGACGATCTCGGCCGCGGCTTACGTCTCCATGAGAAGATCAAGCTAAGACTTGAAAGCGGGATCATTGAAACGACTCCTGGACGCGTGGTCTTTAACACGATCGTTCCAAAAGAGCTCGGCTTCCAGAACTATGCTCTGCGTAAGAAGAAGATGAGTGAGCTCGTACTTGAGACCTACAAAAAAGTTGGCCTGGAGGCAACTGTTCACTTCCTTGACAACCTGAAAAACTTCGGCTTTGCGGAAGCGACAAAAGCTGCTCTCTCTATGGGTATCTGCGACGTGCGTATTCCTGCTAATAAAACCAAAGTGGTTGAGGATGCCTACGCTAGAATTGAAGTGGTTAAACGCCAGTACGAAGATGGTATCATCACCGACGGCGAGCGAAAGTCTAAGATCATTAGTATCTGGACTGAAGTTTCGGATGTTCTCTCAGAAGAGCTCTTCAAGCTGATCTGCTGAGACTAAACATGACGAGCTCAACCCGCTCTATCTTGATGATGGACTCTGGTGCTCGCGGTAACAAATCACAGGTTAAACAGCTTGGCGCACTCCGCGGTTTGATGGCGAAACCATCAGGCGAGATTATCGAATCTCCGATTACTGCTAACTTCCGTGAAGGTTTGACGTGTTCTCGAATACTTCATCTCTTCTCACGGTGCCCGTAAAGGTCTTGCCGATACGGCTCTTAAAACAGCTGACTCTGGATATCTGACACGCCGACTCGTCGACGTCGCGCAAGATGTCATTGTCACCGAAGAGGATTGCGGAACACTTAACGGGATCGAAGTCGCAGCGATTAAGCAAGGACAAGAAGAACTCCTGCCGCTTAAAGATCGTATCTTCGGCCGTACAGTCTGCGATGATATCTATCTGCCTGGCGATAGAAACGAAGTCCTTGCGAAATCAGGCGATGTACTAACAGTTCGTCAAGCAGAAGCAATTGACGATGCTGGTATTGAAACAGTCAGAATCCGCTCTGCACTTACTTGCGAATCGAGACGCGGCGTATGTGCGCAAGTGCTACGGTATTAACCTAGCAACTGGCAACCGTCGTCGGTCTTGGTGAAGCTGTCGGTATTATTGCCGCTCAGTCGATCGGTGAACCAGGAACGCAGCTCACAATGAGAACGTTCCACTTGGGTGGTATTGCATCTGCCGCGCGTTAGCCCAGAACTCGTCACAGAGCAAGAAGGCGTCCTCGTCTACATGAATCTGCGTACTGTGCAGAACGAAGAGGGTGCGTGGCTGGTTCTCAATAAGAATGGTACGCTCCACATCGTTCGCGATGAAGGACGCAGCTTAGAAGAGTACAAAAAGCTCCTCAGCACAAAGTCGATCGAGCCACTACAAACCTTTACATGTCGAACTTGGAACGAAAGTTCTGCTAGCCGACGGTGCGAAGGTCAAAAAAGGCACGAAGTTCGCCTTGTGGGAACAGCACAACATCCCGATTATTTGCGAACGCCCAGGCTACGTCAAATACGAAGATCTCGTGGAAGGGATCTCTACACAGCGCGAAGTCAACAAACAGACCGGCCAGACCGAGCTGATTGTGAAGCAGCACCGTGGTGAGCTTCACCCGCAGATCGTGATCTATGCCGATCCAGAATGTACCGAGCTAATCGGAACCTATGCGAATTCCATCGGGAGCATTTATTTCCGTGCAGGAAGGACAGTATGTCGCTGCCGGTATGTTGCTCGCAAGACTTCCTCGCGGTGCGATCAAGACAAGAGACATTACGGGTGGTCTTCCTCGCGTGGCTGAACTTTTTGAAGCGCGTAAACCAAAAGATGCAGCAGAAATTGCTAAAATCGATGGAATCGTCGACTTCCGTGGCGTCCAGAAGAACAAGCGGATCGTCGTTGTCCGTGATGAGGAGTCGGGCATGGAAGAGGAACACCTCATTCCGCTCAACAAGCACTTTATCATCCAACGCGGTGATCCAGTTATCAAAGGTCAGCAGTTGACCGATGGACTGGTCGTTCCTCATGAGATTTTCGAGATTTGCGGAGTTCGCGAACTTCAGAAATATCTCGTTAACCAGGTTCAAGAGGTTTATCGCCTCCAGGGTGTGGATATCAATGATAAGCACATTGAGATCATCGTCCGCCAGATGCTCCAGAAAGTGCGCGTCACAGATCCAGGCGACACGACCTTCCTGTACGGTGAAGATGTCGATAAGAAGAACTTCCACAACCAAAATCGAAAAGTGGTTGAAGAAGGTGGAAGACCAGCACAAGCAGCTCCAGTACTGCTTGGAATCACCAAAGCATCGCTTGGGAACAGAGTCCTTTGTCTCTGCTGCTTCATTCCAAGAGACCACACGTGTTCTCACGGAAGCTGCGTACAGAAGGCAAGACCGACTACCTGCTCGACTTCAAAGCGAACCTGATCATGGGACACATGATTCCAGGTGGTACCGGCTTCTGGGAATACAAGAACCGTATCAAGCGCAATGTTGATCGTGAGGCTGACGAAGCACTCGAATTTGCCTTCGACGACTAATAAGTCTGTCAGTATCGGTGAAAATAAAGCGGCGCAGTTTGCGCCGCTTTTTTTTTGCCTGGAAGTTTAAGAGTTTTTAGAAAATCTTTCGATGAAGCCTCTATAATACATGTCGGGGGTTACGAGAGAGACACGCAAGTGCTCTCCTGAACCTCTGACATGTCATCCGTTAGTAGTGCCTCTCTTCTTTATAAGAATAAAGCGGCTTCGCTTTGTGAAGAACCTCTCTTTGGCTTTATGCTTATTTTCATCAGCGTGTTATGGTTATGGGAGTTTTGAGGGCAAGATCATGATAAGGTATATTGCGGGCTTTTTACTTCTAGTTAATAGTGTTTTTGCACAAGGACGAATAGAGATGGCTAATACAGGGATTATTGAAAGCAGGGGATTTGATCTTGGCTATCGAATAGAAGGGGAGGGACCGAATGCATTAGTGATTGGCAGTTCGATTTATTATCCTCGGGTTTTTTCCGAAAATCTTCGCCAACACCTCCGGTTGGTTTTTGTTGATATGCGAGCTTTTGCGCCAGCTCCGCGCTTTGAAAATCCTTTAACATTTGGGCTAGACCTGTTGGTTGATGACATAGAGCACATGCGTCAAAAGCTTGGGCTTGGACGGGTAATTGTAATTGGTCATTCTGGAAATGCCTTTCTTGCTCTTGAATATGCAAAAAAATACTCCGAACATGTTTCGCACATTGTGATGATTGGCATGGGGCCTGATTTGAGTGAGGAGAGTAAAGAAGCTGCTGATCAATATTGGCAAGAGTCGGCTTCTGCAGCTCGAAAAGAGGCCTTGAATAATAGTTTAAAGAAATATCCAGATTTAGAGTACGAGCGAATTCCTTTGAACCAACGTTTCGTTTGGAATTACATACGTCATACACCCAGGATTTGGTATGATTTTAAGGGGGATACATCCTTCTTGTGGGAAGGGGTTCATGTGAATATGTCGATTTTCGAATATGTTTGGGGAAACCTTTACAAAGATATCGATATCACAGAGGGATTAGAAACCTTAGATAAACCTGTATTTTTAGCTTTAGGTCGTAATGACTTCATTGTGGCACCGCCCAGTTCTTGGGAATTTCTGCGTCCGAAGTTCAAAGATCTTACTATTTGTGTATTTGAAAAAAGTGGGCACTCTCCCTTCTATGAGGAAACTGATCTTTTCGATCAGAAGCTTTTAGATTGGCTTTCTTTTCATAGGGAATAGCGAAATCTTTCTTTAGTTTGCGCGAAAGCTAGGGGTAATGCCAGAAGCCTTTTGTGAAAATGTTGCGAAACTGCTCGGAGAAGGATGTGTAACCAAAGAAGTCCATTACTGTGGTCATGCCGGAATGCCCTACGACAACCTGATCGGCATCCATTTCAAAGCCTGCAGCCGGAGAATCATCCTCAGGAACTTTGGACATTTTAACATAAAAGATCTGAAAGAGCATGCCAGGCATTTTTACCAGATCCCAAATTTTTACTTCTCCAGCTTGTGTCGCTGCACCAATTTGTCCGTTGACTAATTTTAACCCTATTATTGCTCCTGGTTCAGAAAAACGGAAAGGTTCCAGCAGGTGCATCCAACCGCCATGCGATGCCTCAAATTGTGTGGTGACATATTTTTTATTGTAGATTCCAACTAATCCATTTGTATTTCCACTGATGAGAGTTTCGCCATCCATCGCAAGATGAGTTATCTGCTCATCATCTTGCCTGACACGGAAGAGGAGCTTCTTTTTATTCATTTCAAATAAATAGACAGATCCATCCTCTCCACCTAAAGCTAGATCATCATTGTGTATGGCCAAAGCATGTACGGAACACTCCGGGATCTCAAACGACACTCGATAAGTTTTTTTTTGTGTAGTAGAACAATCATAAATCGAAAAGCGCGCATTTTCAGATCCAGTGATGATTTTGCCATTTTTTAACAGAGCGCAAAAAATACGTGTACGATGCATTTGTATTGTTTCAATGAGTGCACAGGTATCTCTGTTCCAACGTTTAACTACACCGCCCATATCAGTTGTTGCGATCTGATTTGCATCCATTTCTATGCAAGTAATGGAGCGTTCATGTCCAAGTAAACGACCACGGTTTTCTCCTGTTCGAAGATTCCATACGTGAGCTGCTCTATCTGAAAATCCAGCGGCCACGACTAGATCGTTATCCAGCCCAAGCGCAGAGACATCAGATTCACATCCAGTGAGTTTATGAGGATTAGTTAAATATGCATTTCTTTTCCAAACATTCACAACACGTTCAGAGGTTGTTACTAAGTATGTGTTATTCATCTTTGCGAACGCCATTTTGTGCGATCTCCAGCCATCTCGTACATTAATGCTTTCGCAATTGGTGGTATTTTTATTTTTTTCTATTAAAAAGCGCTGCTTAAATAGCTCTTTCCATGCGCATTCGGAATTTTGAGTGATAATCTTCGTATAAGATAAAAAAGATGTCCGCTCAAGATTCGCAGACCACTTTGCGCCCGTTTCGGGAAAAGGACGCGAGGATAAAAGCCAAGAATAATGAAATACTTTTTCCGCTAACGGTTTCCATAGAAAATTGCGGCATGCAACTTCTCGAAATTGCATACTTACTTTATGACATGTGATTAGGCTGGCAGCATCCAAATTTAAGAAAATATGACCCCAAATCTGCGAAGGACATCTTGGAAATGGCGATGATTTTTGTGCGAGATCTTCGTTTACAAGGGGTCGGAGGGCCTGTGATGCAAGAGAAGGGCTCAAACTATTCGTTTTGAATTCTAAAGATGACATTTTAATCTCATAACTTATTTTATTCAGGAAATTATATTATATTATTACAAATAATACAAGTATCTCAACAAAGTGTGTCTAAAAGCAAAACGCTTTTCTCTTTTCTTAATTGACAAGCATATAAAAATAACTTTATATGCGCTGATAAGATGTTTAACAAATAGGAGGGAAGTATGGCGAAGTTTGTGATTGGGGTGATGGGTGCTACGGGTCATGTTGGGCGGGTTATCGTAGAAGAATTGTTAAAGAAAGGGCACAAGGTGCGTGCGTTTGGACGTGATGCAAGCAAGCTTAAAGAGCTTAAAGCCAAAGGAGCAGAGGTTCTTTCAGGCGACTTCACAGATAGCACAACTCTCACTAAAGCGTTTCAAGGTTGCAACGCCATTTTCAGTTTTATTCCACCAGCTCACCATGTAGATGATTTTGATGTTTATAGAGATCATACGAGTGAAGCGATTGCAAACGCTATTGTAAAAGCTAAGGTGTCAAATGTGTTAAACTTGAGCTCCATGGCAGCTCAGCATCGAACGGGCACAGGCGTAGTTAAGGAATTACATCTCCACGAAGAAAGGCTAAATTCACTACCTGATTTAAATGTTCTGCATCTTCGGCCAACCTACTTCATGGAAAATTTTCTTGGGTTTGTTCCAGGCATTAAAAGCTCAGGAACAATCTCTTCTTCTCTTAAAGCGGAACATCCCATTGCTGTGATAGCGACGCGCGACATTGGGGTTAAGGCTGCTGAATTCCTGAATGCGTTAAAATTCAAAGGATCGAGCGTTTTTGAACTCGTAGGGCCTAAGGCTATCACGATGACGCAGGCAACGAGAATTATTGGAAAAGCGATTGGCAAGCCAGATTTAAAGTATGTGCAACTTTCAGATCAGAAAGCTGAAGAAGCGCTTTTGGCGGCTGGAATGACACATCAAGTAATTAAGCTGTATCTTGAAATGAACAGAGGTTTCAATGAGGGGAAGTTTGCGCCGACGCAAAAAATGACTCCTGATCACACTGGAACGACGACTTTCGAAGAGTTTGCACAAGTCTTTTCACAGATCTACCGCTCTGCAAAAAAAGCTGCTTAGGCAGCTTTTTTACTAGGTTACAGGTGCTTCGTAACGCAAGTCATTCACAATCTTGACAATATGCAGATATTTGCATATATTTTATTTGTGATCGATTCTTGTTTCAGTCGGCCCATTTGGTAAATTTAAGCCTTAAAAAATATGTCTGCCTCACCAATCTTGTCCGTCAGAAAGCTTTCGAAGGTCTACCCTGGCAAGAAAAAATTTGTTGCGGTAGACAACATCTCCTTTGATTTAGAACAAGGGGAGATATTAGGTCTGCTGGGTCCGAATGGTGCGGGCAAGACGACGACGATTCAGATGCTGCTCAGCACATTGAAACCTTCAAGCGGCTCGATTCTCTATTTTGGCAAAGATTTTTTCGTGCACCGAACAGAGATCCTGAAACAGGTGGTTTTTGCGAGTACTTATGTGAGTTTGCCTTGGATGCTCACGATTGAGCAGAATTTAAAAGTTTTTGGCATGCTCTATGGCATTCCAGTAAGTGAGATTGATCGTAGAGTTGATCCGCTTTTAGAGATTTTTGGAATCAAAGACAAACGCAAGACGACAGTCTCTAAACTTTCTGCAGGGCAGATCACGCGCCTGATGATGGTTAAAGCCTTTATGGTTCGGCCTAAAATCGTTCTGCTAGATGAGCCTACTGCTTCTTTGGATCCTGACATTGCGCATGATGTGTGTCAATTTGTGCTAGATCAGCGAGATAAATATGGCACCTCAATTCTGTATACCTCACATAACATGGTCGAAGTAGCTGAAGTATGCGATCGTGTGCTCTTCTTGCAAAATGGACGCATCATCGCCAATGATATCCCAGATAATCTTGCGCGTAGTGTTTCAACGTCGCGTATTCAATTGTTAGTGGGCGATGGCTTAAAGCGTACGATCAGTATCGCTGAGAGCTTGAGCTTGCCTTACACTGTTGAGCATCGAAGCATAGAGATGGAGCTGGATGAAGCGCAAATCGCCAAGCTCTTGACGGCTCTTGCAGAGGCGAAGGTCTCTTATACAAACATCAATATTTCCCAGCCTACTTTAGAAGACTACTTTTTACAGGTAGTTGAAAATTCGCGTAAAGAGAGAGAGGGAGATTAATCTAATGAGCTTTGGTCGTATCTGGGCCGTTTTCTTACGTTATTTTTACCTTTCAGCTAAGCTAGATCAGCTGGCAGATCTTTTCTACTGGCCTGCTTTGGATATCCTTCTTTGGGGAATCACGAGCACCTGGATTCAGTCGGAGCAGACCTCTATTCCTCACATCGCCATTGCTGTTATGACCGGGATTGTCTTTTGGCAGATTCTCTGGCGCGGTAATTATGAAGTCACGGTTAATCTTTTAGAAGAGTTTTGGAGCCGAAATCTGGTCAATCTCTTCTCCACACCTCTCAAAATTAGCGAGTGGATCGCTTCAATCATGTTAGTTGGATTGATTAAGATCTGTGTGAGCATGTTTTTTGGCGCGCTACTCGTCTGGCTTTTATATACGTTAAATGTATTTTCAATCGGTTGGGCTTTTTTACCCTTTCTTTTTTCACTCACTCTCTCTGGGTGGTTTATGGGCTTTTTAAGCGCAGCCATAATTGTTTACTATGGTAAACGCGTGCAGATGCTCGCTTGGATGATGGCCTACATTTTTGCGCCATTTAGCGCGATTTATTACCCGGTTAGTGCTTTGCCAGATTGGGCTCAATACATCGCTAAAGTTCTGCCTACGTCATATATTTTCGAGGGAATGCGTCAAGTGCTCAATGAGCATGTCTTCTCGCTAAGTACGTTTATGATTAGCCTAGGGCTAAACGTTGTCTATCTCTCATTTTCCATGCTGCTTTTCAAGCTGCTGTTTGAAAAGAGTCGCGAAAAAGGGCTCGCTCGTCTCGAATAGCAAAAAGTATCTCAGAAATTTTTCAGAGCTGAATGTAGCCGAAGCTGTTTGCAAGCAGCACGAGAACCAAGCCTAGAATCCAGGTTGCTAAGGTGAGAAGAGCGCTTTCTGCAAGCGTAATGCTAAAGCCGAACGAGGATGTTATAAACATACCCACAGCTATGCTTGAAAAGTAAGAAAGCACAGCTCTGGTGATCTTGGCGGTGGGTGCATCGCCTAAAAATCCGAATAAATAATACGTAAAGCGCTGGATGGAAATAAACGGCGCACCAAATAGCATTCCTGCATTTGGTTCAATCACATGCGTTACTAGCGTCGCGAGACCGAAGCCTGCGGCACCAGCTAGGTAGGCCACAGGATTTGTGAAGTTTTCTCGAGCAGCCTGTCTGAGAGCATACGCCATGACAACCAAATTTTCATTTCAAAATACCTGGAAGACCAAGAAATTTCGAGGAAAAATTTAAGATTGCTGGAAGGAAGCCCAAAGACAGTTAATGGTGACACCAACTGCAGCAGCAGCAAGAGAGAGGAGAGCGCCTTGAGCTAAGGTGATCGTGAAACCAAAATAGCTAGTGATGAGTAGGCTCACGGCAATCGAGGCAAAACTGGCGAGAATCATTCTGGCGATTTTAGCTACGGTCGATTCACCTAAACAAGAGAGTGTGTTGTAAACAAAAACACCCATAGCGAGGAGGGGTGTGCCAAAAAGTACGCCAGCGAATGGCTCCACAAGCTCAGTGAGCACGGCAGCTACACCAAAGGTTGTAGCGCCAGAGATGTAGTAGCTAGGAATGCAAAAGGCTTGCGCATTTTCTTGCGCAGCATGTCTTAAGGCATTTGCCATTTTTGCAACCTTATTGGGTTAAAAAAACGTCTGGTGCAAATTCTTCTTCGAGAATTCTGATGAGGAATTTTAAAGCATAGGTTGCAACCAAGCCAGTTATAATAAAGAGAGCGCCTTGAGTTAGGGTAAGCGTGAGCTTGAATCCGAGGCCAGCGGTTAATAAAAAGCCAGAGCCGATAGCGGCCAGCAGTGCAATGGCAAGCTTTGCGATTTTGGCAAAAAATGCGTCATCTTTCCAACAGTCATTAAGGACTTGATAAACCACGCCACCTATGGGGAAAAATAGGGTGCCGAATAAAGCGCCTACGGTAGGTTGAACCACGTGAGTCACAACAGCCGCTGCGGTAAAGCCGCAAGCTCCCATAAGGTAACGTTCAGGCTGGAGCAGAATGTGGTCTCGACTACATGCATTTGCTGACATAAGCTCTCCTAATTATTTGTTAAGTTTTAATCCAGCCTTCATTGAAAGCTAAAACACACGTTGTAACTGCTGCAGTTAATCCAGACAGCATGAGCAGCGAACTGTGAGTAAAAGTAATGGTATAACCAAACATAGTAAGCAGCATGGTGTCAAGTGCAAGCGCTGTAAAAAAAGCGATGGCGATACGCGCGGCGTAGGCCATTGTGCTGTCACCCATGCAAGATAAACTATGGTATACAAAGAGAGCGACTGGACCTAAAGGAGCGCCGAAAAGTGCGCCTGTGAAGGTATCTGATACTTGTGTTATTCCAGAGATAACCGCGCCGGCACCAACGCCGATTAAATAAGGGTAGGGGCTGCAAAAAAGCTGCTTGTTGTTATCAAGAATGCGTCCACAATCCATTCCCATGAGCCTATCCTCCGATTACTAGTAATTCGTTTTGGTTGATTTCAGTTTTCAAATTTTAAGCTTATCCTCGCTGTGATGTCGCAATAAAGCCACAAGAGACGAGAGATCCACAGCAAATCGCAGTAGTCACACAACTTGTAATAATCATCGCAATAGCTAGCACCACTCCCGTTTGGAAGGTGACCTCAAAGCCAATAAAGCTTGTTAATGCTGCCGATATCACGATTGAAGCGAGGATACAGGCAACTAGACGCACTGTTTTAGCAGTTTCGCTTTGACCCAAAAAACTAAGCCCTGCATCGAGCAGTTCGTTCACACAATAGTAGATCGAACCAAAGACCATTCCGCCTGCAAATGTAATTTCAGTGGCCAATGCACCCGCAATACCGCCAACAAGACCTCCTACAATCACGTTGCATGGATTAAATGGGTTAGAGAAATCTCTATTCGCATAAGGTGCTGGAGCCGGTGCGGCCATAAAATTACTCCTAAATAATTTAGTCTTAAATTAAGCCCAAAATTATACAGGGGTATCAAGAAATTGTAAAGATTTTTAGGCTAACTTCAGAGGGTCGCTACTTAAAATAAAAAATTTAGAAAGTAGTCGTCTAAATTATTTAATTGTGGTTCATGCGAAAGCAGCAGCGAAAGATCATATTCAGCAAGATAGTGGTTGCAGCCATGGTCAGTGTAAGCACAAGAGCGGCATCGTAGGTTAAAGAATATCCTAACGCTGTTGTAGCAGCGGCTCCAATAACAATGCTTGCAATCAGCGTCAAAGCTACGCGTGCTATTTTTCCAAAAAAAGAATCGTCGAGGCAAGAAGTGCTCATTTCGATCAAACTAAATGTAAGCCCAGAGAAAGCGCCAAAAACCGCTCCTGCTATAGGAAGAACTGGCGTGTAAAGAGCTGCGGCAACAAAGCCAATTACTGCATTGCTAGCTACCGTAGTTAGGGCTTCTGTCTGAGCTTGGTTAAATCCAATGGTGCAAGTCATAGCTAATCCTTTTTAAAACATCTGCTCGATTAGTTTTTCTAGTTTTACAACGTCTTTACCGAAGTTGCGAATGCCTTCAGCTAGTTTTTCTGTAGCCATCGCGTTTTCATTGAGCATCCAGCGGAAGGTTTTCTCGTCGAGCTCGGTTTTTTGAATTGGCAATTTTTTGGCGGCTTCGGGATCGAGCTTTCGGGTAAGAGGCGCTTCGCTTTTGTGCAGCTCTTCAAGCAATTTAGGAGCAATGGTGAGCAGATCGCAGCCAGCGAGTTCGAGGATCTCATCTACATTGCGGAAGCTGGCGCCCATGATTTGAGTCGTAATACCCATCTTTTTATAGTAGTTATAGATCTCTCTTACCGAGAGTACGCCAGGATCTTGAGCTGGGGGATAAGAATCTTTACCTTCAGCCTTTTTATACCAGTCTAAGATGCGGCCAACAAAAGGGGAGATAAGTGTTGCTTTGGAATTCGCACACCCAATTGCTTGAGCTAAGCTGAACATGAGGGTCATGTTGCAATGGATGCCTTCTTTTTCGAGCTGGGCGCAAGCTTGGATACCTTCCCATGTTGAGGCGAGTTTAATTAGCACGCGGCTGCGATCAATGCCGGCAGCTTGGTATAAACCGATGAGCGTTTTGGCTTTTTGAATGCTTCCTGCGACATCGAATGAGAGGCGGGCGTCGACTTCAGTAGAGACGCGTCCTGGAACGATTTTTAAAATTTCGAGACCAAAATTGACGAAGACTTTATCCAGTGCAGCTTGTTTTTGTTCTTGAGGTGTCTTGCCCTGTTTTTTACCGTATGCTACGGCATCTTTAAGGAGGGGTTGATATTCAGCGATCGATGCAGCTGCAAAGATTAGTGAAGGGTTGGTCGTTGCATCTGTAGGTTGATATTTTTTAATCTCGGCGAACTCGCCTGTATCGGCGACGACAGTGGTCATCTTCTTAAGCTGATCTAAAGTGCTCATGGGGCTCTCCTTATTAAACATGATACTTATAATATTGATGCCAAAATTACATGGGAAGATGAATTGTTAGTTCGAAGGGTAAGGGGTGCTGGAGCTTTTCAAAATATTTTGAAAAATATCCTGGTTCTATCGTTGTAATGTAACCGGGAATTTGGAGGGTAAGGGGTTCTCCATTTTGCAGGCTAGAGAGTACAAAGTCATGCGCAGATTCTGGCAACAAAAGGCGTTGTCCTCCTTCGCGACGGTGGGCCAGAAAAGTCATTTTTTTATGGGGATTGCTGATTCTTACTAAAGCTTTTTTGGGATCATTTGGATAAAAGGGAATTGCATGCGAATGAACAGTTAAATAGATGCTCAGCTTTTCGGAGGCTGAGAGCAGCTCAAGATCGATGCCATTGACTTGGTCTTCGGCATGATAACAGAGCTTGGACGAATTATAGGATCCGCCTGCCTTTACTGTGTCCAAACTCCATGGATCGCTTTTAGCACAACCTGCGAGAAGCAAAAATAGGAAGAGGATATCCCATTTACTTATGCTTATGGTCATGCCTGTGATGATGATTGTGGTGATGTGAGACGAGGATGAGCGTGGTTACCGCAATGATCACAGCGCCGACTGCCAGGGCATACCCTGTCCATTTCCTTGCATCATATCTGTTCTTTTCTAATTTACTGACAGTGCGAGGAGTTCGTACAGTTTCCTCAGTGGCTTCATCAGCATATGTGAGATTAGAAAATCCCAGCGCGCAGGCTAGGAGAATGCACATAAGATTTTTTCCCATATTATCCCTCGTTTTTTGTTATTAAGCTTGAGTGTAGCTTTAAGAGCTCTTGTTGCACCTCTTTTAGAAAGAGTAGTTGACCATAAGGTCCCCATTCCTTTCCATTGTTTACTATGCATTGCTGAAACGGAATCCAAGTTTCCTTCTGAAATTTTTCATTTGAAAAATGGGTTTCAGCCGAATCAAACTGTTTTAAGTTGTCTTGCCATTTTTTAAGGAGCGTATCGCGGGCAAGAGAGCATGTGCTTTGTTTTAAGGGGTCTTTCAGGCAAGGCAGAAGATCGTCAGTAAGACGTAAAGAGTGAAAGGCTTTTTCAAAATCTTTATGGTAGCGCGCGAAGTCTTCTTTGCCCGCAGCTGCTGTGAGAACGTAAGCGTTTTGATCTTTAAGGAAAATAAGCTGTAGAAGCCGCGCTTCTCCTCCGCCTGTTTTGGTGTCGAGAGAGGTGAGACGAGCGGGTCCTGCTTGCGTAGAAAATGTGCCTAAATCTCGCCATCTATTCCCACGCTCTTTTTCATGCAGGGTTTTGATGCATTTAAGATATTCTTCCATTTCCACTTCTACTTTTTCTTCGATCACAAGATTTAAAGAAGGGTTGAAGTTACTGCGACTTTGGCTGGGTGTAACGAAGGCTACTTGTACGCGTGGAGATAGATGAGTAGGATGCGCAAATTCCCAATCTGCCGGCGGAATGAAGTAGCAATGGGATGCATGCGCCCAGAGTGGTAAGATTAATAGGAGAAGAAAAATTCTAATGGCACTGACCATGGCTTGTTGTGCCGCTATGGCCGGCTTTGCTCTGATGGAGGACGCCAGCTAGGATAGCGATACCAGCAACTAATCCTACTCCCCAACCAATCATGGAAAGAGCAATAGCTGAGTAGCCCCCATCTTGAGCGCCTGCACCCTGACGATAGAGGGCGTCTGTGTTCTGCTGATTTTCGGTAAGTGCATCGCTTGAAAAAATGGGGTTCATAAAGTGCAGCGAGATAAGGAGGATAGCGACAAGCTTTTTCATCTTCAGACCAACTGTGTTGAATCGGGTTCAGTTTAAGCTTATGTCATAAGCCCGGACTTTCATGCAATTTTTTCTTAAAACTCTCGTCCGTAAAGCTGAATCAGGAGTAACAGGATCCTGTTATTTCTTTAAAGTTGAATGATTCTCTGACTTAAGAACACATTTTGCGTGCGTCAAGGTCAGATATAGGCTATGCATAAAGGGCATGGGAATGCTAAGAACTGTCTTGATGTGCTTGAAAAAAAATATGGGCGGTTACTTAAATTGCATTGAAAAATATCTCTAAGCACGCAATAACTTGTGGTGAATATTCTTAAAAGGTGTCTGCATGAAGGGAATGGAGTCCGGAACGGACAAAGTAAAAAAGATCTGCGATGCGCTAAGAAAAGAAACTCTTGAGCCCGCTTTGGTTGAAGCGGAAGAGATTGTTGATCAGGCGCGCGAAGAAGCTGCGCGGATTGTTGCCGAAGCACAAAGGCAAGCCGAAAGACACTTCGATGAAGCCAAAGAGCGGATTGGTCGTGAAAAAGAGATTTTCCAAGCCGCCTTAAATCAAGCGAGTAAACTGGCTGTGCAGTTTTTAAAACAGACGATTGAAGAAAAGCTCTTCAATCGCGAATTGGCAAAGCAGTTAGCCTCTTTCATGCAAAATCCTAAAATTTTAGCAGATCTTATTACTGCTGTAGTCAAAGCCATCGAAAAAGATGGTAAAGATGTGGATTTGAGCGCCTATATTCCTTCTGCTATCCCTGCACGGGATGTAAACGCTTTCTTAGCCAAAGAGATTCTAGAGAAACTTAAGGAAAAGAGCGTGCTTATTGCGCCAATCGGTGGCGGTATCGAAGTCAAACTGCGCAATGAGAATGTCACTCTCGATTTGTCGGACGCTGCTTTGAATGAGCTTCTCGCTAATTATATCCGCAAAGATTTCCGCGAGCTCTTTTTTGAAGGTGTACACTCTAAGAAGTAGGAACATGGCCAATTATTACTATGTAGCTGCCTCTTTGCCACCTCTGGTTTTAGGGCAGAAACCTGAAATTACTTTTAATGAGTTGAATACACTTCTCGAGATCAATCTGAATAAAGAAGATCTAGAGAAGACGGTGGTTTTGCGCCGGTTTACTGACCTTCAAAATATCCGTTCACTGCTTTTAGAAGAACCGATTGACCCAAGAGGAAATCTAGACGAAAAAGAGCTGGATGAAGCGCTTTTAATCCATGATATTCTGCCTGAATACGTTTTTGATTTTTTAGATCAGTTTGAGATGCTTCCTGATCGTTTGAGAAATTTTTTTGGTCTTTACTCCAAATTTTTTGCCGAAGAAACACCGAAGCAAACGGGCTTTTTAGCCAAATATTTGACGTTTGAGCATCACTGGCGTCTGGTGATGGCGGCACTACGTGCTAAAGAGCTCGGTAGAGATGTTACGCATGAACTACAATTCGAAGATTTTTCGGATACGCTTGTGGCGCAAATTATTGCGCAACGCGATGCATTAAGTTATGAGCCGCCACCAGAATGGCAAGAGCTCAAAGAGTTGATTATCGCCTCAGGATCTGATCCTTGGCAGAGATATAAGGCTTTTGCTGCTTGGCGGTTTAAAAAAATAGAAGAGATGGTCGATCGTCCGCTTTTTTCAATCGACTGGATTCTTGGCTATATGGCACGGCTGATGCTGTGCGAGAATTGGTATGAGCTAGATGAGCTAAAAGGAAAGATGATCCTGGATACGCTTAAAACGGGATAAGTAAATATTATGCTAGGGGTCAAATAATGACGACGCAAGAGCTGGCATCCGGAAAAGTAGTTAAGGCATTTGGTAACCTGCTGAATGTCCTATTTGAAGGACATATTCGCCAAGGCGAGGTAGCTATATTACGGCTGGGTGATGTCACTTTAAAAGCAGAGGTGATTGAAGTCGTCGGAAATGAGGCTAAGGTACAAGTCTTTGAAGATACGCGAGGGATTCGATTAGGCACGCCGGTTGAATTCACTGGGCATCTCTTAGAAGCCGAACTCGGCCCTGGCCTTCTGACATCAATCTTAGACGGTCTACAAAATCCTCTTGAAAAAGTTGCCGATGCAACTGGACTTTTTCTTACGCGTGGCGTGTACATGCCGCCTCTCGATCGAAGCAAACATTGGGACTATCAACCAACCGCTAAGGTGGGGGATGTTGTCGTCCGTGGAGATTTTTTAGGTTTTACTATGGAAGGAAGGTTTCACCATCAGATCATGGTGCCTTTCGTCAATTACGATACATACACGGTAACTTGGGTGATTAAACCCGGTTCCTATTCGATAGATACTGTTGTGGCGCGGGCGGCAGATGAAAAAGGCGTCGAGCATGCGTTTACCATGTTGCAGAAGTGGCCGGTGAAGATGCCACTTGTTGAAGGCGAGAAGGTCAAACCGACGAAGATGATGGGCACGGGCTTGCGCATCATCGATACTTCTTTTCCTGTGCTGAAGGGTGGAACTTTTTGTTCGCCCGGACCTTTTGGCGCTGGCAAAACGGTATTGCAACACCATCTTTCAAAATATTCTGCTGTCGATATCGTGGTTAACGTGGCTTGTGGCGAGCGCGCGGGCGAAGTCGTAGAAGTTCTGCGAACTTTTCCGCACCTCACGGATCCGCATACAAACGAACCATTGATCAATCGCACAGTAATCATTTGCAATACTTCTTCGATGCCGGTCGCTGCGCGCGAAGCTTCGATTTATATGGGAGCAACGATTGCTGAATATTATCGCCAGATGGGGCTCGATGTGCTTCTTTTGGCAGATTCAACTTCTCGTTGGGCTCAGGCGATGCGCGAGATGTCAGGAAGACTAGAAGAAATTCCAGGCGAAGAAGCCTTTCCGGCTTATCTGGCTTCAAGAATTGCAGCTTTTTATGAGCGCTCGGGTGTTATCCTTCTGAAACATGGCAAACATGGCTCCTTAACCATTGGGGGCGCAGTTTCTCCAGCAGGTGGAAATTTTGAAGAGCCGGTAACTCAGGCTACGTTGTCTGTGGTAGGCGCTTTCTTAGGCCTTTCGCGGGCACGCTCGGACGCTAGGCGCTATCCTGCTATCGATCCGCTTATCTCTTGGAGTAAATATGTCGATGATGTCGGCATTGAGCTGGGTAAGCGCATTGAAGGCTGGAATAAGATGGTCAAAAAAGCGGCCAAAATCTTAAGAGAAGGTGATGAGATTGGAAAACGCATGGAGGTAGTGGGAGAAGAGGGCGTTTCTTTACAAGATATGATGACCTACTTGAAGTCTGAACTTTTTGAGTTCTGCTACTTGCAACAGAATGCCTTTGATAAAGAAGATGCTTATTGTCCTCTAGAACGACAGATTCCTCTTTTCCGCTTAATCAGTCGCATCTTTGAGGTTCCATTTGCCTTTAAAAATCATGATGAGGCGCGCTCCTTTTTCTTGGAGCTGCAGAACGAGATTAAAAACACCAACTTTATGCCGTTTAAATCGGATCGTTACCGAAACGCGCTGACCAATGTAGAAAAACGCATCGACGAGGTGAAGAGGAAGGACCATGAAAAAGATCTATGATCGAATAGTAGACATGCGGGGAAACCTTCTCACCGTTATGGCAGAAGGGGTAAGTTTAGGTGAAGTTGCACGCATTCAAAAGAAAAGCGGGCAGAGCACCTATGCTTCTGTGCTTAGGATTGAAGGTGAGCTAGCCACACTGCAGTGCTTTGAAAACACGCGTGGAATTTCTACGAATGATCGCGTGACATTTCTGGGCCGTCAGATGTATGCCACCTGCAGCGATAGCCTTCTTGGACGTAGATTGAATGGAGCTGGGGAACCAATCGATCACGGCCCTGCAATTACCGGAGAGCAGATCGAAATCGGCACGCCCTCATTTAACCCAGTAAAGCGCATTATTCCCCGAGATCTAGTGCGCACGAACATCCCCATGATCGACGTGTTTAACTGTCTGGTCAAATCGCAGAAGATTCCCATCTTCTCGGTTGCTGGTGAGCCTTATAACGCGCTGCTCATGCGCATTGCTAACCAGACGGATGCTGACGTCGTAATTATCGGCGGTATGGGATTAAGATTTGATGACTACCAAGCCTTTATCGACAATGCTGAGAAAGCTGGCTCTCTTGAAAAAACGATCATGTTTATCCATAAAGCCACCGATCCTGCTGTAGAGTGCATGCTCGTGCCGGATATGGCTCTTGCTTGTGCAGAGAAATTCGCTATTCAAGATAAAGACGTGCTGGTGCTTTTAACCGATATGACCGCTTTTGCTGATGCGATCAAAGAGATCATGATTACGATGGATCAGGTGCCTTCGAATCGCGGCTATCCTGGATCGCTTTACTCTGATCTAGCTTCGCGCTATGAAAAAGCTGTTGATATTGATGGCAGCGGCTCAATCACGATTATTTCCGTGACGACGATGCCAGGCGGAGATGTAACCCATCCCGTACCTGACAATACAGGTTACATCACTGAAGGTCAGTTTTATCTGCATGGCGGAAGAATCGATCCTTTCGGTTCGCTGTCGCGTTTAAAACAGCAGGTGATTGGAAAGGTAACCCGCGAAGATCATGGTGAGATTGCCAACGCGCAGATTCGTCTTTACGCGGATGCTAAGAAAGCACGCGAGCGTGAAAGTATGGGCTTTAAGTTATCTAGATGGGATGAAAAGTTGCTTCAATATGCGCATCTCTTTGAAGATCGCATGATGAACTTAGAAGTGAACTACACGCTAGAAGAGGCCTTAGATTTAGGCTGGAGTACGCTGAGTGAATGTTTCGATATGCACGAGGTAGGCATAAAGCAGAGCCTCGTCGATAAGTATTGGCCCAAAGGTTAGGAGATCGATGGCTGATGTTAAGCTCACAAAAACCGAGCTAAGAGCGCAGCAGTTTAGGTTAGACCAACTGCTAAAATACCTTCCGACTTTGCAGCTTAAAAAGGCGCTTTTGCAAGCAGAGGTCTTTTTAGCGCAGCAAGAGATTGAAGATCTCGTGACCCATTTTGGAAGAATGGAAGAACGAGTGAAGCGCTTCTCTATGCTTCTGTCTGACAAGAGTGCCTCTGAGCTTTTTACGGCAGTTACAATTACCGAAGTGAAGAAACGCACAGAGAACATTGCCGGCGTCGAAATTCCGCACTTTGAGCAAGTAGTTTTCCATGAGCCTACCTATTCGCTTTTAGATACACCGGTGTGGCTTGAACCTGCAACTGAAGGCGTAAGAGAGCTGTTGAATCTGCGAGAAAAAATCCGCATTGCACGTGAGAAAAAAGAGGCGCTAGAAAAAGAGCTGCGCGAGGTTTCGATTCGCGTTAATTTATTTGAAAAAATCTTGATCCCCAGAGCGCAAGAAAATATCAAAAAGATCAGGATCTTCCTCGGTGATGTGCAGTTGGCGGCAGTTTCGCAGGCTAAAGTCTCAAAAAAGAAGATTCTGCGTAGGAAATCTAGAAAAATATGATTATCCCTCTTAAAAAATATCTTTTTTTTGGAGTAAAAGAAGCGATCGACGACTTCTTTTTGCGCGCGCAAAATCAGGGTTTCATAGAATTTATTCCACCTGCTGGAAGAAAGCCCGTAGAGCTGCCAGTTCAAATTCAGACGCTACTTTCGGCGATTAAAGTCTTACGGAAATTGCCAGTAAAAAAGCCTTATCTCGGTGGTGGATCCTCGGATTTTGCGCTTGAAATAGGCGAGCGCATTTTATCTCTAAAAGGTGAGATCGATAGACTTTCGGAAGAGATGCGCATTTTAGAAGCTGAAATTGTGCGCGTGGCACCATTTGGCGATTTTTCGATGGAAGATATCGAGTTCATCGAAGAGGTGGGCAAACGCAAGATTCAATTCTTTTGCATGCGCACTGCTAAGAGCCATAAGTACACCGTTCCTGAAGAAGTCATCTACGTCAATACCGCTTATGATCTCGATTACTTCATCAGTATTAATCAGCAGCAGGCGTCATATCCAGAAATGATCGAGATGCGCATCGATCGTTCTGTGGGGCAGTTGCAAACACAACACGCTTTCATCAAAGAGTCGCTACATCTTTTAGAAGCCGAACTTAAAGGGCTTGCGGGGCACATCGATTTCCTCCGTCACGTACTCGTGGAGCTGCTTAACGATTACGATCTCATCTCCGCAAAAAAAGAGGTACAGTTTCCTACCCAGCACAACTTTTTTGCGATTGAAGCATGGATCCCTGAAAATAAGGTTGTTTCAGTTTTCGCCATGATGAATGGCATGCTCATTAGTGCAGAAGAAATTGCTATCGAAGAAAAAGATCGCATGCCTACCTATATGGAAAATAAAGGCGTGAACCGCATTGGCGAAGATCTCGTGTTGATTTACGACATTCCCTCTTCCAACGATAAAGATCCTTCCGGGTGGGTTTTCTGGGCCTTTTGCTTTTTCTTTGCCATCATCGTAGCAGATGGAGGCTATGGACTGCTTTTCCTGGCGCTAGCAATTTTGATGTACTTCAAATTCCCCAAGCTTAAAGGGCAAGGCAAACGCTTTATTAAACTGGCCGGTGCGCTCGCTCTTAGCTGCATTGTCTGGGGTGTATTGACCTCTTCGTTTTTTGGCATTGATGTTAGCCCCGATAGCCCTATCTCGAGATACTCTCTCACTGGGTATATGGCAGAAAAAAAAGCTGACTATCATTTTGCGCGCAAAGATGAAGTCTATCAGTCTTGGGTCAAGAAAATTCCAGAAGCAGCTAGTGCCCAAAATGGCCAGCAGCTTTTAGTCGAAGCTAAAGAGACCAAAGAAAATCGAGTTTCATACGAGATGTTCGATGATTTTAAAGATAACATTCTGCTTGAGCTCTCACTATTTCTAGGCGTGATCCACCTCACAACTTCGATGATCCGCTACATGAGACGCCACTGGGCGGGGATCGGCTGGATCGCTTTTATGGTGGGCGGTTATCTCTACTTTCCCTCGATCTTGCACTGCACCTCTTTTTTAAATTTTATGGGCATTATCGACCCGCAAACTGCGGCAAAGGTTGGCCAGCAGCTCGTCTATGGGGGAATCGGTGCCGCGGTGGTCTTGGCGCTCGTTCAAAAACGTCTAAAAGGACTTTCCGAGATCGCTGCCGTTATCCAGGTTTTTGCCGATGTGCTCTCCTATTTACGTCTTTATGCCTTAGCGCTTGCAGCTTCCATCATGGCGAGCACTTTTAACGATCTCGGTGTGAGCATTGGACTTGTGATGGGCATACTCGTGACCCTTTTTGGGCATGCAGTAAATATCTTACTTGGTACCATGTCCGGAGTCATACATGGTCTTCGTCTTAATTTTATCGAATGGTATCATTACTCCTTCGAAGGCGGGGGCAGACTGTTTAAACCTTTAAAAAAACTCAGAGACCCTTAATGAAGCTGAATTCATTAATGTTCTCTTAATCACCATAGGATAAAAATTATGGATTACGCGATGGTAGGACCAGCTCTTGTGCTGGGAATGGGATGTGTTGGAAGCTCAATTGGTTGCGGGATCGCGGGTATGGCTTCTCACGCTGTTATGAGCCGTGTAGAAGAGAACCACGGGACATTCATCGGAATGTCAGCCGTTGCGTCTTCACAGTCGATTTATGCGTTCGTGTTTATGATTCTGCTTAAAGGCAGTATTCAAGCGAATACAACCTCAGCTGATGCAGGTATCGGAATTGGATTTGCCGTGGGCCTAGCGCTGCTCGTTTCGTCTGTCTATCAAGGCAAGTGCGCGGCATCGGGTATCCAAGCCTCTGCAAAACAGCCAGCTATCATTGGAAAATGCTTCGCTGCGCTCGGAATCGTAGAATCTTTTTCACTTTTTGCATTCGTCTTTGGTCTACTTCTGATATAAGAAGTTTTTAGTTCCAAGAGGTATGTGTGAAGAAGCGTATCGAGACCGACAGCTTAGGGCAGGTAGAAGTTCCAGCCGATAAATATTATGGAGCACAAACTCAGCGCTCCATTGAAAATTTTCCAATTGGCACTGAGAAGATGCCGCTAGAGCTCATTCGAGCTCTAGCCATCGTGAAAAAAGCCTGCGCTATTGTAAATGCTGAACTCGGCCTGCTTCCTAAAGAAAAGAGCGATCTCATCGCAAGTGTTTGTGATGAGATTATTGCAGGCAAGCTAGACGAGCATTTTAAGCTGGTCGTCTGGCAGACCGGCTCTGGCACGCAGACGAACATGAACCTCAACGAGGTAATTAGCAACCGGGCCATCGAAAAAGCAGGTGGCGTGCTCGGCTCAAAAAATCCGATTCATCCCAATGATGATGTCAATAAATCTCAATCTTCAAACGATGTATTCCCCACGGCCATGCATGTGGCGGCAATCCTGGCGATCCGCGACCATCTTCAACCGAGCCTTGAAACACTTTTAAAAGGCTTTCAAAACAAAGCCGATGAGTTCAAGGATATTGTTAAAATCGGGCGCACACATCTCATGGATGCCACACCTTTAACGCTTGGACAGGAATTTTCTGGCTACGCCTCACAGATCGAGCATGGAATTCATGCGCTTAAAAATACCCTTCCACATCTTTCTGAACTCGCGATTGGAGGAACGGCTGTTGGCACTGGCATCAATGCTCCTCCTAAATTTGCAAAACGCGTAGCCGAAGTGATCAGTGAGATCACCAAATATCCTTTTGTAACAGCGCCTAATAAGTTCGAGGCTCTTGCCTCTAACGACACGATTGTGGAAGCAAGTGGCGCTTTAAAGCGTTTGGCTTGCTCATTTATGAAGATCGCCAACGACATCCGTTGGTTAGCCTCTGGGCCGCGTTCAGGCCTAGGCGAGATTCTCATCCCAAGCAATGAACCGGGCTCATCAATCATGCCAGGCAAGGTCAATCCTACGCAAAGCGAAGCCATGACCATGGTAGCGGCGCAAGTTATGGGAAACGATGCGACGATCTCAATTGCAGGCTCTCTCGGAAACTTCGAGCTCAATGTGTTTAAGCCCGTCATGATTTATAATCTTTTACAATCGATCCGCCTTTTAGGCGACGTTTCCTTGAATTTTCATCAGCGCTGCCTCATGGGAATTAAACCCAATCTCAAACGTATCTCTGAGCATCTCAACAATTCACTTATGCTGGCCACAGCACTCAATCCTGTCATCGGTTACGATAAAGCTGCCAAAGTGGTGCAAAAAGCCTACGCCGAAGGCACCACACTCAAAGAGGCAGCCGTTGCTCTCGGCTTTTTAACACCCGAGAAATTTGACGAGGTCGTCGATCCCAAAAAGATGGTCAATCTCGATAAAATCTAAATCCATACTATTTTTTTGCTTTTTAGATTTTCAAAATAGTGTTACTCTTTTTGGGAAGAAAATTTCCATCAAGGAGTTCACTTATGACAACCCCAGCAAATAATGCAGGATGTGTTCACTCTCCATGCATTTGCGCACCAGTTTTAGTTGGAAGCGGAATTTTAGTCGGCGGAGTAGCCGCCGTTGCCGTAACTGGCGTTGCATCAATCGGCGGAATGGTTTTTGGTGCGGTCTATCACGTCCTAGACAATCTTTCTGAATTAATTCCTGGTCATCCACTGGAGTTCAGCAAGATAGTGCGCGTAGTAGTTGCAGCAATTGCTGCATTTGTAGCTGCACTTGCAGTCGCATCTCTGGGAGGATATGAGATTGTGCTTGTTTCGGCTGCATTCACGGCGGCGCTTGCAATTGCATTTTCGAATCTTTTCGCGCAGCTCGTATCTAGCGGCATGGGTTTGTTAAGACTCTAGTCTTGTTAAGAGTAAGTATTTTACAGGATTCGCTTCGCTTCGCTAAGCGGATCTTGTTTTCTTGATTTAAAATAAAATTATGTTAGTTTTTTGTTTTTATTTAATCATCAATTATAGGAGGATTACTGATCTTTAAGTTTTTTATAATGGAGATCAATTATGTCAGCGACTGGACCAATGGGTTTAACATGTTCTCAACGTGATGCAAATATTGTTTGTGGAGGATGTCTAGCAACTGGCGGAGCTATTATCGGTGCTACTGCTTCTGCACTTACAGGTGTGACAATTTTGACGGGAGTGATTTTTGGCGTGGTTTATCATCTTATCGATAACCTTTCGTTTTTATTGCCAGGTCATCCGTTAGAGTTTAGTAAGATAGTGCGGGTGGCTGTTGCTGTACTCGCTGCATTCGCAATTGCGCTTAGCGTAGCCACGCTGGCTGAATTTGAAATCACTTTAGCATCATATGCCATCATGGCGTTTATTGTAGTGGCTTTATCCAATTTAGCTGGTTTGGCGAATCCTTAAAACCTCTACAGGTTTTTAATGGTTGATGTGGATGCCGATTTTAGTCAGCAGATAGCGGCTGACTAAGATCGGATGTAGGAGGAAGAATTTAACCAGCATGACGTAGTTCACGCCGTGGATCTCTTTCTTGAGCATCTCAGGATGGTTTAAAAGCGCGTCAGCGATCCAATCATGATAAAAATGGGGGATGAGCTTGGGCAGGTCATTAAGTGGGAAAAACGAGACGCCTTGGGTCTCCTCACTGCATTTCGCTTCACCTCCAATGATTGAGCATTCAAAGAAATATGTGCGCTGTGTCATGCGGTTAACCGGCAGATATTCGGCTACCTTGCGTACGATTTTCACTTGATATCCTGTCTCTTCTAGGACTTCGCGGCACGCGGCATCTTCCGGTGTCTCATTTTGATCGATTCCGCCGCCGGCTAATACCCAAACTGGAATATCACGCCTTTTGACCAGCAGGATAGATTGGCGGGCTTCATCGAAAACGATTGTGCTCACAGCTTCTTTGATCATGGATTGTACTGATTTGCCTTGAAAAAAAGGATTTTGTAGCCCTCAATATTAAAGCAAGTGAGCTGCAATGTCGAATTTTAAAAAAATCCTTTGTTTTGGTCTGCTAGTCTGCCTAACTGGCTGCGGTCGGAGCTATCTGACCGTGCGTCAAGAATGGGTTGATAGCCGCTATCTTGCCAGCACCTATGTGGCTACACCAGATCCGCGGCAAGCCAATCCTCCCATTGGACAGAAACTCATCCTACATTACTGGGTGCCATCTTGGGTGCTCGAGAAAAACCCTACGCTTGTTTTGCAAATCATCCATTGGGATTTTACAGAAGAGATCGTCAAATATCCGCTGAAGAAGCGCATCGGTTATGAGACCTATGCTCTGCTCAATAAAAAGTATGAAGAGACAGAAGGTCTTTTAACATACCGCGCGCAGATCGTGACAGATGATCAGCAGATTTTTTCTGAATGGAAGCATCAGCTCTGGGTTAATCTAATTCAGATCGATGGCAAGACGATGGAGCCCGAACAAAACCCTGAGCTCAATCCAGAGATAATTCCCGATGATGACGACGCCTTTGATGAAGAGCTTTACGCTTTAGATCCGGCTTTGGAAGAAGAAGCGGATTTAGTTGGCAAAATGGAAAAAAGATTGTTTGGAGCAGAGAGCAGCTCATCTGCTGATAAAATAAGCTCTTCTGTGGAAGCCCAGTCTAAACAAGGATCTGTGATCGAAACGCCATATTTGAGCGAAAGCTCATCATCTGATAGCGATTGATTACCCGCGTATAAGTGGCTTTCGAGCATCAGACCCATGATCTGCTCATTTCCATTTTGAACTTGCTCGATTACCGCACCAAAAACCTCTTTCTGCTTCTCATGCACCTTTTGGCAATTTCCATGTGCGCAATCAATTAAAAGACGTGGGCGCAAATTGCGTGAACTGAGCTTGGAGCAGGCGTTGTTTACAGAGAGTGCATCATAGTTAGTTTGCGTCAGCGAGCCTCTGAGCACGAGATGAACCCATGGATTGCCGCGGCTCGTCGTTGAAGAAAGTCTTCCCTCTTCATCACAAGATAAGAAAGTGTGCGGGGAGGCGGCGGCTATTAAGCTATGCAGAGATTGGCCGATATCCCCATCCAAACCATTTTTAAAACCCACCGGGCAAGATAATGAAGAGGCGAGTTGGCGATGAGGCTGCGAGTAGGCTGTGCGCGCTCCGATAAAACCCCAAGTGACCAGATCATCTAAGTAGAAAGAGGCGAGAGGATCGACAAATTCCATGGCAGTTGGAATCTTGCGTTTGGCCAGCTCTAAAAAAAGTTTTCGCGACTCTCGCAGGCCCGTTTCGAGTGCGTGGGAACCATCGAGATAAGGATCGTAGAGCATGCCCTTCCAGCCAGTTGCCGTACGCGATTTTTCGACATAGACACGCATGACCAGAAAACAGCTCTCGTGCACGCGATGCGTGAGCTTAGCTAGCTGCTCAGCGTAGTTCAAAGCTGCATCGACCTGATGGATAGAACAGGGGCCAATAATAAGGGCTAGGCGCTTATCTTCCCCCGAGATGATTTTTTGTACAATCTTGCGACTATACTCAATAAAATCACGCTCTTGGGGAGCCAGCGGAAGTTCAGCTTTTAGTTCTTTGGGCGAAGGAAATCTCATGAAATGGATCCTATCATAGCTCGCTAAAAATTCAAAGGATGAGGTAGCATAGTTAACCATGAACATTTCTTCTATCGTTGCACTTCTCAATACGCTCGACAGCTATCTCTGGAATTATTGCCTCATCATTCTCCTTTGCGGTTTGGGAATTTTTCTTACCATCCGTTTAAAAGGAATGCAGCTGCGCTATCTGGCATATTCACTCAAGCTTGCATTCACACGGAATGATAAAGATGCTGCAGGCGACATCAGTCAATTTCAATCTTTGATGACAGCGCTTGCTGCCACGATTGGCATCGGCAGTATTGCCGGTGTAGCCACTGCGATTGTAGCCGGCGGATTCGGAGCTATCTTCTGGATGTGGGTGATTGCGCTGATTGGAATGTCAACAAAGTTTGCTGAAGCCATCTTAGCTGTAAAGTTTCGCATCGTGGATCACCGCGGCGAGATGTGCGGTGGACCTATGTATTACATCACACAAGGTTTGGGTTGGCGCTGGCTAGGGATTATCTTTGCCATTTTCGGCGCGCTCTCGGCTTTTGCCGGCGGCAACATGACCCAGTCGAATTCTATCGCGGCCGCCATGCAGGATCTCGTAGGCCTCTCTCCCACCTGGTGCGGCGTGCTGCTCATGGCCTTTACTTCTGTAGTCGTTCTTGGGGGGATTAAAACCATCGGCAAGGTGAGCTCTTATCTCGTGCCCATGATGGCTTTAATGTATGTCATCGGGGGCTTAATCATTTTAGTCGTGCGCTTTGATCGCGTGCCCGAAAGCTTATTAAACATCGTGCGCTGTGCTTTTACAGGCCAAGCAGCCTTCGGCGGCTTCTTAGGAGCCTCGATCATGGCAGCTGTGCAGATGGGAGTTGCGCGCGGGGTTTCTTCGAATGAAGCAGGCCTCGGCAGTGCGCCCATCGCCGCCGCTGCTGCGAAAACCGATGTGCCAGGCCGGCAAGCGCTGATCTCGATGACAGGCGTATTTCTTTCTAGCCTCGTCGTCTGCACGATTACTGCGCTCGTGGTGGCTGTAACAGATGTGCTCGGTATGGTTGGACCTGATGGACGTGTTTTAAACGGAGCTACGCTTGTGATGCAAGCCTTCCGTTCCGTTATCCCAGGCGGCGGCGCAATCGTGGCAGTTGGCCTCGTGCTCTTTGGCTATACCACCATCATCGGTTGGGCCTATTACGGAGAAAAATGTGTAGAGTTCATGGCAGGGGAGAAGACCCTGAAAATCTACCGCCTGCTTTTCTGTGTGATGGCCTTTTTTGGTGCAATCATGAGCTTCGATATTGTCTGGCCACTTGTCGATATTATGAATGGTTTAATGGCACTTCCTAACCTCATCGGCCTCTTTGCCCTTTCCGGCATCGTCGTTGCTGAAGCAAACACCTTTTTTGCACTTCTGCGCCGCGAGAAATCAGCTGCCCAGCAACCCAACTAAGTAGCATAAATATACCGGGTTTTTATGGCTCAACCAGTTTCAATAGCATCTTTATCTGCCACAGCGCATTTAGCCTCAGATTTAATTGTCTGGCGCAATCATTCGGACGATTTTGCACATAAGTCTGTTGCAGAACTGGGCTTCGTTGGGTTAACTCTTCTTGGCATTGTTGAAACAGTCACACGTATTGTTCTATCCATTCTGGCGATCCCATTTACTTATTGCCTCTCTGACGATCAGAAAGATTTAAATGATCTGCTCACATTCCGTTTGCCCTTTGGAGCTTTTACTTCCGGTGTGGTGACAATTGGTTGTCTCATTGCGACCATACAAAATCTTTGCAATGAAAAATTTGAAGATGATGGTACTGCTCTTACTTGCTTGGGCAACATCCATTATGCAATAAAAGATCGTTACAAAGAAATTGCTGCACAGGGTTCACATCCTTAAAGGAAAATGAAGAGTTTACAAGCGCTGATTGTAGTTACGCCGAATTGGGACGCAGTGTCTGGTGTGCTTTATCGCTATGCGCGGGCATCTATTGCGCATGCTTGGGAGCGCGTGGGTTATTCCGTTCCTGTGAATATTGGCGAAAATGGCATGGCGTGGGGCATCGGTTTGCATCACAATGCCGATTTGAAAGGCGCATTTAAGAAAGAGGGCGATCGCAAGGCACCGGCCGGCATCTTTTCGCTTGTGCATGCCTTTGGCGATACTGCGCATCGTCCCTATGCTAAGCAGATCCCATACCTTCCCATCGAAAGAGATCTAGAGTGTGTGGATGATCCAAGCTCACGCTTTTACAATCAATTTGTACGCCGGAAAGCAGCCGAAGAGTCAGATTGGAAAAGTTCAGAAAAGATGGCTGAAGTTGGCTATCTTTATGCGCTCGGGCTTGTTGTAGGGCACAATATCGACTCTCCGCAACCGGGTTTAGGCTCTTGTATTTTCATGCACATCTGGCCCGATGCTAAAACTGGCTCTGCCGGGTGTACAATTATGGAAGAGAGTAATTTAATCGAAATCATCTCCTGGCTCGATATTGCCAAAGAGCCCTGCCTTATCCAGCTTCCCTCAGAAGAGTATGCCCAACGGCAAGCCGCTTGGAATCTTCCTGATGTTCATAAATGTCTTTAATTCACATATAGAGTCTTAATTTAAATTTTATTTATGCCGTTTATTAAATAATAAAAAGTTTAAATCTCTGTTTGAATTGTTCGGAAAGGCTGAATCATGATAAAATATTTACTTCAAAGTTTGGAGTATTATGACGATCGCACAAACCACGTATTATCCTGAGGGGGCTCGCTTTTCCAATGCGTTTGCTCAGGGGGCGGATTGGGCGGCTGAGCAACTCACTTGGTCGGGATTCAAGACGTTGGATTTAGCGCTTAAGCTCGTCGAACCATTTGCTCCGGGTGCACGCGAACAGTGGGCAACTGTGGCTACAGAGGTGATGCGTCGCGCTCTTCTGGCTTTTACTATTCTCCTGCTTATGCCACTCAATTTATTTGCTCCACTTGGTTTGGCTCTCCGCGCTTTGGCCCACATGGCAAAAGGGGATTTTGTTTATTTACAGCCAGCCGTAAATCCCACACTGCCTGCGCAGCTGCCTGAGAAGCTCAAAATTTGCACGTTTAACGTAGCGGGCGGCCCAGAGTTTATGGTGACGAGCAATGGTCTTCGTCCTACCTGTAATCGCGCCCAAGAAGCTGAAGCCGTAATTCGAGAACGCAATGATGATCTGATCTTTATGCAAGAGGCGTTCCAATCTAGCGTATTTGTTAAACAGGCGCGCAACTTGCAAGATCTTTTTCCTTATTCAGTTTGTGACGTAGGTTGCCAAACACTGGGATTAAGTTCAGGCTTAGGAATCTTAAGTAAATATCCTTTAGAGAATGTCACGTTTTGGGCGCATCCCGAAAGAGGCGGCATTGAGACTTGGGCTAACAAGGGCTTGCTCGCTGCAACCGTGCGTCTTACTCTCACAAAGGTAGCTTTTGTTTTTACCACCCACCTCAACGGTGGGGCTCCCGAGAGCCAAGGCGGAGGTCAGTACTTCCGAGCTGTTCAGATCGCGCAGATTAAGCAGAAAATTTCACACTACATACAGCAGCATCAGCCACAAGATTCGAGCGATGTAGTAGGCGCTTTCTTATGCGGAGATTTTAATACGGGGCCTGATGAAGGCAGTGCGCAAGCATCGCTCAATCCAGAATGGAAACCAGAGTTTTTTAGGCAAATGTTTGAAGAGTATTACGTGGGTGATGGCCCCGCCTATGCTGATGGACGCGCTTTAAATGAGACGCAAAAATTTGGAACAGGATTCTGCACGGATAGCCTCGATGACAGAGTTACGGCTTGGGATACAGCGCGCATAGCCGAGTGGAGAATAGGAAGAGAGTGTTTGGATCACTTGCTCGTTTTGCAAAATCCGCCGCCGCGCATCAGTTTAGACCAAGGCGCGCAACCTAAGATTGTAAGAGATCATATGGACGGTGTCTCAGATCACTTGGCTGTTCGTGGTCAGTACACACTGATTCAAAATTAGATTTTAGCGCGACGCAGACGTAGTGCGTTCCAGACCACTGAAACTGAGCTGAGTGCCATAGCTGCGCTGGCAATCACGGGGCTGAGAAAAATACCCAAAACGGGGTAGAGCGCACCTGCCGCAATTGGCACTCCAAGCGCGTTATAAATAAAAGCAAACCAGAGATTCTGTCGAATATTACGCATGGTGGCGGCGCTTAAATTACGGGCGCGCGCAATTCCGCGCAGATCACCATGAACTAATGTAATCGCCGCACTTTCAATCGCTACATCTGAACCAGTTCCCATCGCAATGCCCACATCGGCTTGAGCAATCGCGGGTGCATCATTAATGCCGTCGCCGGCCATAGCCACCACATGGCCCTCTTCTTGAAGCTTTTTGACGATCTTGCTTTTGTTTTCAGGTAAAACTTCAGCTTCAACCTTATCGATTCCAAGCTTTTGTGACACGGCTTGGGCCGTGATGCTATTATCACCGGTAAGCATGATGATTTGGACATGCGCTCTGTGCAACATTTCAATGGCTTCAATTGTCGAGCTTTTAATCTTATCCGAAACAGCTAAGACTCCAACGAGCTTCTTTTCGACAGAGATGAAAACAGCCGTCTGAGCTTCATTTCGAAAAGTATCGGCTTTTTCATGCATAGCGGAAATGTCCACATCCAGGCCGATCATCAGCTGCCTGTTGCCCACTGCAACCATCTTGCCTCGAATTTTGCCTTTTACTCCCATGCCCGCGAGTGTTTGGAAGTTTTCTACTTTTTCTAGTGTTAAGCCTTTTTCTTTGGCAGCACGTACAATCGTGGTTGCCAGGGGATGTTCACTTCCTAACTCTAAACTTGCGGCTAGCTGCAGAATTTGATTTTCATGTTCGTCTATGGCTGGCGCCACGGCATTTAGTTGAATTTTTCCTTCTGTCAAGGTGCCGGTTTTATCTGTAACGAGGGTATCGACTTTTTCCATCAGCTCAAGTGCCTCTGCATTTTTGATTAGAATGCCCATTGAAGCCCCTTTTTCGATACTCACCATGATGGACATAGGTGTGGCCAGACCCAATGCACAAGGACAGGCGATAATAAGGACGGCGATGGAATTGAGCAGGCCGTGTGCAAAGCCTGGCGTCGGGCCAAAGATAGTCCAGCCCAAGAAGGTGAAAAAGGCGGCAGCTAACACGGCTGGCACAAAATATTTTGTCGCTGTATCGGCTAGGTTTTGAATAGGCGCGCGGCTGCGCTGTGCTTCGCCCACCATTTGCACGATGCGAGCAAGAAGTGTCTCTTCGCCGATTTTATCTGCGCGCATGATGAAACTTCCTGTTTCATTTATAGTTGCCCCAATCACATGAGTGCCGGGCTTTTTTTCTAAAGGAAGCGTTTCTCCCGTGATCATCGATTCATCTACTCGACTTGAGCCTTCGAGTACAACGCCATCAACAGGGATCTTTTGGCCAGGTTTTACGCGTAGCCTGTCGCCTAATTTAATTTCATTAATCGAAACACTTTTTTCTTGCCCGTCTTCGATGAGTATAGCGCTGGTTGGGGCCAATTCCATGAGGGCACGAATGGCATTACCTGTTTTTTCACGGGCGCGAATTTCTAAATATTGACCGAGAATTACCAGAACGGTGATCACAGCGGAGGATTCGAAGTAAACAGCCTTTTCTGTTCTCACATCCGTAATTGCAAGGATGATGTCTGGAATTATCAGCACAACCAGACTGTAGAGATAAGCTACAGCTACACCAGTTGCAATTAGCGTGAACATGTTTAACTTGCGTCTGACGATGGATTGCCAGCCTCGGATAAAAAATGGCCAGGCGCCCCAGACTACAATCGGTGTGGCAATTAGAGCTTGGATCCAATTATTCGTAATAGAAGAGAAAAAATCTGGGAAGGAGTTCAGTAGAATAATTGGAATAGTTAAAAATAGGCAGGTCCAGAAGCGCTTGCTCATGGAATGCAGTTCAGAATTTGCTTGGCTTTGCTTGATTTTTGGCTCAAGCGCCATGCCGCAAATGGGACAATCGCCCGGCTCGTGCGAGTGCACATCCGGATGCATAGGACAGACATAATCTTGCAGATGAGACATGTGCGCGTTGCTATAAGTTTTTTTCTCTTATCTCTGAAATTTCTAGAATGGTCAATGGTCTTTTTCTAGGCAGACCATATGCGCAATTTTTTTCGTGCCCGTGCCCGATTACGAATGGTTCAAAAGCGATTGATAAATTGATTCTTGTTAGATTTTTCGGGCACGGGCACGCACACGGGCAGGAAAAGAGGGGATGGAGTCTATTGAGAGAATTGCTGGAGCTTTTGAGAGACTTCGCTGAGCTCTTTGTCCGCTTGGACAATCGCAGCTTTAAGCTTTTCGACGAGCTCTTGAGGAGCGCGCAGGACGAATTGAGGATTAGCCAACTGCTCGCGCGTCTTATTCTGCATCTGAATCAGCTTTTCTTTTTCTTTGGTGAGGCGAACGAGCTCTTTTTCGCGCATTTCCTCTGGAAGAGGGATGATCAGCTTGAGAGTGCCCACAACTGCACTGGCAGAAAAGGGGAGGGGTTTTTCATGATTTTCAAAGACTAGGTTTTGCACGCGCACAAGACTTTGAATCACCGTCTGGTTCTCTTTGATAATTTTAAAGTCTGCATCATCGCTTGCACCAATCAGAATAAGATCAGTGGCAGTACCAGGGGGCAGTTGCATTTCTGCACGGATGTTGCGGATCGTATGCACAACATTATCCAATAGGGCAAAGCGCCGCTCAATTTCTGGATCCATGTCAGAGGCACGAATGAGTTTAGGATATGTTGAAACAGCGCAGGCTGGCGCTTGTAGGGCTTCGCAAGCTGCGGCCACGTAGGGCTCGATGCTGCCGGTGGGTTTGGCAGAAAAACGCTCTTTTAAAATCTGGAAAAGCTCTTCTGTTACAAAAGGAGCCATCGGATGCAGCAGGCGAACTACATGCGTGAGAATGACTGCAAGTACTCTCTGCTTATTTGTGCGCAACTCTGCGCTGCCAACCTTGCTAAAGAGGAAGGGCTTGACCAGCTCTACGTAGTATGCACAAAACTCTTTCCAGAAGAAATCGTACGCACAGGTGGCAGCTTTATCAAAAGCATAGGCTTGTAGATGGCCTTCTACCTCTTGAGTAATGCGGTTGAGTAATGAAAGGATCCAACGGTCTTCTAAGGTTAAAAGTGCAGAATCGATACCCTGAGCAAAAACCTCAGGAGTTAGATCTTCCACATTCATCAGCACAAAGCGCGCGCCATTCCAGATCTTATTGGTGAAGTTCTTAAACTCTTCGAAGCGTCTCCGATCGAGATCGATTTGTCGCGCATGCGTCGCACTGGCACATAAAGCCATACGCATGGCATCTGTGCCGTAACGGTCGATGATCTCGATCGGATCGATCACGTTACCCTTTGACTTAGACATCTTTTCCCACTTCGAGTGCACTTCTGGCGGTGTGGGTTTCCCAAGGTCATACTCTTCGCGCTCTTTGCCCGTAATGAACTTTATCGAGCCATCTTTCTGGTGCGTCCAGTAAGATTTTCCATAGATAAGCCCGTGGATAAACGTCTCTTTGAAGGGGACTTCATCTAAAGCATATTCTCCCATAAAGATCATGCGTGCCACCCAGAAGAAGAGAATATCGTGGCCGGTGACGAGCACGTTGTTGGGATAGAATTTTTTAAGATCAGGTGTCTGTTCAGGCCAGCCTAAAATGCTGAATGGCCAAAGACCAGCTGAAAACCATGTATCGAGCACATCTTCATCTTGGACCCACTCATCAGGCGCGGCTGTGACTTCTGGGGGGAGGTCTGCGCCTGCAAAGCAGATCATCTCGTCGGGATTTTCTTTTTTATACCAAATAGGGATGCGATGTCCCCACCAGAGCTGTCTTGAGATGCACCAGTCGCGCACATTCTCAATCCAGTGAAAATAGGTGTGATCCCAATGGGCAGGTAGGAGCTTTACTTTGCCCTCTTTTACAGCAGAGATGAGCTTTTCTTTAAACGGCGCCATGCGCACAAACCACTGCTTTGAGAGGTAGGGCTCGATCACGGCTTTTGAGCGGTAGGAGATACCCACGCGGTGCACGTAGGGCTCGACGCGCTCTAGCAGGTTTTGCTCTTTTAATTTTTGAACGATCTTCTCGCGAGCTTCTTCTTTCGGTAAGCCTTCAAACTCACCGCCATTTTCATTGATCTTGCCATCAGGTGTCATGATGTTGATCATGGGCAGATTGTGCCTTTGCGCCATCTCATAATCATTAGGATCATGTGCAGGAGTGATTTTAACCACGCCTGTTCCGAAGGTTGGATCGACATGATAATCTGCAATCACGGGGATGCGTCGATTCATGAGTGGCAAAATCAGCATCTTCCCAATTAAGTTTCGGTAGCGCTCATCATTCGGAGAAACAGCTACAGCCACATCGCCGAGCATGGTTTCTGGTCTGGTGGTGGCGATGATGATATGTTCATGCGTGCCTTCCACAGGATAACGCAGATACCAGAGGTGACTCTGACGCTCTTCGTATTCAACTTCATCGTCGGCAAGTGCGGTTTGGGTAAATGGATCCCAGTTAACTAGATAGTCGCCGCGATAGATCAACCCATCATCGAACATTTTCTTGAACATGGTGCGCACAGCCACATTGCGCTTTTCATCCATGGTAAAGGCAAGCCGTGACCAGTCGCACGAGCAACCCAGGCGTTTAATCTGTGAGAGAATTGTGTTTTCACTCTGTTCTTTCCACGCCCAGACATGCGAGAGAAATTCTTCGCGCGAAAAATCTTTGCGCCTTTTGCCTGTTTTAGCCATCAGCTGCCGTTCAACAAGAGTCTGTGTGGCGATACTAGCGTGATCGGTTCCTGGCACCCAGAGCGCTTCAAACCCGCTCATGCGTTTCCAGCGGATAAGCACATCTTGCAGTGTGTCAACTAGGGCATGGCCCATGTGAAGGGCACCGGTGACGTTGGGAGGCGGAATTGAGATGGTATAGGCCGGCTTTTTGCTGTGAGGATCTGCTTTAAAAAAGCCTCGTTCATCCCAAAATTTGGACCACTTCTCTTCGACGTCTTTCGGTTCGTATGCTTTGGCGAGTTCTGACATAAGGGCTGCGAGCATAACAGAGCAGCTACTCTTTCGTCAAAATTAAGATTTTTCACCACAGAGTCACAGAGGGCACAGAGTAAAGCAGGAAAGATTGTTTTTTTCGCGGGCGAGGCGCAAAAAACAAGATCTTCGCGGCTTCGCCGATCTATGCGGGGAGTTTTTAAAAATAAGAGTTATAGCATGCAGTTTCGTAATTGAATTAATAATTTTTTTATATGGAAATTATAAAAATTTTTGTGCGTGTAATTTTAGGGTATTCGTGTTAAAATTTTTCACATTAAATCATTAAATCATTAAATATCGGGGATTGTAATGTCTTTTATCAATAATGATCAGCTTAGGGAAGTGGGTACACTCTATCTTTCTGCAAGCACATATGCGACGGCCCAGCTCACAGATTTCATCAATGAAGCAGAGGGCTGTGTCCAAAAAATACTAGTGCGCGTGGTAGGTGAGCTTGGCTATGCGGCTCTCTTGGTGGCTTCTCTTGTAGAAGGCGTTGTTCGGGCAATTCTCATTATTCCAAGCTTGGCTCTTTGTGTTTTAACAGAAGGCGAATGTAATTCAACTAACTGGTGCATAGATACTGCTGGGCTTACTTTTGCTAATGCTTATCAGATCGTAATCCGAGCATTAGTAGAGAATCTCTTTGCCTCCCAAGTTAGGCTCTATCCTTCCGAACTTACTGCAGAAGATAAACGCATCATTGCAGAATATGAAGTTCTCCCTGCGCATATAGCGCAAACGGATATTTTACAGATTCCGCAAGTCACTGATCCAATTGATGTTCCTGAAGTGTTTAATAAATTTTTTAAATCATTACAGCCTTTAGGGCTACTCGATAATGTGGATGACGATGATCAAAAACTTACATCGACTCAATTTTCTGAGAGATGTAACAAAAAGTTCGATGTTGCCTTTTTTCCTAAGGATGAAGCTGTAAGAGATGCTTTGTCCGAGAAGAGCAAAAAATTTGTAAATGTGCTTAAGCACGTCATGTTAACAATACAAAACCGCTGGAATTTTGAGGTAAATGGACTAGACGCTGGTGAAGAGGAGATGGTCATGCTCCATATAGCGAGCCAGCTTCCTGTGACTGCGCTTTCTCCCGAACAACTAGCTGCCGTGCAGTGCATCCGCGATCTGGCCAATATTATGAGAAAAACAGGTGCGGCTATTTTGCATTGCAGTAATCGAACCGGCACAGATGGTGATGATTTATATTGGGAATTTGTGGTGACAGACCCTTCATTTATTGAGAAGAAAACTCTCAACTACCGCGTGCGCTGTGCGCTAGCAACTTTGCGTCATCTGATTTTTTACACCGCAGTTGAGCGGATCTGTGATGCGGGTAGGGATTTTGTGCATAGGGCCGCCTCGCATAGCTACTATCGAAGAACGCAGGCAGCAACCTATGGTGTGCCTGCTGATACCGCCAAACTCGATAGGGCTCATGAAAATTTTGCAGTTAAAGGGTATGAATATCTAATTCGCCAGGAATTTGATCGAGAGCATCACGCTGCTTCTATGGTAAAATGCCTGAAGGCACGCGTCAATTCCACTACGGAAACACTTGTCATTCCAGCGCTTTTTGCAGGCTGGTTTACAGATGTCTATCAAGGTGAAGACGAGGCTTTAGACTCAGATGGTAAGTATACTGATAAGGCAATCTTAGCTTATCTAGAACATGAAGGGCTTATCAGAAGGCGAATCTTAGGAGAGTCTTAGGAGAAAGTGGCGACTTTGTCGCCACCTAATTTATTCTTAAAAGGATAGTTAGCTTTTCAAACGCATACGAGTGATCGTCTGAGGGCTTTTTGGAGCACCAGAAGAAGAACCGTTTGTTTCGATTTTCTTGACTACATCCATTCCACCGATCACCTGTCCGAAAACTGTATGTTTAAAGTTTAGGAAGGTCGTGTTCACGGTTGTGATGAAAAACTGGCTACCGTTGGTATTTGGACCGGCATTTGCCATGGCTAATCTGCCTGGCTTATCAAAACTCAGCTCTGCACAGCACTCATCTTTGAAAGCTTTTCCAAAAATCGATGCGCCACCTCTTCCAGTGCCTGTAGGATCGCCGCCTTGGATCATAAAATGCGGAATAATGCGGTGGAAAGTGATGCCATCATAGTAGCCTTTTTGAGCCAGTCTGATGAAATTTTCGCATGTTTTAGGGGCTTCTTTAGGAAAGAGCTCCACTTCGATATTACCTTGGTTAGTTTCGATGAGCATGATGGGTTTTTCAGGCATTACCCAATTTTCGTCAGCAGCAGATGCATTAGTTGATAAGATCATAAAGATTGGTAGTAGGGTTAAAATAAATTTTTTCACAAGTTTATCTGGGGTTTAGTTTCCAAAAAAAATAAAATATTGAAGAAACCCCCGGATTTTGTCAATCCTGCTAAGAAGTTGTCTTTAAAAATATTTTTATCATCTGAGGTTTATTCTCTTCTTCTGATCTTTTCTGTTTATATGTTAAAATCTTTGCATATTTTTTAATTAAAAAGAGAGACAGTAAAGATGAGCGCAGTTAAACCCGTTTCTTCAGCAGCAATTTCTGGAATTCCTGCCGTTGCTAAGCCCTCTGCACCAAAGACTGAATCGAAAGCCGCTTCTACGGCTCAAACTGTTATCAGTAAGTTAGATCAAAGCATCATGCTGCAAAAACTTGCTTCCGCTGGTTTGCAAGGAGAACCTGCATTATTGGACCGGGTCCAAAAAGCAATGGCTTCTGGACAATTTGAAGGTTCTGTGATTTTAGGTAGAAAGTTGACCGTGCGCCTTGGGAAAGATGGAGCTTTCGGTGAGGGGCAAAAAATAGCACAGCAATTGCAACGCCGAGTTAAAGAAGTTCCGGTTTTATCGCTTAAACTAAATTCACAAGATGAGACCCTTCTTGGAAATATATTTGCGAGCCGTAAGCTCTCTACAGATGTGTGTCTTTTATCGGTAATAGGTGTAGATCTTTTTAATCAAATCGAGAAGCTTCGTCTTGTTTCAATAGATTTTATAAGTCATGCAAGTTTTGAATTTGCAATGGGCTGGGCTCGTTTGTATGCGAACTTACTGGCGCAGAGGATAGGATCTGCCGGCGAGGTGCTTCCTCCCGATCCTTCAATGATTAAAAAAATGGTAGAACATTTCGAATATCTCAAACATAAGTTTAGTATTCTGCCAGAAAAAGGCAGTATAGTTAGAACAGTTCGCACAAGCATTTCAGAGATTGAAAATAAGTTCTCTTTAATCTGCAAGCTACTCAAAGATCCACAAGCGCAACTATTTCTTGTTGGCCATACACTTAGAGAAATTACTGGGTGGTCAGACAAATATTTTGCTAAAGCCGCTTTGATGAATAGTAATTCCCCGCAAGAGACCCTTCAAGACATGAGTGTTTTAATGCGCTTAATGTCGATTGGTTTCGGTCCTGGTCTTAAAATTGAGTTGTTGGGTTTTGAATTCAACGCTGGTGCTCCATTAAGGACAGCGCTAGAAGTTTTTGCAAAGCAGCCTGATAACCTAAGCGCTGTTAAACGCTTAAAAGCAGCCTTCGTAACTTTTATTTCTTCTATGCAAAAAGAGCATGTGCGGTACCCCGAAGCTATTGATCTAGTCAGGAGTGGAGAGCTCACCTATCGAGAGTATGCAAAAGCACATAAAATCAATCCCATAGTCGATCGACCTCAAAGTGAGTTTCTGTTTTATTTGCATAATGCAAATATGAGCTTCACGCTTTTTGCCATGCTGCTCGATCAATACTTGCAAATTCTAGACGAACGCGTGATTGAGCCTCTTTTCCCAAGTTGTGTACCTATAGTAGCTTGTAAACTGCGTTTTCATTCCAATATCGTATCTGTTTTTAAAACAGAACGTAAAGCTCTTGCCTTTACACACGAAAGATTTCCTTCTCTGCCCATGTCTTTAACTGCTTCTCAAACAAAAGCTCTGCATAGCATGCTCGATGAGGTGCGTGAAGATTTAGAAGATCTGATTGAGCCCCTCTTGGATGATCCTTTAATTACAGAGCTAGACGATTCGTTTTTTTTAAGAAGAGATCATAGTTATACGCATTTTTATATGAATGTGTTGCCCTATTTGGAACAGCTCCTGCCCATTGTGAATCAAATTAATGGCCTCGAGATGGGAAAACTGCGACTAAAATACCTGAAAAGAATTGAAGCGTTTTTAAAGATGTTAGATCTAGAAAGCGTGCGGGCAAAGCGCGCCGAGTGGGTTGATTATTTTCAAGAAGTGGTCTTGATACAAAATCTCGATTTTTGCCGTTTTGCAATGTTAGCTCAAGACATTCCAGCTATCTTGCAGCAATATGCGAATACCGAACAGGGATATAACCCCGAGACCCTCTTTTCAGACTCGTCTCTAGACTACTTCGATTTAACAGGCATTGAATCGATGCTAGCTGAGTTGCTCACGCAGCGAGTTAAGCTCGAAAAACGGCTTTCAGGTGGTCCATTTCCGATAAGAGAAGATCTGGAAGATAAGCCTAAGCGTGTAAAGCCAACAGCCGTCCAAATCACAGCTGTAGCAAATTCCATACTTACACCTGCTGTAAGTAAGCCAAAAGCTGAATCTAAGCAGCCGTCTGCTCCAAGCTTTGTGCAAGCGCCAGTTCAGGCGGCCAGAGTTGTAGAGCTTCCTGCTTTTAATATTCGACGTGGCGAGAAGACGCGTAATATCATCTCCCGTCTCTATAAATATGGCTTTTTTCTCAAGACAACCCGCGGCTCTCATATGCAATTTGAGCACAAAGAGGGTAAAAGGGTCACCGTTCCAGTGGGGGGAGGCCATGTCCACCAAAAGCCAGGCACAACACAGAGTATCGCCAGGAGCGCAAGCCTAGGGTAAGACCTGCATAAGGCGATCCTTTTATTAAAAGCGCATAGATTGCGATAAATACATATTAAAAAATTTAATATTAATATTAAATAAATGAGTTTAGTTTACTTGTTTATTTATTTAATATATAATTTAGTATGTTTAATAATATTATTGCGGGTGATTTATGTCGGATAATTCATGTGGTTTGTGCGGTCTTAAAGATTATATTCTCAATGCGAATGAGATCCCGCCCTATGGCTACGAAGTAAATATCGTAGAGGGAGTGGGTACTCTTTTATTGATGGGAGCACAGATATCGATCTCTCTTCTGCAGATGGAATCGTCCTCATGCCTACAAAAAGTTTGGGCAGTATTTTTAATGATTATCACCTCGCCTTTTACATTGGCGGGTCTCGCGATTAAAGCGCTTGGTGGTTGCTTACCTCACCCTCTTGCAGAATCTGACGATGCTGAGCTCGTGCCTGAAAGTACTCCAGACTATCAGCGGCAGATGGATGAGATTTACCAAATCATGCAAGAGTTCCATGCAGTGGCTCAAGAAGTTGGCCTGCCTTACATCATTATGGATGGCACATTGCTGGGTTTTGGAAGGCATGGCGGAATTATTCCTTGGGATGATGATGCTGACATGGGCTATTTGATCAAAGATTTAACAGATGAAATGATCGCGACAATCACACAGCGGCTTGGTGAAAAAGGCATTCTATTCGAACGTCAACCTGAAAGCTTATGTGGATACATGCTGAAATATGCAGGTCCGCAAGCCAAAGGCACAGTTGATCTTTTTGCACTTAATGTCTCAGAGGATGGGCAAAGAGTTGTGTTTGAATCAGCATTTTTCCGTGCAAAATTCCGTAACGACTGGTTCTCCAAAGAGGAGATCTTAACTGCCGACGGACAGCTCAAAACCGAACAGTATGATTTTGGTCCGGCAGACAAAGGACTCAAAGTTATGGGGCCACCTAAAGCCATCGTAAATACCTATCTTCAGAGATACTATGGCCCAGATTGTTTAAAGTATGGTATTTCCACTCATGGCCATTGCGTCGTTCCGCTGCCTTGCAGCGAGCGCACAATTCGCGTGCCTTTTGTACGTCTCACCGGTAAGTTGTGTCAGATTAAATCTGATTGCGCACAAGGAGCTAAATGGCAGGGGCCGTCTCTGCTGAAGTTGCGTAGGGATGCAGAAGCGCAAGCGGCTGCTTCTTAATCCACAGTATAGAGCTTGGCTACGCGTTTGAACTCTTTGTTCAAACGCTGTTGCCAGGCTTTTTTTTCGGGTGCATTTGCACAGTGAAAAAAGAGCACGAGCTGCCTTAAAAGTTGGATTTTCTCCCAAAAAAAGGCGCGTTCGATCCAGCGTTTCTTAAAGTTGATTTTTCCCATTAAAAAAGCAGCCAATAGTGCAGATGTCGGTAGATACGAGAGATCGTCTATGGCCGAAAAATGTGCGAGGGCAGCCTTTTTCCCTTTTGTTTTGCGCAGGTAGCAGCCGTAAAGATAGAAAAGCGGTGAGCTGACTTGCGTAAGCTCTGCAGCCGAATACTTGGCAAAAATGTCCTTCGCTTTCTCCCACTTCTTTTCGAACATGAGCGCTGTCAGAGTGAGATCATCGAACGTAGAATTTTTGGCTAGCTTATCGACATAGGGCAGAAGAAGTGTCGATTTCTGTTTATCGAGGAGGTGCTCGAAAAGATAGCGCATGAGTTTCGGATCTTGATGCCTTCGCGCAAATACTGACTTTAAAGCCTTTTCTGGGTTCTGATCGATTAAAATAGCACTCTCAAATGGCGATCCAGCGGGTAGCGTCTCTTTTACCCAAGCCGTGCATCCGAGATGTAAGAGAGCAAAGAGGGCATTATGTGAGAGTTCTGGCCGCGAGCTATTCTCAAGAATTTCAAAGAGAGTAATGGGCTTGGTTAACCAAAAAGCGAGTTGGATCGAGAGGTGTAAAAGCGGCGACTCTTCTTCCGCTGCTGCATCGATGAAGTTAAGCGGCTCGAGATATTTTTTGAGACTTTCGAGCAGTTTTTGACCGTCATGAGTATCGAAGATATGTGGCGCCTGGCGTAGTGCAAGCAGCGCAAACTGATAGCCCGAGGTGCGATTTTGGGCACTGCTCTCATGCAGGCGGAAGGTGATCTCTTCGGTTAAAATTGGTAGCAGTGGATGTCTGGGATATTTACGCAGGGCTAGCTCTAAGCATTTGATCTCATCTTCAAGCTCGTGCCAGGCTTTATAAACAAGAGATTTGCCTAAATATTCTAAAGGCGCACCAGGCGTATTTCTGAGTTTTCCAAATTCTTCAAGCGCCAGAGAAAATAGCTGCGTTTGCCGCGTCTGTTTTTTTTCGGCTAGAGCCTCTTCTAAAAGCGTAATGCCGGCACGAAAGAGCGCTTCTCTACCTTCGGCTCTTCCTGGAAAACAGTAGCTAATGCGGCGGTATTCACTTAATGCTTTGGCGTACAGGCGATTGGCTAAGAAGGCATCTGGAACAGCTAAACAGTTGACTTGAGCGCTTAAACTGCCCACGAAAACTTTTAAGCTTTCCATTTGAAAATCATCATCGCGAAAGAGCAGGCCGATATGCGTGCCGACAATCGGACGGTGGCTGAGATAATGCAGCTGCAGGCGGCCATCTAAGAAGAAGCGTACGTGGTTGTCTAATTTTTCTATACTTAGCGTATGCCATATATTTGGTTTCAAACTGAGCTCTGTGGCATGCATCACTTCTACGCCCGAGCGAAACAGTTTTGTGGCTGATTTTTGATCTGAACTAACCCAAAGAGAGTACCCATCGGTTAAGCCAGTTCGTTCAGAGTTTTCTGGAACGCACAGAAGAATGCCGATGCCTTTGCCTTCAGGGCCTAAACAGATGCGTGTCTCGATGCGCGTATTGCCCGGAAATGAGGCTTTGGAGATCATTAAGTTGACCCACTCCATGACATCGGGCTGGCGCGTGATGGCGAGGTGTTTAGCCATCAAGATATTCTCTTGAAACTCCCAGTCGCGCTTATCGCGGATATTAAGCTCAGCAGCTGGGATCCATTCTGGTCGACCTTCGCTATAATTCTGCAGTTCATTGATTAAGTCTGAAACAGTTTGATAGCGCTGTTCTTTTTTAGGCGAAAGACACTTTTTAGCAATGGCTGCCAATTGTAAGGGTATGTCTCGATAGGGGGCAATTTCAATAGGATCTAAGATCTCTTCGCGAGACATGTGCTTGCGATATTCGGGCAATGTGGTGCGTTGAAAAGGCAGGCGCAAGGTGAGAAGTTGGTAAAGAATCACACCTAAAGCGTAGATGTCGGTGCGAAAGGAGGATTTTTCGCCTTGTGCTCTTTCTGGAGCCATGTAAGCCAATGTGCCGGGAGTTTGCCCGGGATTGGTGAGTTCAGGATGCGCATGTTCAAGAGAGGGAAGTGCTTCGTCTTTTCCGGCTAGATCTGCTAAACCCCAATCTAAAATCACCACCTCGCCATACTTTCCAATGATAATATTATCGGGCTTAAGGTCGCGATGGAGGACGCCTTTGGAGTGCACATAGGCAATCGCATGGCAAATGTCTAAAAAGATGCGTATAAGCGCGGGGACTGAGGCTCCGATAGGATGTAGAGTTTCGCCTTTTTTTTCTTGTCGACGCGTGGTGATTAAAATTTCTTTTAATGTTTCGCCTTCGACATAGGGCATGGTGTAATAAGCGCCACTCTTGTCGTCGCAGATGTTATAAATTGGAATGATGGAGGGGTGGGTGAGCTGTGCTGCGATTTTGGCTTCGCGTAAAAAACGCTCATGCATGATCTTGTGCTTCAGCATATCTGTGCGGATCTTTTTTAAGGCGATCTGCCTGCCGCAGCTTGGGTCTTTAGCTAGATAGACCTCTCCCATGCCCCCTTTGGCAAGGGTGCGGATGAGTTCGAAAGGTCCAATTTTTCCAAGTAGTTCGTCCATAACGTCTACAGAATTGCCTGAAATAGATGTAAATAAGCAAGCTGAAAGTCGAGTTATTTCCCAGAAAAGATCAAATACAGTTTTTCACCACAGAGACACAGAGAACACAGAGTGAAGAAAAGAAAATCTTATTCCTTCTTCACTCTGTGTTCTCTGTGTCTCTGTGGTGAATCCCTGATTTCTTACATTTGCGGTTTTGTTATTTTTTCTTCTTTTTTTCCAGGCTTAAGGGGCCGGTGCCAAAGTAGGCGATTAAAAGCGCGCCACCGAGCATAGAGATGTTCTTCATGAACATGATTTGCTGCATGCTCGCTCGCATCGGATCGCTGTATACCCAAAATTTGTGGATCATAAGCGTAATTGGCACTAGGAAGATTACGATTAACCAACCTCCCAGGCGTGATTTATAACCAAGCAAGATGCTCAACGCACCCAGAATGCCAATAAGGCCTGAAATAGGAACTAGGATTGAGGCAAAGGGTACTCCTTGGCTTGCTGCATAGTTAATCACAGGCTGTGTAAAGTGGTGTGGACAAGCGATGAGAAAGATCGCCGAATAGAAAATTCTTCCAAGTAGAACAACGAATTTCATAATAAAACTCCAAATTAACCTATTTTCTTCACCATGACCAGGTTAAGAATTTCTGTCAAAAGCCATCAAAAGCCGTACTCTTTAGCGAACTGGTCGATGAGATCCCGGTCTGGCCATTCGCTGGCAGTATGTGGCATAGCTTCACTAACGGTTGCTAAATTTGTGGATTTGCCGATTTCGCGCTTCAATTGACGTTCCATGGCTCGGTGGGTTCTACCATAAATGCTGAGTGGAGGTGCATCCGTATGCCAGCGGCTTTTGCGAGTTTGTTTTCTATCTGTAACGTTGGGATACAAGTTCGGTTCTTCGAGGAGATTAAAAACCCGTTCTTGAACGCTTTCGGACAGATCAGAGATATCGATGCTTTGTATGGTTGAATCAATCAGCGAAGCCGTTGTGCTTGAACTCATAGAGGGCGAGGTCATGGGACTAACGAGGTTCATGAATTTTCCTCCTCTTTAACAGCTAGAATTTACGCTTATATTGAATTGCCTGAAATAGCGAAGAATTGGCAACATCACGTGCATGACACACAAAACCGTTATTCTCACAGGTGATCGGCCTACTGGCCCTTTACATCTTGGACATTATGTCGGCTCTTTAAAAAACCGCGTCGAACTGCAAGATACATGCACCCAATACGTGCTGATTGCTGATCAGCAAGCTCTAACCGATCATGCGGATCAACCACAGAAGGTACGTGAGAATGTGCTCCAAGTGGCTCTAGATTACCTAGCTGTTGGAATCGATCCGGCCAAGACTACCATCTGCATTCAATCCATGCTGCCTGAGCTGCCTGAACTTACGCTCTATTATCTAAATTTAGTTACCTGGAATCGTCTGAAGCATAATCCAACGGTTAAGCAAGAGATCATTCAGAAAGGCTATGGCGAATCTGTGCCCGCAGGTTTCATGGTCTATCCAGTGAGTCAAGCTGCCGATATCACAGCTTTCAAAGCTACGCTTGTGCCGGTAGGTGAAGATCAGCTTCCGATGATCGAACAAACTAATGAGATCGTCAGGCATTTTAACCGCATCTACAAATGTGAAGTGCTAGTCGAAGCTAAGCCCCTTATTCCAAAAGCCGGACGTCTTCCAGGAACTGATGGAAAAGCGAAGATGGGCAAGTCATTAGGCAATGCGATCTATCTTTCTGATCCTGCGGATGTAGTCGCCAAAAAAGTGAAGGGAATGTACACCGATCCGAACCACTTGCGTGTAGAAGATCCTGGCAAAGTCGAAGGCAATCCTGTCTTTACCTATCTAGATGCCTTTGATCCGGACAAAGCAGCCGTAGATGCTTTGAAAGAGCACTATCAACGTGGGGGATTGGGAGATTCTATTGTTAAAAAACGTCTTTTAGATGTTCTTGAGGCAATTCTTGGGCCAATCCGTCAAAAGCGAGAAGAGTACGCTAAGGATCCTCAAGCAGTAATGAAAATCGTTCTGGATGGAACAGCGCGTGCGCGCAAAGTTACTGCGCAGACACTTCTCGAAGCGCGTAAAGCCATGTTTCTAGACTATTAAAAGTAAAAGAAGAATTTCATCAGCGCAGAGAGGAGCAGAGTCGCAGAGAACGCTGAGAAGAAAGAGAGAAATATAGATCGTCTCTCTTCTCTGTGCTGATGAAGTTTACTCTTTCTTCAGGGGCTATTTTTTCTTTTGTTGTTGATCTTCTTCGATCTCTTCATTTAGGTCTTCTTCATACTCTTCTTCGGAAGCTGTTGTGCTATCGAAGTATTCACGGAAGAAGAGGTAAATAGCACCCACTACAAAGATCACAGGCAGCAGCACCCGCTCAGACCAGCTGAGCTGGGCAATTACAAAGACGCCGATAAAAACGAAGAGTGTAACCGCCATATCATAGTAGCGCGAAAGAAAAAACTGACGTAGCGCAAGGGGAATGCCAATAACTAGCATGATGCCTGGCCACCAGAGGTTGATGTAGGAAAGGATGGCAAGCCCAACTATAAATAAGGCTGTACAATAGGCTTTAGCTTTCTTTTTGGAGACGAGTAGATCCTTCATCGAATCCTCCCTTTTTTTGCACCTTACCACTAGGTGAGGCGGGAGGCAAGATATTTGCTGGTATGAGATTTTTTAACTTTTGAGACCTCTTCGGGAGTGCCAGTAGCTACGATCTGGCCACCTTTTTCTCCGGCATCGGGGCCGAGATCTACGATGTAGTCGGCATTCACCATAATATCTAAGTTATGCTCGATGATGATGAGAGAATTGCCTTTGTCGACTAGCGCATGGAAGATAGTGAGCAACTTGAGAATGTCTTCGCTGTGCAAGCCAGTAGTGGGTTCATCGAAAAGATAGAGCGTTTTACCCGATGAGCGCTTAGCCAGTTCTCGGCTGAGTCTTAGACGCTGAGCTTCACCGCCGGAAAGCGTGGTGACTTCTTGATTGAGTTTGAGATAACCCAAGCCCACCGAGATTAAAGTGTCGAGCAGACGGTTGACTTTTACCAGAGGGATTTCCCATTTGCGCAGCTCATCGACGGTCATGCTTAAAATTTCGCCTAGATGCTTGTTTCGATAAGTGACTTGAAGGCTGACAGGGTTGAAACGGAAGCCGCCGCACGATTCGCACGGGACTTTGACCGGAGGAAGGAATTGCAGTTGGATGCTTTTGGTTCCCATGCCCCAGCAGGTTGTACACATCCCTTTGCGATGGTTAAAGCTGAAACATTTGGGGGCAAGGCCACGCGCTTTAGCAAGAGGGAGATCAGCAAAGAAAAAGCGCAAAGGCGTAAGTAGATCGCTATACGTGCTCACATCGGCGCGCGCAGTTTGCCCGAGCGGATTCTGATTGAGTACCACCAGTTTTTCGAAGTCGCCGAGACCACTAACATGTGCATGCGCTAGCTTTGTTTCATGGATGGGCTCTTTTTTTCTGAGCGCAAGCGCAGAGCTTACTGCCGGTTTTAAAAGATCGTTGATCAGGGTTGATTTACCTGAGCCTGAGACACCCGTTATACAGCAGAAAACACTAGCAGGGAGTTTTACACTGACTTTTTTTAAGTTGTGCAGCGTAGCATTTTTGATTTCGATCCATTTTTTGGGTTTGCGCCGCTCTTTGGGAAAAGGAATGATTTTGCGTCCGCTTAAATAGGCGCCTGTAAGCGAGTGTGGATCTGCTTTAATCTCTTTGAGCGTACCTTTAGCGATAATCTTGCCACCTTCTTTTCCTGCGCCTGGACCAAAATCTAGAATTTCATCGGCAATGGCCATGGTCATCGGGTCGTGCTCAACTAGAAGAAGTGTATTTCCGAGATCGCGCAGCTGGATCAGCGCGCGATTGAGTTTTTCATTGTCATAGGGATGTAAGCCAACTGTAGGTTCATCCAGAACGTATAAACAGCCTGTAAGACCACTACCTAATTGCCGGCTGAGGCGGATGCGCTGCTCTTCCCCACCGCTTAAACTGGGTGCGGCGCGATCTAAGGAGAGATAACTTAAGCCTATAGCTTTTAAAAAATGCAGGCGCTTGCTGACTTGCTTTAAGGGCTCATCTAAAAAGCTCGTATCTTTATCGGTGAGTTTTAGCGAGGAGATGAACTCCAGCGCATGTTCTATCGGCAAGTGGCAGAGATCGGCAATCGAGAGATTCTGGATGCGCACATTGCGCGCAAGTGGATTTAGACGGCTGCCTTTGCACGAGAAACAGGGCGCTTGATCTAATAGTGGTGCGATCTGTTCGCGCACAGCGCGTACGGCTGATTTAGCAGCCTTCGCAAAAACGGTGTTAATCCCACGCCAACGGAAGTAAGGTCCTCTTCTTCCCATAGGGACTTCTTTCTCAGAGCCGGCGAGAAGGATTTGCAACTTAGCAGGTGGGAGTTCGTCGAGACGTTTTGTGGCGTCAATCTTCTCTTCTCTTAAGAAGGTTTTAAATAACGAGAGAGCTTCGCTTGAGGCGTGTTCTTTCCACAGCAGATAGGCAAGGCCAAGTGGTGTGAGTTTAGCAAATTCTTTATAGCGCATCAGATCAGCGCCATATTGCACGCCGAGGCCCATACAATCTAAGCACATCCCTGCATCGGTATTGAACGAGAATGTATGCGGGGTGATGGGTGGATAGGATTTACCGGTGGAGACATCGGCGAAGGTGAGGTTGAAGAAGAGATCCTCTTCATCTAATGCTGCAACGATGATTCCGCCTGAAAGAGAGGCGGCTCGATCGACTGCTTCAAATAGGCGTGAGCGTATGTTCTGATCGATTTTTAGACGATCGATGACTAAATCTAGCGTGTTTTTGCGCTGTTTATCGAAGGCGATGGTTTCGTCCAGTTCATAGTAAGTATTATTCAATCGAATGCGCAGATAGCCAGAGGCAAGCAGACGCGCTTGCAGCGCTTCCCAGGTCTCGTTTTTACGCTGCTTAATCGGCGAGAGAACTCTAATGGGTGTACCAACTGGCAGCTGCAGCAATTTTTCAACCACATATTCTTTAGAGATCGAACGGATTTCTTCACCGGTCTCAGGGCTGTAAGGAATTCCTAAGTGTGCAAAAAGTAACCTTAAAAAGTCATAGACTTCGGTCATTGTGCCGACGGTGCTGCGCGGGTTTTTTGCATGGCTGGTTTGTTCAATGGCGATAGCAGGCGATAAACCTTCGATGTTATCGACCTTCGGCTTAGGCATCTGATTCACGAATTGGCGCGAGAAAGTGGAGAGCGATTCGACATAGCGTCTCTGGCCTTCTGCATAGAGTGTCTCAAAGGCGAATGAGCTTTTGCCCGAGCCAGATGGCCCTGTGCAAAGCACGATTTTATCGCGGGGAATTTTCGTGTCGACAGCCTTTAAATTGTTTTGGCTTGCGCCTTCCACCAAAATATAGGGAAGCGCGGCGCCCATGCGTTCACGTTTCTTTTTTTGGGCAGCTTGCGGAGGGGAGAGCATCGCATGCAACGCCCGGCCCGTAGGAGTTTTTAATTTGGCGATCTTTTCGGGTGTCCCGCAGGCGACAATTTCACCACCTTCTTTTCCCCCTTCGGGGCCGAGATCGATGATCCAATCTGCGCATTTGACCAGGTCCATATTGTGCTCGATTACCAAGAGCGAGCTTCCTCGATCTACCAGCGCTTGCAATACACCCATGAGTTTATTTAGATCATGAAAGTGTAAGCCGGTAGTGGGTTCATCGAGAATATAGAGGGTGCGCTCATTCGAAGGACGCGCGAGCTCTTTGGCGAGTTTTATGCGCTGGGCTTCCCCTCCCGAAAGAGTAGGCGAGGGCTGGCCGATTTTGAGATAGTTAAGACCGACGGCCGCCAGCGTCTCAAGTTTCTTTTTAATGTAGGGAATAGCTGAGAAGAACTCTAGCGCCTCGTTAACGGTCATTTCTAAAATGTCGTGGATGTTTTTGCCTCGTAAAAGCACCGAGAGCGTCTTTTCATCGAAGCGTTTGCCGTGACATTGTGCGCAGGTGACCCACTCATCTTCCATGAAGTCCATATCGATCCGCGTCATTCCCATGCCGCCGCAATGGGGGCATGAGCCTTCTTGAACGTTAAAACTAAAACGTCCGGGTTGATAGCCGTGCGCTTTACTTTCGGGAAGTTCTGCAAAGAGCTTTCGGATCTCATCGAAGAGTTTTACATAGGTGGCAGGATTAGAACGAGGTGTGCGGCCAATGGGCGACTGATCGATGGCGATCACTTTATCTAGCTCGTTTATCCCTGTAATTTTTTTATGTTTACCGATGGATAGTGTCGAACCCAGTAGAGCATTGGAGAGAGCTGGGTAGAGAAGGTCGGTGATTAATGAGGATTTTCCTGAACCGGAAACGCCGGTGACGGCTACGAAAATTCCCAAGGGGATTTCAACCGTGACATTCTTCAAGTTGTGATGCGTGGCTTTCTCGATCACTAAAGCTTTTTGCTTAGAGCTGCGGCGTTTTTTGGGGATGGCGATGGAAAGTCTGCCCGAAAGATATGCGCCCGTAAGTGACTTGGGGGATTTGATGATATCTGCGAGGCTGCCGCGCGCGACGATCTCTCCGCCAAACTGTCCGGCTTCTGGACCGACATCCACAATGAAATCAGCTTCGCGAATTGTCTCTTCGTCGTGTTCGACTACGATGACTGTATTGCCGTTATCGCGCAGGGCTTTTAAAGAGGCCAGCAGTTTTAGGTTGTCGCGGGGATGTAAGCCAATGGAGGGTTCATCGAGAATGTAGGTAGCACCCACCAATCCCGAGCCGATTTGTGAGGCAAGACGCACGCGTTGGGCTTCTCCGCCAGAGAGCGTGGGAGCGGTGCGTTCCAAGGTTAAATAGTGCAGGCCCACACCCTGAAGAAATTGCAAGCGCCTGATGATCTCTTTGAGCAGCTCATTGCCGATCATCTGCTGTTCGGTTGAAAGAGTGAGTTTTTCAAAAAAGGCCAGAGCCTCTTCCACGGCCATGGCAGAGACTTGGTAGACCGTCTTTTTGCCTAATGTGGTTGCGGCCGGGTAAGGTTTAATGCGCGCGCCATGACAATCTGGACAGACAGTCTCTTCCATGAATTGTTCCATGTTGCGACGGTAGGTGTCGCTTTTAGCTTCTAAATAACGCATCTTGGCTTCATGCAGCACGCCGCGCCATTGTACATAGTCTGTCCATGTGGAGTGTTTGGTGGGATGCACAAAATGCATGCGCACCCATTTCTGTTCTGTGCCATAGAGAAAGACGTGTTTGGCTTTTTCAGAGAGCTTTTTCCAAGGAGTTTTTACGCTGAATTTATAGAGCTTGGCTAAGTTGTCATAGATATTTCCAAAGCGCACTGTCTGATAAGAGCTGGCGATTAGGCAGCAGTCGTCGGCGATGCTTTTTTCTGGGTCGATGATCTGATCGAGTTTAAACTCGAGATGTGTTCCAAGGCCCATGCAGGTAGGGCACATGCCTGCCGGATGGTTAAAAGAGAAGTCTTGTGGGTTTAGCGGCCCATAAGAGAGGCCAGATTTAGGTGAAAAGGCGAATTCTGAAAAGAGAGTTTCTTCGCGCGTTTCGACATTTTCAACGCTCATCAAGCCTTTTCCCTTATCCAGCGCACTGGCAATGGCTTCCTCGAGACGTCCTTTATCTTCTTTATTAACCACTAAGCGATCGATCAAGATGTCCACGTCGTGGGCTACTTTGCCGTCCAGGGCAACCTGTTCGTTGAGGTCGATGATTTTTCCATCAAGACGCACGCGCGTAAACCCCTGTCTTAAAAGCTCAGCAAAATCGTCTTTAAATTCGCCTTTTTTGCCCTTGGCATAAGGGCTAAAGATGTAGAGTTTTGTGCCATTAGGGAGGGCCAGAATTTCGCTGGCAATCTCTTTGGCGCTGCGTGGCTTTACTGGCTCTTTACTCACTGGGCAGTGAGCGATGCCTACGCGAGCAAAAAGCACACGTAAGTAGTCATAGATGCCCGTGATTGTCCCCACTGTAGAGCGTGGGTTTTTCCCCGCTGTTTTCTGTTCAATCGCGATGGTCGGTGAGATGCCTTCGATAAGTTCAGCTTCAGGCTTGGGGTAGTCGGTCAGATGACGGCGAGCATAGGTTGAGAGCGACTCGATGTAGCGTCTTTGTCCTTCGACGTAGATGGTATCAAATGCAAGCGAAGACTTGCCCGAGCCCGAAACACCCGTAAAGATGATGAGTTGCGAGGGGTCAAGCGTAAGATCCACACCTTTTAAGTTGTGAACACGCACTTTTTTTAGGATGATCTCGCGGTTTTCCATAGTGGTGCACATAATAGCCCGACCGCTCGATTCTTGCAATCTTGGCTGCGGGGCAGTAAGCTGAGGGGGTGACTCAAATTATTTGCACGAGGAGCGCTATGCGGACTAGGACCAAAATTATTTGTACGATAGGACCGGCCGTAAACTCTTATGAGAAGATCCTGCAGATGATCGATGCCGGCATGAACGTGGCACGTCTTAACTTCAGCCATGGCACGCACGCCGAACACTTAAAAGTGATTCAAAACCTTAAAAAAGCACGCGAGCAGCTCCAAATTCCCTTAGCGATCATGTTGGATACCAAGGGGCCAGAGATTCGCCTGGGCAAAATGAAAGGGGAGATTGCCGTCTCAGAAGGACAAAAAGTCCTCTTAGTTAAAGAAGAGATTGAAGGGGACGATAAGTGCTGGCAGATCACCCCCTCGATTGTTATTGATACGCTTGAGCCTGGGACCACCGTGCTTTTTGACGATGGCTACATCTCTTCAACCGTAATCGAGCGTAAAAAGGATGGTCTGGTTGTTGAAATCCAAAATAGCGGCGTTTTAAAGAGCTTTAAAGGGGTTAACATTCCTGGTGTAGTTTTAGATATCCCCGCCATGACCGAACAGGATGTACTAGATATTATATTTGGTTGTAAACATGACGTAGACATTATTGCCGCTTCTTTTATCCGCTCGGCTGATCATGTTTTGGAGATCAAGCAGCTGCTGGCCGAACAAGGCAAAGGCGAGACTCTAGTCATTGCGAAAATTGAAAGCAGTCTCGGTGTGGAAAACTTCGATAGTATAATTCAAGTAGCCGATGGGATCATGGTCGCGCGAGGCGATCTCGGGGTGGAGATGCCACTTAAGCGCGTTCCCTCCTTGCAAAAGATGATGATTCGTAAATGCATTCAGGCCTGCAAGCCAGTAGTAACGGCCACGCAAATGCTCGAATCGATGATTAAAAATCCGAGACCCACGCGTGCGGAAGTCTCAGATGTGGCCAATGCGATCTATGATAGCACTTCGGCTGTGATGTTATCGGGAGAAACAGCGGTGGGGCAGTATCCCATCGAGGCGATCTCACTTATGCGCAGCATAGTAGAAGAGGCTGAACAGAGCTTTGGTTATCGCGAGTTTTTTCAAATGTTGCCCAATACTGATTTTCACGATATCTCTGCCTCGGTTTCTCTGGCAGCGGTAAAAACGGCATACAGCGCACAAGCCAAGGCGATTTTTGCCTTTACAAACAGCGGCTCGACCGCGCGGCTTATCTCACGCTATCGGCCCGAGATCCCTATTATTGCACTTACGCCTGACGCAAAAACCTACCATCAGATGGCCTTTAATTGGGGCATCTGCCCAGTAGACCCAGCAAAGGCCAAGAATGTTCAAGAGGCATTTTCTCTTTGCAGTTGCTTTGCGATGAAAAAGGGACTGGTTCAATATGGGGATTTAGTGATTGTTACCGCGGGTTCTCCCTTTGGGATTAGCGGTTCGACGAATACCATGCTGGTTGAGAGTATTGGGGATGTACTCGTGCGCGGCTACCCAGGCGTTGGCAAAAAGATCCATGGCATGGTTTCGATTCTTGTCTCTTCAGATGCGCATAAGCATCGCCCAGTTAAAGGGCGCATTGCCGTCTTATCGCGCTGCGATAGCCAGTATCTGCCACTGCTAAAACAAGCGACTGGCATTATCTTGCAAAACCTTCCTGAAGATATTCAATCTGAAAAAGAGGCGATTCATATAGCCAAATCCCTCAATATTCCACTTATTACCCGCGCCGAAGGGGCGTTGCAGCTCTTGCATGAAGGCCAGAAGGTCACCTTAGACGCCGAGAAAGGCATTGTCTACAAAGGCTCTGTGGGCAGCGACGAAGAGATGCTCCCTTCTATTTGCCAATAGAAGAAGGATGAATTCACAAGTTCTAGGTTCTTCCAAGCTTCAGTAATTAAAATCAAAACAGGATGAGCAGGATCAGGCAGGATATGTAGGATAGGATGAAAAAATATCCTGCTTATCCTGTCGCTTGCGATCCTACATATCCTGTAAAAGCTGAATTCAGTCTTGTTTTAGGAATGCGTCTAGGTTCTTTGAGGCTTCTTTGAGAGCAGTTTGAAAGGCTACGCGCTGCATTTTGGGATGCATAACAGGCACTTCTGTTAGGTCGATCACAGCTGCAATCAGCGTCTTCTGATTAGAAGCAATTTTTGGATGGTATTTTTGAACTAATTCTACGGCTCTGGCTGAGAAAGCGTCTAATTCGGCACGCTCAGGGGCATAATTGGCGTCTTTTTGCATCTTAGCTACGATCTTATCGATTTCAGCTTTAATGCTTGAAAGGCCCTTGTTAAGAGGTGTTTCCTTCTTTTTGGGCTGCATTGGTGAAGGCTGGGGTTGGGCCATGAGCGTAACTCCTCTTTAGTATCTATCTAAAGCTCATCCTATCCATTTAAAATATTATTTTAAAGATTTCTTTTTACAATCTGGATAAGACTAAAGGACAATATGCGCATGCACTGGAAAGCTGGGCGGAATCGATGTGGTGTTGTGTAAAATAAGCGCATTTGGAGGAAGTGCCCATTTCAAAGCTTTAATGCTTACATCTGTAACAGCTTCGCATCCGCGGATATCCAAAAGAAGAAGTGGTGGGCGAATTCTTTTAATTGCATTTAACGTTTCATGTCCTATCCCCGGTATTTGGCGAAGGGACAAAGAGGAAATTTTCTTGCATCTCTGAACAACTGTAATAACGCCGTCTATAGTGAGCTGTTCGCATCCACTGACATCCAACTCTGTCAATCGGGGACAATGTGTAGATAGAGAATAGAGGTTGCGATTAGTCATGTGCGGCTGGTTAGTTAGGCTTAATGAAGTCAAAGAGGGGTTATTCTGGAAGAACGTCTCTAGTGTTGACCCACTAACATGACACTTTTCGGGAAGTAGTAGCTCTTTCATGGCAGTGGCCTGCATTAAAAAGCGAGAAAGAGCTGATCGATCTTGAAGAGGAACACCTTCAATAGTAAGGCTTTTTAGCTGTGAAGAGAGAGGGATAAGCATCTCAAAAATTAGATTTATGTTTTTACAGTTTTTAATTTTTAAAGAGATGAGCTGCGGTGCTAGATTTCTAAGATTTGTGAAAGCATCGCCAGTAAGGGAGTCACAGTTTTCTAATGAAAGTGAGCGGACTTTTGATATGTAGCTAAATAATGATCGAAATTGAGAATTATCTAATTCGTGAGATGGAGAGGCTAGTTCTTCGTTGAATTTCAGAGTAGCGAGGTTAGGAAGTTTTCTTAAAAGATTAGCATAGAGACCTTCAAATTCACAAAGATAAGTAAAATCAAAGTATTCAATAAGCGGATAGTATTTTGAAGGCAGGCTTTGAAACCAAGCTAAAAAGCAATTGATTTTTTCTAGTTGTTCGAAATCCAAAACACATGTCTTGCGGAAAACCCAACGCACAAGAGAACTTAAGGGCCACGAGGAGGGAGCTAGCTGAACCAAGTGTGTCTTAATTAAGCTTGTCCATGCGTGGCTTAAGGGAACTGCCGTAATTGGATCGATCTCTAAACGTCTTAAAACACTTTCCGAGACTTTTCCGCCTTGTAAAAGAAATGGAAAAATCAACTCTTTATCCTGAAGAGCCTTATTCCACCCTTTACAAACCCGCGAAAGCTCTCCTCGTCTTTTGCTGCGATTTGATTCACAAAATAGGGCCTTTTGCAAAATTATATAATGGAGTTCGTTAGGCAGGCTTTGAATGAATGAAGTTATAGAAGACATAGTTTTACTAAGAGAAAAGCTCATGCAAGAGAGTCACAGCCACAATTGCTGCAGTTTCGACGCGTAAGACATTCGTATGTAAGTGAACGCCGAGGGCTCCTTTTTCTTTTTCTAAAAATAAGATCTCTTTTTCCGTGAATCCCTTTTCAGGTCCGATAAAAAATATCAGAGGTTCGTTAAATTTGGGCGTTTTTTTCCAGATATCGAGAAAAGAAGGTGCCTCAGTGCGCAGATCTCCAAAAAAGAGGGTGCCTTGAGTTACTGGGAGTTTGTCAATAGAGGGAAAGAGGTTTATTTCCGGAAGGTCGAGTCTTCCAGACTGTTTCATCGCCGAGATGAGGATATGTTTGAGCCTAGCAAATTGAGTAGGGGAAAGTGAATTTTTTTCGCTATGAGCTGAGGGAAATAACCAGAACTCAGAGACATTGAGTTCTACCGCTTTTTCTAGCAGCCATTCAAGGCGTGGTAGACGGGGAAGAGCTTGAGCTAAGATCAACTTGGTTTTTGTTTTTCCTTCTGAGAGAGCCGAGATTTTAAGGCTGGCTGAAGTTTTGGATAGTGTCTGAACTTGTGCCTCAGCGAGCTGATTGCGGCCATTGACAAGTTCGATGGTTTCTCCTGGGCTAATGCGCATCACATGCAAGTGACGTAGCTCTTCTTTTTCCAGTGATAAAGTCTGCTCAGGTGTAAATAATTGGTCTAAGAAGAATCGATCATGTGGCATGACAGAGTGCCTTTCTGAAAAGCTGCGCAAGGTCGGAGCTATTTTCTTGACCGCTCGCTTTTAGCGCTTCTAAATCTACCACTTCAAAGGCGCTTAGTGCACGGAAGTGGGCATCAACATCGTGCGAGGAGAAGTTAAAGACTAACTTGAAGCGGAAATCGCGCACAAGAAGGTCGCTTTTAGAGTTGTAAAAGATGCTTTCAGCATCTTCAAGCAAAGGTTCCTCATGAAATTTTTGCGGAACAAACAGAGTGAGAAATTCAAATGGATAAAGCTCTCGCAAAAGTGGCAGCTGTTTGGCGATTTTGGCAAAGCTCAAAGCATCTTCGGGAAGGATGATGGCGATTGATTCATGTCGAAAACGGCGTTTAATTTTTTCCGGAGTCTGCTGTTTCCAGCGGTTATGCTGCCATAGCCATTCACCTGGGTTTGCTTTAATGCTCTCTTCAAATAGCGCTAGGCACTTTTCCATCATGCGGGGCACTTCTTTTTCAGCGGATTGATTCGCATCAGGCCAAATTGGATCTGAATAGTGGATGAAATATTTTCCATCGATGCGACGCGTAGTGGCCACAATAATCGGTCTTTCGCTGCGGTGAGCCAAAATGGCTGGTAGAGGTGACGTCCATGCGCGCCTTCCCAAAAAGAGTGAGGAGAAACCGCTGTCGGGCATGCCTTGATCTCCCACAATGCCTAAAAAACAGCCCTTTTTTAAACCACGCAAGCCTTCACGAGCTGCACTGCGAGGTGCAATGATCTTGCCGCCAAACTTCTGCCGGATCGAGAGCACCCAATCATAAAGCTTCTGATTTTTAATGGGCCGGCCGATAGCGACACCTGACATACGCGAGGTGCCTTCTAAAAATAAGACCTCCCAATTTGATTGGTGACCGCAGAAGAAAATAATCCCTTTTCCCTCATTTAGAATAGCTTGAGCCGCTTCGGGGTTTTCGCAGGTAACCACGTGCGATATCTCTTTTTCCCTGGCGAATTTGGCATATTCAAGACAGGTGATCATCAGATTATGGAACGATTCTTTAGCTAAACGTTTAATTGCATTTTCGTCCAACGCAAGGGCTGTAGCTAGAGCTAAGTTACTTAGAGCGCGCTTTCGAAAGCGAGGTAAAATGTAATAAGCGAGCGTGCCCAAGGCGCGACCGAGTGCGTGGATTTGACGGTAGGATAGAAATCCAATGGGGAAAGTAACAGCGCGCAGGAAAAAGAAGGAGAGGTTGTTTATGATAGACATCGCTGTGTGATCAAGTTGAGCTGATTCGAAAAGTCGAGGTGTTTGACGCTGGCGCGGATCTCTTCTGCGCGCAGGCGCATTTTAGGTTGTTTTAAAGCCTTTAAAAGAGCGGCTGCGAGCTCATCACGCGATAGAGAGTCTAACACAATACCGCTTTCATGGGTGAGGATTTCGTGGCCACCATTCATCTTGGAAGAGATGACAAAGACACCCATAGCGAGAGCTTCCACGGTCACATTGGCAAAAGGATCATAGAGTGAAGGAATGATTAATACATCTGCCAGCTGATAGAAACGACGGACGTCTTTGCGGCTGCCCAAAAAGCGCACTTTATGTTGGAGTTTAAGAGCGTGCACACGTGCCGCATAGTATTTAAGATTTTTGTCGTATCCAATGATGGAAAGATGGAAATTTTCATGGGGAAGAAGCGCAAGCGCTGCTAGGAGCTGATCTAGACCTTTGCGGCGAAAATTATGTCCGACGAAGACAAAATGAAAGGTATATGGATCAATATTCAGTTCAGTTGCAAGTTTTTGCTTACCATCGTTCCAGTTTATAAAATCATTTTGCATCTCGTGCCACTCTACACCATTGTGAACCACGCAGATTTTTTCTGAATCGATGCGAAAATCGCGCAGGATCTCATCCTTTACCATATGTGAGTTGGTAAAGAGGCATTGAAGAGAGGGATTTTCAAAAGCTTTTTTTTCTAAGTTTAATATCAGGCGATGGAGAGGATTGAGTGCAAATGAGAGGCGCTTGAGGGATCCTTCAAGTGCTGCGCGATGTCTTAGGTAAGAGGCATGCACACCATTGCCAGCACGAAGATGCGTTTGAAAACGATTTCTATCCAATCCAAAAACCAGATCGGCGTTGGTCTTTGAAAGAGCTTGAGAGCTAAGACGATCGAATTGCTGCACTTTTCGGAAGCTCAACTTGCTCGTTACAGGAAGTGAAACGGCGTTAAAATTAGATGGCAGCGCACTGATCTCGCCACTAGTTAAAAGTGTTACGTCACAGCCTTTATCGAGAAAAGCTTGCGCAAGTCTTAATGTGTATTTTTCAAGGCCGCCGCTTTTTGCATGACAAGCGCCGCTTTTTAACAAGGTAACGCGACTAGTATGCATGGTGGACGGAAGGGCGCGTTTCTTTTAAAACAACATGGCTGCCTTCGAGCTCGATTTTAAACTCAAGACGGCTGTCATCAGACCAGCAGAGTTGCAGCCGATTCATGTAATTGCGAAAACGGTTTCGAAGATATTCTTCACGCAGCGCAGGCTCGAGATCTTGCAGATCATCTTCCGAGGCGTCAGACATCATCAGGGAAACATAACGATCTTCCAACACGCGTGGATTAACGAACTGTAGGCTCCAGTCTAATGTGCTTTTTTCGCTTTTAGGCACCACGATTACGGTGAGTTGTAGCATGTCTCTTACGACCTTTAAAAAGGGTAGACTGACGTTTTTTGCACACAACTGAGCTTTTAAAAAGTAGAGGCCATCGACTTTTTCGATCGCACTTGACGAACCCAAAGAGAGCGTATCAGGATTGATTAATGCCGCATATTTGGGCGGAATATAGAGATTAATTGGAATAGGCTTTTCAATTGGCAAGAGATTAGAGCGCACGAAGTCGATTCGCAGAGCCTTAGCTTGAGGATCATTGATCTCCAAAGGCTGATCAGAGAGAAGCGGCAATTGAACCTGCTTCCAGGCATCGGGCACATAATAGCTCACCACATCGCCATTAGCTGGACTCTGGGTTGAAGAAAGTCCATCTAGATGCGACTTAGAGATCTGGTGCAAATTGAATGTGAGCTTAATGCCCTTGGCTTTAAGTTGTTTGATCAACTCCTCTGGACCTGCCACGGAAAGATTGAGCTGATAAGGCCAGATGTCGAGAAATTGATAATCGCGAGGAGCTTCACCTACTGGGCGAGTAATCAGCACGGGGATCTTCTCTGTCATCAGTTTAGTCAAACGGATGATAAAGCTCTGGTGTGAGACTTTTGAGATTCCCTTGCTAAGGTCAATATCCGGATTGAGGGGAACAAGATTTTTTTTGGAAAGCGAGGCGATCCACTCTTCAGATTTATCTGCGGCATCGATGACCACTTCGAGATCGTTGGCGGTTAACTCTTCCAGCAGGTTTTTATTGCCCTGTAAGTTAAGTGTGATGCGTCTTGATAGATAGCCATTGCTCTGCAAGCCCTCGACGGTTTTATTCGTGGGGACATTAGAAATACGCACTGGAATGTTGCTCAATGTTTTGGATGAAGTCAGCGAGTGATGCACTGCAAACCAGATCATCACAGCCAGAAAACAGGAGATCGCTTTTCTCTGCCAATTTTGCAAAAGTAAGTTATACAAAAAGGATCTCATTCGCGTAGCCATTTAAGAAGTTTAAAGCGCTCTTTATAGTCTTCAGGTGGAGGCGGAGGCGTAAAGAGGCTGCGTATAATGCCTTTAAAGCGATCGACCTTGACCCCGCGGGTGATGACGCCTTCGCGTGCGATCGATACCTTGCCGGTTTCTTCAGAGACGACAATAATCAAAGCATCTGTGATTTGGCTGACGCCAAGAGCGGCGCGGTGTCTTGTGCCCATCGAGCCTGTGACTTGTGAATTATCGTCCGTCAGCGGGAGAATCACCGCAGCTGCCAAGATTGTCTGGTCGCGGATAACGACGGCGCCATCATGTAGCGGTGTGCTGGTAACGAAGATCGATTCGAGCAGCTCAGATGAGAAGTTCGCATTGAGAACTACGGCTTTATTAGAATACTCAGAAAGCGAGTTCTGGCTCTCTAAAACGATGAGCGCGCCTGTGCGCTTTTCAGCCAAGCGATAGATCGAGTTAGCCAGCTGATCTAAAAATTTATCGAACTCAGTTATTTCTCTGTAACGTTTGCCTTTTAAGCTCAATTTAGAGAGGGCTACGCGTAGCTCAGGCTGAAAGATAATCAATACAGCGATTACAGCCACGTTTACCACGAGATACATAATCTCGTGCAAGATGGGCAGATTAAACCATGAGGAGACTGCAAAGATTAAAAGAAACGCTCCTAGTCCCAAAACTAGATCCATCGAACGCGTATTCCAGAAAAACGAGAGCAAATAGTTGAGCATGATCGCAATGATGGAGATCTCAAAAAGGGGGGTAAGCGAATGAAAAAGAGAAATCATGTTGCGTTTTTATTTTTTAATCGAAGGTCATTCTCAAGAATTTTGAAAAAAAGTCAAAAACAAATTACAGTTTTTTAAAAAAAGCCTAGAGCATATGAGAAAGGAGATTCATGATGTCGCGATGCTCAGCGACGTCATGCACACGGATAATATCGGCCCCATTACAAATCGCCATTGTATGGATTGCAAGTGTTGCAGGCAACAGTTCTGTGGCGGGTTTCATCAATAATTTACTTAAAAATGATTTGCGCGAGGCGCCGATTAGGAGGCGCAGGCCGAATTTTTTAAATTTTTTGAGATGATCGAAGATTTCCAGCGTATGTTCAACCGTAAGCCCAAATCCAATACCTGGATCGAGGATAATTCTTTCGGGGACGATGCCTGCACGTGTGAGCAGCTCGATCTGTTTTTCAAAGAAAGCCATGATCTCTGGGACGACGCCATTGGGGTAGGAGGGATTGATCTGCATGGTTTCAGGCGTGCCCTGCATGTGCATGACGCAAAGATCGGCTTCGCACCCTGCCGCGACAGCTAACATCTCTGGATCGGAAAATCCTCGGATGCAATTGATCAATGTCACGCCACTTTGCACAGCCTTGCGTGCAACCTTAGATTTGTCTGTATCAATTGAGAGGGGCGTAGATATTGTTTTTGCTAGGGCTTCAATTACAGGAATTACGCGGTTTAACTCTTCTTCTTCGGATACAAAAGGTGCAAAAGGCCGTGATGATGCGCCTCCGATGTCGATAATGTCTGCTCCTTCTTGTGCCATTTTAAGGCCATGCTCAATCGCTTTTTCCAATGAATAATGCATGCCTCCATCATAGAAAGAATCAGGAGTGACATTCAGTACGCCCATCAATTGGAAAGTACGAAGTTCACTTTTGTAGTTGTCTTTATTTGAAAGAGGTTTCATGATCCTATGCGCTCTTCTTTAGAATAGCTGATTTTCTTGAAGATCATAAAATCTGTCCAGAAGAACAGCATGAGGAAGAGCTCGAACAGCAGATGGCCGATACAGTTTCGGATCTACCCAAAGTTCGAAGTTTCATTGAGGTTTGGAGGTAATTATGGCAACAGCAGTAGCTGGTGTTGCTGCCGCAGGTGCGGCAGTGCTTAAAGAAGTGTACGAAGTTAACACCCGTCTTAAAGCCATGGAAGCAACGGTGGCTGAGGAAAAAAAAGCCGCTGAGCAAGCTCAGCGACTTATTCAGACAGTCACCACTGATGTAAATGCTTCTTTGTCTGCACATGGCAGAACCTTAGAAGGATTAAAACTAAGGCAGGATGCTAGTGATGCAAGGCTTCATGCACTTGAAGAGAGAGCCCAACGAAGTGACGAGAGGGCTCAACTGAGTGAAGAGAATGCTCAGAGGAGCGCTGAGAAAGCAAAAAAAAGCGAGAGACGCAGTACACTTTTGACTGTAGCTTTTGCAACTCAAGCTTTGGCTGGATTAGCTTATCTTGCATCGACTTATTACATCACCCATTACCAAATCAGACCTGACGCTTAAGGTCTAGAACCCCTTTGCCGGGCCGTTTGAGGGCTCGGCAAAGGATTGTTTCTTTAAAGAATCTTTCCTGGAAATTCCACCACAGTTTTGTAGCATAAAAGTAGATGATCAACACCTTGCATAGCTCGGTGAGGTTTGCCTTCGCCCGGCAGAGATGACGCAGTAGCAATCTTATCTTTTGAAACGCCTGTTAACCAAGGGAAGCATTGCGGGTTAGTTTTGCCTTTTTCGATGCTTTTGGCCCAATACATGGAAGCTAAGTCGAGCCAATGGTAGGGCCAGAGCAGGCTCTCTTGAAGGTCGGGGTTAATGAGTTCACAGAAAAATGCGCGATCAAAAGATGGGTTTTGGCAAATAAAAACGGCTTCACCACGTTTGATGCCCATTTGACTGAAGAGCTTTTGAATATTCTGTCCAGCCTCTTTGGCAGAGATTCCTTTTTGAACCCCTTCCCAGGTGAAACCATTGATTTTCAAGCTCTCAGGATCGCCCTTCTGCCACTCTTCTGGTGTAACCGCAATGACGCTTTGAAACTCTGCTTTAACTTCTCCGCTATAGACATCGACAATTTTGAACGCGATTTCAAGAATATGATGCTTGAGAGGGTTGAGACCATTTGTCTCTGTATCTAGGAAAATGCCAAGCACGTGCCACCTAAAGTTAACAAACTCTTAAAACTAACATAAAACCCGAGAATTTCACTTTAGAAATTTCTTGCGGGCATTAAATTAATTGTGCATATGTAATTTTTATCTACCCCTCTCACCATACAACCAGGATTGACAATATGACACTACGAAAAGCACTAGTTTCTTTAACTTTAATGAGCATCCCAGCATGGACCTACGGTGATTGCGGCGGTACTACCAATGCCAATTGGCAGGGAACGACCAGCGGAGATGGTAACTGGAATACAATTGCAAACTGGATGCAAGGATGTGTTCCAAACAACGTAAACGACACAGCGATTTTTCCAGATGGAGCAGGCCTGCAAACTTCAGTTAACCAAAACGTGCCTTCGCCTGGCGTTAATTTAAGAGAGATTCAATTTACTGCTTCTACAAATAATTATAACATCAGCGGATCTACTCCCATTACTTTCTCTCAGCCAAGCACTTTCCTTATTATTAGTTCTAGTTCGACAATTACACAAACAATCGCTAATCCGATCGTTGTAAGCAGCGGCACAAATACTGTCTTAATTAATTCAGGCTCTGGACATCGGGGTACCTTAGGTCTTACTTCCGGGACAACAATCGATAGCGGCGCTAGTTTGACAAACCAAAATAATGGCAGTGCAAATCAATTGACGCTCGGAGGAGATGTTACGGTATCTGGCACGCTGAGCAATACTAATTCTAATAGTTATACAGGTAGTGGCACTATAGGAAGTTTTTTGCTTTTTAATCCCTCCTCACTAGCTCTTAATTCGGGTGCTTCTTTAAAAAATAGTAACAGCGGTTCAGTAAGTGGTAGTGCAGTGGGGGCGGAATTTCAGTCGTCTGTCAACCTCACATTAAATAACGTTACGCTGAGCAATACGAACTCAGGTTCACTTTTAAGTGGCGCCACTGGTGCTTCTATGGTTATTCCAAATCTGACGATTAATTCAGGAGGTGTAGTTAATAACGTGCTTGGTGCGGGTTCTTCTGGTCCCGTCGATTCAATTGAAAGTTTGCTCGATGTTTCATCTGGTACTATTGATATAAATGAAGGAGGCTTGCTGCTCAACAATAGCTTGACCAATGTGGAAACGTTAAATGTAAATGAGGCAGGACTCTTGCAGGGGATAGGTACTTTTAGCAATACCAATCCGATTATGAATAGCGGGATTGTCGAACCCACTGATGGGACAACACCCGGAGTGATGACAATTTCAGGGAACTACACCCAAAATTCCAACGGCAAATTGCTTGCCGATCTTTTAAATACTTCGACTTTTTCCCAATTGCATGTGGCTGGAACAGCTCAAATTGCCGGAGCCCTTCAGGTTGACTTTTTGGAGGGGAATACTGTGGGCGTGGCAGATGAATATACTCTCTTATTAAACGACACTCTTTCTGGCGAATTTGAACCTACTGCCATTACGTATCATAACCTTCCTCCAAGCTTGCTTCCGCACATCGAATATATTCCGGGAGAAGATGGAGGGGTTCTGCTCTCTTTTACGACGTCGATGGGAGGCTTTATCGGAGGCACGGATCCCAGCTATGCGGGCGGCTTCATTCAAGCTGTGCTTTCGGGCATCAACCATACCAACTCGCACATCACCTTGCGTATGGAAGACTTGCGCAGACGCTTTATTCCTGAAAGAAAAGACTCTGCAGAAGAAAACGAGGGTCGCGTTGCAGCAAGGCTTAATCCAAGCAACTTAACCGCTTCAAACGATGACAATTTTATTGCGCTGAATCCACAAACGCAAGAGAAGCAAGAGCAACTTCGTCGCGAAGTGGCAGAAAAAGAAAAAGAGCGTCCTTGGAACTTCTATTTTGGTCCAACAGGAAGAGCCTCAGGTGAAGTGCACGCCCGCAAAGATCAACCAGGCTTAGATTATTGGTCAGCAGGAGCTTTGGCGGGTTTTGACTATGCCTTTTCTCAAGTAGGCGTAGGGCTTATGGTAGATTACGACCGGATAGAAGCGCATGGTAAACATCAATGGGGAACGGTGATTACCGATGAGTTCCAGGCAAGTGTCTACTCCACTTATGCTCCAGCATGTCTACCTGAACTTGCGCTAAATGGAATTGTCGGCGGCGCCTATGAGCTCTATTTCATCAAACGCAATACAGGTACGCCTTCCGATCACCGCATAGCTAAAGGAACCCCTCACGGCGAGTCGTTCGACGCGCTTTTAGGTGTGGAATATGCGCTGGCTAGCCGACAACTCACAGGAATACCTAAGCATCTACAAGTTATTCCGTTAGCCAATGTGCAATATGCTTATCTGCGCGCTGAGCATTACGAGGAGCATGGTGCAGGAGCATTCGATATGGAAGTGCGTGGCCAGCATATTAAGTCCTTGCGCTCGTCTTTGGGTTTTCGAGTTAACTATGCTTGGGAGATGACAAACTTCACCTTTACACCCGAGATCTATGGTGAGTGGCAGCGAGAATATTTGAATAAAGATCGCCATCTGCGTTTTTCAGCGGTAGAATTTACTACACCTACCGCTACGTTGATCATGCCAGGCACAGGTCGCAACATCGCGCTCACCGGTGTAGATCTGCTATTTACGCTATATAAGCGTTTTGGCATCGAAGGCAGCTATGAGTTTGAGTATAACAGTCTTTATCGCGACCACTTCTTCTACCTAGGCACCAACTTCCGTTTCTAGAATTCTGGAAGAGAACAGGATGTGCAGGATCAGGCAGGATATGAAGGATGGAAGAAATATCTTGCATATCCTGTAAATGATTTATCAAAAGAGCTCGATTTTAGAGGCTGCTTTGGAGAGCAGCACCCAGGGCGCTTTTGCGTAAAGAGAGAGAAAATTTAGCTTGATTACATCCGCATAAAAGCGCATAAAAAATTTCTTATCAAAGGAATTAGGAAGTTCTTTATGAACGCATGGAAAGCTCTATTTTCTCTAACGCTGATGAGTATCCCAATCGGAGGATACACCAGCTGCAATGGCGTTTCCTCTACATGGAATGGAACTGGAACTGCGAGTTCTTGGAATGATCCGACAAATTGGACTCCTGCAAGTGGCTCTGCTTGCGTTCCGAACGGGGTTGGTGATACCGCTAATTTTATCGGGGCAACTCCTGTAGCTATTACGCAAAACGTCGGAGCAATTAGCCTAGCGCAACTCATATTTTCTACTCAAAATTATAGCATAAGCGGCCCAACTGCAAATACGATTACTTTTTCGCGCGCGGGCTCAGCAATTGGAATTGTACCTGGTGGGATAGTCGTTGAAACGATCGATGTCCCCGTAATCATGAATTCTCTCTCACAGTTTATTAACATCAATGCTGGTGCAGGGCTTACGGGAACTGTAACGTTTGGCCAAAATGTAACCATTAACAGCGGCCTTGCTCCGAATGCAACCGCGACCATTACCAACCAAGGAAATCCAAACATCGTTAATTTTAACGGACCCAGCCCAAGCCTTACGATCAATCAAGGTTTTCTAAGCAATCTCAATAGTGGTTTTTCTTATAATGGCGTGGTTGGAAACTCCATGAATGTTGCTTCGGCTTTTGAGCTTACAGACGGAAGCATACTGGAAAACATTAACAACAGTACGATTACTGGACTCAATGGAGTCGGTGCGTCTCTTAGTTTTGGAAATTCTTTTACAGTAAGTGGCGGGCAATTCACAAACAGTAACACTGGTGCAATTAGCAACCAAGCTGATGGTAGCGGAGTAAGAGCTGGCAGCATTAGCATATCCGCGGGTAGCATCACAAACTCAAATTCCGGTGCAATTACTGGCTCGTCTCTTGCGAGCGTTGGCAGTCAGATCGTTTCAAATTCCACGTTTGATATCACTGGCACAGGGCAAGTTCAGAATTTAAATACCGGCGCGGCGGCAGGAAATAACATCGGAAGCGCCATTATTGCAACGACTTCAGCCAGTGTCAGTGGCCCAAATGGAATTTTGCTGAACAATGGTTGGTTCTTAACGCCCACTCTTAGTGTTAATAGTGGGGGAACCGTGCGAGGAACGGGTACGTTTACAGGCGTTTATACCCCGCCCAATCCACCAGTAACTACCAGTGTGACAAATAGTGGAACTATCGAACCCTTTAACGGCTCCTCTCCCGGCACTATGACCATCGTTGGAACTTATACTCAGACTCCCACAGGCATATTGTTGGTCGATCTTGAGAGTAAGTCTTCTTTCTCACAATTGGATGTCGTGGGCACAGCGCAACTAGCGGGAACGCTTAGTGTTGATTTATTGCCCGACAATAAAGTGAATCCTGGCGATAAATTTACAATCGTAAATGCAACCGCCCTCACCGGAGCGTTCACCGCTCAGGACTTCATCAATCTTCCCTCGATCTTAATGCCCACGATTCAATATACGCCCACTTCTGTGATTCTTTTCTTTCTTCCTTCTGGAGGAGGTGAAGGTCTTGCTCCTACATATGCTGGCGGGTTTTTTCAAACGCTTCTTTCCGATATCAACCACATTAACTCGCACCTTGGCTTACGCATGCAAGAGCTGCGCAGGCATTTTGGTTCAGCACGAGCGGCCTCTTCACCTTTGGCAAGGGCCGGGCGTTTAGATTTGTCTGAATGGTTTCCTCCAGCAAGACCACAACGTGTTTCAGGGAATTTAGTCGCATCGCTGGAAAAATCTATCTTTACAAGTGAAGAGATCATTGCAGCAAGTCCACAGACTGAAGAGAAACAAGAGCAGCTGAGACGCGAAATTTCTCAACCAAATCAAGACCTGCCATGGAACTTCTACTTTGGACCAACAGGAAGAGCCGCTGGTGATGTGCATACCAGAAAAGATCAGCCCGGCTTAAACTACTGGTCAGCTGGAGCCTTAACGGGCTTTGACTATGCATTCTCACAAGTGGGCATAGGCTTCATGGCGGATTATGAGAGAATCACGGCTCACGCTAAGCAAAACTGGGGAAAAATCGACATCGATGAGTTCCATGCGAGCATCTACTCCACTTATGCTCCAGCGTGCCTACCAGAACTTGCCTTGAATGGCATTGTAGGCGGCGCATATGAATTATATCACATTACCCGCAACACCGGCACACCAACCGATAAGCGCGTGGCCAAAGCTTCACCTCATGGTTCTGCTTTCGATGCACTCTTGGGTGTTGAGTATGCCCTAGGTGATCGCCTGCAATTCATTCCGCTAGCCAATGCGCAATACATCTATCTACGCAGCCAAAAATATGAAGAAAATGGAGCCGGCCCATTTGATGTGGGAGTCGAGAGCCAACGCGTAAAATCTCTGCGCTCTTCTTTGGGATTGCGCATTAACTACACCTGGGAAAAACCAAACTTCACTTTTGTTCCTGAAATATATGGCCAGTGGCAGAGAGAATACCTCAACAAGCGCCGCCATGTGCACTTTTCTGCCATGGACTTCCCTGGAGATAATTTCTCATTGACGATGCCAGGTTCTGGCCGCAACATCGCGCTGGCTGGCGTAGACCTCCTGCTCACACTTTATAAGCGCTTCGGCATCGAAGGCAGCTACGAGTTTGAGTACAACAGCCTCTACCACGATCACTTCTTCTACCTGGGCACCAACTTCAGATTTTAGAAGAAAACAGGATGTGCAGGATCAGGCAGGATATGAAAGATGGAAGCAACATCTTGCGCATCCTGCCGGCGCTTTGCGCCGATCCTGCATATCCTGTAAATGATTTGCTAAAAGAGCTTGATTACATTCGCATAAAAGCGCATAAAAAATTTTTCACAAGAAATCTCGGAGAGAAATTTTATGTCACCAAGAAAAGCGCTATTTTCTTTAACACTCTTGAGTATCCCTGCATGGGCATACAGCGACTGCAGCACTGTATGGAACGGTGATGGTGATGGCGTTTCTTGGAGTGATACGGCTAATTGGCAATTAGCATGCTTTCCGAATGGACCTTCGGATGTAGCTGATTTTGGCGCATTGCCTACTTCGGATACAACGATTACTCAAGATTTTACAGGCGGGCTAAACTCTGGAGTCAGCTTGCAGACGCTCGAATTTATCAACAATACTGCATTTACGATAAATGGTCCGGGCGCTATTACTTTTCCTGACAACCTCACTGTAACTGTGTTAAATGTGATCGCTTCGGCTAACATACAGCAGATAATTAATGCCCCAGTGTTCTTCCAAAACCCGACATCTTCAGGCGGAACGGATATTAGCATGCCAAACAGTGCGGGTAATTCTACGGAATTAACCTTAGGCGGTGGCGTAACGATTAGTGGAGCAGAGGTGACTCTATTTGGTAACAGCGGGAGTCCCAACACTACTGTTTTTTTAAATCTGGCTGACTCTTTAACTCTAAATTCAGGAACTCTGATTAATCAAGGTACTTCGGCAACTATTGGAGCTACCTTTGTCGGAAATGAAATAAACTTTCCGCCGGTTAATATCGGCCCAGGGAGTGCCATACAAAATTTAGGCAATGCAATTGCTGCTAGTGGTACGGGAGCATCAATGCAGTTGCTCGGTGGAAACCTTACAATAAGCGGAGGTCAGTTCCTAAACCAAAATGCTGGTGACGTTAGCGCTCCTAGCGGACCCGGAACCGGCACCCTTCTGAATGGAGGTGTAAACAGTATTATTATAAGTGCGGGTACGCTTTCAAATCAGAACACAAGATCAGTTACCGGCACAAACAGCATAGGTGCCTCAATTACTTCCGCATCAATTGAAATGAGCGGAACTTCTAACTTTGAGAACACCAATTCTGGAACTGTGTCTGAACAAGCATTAGGATGTTCGGTGGTAAATGCCGTAGGGGCAGCAGGGATTACCATTACAGGCGGTAACGTACTCAATTCGAATACGGGTACGGTTACGAGCCCTACGGCTATTCCTCGCAGCGTGGGTAGTTCGATTAATGATTCAGGTACGATCTCGATAGGCGGTACTGCTGTCGTTACGAATCAAAACACTGGCAGTGTCGATGCGAATAGTTTTGGAAGCCAAATCGAGGCTTCTGCCATCACCATAAGTGGGCAGGCAGCGCTTAGTAACTTTGACAATAACCTAACTCCATCGGGCGTCAGCTCTGCTATAGTTTTAGCTAACACCATCACTTTAAATGGAGGCGTTTTAGCAGGCAATGGTCTGTATACAGGTTTAAATACTACGCCCGATGGCACAGTAACCACAACTGTGACGAATAATAGCGGGACGGTTTTGCCCTCGAGTAACACACAACCGGGCACAATGATCATTAACGGAACGTATATTCAAGGGCCCAGTGGTGTGTTTGCTGAGAGGCTCTCCTCTGCAGGTTCTGCATCTCAATTGAGTGTTACAGGCACCGGCACGACTCAATTGGGAGGAGTGCTGAATCTTGTTTTCCTGCCTGACAACACAATAACTGCAGGGGACACATTCACAATCATTCAGACAGATGGTTCCAATTCATTATCTGGCAAGTTTGCTTCTATCACCAACAGTTCCCCAGGCTTAGTTCCCCATGTTAAATACGTCCTTGGACCAAATGGCGAAGTGATTCTTAGCTTTACATTCCCCGTTCCTACTCCCATTATTGGATTAGCTTCTAGCTATGCCGGGGGCTTTCTGCAAACAGTTCTTTCAGATATCAATCACATCAACTCGCAGATCACTCTGCGTATGGAAAACCTGCGCAGAAACTTTGGTGCCCCTTCATCGAATAGTAATAAACGTTTGGCTGCAAGAGCTGAGCGCAATCCCAGCAACTTAGTTGCATCTGCAGGTGATAATTTTATCGCGCGCAATCCGCAAACCCAAGAAAAGCAAGAGCAGCTCAGACGCGAAGTTACTCAAGAAGAGAAAAAGTATCCATTGAATCTCTACTTTGGACCGACAGGTAGAGCTGCTGGCGATCTGCATACACGAAAAGATCAGCCTGGCTTGAACTACTGGTCTGCCGGTGCGCTGGCTGGTTTGGATTACGCCTTCTCGCAGGTGGGTTTAGGCTTCATGGCAGACTATGAACGAACAGAAGCGCATGCCAAGCAGCACTGGGGCAAGATCACCATCGATGAGTTTCACGCAAGTCTCTATTCTACCTATGCTCCATCGTGTTTACCTGCGCTTGCCTTTAATGGGATCGTAGGTGGTGCTTATGAACTCTATTTTATTAAGCGTAACGCCGGTACGCCTTCCGATGAAAGAGTTGCCAAAGGTACTCCCCACGGTTCTGCCTTCGACGCCCTCTTCGGAGTTGAATATGCGTTGGGTAACCGCTTCCAGGTTATTCCCCTCGCCAATGTTCAATATGTTTATCTGCACACTCAAAAATATGAAGAGCATAACGCAGGCACCTTCGACATGGAAGTGCGCAGCCAAAGAATCAAATCTCTGCGCTCATCGTTAGGTCTGCGTATGAACTACAACTGGGAGTGTTCGAATGTTAGCTTTGTGCCTGAAATTTATGGCGAGTGGCAAAGAGAATATCTCAACAAACGCCGCCACATCCGTTTTGAATCAGTAGAGCTTGATGTGCCAAGCGAAACCCTTATAATGCCAGGCTCTGGCCGCAACATTGCACTGGCCGGCGTCGATCTGCTATTCACACTTTATAAGCGCTTCGGCATCGAAGGCAGCTACGAGTTTGAGTACAACAGCCTCTACCACGACCACTTCTTCTACCTGGGCACCAACTTCAGATTTTAGAAGAAAACAGGATGTGCAGGATCAGGCAGGATATGAAAGATGGAAGCAACATCTTGCGTATCCTGCCGGCGCTTTGCGCCGATCCTGCATATCCTGTAAGTGATTTACTAAAAGAGCTTGATTGCATTCGTATAAAAGCGCATACAAAATTTCTTACAAGACAAAACAAAAAAGGATCTTTATGTCGCCAAGAAAAGCCCTATTTTCTTTAACACTCTTGAGTATCCCCGTGGTTGCATACACAGACTGCGGTGGCACGACTACCACATGGACAGGGGCAGGTGATGGCACTTCTTGGATTGGTACGGATAATTGGAGTTCTCCGAATTCTCCTTGCTTTCCTAATAATCCGTCAGATGTCGTTGTTTTCCCTTCTACGAGTTTCACGACAGTGTCACAAAATGCTGGAGCAATTACTCTTGGGCAGCTTGAGTTTACAGACAGTGGTTATATTATAGACGGCTCTGGAAGCGGTCTTGACACCATTACTTTTCCTACCGCTAATCCTGCGGGGATAGTCGAGATAACAGCTTCAGAGCTTAGTAATACAATTAACGTTCCGGTGTTCATCACTGCTTCTCAAGTTGGAATAAGTCTTAATGAAAGTTCGGGGGGCGTCGCTACTTTGAGCTTTGGTGGGGACGTGACAATTAACAGCGGTGCCTCCCTGCAAAATATCAACGCTGGTAATCAAAATATACTCAACTTCAATGGAACGAATCTTACCGTTAACGGCTCTTTAGTAAATTCCAATGCTAATAATTTTGCTGGTGGTACTGTAGTGATAACAAATCAGATGAGGATAAATTCTACTAACCTAGTTCTTAGTGCAAATAGCATGCTAGAAAATCAAAACTCAGGACAAATAGCATCTGATACTGGAGAGGGACCTCTGCTTTTTTTTAGTAATGCTCTTGCACTAAATGGCGCACAGATAGTTAACAGCAACTCTGGTTCAATTTCCAATGATTCTACGGGAACTACACTATTAGCACCCAGCATTGATATTAACGGGGGAGGGAGTCTCTCAAATTTAAATTCTGGCTTAGTTGCTAGTGATGGAAGCATAGGTAGCCTCGTTTCGGCTACAACCATCAATATAGATGCGAATGGAAGCTTTCAAAATGATGATCAGGCTAAATTTACCATACTAAATGTAAATGCTGGGGGTACTTTAAAGGGAACTGGTAACTTTTTTGCTAATGGAAGAACTACTGCCACCGTTACAAACAATGGAAATGTTGAGCCTGTGGATGTCAATGGTACCCCTGGCACAATGAGCATTAACGGAACATATATTCAGGGATCGGGCGGTACATTTACAGAGCGTCTTGCTTCTGCAAGCTCTGCATCTCAATTGAGTGTTACCACTACTGGTACAACTCAATTAGATGGAACACTTGATGTTGTTTTGGCTTCTGGAAATACTGTGACTGTAGGTGATACATTCATAATTATCCAGACGGGTGATTCTAATACTTTATCTGGCCAGTTTGCCTCTATCATCACCAATTCAACCAGCTTGGTTCCACATGTTCAATACATCCTTGGACCAAATGGCGAGGTGATTCTAACCTTTACATCTTCGGTGGTTCCTCCCGGTCCATCTCCCGTTATTGGATTAGCTTCTAGCTATGCCGGGGGCTTTCTGCAAACGGTGCTCTCGGATATAAACCACATCAACTCGCAGATCACTCTGCGTATGGAAAACCTGCGCAGGCACTTTGGTGCTTCTTCAGCAAGAAATAATGGACGTTTAGCAACAAGGGCTGAGCGCGATCCTAGTAACTTAGTTGCATCTGCAGGTGACAATTTTATCGCGCGAAGCCCGCAAACTCAAGAAAAGCAAGAGCAGCTCAGACGCGAAGTTACTCAAGAAGAGAAGGCGTATCCTTTGAATCTCTACTTCGGGCCAACAGGTAGAGCCGCTGGCGATCTGCATACCCGTAAGGATCAGCCCGGCTTGAACTACTGGTCTGCCGGTGCGCTGGCTGGTTTGGATTACGCCTTCTCACAAGTGGGTTTAGGTTTCATGGCAGACTACGAAAGAGCAGAAGCGCACGCCAAGCAGCATTGGGGCAAGATCACTATCGATGAGTTCCATGCGAGTCTCTACTCTACGTATGCTCCTTCTTGTCTGCCCGAGCTTGCCGTAAATGGAATCGTAGGCGGTGCTTACGAGCTCTATTTTATCAAACGTAATACTGGCACTTCTGCTGATAAACGCGTCGCCAAAGGCACGCCTCATGGCGCGGCCTTTGATGCGCTCTTCGGCGTTGAATACGCGCTGGGCAATCGCTTCCAGGTTATTCCACTTGCCAACGTTCAATATGTCTATCTGCACACTCAAAAATATGAAGAGCATAACGCAGGCGCCTTCGATATGGAAGTGCACAGCCAAAGAATCAAATCTCTGCGCTCATCGTTAGGCTTGCGTATGAACTACAATTTAGAGAGAACGAATATCAGCTTTGTGCCCGAGATTTATGGCGAGTGGCAAAGAGAATATCTCAACAAGCGCCGCCACATCCGTTTTGAATCAGTAGAGCTTGATGTGCCAAGCGAAACACTGGTGATGCCAGGTTCTGGCCGCAACATTGCGCTGGCCGGCGTAGACCTCCTGCTAACACTTTACAAGCGCTTCGGCATCGAAGGTAGCTACGAGTTTGAGTATAACAGCCTTTATAGAGATCACTTTTTCTACCTAGGCACGAATTTTAGATTCTAACGTAGTGGGGAAAGGACCAAAAGAAATCAAAGGACCTTAAGGACAACAGGGACAAAAGATTAAAGTGCAGCTAGTTTCCTGGGCCGTCCTTTGGGTCGTTCTCTTTGTCGATTGGGCCCAAATGAAAATTAAAAGGGGAGGATGTGATGGAACCAAATTTAGGCATGAGTCAAAAAGGCAGAAAAGCTGTGGCGGATGGGCTCGCACAACTTCTGGCAAATACATATACCACTTATTTGAAGACGCAAAATTTCCATTGGAATGTGATCGGTTCAGATTTTTATGCACTGCACCTTTTGTTTGAAAAACAATATGAAGAACTCAGCGAAGAAGTCGACGAAATTGCTGAGCGGATCCGCGCGCTGGGTTTTTCTGTCGATGCGACTTTTTCCGGATTTAGCAAGCTCACAGAAGTTAAAGAGGAAAAGAGCGTGCGCACTCCTAAAGATATGCTCAAATATTTGGTTAAAGCGAACGAAACCGTTATTCGACAGCTGCGTGAAATAACCCCTGCGGCCGAAAGAGATAACGATCAGGGCACGCTCGATATGCTTGGCCGTCTTTTAGGTGCTCGTGAGAAAGCTGCCTGGATGCTTCGTAGTCATTTATAGTAAAATTTTTACTTCAGATGTGCAGAAAGCGCCATTATGTTATATTTCCTACCCTATGGCGCTTTCTAACCAAAAATTTCGTGAAATTGTATTTCAGCTGCTCTTCGGTTTGGATTTTTCGAGTCCAATAGAAGAGGATACAACTGAGATGCTGATGCAGCAGCTAGCCGTGCCTAAAAGTGCACTGCGCCAAGCCGAAGCGCGCGCACGAAAAATGGTCGAACTTTTTCCAGAGATCGATCGCAAAATTGCTTCTCATGCGCAAGATTACGAATTCGATCGCATCCCACGCGTCGAGCGTTCCATCCTTCGTTTAGGGATTTTCGAACTCTTTCATGATGCAGAAATTCCTCCTAAAGTAGCCATTGCTGAAGCGATTCGCCTGGCGCGAAAATTCGCTACAGCAGAGGCCGCTTCTTTCATCAACGCCGTCTTAGACAGCGCCAAAGGAAAGGATGAAGGATGAATTAGGAAAAGGAAGAAAATAACTCTTTCATAATTTCCTGCTTTCCTATTTCAGCCTTCCGACTTCATCCTTTGTTTTTTCCTCTTTATTTTGTATAGTTGCGATTCCTTAGGAAAAGGAGTGGGTTGACTTATGTTGCGGGCAATTTATAAACATGTTCGACTGTTCCTAGAAGGCAATTTTACCTACCTTCTAATCTCTCTGATCTTGCTCTTTGCTTTTCGACCATCAGCTCAAAGCGGAGTGGAATACTTGGGAATATGGGAATTGCTGCTGGGCCTAGTCTTTTTTGGGTCTGTTTTCAACATCAACCATCCCTTTAAAATCAAAGTCATTGCCCTCTGTTTAAATATTCCGGCACTTCTTTTAGATTGGACTAGCTTTTTTCATGCGTCGCACCCTCTGATTTTAGTCAGTATTATGCTCACGATTTTGTTCTTGTTTTTGAGCATCTCTTCGATGATCTATAACGAGGTTTTAAATGTTCCTGCAACGATAGCGAGTTTGCGTCCCATTATTTGCGCATATTTTATGTTGGGTTTTGCTTTTGGTTATGTCTATTTGCTAGCCGAGTACTTCGTCCCAGGATCAATCTTGCTTGCGACCCCGGAAAGCACTACATCTTTCTTTCATCTTCGCTATCTTTCGGATGTGTTGTATTTTAGCTTTGGAAATTTAGCGACTGTTGGTGCGGGAAGCATATCAGCCATCAACACAGTGACTCAAACGATTGCAGTTATGGAAGCCGTATTAGGGCAGTTCTATATAGCCGTATTGGTAGCAAGAGTGGTAGCTATTTATTCCCGAAGAGGATTAGGAAAGTTAAAAAAAGAATTATAATGAGTATATCTTCGCGCTTTGTAAGCGGCAAACTCCTAAGCGAGCTTTCTACTTTTGGCATCGGTGGGCCAGCCCGTTTTTTCTTTGAGGCACGCACCATTCAAGATATGCAAGATGTGCTTGCATATTGTGCTTCGTCTGCACTTCCCTATCTTATCATCGGCAAAGGCTCGAATTCACTTTTTGATGATCGTGGCTTCAATGGCTTGGTGATTTTGAATAAGATCACTTTTTGCGAAGAGCAAAGTTCTGGCTGTTTTCATGTTGGGGCGGGCTATAGCTTTTCGCTACTTGGCGTGCAGACAGCGCGCAATAAGTGGGCCGGTCTTGAGTTCGCTTCGGGCATTCCAGGTTCAGTGGGTGGCGCGGTTTACATGAACGCTGGAGCAAATGGACACGAAACAGTTGGTCCTCTTATGCAAGTCTCTTACGTCACTGAAAAAGGCGAGCTTGAGCTCCTGCCCAAAGCCAATTTGGAGTTCAGCTATCGCTTTTCAGCTTTTCAACGCAAAAAAGGCGCGATCGTAGCTGCTACCTTTCAACTGACCCCCTCCGATGAGGCTCGAAAAAAGCAGCTCGGTATTGTCGAATATCGCACGCGCACCCAGCCTTATGGTGATCCATCTGCTGGTTGTGTGTTCCGCAATCCCACTGGAAATTTTGCAGGCGCTGTCATCGAACAGTGCGGACTTAAGGGCAAAGAGATTGGAGGGGCGCGAGTCTCTCCATTACACGCCAACTTCATTGTCAATGCGGGAAATGCAACTGCACACGATGTGTTAACTCTCGCCAATCTTGTAAAAGAGACAATTAAAGAGAAGTTGGGGCTCGATTTAGAAATGGAGATCCGTTACGTCGAATATGAGCCACAAAAATGACATTTAGAGCAGATCTACATTGTCATTCAACTTGTTCCGATGGAACACACACACCCGTTCAGCTCATTCAGCTCGCTAAGAAGGTGGGCCTCTCGGGGCTGTCAATCACCGATCACGACACCATGGACGCCTACGAGACAGCCGTTCCAGAGGCAAAAAAACTGGGAATTCTGCTCGGTTCTGGCATAGAATTTTCCTGTGTATTTAAGCATTTAAGCGTGCATCTTTTAGCCTACGATTTTTCATTAGATTCCACAGAGCTGCGCGCCTTTTGTGGAAGGCATCAAGAGAGAAGAACGCAGCGCAATCAGAAGATCTTAGATAAGCTGACGGCGCGCAAAATGCCTATTAGCTCCGATGAACTTATTGAGGCAAATCCTCAGGCAAAAACTATCGGTCGTCCACACATTGCTAAACTCATGATCAAAAAGGGCTATGTGAAAACGATCAAAGAAGCCTTTAATATCTACATCGGCGATGACAAAAGCTGTTTCGATGAGGGTGAGTCGTTTTCAGTGGCAGAGACGATTGAATTAATTCACGGAGCCGGAGGCAAAGCTTTCCTTGCACATCCGCATCTTTTGCATAACGCTAAAACCACGCGTGAATTATTAGAGCTGCCTTTCGACGGCATCGAATGCCATTATGCAAAATTTACCCCAGATATAGAAAAAAAGTGGGTAAAGGCAGCCCAATCCAAGGGCGTGCTCATGAGCGGCGGCTCAGATTTTCATGGAGAAGATAAACATTATCTTCCACTCGGGTCATCTTGGGTTGATGAAGAGAGCTTTCGTAAGATTTTCCAACATTTATTATAGAGGTCTTCCATGCGCATCTTTTTTAGTCTTCTTTTGCTTTTCTCATCTCTAGCTTCACTACAAGCTGCAAGTAAATCTCAAGTTTCAGAGTATGAGCAGGAGCTATACCTCAACTCAGGCGGAATATACTCCGTGGAAGACATCCTTGCCAATGAGGGCCTCACGCCTTCTCAGAAGTTCAGAGGGTTTATGGCAGCCCATAACGCGCATCCTAAAGATGGCGAAAAAATCTGCCCTGTGACACTCACCAAAGCTAATCCTCAATGCACTTGGGTGATCGCTGGCAAAACCTACCATTTCTGCTGTCCACCTTGCATCGATGAATTTGTGACTTTAGCTAAAAATTCACCCCACCTAATCAAAGACCCCGAAGAATACGTAAAGCGTTAATAGACTTCTTTCGAAACTCGCTTTACATGAAAAAATTGATGATTTTTTCTCTGGTTTTTAAAGCCGATTTATCGGCTTGTATCGTGCCGACGAGGCGACCCCAAGTGGGTCGGTGAGAAGGCTCGATAAAAAACCAGAAAAAAAAGGACGATTTTAGCATGTAAATGGAGTTTCGAAAGAAGTCTAATTAGATTTTAAGGGTGTCTGGATAACAATGCGCTCGTTATAGTTTTTGGAAATTTACCAAAAAAGAGCGCATTTATGCCGTTTGAAGTAAACAAAAGCAGAAATGACCAGCCCTTCTCAACTCAAATCTATCAGCGCCTCTTTCGCATGACAGCTTCTCACGAGGTGAAGCTCAATCTTGAAATCCCACATCTTCTGGATAAGTTTTTAAACTTTCCGCATAGAGCTTATCCTTGCATTCATGTCGCTGGCACAAATGGTAAAGGCTCGGTGGTAACGAAGATCGCTAAGGCGCTCGAGCTATCAGGCCTTAAGGTGGGACGTTACACATCTCCACATCTGGTTGATTTCCGAGAGCGCATGGCGGTACAAGGGGAGTGGATTTCAGAAGCAGCTGTAGTTGAAGGCATGCAGCGTTTATTTGACTTTATCGATGAGCATAAAATTCCAGCCACTTTTTTTGAGCTCACCACGCTTTTAGCTTTCGATTATTTCCGTGCAAACCAAGTCGATGTAGCGGTAATTGAAACAGGTTTAGGGGGCAGATTGGATGCCACCAATATCATCCATCCTATTCTCACGGTGATCACTTCTATTAGCCGCGATCATGCTGATCTTTTGGGTGAGACGCTGGATGAGATTGCAGAAGAGAAGGCCGGTATTTTAAAACCTTTTGTGCCTGTGGTATTAGGTGCCCGTGCAACTTACGAACCAATTTTGAAAAAAGCGCATGAGCTTAACTGTCCCTGTGTGGTGGCGCCAAGTGAGCTTGGTTTCTATGATCTTGAAAACCGTGCAACTGCACGTGCAGCGCTTGATCTGCTGGCAGAGCATTTTTCTGTGCCAAATCACGCGATAGAAGAGGGCTTAAGTTTTCGCCCAGCCAGCCGTTTTGAAAAGCTAGGAGATGTAATCTTCGACGTCGCGCACAATCCAGATGGTTTCACACGTCTCTTTGAAGCATTAGATCAACAATATCCTGAGCGCTCCATCTTTGTTGTTTTAGGGATGTCAAAAGACAAAGAGTATGAGAAGTGCTTAAGTTTAGTTGCTAAACGCGCGCAAAAAATTTTTCTGATAAGAGCAGAGAGTGGACGTGCAGCAGAGACCGATGAGTTAGCATCAACGCTAATTGCTGAAGGATATACGAAATTCGTTGAGGGAAAAAAAATCTCCTCCACAGTCAAATTGGCTATGGAGGAGGCGAAAGATGCTCAGGCACTTCTTCTGATATGTGGAAGCTTCTTCATCATGGAAGAGGCTAGACAAGCCATAACTGGCCGCCCTTATCCACCAACCGATCTATTCGGCCAAGAAGTATTGGACGAGCCCAATGAAGCTTCTATGCCTTCGAGATCGCCGTAATAAGCTGCGATCTCTTCTAGAGGGTTATCCAGTTTCTTGCCCTGAGTCAATTCCATGGCTAATGCAAGCAGTGCAGTAGAGTAGAGCTTATCCGAAGATAGGCCTAAACTCGCTTCAAACTGCTGCTTTAACGCTTCCAGACGTCTTTGCAAGGCGGGTGGAAGACGTTCTTTTTTCTTAGCCGCAGATGTGTGGCCTGATTCGAACAGTTCAGCAGTTTCAAAGATTTCCATTAATAATTCGGCTCCCACGGGATCCATCTCTGAGGCATAGATCTGAGGACGAACTTCGGCCCTTTGAGCTGCAAAAACTGGTCGGTCGGCAGGCGCATCTTTGGAGACTTCAATAAATTTTTCCACCATCTCGACGAAACGTTCAACCGACGTGATGACAGTTAAATTCTTTTGAGAAAGTGCATTATCATGACGCAAAGTTGAGATATGCTGTTTTAAGCTATCCACCTTTTTTGCCACGCTGAGCATATTCTCGTTCAAAAGAGAATTTTGAAGATTTTCGGCTTCACTGGTAATTTCTACCACTTCGCGGTCAACCGCGAGCGTGATAAGATCACCAAATAGCGAAGGGCATTTTCCTTCAAGTTTATCTAGGCGTTCGAGAAATTGCGTACCGCAATTGCTCATTGAACGCGCAGTCTCTTTCATTTGCTTGATTGGCCTAAATGCCTTATCAAGATCCATAAACAACTGATAGTAATCGGCAGAAGAATGCGGAGCTTGAAGCTGAGCTTCAATATCACCCACTAAATTTTCAACATGCTCGATCTCTCGATCCAACTGCGCTAAGCAGTTGAATACTTGAACATCTATAATGGACATAGTTTACTCTCATATATTAATTATTATGCTTATTTTATATATGCATTGCTGCATACATTAATTTTACTCCTTATAGAGTATAATTAACAATTCATCAGAAATTATTGAAAAATAAGAAAAATTTTCATATGTATTTTTCATACATAATTTATTCTTTAATTTTTTGACAACAACTATCTGCTTTGAACGAGAATTAGAGAGGGGGAAAGGGGGCGATTAAGCCAGCGGTGATGACAGACGCCCCACTTTGTGGAGGGCAGGGGAGTAAGCAGTTGAAGAAGAGCTTCTTCCTCGCGTTGCCCTTCAGGATGACCTGGGTAACAGGCCAGACTTATCACCCCTTGAGGGGGTAAAATATCTAAAGATTTTTTTACGCTTTCTAGGGTGCTATCTACTTTTGAAGTAATTTCTTTATTTCCGCCAGGGAGGTAGCCTAGATTGTAAACAATAAGTTTAATTTTTTTCTCTAGAGCGAGAGGGGGGAAATTCGCATGAGATTGCAAAAAGAGGTGGATTTTAGCCATTTGGCTAGGGGAGAGATGTTCTTCTAAAAGAGCGCGTGTTCGGGCTAGAGCCTCTTCTTGGATATCCAATCCAATTAACGCACCTTCTTCTCCGATCAGCTGCGCTAACAGTAACGTGTCTTTGCCGTTGCCGCAGGTGGCATCGACTACGCAATCGCCCAGCTGCAAGAGCTGCTTCCAATAAATATGTGCTAATTCAACAGCTGAAGAAAAAAGTGCAAAATCTCTGTGCATGCCAAACACTATAAAGGAAGTATGAATTATCAAGGATGAAGGATGAAAAGAAGAAAGAAAGATTTGCCTGCCTCTTTTCTTTTTCTTCTTTTCATCCTTCCGAATTCATACTTCATCCTTTCTTTCAAATTCTGTCTGTTGTACACTTATTCAAGTAATTTATTTTTTTAATGGGGTATTAGCTCAGTTGGTTAGAGCGCCACGTTGACATCGTGGAGGTCAGCTGTTCGAGTCAGCTATATCCCAACCCCGCCATATCATGGAGACATTAAACTGTTCAGTAGAAGAGCTTCGGCAGATAGCATCTAAAGTGCTGGCTGCAGCTGTTCTTGAATTATTTCCTGAAACACTCATCGTCTCCTCTCATCTTACCTCTCAAGGTTTTTGTTGTGATTTTGTTTTCCCATTTCAATTTACCACTGAGCTGCTTAGCTTAGTTGAAGATCGCATGGGGCAGATTTTACGCGACAAACGCGAGGCTAGGGTTTTTGAAATGGTGCCCGTTTCGGCGGCTGCCTTTTTTGAACACCATGGCCAGCCTCTTCTTGCTGAAAAGGTGAGGAATCAGGGCGAGCCCCTTCTCACACTTTGCCAAATTGGCGAGTATGTCGACTTCTGCCCCAATGAACTCTCATTTGAACATAGCAATGAGATCAGAGCTTTAAAGCTTCTGACAGTCTCTCAGAAGCAGCGATATATGGGATATTCGGTCACACAAATCGGCGGTACAGCTTTTTTTGAAAAAGATGAACTCAAAGAGTTTTTAAAACGCCGTGAAGAATTTCCTCAAAAAGATCATCTACTTTTAGGCGCAGAACTCGAACTTTTCTCTTTAATCGAGGAGCGCTGCGTTTGGCATAAGCGAGGCGAAAAGCTCAGGCAGCTACTCGTCGAACGTTGGAAAGAGGAGCTGCTTCAGCAAAATTTTGAATCTATTTTGACCCGTGAGCTTGGCACAGATCTCACCGCTAACCACAGCAAATATTTTCTTCTCAGACAAAAAAGTCATGCCCGATTTGTGGAATTTTCCAATGAGATGCCACCCCGTCGTGAAGAGTGGCAGCGGGGCTTGCTGACTCCAGAGCATCCAACTTGTGATCTAGCGCACGTCTTTTGCACTTCGGACGACCTTTTCAATATATGTATTTCTTCCTTGCAAATCATCTGGAAGATGCTTAAAATTCTCGATTTTAAGTTTCGAGTTGTCATCTGCTTATCTCGTGGTACGCATAAACGCGAGCGAGATGCTAATCGTCTTCTTGAAGAAGCTCTACGTGTGCAAGGCATGCCTTATACTGTAGAAGAGCGCTCTCGAAGATACTCGGGTCCCACTGTAGAAGTGCGGATCCAAGATGGCATGGGGCAAGAATGGGCAGGTCCGTTTGTCGGCGTCGATTGCCGCCAACTCGTTCAAGAAGAGATTGTTGTTTTCTCGCTGTTTAATTCACTAGAGCGCTGTATAGCTCTCTTGCTTGAACAAGGCGATGGAGAACTTCCCTTGTGGCTTGCACCTGAACAGGTGAGAGTCGTCGGGGTAAAAGAGAATGAATACGCCACGGAGATCAGCCAGCTTCTTCACGAGGCAGGCATAAGATCGACGCTTGACATAAGAGGCGATAAGTTAGCAAAAAGGCTGCATGAAGCCTTGAGTAGAAAGATTCCATGGCTCGTGGTTGTAGGAGAACGCGAGAGAAAAGATCAGCTCATTACCGTGCGATCTTTTTCCTCATCCGAACCAGAAGAGATGAATGTGGAAAGTTTTATTCAGAGAATATTGACAACAGAGGTAAGCAGCGTTGAGAATCAATAGAGAAATTCGCGCTCCAAAAGTGCGTGTAATCGACAAAGATGGCGGCCAGTTGGGCGTGCTTTCGCTTTTGGAAGCCCTCATGAAAGCCGAAGAGGCGGGGCTCGATCTAGTTGAAATTTCTGCCTCGGCTGACCCTCCGGTTTGTAAGATTATTGACTATGGTAAGCTGCGTTATCAGCAAACTAAGAAAGAGAAAGAGAGCAAAAAATCTCAGCACCAAGTCAAAGTTAAAGAAGTTAAGTTGAAGCCAAATACAGATGAACATGATGTTGGAGTAAAACTCAAACACGCCAGAGAGTTCATTGTAAAAGGCAACAAGGTGCGCCTCACTTGTGTCTTCCGCGGAAGAGAGATGATGCACCCTGAATTTGGTCAAAAAATTGTACACCGTATGTGTGAAGAGCTTTCAGACATCGCAACTCCTGAAGCTCCACCAAAGATGATGGGACGCAGCCTGTCTGTGGTTTTAGCACCTGGTGCGAAAAAGAAAGCAGCGAACACTGGTTGATAGAGTTTATTAAGGAGAGCAAACCGTGCCAAAGATGAAAAGCCGTAAGGCGTTTAAATCAAGATTCAAAGTCACTGGAACTGGCAAACTTTTACGTCAGCGTCCAGGACGCCGTCACAAATTGACGAAGAAATCAGCGAAGCGCAAGAGACATCTGAGAAAAGATGCTGTTGTGAGTGCAGGACAGACAAAAATGTACCGCCGCCTGATTAGTGTATAAAAATTTAAAAGAGGAATGTTTCTATGGCTAGAGTAACCAACGCCGTAGCTGCCCACAAAGCAAGAAAAAGACTGCTTAAGAGCGCTAAAGGATTTGTCGGAGATCGTAAAAATCACATTAGACTTTCAGCAGATGCTGTATTGTCTGCAATGGCTTTCAACTACCTGCACCGTAAGCAGAAGAAGAGAGACTTCCGTAAACTTTGGATCATGCGCATTGGCGTAGGTGCAAAAATTAACGGCATCTCTTACAGTAAGCTAATCGGTGGTTTGAAATTAGCTGGTTGTGCTTTAGATCGAAAAATGCTTTCTGAGATGGCAATCAAAGATCCAGAGAGTTTTGCTACTGTGGCAGCGCAAGCTAAAGCAGCACTCGCATAATATCATCTATTCAAGCGGCTTCTAGAAGCCGCTTTTGCAATTTCTAATTAGAATCATGTAAGGTGTCTAATGCACAAAGACGAGGCCGCTAGTTCAAAGACAGTCTCTGTCAAGCTATCGTCTCTTCGTCATGCCTTTCAGGCCGATCTGAATGGCGTTAAAGAGAGCAAAGATGTCGAACAGCTCAAAGTCAAATATCTGGGTAAAAAAGGCCCAATCCAAGAACTCCTCTTAGAACTGCGCAATTTTTCCAAAGAAGAGCGCCCAATCGCGGGCAAACTCATCAATGAAATCAAAGAAGAATTCGAAGCTCTTTGCAATCAAGCGGCGGCAGGCTTGCATGAGATTCATCTCAAAGAGCGCCTTGAGCGCGAGAAAATCGATATTTCCCAGCCTGGGCGCCGTCAATTTTTAGGCCGCAAGCATCCTCTCACTTTGATGATGGATGAACTGATTGAGATCTTTCAAGGTATGGGTTTTTCTGTGCAGATCGGCCCCGAGATCGATTCAGATTACTATAACTTCGAAGGCTTGAATTTTCCTAAGGATCACCCTGCGCGCGATATGCAGGATACGTTTTACATCACGCCAGATCTTCTGCTGCGTACACATACCAGCAACTCTCAATTACGCGTCATGGAAAGCCATGCGCCACCGTTGCGCATCATCTGTCCTGGCACTGTTTACCGCAAAGAGAACATCAGCGCTCGCTCGCATGTCTTCTTCCATCAGATTGAAGGTCTGTATGTAGACAAGGACGTTTCTTTTGCTGATCTTTTTGCCACCATGAACGAATTTTGCAATAAGCTGTTCAAAAAACATATTCCCACACGTTTTCGCCCTAGCTTTTTTCCTTTCGTCGAGCCCGGCTTAGAACTCGATATCCAGTGCACCTCTTGCGAGGGAAAAGGCTGCCGTCTCTGTAAGCAAACGGGTTGGCTTGAAGTTCTGGGTGCTGGCATGGTCCATCCGGAAGTGCTGCGCAATGGGGGAATCGATCCAGAAATCTACTCTGGCTTTGCTTGGGGAATGGGCATCGAGCGCCTCACCATGCTACGCTACGGCATCAAAGATATCCGTCAGTTTTTCGATAATGATATGCGCTTCCTTGCGCAATTCTAATCCCTCTTAAAGCAGCACCCACTTCCTATAAGCTTAATCAATCGTCCAATGCGCAAATTAAACTATTTAGTATGTATATTTTATTATTGAAGTTATTCTTAAAAAGAACTAAAATATTTGTAATTAATTATTAAAATGAGGATTTTGTTAAACTATGGCAACAGCAAATAGTTCTATTTCATCCTTAACTCACTCGATTTCAAGCGCTTTGGTTATTAGTGATGAATCTAATTCACCAAGCGAGTTGAGAAGACGTCTTGATACAGGGCCGCTTTCGGCTAAGGTAGCAGGGCCATCTCAAAATGCGCATCTGGGACGCGTAGGCAGTGTGATCTGGGCAGAAGCTTTTTCCTATCTATCACTCCGAGAATTATGTTCTGGCGTTGTGCAAGCTTGCAAATATACACGCAAGTGTTCAACTGAAGCATTAATGCTTATTTTTAAGTGCTCAGCATATGGAACCCATGGAATGGGTGGGCACCATTTTTGGCAATTTCCTGGCATGTTTGCAAAATTAAGAGGGGAAACTCTAAGCATCGATCAGCTTATTATGAAATATTGGAAGAATAAGAAAAGTCTCATTTTAGACTCATTTCATACTTCTGATAATAATCCTTTGGCTTTTAAAGCTATGAGTGCTTGCGGCTCTGAATTGGAAAATCTTATTGTTCATAACGTGCTGGAACTCCCACATGATGGTGAAATGGCTAAATTAGTTTCAGCCTTTCCTAATCTCAAAGAGTGCTCGCTCGTTCGCACAAAACCTACTGATAGTTTATTACGGGCGCTGGCTTCTTGTAGATCGCTTAAAAGCTTTAAATTTAGCGCGCCTGGAGATTCTGATTACATGAGACATATAGATGCACGATCAAGGACTATTGCTACTTATGTACATAGTCGCCAAGATTCTATTCTCGAGCTTTTATCCTCTAACTCATTAGAGACATTTCATCACAATGGATGGCAGCTAACAGTTCCCGTTCTTAAGGCTATTGCTACTCATCAGCCGCAAATTAAAGATCTTGCGCTAGGCCATAGCGGAGATTGTTTGGTAATCCCCGGTACTATATATCGTTTGCTTACCGTTTTTGATGGCCTAGATTTTGATCTTTTAGAGCGCGAGCTCATCACCACTCTTCAAACTACTCGCCAGTTGGAGACTCTTTTGCTTCGTCAAAATTTGGATTCTTTTTCTCCAATAGCTCCTCCTGGTGCTCGCACACATTTTGTCACAGATGAAACGCTTCAGACGTTGGCTAAAAGTTGCAGTGATTTAAGACAACTTGAGCTTTTTGATTGTGCCCATATCACTAAGGCGGGTATCACATCTTTAGCCAAAGGTTGCCTTAACTTAGAAACGCTTTTTCTGAGCCAAGAACGTTATTATCCTATGGGTGAGATTGAACCGGCTGTTTATAATGGAGTTGATGATGCGGCTCTGAAAGAGCTTTCTCTTGTCTCTTCTAATCTGAGAAATTTTGCTGTTTCTTCACTTAATGTTACAGATAAGGGTTTTGCACATCTAATGGCTTGCCAAAAGCTAGAGAGTCTAAATTTACGTAGGTGCAAAAGCATTACACCGCGCTGTCTGGAAGCTCTTCTATCTTCCATGCCGCCAAATCTGGGATATATAAACCTTCAAAATACATTCGCTAACTCTAGGCCTGTTGTAGAGGGTATAGATATGCTACTCCAAAAAGTTTTGCCTCGACTTCCAAGTAGGTTTAAGCTCGAGCTAGATGTTGGCACGATATATATCGAAAAAGTAGAAGGGCAGAAAAGGTTAGCTTTTAAAGGTTTTCGGCAACGTCAAGAGAATGAGCATAGAATGTCTCATCTTGATGTGCTATGGAGCCAACGGCGTTCTACAGTTTAATCTTAAGCTATGGCAACCCCTATAATTTCCAGCGCTTTAATTAGCGCAACTCAAGGCAGCGGGTCTGGTTCATCAAGTGTATCGAGAAGACGCGTTGATGCAGGGCCGTTTTCGGTTGAGATAGCGCCGCCATCTCATAATGCCCATCTCATGCGCATAAGCAATGTGGCTTGGGAAGAAGCTTTTTCCTACCTATCCTTCAAAGAGCTATATTTTGGTGTTGTGCAAGCATGCAAATACATGCGTCAGCGTTCAGCTGAAGCCTTGGTGCCTATTTTCAAGCGCTCAGCATATGGAAGTGCAAATTTTATCGGTCGAGGAGGAGAGCATCATTTTTGGCGCTTTCCTGCAGCATTCGCAGCGTTGAGAGGGGAATCTCTAAGCACCGATCAGCTCATTAAGAAGTATTGGGCAAATAAGAAGTGCCTCACTTTGGACTCATTTTCTCATACTAGTCTAGATTTTGGATGCGGGGATTTTAAAGCCATGCGCGCCCATAGCTCTTTATTGGAAAGTCTTACTGTTGAGAAAGCGCATGAAAACCCAGTCACTGGTGAAATAACCCGCTTGATTTTAGCATCTGCTAATCTCAAAGAGTGCTCGCTTTTTAACGCGCATCCTAGTGAAAGTTTGTTAATGGCGCTTGCTTCTCGCAGATCGCTTAGAAGCTTTAAATTTTTTGAGTCTGCAGATTCACGCTTCGTGCCATATTTTGAAACAAATATTGCGCGCAATACCGATTTTTTTTCTCGTTATGAAGCGGCTATTCTCAGCCTTTTGTGCTCTAATGAACTCGAATCATTTCATCATAATGGATGGCAGCTAACTACTGATGTGCTCCACGCCATAGCGCTTTGTCAGTCGCAAATTAAAGATCTTGCGCTTGGCTTTAGTGGTTATTCTGAGTCTAGTGAGGGGGGGTATGGGGCCCTGGCTGGTGTGGGTTTTGCTCTTTTAGAGCGTGAGCTCATTACCACTCTTAAAGCTACGCGGCAATTGAAGACCCTCATGCTTCGTCAAGATTGGACTTCTTGTGCGCATCCAGAAGAACCCAATGCGCGCAAATATTTTGTCACAGATAAAACGCTTGAAACGCTCGCTGAAAGCTGTAGTGATTTAACACGGCTTGAACTTTTCAATTGCACCAATATAACTTCGGAAGGCATTACTTTTTTAGTGCTGGACTGCTTTAATAGTTTAGAACAGCTTTTTCTGGTTCAGGAGTGGTATGCTCCGCTACGTCAACCAACTTCTTATGATGCAATTGATGATAAAGCTCTGAAAACGCTTTCTTACTGGTGTGACAAACTAAAAGATTTTGCTATTTCTTCTCGTAGCATTACAAATATAGGCGTTGCCCATCTATTGGCTTGCCCCAAGTTAGAGAGTCTGAATTTAGATGGATGTAGACTTCTAACACCAGACTGTCTGCAAACTCTTCGAACATCTTTGCCGCCAAATCTGGATTATATAAACCTTCAACACACCTTCGTAAACTCTCCGACTGTAATTAAAGATATAGAGACTTTACTTCTCGAGCTTCTACCGCGTCTTCTGGCGAAATTTAAGCTCGATCTAGATATCGGTACGTACTTCATCGAAAGAAAAAACGAGAAAAATAGTCTATTTTTTAAATGCTGTTGATCTCCAAGTAATTAACGTTGCTTCAATTATCCTCTTTTGTTTTTATAAAATAATTAATACATTTACTTGTTGTTGACAGTTAATTTAATAAATATTATAATTTTGTATTAATTATTATAACATTTAAATTATGACAATCTCATCAAGTGTAGCGAGAATACGTACCGAGGCAGATTCAAGGGTATTTACTCCACCTTCGCAAAATCCGCATCTAGCCAAGATGGCTACTAGTGTGATTTGGGCAGAGGCCTTTTCATATCTATCGCTAGAAGAATTATGTCTTGGTGTGGTGCATAGCTGCAAAGATTTGCGTAAGTATTCTGCTCAAGCTTTGCTGCTTATTTTCAGAAACTCTGTTTATGGCACAAGGAGTTTTCAAAGGAGTGCGCATGCATTCCATGCTTTGAGAGGCGAGAATCTCACAACGGATCAGCTTATATCGAAATATTGGGCGAATAAAAAAACGATCGATTTAGACGGGTGTTCTCTCACACTAAATCCCGCAGGAGAATTAGATTTTCAAGCGATGTGTGCGCATGATTCAGCTATAACAAGCCTGAGGATCCGAAACGGGCTTGAATATGCTCTTATAGGAAGGTCGGCCCGCTTAGCTTTAGCTTCTCCTAATCTCACACAATGCGAACTTATTGGAGCATCTCCCTCGCTATCTTTTCTCGAAGCACTCGCTTCAAGATCAGCGCTTAATAGCTTTAAATTTTTTGAGCCTGCGATGAGTCCCTTTGTTGCATTGATGGAATATAATTTTCTGTTGGGGAATGTTGAGTTTTACCTCAAATATCAAACGGCTATTCTCAAGCTTTTAGACATGCGCACATTTGAATCATTTCATCACAATGGCTGGCAGCTGACAGCTTCCACTCTCCAATCTATTGCGGCTCGTCAGCCGCAAATTAAAGATCTTGCGCTTGGCTACAGTGGAAATAACATTTTTCCAGGGCAGCCCAATGGAATCTTTGCTGCATTAGATTACGCTGCTTTAGAACAAGAGTTAATTACCACCCTTAAAAATACTAAGCAGCTAAGATCCCTTTCTCTGCGCCAGAATTGGGCAACTTATTCTGCTTCACCGCATTCTCTTTCTTGCAAACATTTTGTTTCAGATCGAACGCTTGAAACACTTGCCCAGAGTTGTGATGATTTAAGAGAGCTTCGCCTTTTCAACTGTTCCAACATCACAGGCAAAGGCATTGCCAATTTGGCCAAGTGTTGCAAGCATTTAGAAACACTCTCGCTCGTTCAGGAGTGGTATAATATATGGCTTCCGCAATACATCTTTTATGATGCGATTGACGATAAAGCTCTGCAAGCCCTGGCTATTCATGCGTCGCAGCTAAAAAAACTTACTATTCGTTCAAGAAGTATCACTGATAAGGGTGTTGCCTGTGTGGCGGCTTGTCAAAAACTAGAAATCTTGGATCTCAATAGCTGCATGCAAGTCACAGCGCGCTGTATGCAGGCATTTCAATCTTTTATCCCGCCTAACCTACAGTACATTGATCTTCGAAAGACCTCAGATTCTAATACTTATCTTGGGGCTGGGAATATGGCATCCTCACTTCTGGAGCTTTTGCCCCGTCTTCCTGCTGCATTCAAACTTTTAATGGACACGGGCACTTTCAGTATCGAGCGAGAAAAAAGGGAAAATCGCTTGGCTTTTACTTATGCGCTTTCTTAGCTAAACTTTAATATAATAGTTGAATAGATAGTTAAGTTTAGTGATAATATCTAAAATTAATTATTAAAATATTTGAGTTTTTAATTTATGGCCGGCGCAATAACTTCACTTCCTAGTTTAGAGAGAGCTCAGGTTGCATTAGATCAGGGCAGTGGATCCGGTTCGTCAAGCGTGGCGAGAAGACGCGTTGAGATAGCGCCTCCATCTTGTAATGCACGCATTGGACGCGTTACTCCGCGGCTTCTGGTAGAGGCTTTTTCCTATCTATCTTTACGAGAGTTATGCCGCGGTGTTGTGCATGCATGCAAATACACACGGCATCTTTCGGCCGATGCGTTGCTGCTTATTTTCAAAAACTCCGCTTACGGAGTGGATAATCATCAAAACAGCACGCACAATTTTTGGCGTTTTCCTGAAGTATTCATAGCATTGAGAAACGAGCAGCTGCCAGCTTTACCAGAGATATCAACTTTTGAAGAGATAATGGGGCTGCCAGATGAACAACGAAGAGTAGCTTTTGATGAATTAGAAATTGCAAAGCAGGCAAGAACTGCACATCTTATTACGCAATATTGGGCTGGGAAGAAAAAACTCTGTCTAGATTCATTTCAACCTATGAACGGTAGGGATCAAGGCTTAGATTTAAAGGCCATGCAAACTCGAGGCGCATCCTTAGAAAGTCTTATTTTCCGTGACTCTGTTGTAAGATCTACAGACCGATTACTTACTAAGTGTGAATTTACCCACTTGGTATTGGCATCTTCTGGTTTAAAGCAGTGCGAGCTTATTGAATCGTTTCCCACCGTTCCTTTTTTTGAAGCGCTTGCTTCTTGTAAATCGCTTGAGAACTTTAGGTTTTTTGAGCCCATATGTTCCACAGCTCTTCTGACCTTAGAACAAAATAATTCATATAATCCTGAATTTTTTTCTCGTCATGAAGTGGCTCTTCTCAAACTTTTGACTTCGGTCTCATTCGAATCATTCCATCACAATGGCTGGCAACTAACGATACCCACCCTAAAAGCCATTGCTACTCATCAGAAGCAAATTAAAGCCCTCTCGCTTGGGCACAGCGGAATTAGTCAGGTGCCAGGAAGGGAGAGGTACGGAATATTTGCTGGGATAAATTATGCTGATTTAGAAAAAGAGCTCATCGCTACTCTTCTCCTTACCAGCCAGTTGGAGTCGCTTTCTCTTCGCCAGGATTGGACTTCTTGCGCAAACCCAGTACACCCAGATGTGCGCAAATACTACGTCACAGATCAAACGCTTAAGACGCTTGCTCTAAGTTGTGGTAACTTAAGAAAGCTTCATCTTTTCAATTGTTCCACTGTAACCACAGCTGGTATCGCATCTTTAGCAACAGGCTGTCCTCATCTAGAAGCACTTTCTCTGATTCAGGAATGGCATGATACCGAGTATGATCTGCCGATACCCACCTGGGAGCATGGTATTTACGAAGCTGTTGATGATGGTGCCTTAGAGGCGCTTTCCCTTCATGCTTTGCAACTTAAAGATCTTACTATTTCCTCAAGTAGCATCACAGATAAGGGTGTTGCATATCTAAAGACTTGCAGGCAGTTAGAAACCTTGGATCTCCGCAATAGCGAACGAGTTACAGCGCAGTCTATGCGGGATTTTCTGCCTTTTATTCCACCTAAGCTGCGTTTCATCGACCTTAGAGGCACATCTGTATTTGAAACTCTTCCAGGAGCCAGTCTTAAAGATTACCTAAGGAAGCGTCTGCCGCATCTTCCTGCTACATTCAAACTTCTAATGGATAAAGGCATCTATTACGTCACAAGAGAAAAAGAGGAAAATCGCTTGGTTTTCTTTCCAAAAGCTTGATAGAGGTGGTCTATTAATTAATTTATTTATAAGTTAATTAAACTATTTAAGGATGTGGTAATTTTTAGTTAGCATTGATAATCATAATCGGATTTTACATAGTTAATCTTATTTCGTTTATTAAATTAAAAGTTTAATCATGGCATCGATCTCAGATCTTCTTCCCGATTTTGCGGCTTTTAGCTCAAGCGCCGCACCAGAGGCGCATTCAAGTAAGCGACAAAGAGTAGTCTCCTCTGAGGTCGTGATTTCTCCAATAGATGCGTCTATAAATCCACACCTTTACAGAATTGCCAACATAGGCTGGGAAGTGGCCTTATCTAACCTTAATGCGGGTGATCTATGTCGATTTGCTTCCACAAGCAAATTTGCCCATCTACAAGCACAAAAAAGTATTGAGCCGATGTTTAAAGCTGCGCCTTACATCGGCAATTCTGCAGTCGCATTTCAACGCGCCTTTTTTTCTCTTAGAAAAGAGAATCTAGTACATGTCAATCTTATTGAAAAATATTGGAAAGCCCGCACAGAACTGTGTTTATATAACTTTCAATATAAAATGCCAGGCTCACCTCCAAATGAGGTTGAATTAAGGGCAATCGCCACGCACTGCACTTCTTTTAAAAAACTCTCTTTCCAACAAGCAACTAAGGGTGCTGAAACCCAAGATGAGGTGGCGCAAGTGATTAAAGCTGCTTCTGCAACACTTGAGCAATGCCATTTTACAGACGCTCAACCCTCAGAAACTACTCTTGTAGCACTTCTTTTCTGCCCGAATCTAACGAGTTTAAGAATAGTTGAGCAAAACAAAAAGGAAGTTTCTCGCAATGACCTGCGATGCAATGAGCTAATTCTTCAAATATTGACCTCGTCTGTGAGCCTAAATTCATTTCGTCAAACGGCTTGGGAGTTAACAGTTCCTGTTCTTACAGCCATCGCAGAACATCAGTCACAACTTTCCGATCTCGCCCTTGGTTATCGCAGCTTATCAGAGCTATCTTCACTTCCTGATAAATCCTATTATGACCATTTAGAAGGCACGTTAATCGCCACAATTCTTTGCTTATCTAACTTGAAAGTTTTTTCTCTAAATCAGGCTGCTTACCCAGCATGCATTTCAGATAATACCTACGTGACAAATAAAACGCTGAGAGCCATCGCAATTAGATGCACTGACTTGAAAGAGCTCAGCCTGTTCAATTGTTCAAAGGTGACAAGCACAGGTTTATCGCTTCTAGCCCAAAGGTGCCTTAGTTTAGAAACGCTTGTACTCATTCAAGAAGAAGCCCCTTCACGTTTTAACATACAGAGTCTAACTCAAGAGATTTTGAGTGATGAGGTTTTAAATGAGGGCATTGATGATATTGCCTTAATGTCGATTGCGTCGTCAGCACCAAGTCTAAAAAATTTAACGATCCTCTCAAGAAAAATTACAGTTGCAGGAGTTTCGAGTTTGAGTGCTTGCAGCGCATTAGAAACCCTAAATCTACAAGGATGTAAAATGGTTGCATTAGGGGAGTTAAAAGCATTTCTACAAGCATTGCCACCCAAGCTCTGGTTTGTCGATCTTCGCAATATTGCAAAGAGTGAAACACCCTCTGGAAAGTTTGTGTTAGCACTGCATAGGGCTTTGCTTATGCGTTCGAATGGCTTTACTCTTGAGACTGACGCTGGGAAGTATGAAGTTGTCAAGAAAGTCAAGGCAGGGATGCTGCAATCTTATGTTTCGTTCACTCCGAGCCTTCCTCCTAATGAGTGGGACTGATTTTTTTGGGGTAGAGAACGAATTTTGCAACTACCTCTTTTGATTTTTTATCGGTTTTGTTTATAATTTGCGGCCAATGGAAGAGTGGCAGAGTGGCCTATCGCGGCTGTCTTGAAAACAGCAGTCGGGCAACCGACCGTGGGTTCGAATCCTACCTCTTCCGTTTAAACTCAAAGGGAGACCCATTAGGGTCTCCCTTTGCTATTTAAACGGAAGAAGTAAGCCAACAGTTTGGCTTACGGGTAGGTTCGAAGTGAAGTGGGCGCAGCCCACGAACCGGCCCGCAGGGGAATCCTACCTCTTCCGTTCCCTAAAAGACCTAGTTTGTAGACGCCCTCTGCCAAAAGTTTGGTTTACGGGTAGGTTCGAAGTGAAGTGGGCGCAGCCCACGAACCGGCCCGCAGGGGAATCCTACCTCTTTCTTTTCTTATGGAGCGATCGCTCCAGAGCTTTTTATCTTTCTGATTCTTAATTGATTAAGAGGAAACGATCTTTAAGTAATTGATCTTTAATGACTTAAGATGTCTTGGGCTTTCTTTTCAGGAAGAAAAGGAAGGGGATTACGGCGAGAAAGAGCATGCCGCCAATCAAGATCAGCTCATAGATGAAAACGTTGCCGATTTGGGCGTGTTCTGGCGGAATAAAGCCTATTCCTATAACCAAAAGACAGCTAAGCGCGCCTATTCCGGCGATGAGCCACATGCCGATTTTGCCACCTGGAACTTTATAGGAGCGGTGGATGTGCGGTTTTTTATGATGAAGAACGATTGCGCTAGCAAACATAAACACATAGACGATCAGTGCGAGCTGAGCAGTAATTACGGAGAGCAGCCAAAATGATCCGCTCACCGTGGGCATAAGCACAAAAGCTAACGAGAGTAGTGTGACGATGATGGCTTGCAAGACAAGAATGTTGATGGGCACTCCATGGCGATTTTCGCGCATGACAAAGGAGGGGAGTGAGCCATCTCTGCTGGCCACCATGAGTCCTTTGGTGGGTCCGATAATCCAGGCGGCGGCGCCACCTAGGCCTCCTAAGATGATAGATCCTGCTACAATCGGCAGCAGCCATCCAACATTAAGCGAACTGACGAATGTTGCAAAAGCTTGCAGAGTTCCAACAACGAGATTTACATCATTACTTGGCACGACGATGGCGATTGCCAAAGAGGCGAGAACAGTTGTAGCTAAAATGATGATCGCAGAGATGAGTAGCGCCCGTGGATAGTTGCGCTTTGGGTCTTTCATCTCCTCGGCATGCGAAGCTGACATCTCTAAACCGATTAGGCCAAATAGAACGTTGGTTAAGTAGGCGGCATTAGGCACATCGAATGAAGTGGGAAAGAAGCTCTTCCAAGAAAAAGTGATCTGCATCGGTTCGCCTTTAATGATCCACCAGCCAGCTAAAAAGATGATGATTAACATGGGAAGTATAGTGCCGACTGTGGCCGCAAGCGTGCTGAAGTGGCTGGAGATTTTCATGCCAAAGCAGTTGATCAGCGTAACTCCCCAAAAGAGAATTACGACGGTTGTGGTCATGAATAGCTTATTCGTAGCAAGTTCGGGGTTGAACATGTAGGTGATCGCGCCTGCGATCAGCGCCATGATTGTGGGAAACCAGAAGAGGTTGTAAACCCAGTTTAGCCAGATAACCAGCAGGCTGATTTTCTTGCCGAAAGCTTCACGCACCCACACATAGAGTCCACCTGTTGTCGGCCATCCTGTGCCCATTTCGGCTGCAACCATGGCAGCGGGCAGAAAAAATAAAAGCCCTGCAAAAATGTAATAAAAGACGAGCGAAAAGCCATATGTGGCAGCAAATGGAAGATTGCGAATGCTATCCACTGCGATGACATTGATCATCACAACTTGGAAAAAGCTTAAAACCTTGCGGCGAGAAAGTGGGGTCTTTTCCATATTTTAGATTTATTGTATCTTGTTGCGTTTTCTCTTTAAACGGCTTTCTTATGCATAGAGTTCCTCTTTTGAGCGCCTTGGATGAGTACGAGCAGCTTAGCCGAAAGCATTTTGCGCACTTTACTGATGAAGAAGAGCGCTTGCAAAAGGTGCGCGCCTTCGTGAATACACATACAAATTGTTTTGATAGAGAAAATCTGCAGGGGCATCTTACCGCTTCGGCTTTTATCCTTTCTCCAGATCTGCAAAAGGTGCTTTTGACATTTCATGCTAAGCATAAGAAGTGGCTGCAATTAGGTGGACATGCCGATGGGCATCCGCTGCTGCATGAGGTGGCGATGCGCGAGGCTCAAGAAGAGTCGGGCACGGAAAAGCTCTGCTTTTTCAACAAGATTTTAGCTCCATTTGATTTAGACATCCATCTTATTCCTCCTCACAAAGGCATATGCGAGCATTACCATTATGATTTGCGTTATTTACTGCTCTGTGAAAATGAGACTGCGATTTCAATTTCCCATGAGTCATTAGACCTGCGCTGGATCCGTTTGAATCAGGTAGCAACATATACACAAGAGAGTTCAGTGTTGCGACAGGTCGATAAGGTTTTATCCATCATAAAATAAACGCAGTAGGTTTTCTCTCTTAGTTCTTTGTCTTTAAAATCCTCCTTCTTTCTTCTAAAAGTTTTATTGAGAATATAATAAATAATTGTTGGTGTACTATTAAATAATTTTATCTTAAATAAACAATAATTAAGTTAAAGTTAACTGGGTTTTTTATTAGGATCATTACTCAAAATTTACTAAGGAAAAAGGGTATGGCAAAACCAGCAGGTAGTGATAGTTCTCAGAGATATTTAGGATTAGGAAGTATCCCTGTTGCTCCAGGAGCCAGAATGGGTAGTTTCTTTGATGCTTTACCACCAGCGGCCGTTTCTGCAAGTGCTGCAGCTCCGATTAGAGCCCTAGATGATTCTGATGATGATAATGACGAAAGTTTTGATGCTGCTTCTTGGCTAATGAGCTCAACTCCTTCTTTAGCTGCCACAAGTGAAAGAACTGAAGGCGCTTTCTTAAACAGAAGAGCGGGATTGGAGCGTAAAAGAAACGCAGGATCTGATCGATCAGCGTCTATGCCATCTGGATTAGCATCTAAACCACGCAGCCGCATCCCGAGTATTGAAGAGGGCAGTGAAGAGAGCTCAGAATCAAGAATCATCAGTGGAGATTTTTCTGAGTTTGTTCCTAAAGGTGGCAAAGTGAAGCAAGGTCTTCCTCTTGCAACTCCGATGCACAGCCCGACAACCTCGCCTCACAAAGCAGCCCCACGCGAATCAGTAAATGCCTCATCGGTTGGTGAAGGTGTATTTTCTCCAGAAAGCACTCTTTCTTATTCAGATTCTCTTTCGATCAAAGGATCTCGCGTTAAAAATTGGTCAATTAAAACTCCGACAAACTCACCGCAGCTCGCATCTCTGCAAGCCTCTCAAAGTCCGCCTTCTGCACACCTTTCGCCGGTTTCTTCACCATTGTCTTTGCATCAACCTAGAAGTCCTGTAAGGCCAGCCAATTTAGCGACTGTATCTCCTGTGAAGGTGCATCCGGGTGTTGGAAGCATGGCTATGCCTTCCTTACCTAAAAAGCCTTCTCTACGACCGCGCCAACTGGTTTTTTCTTCTACACCACCTCGTCATCCTGCATCAGCGCTTTCTGAGGTCTCTCCAGTTCGAGCAGCCAAAAGTGCTGCGCTGCCAACGTCTTCTGATTCACCGGAAGATAGCCCTTTTTCTTCGCCTGAGGCATCTCCTGTAAAAACGGTTCCTGCACAAAAACAGCACTCGAAATTTTTTGCAACACCACCTGATTCAAAGGAATCGAGTCCTTTTTCTTCATCTGAAGCATCACCAGCCAAAAAGGTTCCTGCACAAAAACAGCACTCGAAATTTTTTGCAACACCGCCTGATTCAAAGGAATCGAGTCCTTTTTCTTCACAAGAGGGCACTCCGAATAAAACTCCTAGTGCTCCTTTGGGAGTGCAGACTCCGCTGCAGGTACGTGAGGCTATAGATCTAATAAATGAAACAAGTCCAAGTGCTTCGCTTAATCATGTAGAGACACAAACCATCAGAACTGCCATGAAAGCGCTTGCAGACATGCAAAAAAAGAGCCCTTCAAGTCAAGAAAAAGCCAAGCAAGTAGCTGGGCGAGCTCAAGCTATTGTACATGATAAACTGACTCGGGGTGAACGATCTGGTTCTTTAGCCTATCATAGTGAAGGTGTTTCTCGTTTAACAGGGGCGGCTAGCTGGATTAAAAAAGATGTTCTTCCTTCTCTAAAAGATGCGGGTATCTCTCCTTTGTGTTTTTATAATGCACCGCACGTACTCGCTTCTGGAAAAAGAGGGAAAGATGGAGGTTCACTGGTTGGCTTACATTTTATGAGTAAGACAGATTTCGATAAGGAGCATATTTGCTTAGCAGAATCTGTGAGTTCCTCCAATGGAGTGATAGGGCGCCATTTCTCACAAAAAGCCGATGCCGGCAAGAAAGCTCCTCCTTCTAAATTTTCTAGTTTTTTTCCTGAGAGCTGTTTTGATTCTTTCGAGCAGTTGATGAAGTTGGCCGATGCGTCGCCATATATTGCGCGATGTGAGAATCGCGGATTGATAAAGCTTCAGCTGAAAGATCGTTCACTTTATGCCGAGACCTACCTACGTGAAGGTGGCATGATTATTCATGATATTTTTCCGCTTTTTGCCTATTTAGAATTTGGCAAAGAGAAAAGCTATCAAATCACGAAGGATCTTACTCTTACTGAAGCGCAAATATTGACATTGATCACTGCTGCTTTAGATGATGTCGATCCTTACACTACAACTAAAGATTGTCCTGTGCGCTATGTTGTTAAAAATGGCAAGCAAGCGGAGTTGTTAATTGATCTAGCTCCGCAACTGGAGGATCAAACTCACATTCCACATGGAATTATGGTGCAGATCTCCAGCGAGGTTTTTGGGAATGTATCTCCGCTGGCGCAACATATCGCTGAGATCGTTAAATACTGGGCTTAAGCTGCTTTTTTATCGCGCAGTGGTGGGCCAAAGTAAGTAGAGACATCTTGAGGGTGCTTGATGGTTTTTTTAAGAATACCATCGATCTCCCTTTTTGTGTTTTCGTCGATATGCCAGCCGAAGAAATTATTCAATGGGGCCAGCTGCGAGGGTTTACGTGCGCCCCAAATTGCAATTTCCACATTCTGATCAAGCACCCAACGCTCTGCAAACTCGAGCAGTGTTTTACCATATTTTTGCTGAGCGATCTCGCCTATTTCATCGGCTGCTTTGAGGTATTCTTCAAATGAAGGGGAGAGAAATTTTTTATCTAATCCATTTCTAAGGTCATCGCCCTTAAAGGCTCTTCCCTTACTCATCTGCCCACTGAGCAGCCCACGGCAGAGCACGCTATAGCTCATCGTTAGGATCTTCTCATTTTTGCAAAAGGGAAGTATGGCTTTTTCGATATCTCGCTCAAAGAGGTTATAAGGCGGCTGATAAAAATGAATTGGGGCAACTTGGCGAAAGAGCGCCAATTGTTTCGCATCGAAGTTGCTTAGGCCGATGGCGCGGATTTTGCCCTCTTTAAACAACTTATTCATCATATTGGCGATATCTTCGATTGGGACAAGAGGATCCGGCCAATGCATAAAGTAAATATCGATATGATCTGTTTCTAATCTTTGCAGGGAATTATGTAGATCCTTGCGGATGAATTCTTCGGTTAGGTTACGCACGACACTTCCATCTGCGCGAAATTCAATACCGCCTTTAGTTGAAATAATTGTTTTATTGCGCTTTTTACTTTCGCGAAGCGCCTTGGCTACAAATTTTTCAGCTGTGCCCTGCCCGTAGGCGGGAGCCGTGTCGAGAACATTAATTCCACGCTCTAGCGCAGAGAGAATCGTTGCAATGGATTCTTTTTCACTTGTGCCTCCCCAGAGAGATCCGCCAATGGCCCACGTGCCTAATGCGATGCGCGAGAGTTTTTCCGAGAAGAGCGGCGAGGTGATATACTCCATAAAATTTCTCCTAATTTTTTACTTATTTTTTTATTTTTACTGTTCACATTTTTTGAATTTGTTTCTAGAAAATTATTTAAAAAAGAAATGTTTGATTTGTTCTTATTGTTAGTCAACTAGATGTAACAAAAGTATAAAATTAAAACTTTAATTAAATTGACTTATATGATTATTGTCGTTACACTAAAACCCTTTATGAAGTAAACAGTAGGATCTTATATGCGTACTCGTTCCTCAGAACTTAAAAAGCCTTCGTTCTTTACTCGTATCTTAGCACGAGGAGTCGACTATTGCCTCCTGTATGCCTTAGGCATTCTTGTCTCTCTCGTATTGCCGGTTGAGGTGAGCAATTTATTTTACATAGTTTATGCCCTCACTGTGCCTGCACTTTTTGTGTCGATAGAAGCTCTGCTTTTAAGTACGTGGGGAAGCACACCTGGTAAAGCTCTTTTAGGCATTACAGTCCTACATAAAGATGGCAAGAAGCTTTCGATTCATGAAGCCATGAGACGAGCTGCCTTTATCGGCAAACGTCCTGGTAGCCTTTTACAAGGTGATCCTGGTTTTTTACGTCGCTTTGCCGCTTATGCTCTTGCCGTGAGCTTGATCGTATTCTCAGCACTTAGCAAAAATATTACTGATTCATCGATTGGGGGAGAGAAAGCTCAGAAGGTTTCAGGATGGGTTCAATACTCATCTACAGAGGCTGGATTTCGCGTCGACTTTCCTAAAGATCCTGTAATTGAATCTAAAGAGGTAGCAAGTACCGAGGGATCTGTTAACTATAATGAATACACCAGTGAAGGTAAGTCAAAAGTTACTTATGCAGTAAGTTACATCGATATTCCTAAAAAATGGGGATTTGTTAGTTCGAAGAGGATTTTAAAGGGCGTACTCGATGTCTTGCTAAAGTTAGATCCAGAAACTGTACTTCTTAACAAAGCTTTCGCTTCTCATGCAGAGCACTCAGCTCTGAACTTCCATTCAAAAAAGGGAGATGAAGAGGTGAGCGGCAGATTGATTCGAGTAGGTCAGAGGCTGTTTAAGCTAACCATTACCTATCCAACAGCTACGCCAGAACATCTTGTTACACATACCTTCCTCGACTCTTTCGAGTTAGTAAAAACTGCTAAGCAGTAAACCATCAATCCAGCTAAACCCTTAGCTGGATTTTCTTTTTTTTAGATCTCATAGCACAGAAGAATTAAACCACAGAGTCACAGAGAGCACAGAGTTAAGAAAAGAAAATCCTTTCTTAACTCTGTGCTCTCTGTGACTCTGTGGTTAATCTTAAGACCCCCTCAACACTAAAGTTGATTTGCAGCTTGGATGCGTTCGAGGTAAATTCGGGTAGGGGCGTCGGCAGGATAGCGTTGTTGGATTTGTAGAAAGAGCTTTTTGGCCTCTTCCATTTTTCCGGCATAGAAAGCATTGTAAGCTTCTGTAAATGCCCGGCATAGTTCGATTTCAGCAGGAGTCGGTGCAACTTCAACTTCTTTTTGCATGCCTACTAATTCATAAATTTCAAGTTTCTGCTTTTTACCCTTCACGGCAACGATATCAAGTGGGCGAGTTACAAAACTCGCATCTAGGCTCTCTTTTACGGTTTGACTAATAGTGATTGAAGTTTGATAGGCTTTGTTGATTCCTTCAAGACGTGAAGCGATGTTGACGCTATCGCCAATCGCTGTATAGTTCATGCGTTCGGCAGTACCAATATTTCCCACAATCACTTCTCCTGCATGAATGCCAAAGCGGGTATACCATTTTTCTTCACCATTTTCTTTTAAGAGCTGTCGGCAAGCTTTGCGGCAGCGCAATGCCGCCAGACATGCTTTATTTGCCTGTTCATCGACTATTTTTGGAGCACCCCAAAAGGCCATGATGCTGTCACCGATAAATTTATCAATCGTACCCTCTGTTTCTAAGATAATCTTAGAGAGAAGATCGAAATATTCAGCTAGGGAAGACATCAATGTTTCTACCGGCATCGCTTCTGAGCTGCTGGTGAAATCCTTAATATCGGTGAACATAATGGTAATCGTACGTTTTTCTCCGCCTAGGACGATTTCACGACCCTGCTCCACCAATGATCTGACAATCTCTTTTGGCACATACCGCCCAAAGGAATGTAATGCGGCGCGCATGGCTGTAATGGAAGAGTCTAAAGTCATGATTTCTTGAATGTGTGTCTTAATTTTAATAGGATTCTCAAAATCAAAATGCCGAATTTTATCAACCTCATGGGCGAGTTCAACGATCGGTTTGGAGATGTGTTTAGAGGAGTAAAATACAAAGATTGCAAACAAGACCAAAATGGCTAAGCAGATGAGGATTGTTTGATGTTGGGTTTTGATCGTTTGTCCAAAAAAATCCTCGAAAGGTACGGCAACTGCAATTGACCATTTCTGAGCAAGTGAGATTGGGAAGTTAGAGATATAGACGATATATCTAACCTTCTCGTATTCCATCAAAAAATGGGTCTGGCGTGAGAGAGTAAATTGTTGAAAAGCTGGGGCAATAATATTTTGGGCAATGCCCTTTGAAGCTGAATCCAAATTATTGGGGGCTGGCACTAGGAGGCTTCCTTGGGAATCAAGCACAAAAGCCTTTCCAGTGACTCCGATCCTTTGATGTGTGATGAAATTAGAGAGGAATTTAAGAGAGAGATTGATTCCTATCACCGCCTTGAATTTTCCCTCGCTGTCTGTGACAGGTGCAGACACTGTAATTCCAGGTTCGCCACCTGTAATCTGTTTAGCCAACCCTCTAGGTAAATAGGTGTTACTCCACTGAATGGATGGCCACTTCTGCATGTCAGTAAACCAAGAGTCGGTTTTTGGATCGTAGCTGATTGGTGAAACAGTTTCCGACGCTAAAACGCTCATATCCGTGCCCAAATATTGCCAAGTCTCGCTAGGTGGGGTCTGCTGCTGGTCGATGATGCGCACAGCGTATTTCGAGCCTTGTGGGAGTGACTGTTCAGGCTTGGAATAGTAAGTTGTTATGTTAGCTAGGCTTAAATTGATCGTTGAAATGAAGCTTGAATTTTCGAGCGCGACGTTAATGCTATAGACCATCTGGTCGTTTTTAAGCGCATTGATGAGAAAAGAGACTAAGTTATTGTGAAGCGCGGTATTTGGATCGGTGTTGCTTAGAGCGCCTTTTGTCAGTTCAGATAGAAGCTTGGCTTGATCCGTAATGTTGTCGATCTTTAAGACGAGGTCATCGCTTGTCTCATGGATCATGGCATCAGAGAGATCTACAATTCCCCTATAGTTTCTACTGTATGTAAAAAAAATAGTGAAAAGGCAGGCGGTGCTGATTAATAGAAGAAAAACAGTGACAATGTCGACTCTAATTTTTCTTACTTTAAAAGGATTTGGCACGGCCATGTCGATTCCTAGCTGTTACTTTTTGGCGCTCTGTTTTGTTGTAGGGGGAGTGCCATTCTCTTTGGAGTTTTCAGAGATCTTAATGATCGAAAATAGGAAGCTGGTTATGGCGGGCTCATTGTCAGGCTGAATGAAGATAAATCCCAATGAGGGACCACTAGATGAATAGCCTGCACTAATCGTATCTCCCGCTTTGAGCGTTAGCGCGGCTTGTGAGACCACTACTCCAATTTGCGTAGAATCGCTAATTGACATGCGGCATCCAGAGTTAGGAATTGACTTGCCGTTTTTGATAAACCAGAGATCCATATATCCAGAAGCTTCAGAAGTAATCGCACCCACTTGGCCAGAGGCGATGATGAGATAAACGCCATCTTCTTTGATGATTACTTTATCTTTTTTGGGGCCAACTTCAAGGTTTAGGATTTCATCAATCATTTCCATTTTGACTAAATTCGTGCCCGCCGAAGTAGGCGCTTGCGTAGTCAAACTAGAGAGTTGCCCATAAGAAGTGGCATTTAAAGCTTCTAATTTAAATAGAAAGACTATTGGCAGAACTATTCGGAAAATATGACTGCGCAAGATGTTGGTAATTAATTTAAGCATAAGCTTTTCCTTCTGGAGATGATCTATTCTTCAATAAATATTTCCCGAAGGAATTTGTCAAGGCTTCTTCGATGAATGAAGATCTTTCAGCCAGAAGACTAGGGATTTAACAGAAACTTGCTCTTCACCTAAGTCTGGCCAGGCGACATCACACGTCAGTTCTGGATGTTTGACATAACCGCGCTTTTTCCAAAAGTCTGCAAGAGGGACATAATCATCAGGTTTGCGCGGATCGTCGTCTGTGCGGATCGTACTGCAGAAGCAGGTATGCGTATAGGTGCGCAGTTTTTGCGCATGTGCCTCACGCTCATCAAAAAAGTGGTGGCCAAGACCCCGACCCCGGTATTTTTTTAAGAGCATGGATTCGCTAAAGTAGTAATAGGAAGAAAGCTCGAGCTTGCTCTCGATGAAGGGTTTTTTTACTTCTTCGATCTCATTTTCAAGCGGAATCCCTGTGGAAACACCGACGATTTCGGAGCCATCAAAGACAACCACTAATACCGCATCTTTGCAATCAGCATATTTTTTTAAATACTCTACCTCATCTTGCATGTTACCTTCATACAGATAGGGATAGTCGCGAAAGACCTCAATGCGCAGCCGGGCAATAGCGGGAAGGTAGGTTTTCATTGCAGTGCCAGTGAATTTGCAGATCTTGATATTCGATTGTGACATGAATCCAAACCTCCTAAAGAAGTTGCAAATGTCTGATGGCTTGTTAAAATCTAGATTTTTCAAACCGCGAGATTTTTGCTATCTTCTCCTTTTTTTAATAATTTCTTAACTTATCCAGAGGAAAAATTATGGCCAAGCTTTATTTTAGACACGGTACGGTTGGAAGTGCCAAGACGCTTAATCTTCTAGCTGTTGCGCATAACTATCGCAACCAAGGTAAAAACGTCCTGCTGCTCAAGCCGGAAATGGAAGAGCGCTTTGGCCGAGAAAGGATCCGTTCCCGAGCTGGCCTCGAAATGGATGCGGATATCCTGGTTAATTCCGAAACAGATCTTTTAAGCTACAACCTCGAGACAGTCAGCTGTATTTTAGTTGACGAAGCGCAGTTTCTGGGCAGCGTCATCATCGATCAGCTGCGCGAGATCACTCTTAGCAAAAACATACCCGTCATCTGTTATGGACTCAGGACAGATTTTCGCACTAAGCTGTTCGAAGGTTCGCTTAGATTGATGGAGCTTGCCGATTCTATCGAAGAGGTCAAAGCGACCTGCCATTTCTGCGAGCGCAAATCGATCATGAATCTCAAGCACGTAAACGGCATTGCCACCCTCGACGGGCCCACCGTCCAACTCGGCGCCGAAGAGAAGTACTACCCCACCTGCTTCCGCTGCTACTCCTCCCAGCTCGCAAATAGCCCTCTTAAGTGCTGCGCTTCGCGCACCCCTTAATTGGATTGAATCATTTTTTTGGGTATCTATAGACATGTCGGATGGTGCGTCCTGATGGCGCACCTCCCGCGACCACCTTGAGCCTCATCTCGCTTTGCCAAACCGCGTCCTCGAAGGCGAGGTGTACATAGTACCCTTCGGACCCGGTTCGCTTTGCTCACCTGTTTCGCACTACAAAGGTCCGCTGGACCTTTTCGTGTCTTCAACAGCCCTTCTCGCGTCACCTCGCAGAACTAACTTAAGAAATTCAGAATATCCCAAACAGTACTGCGAGGCGACGTGGAAGGGGCCCCCAGCGAAGCTAGAGGGGAGGGAACGCGCTCGAGCAGCCCGACGACTCAGATCGCAAAGTAAAATTGCAGCGCAGTAGAGCCCGAAGGGCGTGCGGCGGTCGTACTGTGTACACCCCGCCTACGAGCAGGCGATTTGACGAAGCGAGATGGGGCGCAAGGTGGTCGCGGGAGGGGCGCCAACGGACGCCCCATCCGACATGTCTATAGAAAATCGAAAAAGAGAAATTTAAATACTTAATTCTATTGATTACTTGCTGGGGAAGTTGAGGGTGATGGGTGTGCTTTGGGTGCCGGATGCGTTCACGCTTACAAGGCTATACACGTCACTCTCGTTTTTATGGCGATTCTGGTCGTTATACTCAAATGGACCAGAGGCGTTGATTTGAGCGATTTGGCTGCCGTTGCGTGAGAGAATGTAATCGACAACCGTCGTGTCTGAGCTGGGGCTCCACTGAAGCTTATGGATGTATTCAGTTTGGGTAGCAAAGATGACTTTGCGCAGTTGCCCCGTGAGGTTTGAAGGTGGCAAAGGGGCTGGAGGAACGGGAGGGATGAAGTTTGACATCACAATAAAATTCGGTATACTTCCCAGAGTTTGATTAGCGAGCTCTGTATTATTTGCAGTATCGATAACAGTGAGGATGCTGTTTCCATTCGCAACAAGCAAAGTTAGCCCATCAGGGGTTATAGCAATAGGTTTAACATCATTCCCAGTACTGAGAGTGATCGTAGCTGCTACTACACTAGGATTTGCTGTATTGATCACACTAATTGTATTGGCAGTGCTGTTGCCTACATAGGCATTGATGCCGCTGGGTGTATTTCCTATGGCAACATATCTAGGGTGAGCGCCTACTGTAACCACATTTGTGACAGTATTCGTACTCGTATCGATCACCGAAACTGTGTTATCCAACAAGTTAGTAACATAGACGAATTGAGAGTCTGGTGTCACAGCGACTTGCTCGGGAGCAGTACCTACTGTAACCGTAGCCACTACTTGATTATATGTTCCAGAGGTGGGATTGGCATCGATAACAGAAACGTTGTTAGAAGTGGTGTTGGCTACATAAACACGTAAGCCATTAGGCGCGACTGCAATGCCTTCAGCGCCAGAACCAACGGTAATAATAGAAGATACTGTATTCGTGTTAGTATCGATTACATCGACGGAAGGACTATTATTCGTGAGATAGACAAATTTTCCGTTGGGAGTTACGGCAAGAAACTGAGCAGTACCTGATGGCGCAAGTGTAGCTATAACTGTATTTGTGGCTGTTTCGATAACATTGATTTCGGTACCATCTGCACCGTTAGCTGCCACGTAGATAAAAGCATTATCGGGAGTAATAGCGAGTCCATTAGCACTATTTGTAATTGGAATTGTGTGGATCAACGAATAGTCAGGGCTAGTCTCCCAAATCTCAACTTGACCTGCAAAAGAAGAGCCTTCGGCAATATAAGCGCTGATACCTGTTTGTGCTAATAGGTTTAAACTAGGCGTTACTAATGATGCGATGACAGCTACATATCTGATCCAAAAACGTGTCTTTGAGCGTGTCTGCATACGATTTGTCCTTTTGTTAAAAAAACATGTTAAACAAAAAGAAAAATCTAAGAAAAGAAAATTTTTGATCTAATCTTAAAGCTCGTCGTTGAGGATGGCAGTGCGGTAGGTATTCATGAGTTGAACCATGAAGTGGAGGTTGTGTACGGTGGCGAGGGTGAGGGCGGTGATCTCGCGGGCTTTGAAGAGGTGGTGCAAGTATGCCATGCTGAAGCGCGTGCAGGTGGGACACTGGCAGCCAGGCATTGGCGGGCCAAAATTTTTTGCGCCTTCGGCTTTGGTGATGTTAAGGCCGCCAGTTGGGGTGAGCAGCAGTCCGTGTCTGGCAGCGCGAGTTGGATAAGAGCTATCAAAAGTATCGATGCCGAGGGGAACGCAGCGTTGAATCGATTCTAGATCTCCGATCCCGAGTAGGTGCACGGGCTTTTCATCGGGAAGATGTGGCATGGTGGATGAGAGCATCTCTCCCATTTGGCTACGCGTCTTGCCCATGCTGCCACCAACGGCAAAACCGTCAAAGGGGCGGGCCTTTAGAAAATCGCAGCTCTGTTTGCGCAGTTCAAGATCGACGCCGCCATGCACCACAGCATACATAGCTTGGTTTTGCGGCTTGCTCAGGTGTGCCTCAAGTGAGCGGACTTCCCAACGGTGTGTGCGTTCGAGAGATTCTTTTAGATTTTTCGCAGAGAAGTGATAAGGGGGAAGTTCGTCGAACGGGATGATGATATCGGCTCCTAGATCTTTTTGCGCGGCGATAGAACTCTCCGGTGTGAGCATTACTTTTTGGCCATCACGATAGGAACGGAATAGAACGCCTTCTTCGGTGATTTTAAGTACGCTGCCGCCTTCTTTTTTTGTGCCGCGGCTTTTGAGTTCATCCGCTACCGATCCATAAGCTAAGCTAAAAACTTGAAATCCACCCGAGTCGGTGATGATGGGCAGCTGGCGATTGATGAATTTATGCAGGCCGCCACCTTGGCGCACCACTTCTGTGCCGGGTTGTAGCAGTAGGTGATAAGTATTGCAAAACATCAGCTGCAGGCCGATTTCGCTGACGAGCGCATTATCGAGAGCTTTGATGGTGCCATTTGTGCCGACGGCTACAAAATTAGGCGTATCGATTACGCCATGTGGAGTATGGATCTTGCCCACGCGTGCACGGGATTTTTTTGAGGTGTGCAGAAGTTCAAAAGAGAAGCTATTGCTCATGGATGTAACGCCTCATTAGTGAAAGCATGGGCATCATGCATAGAATGATGAGTAACTTGATCAAGAAGCTAAAAATAAGAATATCGGCGATCGAGGAGATGAGGCCGTACAATCCTAAAAAAGTAAAGAGCGTGGTATCTAAGAGTTGTGAAAGCACCAAGCTAAACGTATTGCGCAGAGGAAGTGAAGCAAAGGGGAGGGCGGCTTTTAAATATCCGTAAATGCGGAGGTCTACTTGCTGCACGATGAAAAAGGTCGCAAGGGAGGCCACCAGAAGTCTTGGTGTTGCCATTAGAATTGTTGTGAAGGCGGTTTGTGTTTGATCATCTGCGCTTGGGGCATAAAGCAGGTGCATGCCAGCCATAAGCGCAAAGAAGATCATCACAAAGAAACAGATCCAAGCTGCGCGTTTGGCGCTTTCTTTTCCAAAATATTCTTGAAGCAGGTTTAGACCTAGAATACTTCCAATTGCATAGACGTCACTGCAGGTTACGGTTAAGCCCATCAAATTCATCTGTTTGATGACAAATAAATTTGCCAATACAGCTTGGATTGCCACCCAGCTGATGAGAGCTTCTTTGCCAAGTTTAAGTGCTCCCCAAGCAAAGGTGAGCACTAAGAGAAGATGTAATAGAAAAAGCAGTTCGTTCATAATTAGTCATGCAGTATAGCATTTCGCTTGGAAAAGATCACAAAAAAGGAGTTTAGTGACCTATGAAAAAATTATTTACTTTGTTTGGCGTTCTATTTGCACTTTCTAGCCCAGCCTTTGCTGAGCAAACCCTTTCGATTATTAAGCCGGACGCGGTAGCAGCGAACCATATCGGTGCTATCATAGAACGTTTTGAAAATAATGGTTTAAAGGTGGTGGCCGGCCGCATGACGAAGCTTTCTAAGAAACAAGCTGAAGATTTCTATGCCGTGCATAAGGATCGCCCTTTCTATAAAGACCTAGTCAATTTCATGATTTCAGGCCCAATTTTTGTGCAGGTGCTAGAAGGCCCTGATGCTGTGGCAAAAAATCGCAAGATCATGGGTGCAACCAATCCTAAAGATGCAGAAAAAGGCACTTTAAGAGCAGATTTTGCGACCAGTATGGAGAAGAATGCCGTGCATGGATCTGACAGCATTGATAATGCCAAAAAAGAGATCGCATTCTTTTTCAAGTCGAGTGAGATCTACTCGCGTCCTTAACAGGGGTGCGTTCTTCAAAGAGAATGCTAGATGGAGCATGATGCTTTGAAGAATTTTCGATATGCAGGAAGGGGGAGATGTCAATCTTTTGCCCTTCCTGAAATTTTTCAAGTAGCTCTTCTAAAGAGAAAATATTCAGGTGGCGGTTTGAAGAAGGGTTCACCAGATTAATTGGCAGATTGAGCGTGCGTGATCGGTTGAAAAAAAGACCGAGGCGTTTCTTTTTTCTTATTTTGTCCCAGCTAGCTTCAAGAGTATTGGGGTTCGTAAAACTGAGCGAGCGTAGATCTTTTTCTATGTCTGCTTTGCGATAGAGAACCATGTCGAGGCTGTTCGGATAGTTCCAGTCGGCTTCGGCTTCTTTGAATTTCCAGCCATAAATATCTTTATCAACTGTTACATGCTTGGGGATTTTTTGAGCTTTATCTTGCATGAAGCAGTAGTTTAGATGCAGGCCATGCGCTAAGTAGAAGCCATAGGCTTTTGTCTTTTCTAGCGCCTGAATACACTGCTTAAAATCCACCGGATCTTTAACGATGATGTCATCGACCGCAAATATAAGGTATGGGCAGGTGTTATCTGGGTTAAAAGCTGTTTCTAAAAGCAGCGGCTGAAAATCTGTGTGCGGGCTCGCGGATTGTTTAATAAAGCGGATAGATGGAAAAGCGCGAGCCAGTTGATCGTAGCTCGATGCAAATGAGCTATTGCTTGTTCGATAGATCACCGAAACTTGGTTGAGCCCCTGCATGAAGTTTCCAATAGACTCGAGCAGAGCGTAGAGTTGTAGCGGGCGATCAAAGGAGAAGATCACCAGATCAGCTTTTTCAAAGGCTTTTATTTGCTGCGGCAGCTTTTTTAGAGGCAGATAAGGATGTGCATCACGGATGGTATTTGCACATGCTTCTTGCAGAGAAAAATTGATCTTATGATCGTTCAAAGGATTGGTGCGGTTATACAAATAGAGCACGTCAGGGATAAAACACGAGTGCTTTCCAGATTGTTCTAATAGTGGGAACATCATGGCCAAATCGCCGGCCATAGGATAAAAGCTGTCTTTGTAGAGCAGATCTTCTAGTTTAATTTGTTTGAAGAGCGATGCATAAAAAGTGCGTAGATGAGAAGAGATCCACGGTGCTTTGCGGTAACTATTATGTCGGATAATCGTATCTGAAATTTTCTTGCATTTGATGACCGACTGTTTATAACTCGGATAGTCTAAATAGTTGCCATAGGTCATCCAGACATCGCTTTTAGCATAAACCCGATTGAGCTTGGTAAGGACGCCTTCATGTGCAAGAAAATCATCGCCATCCAGCGCTATAACAATTTCATGATCGAGACATGAGTGGATGGCATGATAGAAATTTGCGAGCGCGCCACGGTTCGTCTCATTGTGGATTAGCGTAAAGCGATCTTTTTTGCTGCTTTTTTCTACCAGGTCTTTGACTTTTGCAAAGGTGTCGTCTGTTGAGCAGTCGTCGATATAAATTACACGGAAATTTTCATATTTCTGTTCGAGTACGGAATGAATGTTTTTTTCACAAAATCCACTGTTGTTATACGAGGGGATAATGATGACAAAGGGCTTTTCTTCTTTGGCAAGCGCCGTTTTTAGATGTGAGGGGGCTTTTTTGTGAGCTTTGTAGTAGCGGAGGCCTTGCCATGTGGCAGCGGCAGCGATCAGTAAAGCCAGAAAACAAAGGATGAAGGATGACCTATAAACGCGAAAAAAGGCAGAGAAGTTACTTCTGCCTTTTTTTTCATTCTTCTGAGTCAGCATCTACTTGCCTGGCTTGCCGCTTGCACGAGGAAGTGGAGGACGCACACCGAGTTTCGGTAAGACGTTTGCTTCAGCTTCCGTTTTAGCTCCTGCTGCCTTGCTTGTAGATTTTGCTTCTACGAGGCCATTCACACTGATTCTATACACAGGGGCAATGGCTTGCAGTCCAGAAAGATCGACCTTAACCAGCGGGTTATTCAGCGCAAAAGCATACATGTTTGGCCCGTCGATGTATCGATGTGGATCTGGGGTGAGCCAGTGTCCAGTTTCTGGGTCGTAATAGCGCATTCCGAAATACGCAAGCCCGATCTCATCATCTATGCGTTTTGAAGAAAAACGCCAGGGCTGTGAAATATGTGGAATGTAGGGCACAGCTTTTTCTTCTCCGAAGGCAGTGTAACGATACTGTTCAACCATCGTACGCGAGCTGAATGAAAGAAGCGCACTTATGTTGCCTTGCAGATCATGCAGAGGAGCATAAATCTCTTCACCTAATTCAATTGCTACAGTAGCACCGATATCAGCCTGTGTTGTTCTTCCTAACACACGTAGCTGGACGAGATTGCCTGAAGCATCGGCTGCACCAATCTCATTCGTGTCGTCATAAAGGAAAGACAATCTTTGCTGTTCATTCCAGTCATTTTCTTTCCAGGCATAGGAAAACTTCTCTTGGCGTCTATTCCAGCCATCATAAGTATAAGCTAAACGCCAGGCATAGGGTTTAGTGACTTCGACTAACCGGTCAAGGGCGTCGTAGCGGAAGTAGACTTCACCTTGAGCAGTGCGCTTGCAGATGAGGTTGCCACAGGGATCATAAAAATAACGTGTCTGTGGAGTAGAGAGCAGTTGTTTTAATGGATCAACCTGATAGTTAAATCCATCTTTGCTCAAACGATTCTGATGCGAGTCGTAGGTATAGCTATGAGAAAATATACCCTCCTCTTGTGTGAGTTGGTGCAGATTGTCATATTGATACTCTACGTCGAAATCTTTTCGAGGTGTTTTCCAAGCCATCTTTTCGATATTTCCTGCGACATCAAAGGAGAGCACTTTTTGTTCGCCCCAACGAGATGCGAGCGCAGCTTTGCGCCCCATAACATCGAAGTTATAAATCACTCTACCCATGCCTCCGATAGGCCGCTCTTCAAGGAGGTTTCCTGAAAGGTCATATTTCGCAAAGTGGTGCATATATTGGAGAAGCCCCTCTTTGGAATTGCGGATGACCTTTTTCATGTTCAGGGCATCATAGGTGTAACGAACTGTTGAGTTATCTGGGAAGATGGTCTCAATTCGTCTGCCCATGGTGTCATAACGATTTTTCAGAACCAGGCCATTTTCTTGGCTCTCTTCTAGAATACGACCTACTGCATCGAGCTCTCGAGCAGTGATTCGCTGTGTCTTGAGATCGCAAGTAGAGGTCTGACGTCCATTACGATCATAGGTAAATGAATAATCGACTGAATAATCAGAGGAATAGACGCGTACGAGTCTTCCTAAGCCATCATATGTATGATGAATAATCACGCCGTCCGGCTTGATTTTTTGGCTGACTAGACCTTTATGCGTGTAGGTGTAGCGTGTTACACGCTTATCGTTTGAACCATAACTTTCTGTTAAGGTAAGCAAGCGTTTCATCGGGCCATATTCCCAGCGTGTCTCAGTCATACGCGGAGGTAATTCTGGCGATAGGATCGTGCTTACTTGTCTAGCTAAATTGCCTGCTGCATCATAAAAGAGCTCTTCTTTAGAAAGAGGTAAACCTTCGGCATTCTCTTTTTCAATGCTTGCAAGTCTGCCAAGCGCATCTTGCGTCTCGATTGTACGATTGCCCAGAGTATCAATTACAATTTTACGTGTGACAATCTGACCGAGATCGTTTAAGAAGTGCCCGTCATATTCAACTTTTGTAATATCACCAAGAGCATTCGTGTGTTGGATTAGGCGATTGAACGCATCGAAGAGGAAGCGTTCTTTTGCTTCTTGACCATCAATGATACGTGAAATTGCAGAAGTATTACCTGCATTGTCATATTCAAAGCGGATCAATGAAAGCAATTTACCTTTGCCATTTTCAACACGCTCTTCGATCACGCGATCCATGAAGTCATATTGCTTGTATGTCAGCTGTGTGACATTTTGGGTGCCTTTTTCTATGGAAGCGATGCGTCCTAAGTTATCATAGGTATAAAGTGTTTTCTCACCTTGGATCTCTTCGGCGATTTTTCTTCCAGCTGAATCGTATGCGTAGGTCGTGGTATTTCCTTCCGCATCGGTTTTTGCTAATAGGTTAAATGCATCGTATACAAAATGCTCTTCGGAGAGGAGACCTCCAGTTGAACTTACGATTTTTTTAGATGTGACTCTGCCCGCAAAATCATAAGTGTAATGGGTAGCATTTTGCTCTTGATCGTAGTGCGTTTTTAAAGTGCCATCGAGAGAGTAAATGAATTTTTCGCGTCCATTATCTGGGTGGATAATCAGAAATGGTTTATCTCTAACTGTGTAAGAGAAAGAGGTGGTTTCGTTTTTGGCATTTGTTTCACTTAAAACTCGTCCCAGCGCATCACACTGTTTATATGTGGTGGGATGGAGGAGTCTTCCCTCTAGATCTAAAACAGCAGGGTAGTGCGTTGCAAGCTCGTGGCCAGCTGCATCAAATACTGAATGGGTCTCATTTCCTTGTGGATCGATTGTAGCAACTTTATTGCCTTTAAGATTGTACTTATAGGAAGTTGTTTTAATCGTTCCGTCGATATTCTGCTCGTCCACTTGGGCAAGACGGTTAGCGAAATCGTAGGTTAATCTTTTTGAACCTTTGCCATTAAAATCTTGATAGAGGATTTTATTGCCATTTGCATCAAAGATAGACTTGGCGATTTTGCCGAAAGCATTGCGTTCTTCAATCGGATAACCCATTGAGTTATAGCGAGTTTGAAGAGTATAAGCTAGAGAGTTATTAGCGTCATAAATCTCTTGCTTAGCAACATTTCCATCAGCTGAATAGATAAGGTCCGTGCGCTTCAGGAGCTTCTCTTCATTGGTTTCTAAGTCGACATAGCGTTCTTCGATGCTATGGGGAAGACCAATGAATGGTTCCTCTGTTCGTGGGATTATCGCTTTTACCTTGCGGACGTTGACTCCAGTTAGATCGGCTTTGTCAAGAGAAGAACCATTGTCGCTAATTTCGCGCAGTAGGATGAGATCTTCATTATATTCGAAAAAGTCGCGTTGTCTAACTTTACCATTTTCGAGATGTAATCTTGCTGTGACAAGATCCGAGTTAGGTAAATAGGAGAAGACGAGGCCCTGGCCATTATCTTCTTCTACTTTTAGCAGTAAATTGCGTCCGTCTTGTGAATAAGTGTAACGTTTTGCATACCACTCGATGCCATTTTCTTCAGGGAGGCCTTGCGCATTTAATTTTAGCGCAGTTGAGCGTGTGCCGCTGAGGTTTCCATAAAATTTCTCAAGTGTAACGTTGCTGTTGTTGTCGTAAAAAAATCTACGGCTATAGACTGGATTGTTGTGCTGATCCAAGAAGGTGCGGCAGAGCAGGTTCGTGTCATTTTCCCAAATAAACTGCTCAGCGCTGAGAAGAGCAGAACCACGCTCTTTACTATCGTAATTTTCAATGGATTTGAGTCTTAAAGAGGGGGTGTATCGATAGATTGTTTTGCTTCCATCGTTTTGATATACCTCAGTAATACCCGTCAGTTGTTTATTAGCCTGTGGTACAGTGTAAACAAAGGAGTGTGTAGTTGAGAGATTGCCATTGTCACCAATAGGAGCTAGCAGCTCCTTTACGCGGTAATATCTAGGATCAGATTTATTATTGAGAACGATATCCTGTCCATTTACAGAGTTATGGGTGGCTGCGTAATAATCGGCAGCAACCGCATTACCTGGAGTAAATCGGCGCTGAGTTACAAGAGGGCTGCTTGGTTTATAGGGATTAGAATAGTCGATCTCATCTTCGGGAAACCCATCACATACCACTTGTTCGAGAATAAACGCGTCGGTGTTGCCTCGCTCATCTAGTTTGCGGAACTGGTATTGAAGTTTTTTAGCGTTGCTAGTCTCGATTTCTACGCTGCGGATCTGTTGCTGTTCTTCTTTATAGCTAAACTTAGCCCATGCATAGGTCTTTGTGCCACTTCCATTCGTTGTTTTAATAGTGGCGATCTCATCATTTCGATCATATGAATAATGGATCATGTTTCCATGGGGTAGCTTTTCCCAAAGAAGATAGTAGTGCGTTGTGAGGAATTCTTTTTCTACGTGACTATGTTGGCCAGGGATTTTTCCATAGCAACGTTCTGTGCCATCGGCGGCAAAAACCTTTAACTCACTTTGATCTGCTGACAGTGAGACATGATTGTTTTTCAGGTTAGTGCGGCCAGAAATTTCTCCATGCGCTGAATTTGTTAGCCCTTTACCAAAAAGACTTACATTCAATGGCTTAAAGTTAGTCGTAACGGAATTTTTGATCTTCGCGTTACCTGCGGTAGAGTAGTATAAGGTTGCTCCTGTTGGTTCTGGAACATAGGCTGTGCCTCTGGCTCCGTGTACGAACGCATAAAGGTGAGGGTGCAAGGACCATTTGGCAAGTTTTCCTTTGCCATTGCCGCTGACATAGCTGCGTTTTAAGTGGATGGGTTCTTGTCCTTCGATGGTTAAATCTTCTTGTGAAATGAAAAAATCGCCTGTTAAGACGTTCACGCAGGAAGAGACAAAGGAAGAGGGATCTCCTTCAGTAACAGATAGTACGCTCGGCCGTTTTGTGGCACAGTTTCCATCGATCGCAAAGCCGAGGACGAGAGAGCAAGCAAGAAGAGTTCGCATAAGCCCACCATTTGAAGAGTTGAGAAGTTGAAGTTACTAAAGTTAAAGATTCTCTGTAGTTTTTGGCAAGCATTCTCGATCACTTGAAAGATCAGAGAGAAGGTCGGGGTGATGTTTTTTTAGCCAACGGTGAAGGCGAGAAGTTAGACGTTCTACCTCTGCGCGCTGCCCTGAGGGCTCCTTTACTCTTTCATCTTTTAGAAATGAGCCCAGGTCTAATGCGATAGCTTTTTTATTTGATGCCCCGAAATTGCGTTTAAAAGAAGCGTCCGTATTTGTGATGCCTTTCTGGCACTGTTTATTAATTAAACGCATAAGCGAGCGGATCTGTTCTTTTGCGGCCGCAACTTCATTTTGCTGCATTCTTTTATCTATGGCTTCACAAAAAGGCTCAACATGTTCTTGCAATACGAACTCTGTGGCATCTAAATCGACCTCATGGCGAACGCCCAGCTTATCATAGATCGTTAAGCGTTGAAATGCCCCCTGCGTCTTATTCAAATGGAGATAGAGAAGAGCTGTCTCTTCTCTAAGTTCATCATATGCGAGCTTTGCGCTATCAAACAGCGGAGTTAAGTCATAGCGCGATTTACGTGCTAAAATGGAGTTTTTCAATTGGGTTGGAAGGGGAAGATAGCGTATGAGCTGCTTTGGGCTTAAGTGATCATGCCTGAAAAACTTGAGCACTGTTTTCTGATCGCTTCCTAGAAAAGCGTAAAACTGCTCGCCATTTCCTAAATAAAAGAAAGGCTGCGCTAAAAGCTGTTCTTTCATTGCAGCTGGCAGAGAAAGTGTTTCCCATCTTTCTCTATTGGGCATCGCACTAACAATCTCATAGAGACGGAAGCCGGCCGTCTGCATATTACAGACCCAATTAGTAGCCCCAATCACAACTAGTGCAAAAACCACCTTGAAAAATGTTCGCAAACGGCACTTTCTCCAATAGGATACTGATCGTAACTCTCTTTGATACGATAAAAGTTGGTCAAATTATTAGCCACGCCTTTGAAATCTTATTAGAGGGAGAAGCGTAATTTCATCAGCGTCTCTGCTCTTCTCTGCGCTGATGAAGTTATCTCTCAGCTGTTTCTTGGGATAAGGCTTCGATCATTGTGTTGTAGTCGTGCCAAAGCTCGTGATCGCATTTGGCAAGTGAGCGGGAGAGACGCCAAGTTTTTTCTTTCACCTCTTTTTGCAGGTTTTGGCGTTGAGCTAGCGCAGGATCTTTTGAGAAAGAGCCAATATCGATTGCAACGGCTCGGCCATTGAGCAGGCCAGTGTTGCGACGAAATCCATTGTCATTATCTTTAATGCCTTTTTGGCAGCGAGAAGCGACGTTGTTAAGGATGGAAGCGATTGCTCGCTTGGCTTCTTCTTTTTTGCCGTCACGGATCATTTTTTTTACGGTAGCGTGGGCAAGCGAAGCGCGCTTTTGCAGCGCAAACTCTAAATTGTCTAGATCGACCTGATGCGAAATGCCCAATTTGTCGATGAGTGTGATGCTGCGCTTCCACTGGTTTGTTTTATTGAGTTGCATATACAAAAGGCCGGTTTCTTCGCGCAATTCATCAAAGGCGATTTTGCAGCTTTGGAAAAACTGCGCTTGATGTTTTTCGCGTGCCCGGATGAATGAAGTAGCAATTTCAGGGAGCGGAAGTGCTTTCAAACCAGAAAAATTATTCAAGTGGTGATGCTTGAAGAGTTTCAGCACGCTTTTTCCGTCTTGGCTTAAAAATGCGTAGGCCTGGCCCCCACTACCTAAAAAGGTAAAGGGCTGTGCCAGGATCTTTTGAACTGCGGCTAACTCAGGCGCTGAGAGGGGCGTGACGTCGCGATTTGGATCATAGGTGAGATTCGAAAGGATATTGCAGACCTTAAATCCTTCTGTTTTTTGATGACAGAAGCGCTCTGTAAAACGAAAAGCCAAACAGAAGCAGAGCAGTTTAAACCAGAAAGAGAGGTGTTTCATGAATTCTCAAGGATTTTGTTAAATTCTTCTTCAAATGCCACCAGAAGTTCGGGGAAGTGTTTTGTAAGCAGGCAGCGTAAAGGCAGCGTCTCGTAAAAGAGTTCGCGTTTGTAGGTTTGGGGGTGCTTTAAAAATACATTTTTAGAGAATGAACCCACATCGATTACAATCGCATGCTCTTTCAAAAATCCAAAATTCTTGCATAGAGTTGGATCTCGATCTGCAATCCCTTTTTTGCAGCGCTCAACAATTAGGGACATTAGAGCTGAGATCTGTTTTCTTGCAGCTTCTGCATCGCCATTTTCTAAACTACGTTCTAAAGAAGGCATAAGCAGATCAGCGCGTTTTTGAACCATGAACTGCACCTCGTCTAAAGCCACTTTATGCTTTAGGCCTAACTTGTCGATAAGAGTGATAACAGGAAGTTGTTTGGTGGTTTTGCTCAAGTGTAAATAGAGCAGGCCGGTCTCTGCTTTTAATTCTTCGTAGGCAATTTTACAGCTGGCAAAGGTGCTTGTTAAACGCTCTTCTTTTTCGCGTTTTAGTTTTTCAAGATTTGCGAGGGGCAAGATCTTGGCAATTAGTTGTGCTTGGCGGATGTGATGGTGTTTAAAAACTTTTAATACGATCTGCTTGTCTTGGCTGAGGAATGCATAGCACTCGAGACCGCTATCTAAAAAGGTAAAAGGCTGAGAAAGGAGCGTTTGCAACTCAATTGAGGGGAGATCTGCTGGAGTATTCACGAATGCCGTTTCAGAATAGATATTCGGCAAGCTAAAGCCACGCGTTTGTTTGTGACAAAAGCGTTCTAAGGCAAAAAAGATGCCGATACCGATAAATAGTTTAATTACGCTCGAGGATAGTTTGAATCTCATGTGCCACATAATCTGAAAATTCTGGGATGCGATTTGCAGCCCAGCGTTGCATTTTGAACAGCTCCTTGCGCATCTCTCTATATTTGTGCTTTGGTTTTCTTACTGATTTTATTTTTTTGTAAGATCCTACATCGATTTCAATAGCTTCTGTGCCAGTAAACCCGATATTGCGATCAAAGCGCAGGTCGTGATTCGAGATCTCTTTCTCACAACGCGTGGCTATTAGTTTGATAAGGGAGCTTAAACACTGCTCCATCTCTTGGCGCGCGCCTGCTTTCATAAGCAGGTCGATCTTTTCAGGCAGCATCTCTACTCTTTTTTGGAGTATGAAAGCTGTCTGATCAGCATTGATCTGATGCTCGATGCCCAACTTATCAACCAGCGTAATCGTGCGCTTTAAAGAATGCGTTGGCTGTAAATGTGTGCCGAGCATGCCAGTTTCATTCTTAAATTCGTGTTCAGCGATTTCGCAGCTTGTGAAAATCGAGTTTAATCGCTTGGTGCGTCTTTCCGCTAATGATGTGCGCCAGTTTTCAAGAGAGGCAGGAAGGGGGAATGTTTTTAAAATCCCTTTGATGGGGAAATTGTGGTAATGCTTAAAAACCTTAAGCACAGTCTGTTCATCTTGGCCTAAAAAAGCATAGCATTGGACGCCACTGCCCAAAAATGTGAAGCGCTGGTCTAAGAGTTTGCCAAACGAGGGGTTTTCGTTATGGGGATATGTAGGTTGAAAAACAAAATCAGAATGCAGCTTATCTAAGCGGAAGCCAGCTGTCTGATAACGGCAAAAACGTTCAACCGCAAAGATTGCGAGCAGCGAACAAACAATTGTAAATGTTTTTTTAAAGCGCATGCGGACATTGTATCTCTTCTTCTAAGAAGAGGGCAAGTCCGGCTTCACGCATAGCCAGCCAATCCCTCAGGCTTTGGGTGATTTTTCGGATTTCTGCTAGAGCAAGCGCGCTGGGTTTTGCATCAATATTTTTTGAAAATGGTCCTAAATCTAGAAAAATAGCTTTACCCTCGATGAAACCGATGTTAGTACGAATCAGCGGATCTCGGTCACTTAGCTCTTTATTCAGGCGGCTCTGCAGCAGGGCAAGCAAAGAAGAGATTCCTTGTTGAGCAGATAAAATATCGCCTTTTTGAAGCCACTCTTCAAACTGAGGATAGGCTAGTGTTGCCCTTTTTTGGAGGATGAAACCCATATTATCGAGATCAACTGCATGTGCAATTCCTAATTTGTCGATCACAGTGACTTTTTTGCGAAGATGTTGTGTTGTATTTAGGTGAAGAAAGAGCAGGCCGGTCTCTTCACGTAGATCGGAAAATGAGAGTTCATAGCTTTGCGCGGTCATCTGCATTTTTCTCTGGAAATATGAGAGCCTTTCTTTTTGCCAAGCAAAGGTTGGAAGCCACTCAAGCATTTGAATGCGTTTTTGATAGTGGTTATTTAATAGTTTAAGCACTGTTTTTCCATCTCGTGAGAGAAAGACAAAGCTCTGCTTGCCGCGTGCAAGATAGGTAAAGGGCTGGTCTAAAATTTCTAGCGCTTGTTTTTCTAGCTTCGTTGAGCAGATTTGTTGAACATTAAAAGTGTTGTCCTGGATTTTTGAAATGCGGAAGCCATCGGTCGCTTTGTGGCAGAAGCGGCTGATACCAATCGCAAGCAGAGCCAAGCTTAAGAGTTTAACAATTCTCTTTTTAATTATTTTCTTCATTGAGAGGTCACCAGAGAATCGAGATGTTTAATTAAAAGAGGAGATGTCGAGGGATCTTCATTGGCAAGCCAGCTCCTCAGACGCGCTGTGATGGCAATGAGATCGCGCTCATAAACATCAGGCTGCTTGCGCGCGCTATCGCGTTTAAATCGGCCTACGTCGACAAAAATGGGCTCATCACCCACAAACCCTAAGTTTTTATGCAGGCGTGGATCCTCATCAAAAATTCCCAGTTGGCAGCGTTTGCGCAGAAGTGAGACGGTCTTTTCAAGTGTGGCTTTAGCTGCATCCATTTGATCATTATTAATCTGCCGTTGAAGGTAAGGAAGTAGCATTTCGGCTTTGGCTTGCAGAATGAAAGCAGTTTTATCGAGGTCGATAGCGTGAGCAATTCCCAACTTATCGACAATCGTGAGTTTTGTGCCAATAGTATTAGTTTCAGTTAAATGAAGATGAATGAGCCCGGTTTCTTGTTTTAGCTCATTAAAAGCGAGTAGATAACTATTCAGATCTCGCTGCCATCCTTTTTCAACTCTAGCCACTCTTTTTGCTGCAGCTTTTTTGAGAAAAGAGGGGAGATGCCAGTCTAAAAGAAAAGCAGGCGTAATGCCTCGGCTCATTAGCTTGAGCACATATTTTCCATCCTGGGAAACGAAAGCGAAGCACTGACCTCCGTGACCCAAAAAATAGAACTTCTGATTCAAGATTTTTTTGTCAAAGTTGCATGGCTCATGGCCTTTTGGAAGCGCAAATGTGATGCGGGCAATTGAAAACCCCGCTGTCTTTTTTGTGCAAAAGTGACGCAAAGGAATGATTGTCGCGCCTAAAATGAGATAAACTAAGATTAGCTTTCTGTTCACAGTGCACTCGCATTGTTCATAGCATTTTCAAAAAACGGCAAAAGCTCAGGGTCTTCAGCTCCCAGCCATTTTTTAAGCGCACCAGCTTTTATTTTAGGCTCGTCTTCAGGCTTTTTTTTAGCCAAGCTGCCACAGTCGATAAGAACGGCTTGATCGCCAATAAATCCAAAGTTTTTTGTCAGATGTGAATCTCGATCGTAGATTCCTTTTTGATCAAGCGTATGCAAGAGCTTAGCTAACGATTCAAGAAGAGTCTTTTTTTCTTGCTGCGCCATGAGCGTGGGAAGCACCAGATTTGCGCGCTTTTGTAAAACAAATTCAAGCCTGTCTGCATCCAAACGATGTTGAATATTCAAGCGATCTACCAGTGTAAGGCGGCAGTTTAAATCAGAGGATTTATTGAGATGGAGGAAAATTAAACCACTCTCATCTCTAACTTCATCGAAGGCTAGTTTGTAACTTTGAAATAATTTCGTGAGCTCTGCTTGCTTTTTTCCCTGCTTTGCAACTCTCCAATCATCTAATCCATGCGGCAAGGGAATAGCATCCAAAAAGGGCGGCAGACGAAGATGTTGAAACTTAAAAAACTTAAGCACGTATTTTCCATCTGGCGAAGCAAATACGTAGCTCTGAGCGCCTTTGCCCAGATAGTAAAAAGGTTTGGCTAAAATTGTGCGGATTTCGTCTTTTTCAACTTGGTTCAGCGCAGCTGTATCCCATACCGCCTGCGGTTCAAGTGCTGAGCGGATATTTGCCACCTCAAAGCCATCCGTAACTCTGTGGCAAAGCCTTTCAGCTGCAATAACTGCTATGATAAAAATAAGAAGAAGAAAAAGCCGTTTATACATCTGTCCGCGTGTCAAAAGCGATTAAGCGATTAGATTATGAGGCTGATACAAAATTCACTACCAGTAAATTTTCTTTATCAATTAGTATAATTTTTTTTGATGCTGGAGGAAAAAATCATGGCACACAAAAAGTTGATTGGAAGTTTTGTTTTCTTTTCTTGTCTGCTGTCACCTAATTTGAAACTCTTTTCTCAGGCAGGCATTAGCCTCTATGTGACAGATCAAACAAACATACAGCTAGTGGTTATTGATACAGACACCTTTGCTATAACCGCTACCATTCCTCTTATTTCTCAACCGGGTGCAGGAGGCCCTAACGGAGTCGCGATTACTCCGGATAACAAGTTCGCTTATGTAGGTACCGTTCCATTAACTTCAACTCCTATTCCGGGCGTCAATGCTGTAAATTTGTCTACCGCAGTTGTTACCGAAATCCAGATCGATGATGGAAATACTGGCCAAGGTGTGGCCATAACTCCTGATGGTACTATGGCTTATGTTACTAATGGCAGTAGTAAGGTTTTCCCTATAGATGTTGCCACAAACGTAGCTGGATCTGGTATTACGGTCGGAGGTGATCCTGATAGCATTGCAATTCAGCCTGTAGGGGCGCCAATTCAAGCCTATGTGGCTAATTTTAGTGATCAAAATATTTCTGTAATCAACACAGCAACGAATGCGGTTATAGCTACTATTACTCTTCCGGCTGGCAGTTTGCCAACCAGCGTGGCAATCACCCCCACCGGTTTATTCACCTACGTTGGTGTTCTTGATAACACTGATGTTTCTGTGATCAGCACAACTTCGAATACTATATCTGCTACTGTGGATTTAGGAGCTTTCGCGGACGCTATAACTATAGCAAATGTACCAAATCCACCCTCCTCTCCTGATGTCCCTGGTATATTCGCGTATGCTTACATCTTCGGTTCTCAGACAGTTAATGTGATCGATACGAGCACAAATACAATAGTTGGGACCATTAATCTTCCCGAATCGTCTACTACAGCTTTTATGGCTTCTACCCCTGATGGAACACAAGTTTTTCTGGTAGATAACAGTAATAATGTCATTGAAATCGATACTGCTACAAATACAGCTACGGTGGCGCTTGCACTCCCTGGCACCGCAGGCGGTATTGCAATGGGTCCCGTGCCGCCAATTCCACCACCACCCAACCCGAAACCTCTACCACCTTCTAATCTCACAGGTGAGCTGCGCAAGGTGATTTTCGCCACACAAACAGAGTACATTCACAAGCTGCAGTGGACCCCCAGCACTGACACGACTGTCGTTGATTATCTTGTTTTCCGCAACGGCATCCAGATCGCCGTGATTAGTGCCTCTGGACCATTTGAGTATAACGACCAGAATCGCCATAAAAATGAGAGCGACGTTTACACATTAGTGAGTGTAAATGCATTAGGTGTGCAGAGCGACCCCATCACACTTAATTTCAACGGGAAGTAATTTAAGTCTAAAACAGAACAGGATAGATAGGATCAGGCAGGATATGAAAGATCGAATAGAGAAAATATCCTGCATATCCTGTAAATGATTTACCGAAAAGGTTCGATCTTACCTACTTAACTTTAATGGATGGTATGGCTCATAAAAAATGGATTGGAAATTTTGTTTTTTTATCTTGTCTGCTGACGCCTAACTGGAATCTTTTTTCTCAGGCAGGCATTAGCCTCTACCTGACAGATGAAAGCCATCAGCAAATGTACGTGATAGACACGGAAACCTTTGCTATAACGGCTACGATTCCCCTAACGAATCCTGGGCCTCGAGGCTTAGCCATTAATGCAGATAATACATTTGCTTATGTAGGTGTTAGCCCTGGCGTAAACCTTGTAAACCTAACCACTCAGCAAGCTGAGTCTGTAATTTTTATAGGTGGTGCTGCTGGCCAAGATGCAGCTATAACACCCGACGGCACTACTGTTTATGTTCCAGATGGTAGCATGTCTGTTTGGGTGATTGATACGGCTACGAATGTGTCTACAGCTTCTATTGGGACCGGAAGTCAGCCCAGTTTTGTTGCAATTCAACCTGTTGCACCATTCCAGGCGTATGTTTCCAATTTTGGTTCTGGTACTGTTACTGTAATCGACACAAATACGATGAGTTTTGTAACTAATATTGTAGTTGGGACTAGTTCTAGTGATCCTTCCGGTATAGCCGCCACTCCTAACATTCCTAGCACTCCTAACGGTTTGTTTGCCTATGTTGGCTTTGATAGTGGCGATACGATCACTGTGATTGACGCTGGCACGAATACCATCTCATCTACTGTGACTGTAGGATCTGTTCCTTTAGATGTTACCATAGCAAATGTGCCGAGTCCCCCTTCTCCCTTATCTCCTGGTGCATATGCTTATACTGCCAACTCAAACGCAGGCACTGTTTCTGTTATAAATGCAGCCGCTTCTCCACCGGTAACGGTAACAACGCTTACCCCTCCTAATGCGAACGCGCTACAGTTTATTGCTGCGACTCCTGACGGAAAACAGGTGTTTGTGATTGATGGTCATAGTGATATCTCGGTAATCGATACTTCTACAAATGAAGCTACTTTGGTAGTTACAATAATTGACTCTATCCCAGGTGGTGTGGCAATGGGTAATGTGCTGCCAAACCCGCAGCCTCAGCCGCCTTCTAATCTCACTGGGCAGCTGCGCAAGGTGATCTTTGCCACTCAAACAGAATATATCCACAAGCTGCAGTGGAGCCCTAGCACTGACACGACCGTGGTCAATTACATTCTTTTCCGCAATGGCAGCCAGATCGCGGTGATCAGCGCCTCTGGGCCATTTGAGTATAACGACCAGAACCGCCATAAAAATGAGAGCGACGTTTACACATTAGTGAGCGTGAACGCATCAGGCGCGCAAAGCACACCCATCACCTTAAACTTCAACGGGAAGTAATTTAATTCTAAAGCAGAACAAGATGTAGAGAGGATCAGGCAGGATATAAAGGATGGAAGAAATATCCTGCATATCCTGTCGCTTGCGATCATGCACATCCTGTAAATGATTTACCGAAAGAGCTTGGTCTTATCTACTTAACTTTAAGGGATAGCTTGGATCTGTTGGTCTAAGTAGCTAGCGAGTTCAGGTTGACGCATCTGTAGCCACTGTTTGAAGTGGTCTGTGATGCGCAGCACTTCATGTTGAAAAGGCTCATTTTTCTTATTTGATTCACCCTTCTTAAAACGGCCGATATCGAATTGAATTGGCTCTGCATCGATTAAGCCAAAGTTAGTCTTAAGATCCGGATCTTTATCGGTGAGACCGGCATCGTGTCTTTTGGCGAGTAGATGGAGAAGTCCTACGAGCGCACTTTTAGCTTTTTCTATCTGATTCGTTTGAATCATCTCTTCAATTGCCGCGTAAAAAGGTTTCGCTCTCTTTTGCAGAATGAATTCCATCTGATCTAAATCGAGTGTGTGGGTGATTTTCCCCTTGTCAGTGATCTGGATCTTTTGCCTTAGATTATCACTTTTAGTGAGATGCAGATAGATCAAGCCCGTCTCTTCTTTTAGATGCTGAAAAGCAAATTGGTAGCTGGAGAAATCTTTTTCGCGCTTGCTTTCTTTGATCGCAATTTTTTGCTGCCGCCATTGCTCAAGTGAAGAGGGGAGGGGAAGGTTTTTTAGCCACCTCGGAGCTTCGATATGACTTACCCGAAAAAATTTGATCACATATAGCTGATCTTGCGAGACAAATACGTAACACTGTGCACCTTTGCCTAAATAAGTGAAAGGTTGTGCCAAAATTGTGCGCAGGCCCCCATCTTGCTTAAAATGAGCAGGAGACTCCCAACGCGCGTCATATGCAAGGCGGGAAGAGATCTTGTTTAGAGCAAAACCATCCGTCTGTTTATAGCAGAAATGCTTAAGCCCAAAAAAAACGCCCACAACCAGAGTTAACCACCCCGCTTGCTGATAAATTTTCTTCATGCTGAGGATTATCATGCCGTGCAAAATTCCCTTCCACTAGATTTTCTTTTTGTGTAATTTATAATTTTTTTTTATAAATGGAAAAAACTTATGAAGTTACGTTCTTGGACTGCAAGTTTTATCTTTGTCGCATCTCTTTTAACGCCTAATTTGAATCTGTTTTCTGAAGCTGGAGTTAATGCCTATGTTCTTAGTCATGGCGCTGCAAATGATGGTTTTGTCGGTGTATTTGAGACAGATACTCCTTTCACTCAAACAGCTTCTATCGGCAGTTCGTTCTCGAATCCGACCGGAATGGTTTATACGGTCGTTCCTGTTGTTCCTCCCACCGTTCCACCGACAGATCATGAATTAGTTTATGTGGCAGCAACTGACGAGATAGAAGTCATTGATGTTCTGACGGGTACATTAGTGGCACCGATATCGATAACCGGTAATACTGCTTTTGATGTTGCAGCCACTTCCAATGGCGCTTTTGTCTATGCAACAATTATCAATGCTGCCCAAGTGTTAGTGATTGATACAAGTACCAATACAATAGTTGGGGCGCCTATCCCCGTAGGACACAGCCCTGAAGGCATTGCTATTACGCCCAGCGATCAACGGGCATATGTTGCCAATGCCGCCGATGGCACTGTTTCTGTGATCAACACAATTTCGAATACCGTTGTTGCGACCGTCACCGTGGGCTCTGATCCTGTTCGAGTTGCCATCACACCGAATGGAAACTCTGTCTATGTTGTCAATACCGGATCCGATAATGTATCTGTAATTAATACTGCCACGAATACAGTAGTTGCAACTATTACCGTAGGAGACACTCCAATAAACATCGCCATAGCAACTGTGCAAGGTGGCGCTCACGTATATGCGTATGTCACCAACGGCGACAGCGATACTGTTACTGTGATCGACACGGACACAATGCTGGCAGTCGGTTCGCCAATCATCGTAGGGCTTGATCCTGGCCCTATCGCCGCGACTCCTGATGGAATGTCTGTTTTTGTGGGAATAGGTAACAACGATACTCTCTCTATTATCGATACCGCCACAAATGTAGTTAATAATGTGCCAGGAGTTCCAATCCAGTCGGCCATCGTGATGGTGCCGGCTGCACCCCCACCCCCACCTCAACCTCAACCACCATCAAATCTTACTGGGCTGCTACGTAAAGTGATCTTTGCTACCCAAACCGAATACATCCATCAGCTGCAGTGGAGCCCTAGTATCGATACAACCGTGGTTGATTACATTCTTTTCCGCAACGGCAGCCAGATCGCGGTGATCAGCGCCTCTGGGCCGTTTGAGTATAACGACCAGAACCGCCACAAAAATGAAAGCGACATTTATAGTCTAGTGAGTGTGAATGCCTCGGGTGTGCAAAGCGATCCCATCACACTTCTTTTCAATGGGAAGTAATCTTGAGTCTAAAAGAGAACAGGATATACAGGATCAGGCAGGATATGAAGGATAGGATTGAGAAAATATCTTGCGTATCCTGTCGTTTACGATCCTACATATCCTGTAAATGATTTACCAAAAAAGTAGTGACCCCATCACACTTGTCTTCACTAGGAAATTTTCTTCATGCCCAGGATTATCATGCCGCGCAAAATTCCCTTCCACTAGATTTTTCTCGATTTTTGATGAAAGTTAAATAAAACATTTGCAAGTTGACGAGTCTTGGGGTATTGAGAAGTAAATGAAACACAATAACCCCAGATTTTCTATGCTTACAAAAAAATGTTCTAGCCTAGCAATAGGCGCATCTCTCTTAGTTCTGAGCAGTTTTGCAGCAAGTCAGCTAAATGCCGTAGAGTGCTCCTCTGTCAAATCTGGCTTTGAAGTAAGCGCTCGCGCTGCGGCGTTTGTTCCTTCATCGCATAAGATAAGAAAGATCTATAACGATGCGTGGGGAGACTATCAACTCGAATTCGGTCAATCGATATATAAATCCTTGAGCATTTGGGCTGGGGGTCAATACACCTATAGCAATGGGCATTCTCGTTCAGGTAGCGACACCATTCGTGCTAGGACGAAAATACAACTAGCGCCCGTGAGCTTAGGCTTAAAATACAATTTCTTCTTCGGTTCTTGCACCAGTCTCTACTTAGGCGCTGGCCCTACGTATACTTTCCTGCGCATACACGACCATTGGCCCTTTGTACATAGACACATAAGCAAAGCAGGCGTAGGCGGGTTATTCAAAGTGGGCATGAAGCACTACTTTGCCCGTGCATTTTTTATCGAAGGTTTTGTGGATTACCTCGTACAGCGTTTTCACTTCCATAACAAGAGTTCTGGCCCTTTCGTACAGCGGCATGAGCTCTTTATGGATGCTATCGTAGCTGGCGGCAGCATCGGCTTCCACTTCTAGCAATAATTGCGATCGATTCATTCTTATTCGTGCCCGTGTGCGTGTGCGTGCCTGATCTTTCTTAAAAGCAGAAGTCTATAAGAAAAAGAAAGAGAGCCGGGCACGGGCACGCACACGGGCACGATTAAGAAAGAAGCAATTCTTTCTCTCTTCCTCTGTGATCTCGGTGGTGAAATTCTTCAGCAGCACTTAGCGGAGGATGATTTCTCGATCGACAGAGTTGTAAGCTCCGGAAACGGGCTTGTTTCTCTGATCGATCAGCTGCAGATGGATTTTATGAGTGCCTTTTTTGAGACCATAGATGTAATAGGGGATCCAGCTGGTTATGACGCGTTCTTTTTTGCCGTCGATAGAGAGTTCTACTTTATAGCCGTCACGTGAGAGTTGGCAGTTTGTGATGTAGAAGTCGAGTAAAATAGGCTCAGTTGGGCTGTAATCATAATCGCCCTGAGGTTCATTGTAGGTGAGGTAGGGAGCCGAAAGATCCACGCCATGTAATGGTTCCTTGTCCTGGAAATAGAAGGTGCCAGAGACAAAGCAGCCATCGCCTTTAAGGCTCTCATTGTAAGAGCGCACAGGGAAAATGCGAATCGTGTGTGCACCGGGCTTTAGTTTAAAAGGAAGATCAAAATCTAATGATTGATCGAAGTAGTTCTCATTGTCGTCTAAGGCCATAATGAAAGACTCATTGATCTCAAAGTAGGGACGATCGTCGATGACGATATGAAGAGCTTGTCCAACCGGATCGTTAAAGATCTCTTTTCTTCTAGGAAAATCGCTGTCTGTGCCTATTGGATAGCCCTGGATGCGCAGTTCCATGTTGACTGGGTTTGAGTTCTTAACATCACCTTCTTTAGGGAAGACTATGAAAAGCTCCACATTATCAGATTCAGGCGTTGGGTTGACCGGTACGACACGGATCTCTCCGGGATTGGCCTTATGAGGCTTTATATCCGCAGCAGAGGCCGCATTCGAAGATAGCACCAGAAGAGAACAGAGACCCAGTAGACCAAATCGCATAAATCCTCCATAAACATTAATCCGACGTGTACCCTTCTATCCTTTAAAAGGCAACCTTGATATGGAGAAGGTATGGGCGATATCATTTTACTCATTATTGTTTTTGGGCTTATCTTCGACTACACCAACGGCTTTCATGATGCCGCCAATGTAGTAGCCACGGTTATTGCCACGCGCGTGCTAGCTCCATTTGCGGCAATTGTCATGGCGGGTATCTTAAATATGATTGGAGCCACCCAAGTGAGCGGTGTTGCTAAAACCATCACGACAGGATTGATCGATCCAAGCTTAACCACGCCCCTCATTGTTTTGTGTGCTGTAATCGGCGCCATTTGCTGGAATATTGCCACTTGGTATTTCGGCCTGCCAAGCAGCTCCTCTTATGCCCTGATTGGAGGACTCGTCGGTGCTGCCTGGGTAGCAGGTGGGCCTGGCATGGTTCTCTGGTATGGGATAATTGGTAAGGTTCTAATCCCACTTGTGGTCTCTCCCATCGTGGGCTTTGTGCTTGCCTTTTTGCTTATGAAGTTTCTCATGTCTTATGCAAAGGGGCGCAAAAAGGAAAAGCTCTTCGGCTATTTGCAGATTGGATCTGCCGCATTGGTGGCTCTGGCTCATGGGTTTAATGACGCTCAGAAGAGCATGGCGCTCATTACGTTGGGGCTTTTTTCTGCTGGGTATTTGAGCGCACCTATCATTCCCATCTGGGTTATCCTTCTCTGTGCGCTTATGATGGGCCTTGGTACTGCCGCGGGCGGATTTCGAATTATTAAAACCGTCGGTTTTGATATCGCAAAAATTACTCCGGTTCAAGGCTTTGCAACCGAACTCAGCGCTTCTTGCGTGATTCTAACAGCCAGCTTTTTAGGAATGCCTTTGAGCTCAACTCAAATGATCGTTGGCAGCGTGACAGGTGTGGGAGCCGCTAAATCCAAAAAAGAGGTGAATTGGGCCACTCCTAAAAAAATTGGAATTGCCTGGGCTTTAACCCTTCCGGGTGCCGCGTTATTCTCAGCAGTGCTTTTCTCATCTCTTTCTCATTTCTTATCTCCTTAACTTTCAATCTGTTTAATTTAATAATCAAATTAAATAGTTATAATAGTTTGATTATTAAAAGAATTTGATTTAATAATTAGATTAATCGGCTCGAAAGAGGAGTTATGCAGAATAAACGGCTTCGCAAAGATCAAACTAGCGCATTAACGATGATGGAGGCGGTGGATAACCTCTCTAGCATGGCCGAACTCGATATTCCCGCTTCTCCTATGGAAGAGGATAAAGATCTATCATCCGTTTACTTTGAAGAAAGTAAGTCTGCTAATTGGCTCGATGCTTCGCATATTGTTGAAAATCGCGAAGCTGTGAAAGAGACCTTTCGGGTGATTCACAATTACCTCGAACATCTTTATGAAAGAGAAAAGGGTGAGCTTAAAGACCCCGAACTGCAGCGCGGCGTTCAGGCCATTATGGTTCTGGCAGGTGAAGCTGCCCAAAAAATGGATAAATATACCTCACTCTTTAAAAACGCTATTCCAAGTGAAAAAATCGTGCAGCTCAAAGAGTATCAAGAGTTGCAAAATTTCTATCTCACCAAAGTCGTCAAACGCTTTCATAAGGGCGCAGGTGCTAAAGCCGGAGCAAACGCTGGAGCTGAACCCTGGGAAAAAGAATGGGAACAAGGCCAATCTGAAGAAACAATCAGTGGCGAACGTCGTAGCCTCAAAGACTTAGAAACCGTGCGTCGAGATAAAGAGTATGAGCTCTTCTATATCCGCAAACAAAACGGAGAGCGCTTTTTCAATCCTAACCTTTTACGACATATTCGCTTGGTTGGAGAGTTTGATGAAGCATTGAGTGGTCCTGAAGGCGATGATCCTCTTTTAAAGATCAAAATGGTCGAAGACCATGACATTTACGTAAGCGCCAGAGAGATTCTGCGTCAAGTATCCTTTCAAATAGATGAGTTCTATAAGGAAGCAATGCGTCATAAGGAGCGTGATTTCGTAGCCGCGCTCAATAGCGCGCTTATGGCACTTATGCTCTGTGCAAATGCACGTAATCGTATGCCGGCGGACAGCGGCAAAAACTGCACCAATTATTTCATCGATTTCCACACTTTTTTGCGCTCCGCTCTCACTTCCGAAGATTATCAGAATTATGTTTCAGAGCAGGGTGAGCTAGATCATTTCGCCAGCGTGTTGCTCAATTTAACGCATGCGCTTTGCGCAGCATTTTTTACACGCATTGGCAGCCATAAAGAAACGGTGGCGTTTATTAAGCATCTGATTGAAAGAGGGGAGTCAAACGAGAAGAAAGCTTCAGGACCCGCAATTTGGAATGAATTCTTACAAGATGATGCCAAGATCCGTCAGATCTTGAAACATTATCCCAATGGGCCTCTACTTAAAACCCTCGATCTTTTCCGTGAAAGTGCGGCACATGAGGGCTTCGATCCGCTTTCGCAAGAGAATTTTCCATCTCAACTCTATACGCTTACATTTAAAGATTTTCATTTGACGACTTTACGCATCCCTGCGCCTGTGCATCAAGAGATCATCGATAAAGTCGAAGTGGCGCCAGAGTTTCGAGGTTTTCTAAGAGCTTTGCAAACACAGATGCATGGACAACGCCACCTGCTTTTTAATCTACAAGATCGCACCTCTTGGCAAGAGCATGCGCGTTGCAGCGTGTTGGAAAAGATGCAAAATGAAGCGGAGTTTGCAAAACCACTTACCGTAATTACCATCTGCAAAAATACGGATTTTTACAATCAGACAGGGCCTTATCAAATGCAGGCAGATGCCGCAGCTTTTATCGCCAGCTTCATCGATCAGATCGCCAGTGGAGAAGCTAGTGGTTATTTTTTCCCTCCTTCTCTAAATAAGCAAGAGATCAATGCCTTTACTAGCGAGGCGCTTGAACTGATTCACAAGCTGTTTTTCTCCTCTGAGACGACACTCTCAAGAAAACAGCGCATGGATTTCATCGAGATCTTCTATCAGTTCCTATTTATGAAGCTCATCCAAATGGTCAAACCCGATTCAATGAGCTTTACTTGCAAAGATGCCATCGACATCGGTGAGTCTACCGCTGCCGGTTTTTTTGCCTTTTTAAAGATGCTAGAGGGCAAAGCTTGGGGCCGCGAAGATAAAGAGTTCTTCCTCTGGATGCTCTATTCGCCTGCACTTACTATCCGTGAAAGGCCCATCGATTCAAATAGATTGCTGCGTATTGTCAATGCCTCTTCGATCATCCAAACCGAACTCGAAAGCCATCGCAAAGCTATCTTGGAACAGGTGCATAAACTGCTAGGGCAGCTTGCGCTGCGCGAAATCGAGCTCAAACCAGCCGCTTGAAAAAAGATGAAGTAGGAAGTAAGAAGGATGAAAAAGGGATTTGTCTACTGGCGCTTCTTTTTTTTTGCGGCAGGCTTGATCGGGACTAACTTGTATCGATAAGGTGGCTTGATCTCCACGACCTTGCCATTTCGAGTAAAAACAAGAGCAGTACCAGTGCGAACCGCAGTTTCAAAAGCTCTTTGAAAACTGCGCTCATGGGCCTTTAATATTTTTTCATTAAAATCATCGCTCATAAGCAGTTTTCTCCAATTTTTTCCAAATGGTTCTATCAAAGATATCTATAGAACCATTGATATTTTTCCTAGTGATTAGCCTCTTTGAGGACTCTTCAGAGGAATTGTCTAAAACATTTGCTGTATCTGCAATGGGTAGATAGCATGTTAGAAGGTTTTTGAGGCCAGCATAATAACGTCTTATTATCGTTTCTTCTGGGACAAAATGTCCTCCTTGCTTCACCCTCTGAGCAACTCTTTTTACTGCTTGATCGGGACTTGCAAGCCATAAAAAAGTAAGATTGATTTCATACCCTTTCGATTTTGCTGCCTTGAGGTGCTTCACGTAATTTGTTCCTGAAGCGGTTGATTCGAATGCAAAGCTTTTATTGATATCGAGAAGTTCTTTGAGCCTTCTTATCATTAATTTACTGGCAGTCAAAGCCACGCTTTCGGGATTTAAAGGTGCAAGTCCTCTGGCAATCTCATCGGCATTTATAAATTCATAAAGTATTGAACGATCAGCAATGAACTCAAGGGTCATTGTTGTTTTGCCAGCACCGTTAGGTCCAGCTATCATAAGAATTTTTTTTGACATAAGAGTTAAGCTCTTAGAAAAGATAACAACAATAAGATTAAAAGTTTAGAGGGATTCGGGCTTTTGACAAGGATCTTTGTTTGCGAGATGATTTTTGAAAAAGGAGATTCTTTCCCTCTTCATTCTTCCTTCCGCCTTACTATTTCCTAATTTAGAGAAAGATCTTCGGGGATCATGGAGAGGGTGGCGTATTTTCCGCCCATTTCGCGCAAGATCGCCTGCCACATTTTCTCAGGTGGGGTTTCAAAGATGTGCTTGGCCGAGGCAGGATGTAGAAACCAGCCTCCATTCATGAACTCACGTTCAAGTTGTCCTGCACCCCAGCCTGTGTAACCGAAACAGAGGCGTATATGGGGGCCTTCGGGGTTGCTAATCGCTTCTTGTAGAAATTGCAGATCACCACCCAGATAAACGCCTTCGCAGATTTTCAATGTCTGCTCGGTGAGCTGATCAGATGAATGCAGAAGCATCATCTGGTTAGGTTGAATGGGGCCGCCTGAGCGGATCTGGACATGGGGATTTGCGACTTGTTTAAGATTGATGATGTCTTCGGGGAGCTCAACTTCAAGCGGCCTATTGATCATAAGGGCGAATGAGCCGCTAGGGCTATGTTCGCAGATCACGAGCACAGCGCGGAAATAGAGCCCTTGATCGATGTCTGGATTCGCGATCAGCAGGGTGCCCTTAGCTAAATGTGCATAAGGCGGCGTATCCATCTACTTTTGCATCTCCATCAACTGTTGATTATAGAGCTTTAGATTGTCGGCCAGTTCATTTGCCTTGCGAAGCAGCTCGGCGAAGTCATCTTTGAACAGGTCGTTTTGCAGGATTACTTCTCGTTCTGGCGTCAGCTCCGCTTTTTCAAGCAGCATTGAGATCCTCTGCATAGAGCTATTTACCTGGTCGACCTCTTGCTCAAAATAGCTTTTAAAGCTCTCGGGTGTGTTTAAAGAAGTGAGTAGATTTACCCTCTGAAGATGTGTGCGCTGCCAGCTCTTATTGAGGTGGAAGAGAATGCCATATTGATTGACGTCATTCATAAGCGTATCGACTTTACTCATCACAGCTGTAAAGCGCAGATAGAGATCGTCAGATTTGAGCAATCTACCAATCGTGCCTTTGCCATCTACCAGATCTTGCGCAATCACATCAATCGAGCCTGTGGCTTGTTTGAGGTTTTTAGCCGTAGCCGCCAAGTTTGTGAAGGTACCTTTTTCATCCATATCACAAATGACTTCGTGGATCTTGGTAATAGTATCTCTAAGCTGACATGCAGTCTCAGAAATTGTCTGGATGAGATTTTGCTGATTAACACTGGTGATCATCTGATCGACCTGGGTCATCGCGCTGCCGAAGCTTTTCACAGCACAGCCGACATCATCGCCATATTGTTTAAGCCACTTAGTGACTTCATCAAACGTTATGCTCATTTTACTTGAGACACGCGAGAGCTCATTCATGGCTTGATCGATTGGATCAAGGGAGTTTGCATAGATGGGCTGGTTAGTGATTAACTTTGGTGTGATTCCTTTTGGGGGACGTTTTGGAATGATCGCCACGGACTTTTCACCCAAAAGACCAGAAGTCTGAAGAGAGATGTCGTCGGTGTTATAAACCACTACGCTAGAGTCGACTTTCAAAGTCAGTTGATAGAAATAGAAACGTCCTTCCGTGTCGACCGGCTGTGATCTTGCATGGTAAATTTCAGAGATGGCCACGACTTCGCCCACGGGCTTTCCGGCATAGGTAACCCGCGTGCCGAGATCGATTTTATTGATATTCGCAAAACGCACATAGAGAGTCTTTTTTCCATCACCCACAGAAGGTTTGAGAAACATGACAATTCCTATCAGCAAGGAGCATGCAGCGATAACAAAAATGCCTATTAGCATGTTTTTGACTGAGTTATTGCCCATCTAATTCCTCCCTGAATTTTCTCGGGTCTTGAGAAATTGTCTTTCTTAAGAACTCTATAATTGGATCGTCGATTTTCATAAAGGCATCTGGATTATCTATAAAAGCAATCTTACCATTTTCGATCAGCGCAAGTCTATCTCCGACAAAGAGCGAAGAAAGAATGTCATGAGTGACGACGATGCTGGTGGCCTTTAATTCTTGTTGAGTTTTCACAATAAGGCTATTGATTTGCATAGCGGTAATTGGATCTAAGCCCGTGGTTGGCTCATCATAGAGAATAACTGTGGGGCGATAGACGATCAGTCTGGCAAGAGCAGCCCGTTTGCGCATTCCACCAGAAAGCTCGGAGGGCATTTTTAGTTGGGTGTCTTGCAATCCCACCATCTCAAGCGCGTGATCGACGCGCTCTTTGATCTCTGCTTTACTGTATCTTTGTCCGGTTTTAGTATCGCCATGCTGGGTCAGATAAAAACCGATATTTTCTTCGATGTTCATGGAGTCAAAGAGCGCAGAGCCCTGAAAGAGCATGCCCATATTCTGCACGGCTTTGTAAAGTTCAGGACCATAGAGATCAGTGATTCGTATGCCATCGACATCGATTTGGCCAGCATCGGGTTTAGAGATGCCAATGATATGCTTAAGCAGCACGCTCTTTCCCACGCCCGAGCGGCCAAGCACGACTAGTGTTTCACTGGTCTTAACATCTAAGTCTAGCCCTGCCAGAACTTGCAGCTTTCCATATTTTTTCCAAAGGTTGCGAATCTGAATCATCCCACAACCCTCGAAATTTGCTCATGGATCACGTTTAGCGCTACAGTTAAGAAGAAGTTCAGCAACAGAATGCAGCAGTAGGTAATAACCACCGAGTTTGTGGTTGAACGTCCTACACCTTCAGCGCCACCAGTAGTGGTCATCCCTTTATAGCAGGCGATAGTCATAATTAGAATGCCATAGAGAAACGATTTTATAATTCCGGTGGTCAAATCGAACATGGTGACATGCGTACGCATAGGATCGAAGTAGCTCACAGGCGCCATATTGAAAAAGTAGACCGTAATGAGATAGCCACCGAAGATGCCCATGGCAATACTAAAGAGCGTTAAAAGCGGCATCATGAAAATACCACTCATTAACCTAGGTGCAATGAGGTAGCGGTTAGGGTTTATGGCCATCGTTTGCAAGGCGTCGACCTGTTCGGTTACGCGCATCGTGCCCAGTTCGGCGCACATCGCAGCTCCGACGCGACCAGTTACCATGAATGCAGTAAGGACCGGACCGAGCTCTGTGATCATGGCTTTGGCTACCATGATGCCAGTAACTCCAGAGAGTCCCTTATCGGCTAATTGATAGAAGGATTGTGCAGCAAGCACCATACCGGTGGAAAAACCCGTAATAGCGACCACAGGAAGGGAGGCTACGCCCACATCGTAGAGCTGTTTGAGAACGAGTTTAAAAGCGGGAGGACGCTTGATCGTAGCAATAGCTACATCTACGATTAACGTGATGTATTCGCCGGTTGCCGTAAAAAAAGAGAGTCGTTTTGCGACTCTCTGAAAAAGATGATTATTGTTGTTGTTGCTTTCTTCCATGAACTTGCGGGAGCTTAAGTTTCATACTCCCAAAGCTCGATCTTAGAGAATCTCAGGTTAATGACGCAAGCTGAACCGATAGTTATTTTACAGATGAACTGTATTGGCGGTTATCTTCTTGTGCCAAGTTTTCAAGAGCTCTTGCAAATTGCGCGGCGGCATCCGTAACCTGTCTATCAGCTTTTTCTGCTGCAGGTTTCTGGTGGTCGCGAATTTTGGACATGCCGGCATCGATGTGCGTCTCTTCGCTCTTTTTGAACGTATTCGCTACTTCGCCCATTCTGGGGAGGACTTTGCCCGCAACTTTAGCAACAGCACCGAGAGTATCCCCGAGAGCTGGAGCCAAAGCTTGGCTGAAACCCGTCAACCCAAAAAGAAGAGAATTCCACGCTTGTGCGTTGATATTGCCTGCTTTTTCCTGGAAAAGACGATCGAGCTCGTCCATGCGCGCTTCTGATAAGAGATCGTTATTTAGATTTATCTGAGAAGCGAGAGCTGCGATCTTGTAGTAAGTTGCTCTAATTGCATTTATTTCTGACATAAATTCTCCTTGAGTTAAACTTGTAATGCTTTTTGGCTGGCATCGATGGACATCTTGACGATCTGTGCAGTTTTTGAGGTGCACTGAGTCAGAGTCTTCATCATCTGCTCCATATCTTTCATAAGTTTTTCGCTAACGTGTCCACATAACTCGATGTCCTTTTCAATAAGAACATGCTCAGAATGGGACTGGCCTAATTGATAATCTGAAACACCTTTGGCAACTGAGCTGACGCCTTGCGCAAAGTCTAAAGTGGTTTTTCCAATCAGCAGTGCATACTTAGCCCAATCGAGGTTTTGCATATTCCAAATCTCGCACGTGCCAATAAAACCTAGGGCCGCGGCAGTAAGCCCAATGACCCCAGGAATAATTGCGCTTAATTTGGAGGCTAGTTCTTCATTCTCCTTGGCCATGTAGTTTGAGAGCCAAGTCCAAAAGCCAGTCTGCGTAAACGCCAGGTTAGCCACAGCGATGAGGGCCGATGCGAGCATCGTGCCACCGACGAGTATGTGAGCTTCCGAGATCAAAAATACACCGAGCACAGCATGAATGGCAGCAAGAATATAGGCTCCGATGGTTTGAAGAAAGCCCCAAACACTGCTCTGTTGAGCTTTTTTAGCGGCCTCTTGCATCTTCTCAAGCTCTTGCTTCTGCAGCTCAGCAACATTTTTCTGTACGTTTTCGAAGTGATTGCTTTGATTCAAGTTAATGCTTTTGCCAGCGGCATGAATCTTTTCTAGCGTTGCGATAATGGCTACAATCGTTTCATTATAGGAAAGCTGGCCAGGATTTTGCTGAGCATTTCTAGTTGGCGGCGCAAGCATAGGCATAGAAGGCTTATAGCTCTCGTGGATCAGCGAACTGCCATCTGATAGACTTTCAGATGCAGGGGAGAGCGAACTTTTTTGAGCTTCTGAGCCGATCAGCGCTTCTAAACTCATTGGATGAGAAGTGACAGGAGATAGTCTAACGCTCATGGTTATGTATCCTTTTAAGTAACTCGATTTTGTCTCTTAGCTCGGCCTCACCTTCCTTCAAAAGACCTTCGGCCATTGTTAAAGCCTTCAACGCCTCTTCACGATCATGCAGACTCGTAAGACATTCGGCTGCGTGAAAGTGGGGGAGTGGGTCATTATCTACGATAAGCGCCACCATTGCCCACGCGCGCAGCGCCTCTTCATAACGCGCCTGCATCTGCTGTGCAGAGGCAAGCCCGCGCCAATAGCGTTCTTCGAAGGGGCTTGCGAGCACAAGCGAAGAAAAAAGTGTTGAGGCCTGGGCAAAATTTCCAGATGTGTAACTACTAAAACCCGAGGCATAGAGGTTTTCTTGTTCTTCTTTAGTCCAAGAGGTCTTTTGCTCGAGATTCAGCGTGCTCATCCGCCTCCGGTCTTCCTGATGATATAGGTTGTGCCCTGATTGAGCAGCTCGATCATCTTGGTTAGAATCTCATGCACTTTATTCTTGTCGCTCATCAGCCCCTCTAGTTTCGCCATATCCGGAGAGATGGTCGAAAAGAGCATTTTCTCTTTGCGCGTAATCATCTCAATTCGATGATCCCACTGCTCTTTTGTAAAGCTGGCCTGAGTTTCAATAAAATCTTGGAAGCCTAAGTCAGGGAACTGCTCATTTAGTGCATCCACAGTATGCTGCATTTTAACTTCGTTCACTTGTTTTTTTTCTTTTAGATCGATCACGAATGTCATCATGTCGTTGAGCAGATTGAGTTGCTCACTTGTTTTTTCCTGCTGGGCGTTATTTTCATAAATAAGCCTGAGCATGTGAGTTTCGTACTGATCGCCCACTTCAATAACCTGATATCCAGGGTGAATATCTCGATAAGGATTGAGAGTATGGGAAGCGTGTGTTCCTAAGACTGTGTCTAACATGATATTACTCCAGGGTTGCAGCTGAAAGAATACCAGGTTGTCAAGTTTCTCTATATTAAAATAAAAAATAACACAATATGTGCGCTTTTTCGATGCAACAAGATATGCAGGATCAGGGAAGATATAAAGGATAGTTAAAATATCCTTTTTATCCTATCGCTTGCGATCCTGCACGTCCTGTTCTTTTTTATAGAAAATTTGCTATCTCTAACTCTGGGTGAACACTTGCAGCGGAGTTAGTAATTTTTATTCCACTTTAGAGTGAATTTTCCCTCTTCTTCTTCCTGGGTTTCAGCCATGAGGACAAATCCATTTTTGAGATCTACCTCTACTTGGATTTGGCTTGAAGAAGTTCCTTGCACAAGCGTAACCATCACGCCACGAGTGAGGTATTTGCCAATTTGGACAGAGATGGCATCGCTACCATCATGAGCCGAGATGATATTGAGGCGATCGACACCTAAACTTTTACGTATAGCTTCAAGCACATCTGGACCCGCTCCACCGGACATCGAAACGATCGTTTGGGCGATCTGAATGGCTTGGAAAGGAGAGATCTCAGAAATATCTTTATTGAATAAAATAAATGATAGCAGAGAGCTTGTGGGCATATGTGGCAATGATTCAAAGGTAAGGGTAGGGGAGAGCAAAGGTCCTTGCAGATGGGCGAAGATGGTCGTGTCTTGAAGTTGAAGCGTGCCTGTCAAACTGAGATAAGAGAATAAGTTTGCTTTGTCAGTGAAGGTCACTTCGCCTTGTGTCAGAGTAAAAACTTTACCGCCAAAGAGGTAGTCGCCTTTAATCAACGTGAGCGTGCCTGCAGCGTTAAACGTCATGTTTGTTCCCGTGAGATGCACTGCACCCTTCCACTCGGAGTCTAACCCTTTGCCTTTGATATAGATTTTATCTGGAGAAGAAAGTTGCAGATCGAGCTTCAGAGGAAAAACGGGCGGCAATTGAAAGGTGGTGAGATGGGCGGGTTCATTGATAAAGGTAATAGGCAATACGGGCGGATCTAGCGGCATTTTTTCAGGAATATTGAGCTCAGCTTTGGTCGTTGTTAAAGTGCCTTTCACTAGTGCGCCATCGCGATTGCCCGTAACTTCCACTGGCCCTGTGAATTGTGCGCTGAGCAGATTCAAATTAATAAAACGGCAGCTTTGAAGTTGTGCTTCAACGAAATAAGGGAAACGTTTTTCAGATAGAAGCTGCAGTGCTCCTTTGGCTGTAAGAGTTCCGACTTGCGCATCTTTAGCGCTAAAAGCGGTAAGTTCGATCTGCTGGCCACTCGCAGTGGCTTGGGCATTGATCTCTTTAAGATCTGTGCCGGTAAAGTAGTTTTCATAACCGCCATTTTGCAACTCAATGGTGCCTAGCAGTTTTGGTTCATCCAGTGTGTGTGAGAGAAAAAGATGCGTGGATATAAGGCCGGTGGCGCGATGGCTATGTGTGTTTACAAAGTCGAAGATCTCTTCTAATTTACCTTCCGCTGTAAGTTCGCTTGATAAAGGCGCTGTGCGATTCAGACGGATGGCAAACGGAAAAAGCTCATATTCTAAAGGAAGCGTCGCGCTCAATTCTAAAAATTGATCTTCTTTGGCCCTAACTTGTCCATGGATCTGAAGCACATTTGAGCTTATATGAGCTAGAATAGATCCTTTAGCTTGAAAAGGCACCTTTTTACCTTGCTGTGAAAGCGCTGCTTCTTCAAGTACAAGGTTGCCTTTTCCCTCGATCTTTTCTGGTGTGGCACTTAAATGTCCGCTAAAGGTGGTTGTGCCTTTAAATAGAAAGTTAGGCAAGACCACGAGGTCAAGAGGAAAATGTTCCGCTTCAACATGAATGTCGCACTCACTTTTAGAGAGTTTGACATCTGTGAAAAAGGTGCCCGGTCCTGCGCGCATTTTGAGATCGTTGATATTCAGATGATCTGATGAAAGAGAGCAGGTGAACGGCTGCTGCAAGAAGAAAGCATTCCTTTGCATATATCCGGATAACGTTTCGATGCGCAGAAAAAGATCAGCTTGTGATTTTGTCCAATCACCAGATGTGCGTAATTCAAAATCCTCTTTCCATTTTCCCTGCGTATTTAAATTGAAACTTCCTTTGCCCTTTTCACCCAATATGTTAAGTGAAAGCGCGGAAAAGAGCGCATTTGCATAATACACTTGCGTTCCATCAACAAATAGAGATCCTTCGATGTCACCGAAGAGATCTTGTAACTTGGCATCGACTAAAAGTTCTTGTGCGATGCAGTTTTGAAAACGCAGGTTTTTCAGTAGCATGTGCATTTCAAGCTGCTGGTTGATGCTTTCATTCTCGAGGTTTTGGGAAGAAAGCTGCAGATCTAATCCCATGCTACCCTCAAGCTGCGCCTCGGGCATAAATTGTTTAAAGAGACTTAAGTCCAGGGCATATCCGTAAAGTGAGCCTTTAAGCAAGTGCGGATTTAAGTCGAAAGTTAGATTGCCGCTTAATTCAGTTTGGGGGGCTTTGACGCTAATTTCATCGAGCAGAAGTGCCTGCTTATCGAATTGAAAGGTGGTTTCAACGCTGAGAGGAAAAGCAGTCTCATATCCCATAAGATGCATTCTGCCACTCCATTTTTCTCCCTGCGTAGCACTTAACGAGGCAGAAAGGGGGAAGAAGGATTGTCCTGCAATTTTAATATCGGCACTTTCCATCTCTGCACGAATTGATTTGGCTGCCAGTTCCGAATGCCCTTGAAGAGAACCTTCAAGCCTAGATGAGATTAGCGCAAGGTTTGCAAGTTCAAAATTGAGCGCGCCCTGTAAAAATTCGCCTTTTGCATAAACTAGATCGTTGAGATGCAACGTGATCAAATTACTTTTAACTTCCAAATTTGCAATTTCCGCGCGCGCATTTGGCCAAATCTGCAACTTGCCATCTAAATTCCAGGCGCGGTTTAAAATCGCATAGTTCGGCACTTTTAACTTATGAATCTTAGCGTGGATCTCAGCGTGCATAGGTTTTGCGCTAGGAGGTGCATCAGAAGTAAAAAGGGTTGTGAAACTCTCTCTTGGGCCTTTTATCTTGATCGCAGCATTAAAATTCCCTTCAACTCGCGATTTGAAAAGAGGAGCAAAGGCGTGCATGTTCGTAACGTTTGCATTTGCATTGCCAATAATCTGACCTCTTGCCCCTTGAATACTTAAGTGCACAGAATTTTCAACTCTCAGAAGCTCATTTGCTTTGAGTGAGACGAAAAAGGTCTTGCCTTTATTTTTTAGAAGAAGGCTTGCGCGCAGGGCAAATGCTGCACGCTTTTGTGTCGTGAGATTTTCGAGCTTAAGGTTAGGAGCTTTGAGTGTTTTAATTCGAATGTTCCAAGGGAGATTTGAACATTTAGATAGTGCACGTTCGATATCTTGACGGGTGAATTCATCCGGATTTTCGATGTAAGCGAGCTCGACCTCATCGAGCATGAGGAAATCGATCGAGAGCGCGCGTCTAAAAAAAGCAAAAAAATCGAAGCGGATTCTGACTTTTTTTATCTTTAAACTATCTTCAGTTCCCCACTTAAGAGAGATGTCGCTTATAGTCCAACTAAATGGCAGAGCACCTTCGATTGAACCCATTGAAAGATCCAGAGAGTTTTGTTTTGCATAAGCGATCGTCAACTCTTGGATTTTTTGCCTTACATTACTAGTTTGAAGCGATGCAAAGAAGACTGTGAGCAGCAGAAAGACTACTCCTAGGAAGATCGCTGAGATTTTAAATATTCGATTAAAAAATTTACGCATTTTCTTAAAACATTTGTCCTATGCTTACAAAAAGTCGATATTTTGAATCGAGGCCTTTTCTTCGATCAAGCGGAATACCGACATCAAAACGCAGCGGTCCGATAAAAGAAAAGACCCGCACACCCATGCCAACCGACTTACGCCATTTACCTTTAAATGTCGGCAGAACAGTTTTGTAGACATTTCCTGCGTCAAAAAACGGAACCAAGCCAATCGATTTAGAAACACGCATGCGCGTTTCAAACGAATAGTAGATTGCTGATCTACCGCCAATGGGCTTATGGTGATGGAAAAGGGGGCTGACCGTGCGGTATTTATAACCGCGCAGCTCTTCTTCTGAGCCACCCAGAAAACGTTGAGGCACGGGCACATCTCCAAGTCTACCGCTTAAAATTGAACCGATGGTGATCTTTTGAGCCAATATAAGCCAGCGACTTTCGGTAACTGGAAAGTAGACCGACTGGATGAGCTCTTCGCTAAAGTAGAACCTGGCATTTTTGCGCATATTGACTGCGGGGGTGACAATGTATTGCCAGGTGGCTCCCGTGGTGGGATTAAGTAAATTATCGGCCGAGCTCCAGCGGAAATAAAGCGGAAGTTCGATTAGCGGAAAATTTCCATTTTCTACGCTGTCGCGCACGAGGAGCTCTTCACCTTTAAGGCCTAGAGATGCGCGAAAGCGGTGCCCAAATTTTCTCTCGATACGCCCTAGCGCATTATAAGAGCGCATCGAATATGCAGTGATGGATTCATGCATCGCTTGTGCTTGGCCGACAAACTCTTGGTGCGGGTTATAGAAATCTGGCACGTGATAAGTGGCCATGCCAGAATGACTGATGCGCGTTACGTCTGCGTGTAAACTGAGCTTTCGTCCAAGCCCGCTTACATTGCGATTCTCCCAGCCAAAAGTTGCGCCGGGTCCGAAGACGGTTTGATAACTCGCACCTATATTTACACTGCGGTGTTTGCTTTCTGTGACGTCAATCTGCATGGGAAGCTGCCCCTGCTCATTAAGCTTCTCATCGTGCGTGATCAGTACTGCACTGAAAAGGCCAGTGTCTAAAAGTGCAGCTTGCGTCTCTTCAACGCGTTTATCTTGGTAAATATCGCCCTGCTTCCAAGCGATTTTTTGTTCGATAAGACGCGATTTAACACGCCGTTCACCTTTCAATTTAGACGCACCAAAATGCGTAAGAGGACCCGTGTCAACCCCGATCGAGATATGTAGCGTTTTGCTTGCGCCATCAGCCACCATCTCGCGTTTGGCTATTGAGGCGAGAGGATATCCGCAGTCTGCCACCAGCTGTAAGATTTTCAGCTCGGCTTTTAAAATGTTTTGGGCGACGGCACCCTTACCGACTTCAAGTCCAAGATCGTTTAATGAAAATTGCGCACACTGAACCGGATTTTCAGGCACCTTGCAAAAGAGTTGCACATTGTATTCGCCGATTGTGTAAACAGGCCCAGGCGTCAGAATAACGATGACGCGGATGCGATCGTAGGCTTCTTCTAAACGCACGTCGACTTTAGCTTCATAGTAGCCATGTGAACGCAGCACTTTAAGGATGTCATTTGTGTCCGCTTCTGCGCGATAGCGTAGAGCGCTAAGCGATGCTGGAGGTTTCCTAATGTAGGTTTGAAGCTGAGAGATCTCTTTAACAGATTTAAGCGCAGCAGGATCTTCCAGCCCCTCAAAATCTACCGTATAGGATAGATCAGCGGCATTTAGCAGAGCTGGCACCAGAAGAAGGCTTAAAAAAAAAGTGCGCACGAGGTTGTTTTTTTTAAAAGTAGATAGTAGAATCGCCATAACAAACCATGTCTTCAAGTAAAAAAAGTCGAACGAACAGCGAAACCCTTTTTGAAAGAGCCTGCCAAGTGCTGCCTGGCGGAGTGAATTCTCCTGTGCGCGCATTTTTTAGTTTGGAGATGACGCCTTTGGTAGTTGCGCGCGGTTTAGGCGATACGATTTGGGATGTCGATGGGCATACATATATCGATTTCTGTGGAAGCTGGGGCTCGTTAATTTTAGGACATGTGCATCCGCAAGTGGCGCGTGCAGCAATTGCGCAAATCAATCACGGCTCTTCTTTTGGAATCACAACAGAAATAGAAGAGATTTTAGCCAGTCAGATTATCCGCCACATGCCTTCCATCGAAAAGATCCGCTTCGTCTCCTCAGGCACGGAAGCAACCATGAGCGCATTGCGCTTAGCCCGTGGCTATACCGGTAAGGATCTCATTTTAAAGTTCGATGGCAATTATCATGGACATGCTGATCATCTATTGATTGGTGCCGGCTCAGGCGTAAGTTTTCTGCCTCCAGGATCGGCCGGTGTGCCAGAAGAGATGGTGCGCTTTACACGTTCTATGCCTTACAACGATGTCGCTGCGACGCGCGCGTTTTTGCGCGATAACCGAAATATCGCCGCGGTTATTCTTGAACCAATTGCTGCAAATATGGGTCTTGTGCCGGCTACGCTTGAGTTTTTGGAGATGCTGCGAGAGGAAACAGCGAAAACGGGTGCGCTGCTCATCTTTGATGAGGTCGTCACGGGGTTTAGAGTGGGTTTACATGGCGTCCAAGGGCTTTATGGCATTAAGCCGGACCTGACCTGCCTGGCTAAGATCATTGGAGGAGGCTTCCCTGCCGCTGCCTTTGGTGGTAAACGAGAGATTATGGAAAGGCTTGCTCCTTTGGGCGATGTCTATCAAGCGGGTACCCTTTCTGGGAATCCAGTGGCGATGAGCGCTGGTTTAGCCGTGTTACGCGAATTGGAAAAGCCCGGGTTTTACGACCAACTCGAAGCCAAAACTCATCAGTTGCTGAAACCCGTTGCTGAGATAATTCAACGCAAGAAATTGAAGGTCTATCTCTCTCAAAAAGGTTCTATGTTCTCATTCTTTTTTGGGGTAGACAAAGCCTCATCAAAAGATGATCTCAAAACACTAGATCACGCTCTTTTTAAGCAGTTTTTTGCCTTTCTTTTCGATCGAGGAATCTACTTTTCGCCCTCTCCCTATGAAACATGCTTTATCTCAAGTGCCCATACGGATGAACATTTGCGCTATACACAAGAGCAACTCTGTATTTTCTTTGAAAAACTCGATAAAAATTAATTTAAATTTAATTCTCTGTAGCTGATATAATACAAAACTTTTTAATAGTGGAGTTAATTCTATCTAATTACGTAAAATATACTAACAAAATAATTAAATTTGGTGAAGTATGAGCTGCTTTGGCGTCTCCTCCTCTTGTCTCCCAACCTGTCTTGGTGGATCAGCTGATCCCCGTTGGCAACACGTATATGTCAAAGAGGTCAATCCGGCTACAGGTCAGTTTAAAAGAGATTTAAAAGTTGAAGCTAGAAGGGGGGCAACACCGCTGCCGCTACCGACACAAGATGCAGCGCAGCCGCTGCTACCGACGCCAATTCTAGAGCTTCATTATCTTGAAGATACAACCACCGGTGAGTTTTACCTTTACGATAACCATAATGGCGGTGGAGATACCTTTGTTAAGTGTGTTCTGATTGGTCTTTTCTCGCCATTTTATGCTGGGGCAGTAATCGCCGTAGATATCTTCCGTACCCTGATCGCTATTGCAAAAGTAGTCGTCGAAGCATTTTCAAACTTAGCACAAGACTTTGCTTACAAGGGCTTCTGTGAAACGCTAGGAAATTTCGTTTATAATCTGGCAAATGGAACAGTTGAGTATATCTGGCCTCCTGTGCGCCAAATTCTCATGACTCCTCTTTTCTGGGTGGCGCTAGAAGTTGGGTGTCTGATAGGCCTTTTTTCTCCATTTGATGGACGCGCATTTGTTGCACGTGTGCAAAGCGCTTGGTTTGATGGAGCCACTTTCCGTGACGATCCGCGTTATCGAGCTGAGCATCGCGCGCGCGATGCTAATGGACGAGTAGTGTTAAATGGAGAAGATTGCGAAAATTCAGTCTGTTTCATCGCATGGTGTTTCTTGCCACGCGGAACTCGCAATGAGCAGATCGAGTTTAATGGTAATCAAATGAACAAGTATGAAGTGGTGCGCACAGCTCCTCTCTGCTAACAGCTCTATTAGACTTCTTTTGTAAAAGCAACTGGCGCAAATGTGTGTTTGCACGATAGAGTGCAAATTATGTCGCACCGCTTATCTACTGAGTTTCAGCGCTTAGCTGATGTCTGTAAAGGAAAGGATCTGACTTTAAAAGAGTTGGTGGCACTTCTCGACGTACGTGCTGAAGCTTTCATCATTCTCATTCTAGCACTGCCTTTTGTCTGTTTTATCTTTTTGCCCGGCCTTTCTATTATTTTTGGCAGCTTTATCTTTTTGAATGGGATACGCATTGCTACGCGCCGCCCGCTCTGGTTTCCCCATTTTTTACTAAAGCGAAAGATGAGCGGATCGACATTGGCCAAGGGATTTGTTGTGGCAGAAAAGCTCGTTAAGCGGGTTGAAAAATTTATCAAGCCTCGTGGTCACTTTCTAATTCAACATCCGCAATTGCAAGTTTTTCACGGATGCATTTTAGCGATCTGTGGTTTTTTATGTGCAATTCCCTTGCCTCCCGGCACCAATTTTCTTCCCGGTTTAACGGCTGTGCTAATATCGATTGGGATTTTGGAAGAGGATGGGCTCTTTATCGTTTTTGGCTATGTAACGTTTATCCTAACTCTAGCCTTTTTTACGATTTTACCTTTTTATGGTTTTAAAGAGCTCTTTGTGGTTTTTAAGAAACGTTCTTAAGTGCTAAAGGATAACGCACGTGCGAGAATTGCATGTTGGAGAGCTTGCGTTGGATTTAAGCCTTGAATCTACCCAAACACCACCAATTTTTTTGAGTCCATACTGTTTATAGTCATGTTCTTTGCTTACGGCGCGCCAAGATTTACTTTCATCTTTCTCACTTTGCATCCAAATCTCAGGTCTTGTGTCATTCTTGTCATGTTCAGCTACAGGCATGTAGTGGCCGTTAGGAGAGAGGATTATTTCGCAACCTTTCCAAACTTCTCGGAGCTTTGCGGCTTCCTCTATAAGAATCCTTTTCGAATCACCTTCATTAATTAATGGCGGATTTCTTTCGAATGCATCCAAAGATGGTGAATTGGTTAGGGAGGATTGGGATCGGGACCAAGCTCTTGATCGAGATACTGAAGATGCTGATTCTTCTGTTACGGCGTATGAATCTGCATCAGGCTGATGATGGCGGCGTGGGCTGTTGAAAACCACATTAAAAGCACTCATGGGGGATGACATATATTCTCCTTAAATTTACTCGAAAAGCTCTCGGCAGCAAAAGTATTCTATGCGCCTCTTGCTTTTGCGTCCAGGAAAGGATAAGCCTAAGAAGAAATAGGCTATTCTGTTTCGAGCTGAGCCTCAACTGAGGTAATTTTGCGTACTTCCAGTTGAGATTCAGAGATAAGCACTTGTTTGCCTTCAACTTCGATTAGATAGAGAATAGATTTCTGGCTGATCGGCCGGCGTTCGAGAATTTTAATCGTTTGACCGGAGCCTTTCCCAATTTTTCCTGTCCCAAGGCGACGTAACATCCAAATAGTCAAAATAATCAGCAGGAGCAGCCCTAATAAGGTTAGCAGCATTTTTCCTAGCGCATGCTCATAAGTGGGAGGAACGGGAGTTTCTTCTACTGTCGACGGTTGCCCTGGAATTGGAGCTTCTTGTTGGTCATCTGGCGTAAGAATAGGCGCTGGGGGGAGTTCGGCTGCAAAATTGATGAGAGGCAAACAGAGTGCCAAGAGCAAAACGAATAGGGCTTTTAGACGCATGGTAAAGGTCTCCTTTGGTAAAACTCAATTTAGCATGGTAGACATTTAATGCGATAATCTACAATTGGGGCTATGAACCCATCCCCCTATTCAAAGAGTTCTTCTTTTCGCCATTTTTGGCATTTCCAGAATTGGCTTTTTCGGCTAGGTGCTTTAACATTATCCTCAAAAGCCAATCCCAGAACTGCACAAAAATCATCGAAAATCAAAACCCTCTTAATAGTGAGAATAGGTTCATGCACCTTACCTCAATTAAACAGAAGATGACACTCGGTTTTCGCGAGCTATCAGTTTTAAGTTCTATCGGTGTTATGCCGCATGAACTCGAGTCGCCGCAGAAGATCTTGCTTACTCTTGAAGTTGATGTTGAAATCGAAGGACGTCTGCAATCTGATCGATTGGAAGAGACAGTAGATTACGCTGCCTTAATGCAACGTTGTGTTGAGGTGGCACAAAAACGCCACTTTAGATTGATGGAGACGCTCGCGCAGGAGATTTTGCACACACTTGGCGAGGAGTTTCCAATTATGCGCGCAGTTCTAACTATTGAAAAGCCCGCTGCTCTGCCTATGGCAAAAGCGAGTTTTGTTCGCATGGAGCATGAATGGCCTGGACATTAGTCACGGGTGGCGCAAAAGGGCTTGGCCGCGAAATAGCACTAGCACTTGCCTCTCAAGGACGCGACCTCATTATCCATTATCGAACAAGTGAGCAGACAGCTAAAGAACTCATCCAAGAGCTCCATCAAAAAGGCGTTAAGGCAGAGACTATACAAGGGGAGTTCAGTTCTTTAGAAACTACCCAAGAATTTACCTCCCGCTATCTGAAACAATTTCCCGATACTCAAAGCATAGTCTACAACGTAGGCAACTTTGCGCGTGGTTCAGCTTTAAATACGCCCCCACAAGAACTGCAAGCGCTTTTACAAACTAACCTCCTAGCTGCGCTTAGCTTAATTCAAGCATTAACCCCATCAATTATTCGACATAAAGGCGAAATTTTGACCATCGGCATGGTTGCTTGTTCTAAATTTAGAGCAAGCACCTATGCCTTTGGCTATGACCTCACCAAAACAGCCCTTTGGCTGCTCACGCACTCCCTCGCCAAAGAGCTAGCTGCTCATAAAGTAAGGGTCAATATGGTATCCCCTGGGTACTTGGAAGAATCCGTAGATTTACCTAAGGATATCGATAGCCTTCCTATGGGGCGTCTGGCCTCCTTTTCTGAGGTGGCTCGCGCCGTCTCTTTCCTAATGGATCCTGCTTCAGCTTATATCACGGGCCAAAACCTCGAAATTGCCGGCGGCATCCGCCTTTAAACATCTAATATTAAGCTGTTTATATATTAATATAATTAAGTATTAATAAATTTAATATTATGATATAATTAATTTATAAAACAATAAAGGTGTTTATTATGAGTAATTTAATTGATTCTTCTAAGTTATTGGCGAATAAAGCCTCTATGTCATCATATGGCACATTTGAGCCATTTGAAGCACGACTTGAATCGTTCAGCGAATCATATGACGCCAGACTTAAATCCTATGAATCGACTGAATCAACCGGATTTTTTGCCAAAGCTGCAAGAGCAGTAAAGAGAGCTTTATCATTTATTGGCTCTTTACTCCAGTGGCCTTTTTCTCGCACAAGAAAACCCTCCGAACCAGTTCCTACACTCGAACCAAAATTGGCTATCGCTAGCGTGCAAGCGCAACTTCAATCAAAATTCACAATAGAAGAGCGAGAACAAATTATCAGATCGATAGATGGGTTCAATGAGTTTCCCTCAGACGTAGCTGAAGTGTGCCTAAGCGCTCGATTTGCAAACTACATATGGAGAGACACGGAATATCTCCGAGAAGATTTAGAAGAATATATTTTGACGAATGTACAAGAGCTAGTAAATGAAAAGAATAAATATGAAGCGCGAGTAGCAGCTCCTATCAGATACTTGTCTCATGGAAATGATGATGCTCTGCAAGAGAGCATGTTTGAAGATGCACAGGCTGGGATAGGTCTTAGCTTACAAGATCCCCTGAGGGTCATGTATTCTGAAGAAGAGCTTTTAGCCGCGCGTAGAGATTTGCTTGAGACTCACAAAAAAGAGATATGTGCTGATATCGATCAGAGTTTAATTGTAAAATACGATCCAAACGGTAAGCTTTACGCAAGGTTAGCTTTGAGTACGTATGCCCAAACTGGTAAAGAAACACGAGGCCTGATTTGGAAAGTCGGTAGTAAAACAATCAGCAACTTAAAGTATATCTACAACGATCTGCTTCGCGACGAACAAAAAAGGCTTTCCAAAACTTCCGTTGATATGAAAAGAGCCCTTCGAGATCAGTCACTATTTTATTCGCTCATAAAGAAAGAGCAGGAATAGTTAATTGATAATTTACCGAAAGAATCTAAAAGCTGCGATTTGATCGCAGCTTTTTTTTGTCCAGATTTTTAGACGAGCGTCGGGCTATCTGTCGACATGCCCATCACGTGCATTCCATTATCAACATAAAGCGTCACGCCAGTAATGGCAGAGGCAAGAGGGGAGAGGAGAAAGGCAGCGCTATTGCCGACTTCTTCTGCATACATCTCTTTAGTCAGCGGGGCATTTACTGTTGCGTAATTGATCATCTTTTCAATAAAACCGATGGCTTTAGCTGCACGGCTGCCCAAGGCGCCGGCAGAAATCGTATTTACACGCAGTTGCCACTTGCGGCCTGCTTCCCAAGCCAGTGTACGCGTATCGCTTTCTAAAGCAGCCTTAGCTGAGCTCATACCGCCGCCATAGCCTGGAATCACCCTTTCTGAGGCGATATAGGTAAGGGAGAGGGCAGAACCGCCTTCATTGAAATGGGGTCCTAGATGGGCCAAAAGACTGATAAATGAGTAGGCAGAAGAGCTCATCGCAGCTAGGTAGCCTGGGCGTGAGGTCTCTAAAAGGGGCTTTTTAACTTCTGGAGCATTGGCAAGCGAGTGCACAAAGATATCGATTTTTCCAAAGTCTTTGGCGATGGCAGCGGCCACTTCAGAGATGGTATAGCCCGCAGCATCTTGATAGCGCTTGTTTTCACGAATCTCTTGAGGCACATCTTCGGGTTTGTCAAAAGCTGCGTCTAGCGCATAGAGCTTAGTATACTCCATCAGCTTGCCATTAGATAGCTTGCGTGATTCGTCGAATTTACCTTGAGCCCAAGCGGTGGTGAAAATTCTTAGAAGAGGGGTCCATGTGCCGATGATGATCTCGGCGCCAGCTTCAGCGAGAGCTTTTGCGATAGCCCAGCCGTAGCCCTGATCATCGCCAATACCTGCAATAAATGCGCGTTTACCCTTGAGATCGATCTTTGTCATATCTAGCCCTTTAATTTAAAAATTAAAGAACGAGATAGTAGCAAAAAGAGGGGAATTAGAAAAGCAGAAGAATGCTGCCATAGCCTCAGCTCGTATCTGAATAAGCCGTACAAATAACTGTTACGTCCATTTGCCAGGTTCTTATTAAGTTACTGTTTTTGCTTGAGGTATAGCAGCAATCTTCTGCTCTACTTTCCCTTTGGAAGCTTTTAGCGATCTTTTCTAAAAGCTTCTCAAATCTCTAAAAGATCATGTTTTAAGACAGCTTCTTAAGCATCATCCGCTTCCAGCCTTCAGCAGTCAGAATTTTGTGCGAAGAGGCCTTTTTGCTTTCGGGTTCTGCGCTCTTTTGGGCAGGACTCGGACGGCTGGCGGGCTTCTTTGGCGCTTTTTCTGGTTTCTTGAAGCGGCGGAACATATGTTTTAAATACTCTCTTAAACTTAATAATAGTAGTAATTAGCTGTTCTGTCAAGTAATTATTTAGTTTATTGTGAATTGTAATTCTAAGAAAGATTAGCCGCAGAGGCACAGAGAACACAGAGTAAAAAAAAGGACATTTCCTCGCCTCGTAAACGTCGGCGAAGCCGAGAGGGTATTGTTTTTTTGCTTCGCCCGCGAAAAAACAATCTTCTCTTAACTCTGTGCCTCTTTGGTTAATCTTAATATCTTAATCTTTTTCTTCTCTATTAAGAACTGCGTCTTCATAAGCTAATGAAAACCTTCATGGTAAATAGCTTATGAGGTATATACCTCTACCAGTAAATGAGAGGAAAAGCCGATGACACAAGTTGAGATCGAATATGAGGGAGCGCTCAGAACGCGCTGCCTGCACGTGGAGAGCAGTGAGGTGATTTTTACCGATGCACCCAAGGATAATCAGGGGAAAGGAGAGTTTTTCTCACCTACGGATCTCGTAGGAGTCGCGTTGGGCTCGTGTGTGCTTACGATTATGGGCATCTATGCTGCAAAACAGGGGATAGAACTTAAAGGCACAAAAGTGCGTGTCACAAAAGAGATGCAGAGTTTACCCTCTAGAAGGATTGGCAAGATCAAGCTAGACTTTACATCGCCGCATAAGTTTGATGAAGCGATTGAGAAGCGCCTTGAGAAGATTGCGCATGAGTGCCCTGTGCACCATAGTTTACATCCAGATCTGATCCAAGAGTTTAACTTCCAGTGGGGAGTCGTTTGAAGTACCAAAATCTGCCTGCATTTGAAAATCATCTCAAAGAGGCTTATCCCAATCATCTTTCGCATGCGTACATGGTGATCTGTCCTGACTTGGCAGAAAGGCGGCAGATCGTGGAAAAAATCGCTCAACTTACCATACAAGTTATTGGGCAGAATAAGGGAGAGCGGCACACCTTTCGTTTGGGTGAGGAGAAGCACACCTTTGATGAGTTTTTCGAGCTGCTGCATAGTCAGTCGCTTTTTGGAAGCCACCGAGTGATGCATCTCGAAGGTGTGGAGCTGCTGAAAAAAGCTGAAGCAGAAAGGCTCGCTACCTATCTCGCTAAGCCCTCTTCTTTTGTCTATCTCATTTTAAGCGCCTCGCAGTTCACAGCTACGACAAATTTTTATGCTCAGGCCAAGAAAGAGCTCATTCTTCTCGACATGAGCGCGGAAAAACCTTGGGACAAAAAAAAGCGTGTTAAAGAGTGGCTCTGCCAAGAGGCAGTTCGCGAAAAAAAAACACTGACCGATGAAGCCGCACTTTTCTTAGTTGAGAATGTGGGCACAGAGAGAGCGATGCTCGATCAGGAGCTTTTTAAGCTTATTACATACGTTGGCGATCGCAAAGCAATTGTGTTATCGGATGCGCTGGCTATGATCTCGAATCAGCAATCGGCAAACATGTGGAAACTTGCAGAGCAGCTCATCTGGGAAGAAGAACCGCTTCCTCGCCAACCGCTTGAAGATCTTTCAGCTCTTTTAGGCTTAATTGCCCAGCTACGCAGCCAGCTCGATATCGGCTTAAGATTAAGTTCACTTTTGGCCAAAGATTTTCCAATGCAGGAATTAGCTTCGCATTTTCCCACTCTTCGGCCGCCAGTGTTGCAGCGCAATTGCACGATTGCTCGAAAACGCGGACTTAATTTTTTTGCTAAAGCGCTTATCTTGCTATTCGACGTAGAACTCGATGCCAAAAATCAACCCGTGTCTCCAGACCTTCTCTGGGATCTTCTTATCTCTAAAATTACATTTATGAAACTCCATGCTACTGCTCTTTCCAAATCTCCTCGCTGAAGGAACTTTGCCCGCCGACTTTTTGCCTAAAAGTGTGGATGAGGCTGTGCGCTCAATCGATGGCCTCATCGCCGAAAGTGAAAAAGGTGGGCGCGCATATTTGCGCCTCTTTGGCGTTGCCCCACAAAACATGCCCATTCGCGTTTTAAGTGAGCACACCCGCCCAGAGGAGATCGCAGAGCTAATCGAACCACTTAAAAAAGGTCAGCGTTGGGGAATTGTCTCAGATGGCGGTCTCCCGTGTCTTGCCGATCCAGGCGCTCAACTCGTACGCCGTGCGCGCGAACTCAATATCCCTGTGCAAGCTTTTGTCGGTCCCTCATCGATTACCATGGCGCTTATGCTCTCAGGTCTTTCTGGCCAATGCTTTGCTTTCCATGGATATCTCGAACGCGAAGAGGAAAAACTCAGCCGCCAGATTCGTGCGCTTGAAAAGCGTTCACTTCAAGAAAAAGAAACAGAGCTGTGCATCGAAGCGCCCTACCGCAGCCCTAAATTGCTCGGCCAGCTTTTGGCTAACCTCAATGATAAGACATTGCTTTGCGTCGCATGGGATCTCACCGGACCCAGCGAAGGCGTGATCACGCAATCGGTAGCAGCCTGGAAGAAAAAGCCCCTTCCCGATCTGACCAAAAAACCCGCTATCTTTCTCTTCTACGCACCGAGCTAGATTTTTTGAGTGCTTATTAGATGATTTCGGAGGCGACAGAGTCGTAGAAAAGCAGGCCGGCGTCGGAGAGGCGGATTTGGTCTTGCTCTTGATGCAGCCAGCCTTTGGTTTTGAGCTCAGAGAGGCGTTGGAAGGTTTCGGCGGGAAGGGGAGTGTGGCGGGCTTGAAAGTCGGTGAGGGAGACGCCACGCATGAGGCGGAGCTCAACTGCGAGCAGCTCGAGGATATTTTGCGGATGGGGAAGCGCTTCTTCGAAGTCAACGGGCGATTTTCCCTCTGTTAAAAGTTCTGCATAGCGCTTCAAGTTTGCGATGTTGCGAAAGCGTTTGCCTTCCCAATAACTAAAGGCCGATGGTCCAAAGCCCAAAAATGGTCTGGCTGTCCAATATCCCACGTTGTGTACTGAGGCGCAGCCTTCCTTGGCGAATGCGGAGATCTCGTAGCGTTTAAGGCCAATTTCTTCAAGTTTCTGTACGGCAGTCTGTAACAGATTGAGGCTCTCTTCGGGTGAAGGAAGTAAAGGTGTGAGCTGCTCTTTTTTCTTGAAGAAGAGTGTGTGTGGTTCAATGGTAAGATTGTAAAGGGAGAGGTGCGTGATAGGTAAATCTTTAAGCGCATTTAAGCTCTCTTCAAATGAACTCAAGCTCTGTTCAGGCGTGTCATACATTAAATCGATCGAAAGATTCAGGATGCCGGCATTGTAAGCGGCTTCTAATGCGCGTTCGGCGTGCCCTTTAGCATGGTTGCGTCCTAATAGGTGCAAAGTAGGGGAGTGGAGTGATTGAACGCCTAAACTGAGGCGGTTAATGCCCACGGCTGCAAAAGCGGCGAGCTTCTCTCCATCTTCGGGATTAGCCTCTAAGGTGATTTCGCATTCGGGCGTAAGTTTGAATGAAGCGCGGATCCAATTCAGAATCGTTCCGATGGCTGCTGGGCCAAAGAGCGAGGGGGTTCCACCACCGAAATAAATCGAGACGATCTCTTTGCCGGCAAGCAAAGGCAGTTGCCTTTGCCACTCTAGGGCCAGTGCATCTAAAAGTTGTTTTTTGAACTCTTCTTTATCAGGCAGGACATAGAAGTGGCAATAGGGACACTTGCGTCGGCAGAAGGGGATGTGAAAATATAAGCTAGTGTGAGGTGGTTGCAAAAGTCGCTTGTCCTAGAAAAACCGAAGGCTTTCTTGCTGGTGGATTTTTAGAACCAACTCAATTACCACTCTTTTGAATCTGGATCTTCCAAGATACCGCGCCGCCATCGGTTGCGATCTGAGAATGGATCTTCTTCTTCCTCTTCTTCTTCAGCAGGGGCTGCAGCGCCTTCACCTTCTTCGCCGCCTTCGCCTTCTGATTCTGGCTCTTCGCCCGAGCTTGTCTCGGATTCAAAGGCTTCTGTTTCCATTTCTAAGCCGGTTTCGGTAAGGCCTTCGTCGCCAATTTCCATGTCAGGCATGCTGGCTTCTTGAAAAGCTGGGCGTCCGTGTGCAGGGCGTTTTGGTGGGCCATACTCTTCCATTTCGCCACTTTCTTTGAGGAAACGGAGGCGCTCTTTTTCTTCAGAGATCTTGTCTTGGAGATTGATGATCTCTTCTTTGTGCTTTTCCATGTCCTTTTTGGGGACGAGGCCGAGCTTCAGCCACTGCTGAAGATCTTGGAGTTCGGTTTCAAGTTTTTTGAGTCTTTCGCTTTTAATATTCATTACTATTCTCTTGGTCCAGAAGCCTATATGGAAGGGGGTTAGTTTGCAAACATACTCTTAGAGCAGAAGTGCATTTTTAACAAAGCGAAAAAAAGTAACAGAGTTAAATTTTTTGTCCAAAGCGAATTGTTCCCAAATGAAAAGAAAGATGAGTTTCATCAGATTTAAATCAAAATTCCCGCTTTTTCTCTGTGTCTCTGCGTCTCCGATCCCCCTCTGCGCTGATGAAGTTTATTCCTCCTCCGGTTCTTTTGTGTAAGAATTTATTTTAATAAAGGTCGCAGCCTGTGATATACACCGGTTGAGGGGCATACACATGGGCCAAGAGGCATATACATTTGCGAATCTGACTAATCTTCCGGCCATAGAAGATCTCTATGAGAAGTATCAGCGCGATCCTAAAAGCGTGGATGCTTCCTGGTGCTATTTCTTTGACGGCATGCAATTTGCTTCTCAAAGAGTGCCGTCGATTCAGGGAAGTGCCGATTTGCGCGTGCATCTATTAATTCACGCCTATCGGACCTATGGTCATCTTTTAGCGCATGTCAATCCCATCGCTCCGCCTCCTCCAACGGATGTTCCTGAGCTTAATTTGCAAAAACTTGGTTTTCAAGCAGATGAACTCGAAAAGAGTTTTCCTACTTGTAGTTTTCTAAAAGAAAAAGAAGCCCCGCTTAAAACAATCGTCGACGCTTTGCGTAAGACCTACTGTCAGACCATTGGCATCGAGTATATGGGGTTGGGTGAACCTAAAATTGAAAGTTGGTTGCAAGAGAAGATCGAGCCATTTTTTGAGCTAAAATTGAGTGTGGATGAACGGCTTGAAATTCTGCACCAATTGAATAAGGCTGAGATTTTTGAAGCCTTTATTCACACGAAATACGTAGGACAAAAGCGTTTTTCGCTTGAAGGTGCCGAGACAATGATTCCCATGCTTACCGCATTAATCGAAAAAGGCGCTGAAGAAGGTGTTGGCGAGGCGGTACTGGGTATGGCGCATCGCGGTCGATTAAATGTTCTAGCGAATATTTTAAATAAGTCCTATTCGATGATTTTTCATGAGTTTGAAGATCATTATACGCCTGATCTGCTCGAAGGCACCGGAGATGTGAAATATCATCGAGGGTTTAAAGGTGAGCTGCGCACTAAAAATGGTAAAGATATACATGTCGCGCTTACGCCGAATCCGAGTCATTTAGAATCAGTCGACCCTGTTGTAGAAGGGCAAGTGCGTGCCATGCAAGAGCTTAAAGGAGACAAGACTAAGCGCAAAGAGGTGGTGCCGATTCTCATCCATGGCGATGCAGCTTTAGCTGGACAAGGCGTAGTTTATGAGACCCTCCAATTTTCACGCCTAAATGGTTATGCCACGGGTGGCACCGTGCATATCGTAATCAATAACCAGATAGGATTTACCACTCTTCCTAAAGATAGTAGATCGACACGCTACTGTACTGATATCGCCAAAGCCTTTGGCGCGCCAGTTTTTCATGTAAACGCAGAAGATCCTGAAGCATGCGTGGCGGTGGCAAAGCTTGCAATCTCACTCAGGCAAACTTTTCAGTGCGATGTGTTCATCGATCTGATTGGCTATCGAAAATATGGGCATAATGAGAGTGATGAGCCGACTTTTACTCAACCCGTCGAATACCAGCTTATTCAAAAAAAGCAGTCGATTCGAACGTTATATCGCGAGAAGTTGATCCAAGAAGGCTTGCTAGATCAAGCCAAGGCGAAAGCGTTAGAAAACGAGTTCAAAGAGGGTTTACAAAAGGCGCAAGAGCAGGTGCCAAAAAAAGATCAAGCAAGCGGACTTGATGAGGAAAAGAAAGTGCCGCTCAAGATTGATCTGCATCAGAAAATGGAAACCTCCGTACCACAAGATGTGCTGCAAAAACTGGCTCAGACTTTTTGCGCAGCACCCGAGGGTTTTCATATCCATCCTAAGGTTCAACGCTTGCTTAAAGATCGCCTCGCTATGGTTAGCGGAGATGTTGCCAAACCGACTATCGATTGGGGAATGGGGGAGCATCTAGCATATGCAACTTTACTTACCAATGGAGTGCATGTGCGCATCTCAGGACAAGATGTGCGGCGCGGAACTTTTTCGCATCGACATGGAATGTGGATCGATCCTGAAAATGAAACTAAATATTTTCCGCTTGCGCATCTCAGCAAGGGGCAGGCGCTCTTCGATATTTTCAATTCGCCACTTTCTGAATTTGGCACGCTCGGTTTTGAGTTTGGTTACAGTTTTGCATATCCTAACTCGCTGGTAATTTGGGAAGCTCAATTCGGGGATTTTGCGAATGGCGCCGAGGTTGTCATCGATCAGTTTCTGAGCTCCTCAGAACAGAAGTGGAATCATGCGACCAACCTGACACTTTTTCTGCCGCATGGGTATGAAGGGCAAGGGCCAGAACACTCCTCGGCACGCATCGAAAGATTTTTGCAACTATGTGGCGAAGACAATATGCAAGTGGCGAATGTCACCACCCCAGCGCAGCTTTTCCACCTTTTGCGGCGCCAGGGCAAGCGCCAGTTGCAAAAACCTCTAATTCTGTTTACGCCGAAAGCTCTGCTCAGACATCCGCAGTGCGTAAGCGCTTTAAATGATTTTTCAACAGGAACTTTTGAAGAGCTGTTAGATGATCCAGCAACGCCCAAAAATCCCCGTCGGCTGCTTATCTGTTCCGGCAAGGTTTACTATGATCTAGTTGCAGAGCGCGAGAAAAGAAAAGCCTTTGATATTGCGATTTTGCGTATAGAACAGCTATATCCCCTTAATAAGCCGCGCCTACACGAGCTGATGGAAAAATACCGCGGATTTAAAGAGTGCTTCTGGGTCCAAGAGGAGCCAAACAACATGGGCGCTTGGGATTATATTCGCTGGCTCATTGATGAAGAACTCGGCAATAACATGCGTGTACAATATGTTGGACGCACACGTGCCGCATCTCCGGCTGCTGGCTCATACGTCTTGCATAAAAAACAACTCGCCCAATTTCTTGAAGAGGCCTTTAAATGAAAAAAGAGATCAAGATTCCCTCAATGGGAGAATCTGTCGTTGAAGCGATTGTGAGTAACATCTTAAAGCAGAACGGAAGCTATGTGAAAGCAGATGAAGAGATCTTGGAGCTCGAGACCGACAAGGTCAACCAGGTCCTCTATGCACCTGATGCCGGCGTGCTAAATTTGACTGTCTCCGTTAACCAGACGGTTAAAATCGGGGATGTGATCGGGTCTGTCGACACTGATGCCAAAGCGCCCGCACAGGAAGCGCCAAAACCTGCGGCGGCTTTACCAAAAGAAGCTCCTAAAGCTGCCCCACCATCAGCTGAGCCGGTAAAACAAGCTAAACCAACAGAGGGCGGCTCAGCCCGTTTGAAAGCCCAGGATTTTGTGGAAGGGCTCAAAGCACCAACGCCAGCCCCTGAACCGAAAGCTCAAACCCAACCTCAAATTTCAACGCCAGCCCCAACTGCATCCGCAGAAAAACCGGCGCCCTCTATTCGCACAGAAGGGGGAAGCGCAGAGGAAGGCAAGGCTACGCGTAAGCGCATGAGCAATTTACGCAAAGTCATCGCGCAGCGCTTAGTTGAAGCAAAAAATAGCACAGCGATGCTTACCACCTTCAATGAAATCGATATGACCCAAATCATGCAGATTCGCTCAAGAGAGAAAGATAGTTTCACCGCGCGTTATGGCGTGCGCTTAGGTTTTATGTCTTTCTTTTTAAAAGGGGTGGTCGCAGCGCTAAAAGCTATACCTCAAGTTAACGCCATGATCGATGGTGATGAGATCGTTACTTTCCAGACCTACGATATCGGCGTCGCAGTTTCAAGTGAAAAAGGACTCATGGTGCCCGTGATTAAAGCGTGCGATAAACTCAACTTTGGTGGCATTGAAAAGAATCTGGAAGAGTATGCCAAAAAAGCGCGTAACGGCACCATTTCGGTAGACGATCTACGTGGGGGAAGTTTTACGGTTACCAACGGAGGCGTTTTTGGTTCGCTGCTTTCAACGCCGATTCTCAACCCTCCGCAGAGCGCGATTCTCGGTATGCACACCATTGTTAAACGGCCCGTGGTGGTCAATGATCAGATCGTAATTCGCCCCATGATGTATGTCGCACTCAGTTACGATCATCGCGTGATAGATGGTCGAGAGGCGGTACTTTTTCTCGTTCATCTAAAACAGACATTAGAGGAGCCTTCGCGTCTCCTCTTAGATCTTTAGGAGAAGCATGGATCCCTTTGATGTAGTCGTGATCGGATCAGGACCTGGAGGCTATGTAGCTGCAATTCGCGCTGCCCAGCTCGGTCTCAAAACTGCCTGTATTGAAAAGAGTCCTGTGCTCGGAGGCACATGCTTAAACGTAGGTTGCATTCCATCCAAAGCGATGCTCCATTCTACAGAACTATTTTGGAAGCTTATTCATGAGGGAAATGAGCTTGGTATTAAGAGTGAAAAACTCGTTTTTGATTTTAATACTCTCATGCTGCGCAAAGATAAAGTTGTGCGTGGATTTAACGAAGGGGTAGCCGCGCTTTTTAAAAAGAACAACATTTTACCTTTTACTGGTCACGCCACATTACTGAGTCCTACGAGTATTCGAGTAGGCAGTGAGACCATCTCAGCCCGAAACATTATCTTGGCCACCGGTTCTGAGCCAACACCGCTACCTTTTTTACCTTTCGATGAGAAAACCATTCTCTCATCAACCGGCGCATTAGCGCTTGATCGCGTGCCAAAAAAGATGATCGTGATCGGTGCAGGCGTAATTGGCGTCGAGCTCGGCTCGGTCTATCATCGCCTGGGCACCGAAGTCATATTTGTCGAGTTTTTGGATCGCATCTGCTCCATTTACGACGAAGGCCTTTCAAAGGCGCTGCAGGAGAGTTTAACCAAACAAGGCATGCAGTTTCATTTAAGCTCAAAAGCACTTGCAGCTGAACGTACAAATGGCGAAGTCAAACTTGAGATTGAAAAAGCCGATAAGAGCAAACTCACACTTACTGGTGACACAATTCTGGTTTCAATCGGACGTCGCCCCTATACGCAAAATCTTGGGTTAGAACGCGTGGGCATCACGCCCAATAAACAGGGCTTCATTCCCATCGATGGCCTATTTCGCACAAGCCAACCAAATATTTTCGCAATTGGCGATATCGTCGATGGCCCGATGCTGGCTCATAAAGCTTCAGAAGAGGGCGTAGCTGTAGCTGAGATCATCGCCGGCCAAAAGCCACATATCGAATATATGGCTATCCCGAGCGTGATTTATACCTATCCAGAAGTGGCCTCCGTTGGCATGAGCGAAGCTGAAGCTAAAGGATATGGACTGACGATTAAGACTGGACAATTTCCTAATAAGATTAACTCACGTGCGCGCTGCACGCATGAAGAGGAAGGTTTTGTGAAAATTATTGCCGATAGCAGCACAGATCGTGTGCTCGGCGTGCATATCATTGGTGCGCATGCATCAGAACTCATTGCCGAAGGCGTATTAGCTATGCAGAAACATCTAACGGTCCTCGATATTGCGCACACCACACATGCCCATCCGACGCTCTCTGAATCGATCAAAGAAGCCGCGCTCGCAGTTCACAAGCGCGCCATCCACCGCTAATTCTTATAGCAAGCTGTATAGGCGAACCGAGCTCTTTTAGTAAATCATTTACAGGATACGCAGGATCGGCGCAAAGCGCCGGCAGGATAAGCAAGATGAATAGGGAGGTATAGAGTTTTATCTTGCCCATCCTGCCGACGCGTAAGCGGCGATCTTGCCAGCGCAGCGGATCTTGTTATTCCCTTTAATTTCTTGAGAAAAAGAACCTGCTTGATCCTGTACAGCTTGTTTTCTTCCAGAATTTTAAGGCTGCGCAGAGCACTGCACTCTAGAAGTGATTGTAAAGGCGCTTGGTGCAAAGAGATTCAAATAAGAAGAGCGGCGCCAAAAGCGCCGCGCATATAGAAAGGTTTAGTAGAAAAGGCTTAGTAGCTTTGGGATTTGCCGCAGCCGCAAGAACCTTTTACGTTAGGATTGGTGACTTTGAATCCTGAGCCGTTTAGACCATCGACATAGTCGATCTCTGAGCCGAGTAGACGGCTAGCCATTTGGCTGTTCACGTGGATCTCTACACCGTGAGAGAGAAAAGTCTCATCATCAGCTTTAGCTTTTTCAGAATAGTCGAGGACATATTCGAAGCCGCTGCAGCCTGCTGCTTTATCACCAAAACGCAAGCCCCAAGCGCCTTTGCCATCTTCATTCAAGATCTGGCGATATTTGTCAGCTGCGCGTTTAGTCATGCGGATCGTTGATGTATCTACAGCTTCGGCCAAGATATCATTTAATTTATCCACTAAGTTATCGATCTCTTCTTCAGGAAAACCGTGGCTGAGCATGCCCGCTTCGAGTGTTTCCCAAGTAGCGGCTTGGCAGCCTACGCAATGGAGGCCCGCATCTGTGATAGCCTGAGCGAGCTTCTGACTTTTTTGAGGGAAACCACCTAAGATCTCCTCAATCGTCATGTCGCGTCTAATTTGATCTTTTGCTGTTTCGTTCTTAGCCATATGCTCCTAAAATTTAGAAATTAATTTTCACGTTGCCGCGTTTGATGCGGCACTGGCAAGCCAGCCGCTCTTTGTCTTGATCGCCGAGGAAATCGCGCTCTTCTTGGGTGAAATCGGAGAGGTTTTCCATGCCCTCTTCTACTTCAATCACACAAGTGCCGCAGACGCCCTCTGTGCATGCAAAAGGCACGCCGGCCTCTTCGCACGCTTCTTGAAGAGGAGAGTCGTCTTCTATCTCTTTCTCTTCGCCGGTAGGTTTAAAAATGAGTTTTGCCATAGCTTTATCTCGGTATGTTTAGCTACGGACTTTAACAAAGATGGGGATAAAAAGAAAGGGCGGCTAAGCATTACCGCCCCGGTTTGAGAGCAAAAGGGAAAGTAAAAAATTAAAGCAAATTAAAGCGATTCCAAATCAATTTTTTTGTGTGAAAACAGCTGCGGATTTTCATGCAAAAGATCTTCGACGGTCATCTTAAGCGTAACAATTCCTTCAGAGAAGCCACATTCTTTTAAAATTTCGTCGAGATATACGAGCTCTGTTTCGAGCATATCGACTTTACTTTCTAAATTTGCAACTTTGGATAGTAGGGCAGATTTGTCAGCTTCCATTTTTAACCTCGCTTATTATTAAATAATAAATTAAGTATATCAATGTATTTAAAATTAAACAATAACATTATTATAATTTTTAATTTATTTGAATTCAGAGACTTAAGCGTAAATAAAAAAACCTCCGCACTCTTTCAAGTGCGAAGGCTCGTTTTTTTCAAATCCCGCTTAATTTACCCAGTATTGAAGTTAGACATTCACGAACACACGTGTTTCGCTCATATCACCTCTTTCAAGCGCTGCAGCTTGTTCGGGCGAAAGCGCTATTTCACCTACGCCTTTTTCCAAATCTGCGATCAGAGCTCTGATACGATCAGCTTCCAAACCAGCATCTTCTTCAAGAGTGTTTTCAGCTTTTGAAGAGACTGCACCCTTAAGCGCATCGCTGAAAATTGTGGCTAGATCCACTCCTTGTCTCTCTGCGATCGATTTAATTTGTTCGAGAGTTCTTCCAGCGACGATCATAGCTGCTTGAGCCTCGATTTTGTCGCATCTTGCCATCAGGCGAGCCAATGGGATAAGCGCATTTTCTATCAATCCTTTAACGAGCACAGTGTCATAGAGTCCGTCTTTCAGAAGCAATTTCACCAGATGCAAAGCGAGGACAAATGTTGTAGCAGCAATTGTTACTCCATAAGATACGACGCCAACGCCTGCAGTCACCGCTAAGCGAACAACTAGGGCAACCACGTTTCCGGCTGTCCTGGCCCAACTATCATTAATAAAAAGGCCTAAGAGTCCACTTACTAAGAAGTTAACTGCACTAGCCGAACCTGCTCCCACAAAGTCAGTGAATACCGCAGGTGCTATAGCTACGTTTACAATCAAGTTCTTACCGCTGCTGCTACCGTCGATATAGCGCTGTTCAACAATTTCAGAGAATCTGTCGTTGAAGTGCGATTTTCTGATGAAGTCTGGGGTTAGGCCATCACGCATTATTTGAGAAGGGGTTATTTCGGGAGCAGTATCTTTAGCAGGAGCTCGATACCGAGTAACAACACGGCCTGCGGGCATTTGACCTGGATTTTCAAGAGAGGCAGGCCCTTGGCCTTGTGGGTTTAGAATTGAAGAGTCAGAGACTTTAATTCCTGAATCTACGTTTAGTGGGTTTGACATAATTATTAACTCCATTTTGTTTGTTTTTGTAATTTACTTATTACTTTTTGACTTAAACATGTTAAAAATTATATCAATTAATTTAATTAAAGTAAATACTTTTTTATTACTATTTAATTTTGTAAGTTGTTTGAGATTAGGGTGTTGGAGATTTGGGCTTTACAATTAAAGTTAGAAGAGGTTGAATGGCTCTTTCAACGAAGGAAACATATGTCCTCATTCAACCCTCCACTTATAGAAGATATCCATCAGCCTTTTCGAAGCATTTTAATCATCGGCCCTCCAGGAGCCGGTAAGGGAACTTTGGGTAAATTTTTAAGCAGCGCTGGTAACCATTTTCACCTTTCTTCAGGGGACATTTTTAGGGGGCTTGCACCGGAATCGCCAGCAGGCAAGCTTTTCCATACCTATGCAAGTAAAGGGCATCTCGTGCCTGACGAGGTCACTCTGCAGATCTGGCGCCATTATGTAGGGGGTCTGATCGCTACAAATCGTTATTTCCCGCATCAGCAGTTTTTGCTTTTAGATGGTGTGCCACGCACAGCGCGGCAGGCTGAGCTTTTTGCGCCTTTTCTTAAGATCATGAAAGTCATTGTCTTAGATACGGCAAATCAGGAAGCTTTGCTAAAGCGCATGCAAAGGCGCGCCATTATTGAACGCCGCATGGACGATGCGGACGACAAAGTGCTCAATACACGTATGCAAGTCTATCAAAAAGAGACAGTTAGGCTTTTGGAACACTATCCAAAAGAGTTAATTGCGCGCTTTAATGCTGACCAGCGCCCACTGCAAGTCCTTAGGGATGTGCTAGTTAAGCTTTGCGATCTCCTTAGCCATAGCGAAGAATAATCTCCTTTCTGCCTAAGCCTTATCCTTTTATATCCAACAGTTATATTTAACTTTTTACTATTATATAAATTAATAATTTAGTATAATAGAAATGTAAAAACAATAAAAAGATAAGATTAACAACAAAGGATGGCGTCTTATGACTACGGCGCACTTAAGTTTAGCTTCTTCGCCTTTGCCAGCTTCCTCACTTATGGGGCTGGAATCTGCACATCCACATTTTTCAGGCGCACTCTCTGTGCGAAAGACAAGTGGAGATGTTCAGAATCTTGTTGAGACATTTTTTATAGGTATCAAGCCCACCGCAGCTTTTTTCCGCGGGGAGGCTAACCCAAATCCTCTTAGCGCAGCTTCAAGCGCCGGCCTCGACGTTATAACTGACATTTCCGCATTGGTGCGTAGTCTGCCTAATATTGATTCAAATGGGCTCAATCCTACTGCAGGTATGTCTTCAATCTTAAATACATTGATCTATTACCCCGCTTGTCAGGCCGCAGTTGAACGTGCTCTTATCGCACAAAAAGTAGGCTACGCTGAAGGGGAACATTCGGCACGTACGGCGGTGGTTAGAAACGCGATGCAGGCCTCAGGCGGGGTGGTTTATGGCGGCCTGCGCGTGCTCTCACTCGTTACATTGCTTAAAGGCGTTGATGCGAGCTCAATTACGGCTCCTACTTTATTGGGACGTGTGACCTTTGTGGTCTCGCACGTTGCCAACGCTCTCAGCGGTTTTATCTATCTATTCTTAGCCTATGGCTGCTCTCGAGAGCTCTATTTAGCTAATCAATTTCGTTCAGAGTTTAATTCCGCTTGTAAAGTCACGGATGCAAATGAGCGCGCGCAGCTGCTGAAATATGTACGTTTCTTTGAGAAATGGGGCGTGGCTCAAAATGAAATAGATCCTGCAGTAGTAAGTAATGAACTCTGCCGAGAAGCCTTAATTAACGCGGCTGAAATCTTAAAAGGCTCTAATCCCGAGCTAAATGAAAGCGAGCGCTGCAATGCTGTGCTTCAGATTGTAAAAGCGCATTCAAAAGGCCCAAGTGAGGCCCGCGCTTTCTTAGAAGAGATGGGCAAAGAATGGAAGTTCAAAAAATTAGCTGCAAAACGTCAATTAGAACTAGGTAGCCTAACCAATGCTAGTTGTGCTGAAGAGATGCGCAAAATTGGCAAAACGTTGCGAGATGCACAAGAGCCGCTGTCGGTCAGGCTTGCAAGAGGTGATGTTGAAGCACTTGAAGAAGCTCAAGCACTTGTTGCCCAGACCTCTCCGCTCGTTCAGAAAATTGAAGAGGTGCTCGATAACAACTTCTGGCTCAACCTCGGCTATTTAGTGACCTGTGTGATTGGTGTTATCGCCACTGTTTTGAGTTTCTGCACGCTTGGCCCCGCTGGCGCGCTGGTTGTAGCACTGGCTTACGTGGCTGTGTCTCTTATGATGACACTGCTCGATGGCTACCGTATGCATCGGGCACTTAAAGAATCAACACCAGGAAGCTTTGACTTGAAAAGTCTTGCGATTAGCAATGTGCTCGGGATGCTTTCCTTGGGTGGAGGGATTGCCATCACTAGCATTATGTCGCTCGGGTTAGTTCCTCTGATCGCTTCGATTTCGATCGGGGTGGTCTGGCTCGCCATTAACGGGCTCACCTGGCAGCAGCTCTTGAAAAATCAGCAAGAACGTCCTGATTTGCACACATTCAGACAACTGCTCGATTCAGAAGGGGATACAGAAAGGCTGAAGAGACTCTTTCAGAACCTGCCAAAAGCAGATCGTCGTGCGATCAAATTAGAGTTGGGTGCGATGTGGGAGAGCCCAAAACGTATCGCAATCAAGCGTGGCAGCGCAGTCTTTAAGCAAGCTCCAAACGCAAAACGCGTAAAGCAGGCCGTTGATGCGCGCATCGCAGCTCTGCAAGCCAAAGCTCTTCAAAAGCAGCAGCGCCAAACTGAATTTGTGCAGGCGTTCAAAATCCTCAATGCAGAGCATTTTTCTGATACGAATGCTGAGTATGCATTGCCATAATCCTCAAAATATTTATTTATAAAATAATTAGTATTATATACTAATTTGTTAACTTACTAAATAAAGATAATTTGTTTATAATGTTTATAAATGAATTTGATTGTTTGGTAATTAATATGTCTATTACTTTTGAAGCGGCATCACACTGTCCTCTTTGTGCAGTCAGTACGATTGGCACTACAGATGGCTATGTAACGCCATTTGGAAAGATCAGCCTCAGTGCAGTGGATATCGTCATGGATAGTTCTGCGCTCACACGCACTGCGATTAGCACTATAAATGCGCTCAATCAACAAGAAGATTCGCCTAGTCTTTCTGCACTTGGTCTTACAACCGTATTTAGCTTTGTTGGGGGAACGCTGGCCATGCACACTGGTTGGCATGAAAGTAACTTGATGAAGCGTATTGGGGATGTTGTAGGGCGTATCTTGGCAGATCTCAAATGTTTAAGAGGGGGAATCCAAGCGGCAGCTGGCGCACTTTTTGTGCCTATCCGTGGGCTTAGTATTGCCGCCTCTATTACAGCTTCAAAAAGTCTCGCAAATTTATCTAGTGTTTTCAGCCAAATCGGAAGCGCCTTATTTGGCCTTACCGGGCTTTTAGTGGGAGCGAATGCAGCCGTGGGAATTCAAGAAGAGCTTTCGCTCTTAAGTGAGCTCTGCGAAGTTTATGCCAAAGATCCAGCGCTTGACGAAGAAGCAAAGGCGCGTGCTTGTCTGGCATTTTTGCAAAACAAGCTGGAGATTTCTTCAGAAGAAGAAGCTGAAATTTTAAAAACAGTTCAAGCAGATATTTCTCTTCTTTCTAATGAAGCACGCATGGGCAAAGCCGAAGAGTTAATTGATACGCTCTTAGCTCGAAAAAATAGCATGTTAAGTCGTGTGCTAGGCGAGCAATGCGTTTCGGATATTCTCGCTGGAAATATGGACGCAGCTCCAGCGCTAATCGAACGTGTTTTTTCCCTAAACCAACAGAAGGTTTTTACTTCAATTCTCTCACTTGCTCTGTGTGTATTGGGTATTGCGGCTACGTTAATTCCTATCATCACTTCTGTGCCTGCTGCGGCAATTGTAGCAGCTGGGCTAAATGCACTTACTTCTGTTGTCTGGTTTGGATTTGATTTAAACCAACTGATTCAAGCGCTGCGAAATGCGGCTCCCGGAAAATATGATAACTTCCTGCTGGCTACGCTCTCTTTAACCTGCATCGTAGCCGTCAGTCTTTCACTGCTGCTGGCTAATGGAATTGTAATGGATGTTGTGACCGGCAGCTTAGGGCTGCTCTGGTTAATCGTGAATGTGGTTTGTCTTTTCCGCCGTTCTGTGCTTGCAAATCAGCTTGCAGAGAGCGATCTTCCACCCCCTTTAGAAGCTGCTTTAGAATCAGACCCGCAAGCTTTTAGAAGCGCAGTTTAGCGCTAACGCTTAGGCCTTGAAACGTCAAGTTTCCACGCTCTCGAATGCCTATTCCGGATGATGTAACCCCTTCTGTTGTAAAGAGATATATCTGATTTTGATTAAACCAAACTGTATATTCCCATCCCGCATCAATCTCAAGCTGGTAGCGATTTTTGCAGCTACCGGGCTCGAGATGCAAGCCTAGCACTAGATCCACTTCAGGAATGACATCATAAAAATGATCGCTTACATACACATAACGGCCATTTGCTGGGGGAGTAATTGTATCGAGAGTTTCGGTGAATTTTTCTGTCTCATGAAATCTTCCGCCCGCTAGACCCGCAGCTAAATTTCCAAATATCCCAAAGTGGGGTGTGATGTACCAGCGCGAATTGACTCCACCTCTTAAGCCCACTCCGTGAAAGTCATTATTGAACTTTTGTTCATGTGCTTGTGAACCGATGCCATTGCTATAAAGATAGTCAACTTTGTAATCCTGGTTTATCCACACACCGCGCAAACCAATTTGCGGGCGAAGAAATAAGCGTGGAATGATTTCATAACGACGGCCAAGCTCGAGATCTACTGTGTCGTAATGTACTTTTATCTTAGCCGAGCTTGTGCGGATCTCTCCGCTGATGAAATTGGGCTGATCTAAAATGGCAAAAAGGGGATTTAAAGCACTATCTCCTGAATGCGAAGCCGATTTTTTGCCTTCGGTATGAAAGCGCGTCCAGTTTACCCAGATATCCCAAGTGCGTTTGGGGATGATGTAACCTGCGCCCACTCGAAAGCCTCGATCCCATTTGAAATGAGGTTTAAAGATTTTGCCTTTTTTTACGGCTTCGGGATTCGGATTAGAGGGTCCTTTTACGCCAGAAAGTGCGAACTCAAGTCCCTCTTCATGCATCTTCCAATAAAGAAAATCAGCGGTCACAAATACATCAACATGCGTACTGCAAGGCTCTGGCGGAGTAGAATCAGCATGCACAGCAGCAGATAAGAGGCTTGCTGCAGCAAGTAGAAAAGAGCTATGCTTCATTTTAGGTGTCCTGCAAAGAAAATTGAATAATAAGTTGTAACTTAAAGAAACTTTTTATGAAAGATCTGGTTGCTGATTTTATGAGTTATCTCGCTTCTGAAAAGGGGCTAGCGCGCAACACGATTGTGGCATACACACAGGATCTTGAACATTTTTTCTCTCTGCTCGACACACGCAAAATTACCAACATTGCGGATGTTAATGAAGAGGTAGTTATTGCTTTTTTAGCCCATCTGAAAGCGCATAATTATGCTAGCAGTAGTGTCTGCCGCATGCTTATGGCTGTGAAGGTCTTTTTCCGCTTTTTAAAGCGCGAAAGGCGTGTGGTGCATGACGCTACAAGTTACTTAGATACACCTAAGCTGTGGCAATTGATCCCGGAAGTTTTAGCGATTGAAGAGATGGAGCGGCTGCTTGCAGCCCCCAATATAGAAAATGCTCAAGGCGCGCGCGATAAAGCTATTTTAGAGGTGCTCTATGCATCTGGTTTGCGTGTCTCTGAAATTTGTGGGTTGAACATTCAGGATTTAGATGACGCCAGCGTACGTGTAAAAGGCAAAGGTGGAAAAGAGCGCATCGTGCCCATTGCTCAAGTTGCTGTGCAGGCCGTAGATCAATATCTCTTGCAGCACCGCAAAGCACCCGAAAATGAGCCGGCGCTGTTTGTGAGTTCTACGGGCAAGCGCATCGATCGAATAGAGGTCTGGAAGCGCGTTAAGCACTATGCTAAGCTTGCTGGGATTAATCGGCCGATTTCACCGCACACGCTGCGCCACTCTTTTGCCACGCATCTTTTAGAAAATGGGGCAGATCTTCGCGTGATTCAAGAGATGCTCGGTCATGCCAGCATCGCCACCACCGATCGTTACACCCACATCAGCCAGAAGCATCTACAAGACGCCTTTCAGGCATTTCATCCTCGGCCTTGAGCGAGCAAAAAAAAGATCCACCTTTTTGAGGTGGATCTTTGTTAGTTAAGTGATGAGAATTTTTCGATTACTTGATGCCTAAACGCTTGAAAATTTTATTGAAGTCTTCTTCTAGTTTTACACCAGTTGGACTAGGTGTAGTTTTTGCAATCATGAGATCGAAAAGTTCATCGAACTGCTTATCAGCATCAGCAGTTTTAGGTCTTCCTTTTTTAATCTGGTCTAACAATGTATGCATTTTAGCTGTGGAATCAGCATCCATGCCCATTTTTATAGCGAAGCCATTGATGACTTCTGGTGTGAACTCAGAAGCATTTTCTTGAATAGATTGTATAAAATTACCTCGGCATCCCGAGCTTCCAAAGCTAGGACTTCCTACCCATCTTAAAGCCCCATCACTATTTCTCATTTTGTGTAGAGCATCTCTAATTGGCTTTGAACCGAGGATCATTTCAAAATGCTTGAGAGGATGTGCTTTCCTATCTGAATTGGGATCTTTTAGATATCTTTCTGTGGCCATAAAGTTGCTTTTATAACCTACTAACCAAACAATCCCAGTGTCCGCAGTTTTTATGAGCATAGATGTGATTAGCCTTTTGACATCTTCCTGCATTGGGGCAAGAGCATCGTAGGCGGCTTTTGCAGTCACAGTTGCCACAGCTAATTCAGCTGCAGCCGGTGCTACGAGAGCAGGGGCTGCTTGCTGGGCTTCAGTTACGAGTGGTGCAGCGGGAGCAGCAACGAGGGTTTCGATTTTAATAGCCACAGGAGCAGGATTAATTTGGACTGGAGGAGGAGTCGGAGCGACCTCATTTGATCCCCACATTTTCTTGCAGAACATATTTGTTAAAAACCCCACACCAACAGCAGCAGCACCGACCACGAGAAGGGGAGCGCCGATTAGTGATGCAGTAGCACCAGCCACAGCGCCAGTTGCAACAGTGAACATGCCGTGAGAGCATGATGGCTCAATTGGGGCTTCAGATGAGGCTTGTGCTGGAGTTTCTAATTCAGTTTCATTCGCTTCAATCAGTTCTAGCCCTAACTTTTCTGGCTGAGGTGCTTGTTTCGCTTGTTCTTGATCCAATTCTAGATTCTTAATGTGGCTATTTAATTGTGTGTATTCTTTGACAAGTCGTTCAGCTTGTGATCTTTTGTAGAAGCGCATAAAAGCATAGCAAAAGCTATTCCAGGCATTTGTGACTTTTGACCAGAGAGATTTGGTGATAATTACGTCTTTTTTCTCATTAATTAAAGACGGGTCGATTTGACAGATTTCCCTCTTTAAATAATTGAGGTGAAGCTTTTTGCTTTCAAGAGTAAACCCACTGGTTGCTGTAACAGGTGTGGTAGAGGCAGGAATTGATCTTGTTGCCATAATAATTGCCTTAATAAAATATTAATTGTTTCTTAATAACTATTTTAAACTAATTTGAATTATCAATCAATATTTAATTTTAATAATATAAATCATTTATATTCAAAGGTTTAATTAGGTGGTTTTTATTAAAATAGAGATATAACCTAAGCGGCTTAATATCAGCTTCTTAGGTTATTTTGAAAGAACTAGGATTTTGTGTGGAAAATAGGAAGCTCGAAGACCCCATTACTTTCGATGTCTTTAGCGATATTCCAATACTCGTGCAGGGCGTTTTTAGGAATGTGATCTTGCAGGTGTTTTAGTTCAAAATGAAAATCGGCTTGATGGCGCTTTATCTTAAGCCCATGCCTAAAAAAGATCGATTCATGTTCGTAGATCTGCTTCTCGGATTCATTCCCCCAAGAATAGAGGGAATTATCAACATGAATGTGCTCTTTAACCCATAGAGGGTAAGAGAGAGCAAAAGGGGAGCTTCTTTCAGGGTTAATCCGGCTTTGAAGGTAGTTTTCCACAGTCGCCGAGGCAATTTCCAGTGTATTACCTTCTTTCTGTTGTCTAGTGGGGATGTGATAAGATTCAGAGATAGAAATGATGTTCTCATCGCGAAGATCTTCAATCTCCATGGGAGCAAGGGCGTATCCGCCTCCATAACGCTCTTGCAAGTCATTTAAGCGATCTTTCGCGATTTCATCTAATCCTTCATTTTCAAGATACCCGCGAAGCATATCGGCTCTGAATCCATAATAGGTTCGCGTCATGCGCAATTCTACGGATTGAGCTGAGCGCACCGAAAAGTAGGTTTCAAATTCAGAAGGTTTTTCAATTTGATGCTCTGGAAGTGTGATGAGCTCAGGGCGCTCTTTTGAGAGCAGCAGGCCGGTGTAGTAGTTAGGGAAATAGTTGTTCTGCAAAGTGCCGCCTTGCAAGCTCATGGTCGCATCTGCCCAAAAAGGAGTGCCCTCGATTTCTATCTGGATGACCGCGTGGTTGAAAGCAAAGGGTGTAGGGATCTCCTCAGAGAGCAGCTTGCCGCGGTGTGAATGAACCAGGAGGGGCGAGGAGTCGATTTGCATTAAATGCAGAAGGGCGCGAAGGAGCTGTGTTTTGTCTTTACAGTCGCCAAAGCGTTTCTTGAAGACCTCGCGGGGGTCATGTGGCCTAAATCCATTTACGCCATCTTCAAGTCCTAAATACCTAACTTCATCTTGCACGAAACGAAGTGCCAGCAGCGCGCGCTGCATGGGGTCATTTGTAGATTCTTTCCACTCATTGATTAATTCCAGCATCTGCTGGGGATAATCTTCATTAGCGATGGCGGAAAGATCAAAGAGAGGGATGAGTTTTTCTGCGACTTCGCGCCAGGTTTGAAACTGACTTAAGTGTACGCGAGCAAGAGGAGAGTACCAAGCTGGTCTATCCGTTTCATAAATATAGACAGGGGTTTGGCTGACTTCCCAAGACCACTCGCGTAAATCAGAAGAAAGATCGTTGATTTTAGGCGTAAGTGTTGTGTTGATGGCTTGAATCACAAAGGGGTGATCGGGATGGCTGAGAAAACGGTAAGAAAGCTTTTCGATCGATGCTGTATGTTGAAGAAAAAAACTATCAGAATAATGAGAGGAAAAGAGAGGGTTTTCCCCAATTTTTGAATAGGCGTAATCGACAATGTCTCCTACGCGAATGTCGTCTAGGATATAAACCAGTGAAAGATCGCCGCTAAAAATTCCTTGATCGAGACCTTCTTCTTTTTGAATTAGATGGTGCTGCGAGCTGTATATCCGTTCCGACCACTCTCCATCGCGAAAGATGCGGATGTCGTGTAAGATGAGTTTCTGAAACGAGGGCTCAAAGCTGATACTCAATTGAGAAATTCCCTCAACGCCACTTTTAGTCAGCGCCTTGAACACAAAATGGTTGTAAACAGTTTGTTCTGGCCAATTTCTCTGCTCATCTATTAGGAGGCACTGCACATTTTCTTGAGATGGAAGCACTTCAAGCGGGAAGTCTGAAGGTCTAACCCAAGCAGGTGCAGGCGCTATGCAGAAGTTGTCACATCCAACTTCTTTTTGAGTGGCTGTTAAAAGAAGCGCTGGAAAGCAGATAAGAAAAAAGAAACGGCGAAGCATATTTTCCTGAACGTTACAAAATGTTCAAAAAAGCATAACCACACGCCACTTATTTCTCACAAAAAAATGCTGGACAGCAAGAGATTCTGCCAATAGGATGCTTGATCCATAAAAAAGTATTGCAAAAAGAATTAGGGCCAAATTATGAAATTCTACATCGCGTTTATTCTTATTTTATGCACAAAGGTCGGTTCCATTTTTGGTGTTGATCTAGAATGTCCCCATGGTTGTAAGGGAAAATCGATTAGAAGGGTTGGCGGGCTTTTTGATGATCTTCTGTATGATATAAAATCTACAGCTTTTAAGGACTACTTTAATGGTTTAGCTTTTAGTGTTGAAGATTACGCTTTAATTATCCACGTGCGCAGGCCAAAATTTGGTTTGGCTTATGATTTGAAATGGCCTCGCATTTACAAACCAGGATTTTGTTGGGATACCGAGGTTTGGTCAGATTCTTACGATCCTAAATATGATAGATGGGGTTTAATCAAAAAATATGATTCTGAAAGCAATACTTGGGAGGTTTCCTGGGATATTTGCAGAACTTGTTTTGACAATTCCAGCCCGATACAAAATCCAGAGTTGTCGAAATCCGGACCATCGTTTTTTACATCCAGCCGTTATTCCAGCTTTGATGCTGCACTCTCCTTGCTCAAAAAAGATCTCGATATTTGTTTTGCTTCCCATTTTGATTTTTTTAAGCGAGCACAAGAGAAATGTAATAGCGAAATCGAGAGAGTAAGAACGATAATTGAAGAACGAGGAGACCGTTATGTAGATAGCGATTATACGATTTTATATCGTTCCGATAGAATTAAAGCTTTTTCTAAAAACATCTCAGACATCGTTAAAGTTTCTCATCTGTTAGATAATCAACATATAAAAGTGGATGCACTCATTGCTAATGCTCAAATTTCTGCAAGAGCGATCTATTCTGAAATTTATGACGAGTGCATTAAAAATCACCAGGCTCTTAGCGCATTTTATGAGAGAGGACTTTTATGTTTTGATGAAGGAAATTTTTATCAATCCTTAGAAAATATCCTAGCGCTGATTGAGAAGGCAAAAGGGGGTGAGAAAGAAACTTCAATCCCCATAGATGCTTATTTCTACAAAGGCTCTGCGGAATCTGAGCTCGGATTGTATCATGATGCCATTCAATCATTAAGCTACGCCATTGAGAAGAATCCGAAAAACCAGGATGTATATTTAGAAAGAGCGATCGCTTATTTCGAAGATGGGCAAATGGAATCTTCGCTTAATGATTATTTGCAATCAGGTCTAAAAAGCACGCCACTCCAAGAAGTACTTAACTCAGAAGGAGCTGACAGTCGTCTTGAATATGCTACAGGGCTTATACAAGCCGGAATGTTCTTGGGTGGAATAGAGGGCGGGGTAGAGGGCTTAATCGAGATTATACCTTCTCTTCTTCATTCAGCATCTGGTTTAGCAAATGGGCTCTATGCGCTTGCCTTAAATCCCATGCAGGTTTCTGTAGAATTTATCTCTAGCTGTAAAGAGTGCGTCAACTGTCTTAGGGAAAACCCTGAACTGTTAAAAGAATGCATTCTTGAAGTAAAGGAGTTAGTGGATAACTTTGATAAAACTAGTGAGTTCCAGAAGGGAGAGCTCATGGGTAAAATCATTGGTAAGTATGGTGTTAATGCATTTGCTGCGGCTAAGATCGCTAAAGCTGGTAAAGCTTATCTTGATTTGAAACGTGCAAATACTCTTCTTACTTTTGAAGCCTTCAATAAGGCGCCTCCTGAAAAAGCCACGGCTCTTGCACAAGCCTCCCAGAAATGGCGCAATCAGCATCTAAAGACTATCGAAGAATTTAAAGCTGGCAAGGAGATGATAAAACCTTTTCAGGGAAAATATTTGGATGAGACCGCTGCTCGAAAAGTTCTACATCAGGCTGGGTTTAAGACTTTTCCTCGTTTTAAGGGGTTACCGGAAAATTATCGGGTTAAGCTATCGGGCAAGGGGGGTGGTATGAAGTACGTACACCCTAATGATGAGGGAACATATATAAGAGTAATGCCCGGAACTTCGCATAGCCCACATCCCTGTCAACAAAAACCCTATGTAAATCGCCGGATTAATGGACAATCTATTGATAAATTTGGCAAAGTTGTAGCCCATGATTCACCCGAAGCGCATATACCCTTAGAGGAATTCACCTTCATAACTGAACCATAAATGAATACAAAAAACACTCAAGTTAAAAAGCAAATCCTTGAAGGCTTTTTAAAGAACATTCTTATTTTATCTGATCAGGAATATCAAAGAAGAGTATGGATCGAAGGGCGTGGTCCTGAAATCCATAGTTTCGATGAAGCTGTTTGTGATTTCTTTGATTTAGGGGAGTATATCTTTGCTCACCCTCAAAGCTATGGCCTTACAGATGCACAATTCAGGTTGCTCACAAAGTTTCGAGAGCGATTTATAATTTTTGCAGATGATAACGACTTTCCTGAAAAATTTATAGATACATCAGGATGGGAGGAGATTATACAAATGGCAAAGGAAATCTTAAAATCTTTCAAATATCAAAAGAATTGTACGTAAAATACACCAAGCTATCTTTCGGTGCTGAAAGGTTTGGGGTGAAACAAGAGAATGATGACTAAAATGCAGTGGATTAAACTCATTTAAGATTGTATTTCAGAGATTGCCGATCCAGATTTTCAAGAACGAGCATGGATAAAGGGCGACGTTAATGAATATTGTTGCTTTGATGAGACCATGTCCAGGTTATTTAATAATGCAGATTTAAGCGATTTTCTCGATAATTATGTGGTTAAGTTCAATCTTTCTGCTGGGCTAAAGACGAGTATAGGAAAAAACGGACGTATTATCTTGATATAGAAATCGTCAATGACTCTGAGTGGCACACAATTCAAAAGCTTGCCCAATCCGCACTTGATGCATTTAAAGACTTTAACTTTTCTGAAGAACCAGGGCCAGTTTGAAGCTTCTAATCTGATTTTTTGAATCTGAGCGATTTGTTAAGCGCGTTTTCAGGAAGAGAAATTGATAGGTGGCTTTTACCTTTTGAGTCTGCGAAGTCTTTATAATTCCTTAAAAAAACTTTTGAGATAAAAACATTCTTAGGACTACCATTCGCGCATGCAAAAAAATTTGCAAATCGACATCAATTACAAAAGGAAAATGTTATGAGCACAAGGCCGTTAGTTTCAAGCGACTCATTAGGTAGTCTGCGGATGCCTCAAGCTGGAGCTTCTTATTCTGCTGGTTCTAGTTTTTCATCAAGAGGAGCTTCCTCCGCTAGTTCAATCGGTGCAGCACCTAGGCCAGAAGTTACTATCGATGCGTCTGCCTTTGCACAATTCTTAGCCTCACAATCTCGAGGTGCACAAGAGGTATTGAAACTTCCAGAAGGTAATTACGTTGGTGATATTAAAAATGGCCAGCCTCACGGAACAGGCACCTTAACTTATAAAGCCAGCGATGGACTAGGCCGACAAAGATATGAAGGGGAGTTTGAGGAAGGTAAGCGAGTGGGCGAAGGCACTCTAAAAATGTTGAATGGGGATGAATATAGTGGTTTGTGGGTGAATGATCTATTGAACGGCAGAGGTATCCATAATGAGGCAGGTGGTAAGCGTTATGTTGGCGCATTCGTAAATGGGCAAAAACATGGGCAGGGATTGTTGAAGTTCCCAGGCGGAGAAAGCTATAGCGGCGCATTTGCAAATGGCTGGGCAAATGGTCAAGGAACATGTAACCTCATTCATAGTCGAAAAGTAGGGATATTTAAGGACGGGGAGTTGTGGGATGGAGAGTGGATAGGAGCTGAAGGAACATCGCTATATAAACACGGCAAGCTATTTACACCTGATGCATGCTGCTGCGCTAAGTATCATCCTCTTTCTTGCGATGAGGCTGATTCGATGTATCCAATGTGTTGCGCACAGAAAATTGGCGAAAGTTCCGTGTCTTGTCTTTGTTGTGTTATTCTTTAGCTTTTAAATCACAGTCGTTTGATGCATTGATGAGCTCCTCCCCGCAAGGGAGGAGCTTCGATAAGTCGATGTCTAGGAAAGCAGAGACGAGTCTCTGCACTCCAAAAATGAAATTAAAGGGTGTTGAGTTTTTTGGTGAGCAGCTCGCCGACGATGGCCGGTGAGGCTTTGCCTTTGGTCTGTTTCATGACTTGGCCTACGAGGAAGTCGAAAGCTCTACCTTTGCCGGCTTTGAAGTCGGCGATAGACTGTGCATTAGCCGCGAGCACTTGATCGACAATCGGTTCGATTGATGAAGTGTCGCTGACGGGCTGAAAGTCGGGGTTTTCTTTGACGATGAGTTCGCAATCTTTACCTGGATGCAGCACCATCTCGTCGGCGACCATTTTGGCGATTTTGCCAGTGATGGTGCCTTTATCGATCATGTTGACGAGTTTGGCTACATGTTCGCTCTTGATGCCAGATTGTTGGATGGTCTTGCCGCTATCTTTGAGCCTGCCCGCAAATTCTACGGTAAGCCAATTGCAGAGATTTTTGGCATTAGAGCAAACTTTCAAGGCTTCTTCGAAATAGGCGCAAAGTGGTTTGTCGTTGATGAGCACCGCTGCCGCATATTCTGTAAGTTTAAGCTCTTCGAGGTAACGCTTGAGTTTTTGTTGGGGAAGTTCTGGCAAAGCGCGTCTGATCTCTTCGATGTATGCGTCGGTCAGCACGATTGGAACGAGGTCGGGTTCAGGAGCATAGCGGTAATCGTGCGCTTCTTCTTTCTGACGCATCAAGACTGTCTCTTTTTTCTCGACGTCAAAGCGGTAGGTTCCACCTTCAATCACTAGCGCAGGATCTTCGTTTGGTCTTAGTGAGTAGGCGCGGATCTGGCGGCGAATTTCAGATTCGATCGCCATTTCCATGTGCGCGAAGGAGTTGAGGTTTTTAACCTCAATTTTCTTGCGCAGCGTCTTATCATTTTTTGGACGTACAGAGATGTTGACGTCAAAGCGTAGCGAACCTTCTTCCATGTTACAATCAGAGGCATCGAGATAGAGCATGATCGCACGAAGAGCCATAGCATAGCTCGAGGCATCTTTAGGCGAGTGCATGCAAGGTTCGGAAACGATTTCAAGAAGGGGCACGCCTGCACGATTATAATCAACGCCGGCGAAGTTGCTGAAATGTTTGAGCATGCCAGCATCGTCTTCTAAGTGCGCGTGATGGATAGGGAAGTGTTTGATCTTTCCTTCTACTACCGCGGTAACGCTTCCACCGATTACAATGGGCTGGTCGAATTGAGTGATTTGAAAGTTACGCGGACTATCAGGATAAAAGTAGGATTTACGGTCGAACTTGCTAAAGTGCGCTACACGTGCATTGATTGCGCAGCCAAACTGCACAGCTTTACGCACAGCTTCTTTATTTAACACAGGAAGCGCGCCTGGTTGGCCGGTGCAGACTTCAGTGATATTGGTGTTGGGCTCATCGCCAAAGCGATTAGGCGCGACACTGAAAAGTTTTGAACGCGTATTTAATTGGACATGGATTTCCAAGCCGATTACAGGTTCCCAAGCAGCATAGTCTAGATCATCATGAAGTGTATTCATTATCTACTTAGCCTCAAATAGAGGGGGGATGGCGTGAAAGTTAATTGCCTTTTCGAAGGCGTGCGCCAAGCTTAGCACGGCCTTGTCATGCATCACCGGACCTAGCAGCTGCAAGCCGAGAGGTTTGTTTTCGCTGTTTAATCCGCACGGGACGCTGATCGAAGGGAGTCCGGCCAAATTTGCACAGATGGTGTAGATGTCTTGTAGATACATCTGTAAAGGATCTTGAATGGTGCCGAGTGTAAAGGTCGCAAAGGGGCAAGAAGGCATGGCAATTGCGTCACATTTTGCAAAGGCTTCATTGAGTTTTTTAATGATCAGCGCGCGCACTTTTTGAGCCTTTTTGTAATAGGCGTCTTGGTAGCCAGCCGACAAAACATATGTGCCGAGTAAAATACGATTTTTTACCTCAGGGCCGAATCCTTCTTGTTTTGAGAAGTCATATACTTCATCGAGCGTAGTTGCCTTGGGTGAGCGTACGCCATAACGCACGCCGTCAAAACGCGCGAGATTCGTTGAAGCCTCAGCTGTAGCGAGGATGTAGTAAACAGCGATCGAGTATTTCAGAATGGTTAAATCGATGTCGACGATCTCGGCGCCGAGATCTTTGCAAGTCTGGATGGTTTTTTGAAAAGATGCTTTCATCTCAGGGCTTAAGTCTTCGAGAAAACTCCAAGGTACACCGAGTTTTTTGCCCTTCATATCTTTTGCAAGATGTTGGAGGTAAGCTTCTGGGGGGAGATTGATGCTGGTTGAATCTTTTTCGCAGTGGCGTCCAATGACTTCCATGACTAACGCGGCGTCTTCAACACAGGTGGTCAGCGGGCCAATTTGATCGAGCGAGGAGGCAAAGGCAACTAGGCCAAAGCGTGAAACGCGTCCATATGTGGGTTTAAAGCCAACCACGCCACAAAATGCTGCCGGTTGGCGAATCGAGCCCCCCGTGTCGCTACCTAAAGCTATTGGGCAAAGGCGTGCGGACACAGCGGCAGCTGAACCGCCAGATGAACCGCCAGGAGAGCTGCTTAGCTCCCAGGGATTTTTAGTCTTATGAAAGGCAGAATTTTCGGTTGAAGAACCCATCGCGAACTCATCGAGATTGGTCTTGCCGATGATAATGGCATCTTCTTCTTCCAACAAGCGTGTGACGGTGGCATCAAAAACAGCTCGATAGTTAACGAGAAAACGCGAACCGCAAGTGGTGAGTTCTCCCTTGATGTGCATATTATCTTTAAGCGCAATCGGTACGCCCGCGAGTTTACCTAGGGGCTTGCCGGCTGTGCGTTTCTGATCTAGCTCTTTGGCTTTTTGAAGAGCCTGTTCCTTGAAAATCGCTAAAAAAGCTTGAATAGTCGGATCATGCTGTTCGATACGTGCAAGCGTGACCTCAGTAATTGCAGAAGCGGAGAGCTCGCCGTTCTTAAATAGGTTGGTTAATTCGGCTGCAGAGTGGTGGTAAGTCATTTATTTACCTTTCATCACTTGAGGGACTTTCACCATGCCGCCGGCTTGCGCTGGAGCATTCGAAAGAAAGAGCTCTCTAGGGAGGGTTTCTCCAACTTCGTCTTCTCGCATCACGTTAACCATTGTCTCAAGGACATGGCTACATGGGGTGACACCTTCCGTATCGACTTCTTTGAGCTGGTCGACATAGGCAAGGATGTTCCTTAAACTATGTAAAAGTTTTTTTTGTTCTTCTTCAGAACACTCTATGCGCGAGAGCTTTTTGAGCTTAAGTAGGTCTTTTTCGTCGAATTGAGCCATGGGAGTCTGGTTTACAAAATATAGACAATGTTGGATATGTTAAAGATCTGTGGGGGAATAGTCAAGTATGCAAGATATCGTTGTTTACGTCGACCAGGGAGTCTCGGGAGAGGCCCTGCGTCAAACCGTCAAGAGCCTGCAACAAGAGCTCGACCTGAATTTCCACGCCCTTAAACGGATGGATGCAAGGCGCCTTATTTCAGAAGCCTGGGAAAAAGAGACGGCACTTGTAGTCATGCCCGGAGGGAGAGATGTCTATTATCACTCAGCGCTAGATGGCATGGGCACTAAAAAATTACGCCACTTTGTAGAGAAAGGCGGCTCTTACTTGGGCCTATGCGCTGGAGCTTATTTTGCTGCAGAGGCAATTGAATTTGAAAAGGGTGGACGTTTGCAAGTATGTGGGAAGCGTTCGCTTGAGTTATTTCCAGGTAGGGCACTTGGGCCTGCTTATGGACCTGGAAAATATAGTTACGAGAACGAACAAGGAGTAGAAGCCGCGCACATCTCCTGGGGAGAAGAAGAGTGCTTTGCGTATTTTAACGGAGGCTGCTATTTTGAAGGCGCGCATAAATTTGCAAATGTGCGTGTGTTAAGTTCTTATCTGAACCTCGAAGATCGCCCAGCCGCAGTCATTGAGTGTAGTGTAGGAAAAGGAACGGCTCTTTTAAGCGGTGTGCACATCGAGTTTAACTCTAATCTTCTCGGACGCGGAAGTCGCTATTTAGATAGGATTCATCCGCTTCTCGAGCAGACTGAGAAAAAACGGCGTGCAATTTTTAGAGAGGTTTTGAAAGGGCTAGGATTAAGACTAAAACCATTTTAACTTGAGGTTTTCTGTATGAAGAAGTTTCTAAGTATACTTTCTCTGATTTTGATCATCATCGGTGCTCTTAACTGGGGCCTTTGGGGATTTTTCCAATTCGATCTAGTCGCTTGGGTTTTTGGTGGTAATACTACTTGGCCAAGCAGAATTGTTTATGGCCTAGTTGGTCTTGCAGGCGTTTGGAGCTTAAGATTCCTCGGAATGTGCAAGCATTTCTGCAACTGCTGTGGATGCACTGATTGCAAATGCTCAGACAAGAAAGGCGGAGGAGGCTGCTGCCGTAAGTAGCTTTTAGTAAATGACAGAGAGCTTTCGTCACGCATCGCTTTTCTCAAGGCAGGCCAGTGAGGTCTTTGAGTGGCATCAAAAAGCGGGCGCTTTAGATCGAATGCTCTCTGGCTTCAAAGCTGCACGTTTTTGCTCCTTTGAAGGAGCGCGTCTCATCTTAAAGCTGAAAGTTGGCTTAAGATGGCATCGATGCGTTTTTGAATATAAGACCTCTCCCGAAGAGTTAAGCGGAAGCTTAATTCAGCTGGAGGGGCCTTTTCGTTTCTGGTCCCACACTTTTACGCTAATTCCTAAAGATGAAAAATCATGCGAGCTGGTCGATAGTGTTAATTTTGCACTGCCTTTCTGGATGAGCAGTTCTTCCTTCGCACAAAAACTCGATAAATTCTTTAAGTGGCGCCATCGCACTCTTCAAGAAGATCTTGCAGCCTATGCACAAAATACAACTAAACCTTTACGCATCCTCATCAGCGGATCGCATGGTCTGATTGGAAGCACGCTGATTCCCTTTTTAAAGGTAGCGGGGCATCAGGTGGTGAAGCTTGTGCGCACGCCACCCAAAGCTGGCTCCTCTGCCATCTGGTGGGATCCGAGCTGTGGTCAATTTGAAAAAGAGCAGCTAGAAAACTTCGATGTGGTGATCCATCTAGCAGGTGAGAGCATCGCGGGACATTGGTGGACATCTGCTCAGAAAAAGAAGCTCTTCGTTAGCCGCTGCAGAGATACATGGCTTTTGACACAAGCGCTGCTTCGTCTTAAACATCCTCCTAAAACGCTTATTGCAGCCTCAGCTTGCGGCTTTTATGGAAATAGGGGTCAAGAGAAGCTAACTGAGAAGAGCCCTGTGGGAACAGGCTTTCTTGCTGATTTATGTGAAAAATGGGAACAGGCCGCATCTACAGCCGAATCGCAAGGAATTCGCGTGGTGCATACACGTTTTGGTTATGCCTTAAGTTCCAAAGGGGGCGTGTTAGATAAAATGTTGCCCGCTTTTCGTTTGGGCTTAGGTGGAAAGCTTGGGAGTGGAAAGCAGATGATGCCCTGGGTAGCCCTAGATGACGTGATTGGCGCTCTTTATCATGTCATGCTTCGCGAGGAGATACGAGGCGCCGTAAACGTCAGTGCACCGAATCCCGTAGCTCAGATGGAGTTTGCTAAAAAGCTAGCTCAAGCGCTCCATCGGCCCGCCTTTTTTAATATCCCAGCCCGCCTTTTGCGCGCTGTTTTAGGCGAGATGGCAGATGAGCTTCTTTTAACCAGTGAAAATGTCTATCCGCAGCGTCTAGTCGAGTCTGGCTATCAGTTTCGCTACGCAACCCTGGGTGAGCTCTTCCTCGTGATCCTCTAACTTAGTCCATACCCAGTTCTTTATGCAGCTTCTGCGTCAGGTTATAGCAATGCGCGACTTTAGCTTCGTCAACCCATCCGCTAGCGCTATGCACGATGCCATCTATACTATCTAAATACTCGTCTACAACCTTAGGAAGTTGGCCGCCCGCTTGTGTGGCAAGTTTTTGCATATCAGGGCCGAATTTGATTAAGTCTCTTTTAGTTTTCTGATTGGCCAAAACAACCTGTTCTTGGGTGCCTTCTGCCATTAAAACCAATAGGGATCCGATGTCAATGCTAAGCTTATGTTCGATATCCGCAATCTGTTGTTTTACCAATTCAGTAGGCGCGTTTCCTTTTTTAGGCTCGCTCGATTTATCTTTTTTTCGTGGAGTCGTCATGCGTTTATTCCCCCGTATTTAAATCTGTGTATAGCCGCTTCATTAATACGACTCAAATAAATTCTTACATTGCACAGAGGCTAGGGTTTAAGCTAGATTGTTCAGGTGAGTCTATGGACTAAAAATATTGAGGTAAGACAATGATGACACTTTTGACACTCAGTACGCTCTTTTTTGGGAACATCCCTAATGAAGCTGCCTCTTTAAATCCTCCTGCTGGAGAGCAGCAAGTTGTAGCTGCGGAGCCACAAGCCGCTCCCATCGAACAACCGACTATTGTTCCTGTGAGACAACTGGTAGTGGACGATGAAGAAGATAACTCGAACAATCCTCTCGATGATGACTCCTACGAAAATGGAGATGACATGGATGAAGACTCCTCTTATGAAGAGGATGAGTACGACGACGAAGAAGACGAAGACTAATCACCTCTGTAAGCGCCTAGAAGCTTTTTCAGCTTCTAGGCAATTTTCATTCACAAAGTTCAGCTTTTCTCTCTTAAAAAACATCGATTTTGATTTGATGCCTTAATTGCAAAATCTATTTTTAATTATAATTAACTTAATCGTTTTTTGTTTTTAGTTGTAATATTAAATCTTTTAATTATATGATGAGTTCATGGGGCGAGAAAAGAAGTATGAAGGCTCCCGATAAATATTGCTCTATTTGGGTGACATAATATCTCAAAGGCAATAAGACAGGAAAAAGAGAGGGAGAGAGATAAATGACAAGGCAGCTCGTAGGAAATCCATGGTTGAAAATGTGGACACGGCCTCGAGAAACGATTCGTGGGATTGTTCAAGACGATCCACGTTATCAGATCTGGCGGCTTGCTGCAGTTTATGGCTTTCCGATGCTTTTGCATTTAGCACAGAGTTTTTCTCTGTCCGCATCTACTCCTCTTTATATGATTCTGTTGGGCTCAGCTATTTTAGCTGCGCCTGTCGGGATGTTAGGTTTTATGATCACAAGTGCACTGATCCATTGGACAGGAAGATGGTTGGGTGGTGTCGGTAGTTTTCTACAGATCCGCGCAGCCGTAGCTTGGTCGAATGTAACCAATCTAGGAACAGGGCTTTTATGGCTGGTTCTTGTGGGGGCATTTGGATGGCAAGTGTTCTTTAAAACCTTTCCTCAATCTCCATTTACAGGGGTCAGCCTTGCAGTTGTAGGCATTGTCTTCATACTGCAAACGGTTTTATCCATCTGGTCGTTTGTCCTTCTTTTTCAGTCTCTGGCCGAAGTCCAAAAGTTTTCGGTCTGGAGAGCCATTGTCAACATCATATTGCCCTTTGTAATCGTAACTGTCGCGCTCTGGGCAATTTTCGTCTTCGTATGCTGGGCAGTAGGAATGAAAAGTTAAAGAGGGATATATGGATAAATCATTCATTAAAAACATAAAAGATCTAATCATCGTGAGCGCCATTGGTTGCGCAGCTCTTCTCCAGCCCAGTCTGTTTGGTGGTGAAGCCGGAAATAAAGTTAAAGATAGCAAACGCATAGAGATCAAAAGCGCGTGGCAGGAATTTCACTCTGCGGTTGGAAGCTGCTCTATGCTATTTCCAAATCAGCCCGATCACGTTAGCGAGAAAATGAGCGATGGCCAAGAAGGCTTTGATCTGAAATACGATGCTTATATTGCGAACATCGAGAAAAAAACCGTCTTTATGCTGCTCATTGCGCAATATCCCGACTTTGTCGATGAGACTTATGCTCAAATAAGCTTAGAGAGTTTCTTAAACGGCTTGCTCTCTCATAACCCCGCTAACCAGCTCATCTTTGCTGACCTAGTCTTAGTCGGTGGACGAGAAGCGCTAGATTTCTTTATCCGCACCGGATCTGTCTTCTTTAAAGGCAGAGCGATGATGGTAAAAAATAGCCTCTATCTCATGGCTATGGAATGCGAAATGCAACACTATGATGAAACTGACTTCAATCAGTTCATCAACTCCTTCAAACTAGCTGCTAAGAAATAGTTTAAGTCTTTTTAAGCTGGGGCGGCTAGGTAACTTACCTAACCGCCTCACGCATTTACGAGTAAAAGAAGCCAACTTCCAATAGACTAGATCAAGAATTTAAAACTCTCGAATCGAGCGGTTAAACTTCTCGATTTGGCATTAGTCAGGTTAGATAGCGGTGGGGCGGATTGCAATATTTAGATTGCAGGCGTGCAAGATCGCTACAAGAGAATTAAATCTAGGGTTACCTTTAGTCGATAATGTGCGGTATAGGCTTTCTCTGTTTAGATCTGTTTCGTTCGCAAGTTTTGAAATGCCTCCATTAGCATCAGCGATATCTTTCAAGGCAATTAGAAATACTTGAGGATCTTCATCTTCTAAAGCAGCATTCAGATAAGCAGCTGCAGCTTTTGGGTTCTGAAGGCGTTTATGAAGATGATCTTTGTAGTTTCTAAGTTTTTTCATTTTTTGCTCTTTTGCAAGTAATCTTCCCAATATACTTTAGCTGTTTTAGTATCCTTTTTTTGATTTGATTTGTCTCCAGCACAAAGCAAAATAACCAGCCGTTTTCCTTTTTGACCATAATAGATGCGATAGCCAGGCCCATAACTAATCTTGAATTCGTATATCCCGCTACCGAGAGACTTGCTATCCCCAAAATTGCCCCCATGGCTCTTTGCCTGATGCAAGAGCGTATAATTCAATTTCGATGTGATCCATAACGTATTCTCACTGTAGTAAATAAGCTACACAATTGTCAATTTTTTTGGAAAAACAGAGTAAACAATTTACAGAGGCAAGCCGATGAAGTGCAATCAAAGATTATGCATAAACGAATAAAATTTCTTGCTAGAAGGCGTAGGCAAGGGTGAAGCGGCCATAGGGAGCGCCATTGTATTTATAGTATTTGGGATGGTGGTTGTTGTGATCTTTGATCTGGATCCAGCCCCCGATGTTCCAACCCACGCCGAGACCTGCAGAAAGCTTGCCTTGGTAGTTGTAATTGAGATCGAATTGTGCGCCTGAAGAATAGACTTCGAAGATCCCTCCTCGAAACTGTCCGATGCCTCCATGAGCGCGCCAAGGGTGGCGATAGAGGCGCCCGAAAGTAGCGTATTTAATATCGCATGACCAATTGGGGTTAATCCAATAGGTGAGGGAGGTGTCGATGGGAAAGATCAAATTGAGCTGCCAGCGTTTCAAAAAGCGGTAGTCGATGCCAAAGAGGGGTAAGACATATCCATTTTTGATGCCATAATGGCCGTTCCAGCCGATATGCAGGCCTGTGCTAGGGCTGAGAAAATAGCGTCCCCACATGAGTCCATAATAGACGCCTGTGCGGGTAAAGTTGAAGCTACGAGTGTCCACTGTGGCTGTGCCAGAAAAAATCCAGCGCCATCTTTCAACGGAAGTTGAAACCCACCCCAACGAAGCTACAGCTAGATGGTAATTTTTACCCGTGAATCGGGGGTTTTTATCCCAGCCAAATTTCATGGCTGAATAGCCCACTTCCCAAGCCAGACTATTATTTTCAGTTAGGGGATGAGAGAGAAAGGCAGCGCCATATCCATCGGCGTAACGCATGTGCGAGCCTTCCACAGGATGCGTGTGAAATTTGGCCTGTCCTACCGCTCTAGCCTCTGATTCAAAATAGAGCTGGGGCTTTGTGCCGATGAAGCCGTAATCGGTAAGGAGGACATAAGAGGAGCAGAGAAGATAGATGGGAAGTAGAAGCGCAGCGCGTTTCATTTTGTTGTTGTCCTTTCTCCACCTAACATTCTAAGCAGCTCCTTTTCTCGTTCTAAATGGTCCAGTGTACGCGTAGCAGTGGTGGTGCGTCCATCCGTTTCGCTTTTGCGAATGCCCACGTGATGATCCGCAAAACGTGCCACCTGAGGGAAGTGCGTGACACAAACCACTTGTCGAACTTGTGCAAGCTTGTGCAGTCGTTCACCGATTAAAGAGGCAGTTTCGCCACCCACATTCGCATCAATTTCATCAAAGACAAGAATAGGCGTGCGGTTTTTTTCTGCAAGTGTTGTCTTAATCGCCAGTAAAAGACGAGAGAGTTCGCCGCCGCTGGCGCACGCTTGTACGGGCAATAGCGCCTCTCCGCGATTAGCGCGCATCGAAAAGAGCACGGTTTCATCACCCGAAGCTGTACGCGGAGCTGGTTGAACTTCAATTTTTAGCTCAGCCGAAGGCATATTAAATGTATGCAGCACTGAGGCGAGTTCAGCTTGCCATTTTTGTGCTGCAAGAGTGCGCGCGTCGGTTAGCTGTTTAGCCAGCGTGCTGCTTTCTTTTTCTAGCAAAGCAATTTGCATTTTATGCTCTTCAATCTCTTGATCAAGTGCTGCGAGTTTTTCCAGGCGTGTGTTTAATTCTTCTTCGTAGAGTTTGACCTCGTCTGCTGTGGTCTTGCCTATTTTGCGTTTAAGTAGGTGCATCTTGGCCAAGCGTTCTTCTAGGTAAAGTAATCTTTTTGGATCGGCTTCATCTTGCTCTAAATTTCGGCTGAGAATTTCGCCAACTTCTTTGAGGGGAATGAGCGCTTCTTGAAAAAGAGGGGATGCCTCTTCAAGCACAGAGTCAATTTTAACAGCAGCATCAAGCAGGGGTTTTAAGCGGGCGAGCTGGCCTAAAATCGCTTGGGGGGAGTCGCAAAGCGCGTTGTGTAAAGTGTGCAGTTTTTCTAATAGTTCTTGGCGATTAGAAAGTTTCTGATATTCGGCAAAGCAGCTCTCTTCTTCATGAAGCTTAGCTTCTTGTAGCTCCTGTTGCTGGTAGGTGAGAAATTCGATCTCTTGATCGCGCTTCTGGTTTGTCAGAAGAAGTTGTTCTAAGCTCAAACGCAGCTGTTTTTCTTTTTCCCAAGAGATGGAGTAACTGAAAAGTGTTTCTTGCAGATCAGCATAAAGGTCAAGAAGCGCACGTTGCTGCTCGGTCTGTTTGAGCGCTTGGTGCGAGCTCTGATCGATCAGATCGCACAAAAGCGCGCCTGTTTTTTGTAAGAGAGGCAGGGGAACGGTTTGACAGTTAATCTGTGCGCGGCTTTTGCCTTCGCGTGTAAGCTCTCTGCGCATAATCAGCAGTTCATTTGGGTCAGTTTCGATTCCTGCTTCTTGTAAAATCTGCCAAACAGGCGAAGAAGCATTTAAGTCGAAAGCGGCCTCAACACTGGCTTTGTCAGCGGAGCTGCGCAAAAAATTAGCTTGGGCACGCTCACCGAGAATAAGTCCGAGTGCGGTGAGGATGATCGTTTTGCCCGCGCCTGTTTCTCCCGTGAGAACATTCAATCCTTTTTCAAAGGTGATCTCAGCATTTTCGATTAACGCCAGATTTTTGATGTGTAGATAAGAGATCATAAACTGCGCAGGATATCTTCTTTCGTTTTGAAGTGAAGCTTAGCGACTTTACCAAGAATCTCTTCTCCATGTTTACGCACAAGTGAGCGTCCGGCTTCAAGCACTTTTTGCGAAGCTCCTTTTGGTAAAGCGAAAGAGATAGAATTGCTGAGCTCGTCAATCCCTTGAAGAAAAGCGGCGCGCGCCAAAATGGAAGCTGCGGCTACCACCGGATCAGATTCTGCACCATGCCGTTGAGTGAGATTGACATCCAGATCTTTACGTTTTAAAGCCGAGATAACCAGATGTTCGCTTGCAAATTGATCGATAATGACGTTTGGACATTGAGTTTTGGCAACCAGATCACCGATCGCAGTGGCGTGGCCCCAAGCGAGCAGGCGGTTCAAGTTTTTGAAGTTGCCATAGAGTTCATTGTATTTGGGTGGAGAGATTTTAACGATGCTATGCGGAAAGCCTTGGCGAATTTTAATGCTGAGCGCTATGACAGCTGAGTCGGTCATTTTTTTGCTGTCGCGCACGCCGATGGCCATTAGTTCTTTGATCTTTTCACCACCAGCTTGTACGCCGGCGATGCAGAGCGGTCCGAAGAAATCGCCTTTGCCAGCTTCATCAATCCCGATATGCGGTGTAAGGTCAAGTTTGGCATCTGGATAAGTATAAGAAACGTCTTTCAAGATTTCAGGCTCTAAATAGAAAGTGATAAACTCATCCTTTCCTTTGCCCTGGACCGTAAGCTTGCCCGATGTGTAAAGAGTGCAAGAGACCCCAGCTTTTTGGGCTGAAAAAAGTGTATGTACTGGCTGTGTGAGGGTAAAACCTTGATGCACGAGATCTTCTCGCAGCTTTTCAGCGAGGTTCACATCTATAGTTGCTACAAAACAGGCTGGCGCCTTGCGATCAGAAGACATCCTTCCATTGTGTCATTGATCTTTAAAAAAGACAAGAAGCGAGAACCGACTAAAGAAGTTATTTTAAAGCGATAATACTTGAGGAGCTTTTCTTCCATGGCTCCCATTAGGCTCGCGCTGCCATTAGGTTCGTGCTGAAGGTATAGCCGAAATTTTAGATTCGCTGACCTCTTTCTTTTTTTCGTCTTTTTCCGCGCCTGTTTTTTCAGGTTTTTCAATCTGTTGAGATTCAAAATACGCAACCAGGCCACTTAATTCTTCTCTCCACGGAAATTCTTTTTTTGCTCCCCACGGAAATTTAGTTTTTCTGGGGTCGCTTGGCTGCTCTTTTCTTTTTTTGCTAGCGGCTTCCCACTCTGGGCTTTTCCAAGGAGCTGCGATCTCTTCAAATCCGAGATGGGCGGTGCCAGATGCTTCACTCAGTTTCTTGACTTTGACAAATTTAAAAGTTTCTTGAGCTACTTCGCGGATTTTTGAATGAGAAAATGTATTACAAAGTTTGTCGCATCTTCTTATTTCAGAGTGGGTACGAAGTTTGTTAAGCCCAGGTGCTTTTGAAAGCGTATCAGTAGGACGAAAAACCCATTTGTTTGCATCGATATCGACACAAAAAATCACCGGAATTAACGGAAGCCCCATTTTTTTTCGCTTGAAGTTTTCAAAGACGATTTGAACCAATGTAGCCTTGCAGCTGCGTTTGACATCTTCATTATAGTCGACTTTAATGCGTTCGATTTGTGTGCCGTCAAGAGTGAGGAGCGCGTCATCGTTGATGAACTCGTCTCCAATCCGCCAGTCTAGCACATGTTTAAAAGGTGCTGTTGCTCGATCTTCTTTTATCTGCTCGCTAATAAGTTCAAACAGGCAATCTTTGTAGCCATAGACCACTATGTGCTTACTGCCATTACATATCTTAGATAGAGAATCGTAGTGAATTGAAATTGACATAATGCAAAACTCTCATTAATTAGTAGGAGTAATTATATAATAAAATCGCTTATTTTTCAATAAATTACTTTAATATATAACATGCTTATTGTTAGGTGTTTATATTTTTTGCAAATTGCGAAATCCTACGACAGAAAAAAACCTTAAAAAGAGCAAAAAACCAAAAATTCAAACATCAAGATAGGTGCATATTGCTCAACTGTGGTAAAGATAAGAGACCGTTTTAAATTCGTTGGCAGCAGGCTTGGAGGTTTTTTATGAGTGAAGAGATGAAGCGTTTAGGCACAGTACTGAAGGGAAGAAGAAAAGAACTTAATCTCTCGCTGAAAGAGATCGAAAATTCTACATCGATACGATCTGCTTATTTAGAAGCGATTGAAGAAGGCAGGATTCAGCAGCAGGTCGCTGGAGTCTATGCTTCTGGTTTTATGCGCCAATACGCAAGTTTTTTAGGTCTGGATACCGAAAAAGTCATGCGTGAGCACCCGATCGCGTTTAAAGTGCCGTCTGAAAAGCATGAATTTGCTTATGGAATTGGCACGTTGGAAGCGAGAGGAAGCATGGGCGGGGGTGTGAAGTGGTTTCCAAACCTCGTATGGGCAGGAGCTTCTGCAGTCGTTTTAGTTGTGGCGTGGTATCTTGCGAAGTATCTCGGGGTTATCTAAACACACACTGAGCATGGCAACTCCTCCATTTACCAATCGGTTAATTCATGAGAAATCGCCCTATCTCCAGCAGCATGCGCACAATCCTGTTGATTGGTATCCCTGGGGTGATGAGGCTTTTGAAGTAGCCCAAAGTAGCGATAAGCCGATCTTTTTATCAATCGGTTATGCGACCTGTCACTGGTGTCACGTGATGGAGAGTGAGTCGTTTGAAAATGTCGAGCTCGCTCAGCTCATGAACGATGCTTTTGTCAACATCAAAGTCGATCGTGAGGAGTTACCTCACATCGATAGTCTTTACATGGAATTTGCGCAGGCGCTGATGGGTTCCTCAGCTGGTTGGCCACTCAATGTAATTCTCACGCCTGAACTTAAACCTTTTTTTGCTGTAACCTACCTTCCTCCTCGCAGTCGTCAAGGATTGATTGGCTTCGATCAGTTTATCGCTCAGATTAAACAGCTCTGGCAAAGCGACGAAAAGGCGCAACTGCTCGAACAGGCTGACAAGTTAGTTGAAGCTTTTACGGATGCGGTGCAAGACTCGGGTGATGAGCTGCCCAGCGAAGATGAGATTGAGGATGCAATTGAAGTCATTTTTCAATTAGCTGATCCTATTTTTGGCGGTTTTAAAGGCGAACCCAAATTTCCTCTGGGTTACCAATCAGAATTTCTTTTGCGTTACGCAAAAGCTCACGAAGACAGTCGGGCTCTTTTTTATGTTGAGCTCACGCTTGAAATGATGTGCCGCGGCGGGATTTACGATCATCTCGGTGGGGGATTTTCACGCTATGCAATCGATGAGCGCTGGATTGTTCCGCACTTTGAAAAAATGTCATACGACAATGCCATTCTAGCTAAGGCTTACTTGGAAGCGTGGAAATATACCAAAAGGCCGCTCTTTCGTCGGGTGACGGAAGAGACGCTGCAATACGTGCTTCGCGAAATGACCAGTCCAGAAGGGGGCTTTTATTCTGCCCAAGACGCCGATACAGATGGCCGCGAAGGACTCTTTTATACGTGGACATTAGCCGAAATCCGCGCTGTGCTTTCACCGGAAGATGCGGATCTTTTTTGTAAATATTATGGCGTGACCGAAGAGGGGAATTTCGAGGGAAGAAACACTCTGTATGTTGCTCATCCGCTTGAAGAATTGATAGATGGCAAAAAAGAGCTTCTCGAAGAGTATTCAGCGCGGCTTGTCAAAGCGCGCGAAGCCTTATTTAAAAAACGCCAAGAGCGTCCTCAGCCGTTTAAAGACGATAAAATTTTATGTTGCTGGAATGGGCTCATGATCGATGCCTTTGCAAGCGCCGGTGCCGCCTTTAAGAATCCGCAATACACCGAAGCTGCCTTGAAAGCTGCGGGTTTCATCCGGACACATCTTTGGAGCAATGGAAAGCTTTTAAGGCGTTATCGCGAAGGTGAGGCAAAGTTTTCGGCTGCCATGGAAGATTACGCTCTTTTAATCAAAGGGCTTCTAACCCTTTTTGATTTGGGACTAGGCAATGAATGGCTCAAATGGGCAATCGAGCTTGCAGAGGTGCTATCTGATCAATTTAAGGCGCCAAAGGGTGCATTTTATCAAACTACTGAAAAAGAGATCATTCTGCAGAAGTGCGATTTCTATGATGGTGCTGAACCTTCTGGAAATGGAGTGCACTGCGAAAATCTTCTGCGGCTCTTTCAGCTGACTCATGATGAAAGCTATAGACGGCAAGCCGAAGATATCTTAAAAGCTGTGAAAGGCTATATGGAAGCCTATCCGCCGGGTGCTTGTTATCATCTTATGGCGCTTAGCCGATACCTCGATATGAAAGCTTCCACAATAGTGGTCGCTTTTGATGCACAAAGCACACTTGAGACAGAGATTAGAGATTGGATAAATACCCGTTTTTGTCCGCATCTGGAAGTGATTTGGAAAAAGAATAGCGATGGCGATCTTCTGCTTCCTGAAGATGTTGATAAGACGCCAATTGAAGGGCAGACCACAGTTTATCTCTGCAGACAGAATTTTTGTGAGCCTGCATTGACTGATAAGGATAAGATCGAAAAAGCTATCTTAAGTTTATAGGACAATTATTAATAATCGGAGGATAGGTTCATGAACCAAACTTTAGGGGATTATCAGATACTTCGAGAGATGGCAAGTGGCGCCATGGGCACGCTTTACATCGGCGAACATCGTTTTCTCAAACGTCCTTTTTTACTTAAAGTTTTGCCTCAAGATCTCTCTTCTGATCGCGATTTTTTGCAGAGATTCGAGGAAGTCATGGGATCGCTTGCAGCCATAGATCATCCTCATCTGGCAAAAGTCCATAACGTCTCTTTTTTCGAAGGTAAATACTTTTTAGTTAGTGATTTTATCGGCGATCCTACTCAAGATTCATTGAATCTTTTGCGCTACCTCTCACTTTTGCCTGATCGCTTGAGCGAACGTGATCTTCTTGTAATTGTCGAACAGGTTGCCATGGCATTAGGCCACCTACACGAAATGGGGCTAGCACATGGTTCACTTAAATTGAATAATGTCCTAGTTACGCGTGATAAAGAAAAAATTCTTATCTCTCTTACCGATGCAGGCATGACACGCATCTTGCGCTCAGATCTACTCCTTCAGCGCGCTTACTTGGCGCTCCTCGAAGGCATGAAAAGCAATAACCTCGCCTTTCTACAACACCTGGCATTCTTATCACCTGAACAGAAAGCCTCAGCGAATGCAGATGCCAAGAAGGCGGATATCTATGCCTTTGGAGTGTTGGTCTATTTTCTAATTATGCGTAGCTATCCTGAGGGTTTCTTTCCCCTTCCCTCTCATAATGCACCTGAATATAAACTCGCATGGGATCGTCTGATCATTCAATGCCTGCAGCCCGATCCTGCTAAGCGTCCATCCTCACTAAAATCTGTGATGGATACGCTCAAAGGAGAAGAAAAACAAGCGGTTAAGACAGAAAATTTAAAACCTAAAATTAAAGCACAGGAACTTATTCGTCCTGAGTTTCAAGAAGATCCTGGTGCAATTTTTCAGAAAGAAACTGCCGTGGCGCAATTTCGCCCCAAGCCGCAAGAGATTAAAGAACTCGATCCGCTCCAATCTGAAATGGCGATCATACCTGGCGGTGCTTTCTTGCGCGGCAGCAATAATGGTGGCAGAGATGAAATGCCTCAACACAAGATCACTCTGAATAGCTTTGCCATCGACATTCATCCAGTTACCAACGAGCAATTCGTGCGTTTTTTAGAAGCTCTGGGTGGTGAGAAAGATGCACAGAACAGCGATATTATTCGTTTGCGCGAATCGCGTATTAAACGCAGCGGTGGAAAACTAAATATCGAATCTGGTTATGCCAAACATCCCGTGGTGGGCGTAACTTGGTATGGCGCCATTGCCTATGCTAAATGGGTTGGAAAACGATTGCCAACAGAAGCAGAGTGGGAAATCGCGGCCTTTGGAGGTGTTGAAGGCTCTACGTATCCAACAGGTGCTAATATCGAGCGCTCGCAGGCTAATTTCTTCAGCTCTGATACAACGCCTGTGATGAGCTATCCTCCGAACAGCTATGGCATTTATGACATGGCAGGTAACGTTTATGAATGGTGTATCGATTGGTATGGCTATCATTACTACGATGCCTCAGTGCAAGAGCCAAATAATCCGCCAGGTCCGCAACAAGGTGTCTATCGTGTGTTGCGTGGTGGTTGCTGGAAGAGCCTAAAAGAAGATTTGCGTTGCTCGCATCGTCATCGCAACAACCCTGGCACAATGAATGGTACCTACGGTTTCCGTTGTGCTACTGATGTGCAATGATCAGTGTTCTATTTGTTTGCATGGGAAACATTTGCCGCTCGCCCACTTTAGGCGCAGTTTTGCAAGACCTCGTGCATAAGCAGGGCAGAGATGAAGAATTTCTTGTCGATAGTTGCGCCCTTACCTCTCTTTATTTGGGTTGTCAAGCGGATGAGCGCACACGCCAAGCAGCTCTTAAGCATGGGCTAGTGATTGATCATTTCGCTAAACTTTTCCAAGAAGAGTATTTTCAAGATTTCGATTATATTTTTGCAGTCGATAACGAAGTTTTGAAACTTTTAAACAGTCTCACGCCGCTCAAAAAACACGCAAAAATTTTACTTGCTACAGCCTACAGCAAGCGCTTTAAAGACATGGAGATACGCGATCCGTATTATCAAGAAGAACCCAGTTTCGATCACGTTTTGCAAATAGCCGAAGACAGCTGTAAAGGCTTTTTAATGCACATAGACGAAACAGACTAGCTGGCGTTAATTAGCTTAAATTTTTATAATTGAGCGATCTTTTGCAGAGGAAAGTTATGAGACTACTTCTTTCTAAGCCACGTGGGTTTTGCGCTGGAGTTGTGCGAGCCATCGATACAGTCGAGCAGGCTTTAAAGCTTTGGGGTGCTCCCATCTACGTCAAGCATGAGATTGTGCATAATAAACACGTGGTTGAAGATCTGCAGCGCAAAGGCGCTATTTTCATCGAAAATCTCGAAGATGTCCCTCGTGGAGCGAGATTGATCTATTCCGCGCATGGAGTTTCGCCTGCCATTCGTGAGCAAGCTAAATCCCGCGAACTGATCGAGATCGATGCGACATGTGGACTGGTTACCAAAGTGCACTCGGCCGTCAAACGTTTTGCCGAGAAAGGCTACCAAATTATCCTCATCGGACACCGCAAACATGTGGAGATTATCGGCACTTTAGGAGAAGCGCCAGATGTAACTACCATTGTCGAGAGCGCAAAAGATGTGGAAGCACTTAATTTTTCTTCCGATCAGAAACTTTTTTATACCACCCAAACAACTCTAAGTTTGGATGATGTGAAAGAAATTACGGATGCGTTGATTGCCAAATATCCACAGATTGAGACTTTGCCTAGCTCTTCGATCTGCTATGCCACCACGAATCGCCAACTGGCCCTCAGGCAGATTACAGAAGAAGCCGATCTTGTGCTTGTTGTTGGGGACCCGCGTAGCTCTAACTCCAATCGTTTGCGCGAAGTGGCAACAGGACGGGGCCTGCCGGCATATCTGATCAATAGCGAAGAAGAGATCGATTCTGATTGGCTAACAGGCATTCAGACAATTAGCTTAACTGCCGGCGCATCTACTCCTGAAGAAGTTGTGCAGCGTTGCATTCAAAGACTCTCTGAGCTCGGCGTAGATTCTATTGAAGAGGTTGTCTTTACAGAAGAGAACGTCTTTTTCCAGCTACCTAAGCAAGTCCTAGTTCCGTAAATTTTATTGATTAAAAACTTCTTGAGAGGCCATACCAAGCGTAGAGGACCTCTCAATGAAGCGCATCTTAAACCGTGCACGACATATCGCTCAACTCCACCGCGGAGCGCTAAAACGCGTCTTAGGTGTCAGTGATCTATTTGCGCTGGGTTTTGGAGATCTTGGCTCATCCATCTACTACGCTTTGGGAATTACGGCCCTTTACGCATTGGGTGCTACGCCCATAGCCCTATCTCTTGCGGGCTTGGTTTTTATTTGTACGGCTTTCACCTATGCAGAGCTCTCTTCAGCTTTCCATGAATCGGGCGGCACAGCTAGCTTTGCTCGGCATGCCTTTAACGATTTAATCTCGTTTATTGCTGGCTGGGGTTTGCTTTTCGACTATATCGTTACCATTTCAATCTCAGCTTTTGCTGTGGCTCCGTATCTCTCTTTTTTCTATCCGCCGCTAAAAGAGATGCAGCTTATGCACTCAGGCTTCACGATTGCATTAATTTTGATCTTGCTTGCGATTAATATCGTCGGCATTCGTCAGTCGACTAGAATCAGCTTTGTGCTTGTAACTGTGACGATCATTACGCAGGTAATCATTGTAGCGATTGCCTTTTTCTTCTTATTCAAACAGGGCTCTATCCTCGAGCATCTTAGAATAAATATTCCGAATATGGCCTGGTCTCCCACCTGGCCGGAATTCTGGAAAGGTACTGCGATGGCCATGGTGGCATATACAGGTATCGAATCGATTGCTCAATTGGGAGCTGAAGCGAAAAAACCATCGCGTACTGTGCCACGAGCTATCATGGTCACCATGGTTGTGCTGATCTTGATGTATTTAGGCATCTCAATCTCGGCACTTTTAGCTGTTTCGCCGCTTGAACTTGGGACAACTTATGTCGATGATCCAATTGCAGGGATCGTTACACATCTGCCATTTGGCAGCATGCTGCTAGGTGCGTGGGTTGGAGTCTTTGCCGCGATGCTGCTGTTTACTGCCTCAAATGCGGGCTTAGTTGGCGCCTCACGCCTCTCTTTTAACATGGGTGAGCACTATCAGTTGCCGCGCTTTTTTTACAGCCTCCATAAGAAATTTAACACGCCTTACATTGCGCTGATCTTTTTTGCAGCAGTATCTATCGCGATTGTAGTAGCAAGCCAGGGTGAGATCGCATTTCTGGCAGATCTTTATAACTTCGGTGCCATGCTCGCCTTTTTCTTTGCACATCTCTCTGTAATTGTGCTGCGGATCAAGCGACCTAATTTAGAACGACCGTTTCGCATTGGGTTCAACATTCGCATCAATGGGCACTCCATTCCAATTTCAGCGGTTATTGGCTGCTTGGCCACGATGTGCGTCTGGTTCCTGGTTGTTATCACCAAACCGGGTGGGCGGTATATCGGGGGTGCTTGGATGATTTTAGGCGTAGGCATGTATCTCTACTATCGCCGGAAATCTAAGCTTGCATCGATGGGTCAATTAAAAATTGAGCGCATTCACGTTCCAAAATACCGACCCTTGGCACTCAAACACATCCTTTTACCCATTCTTGATCGAACTCAAACTGAGACGGTGCAGATGGCTTGTGAGCTTGCCAGACTGCACGGCGCAAAAATTACTGCCATTCACGTTTTCGAAGTGCCTCACTCGATGGCCTTAGATGCGAATCTTCCCAAGCATAGTGATTTGGCCGAAGCTGCACTCAAACGGGCTGAAGCCGTCGCGCGTGAGTTTAACCTGACAATGGAACTGAATGTGGTGCGTGCGCGTTCGATTCCTAATGCTATTCTTGAAACATTACGCAAAGAGAAAAAATTCGATCTTATCGTTCTAGGTGCATCTCGCGGCAAAGCCGAGCGTGGTTTTGGGTTGATCACCGAAAAGATCTTACGCAAAGCCCCATGTCGTGTCTGGGTGTGCAGCGCTGAAAATAATGATGGCCTGCTGCGCGCTGGCCGTCTTGTAATTACCTACTAGATTTAGCCTTGTTAGTATCTATATATAAATGCTTCTAATTTTACTTTTGCAAAAAATTTAATTTAGTGTTTTTATATCTAGAGTATTCTTAAAATAATACTATTATATTTATACAGATAGTGAATTATGTCCTTAACAGTCAGAGATAGCGTTCTTGGCAGTACCGATATGTTTGGGTGTATTGCTAGTTTTGCCTCCCCAGCAGAGCTGGCTGCGCTATCAAAGGTCTCGACGAAGTGGAAAGAGGTAATTCTTAGATCATTCTCACCCAGCCTTATCAACCTGCTCAAATGCCGCAGGGTAGTTATGCTTCAAGAGGGCATTGAAGATTCTCGCTTGATTCATATGCAAACATTGTTAGCATCGAATCAAGCTATTCCCTTCTGGTATCCAAAAGCGGATTTTGGCTTCCACGCTAACTATTTCAATAGCATGGCAGCGAGATGTGCTCCGATCAGAGCGGATGGTCCTTTTGTTGCAATTGGCCAATCTACGATCCATCCCGATCGATTTCCTGAATCTAATGGCCTTCGCATCCACGATTTACAACGTGGAACGCACACTTCCCTTCAACATCTAAACAAAGGGTATGCGGAATTAAAATTCCATGAGGGGATTTTGCATGTCGCGAATTCTGATAGTCTCTCAGCATTTACGCAAAATGCAGAAGTGGGGTGGATTCAAAGTTCGCAGCGAATTTTCCCTGCAGAAGAAAGGCGTTGCTATTTGGCAGATGATGGCAGATCTCTATGGCTTAATCGATCTACGCATACGTGTATAATTTATGGGCCTGACGACTTGCCTCTTTTTAGCTTTACCGATCCCGAAGTAGATATAGGCGCCGGTGATGCGCGCGCGATTCGTTCTCATTGCATACATAAATTTGGTTTTAATGGTTCTTATGTTGCCATTCCATTAACAGACGGCAGCTTACGTATCTATGAGCTGAATCCATCTGAAACCCCAGATAAGCAGTGCATCCGGAAATCTACAACAAAACCCTTAGGTCTCGATCTACATATGCTCCGCATAAGAGGTAATAAGATGATTGCCGTCTTTACGAATGGCCAAGCACGTATCATCGACCTCTTTACAGGAAAATTTGGCGAATTTTTACCTTTAAACTGGGATGGTCTTGAAAAGCCGTGGAGAAAAATCGATTATATGCACTATCTGGATGCAGATAAAGTTGCTCTAACTCTCAATACTGGCAGTGTCCAGGTGTTTAATCTGCGGAATACACCCATTACTCGACACACTTTAAACTCTTTTACCGAGTTTACAAATGTTACAGCTGTCGATCTTAAGGATGACTTTCTCTCTTTGGGAAGGCTTTTTCAAGAGAGTGGCGTGTGGAGCTATGGAACTGGCGCACAGGACAGTGCATGCAAAGGCTTGTAACTACCCCTGAGCACTGCTATCTCGCTCTCAGTTTTGCCAGTGGCGAGGTCTCCGTCATCTCGCCCCAAGTGGTTCAGCTGACATTTTGGGATCAACTTGCTGCCACCATCTCGAGCTACGTCAGCGCATTCCTGAACGCCTTCTATTCCTGCTTCCATTGGCTTGTGGCACGAATCTGCTAAAAGCTGTCTACAAATTACAGAATTACACATGTCCGAGAATTAACAGATGGAGGAGGAGCTAGCTCAATTCCAAGGGGGTGGTCCTCATCTAGCACGCGGATTTTATAGGCGACGAGAAGGTCAGTTATTTTTAATCCGGATCCAGTGATGTCTACTACTTCTAAGCATTTGAGTCGGGTAAGGTCGGCAGGTCCACGTAGAGTGCCTTTTACCTTATTGAAATAGATGTGTGTGAGAGAAGGAAAGCAAGCGATTTCTTGGCTTAATTGAGTAGAAGATGAAGTGAGAAATTGAAGCTCCTGAACGAGACCAAATAAGTTCAGAGTCAGCTTCCTATTATTTAAGAGCTTTCGAATTGGGTCTGGGGTCGTAAGAGACGTAGGGCAGCTTTTTGCATTTACACATTCTATGGCAAAGATTCGCTCAGATTCATCAAAAAAACTTGGAGAATTTATTAAGAGATCGCAGAGCTTTGCGTACATTCTTGGCTGTTGTGCCTTATTCATATTGAGAGCTGCGCCTTTTAAAGCATATCCAAATGCTAGTCGAGAAGAAAGAAAGGCGTTAAATAGCGCCTTTAAATTATTGTCCATCGCCAGAGTATTTGTGGTAATTTCAATAAGACGAGAACTTTCTATTGCTTCCTCTTCAGTATAGGTGAACTCAATAGCATTCACCCATGATCCAGGTTCATAACCTGCAACAATAGCCAAAACATGTGCGGGGAGTGCGGAAATTGCCATTTGCTTCTCTTAATTTAAAAATAACCGCGTAGATTTTGCCATCTCTTTTGATTATTTTTAAGAGTTAAAAATAAATTGATTTAGTATAAATTTAAATTATAAATAATTAGAAAAATTCCACCGTTAAATTTAAAGATAAAACTTCAAGGACCGTCACTAAGAGATTGTCCACAAACTAGGCCTTTTAGAGATTTGCGGAGCTTTTCGATGAGATTTTTTCTCCCTCGACGAAGACAATGTCGGGACGGTGACATGGCTGAGGAGGGGGAGGAAAAAGATCGCGAAAAGATCTCAAAGATCGAAGGTCTAGTTTGTGGACAGTCTCTAAAGAGAGAACCTGATGGGGCTTGCTGCGCGCAGGCCATCTTGTGATTACCTACTAGCTGGTTACAGAATTACACACGTTTGAGACTTAACAGGCGGAGCCAGCTCAGTTCCACGAGGGTGTTCCATATCAAATACGAGGATTCTGTGAGCGACTTGAAGGTCTGTTATTTGCAATCCAGATCCTGTGATGTCTACTGCTTTTAAGTTTTTGAGTTGGGTAAGATCGATGGGCCCACGTAGAGAGCCTTGTACCCAATTGAAATAGATACATGAAAGAGCCGGAAAATAAGCAACTTCTTTGCTTAATTGAGTTGGGAAGGAAATGCGAAATTTAAGTTCATTAACAAGACTAAATAAATGCAGGCACAGATTTCTATTATTTAAAAGCTTTCGAATAGAGTCTGCGGTGATGGAAGATTCTGGGCAGGCTTTTATTTTTACACATTCTATAGCAAATATTCGCTCAGATGAATCAAAAAAATCTGGGGAATTTTTTAGGAGATCGTCTAGTTTTGCGTACATTTTCGGCTGTTTTGACTTATCAATATTGAAAGTCGCGCCTGTTAAAGCATACCCTAATGCAAGTCGCGAGCGAAGAAAGGCGTTAAATAGCGCCTTTAGATTACTGTCTTCGACGAAGCTTTTTGAGGCCTTTTCAACTAAATGAAAAGAGGGAATCAGGCGGGTTTCAGTGGTGTTTATTGATGCGGAAATTGCCATGCTTTTGATTATTTTAAGCTTAAAGGTTAATTTACCAAGTGACAGGCGGTGAAGTGACCGGGAGTAGCCTCTTTCCAAGCGGGACGAACTTTATGGCAAATCTCTTTGGCATAAGGGCAGCGAGTTGAGAAGATGCACCCTGTGGGTGGGTTGACTGCGCTGGGCATTTCGCCTTTGAGCACAATGCGGCTACGCGTTTTTTCGATCTTAGGATCGGGGATGGGGATGGCTGAAAGCAATGCTTGAGTGTAAGGATGCAGGGGCTGAGCATAGAGTTCTTCGGCAGGAGCGAGTTCAACGATGTGCCCGAGATACATAACGGCCACGCGCGTTGAGAGATATTTCACCATGGCCAGATCGTGGGCAATGAAAAGGTAAGTGAGGCCCAGATCATGTTGCAGCTTCTTTAAAAGTGTAATGATTTGTGCTTGGACAGATACATCAAGCGCAGAGATCGGCTCATCGCAAACCAGAAATGCGGGATTTACGGCTAGTGCGCGGGCGATGCCAATGCGCTGTCTTTGGCCGCCACTGAGTTCGTGAGGGAAGCGCCCTGCATATCCGCTATTTAACCCTACGAGATGGAGTAGCTCTTCGACTTTGCGCTGTCTTTCAATTTTGCTCGCGATGCCATGTATGTCAAGTGGTTCTGCGATGATATCTTTAGTCATCATGCGAGGATTAAGAGAGGCGTAAGGATCTTGGAAGATCATCTGAATCTTGCGTCGAAATTCTTTGAGCTGTTTGCGTGGAAAGTTGAAGATATTCTGTCCGTCGAAGAGCACTTCACCAGAAGTAGGTTCTTCCAAGCGCAAAAGCGTTTTACCTAAAGTAGATTTTCCGCAGCCGCTTTCTCCCACAAGGCCAAGTGTTTCCCCTGGGTAGATTTCAAAAGAGGCGTCATCTACGGCTTTTAAGATCTGTTTGCCAGATTGGAAATGCTTTTTAAGATTTTGTACTTTCACTAGTGGTTCTTTCATCTAGAAACTCCTCGAGGATCATGCTTCCAGCAGAAGCTAGTATGACCTTCACCGATGCAGAAGCTGCCGGGATTTTCTGACGCACAAATATTCATGGCTTCGGAGCAGCGCGTCCAGAATGCACAGCCTTTGGGCGGATAAAGAAGATTAGGGGGTGTGCCGTCAATAGGAATAAGAGGTTCGTCTTTGGACATATTCAAGCGTGGAATCGATTGCAGCAGTCTTTGCGTATAAGGATGCTGAGGATTAGAAAAAAGCTGTTCGACCGAAGCATCTTCCACAATCTGCCCTGCATACATCACTAGCACGCGATCGCAGAAGCCGGCCACCACACTAAGATCGTGTGTAATTAAGATGGTGCTTGTGCGCGTTTTATCTTGAACTGTTTTCATCAGCTCTAAAATCTGAGCTTGGATAGTTACATCTAAAGAAGTAGTTGGCTCATCAGCGAGTAGCAATTTAGGCTTACAAACAAGCGCTAATGCGATCATGACTCTTTGTCTCATTCCGCCACTGAGCGTATGCGGATAGGCATTAGCGCGGTCTTTAGATTGTGAAATGCCCACCAGCTCTAACATTTCAAGCGCGCAGTTGTAGGCTTCTTGATAGCTCGCTTCGGGGTGATGTCTCAAATAGCCTTCCACGATCTGCGTGCCAATTTTTAGCGTGGGGTTTAGCGAAGTCATCGGATCTTGGAAGATCATGCCGATTTCTTTACCGCGAATTTTTTGCAACTCACGTTCGCTATATTCCATGAGATTTTTTCCATCAAACCAGATCTCGCCTTGCATTTTATAACAAGAAGAGGGGAGAAGCTTGACGAGCGATTTGGCCATGGCGCTTTTGCCACAACCTGATTCGCCGACGATGCCTAAGCGCTCTCCTTCATTTAAGAAAAAGGAGACATTACGCACGGCGTAAAGATTTTTTTGATTCACTTGGAAAGTCACTTCGAGATTCTTGACGTCGAGTAGCTTTTTCACGAGCGCAACCTCGGGTCAAATGCATCATGTAATCCATCGCCAAGGAGATTAAAGCTAAGCATGGTAATACTGATGAAGGCAGCAGGGAAGAAGAGCCGCCAAGGATAATAACGCAAAGCAGAGAGACCGTCGCTGGCCATGGTGCCCCAGCTTGCAATGGGTGCTTGTACTCCTAGGCCCAGGAAGCTTAAAAATGCCTCGGTAAAAATCGCTGTAGGGATAGTAAGCGTTACTGTCACAATAATTGGTCCCATGGCATTTGGAATAAGGTGATTCATGAGGATACGACGTCTGCTAGCGCCGATTGCATGTGCAGCTTTGACGAAGTCCAGCTCTTTAATTTGCAAAATCTGCCCGCGTACAATGCGCGCCATGCCGATCCAGCCGGTCATTGTCAATGCGATGATGATGGTGGTGATGCCCGATCCAATTACAACCATCAATAGGATTACAACTAAAAGATAGGGAATGGCATATAAGATATCGGCGATACGCATCATGAGCTCTTCGGTTTTTTTGCCTATAAAACCGGCCACGGCTCCATAAAATACGCCGATTACAAGATCGATAAGTGACGCTGCTACACCTACAAAAAGGGAGATGCGTGCACCCCACCAGAGCCTAGTAAAGAGATCTCTTCCCAGTTCATCCGTACCAAACCAGAACTTCCAAGACGGAGATTGGTTTTTGAGTTCGAGATGCGTCTCGTAATAAGTGTAAGGCGTTAAAAAAGGCCCGACAATGGCAAAGGCGAGCAGAGTAAGTAAAATGTAAAGACCGATCATAGCCTGGCGATTGCGTTTTAAACGCTGCCACGCATCTTTCCAATAGGAAGAGGAGTTGTAATCCTCATCTACTTCGGCAAGTTGGGCAGCACGATCGAGCGGAGCGAATGGAAGAATCTCTTGCGTCATAAGTTTTCTCTTGCTCCTATCTTAATTCGCGGGTCGATAAAACAATAGAGCAAGTCGACCAAGAAAACAGCTAACATTAAAAGCGCACTATAAAAAACAGTAGTGCCCATGATCACAGTATAATCGCGATTTGTAATGCAGAGCACAAACCATTGACCTAGCCCGGGGATGCCGAAGATTTTTTCCACGGCAAAGCTACCTGTTAAAATTGCGGCAGTTAGAGGGCCTAAATACGTGATTACAGGCAGTAAAGCGTTGCGCAGCACATGACGCCAGAGCACTTGCATTGAATTTAGCCCTTTTGATTTAGCCGTTTGGATGAAGTCTTGCTGCATGACTTCAATCATATTCGCACGCGTTAATCTGGCTATGAAAGCCATAGGCAGAGCAGAAAGTGAGAGCGCGGGCAAAATGGATTGACTGAAAGAGCCCCACCGCGCCACCGGTAAAAGATCCAGTTTCATGGATAAAAGATATTGCAAAAAGGTGGCTAAAATAAAGCTGGGAACAGAGATTCCCACGACTCCCAGAATCATAGCTGTATGATCTTGCCACTGTTGATATTTAAGCGCGGCAATCGTGCCTAGCAGCAGACCAAATGCAAGCGCGATCAGTAAAGCTTCGGCGCCGAGCGTAAGGGAGATTGGAAAGCCTTCGCTAATGATATCATTTACAGTGCGGCCTTGGTATTTAAACGAGGGGCCGAGATCCAAGGTAATTAATCCTTTTAGATAGCGACCATATTGAACATGCAGCGGCTGATCGAGCCCATAATATTTATGCATGGCTTTCAAGATCTCTTCGGGAATCGCGCGCTCTTGCGTAAAAGGATCGCCCGGAATCGCATGCATTAAAAAAAATGTTAGAGTTGAAACGATGAATAGCGAAACAACGAGGATGCAGGCTTTTTTTATCAGGTATCTAATCATCTCTCAGTCTCGATGTAAGCGTATTTGAGGTTAAGCTCATTGAGCTCAGAGACGTAGACATCTTTAAGATGTGGATTTTTGAGGAAGGTTCCAGTGTAGAAATAGATGGGAGCAATGGGCATCTCTTCAATCAAAATTTTTTCTGCTTCTTTAAGTAAAGCCTTGCGGGCTTCGGCCTCTTTTGTTTTTTCCGCTTGGCTCATAAGCTTACCAAAGCGCGGGTCAAACCATTGCGAGTAATTGCGGTTAGATGAAGCATAGCGATAATCTTGTAAAAAGTCAGCAGCATCATTGAAATTGGCGATGCCCCCCAGGCGTGCGATCTGGAACTGATGGTGGGAGAGCTCATCCAAGAAGACCTTCCACTCTTTATTTTCTAGATGGATCTGGATGCCAAAAGCTTCATTCCATTGCTGCTGAACTGCCTGAGCAATCTTATGGTGGCCAGCATTGGTATTATAACTCAATGTTAGCTGGGGAAGCTCTTGCTTTGTGATCTTCATCTCTTGCAATGCCTTTGTAAAGAGACGTTTGGCCTCTTGCAAATCTGCATCTTTAAAATAGTCAACCTTATCTGGCCACATCGAAGGAGGAATTAGGCCCAAGGCGGGTTTTTGTTTGCCTTGCGTGACGTTATCGATAATTGCTTGGCGGTTGATAGCTAGAGCAAATGCCTTTCTCAGGTTCGCATTGTTAAATGGAAATTCTTTTGTGTTAAAAACATAGTAATACACCCCAGAAATATCATAGAGGTTAACTTTTCCTTCTTTTAACAGCGTGGGGAGTGCATCTAGGGGGAGTTGAGAAACAGGGAAGCCCGCCCAATCTAGATCCTTATTTTCGAACATGGCAAGTTCCGTGTTCTCATCTTCGATGATATAGAGTTCAACGTTCTGTAAGCGGACGGTGTCTGCATCCCAATACTCAGGATTTTTTTCTAGGATGATCTGGTTATAATGTTTCCAGTTTACCATTCTGAACGGGCCTGAGCTGACATAGTGCGCTGCACTTTCTGGCCAATTAGGATACGTTGATTGAATATGGCGAGGCACTACTGGAAAGAGATGAGAGGAGATCATCATGAGAAAGTGAGGGTGGGGATACTCCAGCTCTACGCGCAGAGTCTGAGCATCCAGCGCCTTTATTCCGAGCTGCTCAAGCGGGAGCGTTCCTTCGCGAACGGCTTTAGCATTTTTTATGATATACAGATCGTAGCCCATTTCTGAAGGAAAGCTGGGGTTTAAAATTGTCTTCCAGCTCTCTTCGAAATCCCACGCGCTGATCGGCTCACCGTCCGACCATTTGGCTTCCCTTAAAGTAAAGGTGTAGGTTTTGCCATCCTCTGAAAGTGTGAACTCTTTGGCCAGGCCAAACTCTGTTTCGCCGTTCTTCCCATGACGCATCAGCCCCTCAAAACAGAGGTTAGTGACTGAGACCGACACGCTGTCATAGGCTCTGCGTGGATCGAGTGTAGGTGGTTCGCCGTGGATGTTGAAGCGGGCCACTTGCTTCTCTTTTTGATGCACTTTAGAAGAAGAGCCTCCACATGCAGTTATTAACATGAGAGAGCAGATGACTAGAGCATGCGACAGCTTCACAGAATAATCTCCTAAAAATTTTTAGAAGATTATAGCCAACTGGTTGCAAAAGTCCATATGGAAGAAAGGACACAAATGACAATAAGGACCTTAACGACAAAAGCTGCTTTCTAGGGTTTTATGAGGTCTTCTTAGAGGATGCCGACTTTTTTAAATTGCCTGACAAGGAACTTGTCTTTGGGGCCGAGTGCAGTAGACGCAGCGGGTGCAGAGGCGGAGGGGGATTCTTTCTCTTCTTTTTTCTCTTGAGGCTTTGAGGTTGTGGGAAGGGCGGATTCAGGATGAAATGCGATCAGTGAGACTTTGCCCTTTCCATGTGTGCCACTAATGGCAGCAATAGGTTCATCTCTTACATCTGCGTAGCGCGCTTCGACTTTAAAGCTGTTGTAATTTGTGTTGAGAATTTGAAAAAAAGTTCCCTCAATCCACACAGAAGAAAACTCGCCTCCCGTTTCATCGAGAATCGGAACAACGCACTCACCCGCTCTTTGTTTTGCTGCAAAAGAAGGGATTGGATGAATAGCATCGACAGGAAGCAAGTTGAGCAAGCCGTCTGAAAAAGATAGTTTAAACGGGTCTATTCTGGTTAATTGCTGAGCGGCAGTGACAGCCCCTGCACAGCTTCCGAAATAACCCCCTCCGCGTTCAATGAATTTCGTGATTGCTTGCGCAGGCTTTCCAAGTAGGGTGTTAGATTGGAAATGTGCATGGCCTCCCAACAGCGCCACGACTCCCTCACTTTCTTTTTCCAGACGCTCAAAATAGGAAGGGTCTGATATTTCTACAATGCGCGAGCTAGCAACTCCATGAGTTTTAAAAGCTGCACACATTTCAGCAATGCAAGAAGGGTTAACCGCATGATACTCACCGTATTTACGCGGTGTCGTGTAAACATAAATGGGAAGCTTAGAAGAATCTGTTATGGCAGACATGAATCGCCTATTGTTTAAAACCAAGCTTTGGGCAGATGGGGTTTTAGTGAGTGCAACACATCCACTAAAAGAGGCATAAATTTATCAAATTTGTGATCTTCAATCGTGCTATTAAGGTCTAACATATCGAAGAGCTCTTTTTTGGTTTCTTTAGAAAGGCGAGCGAAAACAGCGTGCACCAAAGGCGCAGATTCTTGAAAGAAATAGTCGATTAAGATCGCTTTTTGATTTTGGGTGGAAACATCCTGTGAGAATCTCTGTCCTGACTGCTTTAAAAACATGAGTTTGGGAAAGTCTGGCGTGTCAGAAGGTATGCGTATCTGAGTCCCCATTATATTGAGTTCCATCAGTGGAAGCGTTTGCAGATTTTTAAGTGTAGCGTCAGTAAGCCTTGCACAACCGTTTAGATCTAGAGTGTGAATCTCTGAAAAGAGTTTAAGAAGCCCCTCAAGAGCGCTATCATCAATATTCGTTCCTGAGCAGGTGAGAGTTTTCACATTCTCTCTATTTTCTGCTAAATGCCCTAGCACAAAGTGGGAAGCGCTAAAGCCACGAGGAAAAACGCCATGAGGAAAAACACCATGAGGAAAAACATTGGGTGCTCTCAAAAATAGCTGATGAAAATTGTTTCTAAACGTTTGAATAGCAGTATACGACAGTTTGCTCGCTTTTTTTTGGGAGAGTAACTCACTAAAGAATGCGTTATAAAGTTCCTTGGGCTCTGCAATTTCATCCGCTCCGAAAAAAGACATAACAACACTGTGACTGTCTTTGTCATTGAATTTTAAGTTTTGCAAGAATTTTACAAGCTCGTCCTCAGTAGGAGGGTTTTTTACAGGCTCTCTGAGCAGCATAGGTTCAGTCTTTTTAAATAGGGCTTTTTGCAGGGTACGAAGCGTTGCAACCTGTACTTCATCCTTATAGCCAGCTTGAGCAAGTAGCTCAAAGCTAACTTTGCGTATCAAGCACCAGATTTTTAATGGCACGAGAAATTTTTCATAAGGACTAGGGGTTTGGCAGTCGGTACTGCAAGCACGGATTCCGAGTTTTGTAAGCCGAGGTAGTGTTTCTAAAAGGCTAAGCTCCTCTGCTTCTTGATTTGTCATGCTTGAAGCTTTATTCCACGAATCAATTTTGCATAGCTCAAGGGAGAAGCTCAGCTCGGTTAGGTTTGACAGATGTGATAACACAGCGATATGTCTGGGAATTGCCTTGAGATATCCCAAAGCCAAAGATGAGAGTTGTGGCAAGCTAGCCAGTGGCGAGAGATCTAGAAATTTCCCTCCAGATAGGTTTAGTTTTCTAAGCGTTTTGGCACACAGTTGAGCCACAAGCTTAAGTTCTTTGTCTTCGGCGTATTCAATGGTGATTGAAGGCAGATGTTTAAACGCATATAAAACAGCATCAGCTGCTTTTTCGGATTCAGGCGTTCGCCTCCAAGTATATTTGTTGGGCACATATTGATAAGAGACTGATAGGTGCTGCAGATTTTTTAGTTTAGTTGCCATTTCTAAAGGCGTAGGTGTCTCACCGCAGAATGTTTGATAGTCTTCAATGCATGTTTGCAAGCTCGAGACAAACTCAAGCTTATGTTTAAAAGAGAGCTGCATATCGAGTAGATGCCTGGCTTCTTTTTTGCTGAGGCCTTTTTGGACTTCAAAAAAGGAGATGACGAGATCGAAAATTTTTCGACAGGTGGGTATTTCAGCAACTTCGCCTAAAAATACAGCTACCTCATCGGAGATAAGCGCAGCTCTTTGCTCTTTTGTTCTATCGCTTCTATCGCTTCTATCTGCGAGCTGCTCCTTAGTTCTTTCCAGAGCTTGAGCTGTATGAGGTAAGGAAGCTGAACAGAGCGAAGTTGCAGAGAAGGGTTCGGTTAATCCAACGGAAGTAAGAGAAGTCATAAATGCCTTAATTATAAAAATTTAATATAAAGATTATAATCTATTGTTGTGTTATTGGTAAATAATGAATAAAATTATAATTTATAAATTTTTTTATGCAGAGTAGGCCCTATTTGCGTTACCACAAACTCATAAATTTATATTTTAAGTGTGACATTATAAAATCAGACCTAGCATCTGGCAAATAAAGAAAAAGTTCTCTATAATTTTGTCTTTTTGAAAATGAAGGGATTATGCTGCTAAATTCTGGAAATAAGATTCACTTTACAAGCTTGGGCTGTGCCCGCAATTTAGTCGATACCGAAGTCATGATCGGGATTCTGCTTCAAGCTGGATATGAAGTAGCGACTTCGTCTCAAGAAGCGGATTTTCTGGTGGTTAACACCTGCGGCTTTTTGGCCGCCTCTCGCGAAGAATCGTTAAATGCCATTGGACAGCTTTTCGATGAGAAGAAGGCATCCGCCAAAGTAATCGTGGCGGGCTGCATGGTTCAAAAGCATAAAGACGAAATCAAAGATCGATTTTCAGATGTGCACTACTTCATCGGTTCTGGCGATATGGAAAAGGTGATCGATGCTGTCCGAGCAGCTTCACCCGGTGATGCGGTAACTTCTGCACGCAGCTTTCTGCAGTGGGGAGAAGTTCCACGTGTTACATCTACGCCAAAGCACTACGCCTATTTAAAGATCGCAGAAGGGTGTGCCAAGCGTTGCGCTTTCTGCATCATCCCTACCATTAAAGGCCCGCTGCGCAGCAAAAGCGTTGAGCAGGTGATGAAAGAGTTTCATGCGCTGCTAAATCAAGGCGCACATGAAGTGATTTTAATCGCACAAGATCTCGGCGACTTTGGCAAGGAGCGCAAAGAAGTGGGCGCGCTTGAAAATCTTCTGCGTGAGATGCTTCAAGTTAAGAAAGATTTTTGGTTGCGGTTGCTCTATCTTTATCCAGATGAAATTAGCGACGAGCTGATCGCCCTTATCAAATCAGACACACGCATCTGCCCTTATCTCGATATGCCTATTCAGCATATCAATGACACCATGTTAAAAGCGATGCGCCGCAAAACTTCGCGTGCACAAATCATCGACACGATTGGGAAGCTTCGCGCGCAGGTGCCAGATATCACTATCCGAACGAGTTTGATGGTGGGCTTTCCTGGTGAAACAGAAGAGCAATTTGAAGAGCTGGTAGATTTTGTGAAGCTGCATCCGCTAGACAACGTGGGGATCTTTAAATTCTCGGCTGAAGCGGGCGCACATGCATCGAAACTACCTGATCAGATTCCAGATGATGTAAAAGAAGCGCGCTATGTACGTCTTGCCAATGCACAGATGGAAGTAGTGGAGCAGCGCACAGATCGCTTTATCGGTAAGCGTCTTAAGGTGATGGTAGAAGGTTACCATCCTGAATCTGAGCTGTTGATGCGCGGACGTTTCAATGGTCAATGCCCAGAAATCGATGGACAAGTGATTATCAACGATGGCCGAAAAGTAACGGCCTTTGGACAGCTTTATGAAGTGGAGATCACTGATGTTGCCGGATACGATTTAATCGGCCGTGTGATCAAAGCTTGCTCAACGCCTGTGCCTGAGAAGAAGTTGGCGCTTGTATGATCGACACAAAACGTGCAGCTGTTTTAAAGCCGGGCAAAGAGCGTGCGCTTATGCAAAGGCACCCCTGGATTTTTTCTGGGGCGATCGCTTCGCTACCTCAAATCGACCCAGGTGAAGTATTGCCGGTGCTTAGCTCTTCCGGTCAATTTCTAGCACACGCTTACTTCCATCCCGACAATTCTCTATCTGGACGCGTGATCACTTTTGAAGATGAACCTGCTGAAATCGCTGTGCGCAGGTTACTGCACGAAGCGCATGCCTTGCGAAAAGCCCACTTTCATCCTGAAATTTCTAATGCCTTCCGACTAATCAATGCTGAAGGCGATGGCCTTCCTGGGCTCATCGTCGATTGTTACAGTGATGTAGTTGTTATCCAAGTTAATACCTGCGGCATGGAAAGGTTGAAGCCGCTGATTGTGGAAACCATTAAAGAGCTCATCCACCCTAAAAGCATTTATGAAAAATCTCTTTCGGGTGCAAGGCGCTTGGAAGGGTTAGATGACTCTCAAGGCCTACTTTTTGGCGAGCCTGTGCAAGAAGTAGAAATTGTAGAGAGGGGAGTGCGCTTTATTGTTTCAATCGCAGAAGGTCAAAAGACCGGCTTTTTCCTCGACCAACGCGAGATGCGCGCGCAAGTAATGCGTTTTAGTGCAAATAAACGCGTGCTAAACTGCTTCTCCTATACAGGTGGTTTTGCGCTCTTTGCTCTGAAAGGTGGAGCTTCGCATGTCGAGAGCTTAGATAGCTCTGCTTCTGCACTCGCCATTGCGCAAAGAAATACGCAGCTTAACGGATATTCTTCTAGTCAGCATAGCTTAGTCCAAGAGGACGCATTCGCATACCTTAAGCGCTCTTCGATGGATTTTGATCTGGTGATTTTAGATCCCCCGGCTTTTGCTAAAAAGCGCAGCGATGTGGATGCCGCATGTAAAGGCTACAAGGAGATCAATCGTCTCGTTCTGGAAAAATTACCTCCGAAAACTTGCTTGCTCACGGCTTCATGTTCACACTATATCAGTGATGAGCTCTTCCAAAATCTGCTCTTTCAATCTGCCTATGAAGCGCATCGCCGTGTGAAGATTCTATCTCGTCATGCCCAAGCGCTCGATCATCCCATCTCTCTCTATCATCCCGAAGGCAGCTACCTCAAAAGCCTCTTCCTCTTTGTTGAATAAGCAGCAACTTTTTCGTAAATATTTGAACAGGATCTGTTTCGCTAGCAGGATCCTGTTATTTCCAAATACAAATGCTCTTCCGGAAGAAATTTATCTGCAGAATATCTGCATTTTATCGGCATAAGGTTATGCCGATAAAATGCAGATAAATCTCTTTGCTCTAGCAAATCTTTGTAGATGAGATGTTTATGCTGTCGGTTAGTCGCTGGCTTTTTTTCAGAGCAAAAAATCGAATTTGTGATAGTTTGCAGAAGTGATAAAATTTCGCTTTATTACTCCTGCTGACCCAGAATACCCTCACGAGCTCATGCTGCGTTGGGAGGTGCTCTTAAAACCTTTGGGCTTACCGCCTGGGAAAGAGCAAACTTCCGAAGAGACTGAGAGCTTGCATCTGATTGCTTTGGAGAAAAAAAAGATGATCGGCTGCGTGCTCTTTTGCCCAGAAGGAGACGTCCGCGGAAGATTGCACCAACTAGCGTTAAGCGAAGAGTATCACGGCCAAGGTTTCGGGCGAAAAATGATCTCAACTCTTGAGCAAGCATTAATCACAAAAGGCTTTAAAGAGGTCTATTTGCTTGCACCGGCTGAAAATGTGGGTTTCTATGCGCAAATGGGTTACGAAAGCGAGGGTGATCTTCGCAGTGAAAAAGGCACTTTCTGGCAACCCATGAAGAAAAATTTAGGATAATATTTAATGGATTTACATTTACATACCCGTGAAAAGCTCTCTACATATGGCTTACTTACTGTCTTGGTTGTAGCTTTTGGAGCCTTTTTATTTGGCTATAACTGCTCGGTTATTTCAGGGGCCTTAGGCTTCTTGGAACAAACATTTTCTCTCGGTCCATTCCAAGCAGGCATGGTGGTTAGCTTTCTGCTTTTAGGTGCAGGCCTGGGAAGTCTTTTTGGAGGATTACTTTGCGATCGTTTTGGCCGCAAACGCACGATTATCATCACTGCGCTAGTCTTTACGCTCGGTGCAGCGCTTGTGGCTACTGCAGCCAACTTAGAGATGATTCTCTTTGGCAGATTTTTGACAGGACTTGGCGTCGGATTCGTCTTTCTGGTTGGCCCGCTTTATCTCGCAGAGATTGCGCCTCCGCATTTGCGTGGTTCGATTGTGGCCGTATTCCAGCTCATCGGCGTCATCGGGATACTAATGGGGTATGTGATAAACTATCTATTTTTCGATGCAGGTAATTGGCGCGCCATGTTTGCCGTCAGTATGATCCCGTCCAGCATAATCATGTTTGCCATGTGTGCGTTTCCTGAAACTCCGGAGTGGCTTCTTGCTCATGGAAAAATTGAAAAAGCCAAGCACGTTTTACAGCGTATTCGCCAAGATAAACTTTGGGAGTCACATCTAGGTGAAATGAAAAAAAGTGCATCACCCGCAAACGATGCTTCATGGCATCGCCTACTTCAACCCTCGGTTAAATTTGCGCTCTTTATTGGTATCATGCTCAATGTGTTTCAACAGATCGTGGGGATCAATGCTGTGATCTACTTCGCTCCAAAGATTTTTGGTGAAGCTGGGTTTGGTTCCGGTTCGGCTTCGATCGTTCCCACACTCGGCATCGGGCTCATTAACGTTTTGATGACTTTTGTAGCGCTGCAACTTCTCGATCGAGTGGGTAGACGTCCGCTTCTACTTACCGGCGTTATTGGCATAGTTGTGAGTCTTTTACTTTTCACTGTGACTTTCTTTTTAGATGTTCCAGCCAAAGGCATAATCGCAGTGATCACCTTGATAAGTTATGTCGGTTTTTTTGCTTTGAGTTTGGGGCCCATTCCCGGGCTAATCGTAGCAGAAATCTATCCGCTTTCTGTCCGTGGAAGAGCCATGAGTTTGGCTCTGGCCGCCAACTGGATTTTTAATTTTTTAGTCGCACAAACCTTCCTTCCGCTGGTTGCAATTCTGAAAGTCGAAGGTGTCTTTTTACTCTTTGCTATAATCTCAATTTTTGCTTTTTTCTTTATTAAACGCTTTGTGCCAGAAACAAAGGGAAAAAGCCTTGAGCAGATCGAATTGAGCATGGCTGCACTTAAGATGAAAAAATAAAGGAGATAGATTTATGTCTGATTCGAAAATTCGTTCTCTACTCGGAAATAAAGCCGATCTTCTACTCAATCACGTTTGCAAAACTGTCCCGAAAGAAAAACTCCATATTCCTGGTGCAGATTGGGTCGATCGCATTTTTTCGCCTTCCGATCGCAACATTCGTGTGCTAAGAAGCCTCCAGACACTGTTCAATCACGGAAGACTAGGTGGCACAGGCTATATGTCTATTCTGCCCGTCGATCAAGGGATTGAACACTCAGCCGGTGCTTCCTTTGCGCCCAATCCTGAATACTTCGACCCAGAAAATATTGTTAAATTAGCCATCGAAGGCAATTGCAATGCCGTAGCTACCACCTTAGGTGTGCTAGGTTCTGTAGCGCGCAAATATGCGCATAAGATTCCTTTTATGCTTAAGCTTAATCATAACGAGTTTTTAACTTACCCAAACAAGTATGACCAGATCATGTTTGCCTCAGTTGAGCAAGCATATGAGATGGGCTGCGTTGCCGTTGGCGCCACGATCTATTTCGGCTCTGCTGAAAGCGATCGCCAGATCGTCGAAGTCAGCCAAGCATTTGCGCATGCGCACGAACTCGGTATGGCCACTGTTCTCTGGTGCTATTTGCGTAACGAGGCATTTAAAACTCCAATTGCTGATTACCATTTTGCAGCCGACTTAACCGGTCAGGCGAACCATTTGGGAGCTACCATCGGGGCTGACATCGTTAAACAGAAGCTGCCTATCAACAATGGCGGTTTTAAAGCCCTCAAATTTGGCAAGCAGACCGCTGATATGTATACCAAACTCTGCACCGACCATCCTATCGATCTCTGCCGCTATCAAGTGATTAATGGGTACATGGGACGCATCGGCCTAATCAACTCCGGTGGTGCCTCGGGTGAAAATGACCTGGGTCAAGCCGTTGAAACAGCCGTCATCAACAAGCGCGCAGGCGGCATCGGTCTCATCACGGGCCGCAAAGCCTTCCAGAAGCCCATGAAAGAGGGCGTAGAGCTCCTCCATGCTGTGCAAGACGTCTACCTCAGCAAAGAGATCACGATCGCCTAAACTAGCTTTGATTAGACTCTCTTCTCAGAAGAGCTTTACTCAGTGCTGAGATAGCGATCGGCAATAAGACGGGTGTGCCTTCCATTCCCATCTTTGAAAGGATGAATGGCAACAAGACGGTGATGAATACGAGCGGCTTGCTCCAGGATAGTGAGATCAATTGGCTCAGAATTCCAATTAGCAACTTCCTGGCATAGTTCTTCAAGTTGTAGTCTGATGAGAAAAGGCTTAACTCCGATATTTGTCTCTTCTTGTCGTAACTTACCTACCCATTCCCAGACTGGCGATAACATATCACGATGTACCTTCAAGAGAAAAGGAACGTTAAACCATCGTGTCGGGGATGAAACAACAGGCAAGAGATTCGATTACCTCGCCCAAGTCTTGACCTGCAATTTTGCTTTGAATTTGATAGTTCAGTGGAATCTCGTTTTTGCTGAAATTTTCCACCAAAATGTCCGGCACTTTAATGCCTAAAGCCTTGAATTTAGGGATGTGATCATGAGAACCCATCAAGAATCTATCAAAAGGGCTGAGGCGGACAATGACTTCCCTATCTTTTAAGCCCACTTCATATACTTCATTGCAAATGCCGATAACGATTCGCCTGATGAATTTTGGCAATTGCATAAACTGAGAGGCAATAATCGTCTCTATCATTTGTTCATGAGATTGCTCCAAAATTCCCATCCTCTTATTTGAGCTTTTATGTTTTAGGGAATTGTAAGGATAGTTCCTGTGCCGATCTTGAAGTAGTTGTCTTGATAGGCTTCTTGGAATTGGAGCAGGGCCTGGTCGCCTGAGCAGTGGCAGGGAGCAACTTTTTCAACCTTTAAGGCGCGAAATTGCTCAACTGTTTCATTTAAGTTCTTTTGGCTTTCGCGAAAGAGGTGAAAGCCGCCAAGGACGCAATGGATAGGGCCCGGGAGCTGCTTTTGCGTGGCTTTGATAATGTCTACAATTCCAGGGTGTGCACAACCGGTAATGATGACAATTCCTTTAGTTGTTTTAAGAAGGAGGGCTTGCTCATGGAGCATGAATCCACCTCTGAGCACCAGCGAGAAAATCGTTTCATCGATCTGGGTGAAGCCTTTAACCACGTTAAGTTTTAAGTGTGTAGGTGTTTGCTTTAAGAGCGAATTAGGAAAGCCACGCGGTAGATAAATTTGAGTCTGGTTAGGGAGCTTTTCTAAAACCTGGGCAAAGCCTTTGGTGTGATCCCAATGTTTGTGTGAAAAGAAAAGATGCGTGAGTTCTTCGCATTGAATTCCGAGTTTCTCAGTATTAGATACAAAAGCGTCGTGATCTCCCCCGGTATCAAAAAGGATCTTTTGGTCCTTTTGTTCGATTAGAGCGGAAAATCCCCAGCCCTCTTTGAGATCGCAGTTATGTTTGCGATTGTCATAGATGATGGTGATCTTCGTTAAAGACATCGCTTTAGCTCGGAGATAAATTGTTCGATGAATTCAGGTTGCGTATCCCAGGTGGTCATCCAGCGCGCAATTGATTGTTCTGCATCCCAGATCCAGAAGAAGCATTTCTCTTGCAGTTTATGAAGTGCATGAGGAGGGAGTTGCACAAAAAGCGCGTTGGCTTCAACAGGGTAGAGAATGCGCAGCTGAGGAAAGTCGCACCGCAGCTTCTCTTCGAGCAACTTTGCCATGGCATTCGAATGGCGCGCGTTGCGCAGCCAGAGATCGCCTTCTAAAAGGGCGATGAATTGTGCAGAAAGAAAACGCATCTTGGAAGCGAGCTGCATGTTCTGCTTGCGCACATATTCGAAGTCTTTTGCCAAGCCAGGCTTTAGAAAGACAATCGCCTCTGCTCCCATGAGGCCATTTTTTGTGCCTCCAAACGAGAGGATATCTACACCCACATCCGTAGTGAGCGCCTTTAAAGAGATGTTTAGAGCGGCGGCGGCATTGCTAATTCGGGCGCCGTCCATCAGAAACAGTAGGCCATTTTCTTTGGCGAACTTAGAGATCTGCTTTAGCTCGTCTAACGTATAAACGGTTCCCAGTTCTGTTGATTGCGTAATCGAGATAGCTGCAGGCTGAACATGGTGCTGATTGCCGCGGTGATGCAAAAAGGGGCGCAGTTTTTCTAGATCTAATTTTCCTTCTTTGCTGGTTAGTGGGATCAAGCTGCAGCCAGTAATCGATTGAGCTGAGCCACACTCATCTGTCCAAATATGTGCATTCTCAGGGCAGAGGACGGATTGCCATGAAGAAAGCGCATGTTTTAAAGTGCATACATTTGCTGCGGTGCCATTCATTACAATAAAGGCCTCGGCCGTAGGCCCAAAAACGTGCTTAAAGAGCTCCTCAGCGCGTTTGGTCCATGGATCGCTACCATATGCCATAGCATGGCCTACATTGGCCTGCTGAATGGCTGTTAGAACTTCAGGGTGGATGCCAGAGAAGTTGTCGCTGGCAAAAGAATTAAAAACAGGAATATCTTTCATAGTTATTCAGACAATGTAGCGTATTTTGCAATGCGCTGTCTAGAGTCTAGCAAAATCGCAACTGAAGGCCCATGGCTTGAATTAGGGCAGTTAGTGTTTTTAATCCTGGATTTCCTTTCGAAGAAAGAGTTTTGTATAGACTTTCACGTCCAAGGTGAGCTTTCTTTGCCACTTTTGCGATTCCGCCTTGAGCTTCAGCAACATCTCTTAAAGCCAGGAGAAGAAGTTCTTGTGATTCGGCATCCCCTTTTAGGCTTTCCTCTAAGGCGGCGTTAAGATATGCAACGGCGGCATCGTGGTCTTTTAAAGATTCGATTAGCCACTCTTCGTATTTTCTGCTTTTGGGCATATTATTTTCCTCGTCTGCTAACTTCTTGGAAGTATTCCTTCGCTATTTTAATGTCCTTTTCCTGGGAGCTTTTATTTCCCCCACAAAGCAGAAGGATTATTCTGTGGTCAACTTTTCCATAGTATACTCTATAACCTGGCCCAAAGTTGATTCGAAGCTCGTTTACTCCGCTTCCCACAGACTTACTATCTCCTAAGTTACCCAATTTAATCCTGCGCAGGCGGACTTTGATTGCCGCCACGCCTTGATAGTCCCTTAATCTGTTGATCCAAGTCTCGAAAGGTCTTTTTCGCAGCCTGAGTTTCATAGATTTCAACTTCATATTCACTATTCATGATTGTATCCTATTAGATACTAAAATTCAATGTCTAGAATTTAAATAACTGAAGTTTAATTGATTAAAAGAAAATCTTATTAGATTTTTTTGACAAGACTAGCTTGCTGATAGCGGCTAAGCAGCTTTTCTTATGGTGGCTTGGCTTTTTTTTGCGGAGATTTTTTTAAGCGCCTGTGCGGCGTTGCGGATGATCTCAGCTTGTGTTGGGAAAACATGAATCGCTCGAAGGAGAGCTAATAGACCATTTTCGCTATTCATGGCAGTTGTGATCTCTGAGATCATTTCGCCCGCGTGGCTTGCTACAAGCGTTGCCCCGACAATCTGATCGCTGCCGGTTTTGATTAGCAGCTTTAAGAATCCGTGGGTCTCTCCATCTAGGATAGCTCGATCGATGTGGTCCAGCTCGAGCGTGAGTGTCTCAACAGAAACTCCTTTTGTGCGTGCCTCTTTTTCGGTGAGACCGACATGCGCAACTTCCGGGTCTGTGAAGGTGCACCAAGGGATGATCAATGAGCTGGCTTTTGTTCTGTTTAGGCCAAGCGCATGCTCAACAGCGATCTTTCCGAGCTCTCTTGAGACGTGCGTGAATTTGTAGGGCGATGAGCTATCACCAGCCGCATAGATATGGGGGTTGCTGGTCAAAAGATACTCGTCAGCAAATATACCCTTTTGATGGTCATACTGGATGCCTGCCAGATCGAGGCCCAAACCTTCAACTGCAGGCGTTCTGCCGATGGACACAAGGAGTGTATCGACCGCAAGGCGCTTTGATTTCTTATTCAAATAAAGAATTTTTTTCTTTCCCTTTTTTTCCACGCGTTTGATTTGGGTATTTAGAAGAATTTCAACACCATCTGCTTCAAGCGCGGCTTTTAATTGTTCAGAGGCTACAGTTTCTTCTCGAGGTAGAATAGAGGGGCCGCGTGTGATGAGGGTGACCTTTGAACCTAGCCGAGCAAATGCTTGAGCTAATTCACAGCCGATTGGTCCGCCACCAACCACAGCCATTTGAGTGGGTAGTTTAGTGAGATGGAATATTTCATTATTAGTCAGATAATCAGATCTATCCAATCCAGAGACATTTAACGCAATAGGTTGCGTGCCAGTGGCGATGATCGCTTTTTTAAAGGTCAAGATTTTGCCATCTATTTCAAAGCGATAAGTGCCGGTGAACCTACCTTTGCCAAGAAATATGTCTACGCCCATTTTTTTGAAATGCTTTGCTGCATCGAAAGCAGAGATATCAGTCTGGAGCTGGTGCACTCTTTGCATGATTGCTCCAAAATCCACCTTCCAGCCTTTGGGAACTTTAATGCCATACTTGGCAGCGTTGCGAATCTCAGCTGCGGTTCTGGAAGAGCGAATCAGAGCTTTTGAGGGGATGCAGCCGGAGGTTACACACTCGCCACCTAAGTGCTCCTTTTCAACTAACGCAACTTTTGCATTATGGCTTCTGGCAATTGTGGCTGCGGTCATACCGGCAGGACCTCCGCCGATGATAAGAAGATCGTAAAGTTCAGCGGGCTTAGGATTTTTCCAGCCACGTGGAAAAAGGTTGTGCTGAAATTTTTGCTTGATTTTGACTTCTTTTGAACGACGAGTTGCCATGGTATCACTCTTGGTTTCTTTTTTTCACACTAAGTAGAATTTGAATTTATTTGTCAATAGAATGCCTGGTTAATAAAAGAGCTCTAAGATATTCTTTTTGCGCTTCTTAATTATCTGTTTAATCAAAAAGGAGAATAATGAGTGCTAGGATTTCGCTTGCAAGCCTTTCTGGGGAAGTGCACCGCTGTTACATTTGTCTTAAAACAGACAAGAGCTTTTTTTTTGCGCATAGCATAGGCGGGGAATTAGATCATTATGTCCATCAGGAGTGCCAAATTGCTTGGGCACAAGAGAAAAAGAGGTACTGTTGCGTTGGATGTCAAAAACCCTATCCAAAATCATCAATCTATCCCTTAGAAGTAGATGTTTTTGAATCTGTGAAATTGGGTCTTATTTCTGCAACTGCGACCACGATTTTAACGGGAATTGCAGCAGCGAGCGCAATCATCTATTTCAAAAGTGAGCTACCAGATCCCGCTTTCTTGGCAAGCCTAGGTCATTTATGGTCACCACTTGTTGCGACAAACTCATTTATTGCTTGTATAATCAAAAGATGTTGGATAAACGAGGGACCTCCTGATGGCGGTCGGATGAATCATAGAGCGCACAAGGCGCTCTATATCAATAAGAATTAAGGGTTCACATCTAGTTTGATGTAACCGTCAGCTAAACCAGGTGCAGAACCCCACCAAGGTTGGCCTGAAAAGAATACTGTATCACCATGTCGAAAGACGCGGTATCCACCATCTTGTGTCTCCAGCACCATCTGATATCCTTTAGTGTAAAAGAAGAAGGTAATGGCTGGATTGTCTTTAGCAATCTTGCAAGCTTCGCTAAGCGAGATATTTCTAGCGATTCCAACTACGTTGCTCCAATCGGCGTTTTTATATTGAGCCACATTCTCTACTTTCTGATACCCAAGGATGGCAGAAATTTCGATCTCTGGAATTTCGGCGGTGATGTCTTGTTTCAATTCTGCAGGCTGATAAGCGTAAGCTGTGAGTGTGAGAACAAAACTTGAGATTATTAGCGCTAGTTTTTTCATAAGAACTCCATTTGGTGTTAAAGAGTGCTATGAAAGTAGGTCACAGATCAGAATATCTGCAAGAGTACACTTTTTTTGAAGAACTCCTCCAATCGGTATAGATATCTACCTGAGAGATAGCTTGCCTAGACCGCCACTAAAAGCGGCCCGTTTACTTTTGACAATTGAAGTTGATGAATCCGCGAGGGATGTTGACGCTGACTAGTTTAAGTGTAACTTTGTCGCCCACATCTAGTTTTTCGAAGCCCTGTAGAATTTTACCTTCAACGGGGGGAGTAAAAATGCGCGCCCAGGTGCCGGATTCGCTTGCGCCGGTTACAATCCCTTTAAATATGGCTCCAATCTGCGAGGATAGAAGCATAGCTGCTGCCACTTTGCTCATGTGCCTTTCAACTTTTGTGACCACGTCTTCTTGAAGTGTGCAGTGATCGGCAAGTGTTTTGAGGGTTGCAAATGAATAGGGGCTTTCCTTGCCCGCAATCAGTGCCTTGCACTGGCGTTGTGTGATCAGATCGGGGTAACGACGGTTGGGTGCAGTTGAATGCGTATATTCCGATACGGCAAGTCCGAAATGGCCAACGGGTTTGTCCGTGGGAATCTCGACGATGTATTCGCCACGACCTAAGAGTTTAATGATTGTAAGAGATAGATCTTGAAAGGTGACAGGATCGATCTCTTTTCTTTTCACCAAAAAATTCTCTAGTGCAACGGGATTAGGCTCTAAAGGGAGTTTGGTTCCAAGCCGCCCTGCAACTTCGATGATGCGATCCCAGCGTTTTGGCACGCGCACCACACGTCTTAAACTGGGAATTTTGGCATCGCGCAAAGTGCAGGCCATCACATAATTGGCTGCGATCATGAAGTTCTCAATGAGTTCGTCGGCACCGGTATGTGCGGAACGCTTTAAGACAACTTCTCCCTTATCAGACACTTTGGCTTCTACGTTAGGGGATTCCAAAGTCAAAGCCCCTACAATGTGGCGCTCGCGTTTTAAGATCTGCGCGATCGCATGCTGACATTTAAGTGCTTCTTCTAGGCCAGGCACACGCTTTACCTTCTCGGGAATTTCTCCTTTCCCATCTAGCCACGCGCCTACGAGTTTGTAGGTGAGCTGTGCATAGTTATGCACCTGTGCTTCGAAGATCGAAGAATCCTCAATTTTGCCATCTTGGTCTATGTTGATCTTTATCACTACCGCCATGCGATCTTCATTCGGATTTAGCGAGGTAAAATCCGTAGAGAGTTTATCTGGAAGCATGGGGAAAATTTTAGAAGGCGTATAAACTGAAGTTGTATTGATCTGTGCATGCTGATCGATCGGGGAGTCTTTTGGCACGAGTACGTCGACATCCGCAACAGCAACCCAGATGGTTATTTTTCCATCAGATTCGTATTGCGCAAAAGTCAGCTGATCTAAGTCTCGCGAATCATCATTATCGATCGAACACCACAATAGATGGCGGAGGTCTTCAACCTGTCCATTAGGGGCGGCGGGTTTTTGAATTTTTTGCAGCTGTACGGTTGCATCAATCGAGAGATCGGCCTGTAAACCGCGCGCTTGCATCAACTCTTTGGCTAGTAGGAGTAAGTTTGTATGTGAGTCCATTCCTCACTGCTATATCAAACTTTGAGCCTATCTAGTAAGCAAAATTATTTAGAGGTTGTTTATGCGTGTTCTAAAATTTCACTCAAATGAGCTGTATCGAAGGGGATTTCTGTAGATGCTTGTTCGTCGGTATTTGCACAGAAACATTGATAAAAGAGGGCGCTGATCTGTGCATAGATGATTTGTGCAGTGATCACCGTAATGAGGACAAGTGCGATTGGAACGCTAAAAATTTGGTGCACAACGTTGGAGATAATACGCCAAACGCTCTGATTCTCCCAAACCGTTGCAACTCTTAGCAAAATGGTTTTTTCACCACCATAAGTGCGAACATGAGATATATAAAAGTTAGGCGGGTTATCGCGAATGACTTTAACAAAATTTGGTCCTTCTGGGTGATAACCAACCATGCTCACCCAATCGTTTGGGTCGACATAGATGTTTCCTTCAATTTGCTCTCCAGCTAGATCCGCCTGATTTCTTGGAAACACACCTGCAGGAGCATATACGTGGATTTTCACCTGGTCAGGGTTTTCTGAAGCCGTAAGGTAGGCAACTCCACCTCCCTGACTATAGGCATGGATCTCGACCTTAGAGTTTATATCAACTTTAGCTTGAGCTTCTACTTTAGGAACTTGCCTGATCCAATTATTGACTTTATCTCTTCCTGCCCACCAGATTACTTCTCCAGCGCCCGCGCCAGGCACGACATCGGCTAGAAGAGAAACAGGCCCACGCGTACCTTTATAAAGTAAAAGACGCGGGGCATCTTGTCTTGAGATAGGCGTTAAGGCAACTGCTTCTATGACTTCGGGCATCCAGGTTGGAGTAAGGGGGATTACTTCAATTTTGTAATCGATGAGTTCCCAAGAATCGTTGATCTTTTTTGGAACTTTAACAGTTTGGGTAACATTAGGATCGAGACCATCTGTTCTGTAATACTGGCCAAAAAGACATAGGGAGTAGCCGAGAAACATCTCAAGTACAGGAGAATGTTCGAGATAGTTTTTTTTAAGAGTATCGAACAAGCTTATCATGACGAATTGTAGCTCATTTCTAAACTCATCGCGCTGCTCTGGTGTCGAATCAACCAAAAGAGCATTAATCGTATCCCCATTGATCACCCGGGAATCTAAAGGAATGTCGTGAAAGGCAAATTTTAAGATGTTACGGATGTGCTGGCCTTCAACAGGTTCGCTGGTTCCAAAAGGAAAAAAACCATTTGGTTCGACATCGACGATAATCTGATTGAGTTCGTTGAAAATGTCTCTAACTTTTGAGACTTCTAAAAACATCCCCGGATCAGAACTACTTTGGCCGATATTGACGCATGCCTGAGTGAAAATGGTCTGCCAGTGTTTTTGAATCAGATCCTGAGATGGTTTATCTCCTTGATATTGTTCGCACACACGAGATTTAAAGAGGGTTTCTACTGCCAGGTGGATGCGCTCTCTTTCTTGACTCTCTTCAGCAGAGTAGCAGATCCATGACCAACAGCTAGGTGTAATCCCTTCAAGAGTCGAAGAAGAAATTTTTGCAGGGGCATCTTCTTGTTCGAGAATTTGAGCAAGAGCGCGCCAATCCTGGAGAACATCAATATCAATAAAATTATTTAATACTCGGCCAGCCATTTTTAAGTCCTGAATTATAAAAATTGGCATAATTATAATTCAAACAGTAGCAGTAATCTACTAAAATAAGTTTTTAGTTAATAAGATCTTTTAGCGAAGGATTTTTAAGAGCTGTTTGAGAGGTTTATCGTCTTTATGTATACGATTCTTTTTTTTATTTGGGATAGAAGAACTCTCTTTTTTACGCTCTTGTTTGCTGGGTTTATTGCCATCCCAGGGAAAAGGTCGTTTGGCTGGAGGTGTTTTAGCTCCACTGTCGGGCAAGGTGGCAAGGCGACCAAGCAGCTCTCCAAAAGCTGAACCTGGGAATCCCTTGCCTAGAGAATCGGTAACAGATTTTTGCTGCCAGATAAGTAGGGCAGCGATTTTAGCTGTGGCACTTTTGGTATTGATTTGCACGTCATTCATTTTGCCCTTCATCGGAATATGCATGACGTAGTCGGGCGGAAGATCTTTAATCGAAAAGGCCTTATTCAAGCATTGAGCCGTTAATCCGAGCACCATGTCAACGGTCTCATCAAAAAGATTAAGCGTACCCCAAGTGGCAACTTCGAAAGTTTGAGCGACGAGAATCTCAGTTCTTTCGATGTTTACAATGCCTCCGGCAATACTAAGGTCCATGGGCGCAAACCAGAGCTCAAGCTGTTTATCTTTGGCAAATTCTTTAGATTTAAGTAGACCTAGGGTGATCTGAAAAGTTCCTTGATTTTGACATGTGAGCTGTCCAAGCTCGATCTTGGCATGAGATAGTGAAATCTTTTTCCAGTTATCCAAGGGCAGAGTAAATCCTTCGGGTTGGATCTCCAGAGTAAGTGGATGGGAGGAAGAGATCGAAGAGATAGAGAGCGGGTTAACCTCTTTTAATAAGGGACGGGTGAGCTCTTCTGTCATCAAGACCTGCGCGTAGATAGGCTCAGAAAGAGAGAGTACGCCTTCTTTAACCGCGCCCACGATTGAAAAACGACTGTTAGAAGAACGTAAGTTGAGCTGAATAGGCCCAGAACCTTGCTCGAAACAGACATATGCAGTTGCATCGAGCTTATCTCCAAAAAGAGGTTTTAGCGAGCTTGTGTCAGTAAGATGTGCAACGAGATCAAAAATTGCAGTAGGAAACTCTTCGATCGTGGCGTTGAGTTCTAGAGAGGGGCAGCTTAACGAAGAGTCCTCTTGGATGCTGCCTGTGCACGAAAGCTTGCCTTCAGATGTTTTGCCCGTTGTACTTTCTTTGGTAGAAATCAGAGAAGAGAGTTCTACGCTAAACGGTGAGAGTTTTTCTTTTTTCTCTAATTTTAGATGGAGCTGATCGAGTTTAATAAGCTGACCGCTGCTCTTTTCTTGAAAGGCAAATTTATCAGCCCCTCCTGTTGCAGCAAGCTGTATTTCACGCCAGTCGAAGTTCTTAGAAAATGGAATGTTCAAGCTTGAGATTGTCAGCGCGAAAATCGTCGGTTGAGAGAGTTCGAAAGCGGGGGAGGCCTGCTTCTCTTTTGAGAACCATTTTTCAAGCTTGGCAAATCCATCGGCATTCATTGAAAAAAAGATCTCGAATGGCTCTTGGGCTAGCGTAAGAGTTTTATCTTTTAGAGCAAAGGCTCCGTGTACATTCAGGTTGGCACTTGTGGCTTTAACTTGTACTTTCTCTTTTTGCGCGTCTAAATGCAGATTCAATGTGGGGCCAAAAAGAGCGCTTAGAGCTGTACCTTGATGGAGCATCTTATCAAAAAGGGGAATCGAGAGATTGTCGCCATCGATTAGAAGCGTCCAGTTAGGATTACTTGTCCGAAACTGTTTGCCTGTTAAAGTTGCATGCAGATTTCCTGCACTCAGATTTCCGACAGATAAAGTTATTTTAGAGTCTGCGATTAATTCTTGCTTTTTGAGATCGAGAGCTGCGTGCGTGGAAATATCTAACAGACCACAGCTTTGATGTTTAACGTCACAAGGAGTAAGACTGGTCTTAATCTGAATGGAGCGGAGCGTGTCAATTTCTATATTTCCAGTGACTTGATTGAAAGATAAAGAGCCAAACTCTCCAAACTTATCAAAAGCGAGGGTGTCTGCAGAAAAGGCCGCTTTAAGACTAAGCTGCTCAAAATTGGTATTTAAAGGTACGGAAAGCTCTTGGATTTTAACTTCACAAGAACTTCCAGGTTTTAAAATAAGTGATTCAGGCAAAACGGCATTAAGAAATGCTTTTGAAGGCGCAAAACGGAGCGTAGTTGGCGCCGATAAGGTAAGGTTATCTTTCCAAATTAGTGTGGTGGGAGTAAGTGAGAAGGTTGGAGAAGTTGTCTCTACTGTTAAAGTGAGTGTTTTATCTTCGAGTTTAAAACTGCCATGCGCATCTAGACTCTGGCCCAAAAGCGGTGTAATTTTTGATTTCTGCTTTAGCATTTCTTCGATCAAGATCAGAGAAAGCTTTTCAATCTGCCAAGCTCCTTGTGCTGTAAAGGCGCTTTTTTCACGATTCACTAAAGGCCCTGTTTTCCCTTGTGCTGAAAGTTGGCTTTCCATGCCATCCACACGCGCAGATAGAGTAAGATCGATATCTAGACCTTGGTCTAATCTAAGACTGCTCAAATCTAGTCTTAAAGAGTCGAGGTCGATCTGTTGAGTCGTGAGACGTGAAAGGATAGAGCTAGGCGTCGCTTCTAGAATAGCCTGAAAAGAAAGAGCGGTTAGGTCTAGCTCTTTATCTTTGATGGGCAGAACAAACTGCGGGAAGGTGATCGTAGCTTTTAAGTTCTTTTTTAAATTTAGTCCTTCAAAGGCTGGCAGGAGTTTTGCAAGCTTAGCTGCAAAATCTGGCGTAAAGGTCATGTTAACGGTGCCAGGTGAGGGCAGGTAAATGACATTATCTTTATAGGCGGTATTGATCAGCGCCTCGAGCAGTGCAGAGTGTGCGTTTAGTTGAAAGCCAAAACCTTCAGGTGAGAGAGTTCCTTGTAAAGAGAGATCGAGAGAGGGGCCAATAGCGTTGAGAAGCAGTCCCTGATATTCAGGTTTAAAAAGAGAAATCAGCGCATCGATGCCTCGCATCGGAAAGTTTTTTAGGTCGCTGCTGAGCGTCATGCCTAAATTCTGAAGATCGCCTAATTGGCCTAAGATGTGGAAAGTGCCTTGAATCTGTTCTTCTTTAGTTGTGCCAGAGATATCGAATCGCAGGGGAGCATCTCCAGAAGAAAGATTGGCATCAATTTTAAGATCAGCATATTGCACAAGCGGTGCTTTATCACGCAGGAGCGTGAATTCACCATTTTGAACCTGCAGGTGAGCAGTTATCGGCAGAAATGCTGGTTTCCAAGAAAAAGAGGGAAGCATTGCAGATTTTTGCAGCGTTGGAGGGGGTGAAAGCGAAGCGGTAAAAGCTGAGAGCCCTAAAGAAAGAGAGGGATGTGAGAGCTTTAACTCCTTAAAGTTTTTCTGAAAGAGGATTTTAAAAAGTGAAGCGGAAGAAGTTATCTCATCGCAATTAAAACTATAGCTGCCTGTATTTTCATCGATTTTTATACCCCGCAGCTCTTGTTGGCTAATCCATCCCAAGGAGAGATGTTCAATTGAGATTTTGCTGTGGAGTTTTTGCTCGAATTTTGAAATCAGGAGTTTTTTGCCAAGCGTCGTAGATAAAAGCGTGGGCGCTAAAGCAAAAGCCCCAAAAAGCAGAATAAAAAAGAGTGCAAACGCGTAAGTTACTCGATTGCTCTTATTTTTATAATTAGGTTCCACGTTTTAACCAGCGTTGATAACGGAGTATGCCTGCGATGGTTTTTATATCACAGATTTCCCCAGTATCAATCATTTCTAAAGCTTGGTCAAGAGAAAGAGTAATCACATCAATGCCTTCGCCATCATCGGCAGGTAAGGAAGAGGGAATCAGATGACGTGCGATAAAAAAGTGTAGATACTCGCTGCAAAAACCAGGCGCACTATAAAAGCCGCCAAGTGAAATGAGCTCTTGGGCTTTAAAGCCGATCTCTTCTTGAAGCTCGCGCTGCGCACAGATATCAGGCGGTTCGCCAACCTCTAATGTCCCAGCGGGGATTTCTATTAAGATTTTTTCTGCAGCCCGTCGCCATTGTTTGATTAAAATGAGATGACCCTTTGAATCGATGGGTAACATGGCCACGGCTCCAGGATGGAGAATGATATCCCACGTTCTAACAGGTCCGCTGCCGATTTGAAAAGTGTCCACCCGCAGGTTAAAGATATAACCGCGATGCACGATTTTGCTTTCCACTTTTGCGCTCTTTTCTAAAGCTGCCTGTTTTTCAGAATTCAGTTCCATGTTTCCACCTGATTTTTAAGCGCCAATATCTCATTAAGTATCTCATGAAAAGAGGGCTCTGTCAATGAGCCTATTCCTTAAGATTTAAAGAGAATTTGGTGGAGTAAGTTCGTCAAAGGGGGAGATCGCATAGACGACGATCTCGCTCGCACGGCCATGCAGAGGAATTGGACCCAAACGTTTGGATTTAAATAGATTAGGAGGAAGGGCATTAAAGGTTTCTTCACTGATCAAAATAGAAGTTTTTAAAGCTTTGGTTGCAAATTCTAGCCGTGACGCTACGTTTACAGTGTCTCCAATGGCAGTATATTCTGTGCGGATTACCGAACCGATGTTGCCCACCACAGCATAGCCGGTGTGAATTCCAATACCCATTTCGATGCGTGGACGCCCCTCTTTTTCCCATCGATCACATAGCTTAACCATCTCTTTTTGCATTTCTAATGCGGCGGATACAGCATTGATCTCTTGTCGCGGATCTTCTAAGGGCGCGCCGAATTCGACCATCATGCCGTCGCCTAAAAACTTGTCTAGCGTGCCATTATTACGAAAGACCGCTTCGATCATCTTCTCGAAGTATTCATTTAAGATGCCCACAACCTGCTCGGGCGGCAGTTGTTCGGATAGTGTTGTAAATTGGCGAATATCGGAAAAAAGCACGGTAATTTTTCTTCGTTCGCCTTGGAGTTTTAAGTAAGATTCAGATTGCAAAAGTTTTTCAAGAGCATGTTGTGAGACGTAACGTGCAAAACCCGTTTTAAGCCTTTCACGTTCTTCAAGCCCACGTGACATGTCATTGATTGCCAGAGCAAGTTCATTAAATTCATCATGCGTCTTTAATGTCACACGTGCGCCTAAATTGCCTCCTTCGATCTGCTTAACGCAATCATACAGCGCATGCAGAGGACGCGTGATTCCACGCGCCAAAAGGTAACCTAAGGTAATCGATACAGAAGAAGAGATGCAAAGCGCCGTAATTCCGAACATGAGCAGCTTATGCAGTAAGACAATGATGTCGTGCGCTTGAATATCCGCCTCAACACCGCCTACGATATGACCTTTACTATCCAGGATGGGCGCGCTGGCCATAAGCCAATCGCCTTCCGGATCACGAATAAACTCTTTAGGAGCAAAATAGGATCGAAAATGGTGCAAGAGATTGTAACTTGGGGCTTCGAGGTAGACATCGCCTGGGTAGGAGTAGTCTTTCCCGCCCTCTTCCGTATCTACTCCGTATAAGAATTGTTCTGGATCTTTTTCAGATTGCCAAAAGGTATAGAGCCATTTTACATAGACATCGCTCCGGCGGTTTGCATCGCGCGCTTTCTGCAGTTGCTCTCGCAACATGGCATACTCAGGAAGATTTACATCTTCTTTTTTGCGAATTTTAGCTACCGCGTCGCCATCCAAAAGCGCAGCCGTAGTGGCTGCAATGGACAAGACCTTACTGCTATACTCGTTAATGAATTGTTCCTTTGTCTCTTTATAAACAACACCCAAAGCCAAAAGAATGCTGATAAAAGAGATGCTCAGAAGGGCGAGATAAAGTTTGGTACGATAGCGCATGGTCTAGGAGTACTCCTAGATTGCACTGTAAGGGGAAGGTCTCTTTTTTGCAAATAGACCCTTCTCTAAAAGATCATGGCTTTAGGACAGCGTGTCTAAGCGGCACCACTTGCGGCATAGCGCTTATTTTTTTGTGTGACGAGATCGAAAAACTTATCTCGGTTCACACGAGCCAGCAAGCTTACATCTCTTGAGATCTTCTCTAAGCCATCGGCGATGTTTGGCTGAGCTCCGCCACGAGGCGTTGTGATGATGGAAACCATCAGAGCGATGAAATGAGCTGCATTTGGATTCGTGCGCTCAAGCGCCTCAAAAGCAGCTTTTATAGCGTTCAAGTTTTCAACCGTATGTGTAGCAGGAGTGTTGTATACTTTTTGCACTCTAAAGAATTGATAAACTAACGGATCGATGCAGAATGGGGTAATTGTTAAATTATTCCAGGGGCGAACTCTTGGTTCCGATGGATCCACAGCTTCATAAGAAGTGCGCTTCGCTAAGAAGGCCGCGGCATCGTCTAAGTTATGAAAATGTTTGGCGCAGGCTTTGTGTGTGCCATTGACTAATTTGTCGTGAGAATCGAAATAGACGATTTCTTGAATCTTACTTTTATCATCTGGATTTCTATAAATGATAATCCCAAAACTTTCGAATCGACCATTCGTAAACCCGCCATAGACAGTGTGTTGATCAGGTAGTTTTGCTTGAAGCTCGATTAGCTTGTTTTTAAAGGAGACCGAATCAGGTGTTTCACTGCTTAACTCCATAGAAAAAGGCACTTCTTGAACTAGGAATGGAAAAAGTTGTTGGAGATTCTCACCAAAGTCAGCAAAGTCTACCAGATCTTCTTCGTTGAGTTCATCAGCACTTTGATCCACATTTCTAGCCCGGACCTCAGCCATTTTTTGCTGACCATGGATTAAGCTTCTGTCGATAAAATCTGTGTCGATATGACTGCCATCTCTATACAGCAGAGCTTGCTGAGCAAATTCTAAATTAATGGCCGTACATGCGAGTTTATAATTCTTACTTGCGGGGCCTGGTGCTAAAACTAAAGGCGTGCTGGTTTGGCTCCAACTGCCGGTAATGGTCTTGAACCCAAAAGTAGGTGGGAGGGGATTTCCTGTGGTGCGAGTAAGAGTTGAGAAAAGTGTTTGAAAATGGCGTTTAGCCGCTTTCCCGATTTTAAGCTGCACAGAGAGTGGGGCTGATCCATGAGCTGAAGACGTTGGTGTGTAAGTTGCCCTACCCGTGCCGAGATCGAAATCGATTTCACTGATCTGGTCGCGTTTAAAATCGATGTTATCTTTTTCAAGCCCAATCATTAGATCTTCAATTTTGGCAGCGCAGATCTCATTCCATTCTTCTTGAGTATGGGCCATGCGTCGATCGTCGCGCATGTGCGTAATGTAAAAGCGATTTTCGCCAATGGTGACATAAACGCCCTCCATTAAACCCAAAGCGGCAGGGGGAGCAGGTGCGCTTTTAAGAGACGGATTAACTGAGGTAGATGATGTAGACATAGATGTTTATTCTAATTGTATTGTTTAATTTTAAATTAATTATATAACATCCTCTCATAATTTACAATCATTATCTAAATCTATTGCTTAATAGGTAACTCATTCATTGTCAGTGACTTGTGAGTGACAATAAAATTAATGTTGATAGAGTTAAGTCACTCATTTACAGTGTGAAATAACAAAGATGAAATCGCTCTTAACTCTACTTATTTTTCTTCTCGCCGCAGAGGGATCTTTAGAAGCCCGCAGTGTGCTTATCTCTAAAAATATCAATTATTTAGAAGAGATTGAATTTCAAGGGGTTGGGAAGATAATTCTCCTGCAAGGTAACCATAGTAGTGTCCAGATTGAAGGGGATGAAGAGATCATCCATGACACGAAAGTCAAAGTGCAAAGTGGCATTCTCAAAATCACCCGCAAAGAAAACGCCTTTAAACAGCCTTCCCCCACACTCGTGTGCACCATCACAACTGAAAGCGACCTAAATAAGATTATTCTCAAAAGCGATGCTCGGCTTCAAACCGAAAAGCTTAAATTGTCAGATCTTCAAATCGATCTGCATGATCGCTCTTCTGGCGAAGTCTCTCTTGCTGGCAAAAATTTGCTCTGCCGACTTTCAGACAAAAGCAGTTTAACAATGTCAGGTGAAGTCAAAAATCAAGAAGTGCTGGTTGAAGATTTTGGCCGCTATCAAGCATCGGCGCTAGGATCTCGCGATTGTGAAGTAAAAGTGACGGGAAGTGGACAAGCCGAAGTGCAGGCGGATGAGAAACTTGCTGCGTTCGCCTCAGGCCAGGGTGTGATTTATTATTCTAAAGAGCCCATGCACCTCACAAGGCGAGTTTCCGGCCTTGGACAGATTTTAAAGAGGTAAGATGAGTTTCATTCCAAGGGCTTTGACCTTAATCATCTTGAGCATTCTTCCCGCTTTCGTATGCTTTTCAGAACAAACCGCACCTCTGCAAGAAAAAGTTATCAATCTTCACGATATCGATAAGCTGCTCTACCGTGGAAATGGCATTTTGATCATAGAACAAGGACCAATTCCCAAAGTTATCTTAGATGGAAGCGCGGATGAGGTCGCAAACACCTCGATTGTCTTGACCGATCATACGTTAGTGGTAAAAGAAAAGAGAGGCTTTCTCGATTTTTTTCGTTCTCGACCCTCTACCATTAAATGCACAGTTGTTCTCGAAGATCTGGTCTCCTTCACGCTTGAAGGTGATGCAAACGTACGCATGCATAAGTTCAAAGCAAACGATCTGGAGTTAGTCATAAGAGATAATGCTGAATTGCATATTCAGGTAGAAGCCAATGGCCTTTCTACTTTTCTTATTCGTGACGCCGAAATATTTCTGGATGGACGCGTAGGGAATCAGCGCGTGCTCATCAGCAACGGCGGGCTTTATCGAGCCAAAGATTTGAAAAGCGAAGGTGCTCAGATCACCATCGAAGGTTCTGGAATGGCCTATGTAAGTGTGACTAACAACCTAGATGTGACCATCACAAACAACGGAATAGTTAGCTATAACGGCACTCCCAAAAAAATCCAGAGCCATATCACTGGCAGCGGTCAACTCATCGAAGAGTAATTCTTCCTCTTAAATAATCGATCTTTGGTGTAAATCTCTTTCATAAGCTATTCTTCAAGGTTTTCAACTTGTGATATTAAGAAAATGAACAAAAAAACAGAAAAACTGCTATGTCGCTGCGCATGGGTTCCACCTGGCAACGCGTTATATGAAGCCTATCACGATACAGAGTGGGGCGTGCCCGTGCACGATGATCAGAAGCATTTTGAGTTTCTGATTCTGGAAGGCGCGCAAGCTGGCTTGAGCTGGCTTACCATTCTTAAAAGACGCGAAGGCTATCGCAAAGCATTTGCCAATTTTGATCCTAAAAAAGTGGCGAAATTCAGCGAAGCCAAAATGGCTGAACTCCTTCAAGATGAAGGGATCATTCGCAATCGTTTAAAAATTGCCTCAGCAGTTAATAACGCTAAACTTTTCCTGGAAATTCAAGCTGAATTTGGCAGCTTCGATAAGTATATATGGCAATTTGTTGGTGGTAAAACCATCCAGAATAAGCGCCAAAGTATCCGCGAGATCCCGCCAGAATCCAAAGAGTCTCGAGCTTTAAGTGCAGATTTAAAGAAAAGAGGCTTCAAATTCGTAGGCTCTACTGTGATGTATGCCCACATGCAAGCCACGGGCTTAATCAATGACCACACCATCGACTGCTTCCGTTATAATTAAAAGAAAACAGGTAAAAGAAAACAGGATCCGCTTCGCTAGCAAGATCGCCGCATTCGCGTCGGCTGGATAAGTAGGATCATGAGGGAAGCTTTTTTTATCATGCTTATCCTGTCGGCGCTATGCGCCGATCCTGCATATCCTGTTAATCTTTTTAATTAAAGTTGCTTCGTGCGGGCAAGGCAATTTCGAAAGAGATTTATTCGACAGTGACAGATTTGGCGAGATTGCGCGGTTGATCGATGTCGGTTCCGCGTTTCTTGGCGATGTAATAAGCGAAAAGTTGCGCTGCAATAGAATAGGGAATGCAGGCTAGCTCATCAATAATCGGAGGCAGCAGAATCAGATCATCGGTGACAGATTCAATGTCTGGAGCATCCGCAGGCGCAAATGCAACAATCGGTGCGCCACGTGCTTTAACTTCCATGAGGTTGCTGAGCATTTTCTCATAAGTGCGCTTATTGCCGCACATGCCGATAACAGGCAGATTTGGATTCACCAGAGCAATAGGCCCGTGCTTCATTTCGCCAGCTGGATAACCTAGGGCATTGAGGTAGCTGATTTCTTTGAGCTTTAAGGCGGCCTCTAGGCTGGTGGTAAACATGTAGTGGCGGCCGAGGAAGAAGAAATTCTCATACCCTGCATACTTGTCGGCGATGCGTTTGATATCTTCTTTCTGCGCCAAAATCATCTGAATTTTATCTGGCAACTGTTGAAGTTCTGATAAAAAAGCTTGGCCTTCTTCTTTGCTCATGTGGCGCAAGCGCGCCATTAGCAGTGTAAAGAGCGAGAGAACCGTAAGTTGGCTAGTGAAGGCTTTCGTTGAGCAGACGCTGATTTCAGGACCAGCTCGAAGATAGATACAATGATCTGCTTCGCGGGTCAAAGTGGAGTTGCGTACATTGCAAATTCCCAATACTTTGGCGCCTTTGCTCTTTACTTCACGCACCGCTGCAATTGTATCGAGCGTTTCACCAGATTGGCTAATCGCAATCACTAGCGTGTCTTCGGAAACAATAGGATTTTTATAGCGGAACTCAGAGGCGATCTCAGCTTGTGTTGGAATGCGCGCTTTATCTTCCAATAGCGAAGCTGCAATCGAACCTGCGTGCCATGAGGTGCCGCAAGCTAGAATGAGGATACGGCGCACTGATAGTAACTCTTTTGGAGTGAGTTCTAGGTTTTCGAATTCTGCTGTGCCGTAATCATCGATGAAGCGGTTATGGAAGGCTTGCTGCACTGTGTGCGGCTGTTCGAAGATCTCTTTGAGCATAAAATGCTCGAAGCCATTTTTAGTGATAACTTGGTTCTCAAGCCCTAGGCGATTCATGGTCACAGAAACAGGTGCAGAAGTTGAATCAAAGATTTTGACGTGTTCTTGAGTGATCAGGGCAACTTCATTATTACGCAGGAAGACGACATCAAGATCAGAGTTATCAAAAGCATTGGCATCGGAGGCTACATAAGCTTCTGTGCGATTTGGATGCAGCCCAATGGCAATCGGGTTTTCGCGCGCGGCAGTAACGATCTGGTCCGGATGGTTTTTGTGAATGACAGCCAAGCCCCAAAAACCTTGAAGCAGTGCAAGCGCTTTTTGTACGGAAAGTAGAAAGTCTCCCTCGTAAAAATGGGAGATTAACTGCGCAATTACTTCTGAATCTGTGTCTGATTGGAAAGAAACGCCCTTTTTTTTCAGCATCTCTCTAAGTGCAATGTGATTTTCGATAATGCCGTTATGCACCACCGCGATCGAGTTTTGCTGATCGAAATGGGGGTGAGCATTCTCTTTTGTAGGCTTGCCGTGTGTTGCCCAGCGCGTGTGGGAGATGGCAATATCGAGGCTCATAGGTAGAGATTGCAGCGCGTCTTCTAAAGCGGCGATTTTACCGATCTCTTTACGTGAGACAAGCTCACCTTCAAAGATGCCCGCCAGACCGGCAGAGTCATATCCGCGGTATTCTAACCGGCGTAAGCCTTCAATACAGACTTTTGCTGAGTCACGCTTGCCTAGGTAGCCGAATATGCCGCACATGGAGGAGTAGATGGGGTTTTTAGATTTCTAATTTGGGACTGTAGCAGAAATGCATATAAATGTTAATGATAGGTTAAATTCAAAAAATTTTTAAGGGTTGTATATGGTAAAACTTTCAGCGAAAACCGTCAGCGAATCGGCTGTGCATGAGCACACCTATAAGGTTTTTCCCAATGATCTCAATTCGAATAAGACCGTATTTGGCGGCCTTGTGATGTCTATTTTGGATAGAACTGCACTGGTGGTGGCTGAACGGCATAGCAAGCTGACCTGTGTGACCGCATCCGTGGACGCCATGCATTTTTTAGCCCCCGCTAAAGAAGGAGATATTCTACTCTTCGGTGCCTCGATCAATCGCGTCTGGCGCACCTCTATGGAAGTAGGTGTAAAGGTGATGAGCGAGCACTATCGAACCGGAGAAAAAAAGCATATCCTTTCAGCATACTTCACTTTCGTCGCAGTAGACGAAAATGGTAAGCCCGCCCCCGTGGCGCCCATTACCCCTCAAACTCCACTTGAAAAACGCCGCTATGCTGAAGCCGAAGATAGGCGCATGCGTAGGCGTTCAGCTGCTGAAGAGCGCAAACGCAAGCGCGAAGAATTCTAGTCTAAGAAAACTTGCCGGAGTTCTTTTTTTTGGAGTGCGCGTGACTTGTCGCACGCACTCCAAAAAAGAGTACCTACAGTCTTAGAGCTGTTCGCTGTTTTTTTGAGGCAGGGCCTTCAGGGACATCCAATTCTTGAACCCAAGGCACAAGCTTCAAGATCTCATCTCGATTTAACTTAGGCAGATTAAGATATGGATTACATGCGAGCAAAAACCGCTCTAGCTTGGTACATTTAGCGATTGCAGGAGATACATACGTAATTCGATTCCAAAAGAGATCCAAAGCTCGCAATTCAAGTAGCATTCCGCATACGGGTGGCACTTCGGTCAATAAGTTGAAGCTTACATGTAAGGCTGTTAGCTGTTTACAGAGTTGAAGACCTGGATGCAGCTCTGTAAGCTTGTTGTTACTGATGTCGAGTTTAGTAAGGCTTGTGCAATAGGAGACTGCCATCGGCAACTCGGTGAATAAATTCTCACGAATTTCTAAAGTTTTAATACTAGAACAAGCTCCGAGTGTGAGCGCTAGAATCTGAAGTCGATTACCATTAAGTGTTAGAGTTTCTAATTTTGTGCAAGTTCGAATAGCGGGGGTGATGCTTTTGAGTCTGCAATTTACCACCCTTAACTCAGTAAGCTCCCTGCAATTTCCAAGCTCATCAGGCAGATATGTCATGTACTGACTTGCAAAAGTAATATTTTGTAGCCCCTTTAAACACCCGACTAAGGGTGAGAGATGCTTTACACCGTAACCACTGAGATGTGTAATCAACCCTAAGTGCTTGCGATTTTTTTGCATCCAGCTAGAGATCTTTTCCGCTTTTGTGATCAGATCTAGGCCGATTAAACTCTTATCAAATTCCGGGGCAAGAACAAGCGGATGATCAGCCCCAAGCTTTTCGGCGCTAATTGCACGCTGTGAAAGATAGTGCGATGGGCGCATAACGTAGCCGAAAAGGCGGAGGATATCGCCTGCTCGAGAAGCAGCGGATAACCAAGCTGCATGCAATCTGCCTTGGGGTGCAGCAGGAAGAGCGGGTTTATCTAATACCCATTTAGCGTTCAAGAACTCGCTATGAATAACGCTCTCATAAAGGTTTTTTACCCACTCCTTGTCGGAAGCTGCAGGACCGTTTACAAAAGAAAGCCTACTGCCATTGAAACCCTCAATATGGGGATCTTTTTCACATTCTCTGCGCAGTGCTTGCCAAAAGCCCTTAAAGATCTCTTCGTTGTTAAGTGCTTTTGATACTGTTCTCATCGCGCTGGCTTCAGGTTGACCCCCAAAACTCGCGACGTTATAGAGTATTTCAGTTTTCAATCCTGTAAGCGTAAGTCCTGACATAGTTTTTCCATTTTTTAGGTGATTTTTACAGCAGAGAAGGCGAGGAAGAGCGGAAACTCTTCGCGGCTGCGATTTTCCATAGTCGCGGTTCTGCCAATGCTCTTTTTATCCGAAAGCCACTCTTCCATCACTTCGATGGCAAAGCCAGCCTGCTTTAACCAGAGGCTATAGCTTGAAAGAGGGGAGTGGTAAGTCCAGGTGGAAGCGGACTCTCCACCTTGGCTGGGGTTAGTTTGGATAGGGATTTTCATCGGAGAAAAGTAACGATCTAGACGTCTGTATTGCATCTTCTTAGCTTCATCGATCTGCCAGCTAGATTGTCTCGGGATGCGGAAGCATGGATGGCTGAGCACTAGGACCAATCTTCCTCCTTTTTTGAGCAGGCGTGCCGCGTTCTTTAAAACCTCTTCGGGAGCGGCGATATTCTGCAAGGCCAAGATGATTGTGGCATGTGAGAAGTTGTTTTCTTTTAACGTAAGTGCACGGCCAAGGTCGGCCGTCATAAAACGATGCGAAGGCTCTTGTCTTAAACGCTGGGCAGCCCGGATGAGCGAAGGGGAGGCATCGATGCCTAGATATTCAGTTCCACGTGGAAGGTGCCTTGAGAGCACGCCTTGGCCACAGGCCAGATCAACCAGTTTAGTCTCGGAAGAGTTGCCTAAATCTAAAAGCTTAAGCACGCCCGGCAAAACGACATGTTGATGGTAGTAGTGGCCTTTTGGTCCTACGATTTTGTCATACCAACTATTGGAACTTTCCCAGGAATCTGAGCTCATTTCAGGTTTTCGCATTTAATTATTTAAACTTTCTCTATAAGATTCTAAAAATATGACGCAATTTTCTCAGAGAGTATACATCACCCGGAAGATTCCTTCTATTGCTAAGGAGCTGCTTTCTAAACATTTTTATGTTGAAGAAAACGCAGGCTCCTCCGGTTTGTCTAAAGAAAAATTGAAAGAGGCGGCTCAGCGCTGTGATGGGTTATTGACCACCTTTGTCGATCGTATCGATGCAGAGGTTTTGCAAAATGCTAAAATAAAGGCGATTTCCAATTATGCAATTGGATTAGATAACATCGATTTGGCCTTAGCTCGAAAGTTAGGCATTGCGGTTTATAACACACCAGACATCGTCACCAACAGCACGGCAGATCTTACGTTTGCTCTTTTGCTCTCTTTTATCAGACAGATTCCCCAGGCGCGCGACTATGTGAAAAAGGGGCTCTGGCAGCAGTTTGATCCGCTGCTTTTTTTAGGCGAAGAGCTGCATGGGAAAACTTTTGGTATTTTGGGATATGGCCGCATAGGAAAGGCTGTGGCGCAGAGGGCTCTGGGCTTTGGCTTAAAAGTGATCGTTTACCACAGATCAGAAGTGACCCACTCTGGACCGCAAAAAAACTTTGAGCAAGTGAGTTTTGATGAGTTATTAAAACGCTCAGACTATCTTTCTTTGCATGTGCCGCTGACGCCAGAGACGCACAACATGATTAACTTGGAAACAATGGCAAAAATGGCTCGCAAGCCCATTTTGATCAACATGGCCCGGGGTGCAATTGTGAATCCTGATGACCTGGTGACCGTGTTGACAAAAGGCATGCTTCGCGGAGCTGTGTTGGATGTAACGAGTCCCGAGCCAATTCCGCACGAGCATCCTTTATGCCATATGGAAAATTGCTTGATTATCCCGCATTTAGGCACAGCGACTATTGAGTGTCGGGAAGCCATGGCTGTGCAAGCCGCACAAAATCTCATTGAACACTTTAAAAAATGATAAATAAACACGCGCAAGATCTGGTGGATAAGGCCACGTTCTCAAAGAACTTCTGTCGGCCTCTGTATGATTCCTATTGCTTTTCCGCGCTGCCTGGCACAATTAAAAAACTGCTCGGTATTAACGGCGATTTTTCTGCACTTCCCGCTCAAGCTGTGGGTGGCTCTTATCAACCTTACGATGTGGTATATCTTTTTTTCGTCGATGGTTTTGGTTGGAAATTTTTCGAACGCTATGCTGAAAAATATCCTTTTCTCAAGCGATTTATAGATGAAGGAATTGCCAGCAAAATCACCTCACAATTTCCTTCAACTACTGCAGCGCATGTCACCTGCATGAATACAGGGCTTCCCGTTGGACAAAGTGGTGTTTATGAGTGGTTTTATTATGAGCCGAAAGTCGATCGTGTGATTGCGCCATTGCTTTATTCTTTTGCAGGTGATGGACGTGTGGAAAGTTTAAAACAGGCGAACATTTCTCCTTTGGATATTTATCCAAATACAACGCTTTATCAAGAGCTGCATCAAAATGGAGCAGCATCTTTTGTGATGCAACACTACACCATCGCAAATTCGACCTATTCGCAAACGATGTTTCGCGGTGCGAAATCTCTGCCTTATCGCCAGATCAAACAGGGTTTGCAGAATGCAGTGGAGATTTGCAGTGAAGCTCAAGCTGGGACGCCTCATTATGTCTATCTCTACTTCGGGGATATCGATTCTCAGGGGCATCGCCATGGAATCGACTCTCCTGAATTTGAGCAAGCTGTTGACTATTTCTGGAAAGAGATGGAAGAGAGCTTTTGGAAAAAATTAGAATATGGAAAGCGCAAAGTGGCTTTTGCGGTTATTGCTGATCATGGAATGGTGCCAGTTAATCCTAAGACCACCATGTATTTGAACAAAGTTATGCCCATTGAGAAACATCTCAAAAGTAATCGAAGTGACAAACTCATTGCACCGGCTGGCTCATGCCGAGACTTTTTCTTGCATGTTAAAGATGAGCAGTTGCATGAAACCAAAGAACTCTTAACCAAGTTTTTAACTGGGCAAGCTGAGGTCTATCTCACGGAAGAGCTAATTGCACAACGCTTTTTCGGGCAGTTGCCTCCCTCTGAAGCTTTTTTAAGTCGCGTTGGGAATCTGGTGATTTTGCCGTATGAAGGCGAGGCAGTTTGGTGGTATGAGAAAAACCGTTTTGAGCAGCACTTCTTTGCTGCACATGGCGGGCTCACACGCGGTGAACTTGAAATCCCTTTCTTATTTTTGGGATGATCTTTAATTAAGAATTTTCACTACCGAGCTCTTTTAGTAAATCATTTACAGGATATGCAGGATCGCAAGCGGCAGGATGCGCAGGATATTTTTCCAACCCTATCCTTCATACACATTTTGTTTTTTCTTAGAATTTTCACTACAGAGAGCACAGAGTAGAAGAGAAAAAAGAGGATTAGGAAGGGTTCCTAATCCTCTTTGTTGAGTGAATTTGGGGTTTTATTTCTTTTTTTTCTCTTGTTTCGCTAAACGTTTTTCTTTTAGCGATTTTTGAGGTTTTTTCTTCTCTTCTTTACGTGGTTCCTTTTCTTTGCCCATAAAATTCCTCCAAGGTTTATCAAGTTAACAACGGTTTTTAAAGATAGAACAGGAGAATTTTTTTGACAAGGGAGGAAATAAAAAAACGTGCGGGCGAATGCCCGCACGTTTTAAAGATTACGCGGTGCAGCAGGAACTCTTAATTCTTTCAAAGAGATCGATTAGGAGTTTGCCCACGACAATCACACAAACTGGAATCATTAAAGCTGGCCATTCAACTGCTAAGAAAAGACCAAAGGCAGCTAAAGCAATCATTCCAACCACCAGAGCTACATGCCAAAAAGCAGCTTGATCGCAGCACTCTTGAGCAGCAACAGCCTCAGCTGAATGAATTTGAGCCATATCAGCAGCAAACTTAGAATCGAAAGGAGTCGTGGTAACGCTATTCATGGTTGTGTTCCTATTTGTATAGTTTTGCTCTTACATAATGATTTAGATTCGCATTGAGAAGGATGTACTCATAGCTGCCAAACCAGACATTACTTACGCCTACGATGATATGATCATCAATATCCCATTCTTCAGAAAGCCAACGATCGCGGCGATCTACTTCAAACCCAATACGATTTTCGATGAATACAACGCCATGCTCTGGTTCTGTGTAGCAGATTCTATGAGAAAATTGTCCTCTTTCTTTAGGTTCGCCTAAGAGATTGACAAGTGCATAGGCATTTGTGCGTAGATTTTTAAACCAGAAATTAAAAACTGGAAAGGGTGTGTAGTTAGGGGAGAGAACAAGAGGATCGCCAGTTTCCCAAGTGTTAACTTCTTCGAGATAATCTGAGTCGATACGCCAGTGCGAACCATCGCCTAAAGAGATTTCATCGGTTGCTTTAGATGCTTCTTTGATCCAGCAGCATTTTAATGAATAAAAGGGTGAATCTTCATTAGGATCTGGCAAGACTCCAGCTGGGGTTTGTTGAACCTTAGATGTAGATTGAGAAGGAGATTCTGCTGCTGCATTGCAAAAAGCGCTGTTTCCAATTAGAAAAAAACAGGTAGATGTCAAAAGTGCTTTCTTAAGTGATTTCATGTCGCGGTTCCTCAAGTTATACCCAATTTCCTCACTCCTTAACCGTAAACCTCAAGATAGAGATCGAAGGTAGAATAAGTTTTTGTCCTCGAGAAGATAGCAGAGGTAGCTATTTGCCTAAACTAGAAAGTTTAACTGCCTGAGATATAAAGCCAGCGATTTTCGTGTTTTTCAAAGCGACTTCGCTCGGTAAAAGTTGCGTCCACACCATGCTGAGAGAGGTGAGCTTTAAATGTGACAAATGCCACTGTGTCTCCATCTTGGAAATTGAGAATTTCAAGCCCTTGGAAATTTGTCTGTTGTGAAAACAACTGCAGGTCATTTTTCCACTCTTCTCTGTTGCGACTCCAATCACGATGCAGGGGATGTGTTGTCTGAATAATGTAGTCGATAAGTCCAAGTGCATATGCAGAGTAGCGCGATCGCATCAATTCTAAGGCGCTTTGTGGCAATAGCTCAGCGTGATGATATCTTCGGCAGCAGGCGGCATACTCTTTTCCTGATCCGCAAGGACAAATATCTGTATTCATATTAAGACTTTGTTAAGATCTTAGTTAATTTGATTCTGCAATTAATTTAATAATTATTATTTAAAGTTAATTACGAGTTATTTTGACAAAATAAATTTATATTTATACAATAAGTTTAGGGACGCAAAATCTAATAAGTAGATCGTCCCATGCACACCTAGGATTTCTCTTAGGTGGCGATTGTTGCAAAATGGGGGGTATCTATGCAACCACATGTGTTAACTAATACTCAGGCTGACGCACAAGCCACTTTCTCTAATGTAGATGGTCATATTAACGGGGCCCATCTTCAAGAGACAGTGATTGCTCAGCCCGTTAGAAAGAGTTTTGCTCCTGAGGAGCGCGCTGGCTTCTATGCAGGAGAAGATCGCCTTACGCTACAGAATCATAATATTCAACGCGTTCGCGAATTACAAGAGATGAACGATAATCTCCAACGAGATGTTAATAGGAAAGAAAAGCTCATGTTGAGCGCTTCTGATCCGTTAGCTATTTCTGCTGATATCGAGCATGCTAAGATCATGATTGCTCGCAATACTGGTGAGATCTTACAAATCCACACCTTAGATGAAGAGCGCCGAAGACGCATTGCGGAACTCGAAGCTCAAAATATTAAATTGCGCGCTGACATGGTTTCTATGCAGAGCAAGTTCATTACCGACCACGATCCACATTCTCGTACAAAGCATGCTGCAGAATTCTTCCTCAGCAAAGCTAGATTTGAGAATAACATCGCGGAAATTATCGAACTTAGCCAACTGTAATTGTAGCGACTTTTAGAAAGTCTACACGAGCAAGAGGATAGTCCCTTCGGGGACTATCCTTTTTTATTAGACCTCTTGTGTAATTCCATTTGCCCGCTAAAACCGCCCTTTTTCCTCTAATTTTTGTCACATCTCCTCACCGACCCAATTTGGGTCGCCTCGTCAATGCGACACGAGCCAGCAAGCTGGCTCTAAAAATCAGAGAAAAAACCGAAGGTTTTTTCGGGCAAAGCGAATTACCCAAGAGGTCTATTTAGTAAAGAGAGAGTTTGTTAAGACCATTCCAGGATGACTTTGCCAGATTGGCCTTGCAGCATGATGTTCGAAAGCTTTTTGGAAGTCTTGTACAGGGAATTTATGCGTAACGATAGAGGAGACATCAAGACCGCTTTGCAGCATGCTGGCCATTTTATACCAGGTCTCATACATCTCACGTCCATAGATGCCTTTTAGAATCAAGCTCTTGAAGATGACTTTGGTCCAATCAATCGGTGCGCCATCGGGAAGAATGCCGAGAAGGGCAATTTTCCCGCCATGGTTCATCGCGTCGATCATGTCCTGAAAAGCAGCAGGGCTTCCGGACATCTCTAAACCCACATCAAAGCCCTCTACCATGCCGAGGTCTTTCATCACGTCGGTTAGATTTTGTTTAGAGACGTTGACTGCAGCAGATACGCCCATTTTTTTGGCTAGTCCTAAGCGATATTCGTTGATGTCGGTTATGACTACGTGGCGCGCGCCTACATGGCGTGCAATAGCGGCGGCCATAATCCCAATGGGTCCGGCACCTGTAATAAGCACGTCTTCTCCAACTAAGTCGAAAGAAAGAGCTGTGTGTACGGCATTGCCCAGTGGATCTAAAAATGAGGCAACATCGTCGCTGATCTCAGGCGGCACAATAAAGGCATTAGAGGCTGGAATCGCGAGATATTCAGCAAAACAGCCGGTTCTATTTACGCCCACGCCTAAAGTGTTTCGGCAGAGGTGGAGCTTACCTGCTCTACAATTGCGGCACTGTCCGCAAATTAGATGGCCTTCGCCTGAAATTCGATCGCCAGGCTTGAATGCGGTTACATCTTTGCCGACTTCTTCTACGACACCTACGAACTCATGGCCAACTGTCATGGGCACAGGAATTGTCTTTTCTGCCCACTTATCCCACTGATAGATATGTAGATCAGTTCCACAAATGGCAGTTTTCTTGATTTTTACAAGTAAATCACTTGGCCCAATTGTCGGTTTTGGAGCGTCATATAGCCAGAGACCCGGCTCACGTTTCAATTTTCCTAATGCTTTCATTTACTTAAGAACTCCTAATTCACGGCCCACCTTAGCAAAAGCGGTGAGCGCGCGGTCTAAATGTGTTTTTTCATGGCCAGCTGAGATCTGGACGCGAATACGCGCTTTCTCTTTTGGTACAACAGGGTAGGAGAAGGCGATTACGTAGATTCCTTCATTTAAGAGACGGCTAGCTAATTCAGCTGCAACTTTTGCATCGCCCAACATTACAGGGATAATAGGATGGCTTCCTGGAACGAGTTGAAAGCCTAATTTTTCCATGCCTGCACGGAAATAGGCGGTATTTTCTCTAAGTTTTTTTCTTAGATTGTCGCCGGATTCAAGTAGGTCGAGGACTTTTAAAGAGGTGGCCACAATTACAGGGGCAACGGAATTGGAGAATAAATAGGGTCTTGAGCGCTGGCGCAGCCATTCGATAATTTCGGCTCTTCCGCTGGTATAACCGCCAGAGGCGCCGCCTAAAGCTTTACCTAACGTTCCAGTAAGGATATGAATTCGATCCATTACCTTACAAAATTCATGCGTCCCACGGCCTTTTTCACCCATAAAGCCCACGGCATGCGAATCATCGACCATTACTAAAGCGTCATATTTATCGGCTAGATCGCAAAGAGCCTGGAGGTTGGCAATAATGCCATCCATGGAAAAAACCCCATCCGTTGCAATTAAACGAAAGCGACAATCTTGGGCTTCCTTGAGTTTGCTCTCTAAGTCTTGCATGTCATTATTTCGATAGCGAAAGCGCTTGGCTTTACACAGGCGAATGCCATCGATAATGCTGGCATGGTTAAGTTCGTCACTTATAATTGCATCTTGTTCGGATAGAAGAGTTTCGAAAAGACCACCATTGGCATCAAAACATGAGGAATAGAGGATGGTATCCTCAGTGCCTAGAAAATGTGACAAACGGCTTTCAAGCTCTTTATGGATAGTCTGAGTGCCGCAAATAAATCTAACTGACGATAAACCAAAGCCATACTCAGAAAGGGCGCTTTGGGCAGCTTTAACAAGTTCTGGGTGATTTGAGAGGCCTAAGTAGTTGTTGGCGCAAAAGTTGAGCACTTCCTGCCCACTTTTAACGCGAATAGAAGCTTGTTGAGGTGTGGTAATGACGCGTTCGCTTTTATAGAGGCCATTTTCTCTAAGTTCTTGAAGCTGAGTGCGTAAGCCTGAAAAAAACTCTTCCCGCATCGCTTAGCCCTCTTCGGTTAAAAGAGTAACATCCTTAGCTTGAGGCCCTTTAGGACCTTCTTCCATTTCAAACTCGACTCGATCACCCACTTCTAGAACGCGGTCTAAACTCACTACTTTAGAGGCGTGTACGAAGATATCCTTTTTACCAATATCGGGAGTAATGAAGCCATATTGCTTGCCTTCATCGAACCACTTTACTGTACCTCGTTCCATGTTAGCTCCTTAGAATGTTTTAAATAATATGCCCAGGATAGGACTCGAACCTACATACCTTACGGCACCAGAACCTAAATCTGGCGTGTCTACCAATTTCACCACCTGGGCATAGATAGTAATGATAGCGGCTTAAATTAAGTTGAGAACTTTAGAACTTAGGTGTGTTTTCGTCAAGTTCATTAAAATTAAGACTTTACAAGATAGTGAGTGGTCGACGTTTTAAATAATATTTATTATGCGATGCGATTTTTCTGTTATTTCTCATTAATTAAAATTTAATGTTGTTATATTAAACGATTTTATCTATAATATTAACTAATTTAATTAACATTAGAATCTGAAAAAGAGGTTTTATGAGTATCTCAAGATTGTCAGCATTGATGACCGCCGCGAATGACATAGAAGCTTTTAACCAAGTAGACCGCCCATACCTAATCGCGTCTCCTTTGGAAGGTTCAATTCATGTGGCTCAAGTGGATTCTGAGCAGTTTCCAGCGAATGATCAAGTTGCCAACTTAAATTGTCTGCTCGATAAAACGATCGCAGAGCTCGCCTCCACATCTTTAAAAACCAGGCCGATTTCTGACTATAAAACATTCGAGAAAGTGATTGCTCTATGCGGTAAACTCCTCAAGAAAATCCCTGCCGCTGAAGCGACAAGCGAACAGTTAAAGGAGCTCAAGTTTAAACTTCTTAGCGCTAAATGTGGCGGTCTAGTTCCTTGGACAGTTTTCAGAGATAACGCAGACTTCCGCAAATTTATTGAAGTTAACTTCTTGCAAAACATGCTGACAGCGTCGCATATGCAGCTGATAATGGATGAAAATGGCCAGCCTTGCATTCCTATTGGGAATGTCTCTAAAGAAGACGGCAGGGTAGAAGTGGTAGCAGATCAGCCTGCGACACTAAACATCGCTTGGAATCGCCTGGAAAAAACTGAAACTCCTACTGGCTATAACTTTTCAGTCGATGGTGTGACGCTATTTAAGACAAGCGCAGATTATGAGCTCGATTATTATGCATACTCTTTCAATCACTTGGGCGTGATTCCTTATTACGTCAAAGATGCTCAGGTATTGAATTTTGATCAGCGCGATCCACGTGAGTGGCAAAACAAATATGTTCTAGAACTCTGGACTGCCATGGTTGATAAATCTGGTTTCCAGATTCAACCCTGCGTGGGCGACCACTCTTATTTAATCTTACGCGACGGCCAAAATGGTAAGATCTATTCAGTTGGGCAATTCGGCGTAAAGCGCGACTATCGCTGGTATGACTATCTAACTCCTCTTTCTCGCAAGAGCTCTGGATTAGAGTCTCCAGATCGTTATGTCTATATGCCCAAGGGTACTTACAATCTACAGATGGTTGAAACTGAGTTGGACAAGGAGCAATTTGAGGGTATTTTAGCGCGCTGCGAAGCAAATAAAGGCGACAAAGATTACTCATTTTCTCTGTTAAAAAAGAATTGCACGAGCTGGGCAGTTCAGCTGGTGAATGAAGAACTTGGTATCAAGTTAGATCCTTCTTTGCAGAGTTTAAGCTTTGTCATACGTCAGATTCTTCCGACCTCTTGGCAGAAGCTCTTTTATGCATTTTTAGATAGAACATTTGGTCAACTACCATCTTGGTTGCAACATGCATGCTATTTCTTTCCGGTAGTTTATGCCTTATACCTCCCACTTGCACTGCTGGCGAAATCTATCAGTACGGGCAATAAAGGGGGCATTAGTGATCTTCCTTGGCTTGATATTATCTTTAGACCTTGGAATACTTTCGTCGATCATCCGGCCTCGCTGCGTCAGAACCTATGGGCTCAAGATGGGAATGGAGACGTCAGGTTAGGTGAGAAACTATATCCTGACTCGCAGGCCACTGGAACGCTAACTAATCATAAAATTAAACAATAACTAAAAACAACCTGGGTGTAATTTATGTCAGTCAAAGGTCTAGATCATCGAAGCGAGCAGTTTGCCGCATATTGCGAGAATCTGCCGTGTTATTCGCAAAAGTTCATCGGAGCTAACGATCTCGCAAGCCTAATTGATATAGCCGATAGCGAGTTACATAAAGGCTCCTCAAAACCTGAGGCCTCTTCTTTATCGCTAGAAGCACCTCAAGTTGAATTGGATTTAGAAACACTGATCTGCCGTATGGAGCGCCTGGAAAAAGCCCTGCCGCACGTAGCTCCGAAAGCAGATTTCATGCAAACTCTGAACGCTTTAGAAGTAGAAGGATTTCTGCCGCCTCTTCTCTGCCTGCTCTTTAAAAAGATGGGTGGCTTTTTAGAAACTGTAGCTGGCCGCCAAATTTTTACACGTCTAGCTGCGATGGCTTTAGAATTGTATGCTCAAGATAAGAATCTGGGCCTTGCCTCCGCCGATATAGAACATCTGCGCGCTTTGGCAAAAGAGAGTCCACAGAAGTTTTTAGACTTTCTCTATTTCTGCAAAATGCAAACAACTTCTTCAGCAGCCCCAATCTGGGCCGTGCATTTTAAAGATGAAGAATTCGACGTTAAAAGTGCAAATAAGAGATTGGAAGTAACTAGTGCGCGTCACTTTTTGCTGATGCACGTTGACAAAGAGATCTCTCCAGCATTCAAGAATGATTCTCTAGTTAAAAAACACTTAGCCAATTTTGCGAAGAGTCTTGAGCATAGCCCAGAGATTTTCAAAGCCGAGCTTATTACACTTCTTGGCCTTTTAGAGAAAAAATCTGAAAATTACATCCAGCGTCTTTACTTCAAAGATCTAGCTAAAAAAGTTGAAGAAATAGGCAAAGATGAAAATCCTATAGTTGCTGTCGCTCACATGTTGAAAGCTCAGCAGCTTTATAAGCATGTTGCGCAAGAGTCTAGTGTTTTTTCAGAAGAGATGCTGCGTCAACTGAATGACGCTGATGTTCACACTTTTGAAAAGCTAAAACAGATTGCCACCAAGGGATATCACTTGAGCATTCTGTTTCTTAAAGATCGTAAAAATCTCACATTTGCCTCTGAAACTGAAAGTTCTAGAGAATTAGGGCTAATGACGCGCAATTTTAGAAAGATTGATGACCGATTTAGTGAGCTTCTTGGCCATCCGTTACACCATTTCTGCGGTTGCCATTTGATCAGTCATGTAAAAGAAGAAGCCGCTGGAAAAGAACTTTCAAAAGGCTGGCCTACTCTCGATGGAGCACATAAGCCACTGGTCGTTTCACCTGAGCCGAAGCCTCAGCATGCAGGTTTAAAAGGGCGTAGTGTCTTTACTTTAAGCTGCAGGTTAGGTGGTGCTCACGACGTCGTACAAGACACATTTACTAAACGTTATGCTGAAGAAGGCATGCACGTATATAACGTAGACGGAATTGAAGAAGTTCTCTCTTCGCTCGATTTATTAGTTAACTTAAATAAGAAACTCCCGTCGCTGCTTCCTTGGTTGGGAAGAAGACTTGGTTGCGATGTATCTAGCTTGCCGACATTCGTAGGCAGTCTGATGCGTCAGAACGCCTGGAAGACGCTAGATTTTCTGCGAGAGCAATTTGCTGGAGATGCTACCGATGACTTTATCGAAGAGCAGGTCTCACTATTTACACGCGCGATGCTGCAAAGAGATCCTGATCTAGTGATGAGTAGCTATACTCGCAATAGTGGTACGATTGCTGAAGCGGCGCGCAGAACTGGTTTAGGCGTATACAATTCAGCTACGGACTTTGATCCGGAACTCGTGGATATCACGCCTGCAACTGGTGCTCCTAAAAACAAACTCTTCCGCCACGCGCTTTTTACTGATCAGGCAGCTGGAGTAAAAGAGTTTCTTCAGGGACGTGTGAAAGAAGAGCCATCAGGTAGGTTCGATGCTTTTGACGTATTCGAATCAGAACATACCATGCCCTTACTTACAGATGAGCAGGTTGTTGTTGGTGGATTTCCGATTAGAGCTCCATTCTTTAAGAAATATTCTGAAACAGAAATGCAAGCACTGCGCGTAAAACACGACGTAAAACCTGGTGAACAGGTGGTGGTAATTATAGCAGGTGGATTTGGCGTGCAGAATAATTACGCTAAGATCATTGCTGATCAATACCGCACATCTTCGACTGCTTTGCCTAAAGTTCGTCTTTTTGCACTTTGTGGAAAAAATAAAGCAGAACTTGCGCGCTTAGAAAAAGAACTCGGCACATTTTCACACGAGTCCTTGCGCCTCAGTCTACTGGGCGAGCAGACCGGAGAAGAAGTTGCAGAGCTGTTTAGCTTAGCTGCAGATACAGATAAAGAAACGGGGCTTGAAGGCTTAGTTCTTTCAGCCAAAAGTGGCGGTGGAACAATTGCTGAAGCTGCTGCTAGAAACGTACGTATTCTTGCGAATAATCGCTGCCCGTTCGTTTGGGAAAAATATAACCTTCAGGTTGTATCTGACGCGGGATTAGGCGAAGCCTTCGAAAAAGATGAAGAAGTTTTCTCCAAAATGAAAGAGTTACTTAAAACTCCAAAAAATCCGAAGGTCCGTTTTGATCAGATGGATTCAGTGGGTCTTTCAATGGGTCTTTCTGCAGATCTTCTGGTTAAAGCCCAAAAAGATGCTGAGTTTGCTACAGCAAGGCGTGTTGCATCTCTCTAAAAATATTTTTTGCTTATTTTCATAAAAAACCCAGGTCAAAAGCCTGGGTTTCTTTATTTTTCAGACAAAATTTAACGTGTATATAAAATTTAATTTAAAAGTGTAAGTATTGAGGCAATTTGTTTATCATATTAGCAATTATTATGAAAACAAGAGGATAAATCAATGTCTCTCGGGATTGCTAGATTAAGTGCTGCTGCAGATGCTATACAACAATCTTTAGCAAATGGTGAAAGATTTGCGCTCAGTCAGGATCTGCAGATAACGCCTCCAGATGAAGCGAGACCTTTTGTAGAGGGAGTAGAGGCATTCGTTAATGCCACGATTACAGAACTTCATGAGCATGATCTAAAAGCTTTAAGTATTGTCCATTCAACGGATTTGCAAAGAGTTGTAGAAGTCTGTTCGCAACTGGTAAAAAGTCTATCTTCACGCGTTGCAACTGAAGAGCAGTTGAAGCGCTTAAAAGATAAGGTTTTGAGTGCCAAGTGCGGAGGGCACGTTCCTTATACCGTCTTCCAAGATCCAGCTTACGAGCGTTTTAGAAAAATCATAGAGGCCAATCATCTTCCTAATAAGCTTCTCGCGTTGCATATGCAGCTTGATTATAGCCATGTAGGTCAATGCCAAGAGCCTGTTTTACCTATTTTAGTCGGTCCGATCCCCGCGACACCCGAGACTGAGACATTGGCACGCAAAGATGTTCCTTGGAGTGAAATAAGAAAGGAGACGCTCAATAGCCAAGATGGCTCAGTCTCAGGATATCGCTACTATTCAGACCAAGGTCTTCTTTTCGAAACAAACGCTCAACATAAGTTTACAAAAGACTATACCTTTGACTATGCAGGAATTTTAAAATATGACATTAAAGGTCCACAGATTCGGCCATTTGATTGGCGCAATCCCAACGAATGGGGTGGCAAGAACATCTTAGAGCTCTGGACCATGCTTGAGGATAGCACAGGGCGCGCCATTCAACCATGTCTGGGAGATCACTCCTATTTTATTTTACGCCGTTCTGATGGACACATATACTCGATTGGGAGTTACGCAGCAGACTTCACTGGCGTAGATTACATCACTCCGCTAGCGCATAAAGCTCAAGCTCTGGAAACGCCCGACAGATATGTCTATTTACCAACTCAAGCCTATCATTTCGAAAAAGTCGAGATTGAGCTGACTGCAGAACAGACTGATAAAGTTATGCAGCGTTGGCTGCGTGATAAAGGCGACGCAGAACTTACCTTTTCTGCCATGAATAATAACTGCACAGGTTGGTCTGTTCACGTGCTTGAAGAGGAGTTAGGCATTCAGCTCGACTCAAAAATGCGAGTCCCTGAGTTTCTGTCTAGACAAATCCTTCCTGCATGTTGGCAAGATGCCGTCGTTGATTTCTTTAAAAGCTCAATTGGCATGCTGCCCGATTTCATCCAAAAAGCATTCTATTTCTTCCCTCTTATTTACGTTCCGTGTCTGCTAGTTTTACTAGGTGGTAAGCTCTTTTCCTGCGGTAGCGTAAATGGCCTAACCGATCTTCCTATATTGGATATTTTATTTAGACCTTGGGAGCTTTATCTCGATCACCCCAAAATCCTGCGTAAAAGCGTAAACGAGGTTCTAGGGGCACCTCTATATAAAGATTCTTTGGCCAAGGGCTCTATCTCTATTCCAGCTCCCATCCCTGCAGCAGTTTAATATTTTTTACGCAAATTGATAGCGAGTGCACTTAAGTAGTGCCTCGCTTTGCGCAAGGAAATTATTAAATATTTTGTTTGTCATCCTATTTTTCTTTGAAATGGTAATATTAAATCGTTTGGTTTATCATATTTCCATCATTAAAGTGAATATCCAGGTGGGGCTAGAGAATGGTTTCAAGAATAAGTGAATTAACTCGAGCTGTTAATAATGTGCACCAGTTTATTGAAACCGGTGTTGATTTTAAAATAAATCCAAACTTGGAAGCCATCCAAACGCCAAGAGCCGATCACGTAGTAGAGAGCGTCACCACACTTCTCGATGCAACGCTTCAAGAGCTTCAAATTTCTCAAAACTTAAAAGCGCGTCCGATCCAAGAAAGTGAAACACTACGTAAATCAATCGAGCTCTGTTCAAAGCTAGTTAAAGATCTCTCTTCTCGGCATGCCTCGGCAGAACAATTAAAGGATTTAAAAGAAAAAGTTCATAGCGCTAAATGCGGTGGTTTGATTCCGCCTGCTTTCTTTGGACAAAACTCTGTATTTACACGGTTTTTAGAAGCCAACTACTTACATAATAAAGTATGTGCACTGCATATGCAGCTAGATTTCCAAAATGGCCAGCCGCTGCTTCCTATTGCCAACGTGCATCGTGTAGAGGGGAGTCTTGTCACTAAAGCTCATGAGCTCGAAACACATCAAGTTGCCTGGGATCAGATCCAACGCGAACCGATTAGAAACCCTGAAGGCCAACTTACTGGCTATCGCTATCTTCACGAAAGCAATCTCGTTTTTCAGACTGATACGAATGACGAGTTAACCACAGACTACTCCTTCAATCATTTAGGGTTTATGCCTTACAACGTCAAAGAGCCACAAATCGTGCCTTTTGATCGACGTCCAGCTAATGAATGGGGCGGGAAAAATATCCTCGAACTCTGGACAGCTCTTCCCGGCAAAGGCGATGATGGCGCTGCTGTCGATTCTTTTGCGCTGGTCCATAGTTATGCCATTCTTCGTAGCAGTAATGGTGAGATCTATTCGATGGGTCATTATGGTGTGCTAGCCACATGGAGCTGGTTTGATTATCTCACACCGCTTTCACATAAATTTCCAGGCTTTGAAACACCAGATCGCTATGTCTATCTTCCTAAAAACACCTATGACTTCCAAAAGGCGGAGATCGATCTCAATGGCCCGCAATTTGATGCCATCTTAAAGCGCTGGCAAGCAGATAAGGCAAATAAACAGCTCTGCTTTTCAGGCATGAAGAATAATTGCACAAGCTGGCTTGCGCATGTGCTCGATGAGGAGCTTGGGATTCAGCTTAATGCACGCATGTTCCACATAAGTGCGCTGATCAGACAAATTCTGCCTAGCACTTGGCAGAGGGCTTTCTTCGCATTTTGGGACAGCACTTATGGGCAACTGCCTGATCTAGTCCAAAAGATGCTTTATTTCTTCCCTCCTTTTTATCTCCTGCATGTTGCAGTGGGGCTTTTTTATAAGCTGTTCACAGTAGGTGGTTATGATGGAGAAAACGATCTAGAACTCTTCGATCTTTTTTTCCGTCCTTGGAATATCTATGGAGATCATCCTCTGACTTTTCGTAGGAGTATTGAGCAGCAAGTCGAAGCGGGCGAGCTTTATCCAGGTTCTGGCGCAATCGGGACGCTTAAAGTGGGCGAGAAAATAACTAAAAATATCGGTTAATTAAAAAACTGGAGCTTTCATGTCATTACGTGGCCTAGAATTTTCTCATGCTAGGATTAGCTCTGTGCCTTTTTTAGATGTAACGTCTCTGGGCGACGTGGGAGAGCTAACCGGCTTATTCACCACAACTCCAGAACCCTCTCCACCCTCATCACCTTCATCTAGAAGCAGTGGTGATCGCGATGAAAAAGAAGCGCGATTTAGAACTAAGAGCGATTCTCCTTCTGTGGCTCTTTTTGCTTCTGGTCTCTCACATCTTGAAAAACTTTTCATGCGTATGGATCGTCTGGAAAAATCCCTGCCGCCCAGCAAACCAGATGCTGCATTGATTGAGCTCATCAACAATTTAGAAATTAATGGGTATCTGCCGCCAGATATCTGTCTTTTATTCAAAAAGAATGCGAGCTTTCTAAACACAGAAATCGGTAAGGCTCTTTTCAAAAAGCTGTGCATAAGAGCAGCTGATCATTATTTAAAAAGCGAATTGATCGGCTCTCATGATAAAGAATTCCTTTTAACGCTTGCTAAGAATGAACCGCGCAAATTCTTCGAGCATCTCTATTTCATAAAGTTGATTGTCGACATGGATGGCGAAGGCCCCAAACATGATTGGGCCGACTATTTCTATAATCCCGGTTTTGATCTGCATGCCTGGATCAACTCTTGCGAGTCAGATATTGCACGCCGCCATGTAAAAGCTAACCTTTCAGATGTTATTGACACCTCATTTACAGAAGATATCCAGGTTAACTGGTGCCATACGAATTTGCTTAAACATTGTGAAGATAATAAGCCTGATCTTTTTAAGCAGCAGCTCATTCTATCTTTTAGATCATTTATATGAGTTTAGCGATGCGGAAAATAACCATTTGCAAAAGCAATTTTACAAAGAGTTAAGAGAAAAGGTTGCAGCGTGTGGAAAAGAGATAAATCCTATTGTTCTATTTTCGCATCTTTTGAAAACAGATAAATTCTATCAAAAAATTGCGCGTCAAACTGTCGAATTTTCTGCGCAAACGATGGAAGAATTACGATGCCTTGAGGAAGGCGAAGCGCTTCCTCGCGAGTTAATGCCAAGTCTGATGAGGACTTATCATCTTTGCATCCAATATCTGCAGGATCGTCGCAATCTTCCTATGCCTTCAGAAACCCTGGGAGCTAAGTATGTTGGTCGTATGACTGCAGCTTTTCGTGCGATTGATGATAAGCTGAGCAAAATCGAAGGAAGGGCTCTACATTATTTCTGCGGATGTCATCTTATCGATCGAAACGAATTGGCAAAAGTTGGCAAAGATACGCTTTCTCTTCGCAATAAAGACGATCGTCTGTTAATTGAAAAACTTTCGCATGCTAAGCAGATCTCGTTGGGCTGGCCAACGTTAGAGAATGCTTTAAAACCACTTTTGATGGCTCCAGAAAGAGAAAATCCGCGCTTTGCCTTGCAGGGCAGAAGCACGGTCATTTACACATGTAACATTGGAATGGCACACAATGCGGTGCAACAGACCTTTGCTCAACGTGCAGCTAGAGAAGGGATGCATGCGTATAATCTAGATGGTCCTGATGAGGTTTTTCTTCCTTTAGATTTTGCAAGTCAAACGCTGCGACTTTCCTTTACTGACGCCGCGGTATATGGTTGGCTTCAGCAAAAAAATCAATGGGGCATTCTTAAAGTTCTCGCTTGGGTTTTCAGTGGAACACCTAAAGCTGAAAGTGTCGAAAGACGCGTTACGCTCGCGGCCAGAACGCTCTTAGAAAGAGCGCCTGATATTACCATGAGTGCTTATTCGCGCAATAGCGGTGCTCTGGCTGAAGCAAGCCACCGTTTAGGACTTTCAATGTTTAATTCTGCTACGGATTTCGATCCTGAGCTTGTGGATATCACCGCGCAATCGGGCGCTCCTCGCAATCGTCAATTTGTGCATGCGCTATTTGTAGACACTGTTAAGTCTCGTAATTTTTTAAGCGACCCGGAAACACAGCAGCTCGTTTTAAAAGAAGATCAGATTGTGGTGGGGGGATTCCCAGTTAGACGCAGTTTCATAAAAACACGTTCGAAGGAAGAGTTACAACAGTTGCGCGAAAGGTGGCATATCGATCCCGAAGCGCAGGTGGTTGTAATAGTAAGCGGCGGCTATGGGATTGCTAATCCTTATCCCGAGATAGTTGCTGATTATTACCAAAAAACAAAACGCGGCATTCTGCCCAACATTCACCTATTTGTAGTTTGCGGAAGGAATGATAAGGAAAAGGCACGTTTAGACGATCTTTTACTTGGTAAGAAGAAGACAGATGGCCGTAATTCAATGCCGCGAAAACAGCAGGCAATTCCGATTACAATCTTAGGGTGGACGGATGAAGAGAGCTTAGGTGGCCTCTTAGCATTAGCCGCAGATAAAAATGAAAAGGGAAGAGAAGGGCTTGTCTTATCCGCTAAAGCAGGCGGAGGTACTATTGCCGAATGTGCCGCCTCAAAAGCACGTGTGCTGGCTTCAGACCTCTGTCCTTTCGAGTGGGAAAGATTTAATTTAGAAGCTTTTTGTTTAGATGGGGGCTTAGGTGCTGTTTTTTCAAAAAAAGAAGACATGATGCCCGCGTTTCTTTCACTTCTGCGCAGTAAAAAAGAGCCAAAAATTGATTTTAAAGGATCCGAATCTGAAGGTATGTCGCTGACGCATGTTGAAAGATTGATAGTTGGGGCTGAAAGAGATGTGGCGTATCAACGTATTAGAACTTCTTTGAGCCGTTTATAGTTGTACATATTTTTTCCTGAGTTGGTTAAAATTGATCATATTTATTGTTAAAAGGTGATTTAGAGATGGCAACACGTCCTTTTTCGATTGAACCTCACTGTTTCGATGGCTTAAGCCATGGGCAATATCTCGCTTATGACGCCCAAACGCATCATTTCTATGCTTCATTCGTGGATGATGCAGAACAAAATTCTGAAGTTGCTGAAGCAGTTAAATCACATCTTTTTACGTATAATAAAGATGGTGGTGCTCTTACTGAGGATCTGCAGAAGCTGCATCAGTGCGCTTCCAAGTTTTTAGATCGTCAAAAATCTCTGCACAGAAGCGAACTTGATAAAGGTTTAGCGGGTTGTAAAGATTCCTCTCATTTAATGAATTTAGAGATGATCGACCGTCTGGTTGTCGCCTTTACGTTTCAACAAATTAGTCCTGAAGATTTTAAGCAGATGGCTTTAGATCGGATCATGCGGACATTCAAGACCAAAGTTGCAAGAGAGCAGCTGCAAAAGTGGTTTAGCGAGCCCACACACCGTGCTTCAAAAGAAAAAGCGCGTGAAATGGCTAAACAATACCCGAAACATCCCGATTTTAAAAATGAAGGGGTTTTCAACGATCGAACCGAGGCGGCACGCGCCTTTGCTTTACATCCGGCTCAAGTGCAATTTGTTAAAGATCATTTTCTTGAGAAGCATGTCGGCACGCGCAATGGGGACAGAATCGAAGTTGATCCAGAAACTAAAAACCTCAAGATTAAATTCAATGGAGTGATGCGTTCTGTTGTTGACATTGAACGCGACCACATTTCTGAAAGGCATCGCCTCTATGAACGAGTGCATACCGAAGGCAGTGAAGGAGAAACTCGCGGCGCGCGCCTTTTCTATAAAGACAAGCTTGGACTTGTGCCGTGTAGTGAGGAGAATCCAGCTTTAGCCGATCCGGAACAATTTCAAAATGCAATCCCGCTCTTTAAGAAGAAAGAAAAGCGTAACCATCAAGACTTCCGTTTAGAAGTTTGGACAGCGATTAAGTTGGACGAACAGCATATGCACGGATTTATCGGGTTGAAAACTCCAACTGGTGAAGTGCGCCACGTAGGCTTTTTTAGAAGAGAAGGAGAAGAGAAGCCCATTTTACGGCTTATGGAGACTTCAAGAGGCGATTTCCATGCTGATGGCGACAGATATGACTTCATGCGTTTTGAGCCTTTCATGAAGCGTACCTCGATTGCGGTCACTGAAGATCAATATAACCGCGCCTATGGGTATCTACTGGATCGGCAAAAAGATGAAGTTAACCGCAACTTCAATGTAGCGAATCAGAACTGCACCGACATCGTGAATGAAACTCTGCATGCAGCGCTGGGAATTGAGCTTCCAGTGGAGTCATCTCTTTTTGACATCTACCTCGGCTTTGATCTCAAAAACAACTTTTTTGTGAAATATATTCCACCCGTGCGTATTGCAGCATTTATTGTATGTGCTGTGCTTTCGGTTCTACGTAATATGCTCATGCTGATCATTGGTGGTGCATTTTCAGGCGAAGAAAATGAGCGAACTTTTGGATCTTTCTGGGAGATCTTCAATCCAAATGCTGGTCGCCTCCATCACCCCAGTATGATAAGACGCTGGCAAGATAAGGTTGAACAGTTGCGCTCTAAAAAGATCGACGAGATTACAATTCGCTTCGATGAAGAACTTGAAGCTGCGGATGGCGATCAATACGAAGCAGTCTTGAAAGAAAAAGAGAAGCAGATCCACATTATTAAAACATCAATTCCTCAAGAAGCGATTCCGCGTAAGCACTCCTTTTGGTGGAATTTCTTGGATTTCTTCTGGTCTCTTTCCGACGAAGAGAGCGTCATTCCCGTCCCTTAATTTATAATTGAATAAACTTGCTGATTTGGGAATAACAGGATGTGCAGGATCGGGGCAGGATAGATAGGATAAATAATCCTATTCATCCTGTCGCATCGCGATCCTGCATATCTTGTGAATGCTTTAAACCGACTATTTTACATCGACTTTTTTTCTGAGAACATCCCAAGCTGAATCGATCGCCTCTTGTGTCTTTACATCGTAAAGCGTGATGGTCATTCTCCAATCTTCGATATCGAATTTCTTCTGCTGCGTAATCGCTTTTGTCAGACGGATTTTTGCAAGAAATTCTGGGCAAGCACAGCTATTTGCAGGAATACGCGAAGAATTATCATACTTTTCACTAGCTTGTACGGTTTCCATTAAAGCATCGAGCTCTTTGCGATCTTGAGCATCGCCTACCACAATGCTAACACGCCCATCATCTACGGCTATGCCTTCGATAATATCACGAATCATATCTGTGGAGATAAAGCAGTCTGTGCGGTTATCGACCTGAGTGATGGTAATGCGCGGTTTGCCATTGGCGTTAAAATCATAGCCAGTTCGTCCATACCAGCGATCGAGCAGCTGCCGGGTAATATTGGTTGTCTGGATGCGAATATCATTTGCGCCATATTTCCAGTCGAGCTGGGTCTCTTTGGCGTTGCCGGGTGTAATGTCTTGAGCTAAGCGGATATCTCTTCCACAAGATGTGAGAAGTAGCGTAGCCCCTGCAATTGTCAAAAATGCAACTCTGTTTTTCATAAAGTTTCCTCCGAATTTTTTTTAGGGATTTGTATGACCATCTGATGGGGATGGATGGTAAATAGATTGATAATGCACAGCTCATTTGGGCTGAGATTTATTTGGCACTCTTTTGTCTGAACAGCGCCATGAGAGCGGCTTTCAAAAGTCAGCGTATGCTTGCCCGGTTCGAGTTCTAAGCGCGCGAGGTCGATTCGCGCAGGGAGTGTCGACCAACTACGGATGTCGGCTTCGGTAAGTAAATTGGCGCCCAAAAGTGCGAGGTCGGCAAAAATACCAGCAGTCTGATTTTCTTTTTGGACCACACCTAAAAAGGCGCGGCGGATGAGCAGTCTTGCGGCACTATGCGCGGCAATTTTAGGCAGCTCTTTCTCCAGCGTTTGATGGGCCGCATCACTTACATCCATCCAGGGTTGCAGATGAGCGCTTTGAGCATTGGCGAATTTAATGCTTGTAGAGGAGCAGCCGGACGCAGAGTCAGCAAATGCTGGAATGGGAATGCCAGCCAGCGAAGAGAGGGCAGGGGGGATATCATAGATCGCTAGCAGCTGCTCCAGAATCGCAAGCGATACGACGCTCACTGGCGCGATGGTCGAGATTTTGTGCGGAGCCAGACCTGTATGAGACAGTACAATTACCGTAGCTTTTTTCTGGCTATGCTCAGCTAGAGGTTCTCTTCGCTCTTTAGCTACCTCTTTGTAAAGGATCTCTGCGTTACTGAGATCGCCTTCTTTTTCAAGCACAGCCGCCAAAAGATATTTGGCGATTAGATTGGTGCTGCCTGCAGCTTCTTTGCCCTCTTCGATGCGCAGCTGGGCTTGATTTTGCGCTTGCAAGAGCAGGGCGCGTGCATTGCCGAGATCGCCCTCTTGAAAGAGAGCCAGGGCAAGGTAAAGGCGTGCCAGCTGATGTTCGTAGTGTGGCCCCACGTATGCCGACTGTCCATCTTCGAGAAGTGTTTTAGTGAGCTGCTCTTGCAATGTAGGTTGGCTGTAATAATCGATGGCATCTAGAGCGATGTTGTAGTCTTGAATGGCGGCCGGTAGCTTGCCTGTCCAGGCATGCAGCATCGCACGATCTAGATACATCCACACAGCTTCTCGACAAGAGAGAAATTTTCCAGTGGGCATCTTCTTTTGGATGGCTTTATCGATGCTCTCTTCTGCTCGAACGAAATCGCCCTTTTGGACAGAGGAGATCACCGCATCTTGCGTGCGTCCAGCGTAGTTACAGCCAGAAAAAAGAAGTGCGAAAACTAGAAGTAAAGCAATCATAACGCAAAAATGATCGCTCTACACTAGGATTATTGTAAATCAAGAGCCTAATCCAAAAACAAACTTGATGATTAGGCTATAACAGGATGTGCAGGATAAGGGCAGGATAGATAGGATAAATAATCCTATTCATCTTCATCCTATCGCGTCGCGATCATGCGTATCCTGTGCATGCTTTAAGATTTAAGCAGTCTTAGGTTTCGTTGGGTTCGTAGACGGGATGGATGGTAAAGCCTGCATCGCGCACGGCAAAGATCACTTCGGCAATGGGTGCCCACTCTGCGTGTTTATCGATATGCAATAAAACTTTTGTTTTGTTTTTTTCTTTTGGAAGCAAACCGAGTTCGATTTGTTGCAAGAGCTCTTGTTGAATGGCGGGGATGCCTTCCATTAGAAACTCGCTATCTTCGGTTAGCCACTTGTATCTGCCTTCGCCGGTCACAGAGAGATTTATGGTATAAAACTCATTCTGTCCGGGGAGTGGCGATTGCCTGTCTGGCGCGCGCACTTTAACTAAGCTCACTTCGCTGTCATAAAGCGCAGCGCGTGTCACAGCAAGTGCGGCAAAAACAGCTAGCACGAGGAATAGAAAATCGACCATCGGCGCTAAGTTAAGGCTCGAATGACGGCGGAGTTCTTCTTCAGGAATCATACTCATGTTTATGCCTATTTTTCTGAAGAGAACGTAGTTTTAGGATCCATAATTATAGCCAGAGCTTGTGCTTCATCCTCCACAAAGGTCAGCACACGCACCAGGCGGTATTTTGCCAGCGAGTGCAGCATCATCGCAATGATGGCAACCACCAGGCCAGCTACAGTTGTGCCCACGGAAATTCCCAGGCCATCAAAAAGTGTATTCACACTTTCAGTTGAACGATTGAGATCATAAAATGCATAGAACATGCCCAGAACGGTTCCTAGGAGACCTAGCATAGGTGCTACGATGGCAATGTCATTAAGCAGGGAGATTCTTTGCCAAAAGCCAACAGTCGCACGTTTGCCTTCAGTTTTCATCGTTTCAACCATGTGAGCCAGACCAAGCTTTCGCACAGAGATGGCAGCAGATAAGACGCGTCCAAATAGCTGCTCATTTTTAAGGCAAAGGGCAAGAGCTTCGTCAAATTGGTTGCTCAGAAGCTTTTGTCTGACTTTGCGCACAAAACTATCCGATGTGCCACGTAGGCTGATCCAGTTGTATAAGCAGATAAAAAAGGCCAAAACAGAAAGGGAGAGCAATAGAGAGTAGATCACAGGAGATCCAGCAAACACTTGCCCTAAGTTGATCTGCAAAGTGTCCGTAGTTTTATCGGCTGGAACCACCGCACGTTTCCCAGATGCATTGATCGAAGCAACTGTGCTTTTTTGAGACTTTTCTTCGATTTTTCGCGCAGCGTGTGCATCAATGAGTTCTTTCTTTCTTACTTGAGCGATAGCAGGTTTATCGAATACTTCTTCTCGTTCCAGATCAGAAATTTCGAAGGAATCTTCTTCTTCTAATGAAGAGGAGAGCGCGCCAGCTTCTTCAGCTTGAGCTAGCTCCACTTGCGAAGAATGCTTTAGTTCTGGTTCCAATAGATCGCCGCCTACGTCCAGAAAATCTGGATCGAAGCTTAGAAGGTCTCCCACATCAATGGTATCCTCCTCGAATATGATCGGCTCATCTTTGTTTAAAGAGATAAGTTGGAAAGGGGAGGCTTCAGCATCTTCAGCTGAAACCATGGATGAAGAGGCAATCAACATGCCTAGGAAGAACAGGGAAAGGTGTCTCATTGCTGTCCTATTGGTTCGAAAAATTAAATCTTTAACATATCAACGGCGTGGGAATTGATCAAGAAAAAGAGGAAAAAGCAAATTAATTTGGACACAGTTCCCTCGAAGAAGTAAAATGTTCAGCATGCTAAAAAAGACCGATCTTAAATATCCATTTTGCTGGGAAGAGCGCAAACCCGTTATTCATGAGCGCGTGCTTTTTATACCCAAATTTTATACCGAACATAGCGGATGGGATTTTCCAAAATGGGAAGATCCTCAGCTTTTTGGAAAAACTGGAAAGGTTTTTATCGAGTTTTGTAGTGGCAATGGTGCCTGGGTTGCGCACAAAGCCCAAACGCAAGCTGAAGATCTCTGGCTTGCCGTGGAACAAAAATTTGAACGCGTACGTAAAATCTGGGTTAAGCTGCAACGACAAGCTTTATCGAATCTCTTTGTGATCTGCGGAGAGGCGCGCACATTTGCTACGCACTATCTTCCTGCAAGCAGCGTAGATGGTGTGTTCATTAATTTTCCTGATCCTTGGCCCAAAGCCAAACACGCCAAAAATCGCCTCATTCAAGCGCCATTTGTGGACGAGCTTGCCCGTGTGCTTAAAATTGGCGGTGAAGCTGTGTTTGCAACCGACGATTTTCCATATGCCACACAGATTATCCAAGAAATGCGTCAAAACCCCGCATTTGCGGCGCATTTTCCCGAACCCTACTTCGTCACCGAGTGGCCCGATTACGGCAACTCCTATTTTGATTCACTTTGGCGTGGCAAGGGCAGAACCATCCACTACATCGTATTTAAGAGGAAGGCGTGATGCAAGGCCCTGGGCACCTCATGGAAAGCTCGCAGCACGTAATTGAGGGCTCACAGCACGGGTTCACTCGAAACGCTGAACTTTTTTTGCCTCGTATTCAAGAAATAGAAAGGGATTATGACCCCGTTGTTGATAACGCCGTTTTGATCAAACTTCCTGCGGCCTTGAATGCAGATCTAAAATGGGATGAAGAGAAAGCGCGCGCGCTGCAATTTGTGCAAAAAGGTGCGCTGCTTTTCTGGCAGATCGATCTAGGCCTTGAATCATCGCCCTTAAATTTAAAAGATCCCGCGCATTTTTTTTCGTATGGCATAGCACTCGAGCAGTTCTCGAGGGAGATATGGCCAGCTTTTAAAGATCAGACGCTCGGCATCTCTCTTTACCGCGGAATATATGACATTTTAGAGAGGCTGATCTGGGATGCAAGCGTTGAAGAGCACTACCAAGAATACGCAGCGGATTTTGATTTTTCAATTCACGAGGAGACTAAAAAACAGTTTTTCTCGGCAAATCTCTTTGCTGAATTCTTGCATCGCTTAGTCTCATATCTTCCAGCTGAGAGCGCACCATTCTGTCTTTTTGATATTCAAAGTTTTACCAACCCAGCCCTTACTGCTTGTCTCTTTTCGCGCGCAAGGTTCGAGTATCTGCACCTTGCCCTCAAAGGCGCAACCTTGCCATTTCGAGGCTTAGCCTGGGAAAATGGCAGCTCCTTCGGAGGCTTCATCGGAAAGGGGAGAGCAGCCCCTATCTTAACCTCTGAGATACTCCACGGCGTGGTTCTACCTCAGGATCCCTTCTGCACGCCACAAACACTCACTCAGTTAAATAAAGCCTTTACTGATCTGCAAGCAAAGCAAACTCCCTTCCGCATGGTGCCAGAAGCCCTCTTGATTGAAGAATGGGATGGCCTAGACACTCTTTTAGTTATTCCTCAAGCAGTTAGCCCCTCCGGCAAGCGCATGCTCCAAGGCTTCCGTGCTGCTGGTGGCGATGTGTGCGAATCAAAATTTTAATCGCTTAAATTCTCTAATTCTTTGGGGGATTAACCCCTCGTTTTTATTCCTAAACACTGTTAAAATTTTTGGAAAACATAGAGGAAATATCATGGCAATTGCACCTTTGAGACCCGTTGCCGGCTGTACACGATTGCTAGATATGTCTCCGAGTCCGATTACGCAATTATTTTCAGATTTTCTAGGCACGGAAGTAGCTCAGGTTAGCAAGGCTTTTCGCAGGAATGTCCAGGATGCGATGATCCACGTGGCTTTGCAGATCAAAATGACAGACCGAGATTCTGTTCGGTTTTTGCAAGGACTTGATATTCCACGACCTCTTCCCGCAAAAACTATCGAACAGCTTCAGCAAGAGATCTCAGGGAAGGTAATAAACTCGCCGATGATTACTGGCGTTCTTAAAGCAGAGCAGATAGACGATCTACACACCAGATGGTGGAGGGCTTCAGAGCTTTTAAAATCTCTTACTCCAGAAGAAGTTGAAAAAACACGCCCACTTTGGGAGAGCGGTCTGCATGCTACTTTAGAGCGTTTAAATGATTGCGAAGAGCACTTTCAACGCTTAACAAGAGCTGATGAGCTTCCATATTTGGCAGCTCTAAGAGACATTCCAGATCGTAGAAGTATAGGGCTTCGCCTATTCGTAGAAGATTATCCTTCGCTCAGAGAGATTTGCATACGCGTAAGTATGATGCGTCGCTTCAATAAAGCCGTACGTGAGCAGCAGCTTGACTACACAAATAGGCAGCAGATTGTGCGCTGCTTTAAAGCTATGCATGCCAGTCAAAGTTCATCTGCGGATTTTTGTGCAGCCGGGCAGGCGCGCTTTGCCCAAGCGCTCACGCATCAGCAAACAAGAGCTCTAGCTTTAGAGGAGCAGGGACCGCTGGAAGCACAAGAGACGTTTTTCTCGTTTACACGATTTGGAAGGCTAGAAACTGCAATTTGGGATAGCGAGATGCGTGAAAAGGGCAAACATCTTCATGCGTTTTGGGCGCAGTTTATTAATAATGGTGTTTTGGTTGGTGGATTAAACCCGCCACGAACCGCGTATGAAAAGAGCTTGTGGTTAAGAGATGTAAGTAATGCGCCAGCAATTGCTCATTACCAATATTTATATTGTCGTGACTTGCAGGCTATTCCAGACGAGATCCAAGCTTTAAAAATTCGCTATTTAAGAATTGAGGGGGGTGAAGATTCTTGTTTATCTACATTACCCGAAGTTTTTGGTGAGTAGTCTGAGCTAGTTACTCTTAAATTAATTGGGCATAATTTTCGAGTGGTTCCACGTGCACTTGCCGGATTAGGCCGTTTAGATACATTTGTCCTACGAACAAATAGGCAGGCACTTAAGATATTTCCAGAAGATCTTGCGCGCAGGCAGTATGTAGGCTTTATGGAGCTTGTGCATGAGTTCGAACATGAAATAGCAGGGTATAATCCTCATGGTGTTCCCTGGGACGCGGACGCAGTTCGTCACTTTGCTTGGCTGCCGCGTGCCACTCTCACCGATATTCCATTTTTTCTCTGGTTTCGCGAAAATTTTTCGATTCCCTATCTTCCAGTTTTAAAGTACCGCTCTTGGCTTTTTCCTTTGATGGATGCAATTTATTTTCGTCCTTGGCTGGCGATAGAACGCTTTGTAGATGAATTATTTTTGTGCTTGGGGATATATCATAACCCAGGATGTTGCGGGGAGATATTTCGTGGGATTTTGCTGGGGATTTTAATGGCTCCACTTTTCATTATTCCAGGGATTTTGATGCTTCTTAATTTGCCGATCTTTCTCTACAACCTATTTATCAATCTCGCAATCGAGCCGATTGTGACTTTTGTGCGCGAAAATCTATTGGGCTACAGCCCAATGGTGCACATACGTGACTAATTCGTGTGACTAATTTGATGTTTGAAGTGGGAAAGAAAAGGAATCGGAGCAGAGGGATTTGAACCCCCGACCCACTGCTCCCAAAGCAGTTGCGCTAGCCAAACTGCGCTATGCTCCGATTCAGGGCCAAAGTTTATCTCTAGAAATGCTTTTATGACAAGCCTGATCACACCTTAGTTTAATCTTTTATCTATTAGGGCTGTCCATTTAGTCCATTTCATGTGCATTCTTCTTCTTTGTCCATTATCGTCCATTAAGCCTGTCCATATCAAAAAATCTTGTCGTACATGGATTTTTATGCCATGTTGTGGGAAAGAATTTGGAGGTTTTTATATGCCAGCATTCGGACAGCTGAAGGCAGTTAAAGAGTTAACTGAGCTTTCAAAAAATCCCTTGGATCTCACTAAAGAGGGAGTTTTAACACCTAAAAGAGTTGATGCCATGCTGGCAGAGTCGCTTGGTTTCAAACTTTTTTATGCCACAGAACGTGTGGATGAAAAGGTGCTTTCGGCGCTGTTTCATCTGGCTGAGGAGACACAAGTTGTCAAAAAGATGAACGAGATGCAAGCGGGTGAAGTGGTGAATTTCATTCAGGGTGTAGAGAGTGAAAACCGTCCGGCACTGCATACTGCTATGCGCGACTTTTTTGAAAATCGCAATAGTGCCCCGGCTGCTGTGCAAGCCACTAAACTCGCTTATGATGAACTGCAAAAACTCAAAGCATTTTTAGAAGAGATCGAACGAAAAGAAGAGTTCACCGACCTCATTCAAATCGGCATTGGCGGATCAGAACTTGGCCCCAAAGCGATCTTTGTGGCATTAGAAGCATTTAAAAAACCAGGCCGCAGAGTGCATTTTCTTTCAAACGTGGATCCTGATGAAGGCGCGGCGATCTTTCGCGATGTCGATCTAAACAAGACCCTAGTGGTTGTCGTCTCTAAATCCGGTTCTACACTTGAGACGATGACCAATGAAGCGTATGTGCGCGAGCGTTTTAAAAAAGAGGGGATTGACCCTAAAGAGCGCGTGCTAGCCGTAACGGGCAAAGGAAGCCCGATGGATAACCCTGCTGAATATCGCGCTTCTTTTTATATCTGGGACTACATCGGCGGTCGCTATTCGGTAACTTCAATGGTTGGCGCTGTGGCTCTAGCTTTTGCGCTTGGTATGGATCGTTTCCTGGAGTTTTTACGTGGCGCAAATGCCATGGATAAAGCTGCCTTGCAAAAAGATCCTAAAAAAAATCTGCCGCTTCTTTCTGCTCTCTTAGGACTCTGGAATCGTAACTTCTTAAGTCATCCAACAACAGCCATTATTCCTTATTCACATGCGCTTGCACGTTTTCCCGCGCATTTGCAACAGCTTGATATGGAATCAAATGGCAAACGCATCGATAAGAAAGGCCATGATGTCGAATTTGAAACAGGGCCGATCATCTGGGGAGAGCCTGGAACCAACGGGCAGCACTCATTTTATCAACTCATCCACCAAGGCACAACTGTTGTGCCTGTAGAGTTTATTGGATTCGTTACTACGCAATTTGGCGAAGACATTTTATATAAAGAGACCTATTGCCAAGAGAAGCTGCTCTCTAACTTATTTGCGCAAAGTGTCGCACTTGCCAAAGGTCAGAAAAATGCTAATCCGAATAAAGTGTTCCCCGGTAATCGCCCCACACGTCTTTTGCTAGCCCAACGCCTTGATCCCTACACTTTGGGTGCTCTTTTAGCTTTTTACGAGCATAAAGTGGTCTTTCAAGGGTTTATGTGGAATATTAACTCTTTCGATCAAGAAGGTGTGCAGCTAGGCAAAGTGCTGGCTTTAAAGTTCATCGAACAGTTTGCAGCTAAACGCCGCGGTGAAGAGCTTAAGAATTTTCCGCTAGGAGAGGCTTTTTTGCGACACCTTGGTCAATCATAAAGGTTGCATTGCATAAAAAGGTGGCATCTACTGGATTTGGCGTAGTGAGAAAAACCTGGCCTAAACCCTGGATGCTCTGTTGCACCAGCGCATAACGTTTGGCGTCGAGGTGAATGCCAAAATCATCTATGCCGAGCAGGGGAGTATAGCCTGTAATCGCTTTCAAGCTCCTCCACTCAGCTAATCTAAGCGCTGTTACGGCGCCTCTTTTCTGACCTTCGCTTGCAAAATTTTTAGCTTCTTTTCCGTTGATGAATATAGCTAGGTCATCGCGATGTGGTCCTTGCAAGGTCATGCCGCAGGCAAGCTCGCGCCTACGGTTTTTACGCAGCTCTGCAAAAATTGCCTCTGGTGTATGTGGACATTCGGGTGGAAGTGTTGGCAGATACTTTAGATCGAGCGTATCGTCTCCATCTGTCAATTGCTGTAAACTTTCTTGGGCAATCGGTAAAAGTTTAATCAGCGACTCTTGGCGTTTTTTAAGCAGATACGTAGCTGAAAGAGCTAGCACTTTCTCCCAAGCTTCGAGACTCTCTTCACTCTTTTGCTTAAGCAAAATATTGCGCTGCTTGACAGCTTTTAAATAGCGGCTCAGATGATGAACATAAAGCGGATCGCTTTGCGCAAGGTGTAAGTCTAAAAATCTACGTCGATCAGATGGCGCACCGCTCACTAAAGCAAGATCTTGCGGAGCGATAAGCACAATGGGCAGCAAGCCGAGCAGGCTGGAAAAAGAAGAGAAAGCCGTGTCGTTGTGATAGAGCTTGCGCGTCTGGCCATCAAAAGAAGCTTTTAGAGTTCCCGAGATGCCATCCTTTACGTATTGCGCTTCGACATGAAAGAAGGGCTTTGCATAAGGGATAAAGTCATTAAAGTGCGTGGTGCGAAAAGATCTGCCCGTGCATAGAAAATAGAGCGCTTCTAGCAGATTCGTTTTTCCCTGTGCGTTCTCTCCGCGAATGAGGTTAACTTCAGGGCTAAAAGTGAGCGTGGCATTCTCGTAGTTGCGAAAATGCCACAGAACGATCTTCTCGATGTGCATGGACATTAGACCTTTAGTCAAGCCGCATCGGCATGAGCACAAAGCGAGCGTTAGAGGAGTCGGTGATCAAGCAAGGGTTGTAAGCGTTGCTGATTGAAAAATCCACCGTCTCGTCTTTGCTGTGCCGAAGGATCTCGAGAAAATAGTAGGGATTAAAAGCAATTTCTAGCTTCTCACCACCATAATTGACCGGCATCGTCACCACACCTTCGCCAATTTCGCCGCTATTTGCAGAAAGATGCAGTGCGCCAGTGGTAAATGAAAAACGCACCGAACTGCTTGAATCTGCGGTAAACAGAGAGACCTGTTTTAAAAGAGAGATAAGCTCTTCACGGTGCAGGGCAATGGGTGTAGCCTGCTTTTCAGGGATGATGCGTGAAACATCGGGAAACTGTCCGGCTAACAGCTTGGTGATCAGGATTGTATTGCTTGCTTCAACGGCAATCTTATCAGACATTAAAGTGAGTTTGCAGCTCTCTTCTTTGGCATCGAGGATCTTGATGAGCTCCTCTACAGCTTTTAAGGGTATTAAATAGGGCTGTGGCGATGCTAACGAGCCTAGAATGGGGATATTGATTTTAGCCAGGCGTTTACCATCTGTGCCGATGCAGGTAGCCTCTTCCGCATCTTTTTGGAGGAGGATGCCATTTAAAACTTGGCGGCTATCATCGCGCGCGGCAGCAAAGGCAGTGCGGGCGAGCATTTCTTTCAGATGAGCACCACTCATAGTAAAGTGCATGCCATCTGCTAAATCGGGCAGAGCAGGAAACTCGCTCTTGTGCATGCCCTGGAGCTTAAAGTGAGAGCTTCCAGCATTGATAAACGCAGTCTCAGGGGTCTCAGCATGAATCTCAATTTGAGGCGTGGTGAGCTCGCGTACCAGCGAAAAGAAGCGTTTGGCAGGTAGAGTAATTGCCCCCTCTTCTAGCACCTTGGCGCTAGCATATGCGCGCATGCTCACGGTGAGGTCTGTTGTGCTTAAGATCAGCTGATCGTCATGGGCTTCGATTAAAACGTTAGCCAGAATCGGAATGATCGGTTTGGGGGAAACGACATTCTGAACTTTGCCAATGAGCGTAACTAGGTCGAGTCTTGAGATAAGAACTTTCATATGGGGATCTCCTTAGTTTTGGAAATCATAGCTGATTTTTCATGGCTTTGTCGATCGACTTTTTATGATCGCGCTCTTTCAGGGCCGCGCGCTTATCATAAGCCTTCTTGCCTCTGGCGCTTGCTAGCTTTACTTTTACAAATCCATTTTTGAGATATAGGGCTAGCGGGATTAAGGTTAATCCTTTCTGCTCTAAAAGGTTTTTTAGTTTGGCGATCTCTCTTTTGTGCAATAGCAGTTTGCGCTCGCGTCTCTCGGTATGATTGAAAACGCCGCCATAACGATAAGGGGAGATAGAGACATTTTTTAGAATGACTTCATTGTTTGTGATGATGATATAAGCATCTTGCAAACTGCCGCCATGATCGCGCAGCGATTTTATCTCTGTGCCGAGCAGAACGATCCCAGCTTCAAAGGTCTCTAAGATTTCGTAGTCGTGAAAGGCTTTGCGATTCGAAGCGAGCTCGCCTTCTTTTTTTTGTGCCATATCTCGCTATTTTAGGTGTATTTGCATAATTTTAAGAACCAAATTAATTTAACCACAGAGTCACGGAGAACACAGAGCAAAGAAAAAGAAAATCATTTTTTTGTATGTGAAACAAAAAAATGACATTTCCTCGCTGCGTAAAAGTCGGCGAAGCTGTGAAGTTATTGTTTTTTCGCTTCACTTGCGAAAAAACAATCTTGCTTCCTCTGTGCTCTCTGTGGTGAAAATTGATTTTTTCTTTTAAGCGCTTTCTAGAAGGGTTAGCTGCCGAAGATCGATTTGCCAAAATCTGTAACCGTGAAACATTCACGATCAAGATGTGTGCCTGTGGCGATCATGCCGGCTTCAAATAGCCATTCGAAAATCGTAGCTTTGATGAGAGCTAGCTCATCTTCAGAATAGTCGGGCAGAGCATATTTCCAGCTCTTTCCCACTTTTTTAAGTACGATCATTGAAGTTGGGCCTAAAGGAATATGCACGCCTTTTAGGAATTCATCGAAGTAAACCCAACTGACATCTAAGGCTCGGATGATGCTTTTTTCAGTTTCGCGCACATGTCTATCACTTGCAAGTGAAGGAGGAAGGTCAACTGAAACGATGTGGTTTAAAGGGTGACGGTAGAGATGGATAGCACGATCTTCGGAGTTCATATCGAGCCAGTCTTTGGCACCTTCTAAAACACAGAGCTGCCCATCGATGATATCGGCAAGCTTAAGCAGGCCGAGTTTGGTAATTAGACGATAGACATAGGGAAGGAAGAAAGCATCTTTTACATTCAAACTCTTGCATTTTGAAGCAAGTGTCTCACAGACATCGGCCGTAGGCAGCAGAAGACCGAGCGCATTCTTTTTTGTGAGATTGATCTCTTGCTTTTTAGCTAGCAAGAGAAGCTGTCCCATATCTTGGACAAAAGAGAAATCATCAGGGCGATTACGTTGAATTTTAGCGTTCTCTTTAAGCGAAACGCATTCAGAGTCACGCAGATAAGTAAGATATTCACGCCACTCATGGAATGGAGTTACAATTTCTTCCCAACGATCATCAACTTTTTCATAGCTGAGGCAGCAGACGAAATTAAATTCTAGCAGCAGCAAGCTCTCTTCGAATTGTTCGTGGCTAATGCTAAGCTTTTGCATGAGGTCTTCGGCGCGAACTTTAAAATCAGGTGCGCTATAGACTTCATCGACAATTGAAGTAAGTAGAGGGTCAGTTAAGTTGAGCTCTGAGAGGTAACGCTGAAAAACTTGAGGAGTTTGGAGGTGTTTTTCGATGACCGAGTCATGGATATTATTTGAAGTGCGCGGAATCGAATACCAGGTTGGCAGCACATGAATCGGAACTTTGCGCAGCAGGCCTAGTACAAATTCAACTCCAGGGCAGAAATCCTCATCGAACTTGACGATTTGAGCTTCGAAATATTTGCGCATCTCTTTGTCGACCACGATTTGGTCACCATCCAGCGAGAGCAGTCCAGTTTGACTAAATTTCTGTACAATGGGGCGGACGCGCTTCTCATCGACTGAAAGATTTTTAGCTAGTTTCTTTAAGGAAATATTTAAAGAGCTATAGAGGATATCCTCTAAAACAGAGAGATCAAGAGTCGTAAATTGCGACATTAACAAGCGGTTTTCAATATCCCGTTGATAACTATAGTCTGCAAGTGTGACTTTGTTTTTCTTTGGAACTAGTGTTTCTAGCATAATAAGCTAACATAGCCCTCTCCATGATTTATGACAACTAAAGAGCCATTTTTATAAAAAATTTTTGTCGCGGGAAGGGGATGAGTTGGAAGGTTAGCGGGGAAACGACTCAAAGGACAATAACGTTAATCCAAACAAGCGGAAGGCTCGTGTGTATCTCATCTAGCGCTGGGGTATTTAGTAGGTAAGATGAGTAGACTTACATAATTATTGTATAGGGCTTACATGAACGATACTGCTAAAGATCTCCTCGTTTTAAAACACTTGAAGTCTTAAGGCCAGAGCTATTAATTAATTTAAATCCACAATTCGTTTGAGTAGGTTCTGCTGATTATTAAATTATTTACAATGCAATTAAAATAGATTGTTCTATATCTTTTATAAAGATTTCGAGTTAATATTAATTGCCTAAAATCAAAATTAGGTGGTAATTATGAATCGTGTTGCTCCTTCAGCTGCTCTTTTTCCAGGAGAGCGACTTTCTTTGACTCCTCTTGAAAATCTTTTAAACACAAGACTTAGCGAGCCTTTGCTTGTATCAGAGGGATCAAAAAAGCAAAGAATAAATAAAATAGACGAAGCAGCACGAAGACAGTTCGTAGAAAAGCAGCTCGGAGTTTTGCCGCGTGTTATCGATCAGGCTCCAAAAGATATTGCTCTCCTAACTCTGAGTTTTTGTTCACTACAAACGCTAGGTGTGCTCAAGATCTTAAGCCCAGCCTCCACAGCAAAATTCACAGAGCTTACACAAGAGGTAGTAAGAAGAAAATGCGCACATCAGAAAATATTCACGCTTGAGACAACGGCAGCAAAGAAGGAGTTTGATGATGCGGCAACATTTTTGCGTTGCAGCGACTCGGATTTATTTGCGCAAATGAAAAAAATCCAAGAAATGCACATGGCTGATTCTTTAAACGATTTAACAAGTATGTTCTCTTCTGCAATGCAATTCCCAGACTGCACGAGCTTAGATCTCAGTTCCTCTCTGGGTTCAAATTCTACTGAAAACAATGATTCGATACTTGTTAATTTATTGAAAAGCTGCCCTGCGTTAACAACGCTTAAGATTAAGCAATGTAGCATAAGTAATTTTGATGCAATTGCCCGTTCTTGTTATAATCTCACTGCGCTTGACTGTTCGAATGTTTCTACAATTACGGGAGCTGGTCTGGTGGCATTTTTAAAAAATTGTCGTAACCTAACTTCCATTATCCATCGTTGCTCCCGCTCTAATAACTACTTAGAAGCGCTTATCCCACATGCCAAAGGCTTAAGAGAAATTAGTTTTGGGGAGGGTGTTACACGCTTAGAGAAGCTCGCCGTTTCTTTTCCCCAACTCACCTCTCTCGGATTGCACGGTAATCCTAACCTCAATGATGCAACTTTAATGGCTATTGTTCAGGCGCATCCAAAACTTGAAGAGCTCAATTTAGCTTACACAAAGGTCACAGGAAACGCGCTGGTAGAAGCCGCGCCTTTTTTGAGTAATTTGAGAAAGATTAATCTCACTGGGATGAATCTTACTGATGCAAATGTGCTGGATTTTGTTACACATACAAAGCGTCTTGAGGTGCTTGATTTATGCTATAATGAAAAACTTACTGATGGGTGCTTAGATGCCATTGCAACTTGCACTGAACTGTCAGTGCTTAAGCTAGATCATTGTTATCGTATGAGTTTTGGAGCTTTAAGTCCTGCTTTGGCAATGCTTGAGAAACTAAGAGAATTCAGCATAGGGAAAATTCCTTTGAAAGACAGGAGAGAGCTCGTACGCTTTAATTTATCCAAATTGCACTATTTAGGCTTGCACTGCACGAATTCAATTCTGCAAGCGCTCCCAGAAAAGTGTCCTAATTTACTTAAGTTTGAAATTTTAGGCGGAAGGTTTTCTTCTGGAGTACTACAGACAGCTTATTCTGCGATGCGTAAACTCCAGCAGTTCGTTTGTGAAGATTCTAATATTGATTGGACAGAAGAAGAAGACCAATGCGAGGACACGCTATGGAATATTATCTGGTCACGGCCAGATGTTAAGTTCGTTTGAACGTTGGAGAGAAATTCCAGAATCTTGTTATAGTATGTGGCATTCTAAGCAAAGGTAAGAACAAGAGATGGAAAAGCCGCGTTACGACCATATTCGCATAGAGCAGAAGTGGCAGAAATTTTGGGAAGATCAAGCGACTTTCAAAGTAGACGTCGATCCTTCTAAGCCCAAATATTACATTCTCGACATGTTTCCTTACCCTTCTGGGGCGGGCCTGCATGTGGGTCACGTTACGGGTTACACTGCAACCGACATCTTAGCGCGCTATAAACGCCAGATGGGCTTTAATGTGCTTCATCCGATGGGGTGGGATAGCTTCGGCCTACCAGCCGAGCAATACGCGATTAAAACCGGCACGCATCCCGCCATTACCACTGAACGCAATATCAACACGTATCGTCGCCAGCTAAAATCTCTCGGCTTTAGCTATGATTGGAGCCGTGAAGTTGCCACAAGTGATCCACGTTACTACAAATGGACACAGTGGATTTTCACTCTGCTGTATGAAAAAGGCTTGGCTTATGAAGCGCAAGTGCAGGTTAACTTCTGCCCAGCTTTAGGCACGGTTCTGGCCAATGAAGAGGTAGAGAACGGAGTTTCAAAAGAGGGCGGATATCCTGTTGAACGCCGGCCTTTACGTCAGTGGATTTTAAAAATTACCGCTTATGCCGACCGTCTATTGCAAGATCTCGACCTGCTCGATTGGCCTGATCACCTAAAAAAATTACAAGTTAACTGGATTGGAAAGAGTAGAGGCGCGCGCGCCTATTTTACTGAAGAGCGCACAGGCAGCACGATTCCTATTTTCACGACTTGTCACGATACACTGTTTGGAGTGACTTTTTTAGTGCTTGCTCCCGAACATCCGCTGGTGGCCACGATTACTACGGATAAGCAGCGAGAAATCGTAGAAAAGTATCAAAAAGAGGTCGCAAATAAGACCGACTTCCAGCGCGGCGAGATGAACAAAGACAAGAGTGGTGTTTGGACAGGTGCGTACGCGATCAATCCCGTTAACGATGAAAAAGTTCCTATCTGGGTTGCCGACTATGTGCTCATGGGTTATGGCACGGGCGCTGTAATGGGCGTGCCGGCACACGATGAGCGCGATTTTGAGTTTGCAGGCAAGTATGGCCTTAAAGTTATACCGGTGATCGATCCCAATACAGAAGACGGAAGAAGCGAAGTTCTAGCTGGGAAGCAGTGCTGGACGGGCGATGGCGTTCTTATCAATAGTACGCACAAAAATCTCTCGATCAATGGTCTCAATGTTGAAAAAGCCAAAGAGACGATCTTAGAGTGGCTAATCGCCCACAAAAAAGGCGAAGAGGCGATTAATTATAAATTGCGCGACTGGCTTTTTTCTCGGCAGCGTTATTGGGGTGAGCCTATTCCTATTCTGCATTTTGAAGATGGCTCCAAACGCTGCTTAGGCTTAGACGAACTGCCCCTTTGCCCGCCTCAATTGACGAATTATAAACCAGCAGGATCGGGCGAAAGTCCACTTGCCCAAGTTACCCAGTGGGTAGAGATTGTCGATGTTAAAACGGGCAAGAAAGCCTGGCGTGAGACGAATACCATGCCGCAATGGGCTGGCTCCTGCTGGTATTATTTGCGCTTTTGCGATCCGCGCAACACCGAAGCTGCCTGGGATCCAGAAATTGAAAAATACTGGATGCCGGTCGATCTTTATGTGGGCGGGGTCGAACACGCTGTGCTTCATCTGCTCTACGCGCGTTTTTGGCACAAGGTATTATTCGATTGCGGTCTTGTAAGCACAACTGAACCCTTCATGACTTTGCGCAATCAGGGGTTGATCATTGCTAAATCATTTAAGCTGCCTCAAGGCGGTTACTTATCTCCCGAAGAAGTGCGTGAAGAAGAGGGCAGTGCTTATCAAATCGGCACCGGACAGAAACTCGATGTGCTCGTTGAAAAGATGTCCAAATCTAAACTCAATGGGGTAACACCGGATGAGATGATCGAAGAGTATGGAGCAGATGCCCTAAGACTTTATGAGATGTTCATGGGACCATTTGATAAAGAGAAACTCTGGAATAATGACGCGGTCAGTGGCTGCAAACGCTTTTTGAATCGTTTCTACGATCTGTTGCATTCAGAAAAAGTTACGGATGAAGATTCCGAAGCAGCATTAAAGCTGGGCCATCGATTAGTGCAAAACGTGCAACGAGACATCGAAGCCATGCAGTTTAATACGGCCATTGCCAAGATGATGGAGTTTATGAATAACTTCACACAACTATCTGCATATCCTAGAAGCGTTCTTAAAATGCTCATCCAATGTCTTTCACCTTTTGCGCCGCATGTAGCAGAAGAAGCGTGGCAGCATTTGGGGGGGGCAGTCACACTCGCTTACGTTCCATTTCCGAAGGTGGATCCAAGCTATCTCGTAGATGAGTCTGTGACGTATGTGATTCAAGTAAACGGCAAGCTACGCGGCCGCTGGGAACTTCCTAAAGACAAGACGCAAGAGGAGATGCTCGCGTTTATCAAAACTCAGCCGCAGATCGCAAAGCATCTTACGGGTAAGATCGAGAAGGTTGTTTTTGTGCCAAATAAGCTGATGAATCTTGTGATTCCACATGATGCTTAGTTTTATTTACGACCTTCTACTTTTACTTCTCGGACTAATCGCACTGCCTAAACTTCTCTGGCAGTGGATCAAGCTGGGTAAATACCGCAATAGTTTAGGCGAACGCCTGGGTTGGAAGCTGCCGCCCGCGCTTGAGCTAAAAGGCACATCTATTATCTGGATCCACGTCGTGTCGGTCGGGGAAACGAAAGCCGTAGCGCCGCTCTACAAAAAAATACGCGCACAAATTCCCCATGCACAAATTGTTATTTCTTCTGTAACGGAAACAGGGCATGCCGAAGCCAAGCGCTCTCTACCAGACGCAGATGGCTATTTTTTCCTTCCACTCGACTTTTCTTGGCTCATTAGAAAAGCTGTACACCGCATTAAACCTAACTTGCTCATCTTAGTGGAAGGGGAGTTCTGGTATCATCTACTCAAATCCGTAAAAGATGAGGGCGGCAAGGTTGTGCTGGTCAACGGCAAGCTATCGGAGCGCTCGGCCAAACGTTTTGCTTGGGCCAGCTTCTTTGCCAAAAGACTCTTTGGGTTAATTGACTGCTTCTGTCTGCAAAGCGCGCGTTATCGCGACCGCTTTCTTAATGTAGGCGTGCCTGCAGCTAAACTGCATGTGACGGGCAACATAAAGCTCGATGCCTCGCCTGTGCTTTTAAGCGCAGCCGAGAAGACAAACCTAGAGAATGAGCTAGGCATCGTGCCTGGCGATCGAGTTGTCGTCCTCGGTTCTACGCATGACTCCGAAGAAGAGTGGCTGCTTTCAGCCCTAGAACCTCTATGGAAAGAAGGGTGTAAACTAAAAATTTTAATCGTCCCGCGTCGTCCCGAGCGTTTTGCCAAGGTTTATGCCCTCATTAAAGCCCGGGGCCTCTCTGTGATCTCCTATACCGAAAAAGAGCAGAAAAAAGGGGATGAGCGCGTGGTTTTAATCGATACCATGGGCCAGCTCATGCGCTGCTTTCAGCTAGCTGAAGTAGCCATACTTGGGGGGAGTTTTAACCCTAATATTGGGGGGCATAATATTTTCGAGCCGGTGCAAGTCGGTGTGCCTGTGCTCTTTGGACCCCATATGCAGACCCAATTGGACCTTGTAGATCTCGTGCTAAACAGCAATTCAGGTATCCAAGTCACTCTTACTGAGCTACCTAAGATCCTCTTAGAGCTCCTTTCTAGCTCTCCCCGTTGGGATGAGCTACATCAAAATTGCCTCAAAGCTGCCGAAGAGGCTCGTGGCTCCACCGAACGAACCTGGACCTCTGTAAAGTCTTTTATTTTCTAATAATTTAAGCTCTTTTCTGTTATTCTATTTGCATAGTTATTTATTAAATCACTAAAAAACTAAAAAAACGGAATTAAATTATGTCTATGTCTTTACACGTAAATATCGACACCTCTAGATCTGCGAGCCCGGCTCCTGGTCATACTCCTCAATCAACAGTATCGGGTGTAAATATTCACCTTACTCCAGACCCTACTCCCAAAGAATCAATTCGAGAGAGAGGAACCACGGTTTCAAGGCTAAATGCACTTGGTGCTCAGCAAGCAGCAAAATTAGAACATAGTAGGGCCCGAGCATTTTTCCCCGATGTTGAAGGTGTTGAAAGCTCTCCTCTTTCGCCTCAGGCGAGTAGAAATTCTCTAGCTGGTAGAGTTTATATGAATCTACTTAACTTTAATGAGGGAGATCTGCCTTTTGCGTTAGCTACTTGCAATAGGCTTAAAGAATTAAAACAAAAAGAAAAAGCAGCTTTAGAGACATTGCGACATCCTACCTCAAGATGCGTACGAAATGGAGTCTACGTGTTAGCTCTTGTACTAGCTGTAGCCGCAGTCACACTCTTTCTCTCTAATACACAAGCTTGGATTGATGGTGCCATGGATCCAAGTGCTGCTACGGGAGCTATCTACGCAGCCAAAGGCGTTTCATCTAGTGGAAGTGTGCTTAGCTTAGGATATAACTTTATTACCAAGAAAAAGATCGAGGCTGCACAAGCATCCGAGCTTGATGCGCACGGCCAAACTACCGTCATATACGATGTAATAAAAGCGCGCGTAACTGACAAAGCCAGGGCTTTGTGTGCGCATTTCGTGGAAATAACACCTTTTGTCGATAGCTCTATTGAAATTGATAATAACATGGCGATTAAAAAACTATACACCCGATCCGAATTGATAAACATGAATCACGCTAGAGAAGAGATGTCTAGGCTAGTTGAAGAATGGCAAGTTAAGGGACGAGCAGCTTTTATTGAAAAAGCGATGCAAGAGCTCTTTGTTGAAGATCCACATGATCCCCAAAAAGTAGCCCACCTGATCAAAGATTTTGACCTAGCTGTAGCTGCTATTGCTGCCTATTTAATAAAAACTCCGGAAGATAACCCCGACGATGAAAATGCAAAGACTGCTTCGGAGCGTGTTCGAGAGCGCATCGAGGCGAGCGTTAAAAATCCTTGGAACGGTGTAATTAATGACGCGAGGAGAGCACAAGAAACTCAAATCCTGCACTGCCTAGATTCAATGGCAAAGAAACAAAGACAACAACAAGATCGTCTTTTGAGCAGGGCTTTTGTAGCTGGGGTGGCCGATCGGCCTGCTATTATAGCCGATCCTCATGCACTTAGTGCATTTGTAGAAGGCTCAGGTCACGACAGAAAAGAATCTGGCTCGTTATCTAGATTACAGTTGCAGCAGCATTTGAGAAAACTTTCATCAGCCTCTGGCACTAGAAGTAGAAGAGATTCTCTCCTTTTAGCGGTTCCTGAAGATGCTGATTTGCCTGAGTCTGAATCTGCAGCCATGAGTATGATTAGAAGTAAATCTTTCGGAGTCGGAACACTTTCTCGACCCGATTCTCTGGTTGAAGAAGATGGCGAGATTGTCTTAGGCGACTTCTTTTCTTCACGGAATATAGATTTAAGTGGCACAGTAGCTCTCAATATGGACAGCCGCCCACACTCTAGACGTGCATCGACCGCTTCCTTTGATCCATTGGCCGCAAAAGTCGAGAGCAGAAGCATTTCCAGAAATCCCTCGACTGAGCTGACTCCGCGCCGCCTTCCGGAGCGGCCAGTATCAGTCGCTGCCGCTGTTCAACCAGCTAAGCGAGCGCCTTCAGCTGACATGAGAAAACTAGTTGATGAATTGATGGCGACTAAACCAGCAAAACCAGCAGATGTTGTATTGGATGTAGCTGTCGATTAATCTTTAAAAAAAACGATACGGGTTCATTGGCCTTGAGCTTAATCAAGGCCTTTGATACTGTTTCTCTTTCTTTGGATATCGCGGGGTGGAGCAGTGGTTAGCTCGTTGGGCTCATAACCCAAAGGCCGGAGGTTCGAATCCTTCCCCCGCTATTTTTTCTATACGTCACCTGTCGGGCGGTATAGCTCAGTTGGTTAGAGCAGCGGAATCATAATCCGTTTGTCGTTGGTTCGAATCCGACTACCGCTACTTTCAAATCTTTTACACAATTAGTCTAGGTAGAGAAGCACAATAGTTTGTGCTTCGTTCGCGATTCGAAGTGAGCGGCCTGCGTGCCGCGAACCGGCGGGGGACCCGGAACCGACTACCGCTACTTTCAAATCTTTTACACAATTAGTCTAGGTAGAGAAGCACAATAGTTTGTGCTTCGTTCGCGATTCGAAGTGAGCGGCCTGCATGCCGCGAACCGGCGGGGGACCCGGAACCGACTACCGCTACTTTCAAATCTTTTACACAATTAGTCTAGGTAGAGAAGCACAATAGTTTGTGCTTCGTTCGCGATTCGAAGTGAGCGGCCTGCGTGCCGCGAACCGGCGGGGGACCCGGAACCGACTACCGCTCGCGCGCGCTCCAAAAAGAAATTGCCCTCAGCTTAGTTTGTAGACACTCTCTAAATATAATGTAAATTATTATTCGAATAATTGAATTTTTAAACGTATAATGTTACGTTTTATTAAAAATTAATCGGGGTTAGATCATGGTCACAGCAACAAGCACTACGCGCATACTTTACTTTCCACCTCAAGGAAAGCCGGATCCTAAAGAGCCACGTCCTGAAAGTGGCCCTGACACACGCCCGCGTGTTCTTCAACGTGGTTCGGATCATTGGTGCACATACCGGGCCTTTAATGATTTGCGAGAGCGCTTCAAGGCGCCAAACACAGAACATCTACAGGCTCGAAAATTTGAAAAACTTGCCTCATCGTGCAGAAAAGAATACGCGGCTCTTTATCGCAAATTTCCAATAGCTGTTGGCTACGAACTTCCGGGCCCTGACAGAACGTTTTTGATCTCGATAAATAAACTTCAGTTTCGCTCGAATCCGAATATACCACCTCTACTTACAAGTAAGTTCCATGTTCCTTCTGCTGCTTTATCAGAATTCCTCGATCAGGATAAATTCAGTAATTTATATGAATTTTTACAATTTCAAATGAAAAAAATGGAGTGTGAAGTTCATGAGGGGTTTTTGAAGTCAATTGATCTGGATCCTAAAGTTCTATTTGGACAACTTAAAAAAGAAGATCCTGAGCTTTGTGAAGTTGGATACAGCCGAAAAGGCTACGGTGAGCTCATCCCTAAAGAGAAGGCTCAATTATTAGATGCATTTACAAGACGGGCCTTAGCTGAGAGATTTGGGATTCGGGTTTCAAGCTGGAAACTTAGTGACTCATTTTCAGTTTTTATGACTAAGTTTGAAAAAGAAGGTCCCTTTGCAGTTGGTGGACATTTTGCTAGCGTCTATTACACGGTTCCAGCAACGGATCTAAACATAAAAGTTGCAGGGCGGAAAGTCTTTGCATGGAAGAAGGGGGATCCTACCAATCCTAATGCCGGTCTGCATATGATCCTTCTAGTAGGTCCAGAAAAAAGTGGTAAGGGCGATTTCGTCTATTACATCAATACATGCGATGATAGCGATCCTGCTAATCAAGACAAACAACGCCTCTATGTAATGACTTATAAATGCTTGATCGAGAATGTTTTTGATTGCATTGGTTGGCAACGTCCACATGGGGCTCTGACTCCGTCCTCTATTGGCTTTGCATGGTGCTCAGACAAGAGTTTTGCTTCTACTGTCCCTAAAGAACATAAAGAACGGGAGGCTGAACGCAAAACACCAGCCGTCTCTTTAGAGAAAGTCTAATGGCGCTAAGTGTTGTAACCGGTAGCGCTTTTGTAATTACATCATTGCTGCAAGTTTTACCGACGGCAGTCGTAGCGACGTGTGCGGAAAATTTCTTGGGGATTTGCGACGACAATGACGATGTATTCTTGTCTGTTGCAGAGTCAGCTCAGAAAGCTGCATTTTCAACATTTGCAAGTTTTAGAGCTTTTGGCGCACGGCAAGCATCCAGAATCTCCGCTCTTTTTTCTAGACAGGTTCCAGAAGAAGAGATCTCGACCTCTGATGTTTCAGTAGCTAAACCTGAAGTGAAAATCATGTGTCATATTACCTATGGTTTTGGAGACATTAAAGGGTGTATAGACATAGGAAATTTTTTCAATAGAAGCATACCTGAGGTCAACGCTCGGCTTGTATTCGATGAGGAATCCCGAGAGAAGGTCTTCTCGTTTGATCCAGTAATCGCCAGATCTGCTGAATATTACCGATCTTATGGGGAATTTTGCGCAAAGTCGCATGCACGCTTGTTTGTCGACTATCCCATAAATGCGATGAAAGAAGTGGAGGGAAAGGATAGCTTTATGGCTATTGCTGAAGACGAACGTCCACACTTAGGATTAATGGAATATGGCTTGGAACAAACACAAGCAGTAGTTTTTCGGATGTATTTGCAACAAATGGAAAACAGACAAGTGCAAATTTTCTCTCTCGGTGGGGGTGAAAATGAGCTTGGCTTCATGTTTAATGAAGAACTCTATCTTGCATCGCAAATTGCGGGATCTCAAAGCATGAGTTATCGTTTAAGTCTGCTAGAAAGACTGCCTGTGCATATTTCAGAAGCAATTTTAGGGCAGCCCTATTCAGCTCAAGCTGTTGACGCATTTATCCAGAGAAATGAGCTCTTATATTCAGGCTATTCCTCTGATTCCTATGCAAAAGACGCAATGGTGGAAGTTTTTGTTGATTTTACAGAGACCATTAGACCAAAAGCAGATCTGACATTCGTCTTGTTGGGAGTAAAAATCACTGCTTTGACTGATCGTTTCCTCACTATTGCAGCAGAGCATCAACTCTTGTTTCAACGATTGAAAGCTCTAGGAGTAAAACAGATAAAGCTTCTCACTCAGAGCCCAGGAGATGCTACAAAATTTGAAACTCGAACAATTAGATTCGAAGGCGCGCCAGTTAGAAACGTCGCAAACAGGGTGTGCATCGTTTCAATAGATAGGCTTCCGCATAGGCATATGCTCACGCTTTTCCAAGCTAGCGAGCGTTCAAAAGTTACAACGGGCGATCACTCTCCTATCGAAGTTTTTTCAATGGGAGGGATTCCTCTTCTGGAACTTTTTGAGTTCAAACGCGATCATGCTAGAAGTTTAATCAGAATCGCTAATGGGGTAGATGATCAGCTTGGCAAAATCGCAGAGCGGCTGTTTTATAATTTTCAAGCTGTAAATATCACGCGCTATCCTAAAACAGGTGAATTTGGCTATAACCGAAATACTATTGTACAAGCCAGTTTTGCTCTCGAGAGATTACATGGCATGATGGACGTCTGGGATCGATTCATTCAAGAGCTGAGGGCGCACTCTTGCTGGCCACCACTTGAGCGCATTGTCCGAGAAAGACTTGCCCTCTTGATAAAATTTCAAATGGAGAGAGTATGAACTTAGGGTTGCAGAAGAAGAGAGTGCTCGTGCAAGGTTCATCGAGCGGATTGGGATTTGCCATTGCAAAGGCATTTGCAGCCGAAGGTGCAAGCGTGGCGATCTGCTCACGTGATGCTGAGCGCGTCAATAAAGCCGCTCAAGAGATTCCTGGCGCGGTCGGTTTTGTGTGCGACCTCGATCTTCAAGGCGCGCCCACACAGCTCGTAAAAGATGTGGTGGCCAAGTTGGGGGGAATCGACGTGCTGGTCGTCAACACAGGCGGTCCTCCAAAAGGGTTATTTTCGGATATTTCACTGGAACAGTGGCAACAAGGCTTTCAAAGGCTCTATTTAAGTGCCATCGAAAGCATGCAAGCTGCTCTTCCATATATGCGCAAGCAGAAATGGGGCAGAATTCTATTAAGCACATCGACGGCAGCTAAACAGCCGATTGCTAAGCTAACCGTTTCTAATGCGCTTCGTTCAGGTCTTTTAGGGTTAATGAAGACAATCAGCCTAGAAGTAGCTTCTGAGGGCATTACGGTTAATGCGCTCATGCCAGGATCAACGCGCACAGCTCGTTTGGCAGAACTGGGCAGGGGAGAGGAGGAGCTACTCAAAGAGATCCCTGCAGGGCGCTTCGGTGAACCCGAAGAGTACGCTGCGCTGATGGCCTTTCTCGCTTCTAAGCAAGCAGGCTATATCACAGGTCAGGTGATTGCCTGCGATGGCGGTCTAATCAAAGCTCTTTAAACCTTTTTTAGTAACTCGAGTGGTTGAGCTTCACCTTGCCGCGGAAAACGCGGTAAAGGTAGGAGACGTAGAAGAAAGTCAGGGGGAATCCAGCAAAAGCCACAATTGTTAGCACGGTAAGTGCTAGCTTCGAAGCTGAACTGTTAAACAGCGTCAGCGAGTTTTGTGGATCGATGCTCGAATAGACGATGTAAGGAAAAGTGCCAATCACAAAAAGAGTGAGCAGCAAGCAAATGCAAAGGCATGAGGAGATGAAAGCCCAGCCATCATATTTTTTGGCGATGAAGTAGGGGATGGCTCCGATAGAAGCAAAGCTCAGCAGCGCAAAGATCCCTAGAGTCGGATGTTCAAGAATTGGGCGCACCATGTGCGAGTTGTACATAAAAGTTGCAGCAGTAGTTGCAATCCAAAGAGTGATAAAGATAACAATCAAGCGCTTAGCCCAACTTCTGATGCGTTTATGAAACGCGCCTTCGGTTTTCATCAAGAGATATACGCTGCCATGCATCATAAATAACGATAGCGCAAAGAGCATCACGATAATAGAATAAGGGGTGATGAGATCGGCAACCTGGCCGATGACATTGCCTTTGGCATCAAGCGGCATGCCTTGAATAAGATTGCCGATGACCAGGCCGAATGTCACAGCGAGGAGTAGTGAAGCCAGGCTAAAGCAGACATCCCAACTCCGTCTCCATTTGCGCGAGGGCTGTTTACTGCGAAATTCAACCGCTGCACCGCGCAACATGAATGCAAAAAGCAGAATCATAATCGGTGTGTAAAGCGCAGGCATTAAAATCGAAAAAACTTTCGGAAAGCCCGCAAATAGCACGCCTCCACCAATCACAATCCACGTGGTGTTTCCATCCCATACGGGGCCAATAGCATTGAGCATGATGCGTCTTTCTTCATCTGTTTTGGAAAAGAGATGAAGTGAACCTACGCCTAAATCAAAGCCATCTAAGGTGGCATAGGCGATGATCGAGCCGAACAAAACACAGTAGATGATGAATTGCAGAACTTCGTGACTAAACATTACCTTTTGTCCTCTTCTTTAAATGGGTCGCGGTAAGGAATCTGCTCATCATCAGAGGGCCCATGCTGGATCTTCAGATTTAATAAGTATAAAAAGAGGAATAGAAAAAGAAGATAGACGACTACGAACATGGTAAGCGAGCCGATCATCTGGCCCGTAGTAATTGTAGCAGAGAAAGCATCTTTGGTTTTAAGCAGTTTATAAACTGTCCAAGGTTGACGGCCCATGCAAGCCGTATACCAGCCTGAGATATTAGCGATTTGTGGAAAGACTACAGAGATAATCAAAAAACGCATCAACCAACTTTTTAACTTCCAACGCTTTTTCCACCACATGTACGCGCCAAGAAGGCAGGCGATAAACATCAATCCCCACATCACGATCATAAGATGATACATCTGGAATACAACGGGCACATTTGCCCACTGATCTTTCGGGAATTGATCTAAGCCTGGTACTGGCTTTTCAAAATTCTTGTACGCCAGAAAACTCAGCAAGCCTGGAACTCCGAATCCATAAACACGCTGATTTTCCATGTCAACCCATCCGAAAAGATAAGCTTTCGTATAAGGTTCAGTTTTAAACACACCTTCTAGTGCGGCAAATTTTTCTGGATTATGCTCTGCAACTTTACCTGCGAGATGGTCTGCGGAAACGAGCTGAAAAATAGTTGCAAAAAGAGAGACAACGATTCCGACCTTTAAGCCCTTTTTGGCGAAATCGAGATATTTATTTTTGAGAAGATAATAAGCTGAAACACTGACTACGAGCAATCCACCTGTCATCCAGCATCCGAGAAGCACGTGTGTGATGTGGCTAAAATTAGAGGGGTTTGCAAACATTTCCCACCAGTTAGTCACTTGTGCAACTTGCACGCCATCGGGTTCAGTGGCAATGCGATAACCAGCCGGCGTCTGCATCCAGGAGTTGGCGCTTACAATCCAAATGGCACTAAAATGTGAACCTAAGGCCACCATGATGAGCGAGAAAAAGTGGACTTTCGGTTTTACGCGATCCCATCCAAATAATAAAATACCCAAAAAACCCGCTTCGACCAGAAAGGCGAAGAATCCCTCGGCGCCAATTACACTGCCAAATACATCGCCTACAAAACGCGAATAACGCGCCCAGTTTGTGCCTAAGGAAAATTGCAAAGGAATGCCTGTGCCTACGCCTAATGCAAAGGTGAGAGCGAAGACTTTGAGCCAAAATTTGGTTAGTTTTTCCCAAGCTGGATTTTTAGTTTTGAGATACATGCCCTCCATTAAAATGAGAGCCATGCCAAGGCCAATGCTCAGAGGGGGATAGATGTAGTGGAAGGTGAGCGTGAATGCAAATTGAATGCGTGAGAGAATTTCAACCATGCGATCAATCCACCTTTTGAGAATTTAGATTTCACACGATACTGCAAGACAAGTTTTTAATGCTACTTTTCAGAAAAGCAAAAAAGAGAGGAAACTGCCTTTATCCTAGAAGAAAACAAGATGTGTAGGATCAGGCAGGATATGGAGGATGGAAGAAATATCCTGCGTATTCTGCCGCTTGTGATCCTGCATATCTTGTAAATGATTTAATAAAAAAGATGGAGTTGATGAAACCTAACTTATTTGATCTCGGAGAGTTTGAGGTATTTGTAGAAGGTGGTGTGCCCATTGTAGAGCGAGATGATCAAGCCCTCTTTGCCATTTAACAGACCACGTTTGAAGATGTAGCTTTTTAGAAAGGCCCACCAGCCATGCAGAAGAGCTGAGCCAATACTCGCTTTTTTGCTATTTCAATGCTGCTCTGCAAATAGCGTAGAGTAGTTTTGCATCTTGGTTAAAAAATCCCCAATTTGCAGATAGGGCGTGTGCAGCATTGGATGCCTTAGAGTAATTTTCTTTAAGCCCGTCGTAAGCACTTTTTCATGCACCTGGGCTTGATCGAATGCTGTAGTTTTCCGATTGTATAAGCGCACGACAAAATCGGGATCCCAACCGCCACAACCTCTGATGCGTTTTCCATTAAAAAAATTATGACGGCGTATTTCATAAACTGCAGCGGGGTCGAGCTTAAGGGAAAGGAGTTCTTCGGCTAACTCTTTTGAAAGTTCCTCATCGCAATCGAGTGAAAGAATCCAGTCGTTTGAAGCGAGATTCGAAGCCAGATTGTGCGTGGGACCAAAACCGATAAATTCACCGTGGTGAATACGCACATTGGGGAACTGCTGCGCAATCTCAAGCGTCTGATCGGTTGAGCCTGAATCATATAGGAGAACATCAGGGAAAATCGAGACCGACTCTAAAGTTTTTTTTAGGGTGGCCGCACCATTCTTAATGAGTATCGTAACGCTGATCATATGAGTATAAAAAAAGTATAAGCCTTGATAAGGTTAAGATTAAACGTTTAAAACCCAAAAAGTTCTATGAAAAACTTCTCTGCTTTCCCAAAAGCCTACACATTTGATGATGTAGCGCTTGTGCCTCAATTCAATAACGTCCCATCGCGCACAGAACCTGTGCTCGAGACGTGGATGACTAAAAACCGCAAGATCGATATTCCGCTGATCTGCGCAAACATGGATACGGCTATTAGCGAAGAGCTTGCACAGCTACTTATTAAAGAGGGGAGTCTGCCGATTTTCCATCGCTTCACCGATTTCGAGACGCAAAAGAAATGGGTGAAAAAATTTGGCGAGAACACCTTTATTTCATGTGGCATACAAAAGCTCGATGAAACACGCGCGCTGCTCGATGCCGGTGCTTGTGGCGTTTGCATCGATGTGGCTCACGGACACTCCGATCGCATGTTTCAATTTATTCAGGAACTCAAACGCACACATCCAGATAAAGAGATCATCGCGGGCAATGTCTGCACAGCCATGGCCTATCACGATCTAGTCAATGCCGGTGCCGATGCAGTCAAAGTTGGTGTGGGCCCAGGCGCGGCTTGCACAACGCGCATGGTCACAGGTTTTGGCGTGCCTCAATTCAGTGCTATTTATGACTGCGCGCAGATCGCCGAAAAGTTGCGCGTTCCGCTAATTGCTGATGGCGGTATACGCACCAGCCGCGATGTCGTGCTTGCACTTGCAGCAGGAGCTAGCACCGTCATGATCGGTAAGCTTTTTGCGCTTACCAATGAGAGCGCCGCTACAAAACGCAAGTCTGATGAATCATCCACAGGCCTGGAAGCTAAATTCCGTGGCCAGGCAAGTGAAGATTTTCAAAATGACTATTATGGTGGGCTTAAAGACAAAACAGTGGCCGAAGGCATCGATTTCTGGGCCCCTGTTTCCGGCAGTGCCACACAGCTTCTGCGAGATCTTCTCGGCGGCTTGCGCAGTGGCCTTACTTATGGCGGCGCGCGTAACATTAAAGAACTGCAGCGCAAAGCGGAGTTTGTCGAAGTCACTTCAACGTACATGCACGAAAGCCGTCCACGACCAACCAGACATTTTTGATGTACCAAAGAAAGATCTACGACGCTGTTCACGGATTTATTCGGTTTAACGATCTAGAACGAGACTTGATCGATTCTGAGCCCTTCCAAAGATTGCACTACTTGCACCAGTTAGGCATAGCTTATCTGGTTTATCCGGGCGCCACGCACACACGCTTCGAGCATTCACTCGGCGTAATGGAACTCGCTACGCGCATTTTCGATCGCATCACCTCTAAAAACACATTTTCGTGGCAAGCAGAAGACCTTGAATATTGGAGACAGATCATTCGCTTAGCAGCGCTCTGCCACGACTTAGGCCACTTGCCTTTTTCGCATGTAGCCGAAAAAGCCCTTTTGGGAAAAGCTGGGCATGAGAAGTGGACACTCGACATCATTAGCAGTGACACACTTGCGCCCGTCTTTCAGAAATTAAAACACCTTTATCCCGAACGCCCGTGTGTGAATGATGTGATCAAGATGTCCATCGGTGAGGAGAAACTCGCGGTCATCGAGCCGGGCAAATGGTCATTCTGGCCCTGGGAACGCGTGCTGTGTCAGGTGATTACTGGCGATTTTTTTGGAGCCGATCGCATCGATTATCTCTTGCGCGATGCCAAGTGCACTGGCGTCTCTTATGGCCTGTTTGATTATCACCAACTGATCGAGATGCTCTGTATTTTGCCTTCCAAGCAAAAAGATGCTCTCGAACTTGGCATCGAAGAAAATGGCATCCAGTCGTGCGAAGCACTGCTCTTGGCACGCCACTTCATGCATAAACGCGTTTATCAATACTCTTCGGTGAAAGCCTACTCGTTCCACTTATCCCGCTTTATCCGCGCTCTGGCAGCTAAAAATGGCCTCTTTCAAGATTTAGAAGGCTATCTCTCACTTACGGAAAATGAGATCCTTGCCAGCCTACGCAGTGCGGTTAAAAATCCCCAGGCGCCAGGACATCAGGATGCTGTTTGCCTGATGCAGCGCCATAAACGTTTTCGAGCACTTCAAGTGGGAGAGCACGTGAATGAAGCTCTTTTAATGGATGCCAAGAAAGAATTTGAAATCCCCGATAATTCGATTGCCTGGGATCTTAACCATAAAAAATCTCTTACTACATTAGTTCAAGGATTGACTTTTCCCGTCTTAACTGCGCAGCAAACCATCACTTCTGCAGATACTCTTTCTGATATTGCAATCCCTTTAGGATCAGTAAGTTGGGTTTATATTTCTCCCGTCTTCGAAGAAAAGGTTCGAACGAAATTGGAAAGCATTTAATCCGCTTCTAATCATCTATGCAAATCTTAGACTTAAATCCAAATTTTTGATAAAATTTTTCTATTGTTAATTATCTTTAAGCAAGGAAGTTTATGTCAGGCCCTGCTCCAGTAACGTATGCCAATTTTGTTGATCAGACCAATTTGGGAAACACAGAATTACCTGCATATGTTTCGAATTCTCTTAATGCACACGAAGATGCTTCTTGTTGCAGCTGCTTTTCATCAGTAGCTTTGATCTTTCAGAGCTTTTTAGCAGCCTGCTCTACGCTCTTTCGTATGATCGGAGAAGCGCTTGGAATTATCAAATCAACAACTGAGCCCGATCATGCTCCGCCTAAGTCTAGAAACGCAACTGCGCCTGTATTGCCCCAAACCCCGCTAGAAAAAAACATCTCTACTTTAGAGAAATTCACTAATGATTGGTGTGGTAACGAAGCGGGCAATGATTGGGACTTTGAAAAGGATGGTTGGGCGATGATTGCGGATTTTAATAAACTAGATAATGAAGCGAAAAAAATTGTGCGCGATTACATGCTCGAGTATTGCCCTGGCATGGTGCGCGCGCAAGAAGAAGTTCTTGCGAATGCTCAAGGCGTTGAAGTAGATGATAATCACACCTATCAAAATGCTGCCATAGACAGAATCTCGCTGTATGGCTTACCAGACACCTGTAAAGAGATGCTCAAAAATCATCTCCAATCTCTCAAGTTATTAAGACAAGTTAATTAATATAAAAAAACAAACAACAAACAAGGAAGATTTTATGTCACATGTGCAAGGTTTAGGAGCCGCTTCTCGAGGTGGATTTGACGAAACAATAAGAACGAATGCTCAAGACCAAATTCTGCCTCAACCTAATCTGGAATTCCCAGATCACATTGACGCCAGCGCTGACGCTTCATGCTGCAGCTGTCTTTCGTCGGTTACTGCTTTCTTTCAAAGCTTTTGGGAAGGATGCTGCTCATTATTTCGCATGATCGGAGAAGCGCTTGGAATTATCAAATCAACAACTGAGCCTGATCATGCTCCGCCTAAGTCTAGAAACGCAACTGCGCCTGTATTGCCCCAAACCCCGCTGGAAAAAAACATCTCTACTTTAGAGAAATTCACTAATCATTGGTGTGGTAACGAAGCGGGCAATGATTGGGACTTTGAAAAGGATGGTTGGGCGATGATTGCGGATTTTAATAAACTAGATAATGAAGCGAAAAAAATTGTGCGCGATCACATGCTCGAGTATTGCCCTGGTCTGGTGCGCGCGCAAGAAGAAGTTCTTGCGAATGTTCAAGGCGTTGAAGTAGATGATAATCACACCTATCAAAATGCTGCCATAGACAAAATCTCGCTGCTGTATGGCTTACCAGGCACCTGTAAAGAGATGCTCAAAAATCATCTCCAATCTCTCAAGTTATTAAGACAAGTTAATTAATATAAAAAAACAAACAACAAACAAGGAAGATTTTATGTCACATGTGCAAGGTTTAGGAGCCGCTTCTCGAGGTGGATTTGACGAAACAATAGGAATGAATGCTCAAGATCAAATTCTGCCTCAACCTAATCTGAAATTCCCAGATCACATTGACGCCAGCACTGACGCTTCATGCTGCAGCTGTCTTTCGTCGGTTACTGCTTTCTTTCAAAGTTTTTGGGAAGGGTGCTGCTCATTATTTCGCATGATCGGCGAAGCGCTTGGACTCACAACCTCTGCACCTGAGCAGAATCCTGTTTTAGATCAGAAAATTCTAAAGCTCGCAGCTTTTATCAATAAGTGGGAAAACCCGTATGAGTTTAATCCTTATATAGAAGGAGAACAGATGCTTGTTGATTTTAATCAACTTGATGAAACTATAAAAGTTAGCATAAGAGCAGCTTATAAAAATCATTATAATGACGGATTTTTTAAGCATCAGGTGAACTGGAAAACTGATGAGCTGGCAAAGCAAGCAGGAGAGGAAGCCGGTGCGAGTAGTCGGATGAAATATCAAAATGCAGCGATTGATTATTTCATACAGAATAATCCGCTGAGCAATGTAAAAGGGCTTACAGCAACGCTGGGAGATTGTCTCGATGCTAAAACCAGACCGTTAACAGCTAGAAAAATTGAATTACCAGCTGCGATTAAAGAAGCGAAGCTCAGAAGTGAGATTAGAAAAATAGCAGAATTTATGAGTAAGTGGTCTCAGCATAACTATTCAATCTTTTGGAATAAGGATACAGATGGAGCTGCACTCCTTGCTGATCTCCATGCATTACCCATGGAAACGCAGCTAGCTATTTTTGGCATTGAGAGAGATGATGAACTCTCTCTACATCCCTTAGACGACCAGATGCTAACCTTGCTTGAAACACGATTAATTAGGATGCAACAGAAACTCCTCCATGCTGCTGTTGAGGGTTAGAAGCAATCCTTAAGTTAACTTTTCTTAGCCGCGTTAAGAGGGTGTCTACAAAGTAGACACCCTCTTAACGCGGCTTTTTTTGTTTTCCGAATTAAACAAAAGTTTTTAGGTGATGCATTAACTAATTCTATGGGAGAATATCCCGAATTAATTCTTTAAAGTGTGCAACATGCTAAAAAGTATTCAAGATGCATCTAGGCTCAAGCAAGAGACCTTTACAGCAACACCAGTTAGGAGAGATACATCTTCGAGTTCTCAAGGCTTAGCACAAGTGCGAGATACACAAGCGTCGGGTAACTTGGGTGCGATTACAACTTGGAACTGCCTTTCATGCATAATCGATTTTATCGATGGAATTTTCTGCTGTTGTTGCTCATGTTTCCGTTCAATGGCCGAAACTCTTGGTTGGATTGATCCTCTTGATAAGCCTGATCCCCACGCAGCTTTAAAGCAGGCATTAAGCCTGGCATGCGCAGAAAAGATGCAACACCACGTAAACATAAACCTCTTCATCAAAAATTGGTGCTATTGGACGGATGAAAATACGTGGGATCCTGCTGTGCAGGGGGCGCAGATGCTTCAAGATTTTCGCAAATTAGAATTGCCCTTACAGACAGCGGTATATGCAGTTGTTTATGGAAAAGAACGCGAGCTCATCGACAGCTGGGCCGGTACATTTGTTCAAAAAATTGAGTATTACATGCAACACGTGCCCCCCAACAATTCGAGCATGCGAGCAATATTAGGGAATTTAGCCAAACCCTATTTAGACGAATCAGAAAAGCTCTTAGCTCAACTTCAAAGTTTAACCTCTTAACTATTTTTTGAAGTGCGGAGACTCGTCTCCGCTATCATAGACATCGACTTGTCGATGTTTTTTTTAGATCCTAAGGTGATTTGATTCTTGCTTTAGTTTATAATGACATTATGTTTAACAAAGCTTTAGCTGCCATTAAAGAAGAGCTCAGCGGATTTTCTAAAAAAGAGTTGCTGTTTACCTTCAGCGCCATGCTCTGCGGCTTCTTGATTGCCTCGGATTATGCGATCATACGCCCAGTCAGTAACTCTTTATTTATTTTTTCTTATGGGTCGAGCTTTTTTCCTTACGCTTGGCTTGCCACCGTACCGCTGAATTTTCTCATCGTAGCCCTCTATAATCGCTTTTTACCGCGCTTGGGCTGCTATAAGATGTTTCTGATCATCGCCGGCATAATCGTAGGAGGGAACCTCTTCTGCGCGCTGTTCCTAAAAAAGATATTTGTTCTTCCCTTCCTCTTTTACATCTGGAAGGAGATCTACATCTTGCTCATGCTGCAGCAGCTCTGGTCGGTTATCCATGCCACGATTGATATGAAGCGGGCCAAATACCTGTATGGCATTCTATTTGGAGTTGGGGGACTGGGGGGAGTAGCGGGGAGTTTGGTGCCGGGCTTTGGCGCTGTTAAATTCGGTTCGGAAAACTTGCTCTTCTTTTCACTGCCGATCTACGGGGTGCTGCTTTTTAGTTACTTTCTGCTTTTAAAAAATAGTTCGTCGCGTGTGCAGACTCAACTAAGCACCCAAAATCGCGAAGCCTTTCACGCATTAAAGAACATCAAGAGCTCACCATTTTTGCTCTTTATCTTACTCATTGTGGTGATGATGCAGATGGCTTCAACCATCATCGATTTTCAATTTAACACCATGCTTGAGCAGAGCATTGCAGATAAGGATCTGCGCACAGAATACACGGGACGCATTTTCAGCTTGGTCAATCTAGCCTCCACATGCCTGCAATTTATTGGCTCGTTTTTGTTAATTCAGTTTTTGGGGCTTAGGCTAAGCCACTTTGCGATTCCAGCACTTTTGTGTTTAAACGCCTGTGCATTTCTTATCGCACCCGTCTTTAGCGTAATCTCATTCTCCTACATCACCATCAAGTCGTTTGATTTTTCGCTCTTCAATATCGTCAAAGAGATGCTCTATATTCCGCTTAAAACCGACGAAAAATTCCGTGCCAAGGCCTTTATCGATGTCTTCGCTTATCGCTCCGCCAAGGCCTTTTCATCCCTACTTATTTTGCTGCTGCAAGTCACTACAAGCTTTTCTCTCTTGTCCTGCTTGAGCTGGGGAGTTATTCTACTTTTTGTATTCTGGGGTCTAATGGTGATTCGGCTATTTAAAAAAGACCCCGTTCAACATATCGAAACTTGAAAGAGGTCCATGTCTCATAATAATCCAGCAAAACCGAAGATTAACTCAGGAACATCTATGCCGCCTCAGATGCAAGCACAAGGCGCACGCTCGTCACCAAGTCCGCAAGGAATGGCTGCAACCCCGGATTGCCTCGAAACTTCTATCCCAGAAGCTGAGCAGGGCGAGGGTTTTTGGAAGGCCATACTTCTATTTTTTAAACGCCTTTTCAGTCAGGGCAAAAGCTCATAGCCTAAGTCATTGCTGTTAAGTTGTTTATATATTTCTTTTTCGAGGAAGTCCTATTTTATCAACAATTAATTTACGCATCTCAATTTAATGTTATTTCTGTTAAAATATTAAAATTAATACGAGGTAATAACATGTCAGGTGAAGTTCATAATCCATTACGTGCACAGCAAACAACCACTTTAGTTCCTCCTACTATTGGATCGGATGAAACTGCTATTTCTCAACAAGGCCTTCCCGCTGTTCCTGATCGTTTGCATGCCGTGGCAGCTCTCTCCAGTTGGGACTGTTTCACCCCGTGTTTAGAATCTGTTAAAGATTTTTTTAATTATTTATTCTCCTGCTGTTTTTCGTGCTTTCAAGAGATCGCTATTGTGCTCGGATGCATGGATCGTCCGCCCCCTCCAGCTCACCCTTCTGTAGCTCACATGTTCCAAAGATGGGTAGCTCCTTTTAGAGAAAGAGAATCTTTAGTGCGCGCATTTGATCAAGCAGTCCCAACACTCGCTTCCGAAATAGCCTTTCAAGCTGCAGTAGCAAGAGGCGATCAGAATTTCCAAGTCACACAGGCACATCTTGCAGCAGCTCAACGTCGTTGCAAAGAAAGCCAAGAACAACAAATTAAACAGATTCAAAATGAACGTTTTGGAGATGCATTTGTTAAAGATATACAACTTCGAATGCTCGCATCCCAGCTGCGCGCTGAAGCTACAAAGCTTGATAGCACGGTCATTGAACAAGATCTGTCGCTTTACTTGGATGAAGCTTTACGCATCCGCACGAATCCTGTTACAGATTTAGAAGCATCTCAACAAAAAGCAACAAAAAAATTGGCCGAAAATGTAGCTCTTAAAAAAGCCCAAGATGTTTTCGCAGAACTCCACACAGCAGATGCTACATGGGGAGTGTATAACCTTGGTTTCGAAGACAACGGCGTAACTGATAAAGCTGCAACACTTTTTTGGGCAGATTTTCAACAACTTCCAGCAGATATCAAAGAGCGCATCTTGCTAAAAGTGAAAGACGAAGACATAAGTATGATCAATGGTTTTGTCATCACTCGCAATATCACGATTGATGAGGCTGTTGAGGTATATCTCAAAGCTGCCCCGAATGAAGTGGTCTTGAAGCAGCTTGAACTCGAATCACGACAATAATCCTTCCCTTTTGGAGTGCGGAGACTTGTCGATGCTCTTTTTCAAAATTCTCATACCATTCAGTTGTATTGACAAGTCGCGCACACTCCAAAAATAATTGTGTTTATAATACTTGTTTTAATTTAAAAATCTAATTCATAGATTAATTAAAACGAGATTCAATTATAATTAATATCACTTTTATTAAATCAAGGTGATATATGACAAATCCAGTTCAAGAATCTGTAAGAATTGCACAAGTATCTCAAACTTCAGATGCGCAGATAAGCGTACATCAACAAGGTTTGGAGCAAGGCTTAGCTCAAGTGTCTGATCGTTTAAATTCAAACGTTGCGCTTACAAGCTGGTGCTGCCTCGATGCAATTCAAGATTTCTTCGAAGGCATGTTTGCAAGCTGCTGCAGTTTCTTTAGAGCGATCGGTGAAGCGCTTGGATGGATTGCTCCCTTAGTGCCGCCAGCTCCTACATTTACTGAAGAGGAGATTGCGCGCCTTGATGCATTTGTGAAGATGTGGGTCGATACTTATGCAAAACTGCCATCTATGGACGAACAGCAAAAAAATGGAACTTTCGACCCGAAAACTACAGTTTTCTTTTCCCTTTTTTGGAACGTATATGGTGATGCTGAATCTGATTCAGAAAGAAGTGATCGTTTCTGGACAGAACTCCAGCAGCTTCCTGCATGCGTTGTAAAATCACTGCAGGCTGATTTGCAGGCTGAATATGCTTACATTGCAACAAATCTTGCAAAGAACAAGGGTGGCAGCGCAGAACAGCACATGGATGAAGCTTTTAAGACTTTCGTTACTAGTGCGCCTAATCCTCGTCTATTACAGGCTGTTCAAAGGGCTCTCACTACTGCACAGTTGGCAAAGGCTTAAACTTTTTGCCTCTGGCATTGACATCGCGCCTGTGACAAGTTAGGGTAGAAGAGAATATGGATAAGACTCCACTTTCTCTTCCTCCTGAACAGATCCTAAGCGATCCTTTTTTAAATAAAGGGAGCGCTTTCACGCAAGAAGAGCGCAACGAACTGAAGTTGCACGGCCTTCTGCCTTTTCATATCTCCACAATCGAAGAACAAGTTAAACGACGCTATGAAAATTTCTGTGAGCGTCCTGATCCTATTTCACGTTACATCTTTTTAACTGCACTGCAAAACCGCAACGAGATTCTTTTCTATCGTCTGGCTATAGAACATTTAAGCGAAATGCTTCCCTTGATCTACACACCCACAGTTGGGTTGGCCTCGCAGCAATATAGCTCGCTCTATCGAGAAAGCCGCGGTCTTTACCTCTCATATCCGCTTAAAGATAAACTTCCTGAGATTCTGGCACGTCAGCCTAGGAATGAAATCGATATCGTGGTTGTCACAGATGGTCAGCGCATTTTAGGCTTAGGGGATTTGGGTGTGGGCGGGATGGCCATTCCTTTGGGTAAGCTTGCACTTTACACGCTCTTTGGAGGCATATTACCTATCCGTACGCTGCCTATTCTGCTAGATGTGGGAACAGATAACCCAGAACTCTTAAATGATCCGCTTTACTTAGGCTGGCGCCATCCGCGCATTACAGGCAAAGAGTATGATGAATTCATCGATACCTTTGTGCATGCGCTTAAAAAGCGTTATCCACGCGTTCTTTTGCAGTGGGAGGATTTTGGTCGTCAGCATGCGCAGCCACTCTTAGAGCGCTATCGCGATGCACTTTGTTCTTTTAACGATGATATCCAAGGCACAGCAGCCACGGTTTTATCTGCGATTTTAACCGCAGTGCACGCAAGTGGCGGATCATTGAAAGGCCAGAAAATCGCTATGTTGGGTGCGGGTTCCGCGGGGCTCGGCATCTGCCGTAAGCTTGTGCAGGCGATGCAAGCTGAAGGAATGAGTGAAGAAGAGGCACTGCAAAATTTCTTCCTGGTTGATATCCATGGGCTGATCCATACAAAATTAACGGATGCAACAGAATCTCAAAAGAAATTCGCGCAGAATTTTGAGACGATTGCTAAGTGGAAGGTGAAAGATCCAACTAACATTACGCTACTTGAGGTGGTGCAAAACGCGCAGCCTTCGGTTTTGATTGGAGTTTCTGCACAACCTGGCACATTTACTGAAGAGATCGTCAAAACAATGGCTGCTCATCAGAAACAGCCCATTATTCTGCCGCTTTCAAATCCGACATCAAAATGTGAAGCTGAGCCTAAAAATCTTATTCAGTGGACCGAGGGGAGAGCGATTATCGCCACCGGCAGTCCATTTGATCCTGTTTCTTTCAATGGAAAAACGATTCCGATTGCACAATGCAATAACGTCTATATCTTCCCAGGTGTGGGCCTGGGCGTGATTGTTTCGCAGGCGAAAAAAGTTACTGATAAGATGTTTTTACGCGCGGCTCAAGTTTTAAGCGATCATGCGCCACTTCTCAAACAAACTGACGGCGCGCTTTTTCCGCATTTTGATACCTTGCGCGCAGTTTCACGCGAGATCGCACGCAACGTGGCTCTGATGGCCCAAGAAGAGGGAGTCGCAGAGCGCCTTTCCACAGACGAACTAAATGCACGCCTAGATCGCACCATGTGGTATCCCAACTATCCCACCTACTGCTCTGGCTTTTAAACTCTAGAAGAAAACAGGATAAACAGGATCAGGTAGGATATGAAGGATGGAAGAAATATCCTGCATATCCTGTAAATGATTTACCAAAAGAGCTCGATTTCACTTAAGTTTTGGTGAGGGCTTCGAGGGCTTTATCGTAATTGGGCTCTTGAGTGATTTCAGGAACCAGTTCTCGATAAATTACACGATCATTTTCATCTAGCACAACCACAGCTCTTGCGCAAATGCCTGCCAGGGGGCCTTCTTCAATCAGCACACCGTAATTTTTCGCAAAATCTTTTGAGCGCATCATTGAAAGAGTCAGAACATTTTCTACTTTCTCTGACTGACAGAACCGTTTTTGCGCAAAGGGGAGATCGGCCGAAATTACCAAGATCACAACTCCGGGCTGTTTTTTGGCAGCTTCATTGAACTTCTTAGCTGAAAGAGAGCAAACTGCTGTATCAAGGCTTGGCACAATTGAGAGGAGTTTACGTTTGTCTTTGAATTCACTTAGGCTGTGGTCTTTTAAATCCGCATCGACAAGTAAAAAATTTGCTGCAACGGCATTAAGCGCAGGAAGATCACCTGAAATGCGTATCGGATTTCCTTTAAGAGCGACAGTAACCATGAGTTTTTTCTCCTTAAGAATTTGTGTTTTACACAAAGAGTAGTCAAATCGAATCTTTCTCTCAAGGACGCTTTAAAAAAAATTGCATGAATTTAAAGATTAGGTTAAAATCTTGTTAAATTTTTTTATGGTGTCCATTCGCGATGAGCAATCAAAACTCTTTAAAACATGAGGCCAAAAAAGTAAGCGGTCTCGTTTCTGAGGAGCGTCAACCTTTCTACAAAGAAGATAGCGGATCGCATCACTATAAATTTGTTCGTCTGCCCAAAGTGATGCCAGCTAAAGCAAAAGCCCTTGGCTCAAAGCGTGAACTTCCTGCGATGTGTATCATGCATATCGACGAGCAAGAAAAAAAGGGCAAAACTGAAGGTTGGGGATTAGCAGCCCTGCATGCCCACCAATGTTGCGCTAGTCAAAAACATCCCGCTTTTGTCCATCTCGAACAACTATTGAAGCGCAATAACTCGTTAAATAGCCAGCGCGTCACTGAGTGGAAATTCAAAGAATATCTAGTGGTTGCCAAGAAACTTAAATCTTTTATCAAAGATCAGCTTGAGAGACCAAACACAGAACGCAAAAAACGCATCATCGCCTTAATCAACGATAGTCTGCCAGCCCCAGCAAAAGATGAGCAGCAAGAAGCATGGGATGAGTATTTCCAAACTAAATCCGGCGCTCAGCTTTTTGAGATGCCAGGCACCTTCAAATAGCCATATCCGATGTAACCCATTTTAAGTGAAGAGCTGAACTGAAAGCGAAAATCAGCTGGAACTTTTCGCGTGCACAACATTTTCAAAAGCGACAAGGAGTTTAGCTTAGGATTAAGCCCACGCATTTCAATACTTTCAATGCCCGCAAGCTCACACATATTTGCAAGTTCTTCGGGTTTGATAAAGAGATCATAGACATGCATGTGTTTTGGCGTGTTGCGCACAGCCCACTCCACGCCTTTAATCACCAAGAGCCAGCTTAGAAAATTGCGATTGAAGGTGTGAAAGAAAAAAAGCCCACCCGGTTTTAACACGCGCGCAGCTTCGCGAATAACTGTCTGTGGATGGTGGACGTGTTCTAAAAGATCTAAGGCCGTGACTACATCGAAACTCGCATCATCAAAAGGCAGAGCTTCTGCATTAGCTTGGATGTATTTAACGCTTTTAGTTAGATCTTGCATGCGCGCCACTTTCAAACTATCAGGCGAAAGATCCACGCCAGTTACTTGATGTTTTCTTTCGGCTAATCGATTGGTTAGCATACCAGCGCCACAGCCAATATCTAGCACTTTACAATGCTCTGGACACTTAGCCGAGATCACATCGATAATCCACGGCGTACGCACGGCATTTTCAGCTCGCAAAAGCGCCACCGGATGATCGCTGGCCGTATACCAGCGTGCGCCCAATGTGTCGTAAAAATCGTTGTTTATTCCGGTTTCCATATGAAGTTCCAATAGATGGCTTGATAGAGCATAAAGAGCGCTGCAATGGTTGCTTGCACACTAAGAAAGTAGATAAAGATTTGCGGAGAGGAAAGATGCGCAAGTAGCCATGTGGGGCCTGATTCACTACTCATTGCTGCCCACATGAGTCCAGCTGAGGCGAGCATCACAGGATGGTTGATGAATAAAAGAGCATGCAGCCAGTGTTCACCCACAGGACAATGGTGTTTATGCACAAACTCATCTTTCGTTACCATCAGACAAGAGAGGATCGCCAGAGCTACGTAGTATTTGATCATGGGCATTGAAAAGGGCACGCAGAGCACGAAAAAGAGACAGGCTACCACAGTTAAAGTATCTAGCGGATGGCCGATGCGTTCCCAGCGAGGAAGACCACGTTTGATGTGATAGTAAACCTCATCTACACCAATCGCGATTGCTTGGATGAAAAAGGGAATAAAAAAAGCGTAATCAAGCATGTTTTTCAAAGAGTGCCCCACAAGCAGTAAGTCCCGGACCAAAAGCTAAGCTGATGATGCCAGTTTTGGGTTTTATATTTTTATCACGCGCCATTTTTTCCCAAACATGGGGCAAAGTCGCAGAAGACATATTGCCATAGTTATAAAGCACCTCTTGGCTATGGCGAACCTGCGCATCTGAAAGATTGAGCATTTTCTTAATCTGATCGATGATTTTTGGACCACCAGGGTGGATCGCAAAGAGAAGATCTCCGTCAGCTTTTTCTTCCCATTGGGCTTTCTGTTTCAAACGTTGGATGAAAGAGGGGAGTGCACGGCTAATTAAAACGGGCACCTCTTTAGCGATCGACATGCGCATGCCCCAATCTTCAGAGCGCCAGCTCATGTGTTTAGCTGTGTCTGGCAAAATTTCTTCATGCAGAGCGCAGATTTTAAAAACTCCAGGTTCTTGCGATGCGCTATACTTGATAAAGCCATCTGCAAAAAGACTTTGCACAACCAGTTGTTCTGTTTCATGCAGCAGAGGGTTCATGTGCAAAGTACATAGCTCTGTGTGAACTAGATCAACTCTTTCTTCAGGAGCATTGGAAGAGTTTAAAAAACCACTGGCCATACGCATGGCAGGGATAGAGGCGTAGCAGCCCATGTGATACGCATGCGTGACTTGCGTTTTACTTCCTAAGCTTCGTTTAGAAACCAGATGTTGCGCGCCACTTGGCGAAACATAACCCGTGCAAGTTACATGGATGAGATTAGATGGTAGAAGAGAGCTTTCAGGATAAAATTCTTCGAATAACTGATTGACAGACGCTTCAAAAAAGCGCGTACGCGTTTTAAGTCCGCAGCCTTCTGCAAACTCTGATTGATCGTAAATTTCCGCAGGGGCATTTGGAAAGAAAACTTCGCGAATATGCGAGCCGCGTCTCTGAATTTTTCCGTTTCCGACACCCACTTTTATCAGGCGCTGACGCACGTCTTGATGGAATTGGAAGTCTAAAGATTTACCTGTTTTTTTGGCCTCTGCCTTCGCATGCATCGATGCAATCCATTCTAGAATCTCTAGCTGGCTGGCTTCATAAGTCGGTCGAATCACATGAAAATCAGAAAGATAGATAGGCATAAGTGTGCGAATGTATCAGACACCGCTTTCTGCCTACAAATAAAAAAGAAGCCGAGCCCAAGCACGCGGTACAAATCGGATTTAAATTAAGGAGCTATCCCTGCTGCAACATTGAATTTCAAGACCCAAGTGTTAATTTCCGGATCTGCGTGTTGTTTTGCCCAGTTTTTTATCGCTCTAAACTCTCTAGGACTTACCTCATCCTGTTTTAATAATCCTTCAATCACAAAAAGCTCATTGCTGAGTTCCTGCTTATTTGTTTCATACAATCCATCAAGCTCTGAAATACTTGGCAGAAACTGATTGTAACTTTTTGTTTTTGTCGGAGAAACCGTGATGCGTTCTAGACTTCTTTTAGAAGGTAACTGCGCTGAAAAATCATCCAACGTAGGTTGTGTTTTAGAGGCACATCCCTCGCGTTCCTCCGCAATTTCCCATGGTCGTTTAAGATGATGAACCGGAGACAATTTACGCTCGAAAGGAACAGGAGCTTCTTCTATATTTTGGGGAATATCTCCTAAAATATGCTCTCTAGAAATCTCTGCAGATGGTAACTGAGAACCGCTTAATACTGACTTAGCTGAGCGTATTGCCAAAGCTGCGCCTGCATTCACAGCCCTTATTGTTAGTGTAGCGGTCACTGATATTGCAAAAACCCCCACCGCTTGCCTTACTTTATTACCTCGAAGGATAAATATACCCATGGCTCCCGCATAGGGAATACACACAGGTACTACGTGCTTTGCCAGGCTGCCCATCACATTTTCAGCCTTATCAACCATAAGTGTTTCGAATTTCCCACAGTGACTGTCGATTGTCGTGAAAACTGTTTTGAGTTTACCTGTTATTGCTGCCGCTGCCATGATTTCCTCGCTAGATTTGATCTTGAATAAGAAAGCGCAAGAAAGATAGCAGACAGGTTTTCTATCCTCAAATAAAAAAAGCTTCTTCCAGTGAAGGAAGAAGCTTTAATGCTTTAAAAAGTGAAGAGGAGAAATTTAGGAGATTGGGATTCTTGGTGTAAATTGTTCATCGGTATCTCTTCTCACAGGAAACGATTTGTCAGGCTGCAATTCGCTTCTTAGTTTTATGGGTCGATTTGAGTTTTTAGAGACAGTGACCATATTAACAGCACGTTTACGTTGAGGTCTTTCAGGCAACCTCGTGCGTACCACTTCGACTTCTTCAACAGCAGGTCTAACTGCTTTTGTTGTTTTAGGCTCTGCGGGCGTTTCATCTTCAGGAACAATCAAATCCTCAAATTCGAAAAAGGCTTGATTTGCGAGTTTTAATACCACTTCATCAGGATTTGATTTAACAATCGTCAGACGAAGTTGTGGAAGTGGGCGCAAAATGAGTACTTCAGCATCTGGGTGCAAAATAGCATCTAACGTTACACGAACTGATTGCGCGTTTCTTCTCACAAATTTTGCATAATATTCAGAGTCAGCCCATTTTACTGCGCTAAGCAGATTGTTCTTGCAGCTTGTAGATAGAAGGGATGAGCATTTATTAGTTAACCAGTGGAGAACAGAAGCCAGCATCGTCCATTTCTTTTTAGGTTGCACAATAGAGTGCACAGGAAGAGATGCTATCAACTTATTTACGTTATTATTGATTGAACTCATATTATCTCCAATATACTGTTAAATTATAAATATAATTATATATCTAATTTTAATTTTATTCAATTAATATATTTATAACGTAATACGCTAAAAATAAGAGATTTAGCCTTTAAACAAAGAACATCACAAGGCCAACAAGGATTAAAACAACGCCGAAAAGGCGTCGGAGTAGGGGAGGGGAGAGTTTTTGAGTTAAAAATGCACCATAAACAGCTGAAATAGAAGATGTTATGCCAATTACAATAAAAGCTGGCAGATAGATAAACCCAATTGTATGAGGTGCAGCCACTTCACCTAAGCCAAAGTACAGGTAGAAAAGAGCCCCAAAAAAGGTGATCACAAACCCTGTAGCCGCCGAGGTGCCTATTGCGCGCCTTTCTGGGATATGATGATATAAAAGTGTGGGAACGGTGATTACACCTCCCCCAATACCCAGGATGTTAGAAATGAAGGCTATGGTTAACCCATAAAGGCTGAGCTTTGCTTTATTGGGGGTTTTCTGTCTCGATGCCTTGAGCAAGAAAAAAGGGTGAAGAAATTGAATACCCAATAAGCAGGCAAAAATCCCAAATAAGAGCTCTAAGAACAAGCTGGATAACAAATCGCCAAAATAAGCTCCCAAAAGTGACCCTAGGATAATTCCAGGTAGCATCCCTTTAAAAAGATCCCACAGAATAGCCTTTTTCTTCGAATGGGCCAAAGTGGAAGAGAATGTATTAAACACCATGGCGGCAAGCGAAGTGCCAATGGCCACTTGCATAGAGAAAGCCAGCGGAAAATCTAATAGGCGAAAAATAAAAAATAAACAGGGGACAGTAACTACCCCACCGCTTATTCCTAACAGCCCAGCCAAGAGCCCTGAGATGCTGCCGAGTATGGCATATAAGATAATCGCTAATATCACGGGGGTTCCTCATATCTCGTTAATCTTTATCTTGTTGCTATAGCAGATTCGGCATTTCATTCAAAATATATTTATTGATTTATAATTTAAATTAATATATAATTATTTTTATAATTTAATAACAAGGTAGTTATGAGCGCAAAATTAACAAACAGTGGAATTACTGTTTATTTAGAAGCTTTTGCTTTTCCTACAACCAGACAATATGAACATGTTGCCAACCCAGGCCGGAAAAGTTCGTTTAGACATATCGTCACTGCCATAGAAGTCGATCTTAGACCAAGCCAGTTAATCGTATCGATAGGAAAGCAAATTCCTCTGGCTACGTTTGCAAGCGAGGTTTACCGCTTCTTCATATCTGCTCTTCTAAGTTTGTCTTTTAAAGGAACCAAGTCTGCCGCTTGGGCGGAAAGAGAGCTCGCAGTTATAGCTAAAAATGAACTGCAAAAATTTTATCTCCATCACCGAGATGAATTAGACACAAGTCGAGCAGGGGATTTAGATGCACAAGGCCAAGTCGTGCACTTTCGTTATATCGTAAGTAAAACCAACACAGGAATTTTGCGATCTGTCGATGTATATCGTCACTTGCAAAACATTCAAACCCACGCACTTTGCACGCACAAAACAGCCAAGTGATCAGCCTCAATCTCAGCTGGTAAGAACCAATAAAAAAATCGTTTTTTAATTTGTGACTGTCTTATATTAAGCCCCTTAATACACAGGAGCTTTAAGTTATGACAGCAATCTCAGGATCTGGGTTAAGTAAAAAAAGGCCCTTCGACTCGGATATTCCTAATGAAATGCCTAGAAAGCTGCTCAAGACCAACAATGGAAGTTCATCTGATGTGACTTGTCAGCCCACTTCTCCTTGGCATATTTCCGGGTTGTGCCAGATGCTTGTTTCCCTCTCAGCTCCTAGAACAGGTTTCTTTGTTGCTTGCCTTTTTTATCCCGAACAAGAAAGCCGCGACATCTTCCGAAGAGCCCTCAAAAATTATACTGTTATGGATCTTTCTTGCCAGTCGCAACTCAAAGATATTCATTCTGAAATGTATCAACGCAAACTCAGCAGCTTCCAAATATGCACGCAATATTTAGATATGTTAACAACGCCCACACAAATACCTAAATTGCGCGAATTTGCCTTTGATCTCCTCGACACTCGAACAATTAGAGACTTTGCTGCTAATATTGATGGGCTGAGGTTAGTGCAAGCGCATCTTGGAGTTCGAGAACAGGCTGCAGCAGTAACAGGCGATCAGGCAGTCTTGCAGTTTTATCAAGGAATAAGATGCGAATTCGGTCTTGGTGCTGCAAAAAGCGACACTGCCGCCCACGTACATTTTAAAAATGCAGCCGAGGGTGGAAATGCTGACGGGCAATTTAAATGGGGAAAAATATGCGATTACTCGCTTAGGTCCCGCGATGCCAATCATTGGTACTATATGGCTGCTCAGCAAAAGCATGCAAAAGCGATTATCGCCTTAGAAGTGCTTCAAAGAGCACAGCCTTATCTTCGAAGATTCCGTTAGGCGTTACTTTGTAATCAGAAGAACTTTTCCTGAAGTTTTTCTCTCTTCAAGTTTCTGATGAGCCTCAGACGCTTTTTCTAGAGGAAAAGTCTGATCTATTCGCAATTTTAACCAACCCTTCTGAATCCCTTCCAAGACTGCTTTGGCACGTTTAAACTGCTCTTCTGGGGTCGAAATGTAGTTATATAAACTTCCGCCGGAGATCGTCAGAGAAGAGCCCATTAAAGCATTTGGTGAAATGGGATCTGCAGGACCACTTGCAGCGCCAAAGATCACAATATTTCCACGAAGGGCAGCTGCTTTCAAATTTCCAGGAAAAGTAGTTTTACCAACGCCATCGATGATGAGATCTGCGCCATGCTCATTGGTTAAGCGTTTAACCTCTGTCACAAAATCTTGTTTGGTGTAGAGAATCACTTCGTCTGCACCCGCATCTTTGGCAATCTTAGCTTTTTCTTCCGAGGAAGTAGTGCCTAAAACTCTTGCTCCAAGATGCTTTGCCCATTGAACCAGCAAAAGTCCCATTCCACCAGCGGCAGCATGAATTAACACGACATCATTGGCTTTTATCTTGCGAAATTCATGAATTAGATAATGCGCTGTCATGCCTTGCAAAGGAAATGCGGCTGCCTGTTCAAAAGAGAGTTCAGCAGGAATTGGAATCAAGCGTTCGGCGTTAAGTATGATCTGCTGCGCATATGTGCCAGGTTCATGCACAAAGGCCACGCGATCTCCAGCTTTGACGTTTTTAACATCCGGGCCAACTGATTCAACAACACCTGCACCTTCAAGACCTAAGATAAAGGGGAGTTTTACTGGATAAATTCCACGCCGTTGATAGGTGTCGACAAAGTTAACTCCAGCCACTTCTACCCGGATCAAGGCTTGCCCTTGAGCTGGTTTTCCTATCTGAACTTCACAAATCTTAAGGACTTCTGGTCCACCATACTGAGCTATCTGAATTGCTTGCATGCAACCTCTCTGCTGCATAAAAAATTTTACACAAAAATAAGAAAAATTTTGACTTTTTTAGATGTCAATCGTAAATTTGAGCTCCTTAACAAACTCTTAATGGAGATCTTATGGCCCTATCACCTGTTGCGCGTTTAGAAAGTCCTCTTTGTGCAGTAATCCCACCTTATATGCAAGATAGACTTATTCAATATTATGAGGAGATAGAAAAGGATTCACGTGATTATAAATACGGAGCAGTTGCCGGATCCTCTAAATCTGAAGATGATTCAAGATTAAGACTGCAAAGTCTTTCAAATAAAACTGTGCGTGCGTTAAGAGCAGAAAAAGCTCCGTCGGAGGGTGCATCTCATTCGAGGAACGTTCATGATTTTCGCCATGGGGCCCATTTTGCAACCCGCTCTTTAAAACCATCTCCACGTGAAGTATGGGATGCTTCAAATGCAACTGAAACATTGGTTCTGTCTTCAGAAAAAGTTTTGCCTGGAGTAGTACCTGATGCAGAGGCTCACGCATGTTTTACTAACACCGAGACCACTGATAAATTCTTCCGCAATACGTTTAAAATCTACTGCGTGAATACAGCTACTAAGAGCATGAAAGCCTACACACACTATGCTTCTGCCTACAATAATGCATTTTGGCATCCAGTGCATGAGAAGATCTTTTTCGGAAACGTGGATAACAAAGTTTTTAACCCTTTTGTATTGAACCAAGATGTGACTATTCACGAATTTGGACATGCCGCAGTTCATTACTATTCCAAGGCCGATCTAAACTATGAAAATCAAAGCGGTGCACTGAATGAATCTATCTCCGATGTGTTTGCTGCAATTCTTAAGCAAAATCAAGCGGCAGCTATGGGAGTCTCCATCAGAGAGGCGGATTGGACAATAGGAAACAGATTGATTGTGGCTACAGATTTGAAAAATGGAACGGCTTTACGTTCGATGAGCAATCCTGGAAAAGCATTTGTAAATCACCCTATTCTTAAGTCAGATGCGCAAGTTGGGAATATGCACGACTATATAAATGCGCCTAATGATGAAGCAGGGGATTGGGGAGGTGTGCACCTAAATTCTGGCATCCCCAATGCTGTTTTCTATAATGCAGCTATGGATATAGGCGAGTATCCCCTCCAAAAAATAGCCGAAACTTGGTTCAAAGCTACGCAAAACGTAGCGCCAAACGATACTTTTGCTATCTTTGCGGCAAGAACAATACAAGCAGCTCAGTATCTGAAATATGGCCCTGAGATAACCAACGCAATAGCTAAAGCTTGGGGTATTGCAGGAGTAAATCCAGAAATTCATAGAGCGCCTATGATAGCTTCAGATTCAAGAACATCTCTCCTCCCATTTCAAACTAGATTGCCGATGATTCTTGGCGCTGCTGTATTGGGAGCCGGAGTACTTGCTCTCTCTTGGTCAACTCTAACAAAGAAAAATACACCTGAACCAACTACGCTCGTTTGAAACTTGAAATTTAAAGCGAAGAGACGTAACCATACATAATGGTGTTAGTAGGCTTGATCCTATTAACACCACTTAGTTCACGAATTTGGTCAATCTCAAGGAGGCCTTTATGGTAACGCGAGTTCCTTCCTCAGTAATCGTCCCAATAGATTCTTCGTTACTTAAGGAAATCGATTTTTCTTTGATTAAGGAAATCGATTTTTCTTTGATACAGCTGCGTAAAGCAGCAGATAGCGGAGATGCAGATGCACAATATAAACTAGGTGTCAGATATGAAAAAGGAGAAGGTGTTTCTGCTGATCCCGTTGAAGCTGCAAAATGGTATAAATTGGCTGCTGATCAAGGAAATACCTTAGCCGCGCAAGCCCTCGCAGCGCTAACTATCGCTCACCCGGAAATTGGCAAAAATCCTCAATCCGCAGAACACAAGGTCTCAATTAGAGACATTAGTGCGAGTGATACTGGTTTGCATATAACACTCCATCGTCCAGCTAGTAATATAATCGGACCTGATATGAGTTCGAAGCTTGAAGATCATTATAAGCGCTCATCTGATGCTGCCGATCGTTCTAAAGCAGTGCACCAATCTGCCTCAAACACATTCGCTGCAGATGCAAGAAAACTCAGGAAACATTTTAAAGCCCAAGACTCTGCTGCGGCTAGCGATTACAATTTACTTAAAAAAAATCTCGCAATAGGCGGAGTTCTGGGTCTTACCGGGCTTGCATTTCTAGCCAAATCCTTCTTCAAACGTAAAGAGACACTCTAAGCGAGGGTGTACGCCTCATTCCTCAAAGCCAAAATCATCGCAACGTCTGATAATTGATCTTATGTTGTGAACAAGTGGGGGTAATGGGCTATACAGTCTAAGCGCTGTCCGTATCCTCCATTTCCTCGAACGCTTACTCGCGGAAAATTTCCTTATGGACTAAGATCTTTCAGAATATTGGATCTAAACATTCTATGGCTGCAATCGCAAAAATAACTTCTGGAATTCCCCAACAGCCAACTTCTTCGATCATCTCTTGCATAGGCCATCCAACGGCTACTAAAGCTCTTTCTATTTTAGTTCTTTCAAATTTGGTTCTTTCTTACCTCTCGCCAGGAAAAGATAGCGCAAACGCTGCAGAAACATGTCGCGCATGGCGCTACCTAGCAAGAAAAAGTCTAGAGAGCAATGAGTTTTTTAAGATATTCCGTACAAGCTCTGAAGAGATGTTTCACCCCAGTACAGAGATATGAAAAGAAACCATACAAACTCAACGAATAGCTCGATTAAAGGCACTGGACCGATTCCCTAACCTGACGATTCTAAACTTGAAAGACTTGCGTGCGCTCTATCGAAGTGCAGATATTTACACCACGCTTTCGAGTTGTTTACGCATAACTGTTTTGATTTTGCCCGAGAAGTTGCAGGGGCATAGCAAGCAGCAAGAGAACGCGATGGTGGAAATCGTACAAAAACTTCCTTCCAGATTGACTGGCTTAGACATTAGGCCCATAGATCCGCGTAATTTTTCTAGCGTTGCTATTTTAGCCAAATGCAAATTACCAAATTTGAGATGGTTAGGTGTCTCAGCTTATACATCAATTTGTAGTAGCATCGCCGCTAATTTTCCTCTTTTGGATACACTCGAAATTAATGAACCCGTCTCGCTAATCGACCTATTTACTCATCTTCCTCGTCTAATCAAGCTTCGGATTCATGGAGTATTTAAAACTATAGATTTCGAAGCGCTTGTCGGGCACCGCCGAATGGATGAGTTAGATAAACTTAAAGCTCCTGAGAGCCTAAAACACATTGCACTCATAAACTGCCGCATCACCGACCGAATTAAACTGATCTTTAAAAGGTCTGCAACTTTACAAGTGCTTGAGTTAATAGATTGTCCAGTTCAAGCCCGATTTACCCTCAAGTTGAGCAAAAATACGCTGATCGCAATATAATCATTTTAGATGGAGTCTTATGACCAGCAGAACAAGATCCTGCACACCCGAGAGCGCTCTTGCCGCATTCAATTTTTATGATCAAGCGACGACACTGCCTAAGCAAGGTTTGCATCTTTATAATATGGGAAATGCGATCATCGAATGGACAGGGTTTGATGCGAGCATCATCACTGTTTGCAGAGATTGGAAAGCTGTAGTCGAAAGATACCTTTTGCATAAATGGCAACAACGTACGGATAAATTTGATGTACAAAAACGCCAAATTAATCGTGCTAACATCTCCGATCGGAGTAATCCCTTCGCGCTATTTCGATTATTTAATGCAGCTCTTGAAAGGCAGTTGGATGATACAATATTGAAGCCGATTCGGGCGCGTTTTCAAGGCACACTTTCCATCGACAGATTTAATGTAATACATGACCAGATTTGCCTTGCTGAAGCAACGCAAAATCTGTGGATGGTTCTACAACAACAAAATACTAAACTGCCCCAGCTACAATCTTATCTTTCGATAAAAGTTGAATTTTCTAATCCATCCTCTGCTCACCTTTTTAAAAATGTAAATAAGCTGAAAATGTTCGACATGGAGCTAACAGTTTTGCCCGATGAACTCTTCTCTTTAAGTGAGCTTACTTATCTAGATCTCTCCGAGAATGAACTCTCAGACCTACCTGAAGAGATTACACAACTGCAGAAACTCACCTATCTAAATATCTCGGGCAATCCCATTCTTGATGAAAAATTTGAGAAGATTCGGCGAATTCTATCTCGAATTCCGACTCTTAAAGAGGTCATATTCGACGATGAAAAATTTAAGTTCGTTCCACAATTAACGAGTGCAAGCACACCGAGGTGCGCTTGCGTAATTCTTTAACTACTCAATCTTCTCGAGAGCGACTTTCTCTTCGACATTTTCTATTGTATTGATGAAGCTAAGTGGTGTCTTGCCATCCTTTGACAGAAGCGTAACGGTTAGCGTCTCTTTTACTGCATCTCTTGGCACAAAGACCACGCGGTGAAAAGTAGAATAAGGAGCGATCTCCTCATCTTTATCTTTTACGGCTTTGGCACCATAATCTTTACGCATTTTAAGATGAGATTTGAGTTCGTAGATCCCATCAAGCGTGCTTGGAATCATAAAGGGCCAGAAAAAGAGACTGGCTACTTTTAGACCAATGGATCTTGGCAATGCTTTTTTTGAAACAGCAAAGGCCACCTTAGCCACTGAAGCGCTAGGCAAGCTAACCCCTTCTTTCGAAAAGTTGTAAGAATCGCCCGTGTTGTTCTGGATCGTGATTTGAATCGGTTGAAAGCCTGAACTCATGAGATTGCGGTTAAGATATTCCTTACTCTCATCGGGAGTATATTTTTTAGCCGTCACATTCAAACCCTTAGCTTCCTCAGAAAATGCGGGTGCGACTGTTTCGAGTTTTGCCATGGCGCTATGATCATAGCTCTCAAAGCTCGTTAGAATAGTTGCAAGACCAAGTAATGTAACAACACTAATTACAAATCTCTTTTTCATAAAACCCCTTATTAGTTATTTGCAATAATATAACTACATAGGCAGTTTTAATCAATTAATCAAATTAAAACAAATCAATGTAAATTCGCGAACAAATTAAAAAATTAATTTGAGTAACTAAGAATGCTGGTTAAGCAGTTTTGCGGCGGTTGCGCAGGGAGATTTCAACGAAACGCTCTAGGAAGCCTTGAGCTTCTTCTTTAGTCTTGCACTCCTGACGTCCAATGATCTTGCTGCAGCTCTCATCTTCATAGACGATCGCTTCCCAATGCTGACGAGGGAGATTTGCGCTATAATCGTTAACTTTCATCACCACCAGGTGTTCAAAATCTTTTAAGTAGTAATAATCGTCATAGCGCAAATCCTGCACCCAGACGTATCCTGTTTTGTCTTTACCCTCTAACATCGTGACACCTGATTGCTGTATACTCTATTTTTAACATATCAGAAATTAAATAATTACGATATAATTATTAAAAACATTTAATTAAATATTATGACAAACAACTTTAATATAGACCTGCTTAATTCAAGTGCAGCAATTAGAGGGTATTTAAATGCAGACGCTGAAATCGAACAGATCCTGCAGCAAGTTGCTCATAATAAGCCGCATCAGCTCGCCAATTGCTGGAATGTGACCTGGCTGGTGGTGACTGCCCCCTTTCGAATGATTTTGGTCATCTTTTTGAGCTGCGTGAGTTTTGTTGCAGATTGCGTGGGCTTAAGAGACCTCTCCTGCCACTGCAGCCTTATGGCTAAGCATCAAGCATCTGAAGTTAGTCTATTGTTCTGGCTACATACCTATGGATCGGACTTGATCGCGCCTCTTTTTAACCTTTACGCTTTTTCTGCACATGAAATCTATCTACAGCCAAACCTCCCTAGCACAGCACTTCAACCCGATCCAGAAATGGCTCAGGTAATGAAAGATCAAGAGCTGATTAATTTCTGGAATAGTGGAGTATGTAGAGGGATAACCAACTGGTTTTTCGCCCTCTATTTACATACCAAAACTGAAGGCTTTGATTTAGAAGCTCACTTATGCACAATTGCAGCCCAATTCTATCCAGGGGCTCCTAAGCAAGCTGCACTTTTACACGCGCTGCATTTCCCAGAAAACAAACTATTAAACCTTCAGAGAGATCCCATAAGCGAAGTCCTCTTTTCAGCACCGCCTGAGAAACAAGCAGAAGTTGCAGGTGCTCTTGAGGCTGGTCTCTATGAATTATTCCTGCCAAGCCATCGCCTTGCGTACATCAAAGTCGACGCTCAGCTAAGTTATTTAATCGATCCGGCAATCGGAATGATTAGAGTACGCGGTAATGATCATGCCGCGCGGGTGGCGAATCACTGTCTTCAATATAAAAATTCTGAAGATCCAACGAACAAGATCATTTTTGTTAAAGTTTCGTAGACACCCTTTTTACATTGATGAGGCCGCCAGCGAGCATCTCTTCAAGTTCACGCGCGTTCAGATTATGCTTGGCTTGGAAGGTGCGATTTTTTGTCTTGTTAAATACAGCAATCGTTGAGCCTGCTTTGATTGTCTTGCGAATATCGCGCATCTCCAAGAGATCGTTTTGATCGATCTGAGTGTAATCCTCTTCTTTATCAAAAAGGAGAGGCAAAATTCCAAAATTAATCAGATTCTTGCGATGAATCCGTGCATAGCCTTTGGCGATTACAGCCCGCACGCCTAAAAAGCGTGGCGCGATGGCCGCATGCTCTCGGCTAGATCCTTGGCCATAGTTTGCTCCCCCAACAAGTAATGAGCCGCTTTTTTGATATTTTAGCGCGCGCTCTGCATAGCTCTCATCGAGTTGAGAAAAAGTGAACTGCGCTATAGCTGGGATATTGCTGCGAAAAGGCAAAACTTTGGTGCCAGCTGGCAAGATCTCATCTGTCGAGACATTATCCCCCATTTTAAGCAGCACGGGGCCAGAGATCTGATCTTCGAGTTCTGGAAAGATCGGAAGTGGCTTAACATTCGGCCCCATCTCCAATTTTGTTTTTGGATCATGTTGAGGAGCGCTTAAGGCTTCTGGATTGAGAAGAATCTTTTCTGGCTCTTTGAATTCGGGATAGGCCATCTTTAAAGTGCGTGGATCGGTGATCACGCCTGTTAAAGCAGATGCAGCGGCTGTTTCTGGGCTACAGAGATAAACCAGATCATCTTTTGTCCCTGAGCGTCCAGGGAAATTTCGCGGAACGGTTCTAAGGCTGATTTTATGGCTTGCCGGCGCTTGTCCCATGCCGATGCACCCGTTACAGCCAGGCTGATGAATTCGGGCCCCTGCGTGCAGCAGAGCTTCTAAATGTCCCATAACGGTTAAATTCTCGAGAATCTGACGTGAGGTGGGAATGATATCCAAAGAAACACGCTCGTTTACGCGCTTTCCTTTTACAATAAGTGCGGAAATCGCAAAATCGCGCATGCCTGGATTCGCCGAAGAGCCGATCATGGTCTGATAAACTTCTTTTCCGGCAACTTGTGAAACTGGCACCACGTTTCCTGGACTACTAGGGCATGCGATGAGCGGTTCTAATTTTGAGAGGTCGATCTCATCGTGTTCATCGTAAGTGGCATCTTTATCTGCACAGATCTCCTTCCAGTCTTTCTCGCGGCTTTGCTGTTTTAGAAAAGCGCGCGTATTTTGATCGGAGGGGAAAACACTTGTGGTCGCTCCCATCTCGGCTCCCATGTTGGCGATCACGTGGCGATCCATGGCAGTGAGATTTTCAAGGCCGGGCCCATAATATTCAATAATCCGCCCTACTCCCCCATCCACATCATGCCTTCGCAACATCTCTAAAACTACATCTTTGGCGCTAACCCAAGCTGGTAATTTTCCGACAAGGCGCACACCTAAAATTTTGGGCATGCGCACATAAAATGGTTCACCGGCGATCGCGAGCGCTACTTCAAGACCACCCGTGCCTATCGCTAGCATTCCCATAGACCCCGCTGCACACGTATGGCTATCGGAGCCAAGCAAAGTTTTTCCAGGAATGCCAAAGTTCTCCATGTGCACAGGATGACTAACCCCATTGCCGGGCCGGCTAAACCAGATGTTGAACTTTTTGCAAGCGCTCTGCAAAAAGATATGATCATCTGCGTTCTTAAAGTCGGTTTGCAGCAAGTTATGATCGACATATTGTGCAGAGATTTCTGTGTGTGCCTTTTGCAAATCCATCGCCTCAAGCTCCAGCATCACCATGGTGCCTGTGGCGTCTTGAGTAAGCGTTTGATCGATCTTTAGCCCGATCTCCTCCCCAATCTTCATTTTGCCAGAAACCAGATGGCTTTCGATCAATTTATGCGCAACACTTTTACCCATTAGATTTTCCTCTACTTACTTTTCCTCTATACGTTTCACGTCGGCTTTTTGGCTCGTAAAATTTCAATAGCTCCATAAATCCTCGCTGGGCACAATGCCGAGAATAACCAAAAAAGAAGGAAAACTTATGGCCAAGAGAACAAAATCTGCCCCCCCTAAGAAGAAAAGCAAAAAGTCGCCTTGGTTGGTATTTCTCGCTATCGCCCTTGGCATCGTTATAGGGCCGCTTGTAGGAACCAAAAGCGCGCTTTTTGGAATCACCTTCTATTCTCTATTCGACGTGATCGGCACTTTATTTATCCGCGCCTTGACCTTGATCGTTGTTCCCCTAGTTGCTTCTTCGATCATTAGCGGCATCGCCAGAATGGGCAGTGAGAGCACCTTCGGCCGTCTTGGGCTTAAGACCTTTGGTTTTTATATCACCACCACTTTTTTAGCTGTGCTGACTGGCATTTTGTTCGTAAATATGATTAGACCTGGCGTGGATGGGGTTTCTGAAGCGATGACCCAGCAAGCGCAGCAGTATGCTACCAGCCCAGAACATCTCGCCGCGCAAAAATTGAATTCAGCGGGTGATTTGCTCTTTCAAATCATCCCTGCAAACATATTCGATGCCTTTTCGAAGGGCAATATGCTCGGTATTATCTTCTTTTCGCTGCTTTTTGGTTATGCGATGTCTAGAATTGATAAATACGCCGATACTTTATTAAGTTTCTGGCAGGGTGTGTTTCAGGCTATGATCCGCATTACGCATGTGATCATGAAGTTTCTACCACTTGGAGTTTTCTGTCTCGTGGCGAAAGTTTTCGCAACCACCGGCCTTGATTCTTTAAAATCGCTACTCTGGTTTTCACTCACAGTGATCCTAGCTTTGGCTTTCTTCATGTTCGTGGTGCTGCCACTGCTGCTTAAATTTGTGGGTAAAGTCAGCCCGATAAATCACTTCCGCGCCATGGCACCGGCACTCGTGACAGCTTTTTCTACTAGCTCCTCTTCGGCCTCCCTTCCAGTTACATTAGATTGCGTGGAAAAACGCGCTGGCGTGTCTAACCGGATTTCGAGCTTGGTTGTTCCCCTCGGAATCTCTCTCAACCTTGCAGGTTCGGCACTTTATGAGTGTGTGGCGGCACTTTTCGTAGCTCAAATCTACGGAATTGAAATCTCGCTTGTTACTCAATTTATCGTCATCTCTTTGGCCTTGATTACCTCCATGGGCGTAGCTGGGATACCAGCCGGCAGCATGGTGGCCGTGATTGTCATTTTAAAGGCGTTAGGGCTTCCTGCAGAGGCAATTGGCTTATTTATTGCCGTCGATCGTCTGCTCGATATGTGCCGTACAACAGTTAACGTCTTTAGCGATAGTTGCTGTGCCGTACTGGTAGCGCGCACCGAAGGCGAGAAGAACGTCTTGGTAAAAAAGACCTTCTAATCATAAGTGCCTGACAGTCAATAAGATAAATATATAGTTATTTTATAATTATATACTTTAAATTTTATTGATAATGTTGTATAATATATTTCAACATTAACAATTAATTTAAGGTATTTAAATGTCACAGATTACAAAGCCAGCCCCCTCTCTTACATTCAAAGACTTCTACCCGATTAATAACTGGGAATTAGATAACGATAAAAACTGCCCAACTTGGCCAGTAGAAAGCCCGCTTGATCCACATAAATTTATATGGGGTTCTGTACCCACAAACGTGATAGACAAAAGTACGGGACGTTACTACCTGCATGAATCAGAATCTTGGGTGAGTTTCAAGTGTACCCTGGTTTTCTTCGTTACACTTATCGCTCAACCATTTGGGTGTCTCTTTAATGCACTCTATAGAATCAAGAAAATCATCACAGTCGACTACCCTACCGACTCTGCATTCTTTGCGGGAAAACACCCCATGAAAGCTTTAAAAGCTGCAATGTGGTTAGACATCAAACGCATCTTATTTACTCCAGTTGCGCTTGTCTGCCTGCCTCTCTCTGCTTTGTATGGAATCGTCAGGCCCAATGATGGGAAAAAACTATATACGAGCTTCGAGCGAGCGCTTTACGGACGTCCGATCTTTGCGGCAGCCTTCGGCCTAGCTTCTAGCGATGATCGTTATGGCCACGCAAAAAGCTTAGCCCATACACAATATCTGCGTGGAAGAATCGCGAGCGGATAAAGTAAGTCTCTAAAAATAAACGCAAAGACACCAAGTCGCAAAGAAAACTCATCTTCTTCACGACTTGGTGTCTTTGCGTTTATTTTTTTAGTTAAACTTAGGAAAAACCTTATGAAAAGCCTCAGGAAGAGGCACTTCGAAGAGAAGTGGCAGCTCAGTAACTGGATGGACAAAGCCTAGCTTGCAAGCGTGCAAACAGAGCCGCGAGGCGGGATTCGTTGCCGCACCATATTTTTTGTCTCCCGCAATGGGATGCCCAGCTTCTTTGCAATGCACGCGAATCTGATTCTTCCGGCCTGTTTCAAGGCGAAAGCGCATTAAACTGTGTGTTTTGGTCTCAGCTAACACTTCATAATGCGTGACGCTCCATTTGCCTTGTTCAGGCGAAGAGGTGCTTTTCACCACATAATTATTGTCTTCTTTTAGATAACTCTCCCAACTCCCCTTCTTCTCCTTTAAAACCCCTTCTACAATCGCGCTATATTCGCGATCAATCGTATGGTCATGAAAGAGCTTCTTGAGGCCATCTCGCGCCTTTTCGCTATACGCAAAGACCATGATGCCTGACGTTTCGCGATCTAAGCGTTGCACAGGATAAACCATACGGCCATCTGTGCGCCGTTTAAGGATCTCATGCGCGCTGATGGTTAGATCAGAGTCGGTAGCTACGCTAAGCAGCCCCTCGGGCTTATAAACCACAACCAAATGGGCATCTTCATAAAAAATACGCATATCCTGACGAATAAAATTAGCTTTTTTGCCAATTGAGACGACCTCGTCTTTTTGTACGCGTTTATTCCCTTTTTTAACGATGCGTCCGTTCACGGTCACACGCTCTTTTTCAAGCCAAGAACGCAAGGTATTGTTCGAGCTCTCAGGAAAGTGCTGCTTTAGAAGGGCTAAAAGATCTACTGACTCAGAAACTGTAATTTGCATAGGTGGAAAATATTAACATAGAAATGCACAAAAAGCCAGCTTGATCAAACCATTTAGAATCAGCAGGTTACAATAATTCAACCTACAAAATATTTTTGTAGACGAAGCTCTAGGGATTCATTTATATCTTTAGTCTTTAATTTTTGGAGGAAATTTAGATGAATACCAGTCGTGAAAAAGCTAGCTATTGCATTGGTCTCGAAACAGGCAAACAGCTGCGCGAACAGTTTAAAGAAATGGACTTAAATTTTCTGGTCACAGGCTTCCAAGATGGTTTTGGACAAGCTGAGCCAAAGCTATCTGTCGATGAGATCAAGGCTGTTCTAAATGCAATTCGCGAACAAGTTGAGGCACAGCAGAAACAGTATGTGGCAAAACTCGCTCAAGACAATAAATCTAAAAGCGAACAGTTCCTTGAGAAAAATAAAAATAGCGAAGGCGTAAGCACACTGGCCAGCGGTCTTCAATATAAAGTTCTGCAAGCCGGAACAGGCGCTACACCTACACTTCTTGATGTGGTAACAGTGCATTACACGGGTTACTTCATCGATGGAAAAGAATTTGAAAGCACCTATCAGCGCAACAAGCCACAGACCTTCCCAGTTAATCGCGTGATTCCTGGTTGGGGCGAAGCTCTGCAGAAAATGAAAGTTGGTGACAAGTGGAGAATCTTCATTCCTTCTTATCTAGCCTATGGCGAAAGTGGATTTGGTCCAGAGATCGAGCCAAACATGGCGCTCATCTTCGACATGGAACTCCTGGGCATCAACTAAGAATTCAACATTCGGAATTTAACGCAAAGGCGCCAAGCCGCAAAGAAAATTCTTCTTCTTCGCGGCTTGGCGCCTTTGCGTTAATCTTTTTCTGTTTTATTAGACCTCTTGCGTAATTCCATTTGCCCGCTAAAACCACCCTTTTTCCTCTGGTTTTTATCGCATCTCCTCATCGATCCAATTTGGGGTCGCCTCGTCAATGCGACACGAGCCAGCAAGCTGGCTCTAAAAACCAGAGAAAAAATCTTCGATTTTTTCGGACAAAGCGAATTACGCAAGAGGTCTATTTTTACTCAGAGGATTTTTGGGGCGTCGCGTTTTTTCCAGTATTCTTCACCATAGTCGTAAGTTAGCTGCTCGCCCTTTTTTACCCAGTGCCGGGTAAGAAGAATCACATGCATTAACTCATTAGACAGAACGGAAACCGGCTCCAGATTCGGTGTATTGCTGTGATTGATGAAACGCGTAATATTCCCCTGCTTTTCTGCATCGATGATGAAAGGGCTTTTCTTGCCTTCGCCAATCGAATAGTCAAAACAGTAGCTGTTTTTCTTATCTGCTCGGCAGCGTTTACGCACCGTGCCCGTGTATTCCCCAATAAAAGTAAAAGGTGGAAGATCCGTTTCAGCATATACTCCGTAACCGATCTGCTCATCGATCCATTGAATGAGCAACTCAGGATGCCGGCCGCGTTCGATGTCATCTGCAAAAAGCACGCCTAGCCATTTCTGCTTTCTTTCGATCTCCCCTTTGCGCTGAGCTTTTTGACAAAGCTTTGTCACTTTGTCGAAGACTTTGCTCTTTGGAAATGTTAAATTGGGAAGAAACGCGAGCTGCATAGCACTTTCAAATTCTTGAAGTAAATACGTTCGGCTCTCAGAAGTATCAGCATGCAAAACCTTAATCAAATTACTCTCTGGCAAAGCGGCTCCTCCTCTCCAAGTCAATATTCCCTAAGTGAACTCGAGTTGCTTTTAAACTTCCACTATCTTCCGCATCTTACTTTTAATCCGGAAGAAAAGATTTTAGAAAAAGGATTAGAAAAGTGGGAAAATGGCGCGGTACTGCCCGATCACTTGTACAATGGAATTCTCTTTAAAGCCGAGATTGAACAAGCTTACATTCCCCAAGTATCTGTACGTTCATGTGAAGAGCCGGTTGGATGGGGGCTTTTTGCAGAAGAGGAGCTCCAAGAAGGAGCTTTTGTCGGAGAATATACCGGGCTTGTGCGCAAAAATGATGAGCACCATTGCCTCAATGACTATCTCTATCGCTATCCAGTCCCAGACCCCATCGGCCGAGATTATGTCATCGATGCTACGGCAGGTAACCTGATCCGCTTTGTAAATCACAGTTCAACGCCCAACTTAAAACCGTATTATGCTTTTAAAGATGGCTATTACCATGTTATTTTGCTGAGTATTCACGCAATTAAAAAGGGAGAGCAACTGACTTATGACTACGGACAAAATTACTGGTATGTACGCACACCTCCAAAAACTATATAAGCCTGTAGTTTTTTTGGCGTTTTTGTTAACAGTTCCATTATTAGGAGCCGACATGCCTTTGGAACGCCGCGCATTTTTAATCGATAATAATAAGCCTACACCTGCGCTCACTGAGCTCTTGTCTCTATTAGACATACCAAGTAACAGCACGCTTCCTTCTCTTGTCCAAGCAACTCAAAAAGCCTGGTATCAACCCGGAAAAGAGCGTTGGCAGTTTGAGAAGCGCTATGTGGACAAAAAAGAACAAGCCTGGCCACTTTTAATTCAGCTTGGATGCATCGAAAAAGTCTCTGCTTCAAAAATGCACTACGAATATGCACTCCTGCTGGGTGGTTACGCGCCACGTATGCAAGAGAGAATTCAATTCCTTATTCAAGAATGGAAGCGCGGCGTGCGCTTCAATCAGCTAGTGATGCTTACCGGTGAAAGACCATTAGATCCTGAGCACGAAAAAGGCACTTCCTCTCTAAACACTGAAACCGAAATGTTTTTGTATTTATGGTCACAAGCAGATCTTCCCCAAAGTTTACGCCAAACTCCCCTGCTCATAGTCAATGCGCCGATGACAAACACCCGGCCAACAACTTTAGATACCATAAAAGAGTGGTTAAAACAGAGCCCAGCGCCCGGAAGCTGTCTGATCGTGTCTAACCAACCGTTTAACGGTTATTTTGATGCAGTTTTTCGCACCTATATGCCAACTACTTTCACCCTAGAAACAATCGGAAATGTAGCAGACCCAGAACTTCCCTTTGCAGTCTTTCTTGACAATTTAGCGCGCTGCCTTTACCAAGAGCAGATAAGAGCAAAATATGTTGAAAAATAGCGCTAAAAAAATCTACCTAATCCGCCATGGCGAAACGGAGTGGACTCTCTCTGGCCAACATACAGGCCTGACAGATAAACCACTTACCGAACAAGGCAAGCGCGAAGCTGTTGCCTTACATAGACATCTAAAACACATTCCCTTTGCCAAGATCTGGAGTAGCCCGCTTAAACGCGCATTGGAAACCAGCCATTTGGCAGGCTTCTCAAAACAAGTCGAAATAGACCCTGATCTAGTGGAATGGAATTATGGAGACTATGAAGGCTTGACTTCAGAAGAGATCCACAAGCAAAAACCGCATTGGGAGCTGTTTAAAGATGGCGTGCCAAATGGGGAAAGTTTTGAAGAGATCTCCGCCCGTGCTGATCGCGTGCTGCAAAAAATTGCAAAAACTGAAGGCGAAGTAGCTATTTTTTCTTCTGGGCATTTTCTGCGTGTTTTAGCAGCGCGCTTTCTCGGTCTTCCAGTTTCAGCTGGTAGATCTTTTTCGCTCTTCCCTGCTTCCATTTCAATATTGAGTTATGATAGAAAGGATCCTGTCGTTCTATTATGGAATTTGAACATATTTTTAAAATCTCTGGAGTAAGCTATGTCGATCGCTTGGTTATTTCTGTTTCTGGCCGGATTCTTTGAGATCTGCTTTACAATTGCTCTGAAATATAGCCAGGGATTTACCAAGCTCGTTCCAAGCTTAATTACCGTCTTCTTCATCGTGCTCAGCTTCTTTTCCGTCTCTCAAGCCATGAAAAGCATTCCTATCGGAACCGCTTATGCGGTCTGGGCTGGAATCGGCGCTGCTGGTACGGTAACTTGCGGAATCATCTTTTTTGGTGACTCATATCACATCGTGCGCCTACTCTCTATAGTTCTAATTATCATAGGAATCATCGGGCTGAAATTAGCTCATGTTGATTAAGAACGCATGCTGTTTTTCATCTGTTTTTGCTTAGCACTCGCTTTTGCTTTGCGTGCATTTTTACTCGCACTTTTGGAACAGCGTGGAAACTTTTCACGCGTCGTTCAAGCTCTTTTCTTTTTTCTTTTTATTGCGTGTGCTCTGCTATTTTTAAAGCCCAAAGATCTTTTCAGCGAATTCTGGCCAGATAAAGCCTCAATTCTGGGTGCATCAATATGCATAACCATCTTTTTTAGCATTCTGCGCATAAAACGCGGACCGCGCCATCTGCTTTTTAAAAGCTTTGCTCTTTGTGCTCTACTTTCGCTCTTTTCACTCTCACTTGCTTTGCAGGGCTTTTTGCGTGTAGCTCAAGACGCACCGCTGGCCAAAGTTGTTATTCCTGGTTTGCACGCTCACTCTGCTAGCTTGTCTACCCACTTGGTCAAAATCCAATCTTTAAAAGGCGATCTTTTAGCAGAACAATATGTGCATGGAGATTTAGTGGGAATACGCACACGAGTCATACGCGTTAAGCCCTTTTTTGCCTTCATGGGCCTCACTAATTTATGCAAAATTGAGCTGCTGCATAGCGGCTATCTGAATTCAGCTGAAATGAATAAAGGTACGCATGACGCTCAAGAGCTTTCTTTCACACATCAAAAAAAGTTCTCTCCATTGCTCGATAAACTCTGGGAGAAAATTTTTTTTGAAAAGGCCAGCGCTTTCTGGATTAAAAGCGCCAACTTGCAATCTAACTATTTCCCGCTGGTGGATAAAAAAGGCAAGCCCTATCAAGGCGCTTTTCTGCTTACGTTGAGCTCCTCTGGCGTTTCTTCTCTTGCTCTTTCAGATGAGATCTCATTAAGATAATCCCTTAATTTTAGAATTCCACCACAGAGGCACAGAGAACACAGAGTTAAGAAAAAAAATGACACCTTTCATCGGCGAAGCCGAAGAGATCTTGTTTTTTCGCTTCACTTGCGAAAAAGCAAGATCTCTTTCTTCCCCTCTGTGTTCTCTGTGTCTCTGTGGTTAAATTTCTTATTAATATGGAGCACTAAATGCAAGTCATGAAATCCTTGGGCCACTTAATGGGTGGTACTCTTCTCGTAACAGGCACAAGCTTAGGTGTGGGAATGTTAGCCCTCCCTGTCGCTACCGCAGAAGGAGGATTCTTTCCAGCTCTCTTGATCTATTTGGTTTGCTGGCTCTTCATGTTAGGCACCGGTCTTCTTATCCTCGAAGCGTGCATCTGGATGCCAAAAGATGCCAACCTTATTACCCTTTCGCACCATCTTCTGGGCAGAACTGGCAAAATCGCCTGCTGGATCCTCTACCTCTTTCTATTTTTCTGTTTAATGGTAGCGCATCTTGCCGGAGGAGGCAGCGTCCTGCAACAGCTCATGGGAACCTCGGGAGCTCCTTGGAGCAGCATTTTGCTCTATCTTATTCTCTTCGCTCCGGTGGTCTACCTTGGAACGCGTTGGGTGGATCGGCTGAATTTATTACTCATGGCCGGTGCTATCTTGACCTTTTTGGTCTTTGTCACAGCTTCATTTTCCCATATTGAGGTAAACAAGCTGCTTTCTGCGAATTGGACGCGGGCTTGGGGTGCGCTGCCGATTGTTTTTACTGCATTTGGATACCAGAGTCTTATTCCCACCCTCATGAGCTACATGAACCGTGAAGTGAAAAAGGTGCGCCTGGCCATCATCATCGGCACATCGATTCCTTTTCTCATTTATGTGATCTGGGAGATGCTAATTTTAGGGATTATCCCATTAGAAGGCATTGGCGGGCTGAAGGAAGCCTTGCAACAAGGTCAAAATGCTGTCCACCCATTAGGCGCTTTTATCCAAAATCCCACACTTATTACTGTTGGACAAGCGTTTGCCTTCTTTGTTCTCACCACCTCTTATATTGGAATTGCCATCGCTTTTGTGGACTTCTTGGCTGATGGTTTTAAAGTTCCTAACCGAGGCTGGTATAAAGTGGGTATCTGCGGAGTCATCTTTGTCATTCCCACACTGATCGCTTTAGTCGATCCAACCATCTTCTTGCAGGCCTTAAATTACGCAGGGGGAATTGGCGTAGCTCTCCTACTTGGAGCATTACCTATCTTGATGGTCTGGAATGGAAGATATAAACAAGGACTGACATTAAAACATCAGCAGCTGCCAGGTGGCAAGCTACTGCTGTCTCTGATGTTGCTCTTCATTGTGATCGAGCTGTTAATTACTCTCTGTTAGTAAGACAAGCCGTGTAATCATCTATGCCGATCAAAAGACCGCCCTGTTCACTCAGCTGATCATTTAAGGCAGATAGAGCTTTTTTATGTGCTTCATGATCAGTCAGGCCGATTGCCGTAATTAGATCAACCTGTGCATCAGCTGTGTGGGCTGGGAAAGTGACCTGCACTCCCCTTTCGGCCGCAAGCTTTGAAACGAGCGCTTTGAACTTTACAAATTGCGCTTCATCAGCGGCAATTTGGGAGATCTCAATTTTGCTAAAACCGATATGCATCAAATGCATCACGTTTAAAAAGCTCTGAAGCATACCAGCATCTTCATAACTAAGAAGACGAATGGTATCGGTACGTGAAAAACGATTGGCGATAGAAGAGAACTCGCCTCCCAGCCAATCTCTAGATGCGGACCATAAGTTAAAGTTACCCTCTGCTTTTTCAGTCAGTCCAAATAGTTGATAATTACCTTCTTCTTCGACTAAGCAGTCATTAATATTGTTCACCACATGCTGGAAAATGGCATTACATTTGGTGTTAGGATGCTCTGCTGCCACTTGCTTTAATGTTTCGTGTTCAAGGAGTCGATTGAAAAGATTTGTATAGTCAGTGTCGACTGCGCGTTCAGCTGCATTTTTTCCAGTAAATAAGGCGATGACAGGCTCAACCAGCTTAAAAAATATAGAGCTGATCAAATCGATGATTAATTGAAGGGCGCAGCAAAAACGATCAGACGCTACAGCTTTTGCTGGTGTTGTATCAATAGGAGCCTGTGGGATTATAGACCCTTGCGAATCAACTAATAAAATCGACATAATTAACCTCTATTTATTATTAAGGTGTAATTATAATTTAAATGATAATTAATAATAAAGCTATTTATTCGCTAAATATCGACAACTGAATATTTTAATTTGCAGAAGCGTGAATCAGACGATTCATAAGGGCTACATCCTTCTGAATGGCGGCATCACAAAGAACTAAAATCTCGGCATAACAGCCTTCGCGATCCGAATGACGTAAACTGGCATAAAGCTCATGCACAGACAGAGGATAAAAAGAGACGCCTTCTAGCCCTTCGATCTTCTGCCTAGCCAATAGCAGCCTCTTTTGAAGCGACGCCTGTGTAAGATAAGCCCGAAGTTCGTCTATGCTTTTAAACAGCAAAATGGGAGCTTTGGGTGCATAATGGCGGTATTTCATGCCTGGGGATACGACTTTCCCCTTTCCAGGGTGAAGACAGACCTCAATCTCGCGTTTTAAAACGGCTTCGATCTGCTGCTTGGTAATTACACCTGGACGCATCAGAAGAGGTGCGCTCGAAGCTAGGTTGATCACAGTTGATTCTATACCCACTTCGCTGCTGCCCCCATCAATAATGGCAGCAATCTTTCCATCAAAATCTTCTAAAACATGCGCTGCAAGCGTGGCGCTTGGTTTGCCCGATAGATTAGCCGAGGGCGCTGCGATAGGCTCCCCTACTCTTTCAATCAGAGCTTTAGCACAAGGATGTTTAGGCATGCGAATGGCGATCGTATCAAGCCCTGCCGAAACAAGCGCAGGAACTCTATTGTTACGCTTTAAAATCACCGTTAGAGGTCCTGGGAAGAAGGCTTCGGCTAGCAAATAAAACTCCAAGGGAATTTTGTCTGCAACAGAAGTTAATTGGCTATAAGCAGAGATGTGAACGATAAGCGGATTATCTGCCGGTCTATTTTTTGCTAAGAAAATCTTCTGAAGAGCCGCGGGGCTAAATACACGCGCACCTAATCCATAAACCGTTTCGGTGGGAAATGCGACAATTTCATCAGCGCGTAAAAATACAGCTGCTCGATCGATCTCTTCGGAAGTTAAAATATGCGTCTTCATAACTAGCGGGTGAGCACCCAAAAGAAGGTAAAGCCAATTGCAACCTTGGCACCAACTGCCATCAGAATGCGGTTAAAATTGCGGTCGATAAACTGTTTAATTTGCACGCCCCAACGGTTCATCATTTCAGCTAAGGTAAAGAAACGTAATGCCCGGGCAATGATCACGCAAAGAACAAAAGTGAATGGATTGAGCTGGCAAAAGCCGGCAGAGATGGTGACTACCTTAAAAGGAATAGGAAGTAAGCTTCCAATCAGCACTGCCCACTGCTCGTATGCGTTATAATGTTGTACGATATTTTCAAAAAACTGCGCAGAGATGAGCGTTCCGATTAAATAGGGCCCCACTAAATCCCAAAGCAGATAACCCACTAAATATCCCAATATTCCTGTTATGGCAGAAGCAAGTGTGGCCATCAAGGCATAGAGGAAACGTCTTTTAGGATTTTCTAAGCAGAAGAGCATGAGCAGTGCATCAAGTGGTAAAAAGAGCACAAGCTCAAGCAAAAAAATCAGCCCAAGCCAAAGAGGTGCTTTAGGAGAGTAAGCTTTCTGAGATGCCCACTCATATACTCTACGGGCCGGTTTAAACATAATTATTAGCTAAATTAAAAAAATATGCTATAAGCATACACTAAAATCTATTCAAGGTCAAGTTCTTTAACAGAGACAAATTAACGCAAATCACTAACAATTAAGACTTTAAGGAAACCATGAAGAAAGCCACCCTAATCCTTACAATTTATGCTCTTTTAATCCTTTTAGGCGGTATTGCCGGCTATTCCGCTGCGGGAAGCATTATGTCGCTTGCAATGGGTCTGATCTTCGGTTTGCTGCTCTTAGGATGCTCCTTTGGCCTCTATAAAAAGAAAAAGGCGTTCATCTGGATCGCAGTGAGCTTAATCATCATTTTGGATGCCTTTTTCACTTTCCGCTATTCACAAACTTTCCGCTTTTTACCTTCAGGGCTCTTTTGCTTAATCAGTCTTGTAACCCTTTTCGCATTTGTACTACAAATCCGCAAAAAATAACTACTTCGACGAATTATAGCGTTTGACGACTTCACTCCAGTTGATGTTATCAAAAAATGCGCCGATGTACTTTGCTCGGTCGAGACCATATTGAGTGATGTATGCATGTTCAAATACGTCCATCACTAAAAGCGGATCGCCACCGGCTAGATGCCCAAGATCATGCTCATTAATCCAAACGTTGATTAGACGTCCGTTTTGCGGATCGCGATAGAGAATTGCCCAGCCAATGCCACGCATAAGACCTGTGGCAATAAACTCCTTTTTCCACTGCTCAAATGAACCAAAATCCTTCAGAATAGCTTGGAAAAAGGCCGTGTTTCTATCTAAAGCTGTCTGTGCGCCTAAGTTTTCAAAGTAGAGCTCATGAAGCTTCATCCCATCAAACTCCCATCCTAAGCGTCGTTTCAACGCTCCCCATTGATAGAGATTCTCCTCCCCACTAAGCGCCATAGTTCTTATGGTATTTAGCAGCAAATTGGTGTTTTTTACATATCCTTGGTAGAGCTGAAAATGCATGTTTAAAAGGTCATCAGAAAACCCGGGCATTCCAAGGAGATTTGTATAGGTTTTAGCTTGATAATCAACCACAGGTTTAGTAATTGGCTCTTTAGATGGCTTAGCCGCAGCCACTTCCGTCCCTGCTGTGATAGAGGATATGTTGCTTAACGTTAAGATCGACCCGATTAAAAAAATATCTTTACGCATTATATGCTCCAAATTGAAGAAATGTAAATTTCAACTCTAATCACTAGTCGGTTTTATAAAAATCAAAAAAAATATATACCCCATATCGTAAAGTAAATATTTTAATTAAAGAATAATTCAAAATATTTAGCATTATGTTGATTTAATGACAGAAATCATTTAAAATTATTTTCATAAAAACAAAAAAAATTTATGGCCGCAAACTTAATTACACCTCCCCATTTGGCATCTGTTCCTTTTACCTTTCCTATTGCAGGAGAGGAGAATGACTTTATATTGCCGCCAAGTGAAGCGCTCGAAACCTATGACGGCCCTGGCTGGACATGGACGCCTGGCCTTTTTAATATTATTTGGATGCCCATGGACCTCGTCTCGACATTAACGGGATGGGTGCGTGCTAAAGCCTCAGGAGATCTTGAAGCGCAACTAGATGCTCAACTGCGACTCGCTGGTATGCCTCTAGCTTTCTTTCAGGCAATTACAGCAGCACTCACTTGGCTTCTTGAGTTAGGGTATATTATCTACGAATCGATGGCTGATGCTCTGGATCCGGTGACAGGCATCTTTGGCGCACCTGCGCTTGTTTTAGGGATTGGCTTCTGCGTCGTACAGGGAATTTATGAATCTATATGTGTCGGGCGCGCAATCGAGCTTTTATCTCATACGCATACACGCAGCCTAAAAGAACTCAATACGCTTTTAACAAGCAATCCTCTTGAACAGAGCAGCAATATCGAAGCCTGGCTTGCAGCAAATCCTGAAGATTCTCTGCCTGAAGAAGCTAAAGTTCTACATCGCCAGTTAACCATAAGTGTGAAAGAGAAGCATGGGCTGCTTGCTAATCATGATTTATTGGCGACGCTAAAAGATCAGATGCTCCTCGATGGTCTCTCTTATTTCGATGCTGAATATTTAAGCCTTACAGTGGAAGAAAAAACACGCATGGCAAATCTGGTCCAGCGAAACTTTCCAAATCTAGAGATCAAAGAGCAGCGCCAAGAATACGTAAATATGGCCGCAAATCTTACTAGAGCTAAACGCGCAAATCTCGATCGCAGGGTTAAGCCCTGGTGTGGACTGAAGGTGGCAAATGAACTTAAACCTCTAATGAATGCCCTAAAAGATCCAACATTGACTCCCCTTGCACGTCGCGAAGCAAGAGAGCAAGCTGAAAATCTCCTGCAAGCTCTCGACACACAAGGCAAAAAGAGATTGGTTATTCACATCTTAGGACTCATCGCACTCGCTTTTTCGGCAGCAGGCTTTCTCTGCACCTTGCTCGCGTGCCCAGCACTTATTCCATTCCTTCTATTGACTGCGGGTGGAGTACTTAGCACGTTAAGTTATATCTATGGACGTGCAGCGCTTGACGAAGAGGGCTTTACTTGGGGAAAAGCCGCAAGAGCAGCTATGCCTCCCCTCGCTTGGGTTTATGATCGCATAACCGCATGCGGTCAAACAGAAGAGCCAGTCGCGGCTTCCTGAAGTTCTAGCTCATGCGCATTTCCCTTCAAAACACGAATCTCACCATTAGATACATGGATATCGCGCTCGTTAACTTTGCTGAAATAGGCAATCAATGTGCGCATCACAAAACCATGCGTAACAACAAAAACACTCTCTCCTAAATGCCTGTCTGCGATGCGATATAGAGCTGGCAGCACGCGTGCGATAATTTCAGCTGGACTTTCGGCATCATGTGGTACTTTGAATGTCCACCACTCATTTAAGCTGAGTTTTTCACGTTGTTCCAAAAGATCGTTAAAACGTTGACGAAACTCGCTCTGCGTATATCCCTCGATTGAACCATACGCGGCTTCTTGTAGATCTTCATCAAAAGCCAGCGTACATGTTTGGTAAGTGGCGATTAGTTCTGCTGTGTGTTTAGCACGTTTTAGCGGCGAGGCGTAGATAGCAGCTGCTTGCAAAGAGGCTAACTTCAATCCGACCTCAAGAGCTTGATCTTTTCCTTTCTCATTTAACGGACGGTCGATGCGTCCTTGAATGCGTTTTTCTGCATTCCAGTCGGTCTCGGCATGTCGTACTAGATAGAGCGTGGCAAACTTTTTTTCTTCCATTCTTTCATCTCTTTCTACTATTTTCGAATTCAATAGTATAAGGAGAATAGGAGTATGGCGGAAGATAAACTCACCCCAGAGGTGCAGGCTACACGTAAGCCCACCTATCCTATTCATCCCCTGATCTTGAATCGCTGGTCGCCACGTTCGATGACAGGAGAAGAGATGAGTGAGGGGGAGCTAATGCCGCTTTTTGAAGCTGCCCGCTGGGCCCCTTCCTCTTATAATGGCCAACCATGGCGTTTCCTCTATGCAAAGCGCAATACTCCTTCTTGGAAGCTCTTTTTTGACCTCATGGGCGAATCTAACCAAAAATGGACTAAGAACGCTGCTGCCCTAGTGGTTGTGATTTCCAGGAAAACCTTCGAGCATAATAATAAGCCTTCAATAACTCACAGTTTCGATGCAGGAGCTGCTTGGATGGCTCTTGCCCTGGAAGCTGCCAGTCGCGGATTTGTGGCGCATGGAATGGAAGGCTTTGATTATGAAAAAGCCCGCAAAGACCTAGAAATTCCCGAAGAATTCGAAGTTATGGCCATGATTGCACTTGGAAAAAGAGCCCCTAAAGAAAAGCTGCCTGCTGAGCTTCAGGCACGTGAACAACCCAGTTCGCGTAAGTCCTTGAAAGAGATCTGTTTAGAAGGCAAGTTTTACACGCCCATCTAATGCGTAACCTCTTGATTATTAAGCTGATCAGCCCAATTAATTAATATAATATTTTCTTGTCATTAATATATTCTTAATATATAATAAAGATATAGAAATAGAATTATATTAAATTAATAGATGAAAATGAGGTTATAAATATGACAGCAATTAGTTCATCCAGTGGCGTACCTTTTTGGTATATGGCCAGTCATACAAACAGCGCCTCAGTAGCTGCTACGGTATCGGTGGATTCTTCCTATGATCCGAAAGATGAAATGAAAGCCGCTATTAATGAGATGAATCAAGTGTTAAAAGATATCAGAAAAGCATTTAACGACTGCAAAGATGATGCAGCTAAAAAAGCTTTTAGAAACTCTTTAACTGATAAAAATAATGCGCTGAACATAAGATTAGACGTAGCAGCCAGAAATCTAAGCCTTGCAAATGAGAACCTTTTGACGAATTTCTGGATCTCACCCGAGCAACATCACACAAATGATGTAAATATTGCATTTATACGTGCTCTTACCGCTAAGCCCGAGAGTGGAAAAGATACAGATGCGAACTTTATTGAAGCAACTGATGTTGCCAATAGTGCTTTAGCAGCGCTATTTGCAGATTTAGCCAACATCATTCCATAAAAAAGAAATCGAGCAAGTTATAACAAACCCTGATATAGCGGACATTTAAACGATCGTCTTATCAAGTTTTAAACACCTGGGAGTGTAAATATATGTCATCACCAGTCAACCCTCCGAATAATGGCGTGCCTTCTTGGTATATAGCAATTACGGGCGCTACCCCTCCTCCTGCACTTGAGGGATCGCTTGATCCTAAGCAAGGAATGATCGACGGGATGAATGAGCTAAATAAGCTCATCTCAAAAATTGAGAAAGAATACGCAGAAGCTAAAGATAAGGCCGAATTTCGTGCAAAGATGAAAGCGCCAGATGGATACCTCGCTGCAATTAAAAAACTAACCAACCAGTTGCACGTATGTAATAATGGTTTGCTTATCAGTAATGATCGACACAATGAAAACAGCAGAATTATCGATTCTGTGGATAAAGTGGTAAGTGATATGTCAAATGCTGATACGGACGCCAAGTTTAGTGAATCAGCCGATCAAGCACACGGCTGGGTGACTATCTTGTTTCTTGATTTTATGAAAAGTTAATTTCAGTATAAAAAAAATCGAGCAAGCCATGGACTTGCTCGATACCTTGAAAGCGAAATAAGGCTTAGACTAGCGTCTTAGCCTTATATGTAATTACTTACGAGCAGCAGACTTGCGTCTTGTTGCTGTTTTTTTGCGACGTACAGTCGATTTTTTCGCTTTAGATTTAGTAGACTTACGAGCTGTCTTTCTAGATGTTGCTCTTTTTTTTGCCATGACATTTCTCCTTGTTATCATAGATGAGAGGAGAGATGCAACTTCGGGTATTAACCCTTAAAGTCATTTCCTTCTCATACCTTCAATATACAAATTCCAGAATTAAAAATAAAATATTTTTTATTTGACTCAATTTTTCAAACCAGAAACAAAATTCAATTTTCCTGCTTAGAAGTATACTAGAAGCCTTTTTTTAAGTTTTTAAGCTCGCTTAAAAAAATTATTTATAGCTCTAAAAATAAGTCTGATTTAACGCTCAACTAACCATTTTTTACTGAATTAGATTGTTCCAAAACTACGGAAACAACTGAAAATCAACTTGAATTACATTTGTTTCATGACCATTAACTGAATAATTACACCACCTAAACAGAAAAAGAGTGAACATGATCCGCTTCGCTCGAGGATTGCCTTCGGCGACAGGATATACACGATAGCCTATCTATCCTTCCTACGCGTAATCGTCGATCATACTTATCTTGTTATTTCAGCTTTTTTTTTAATGACACTGTTACAAATATGAAATAAGAACTAAAAAGAAAAGCGAGCAAGAGATCTTGCTCGCTTTATAGATAACAGCAATTAGATTAACGTTTTTTCTCTGGAGACTGTGGTTGCTGTTTTGGCCATGGCTGACCTTTTTGCTGTTGTTGTTGCTGCTGTTGCGGTTGTTGCTGGTGCTTCTGGCCTGGCTGACCTTGTCCTGGCTGATTAGGTGCTTTATTCTGTTTCATATTACTCCTTGATGTTTCTGAAGAAAGCAGAAATGTTCTTTTTTCATGCCTTCTATTCAACACTACTCGTTTTCGTAAATAATTAAAATATTTTTAACAATATTTCACATCTAGCTAAATATTAGATGTTTATGCCTTATAAAGAAGCTAAAGGAGAAAACACTTCACAACTTTGCACAGGTCCATTACAAGAACTCAGAAAGTCTACTTAATATTAGGAGGCCAAGTGCACGAAGCCGCTGTATCCAAAAAGAGACGTGTCGTTAGCGTCTTTGTACTGGCTATGCTTAATGTCTCCATTATGGCCAGCCTTAGAAACCTGCCGCTTGTGGCTGAATATGGTTTAAGCATCGTTTTCTACTTCTCTGTAGTAGCTTTCCTCTTTTTAATCCCCTGCGCGCTTGTATCTGCGGAACTGGCCACAGGTTGGCCGAAGAACGGCGGAATCTATATATGGATTAGAGAAGCTTTAGGAGATCGGTGGGGATTCTTTGGAATCTGGATGCAGTGGGTGCATAATGTGGCTTGGTATCCGGTGATTCTTTCTTTTGTTGCCACAACCTTTGCTTATGTAGTAAGCCCAACTCTAGCACAAAACAAGGTCTATGTCTTATCGGTGATCTTAGGCAGCTTCTGGGGAATGACTCTCCTTAACTATCTTGGCATCCGCACTTCAAGTCTTTTTAGCACCATGGGTGTGATTTTGGGTACAATCGGACCTGGAATCTTAATTATTGGGCTTGGTCTTAGCTGGTTAATTGGAGGGAATCCCGCTCAAATTCAATTCACTGCTAGCGCCATGCTCCCCGACTTATCCAGCGTAGGCAATCTAGTATTTTTATCCGGTCTCTTTTTGGCTTTTGCAGGGCTCGAAGTGACCGCAGCCTTTGCGGGTGAAGTAGAAAATCCTAAGAAAAACTATCCAAGAGCCATTCTGCTTTCTGCGATTATTACTTTTGGTCTATTTATGTTGGGTTCATTGGCAATTGCGATCGTTATTCCGAGAGCTGAGATCAGTTTGGTGGCGGGATTAATGGATGCATTTAAAGTCTTTTTTGAGGCGTATAAATTGGGTTGGATTCTGCCCGCCTTGGGATTTCTCTTAATTCTGGGTGCAATTGCAGAAGTCAACTCATGGATCGTAGGCCCAGTAAAAGGATTATATGCGACCTCTGTGCATGGGAATCTCCCTCCTTTTTTACAAAATCTCAACAAGCACGGCACACCAACACATCTATTACTCTTTCAAGCGATCATTGTCACATTCACTTCGTGCGTATTTCTATTCATGCCCTCTTTGAGCAGCTCCTATTGGATTTTAAGCGCTATGAGCGCACAAAGTTATCTAATCATGTACATCTTGATGTTCATCTCAGCGATTCGTTTGCGTTACACCAAACCGAATGTGCCGCGCGTCTATGAAGTTCCCTACAAAACGCGTGGGATGTGGTTTTTCTCAACCGTGGGCATTCTCGCTAGTTTGTTTGCGATCTTTTTGGGATTTGTTCCCCCTACGCAATTGAATGTTGGGAGCATCTACTTCTATGAGGGATTTTTGATCACAGGTCTTGTGATTATGGTGATTATTCCCATGGTGATCTACCGCTTCCGTAAACCTAGCTGGGTCTTAAAAGCACACCGGCATTAAAGCGTGTAGATAAAAAAAGACCTTCCTGCCGCTTGCGCAGCAGGAAGGTGGGAAACCATTTTTTTCTCAGGCCAGATTGCTCTTAGGCTGCTAATGAAGCACGACCTATGAGCTTGGACCTCTATTAGAGGCCTTGGTACCCTGAGAATTCGTTGGCAGTTAAACGGCTAGCGGAGAAGATCTCGACACTAACCCCCGGCCTCAGAAAATGGCTTCAGTGGTGAGGGGTAACTCCCTCTATCTTTAAACTATCATTAAAGAATTAATTTAACAAGCCCCTGAAATCACAAGCCACTAATACTTAATTAATTAAAAATTTGCGAGGCTATTTCGGGGCCACCCACGGCTGAGAGGTAGTTGAGAACTGCCTCAGTACGCTCACGAACTTGAGGATGATTCAAACTTCCAAACCAGACTCCCCATTGAATGTCGTCTTGAGGAGCATTAGCTTGTGTAGACATGATTGAAAAAGCCAGCCACCCCCCTTTTATGGTCTTAAAAAGATAGGTAGCACCGATCATATCCGGCTCGATTTTAGAACAATTCAACACATGATCTACCAGTGAGTGTGCGTACTTGGCTCTTGCTGCATCGTAGATCTGAAGTTGTTCAGGTGTGCGCTTTTCTCGCCCGCCTTGCGGATAGGTTACATAAAGCACTGCGCCTTTTTCTAAATAATCGCGGATAACACTTGGGCGCTCTTGTACGGTATAAAGGCGTTTGAGATCTTCTTCCATCGAACGATCGACAGGGCTGGGCATAATCTCGCCTTTAGTGCACAGCGGCGTAGCGGGCGTAGGTGTGTGAATCACGCCCACTAAATGCACAATCTCATGTTTCTGAAAAAAATAGGCCAGCGTGCGTTCAATCTCAGCTTGGGCGCCTACAAAGGGAGGACGCACTTCTGCATCTTTACCTGTGCGTAAAACCAGCCCTGTCGCTTGGAGTTCTTTTAAAAGAGCGAGAATTTCAGGTTTGGCATTCGACTTGCCAATTTCAGTGATCTGTTTAACCTCTTCTAAAAAGTCATAGGCAAACATATCTGTGGGAATAGGAAGGTAATTATGACAGATCTCACTTAAACAGATCTTGGGATGTTGCAGAAAACTTGTTCGCGAAGAATAGGCAAAGTGATGGTAAAGAGTTGCACCGATTATGAGTGTAATTAACCCACCTGAAAAAAGCAGGTTTGTACGTAGAGAAAAAGAAGTCGCAGGTTTAGTGCTGCGCGAGTGTTTCTGTGGCATTTTCTTCAGGCTCCACCCAACGGTTATGTGCTTTAATTAGGGCAATGAGACGCTCATCGGCACCGACAAAATCGATATCGCGTTCGACGCACGTTTTGCCAACATAGAGATCGACTTTTCCGGTCTTAGACCCCACATAGCCAAAATCTGCATCGGCCATCTCGCCAGGCCCGTTGACAATGCAGCCCATGATGGCAATCTTAACACCTGGCAGATGCGAAGTTTTAGCACGGATCTGCTTGGTTACGGTCTGCAACTCAAAAAGAGTGCGGCCACAGCCAGGGCATGAGATAAATTCGGTCTTTGAAGTGCGCATACGCACGGCCTGCAGAATGTTGAAACTGAGACCACGCATGAAATCGATCTCACAAGGCGTGTGTAAGCAGAGTCCTTCACCTAGGCTATCTGCTAGCAACGCTCCGCATTCGGCTGAAGCGTGAATCACTAGATCTTCAGGTGAGCAGGTATAAGTGAAGTTCAGCAATACAGGAATTTCTAATCCTTCGCGTTTGAGCCATTCAAAAAAATGACGGCTGGCATGCAAAGGTGAGTTTTTTGGTGCCAATAGAATGAAAGCCGGGCGCATTGTAGCTAAACGCTTCCACTCTTCTTCCTTATCGCTTGTCACTCTCACCACGCTATTAAAATCGGCATCCAGAGCCTCATTTAGGTCTTTGAGAAGAAGTGTATCTGGAATATGAGGAGAGCGTGTGATCATGCCAATTCCTGCACGCACCAGCTTTTGCACCATATTTAGATGCTTTTCATCGGCAGGCAGCTCATCAATTAAGAGCGCATCAGGTGTTGCACGGGTGCGCACAACGAGGCCTAGCTGCACTTTGCATCCTAGCTGAGTAAAGAGATCTTCACGGTGTAAATCAGCCGCTTTTAGCGGAAGGAGCACTGAGCCATCGCGGTGCAAAGGGCCATCTTCACGGAGAAGAACTTTACGACGAACGATGTTGTCGATTGAGCGATGCGTTTCTTCAAAGGGCGCAATTCCTTTGCCTCGGTAGCCCTCAAAGAAGCGATTAAGCCGTTTGCAGGGGTCGATCTCTTCCCAAGGGTCTTCAGTGAGTGAGACACGGATCGTGTCGCCTAAGCCATCTAGGAGCAGCGCGCCGATGCCGACAGCCGACTTAACTCTGCCATCTTCACCCTCTCCTGCCTCAGTTACACCGAGATGGAGTGGGTAATCCCACCCGAGCTTGATCATCTCAGCCACGAGCAGGCGATAGGCTTGCATCATCACTAGCGGATTGCTAGCTTTCATAGAGAAGATAATTTCATGATAATCATACTTTCGACAGACGCGCGCAAATTCAAGCGCCGATTCAACCATACCAAAAGGCGTATCGCCATAGCGATTCATGATGCGATCAGAAAGCGAGCCGTGATTTGTGCCAATGCGCATTGAACGTTTCAGGCGTTTACACTTTTCAATCAGCGGTGCAAACCCTTCTTCGATCTTCTCAATCTCGTCTTGATATGACGCATCATCGTATTCAAGTGTTTTAAAGGTAGCTCGCTTATCGACAAAATTGCCGGGATTAACGCGCACTTTGTCGACAAAATCGGCCACACGCATAGCTGCAGGTGGATAGAAGTGGATATCAGCCACTAGTGGAATCTCATAGCCGCGTTTTAGCAGGCCATTTTTGATGCCTTCGCATGCATCCGCCTCTTTCATGCCCTGCACAGTTACACGAGCAATCTCGCAGCCTACATCAGCCAGGCGCATGATCTGTTCCACCGTGGCATCGACATCACGTGTGCTCGAAGTGGTCATCGACTGCAGACGGATAGGATTATCTCCTCCAACGCCTACATTGCCAACTTTTACTTCGCGCGTTTTCCAGCGGCGAGTTTGATAGATCAGCTCATTGTATATCATGGCAAAAGATTATATAAATTTTGTTATCAAAATCCTATTCAAATATGCTACATAAGATAAGAAACATCTATTTTTATGCATTCTAAAATTTTCTTCACATCTCTTCTGGCTGTTTTACTCGCTCTTTGCGGCTGTAGCACCAATCCCGTAACAGGCAGATCAGAGCTAATGCTCCTCTCGGAAGAGCAAGAAGTGCTTATCGGAGAGCAAAACTACAAGTTTATGCAGCAAGCCGAAGGGGGTGATTATGTCACCGATTCAGATGTGCAAAAATATGTCGAAAGAGTGGGAATGCGCCTGGCAAAGGTCAGCGATCGTCCCCACCTCCCCTACGAATTTGTGGTGCTTAACAATTCGATTCCCAATGCCTGGTCTCTACCTGGCGGAAAGATCGCCATCTATCGTGGGCTTTTGCAAGAGCTAAATAGCGAGGCAGAGCTTGCCGCCGTTCTTGGGCATGAAATCGTACACAGCGCTGCTCGCCACACCGCTCAAAGAATGCAGCGCGGCATGCTGCTTGAAACAGGGATGATTGGCCTTTCAGATCTCTTTGAAGGCCACAAATATGAAGATCTACTCATTCAAGGTGCAGGCATTGGAGCGGGCATCATCTTTTTTAAATATAGTCGGGAAGATGAGCGCGAAGCTGACCTCTATGGAATTAAATATATGGTAGCGGCGGGCTATGACCCGCAAGCTGCGGTAGAGCTGCAACGCACATTTGTCAGACTTGCAAATGAACGCGGGGGAAATAACGACTGGCTCTCGGGTCTGTTCGCTTCACATCCTCCTTCAACTGAACGTTTGGAAAACAACCGCATCGCCGCAGCAACTTATCCTCCGGGCGGCATGTTAGGAACTAAAGAATATGCTCACGCCATGACCCGACTTAAGAAAGACAAGCCGGCCTATGACAATCTCGATCATGGATATTTGGCACTCGTAAAAGGGAATTCTAAAGAAGCTCTCTCGCTCGCAGAGCGTGGCATCAAAATCGAGCCTAAAGAAGCGCACCTGTTTAACCTCAAAGGCAAAGCTGAGCTCGCGCTTGGACAAACCCAAGATGCTCTCGGCTCATTTAATCGAGCACTCACCTTAAATTCAAACTACTTTGACTTCTATCTGCAAAAGGGATTGCTTGAGTATCAGTTGCAAAGCTTAGACTCCGCTGAAATTGATTTAAAAAAGAGCATCGATCTTCTGCCTACCGCCGATGCATATAATGTGCTGGGTAATATCGCCTTAAAGCGTGGCAGAAAAGAGGAGGCCCTTGAATATTTCCGCATTGCCGAAGCATCCTCTGGATCTGCCGGTATTTCTGCTCGCGCAAGCGCTAAGAAATTAGAAGGAACTCAGAATGCGCAATCCAAAGTCTTAGTTGAAGTTGAGCTCACTTCTACTGGCACATTGAATTTCTATATCGAAAACCTCTCTCGCCAAACCATCCAAGAGCTCATCATAGATCTGACTTTTTATGACAAACAGCATAGGGTGCATGGCCAGCAGCGAGTGCGCATCGTCGACGCCATCCCAGCAGGAGAAAAGTTCTTTTTCCCTTCTTCCTTGCATGCCCCTTCAGGCACCTTTTTCGCAGAAGCTATTCTACTCAGCTTTAATTAGTTACGTTATTAAATTAAATATTGAATTATTAATTCAATTTATGTATAATATTTAATATAATTAATTAATGGAGAAATAGAAATGTCAACTTTTAGACCAATAACAGCTTCTCAGTCCTTTACCTATGGGGAAACTGAACATAAAACCCCTCCAACAAAAACCAAGAATACACCTAGCTTAAGAGAGGGCCATCCTACATTAGCTCAGCGAACTTTAACGGCCAGAAAATTAAACGGACGCCTTTCTCCTATGGAGAAAAAAATTTACACTTTAGATTTACAACACAGCAAAAAAACAAAGGATTCAAACGCACTGTTACTAGCTTGCGCGAGTTACATTTTAGAATCGGATGATTTTGATAAAGCTGATGCCAAAACATTAATCTTTTGGATCAAAGATAAGATCTACAGCACTCCTTCGATTACAATTCAGTCGGCTAGGTTAGCCTGTGCAGCTTATAACCGTTGTAATCACGCTCTCGGTCGAAAACCGCTCGAATTATCTAGTTTTTTAGGCGAAAACTGAAAAGCTAATAGTCGAAGTCAGACCACTCAGTTTTACAATAACGGATGTTTTTGTTTAATCCGTCTATTTGCGCCATCTCAGCATTTGTCAATACGAAATCGAAGATGGCCAGGTTTTCTTTCAAATGCGCCTCAGATGAGGCTTTTGGAATCGTCGGAATCTGCTTCTGGATCAGCCAGCGCAGGATGACTTGAGCTGGGGTTTTTTGATGCCTTTTGCCGATCTCTTCAAATATCGGTTCATTTACAAGCTTTCCCTTTCCAAGCGGGCGATAGCTTTGTAACACAATCTTCTGCTTTTTGCAAAACTCCCAGAGCTCTTTTTGATAAAGATAAGGATGAAACTCCACTTGATTGACATGCACTTGAATGCCAGCATCGATAAAGTCTTGGAGGTGATGGATGGTGCAATTGCACACGCCGATGCTACGAAGTTTACCCTCTTTAATCAGGCCTTGCATTCTCTTAAGGATCTCAATCATGGGCAAAGAGCGATCAGGCCAGTGCAAAAGATAGAGATCGATATATGAAGTATTGAGCTCCTTTAAGGCAAGCTCGCAGGCTTTTTCTATGCTTGTGACTACGTGCTCTCGGTTGATTTGGCCAAGCGAGAGCTTAGTCGTTAAAAATAGACTCTCTCTGGCTACGCCCTTGATCCCTTCTGCAATCACTCGATGATTTCCATACAGATGCGCAGTATCGAGAAGCCTATAACCTAGCTCAAGCGCGTTTCGCACTTCTTTGGCGCTCTCTAAATGGTAAGTGCCTAACCCCAAAAGAGGCATCTTCTGTACATTGGCTAATGAAACCGTCTGCATAGAATCACCCATAAACTGCGCCTTCCTCTTAGCCTTTTATATGCCAAGATTTGGTTTAACATTTATATTTTATAAGAGCAATTAGAGAAGATGAGCTTGTTCAGCAAGGAGAAAAAGGAGATTTGTGGTTTCTAAAAACTAAGTTTTTTATCTAGAATTAATTTGGCTTCATTAATGCACTGGGTAATTGCCTCTGCCTCTTTTCTCCAATCGCGATTTCTATCCGGATGCACTGCCATGGAAGCCTTTCTAAAAGCTTTTTTTAAACTCGCTTCAGTAGGACGTTCAGCCACGTCCAAAAGCACATGCGGGGGTGAGCGATCGCGAACAAGCTGGCGATATTTTTTGTAGTCATCCGTGCGCTCTCCCGTGTCACGAGTCAAAAGCTCTTGATTTTGTCCTAAGAGAACTTCCCATTTATCATTATCACTATATGGTGCTCGAGGCTGTTCGCTTCCTGTTCCAAAATTAGCATAAGGAATGCCGCCCCTTGGGAACCCTCCAAAGAAGTCGTCTCCAAAATTAGCATTAAAAAAGTTTCCTGTCCCAGCAGAGCCGGGAAACCCTTTGAATGCCTCGTCGAATTTTTGTCTCAATTCTTCTTGTGCACGCTGGCGTTTTATTTCTGCATTTTTTTCGTGAAAAGTTGAGGCAGGATTTGGAAGAAGGAGCGCGTAAATAAGCGGAATTGCGATGAAGCATGTAAGGCCTGCGTCCAACTCGCCGTCAAGAATTAAAGTGGCGCCAAAGACAATTCCAGCTGCAGCAAGTGCTCCCCAAACAAAATAATGGAGGTCGGTGAGAATAGCTTGAGCAAGTTCTTCTATTTCCACCCAATTAAGCCCGCCAAATTCACAATCTCCTACAAGGATGGTGAAGATTTTTACACATAGTTCGCCGGTGTGCCAGAGCATACCTGCTGGGGCCGCGGTTACTGCAATGCCCATTGTAACTGCCGCTTTTGTGTAGCCATCGAAATTCATCTCAAATGCTTCCTCGGCAAGAATTGAGCGAAGACAATTGGTGCGTCTGAGATAATCAAAAGCTTGATCCGAGAATGCAGCGATCATTACAATTCCTAAAAAATAATTCTTAAAATTTTAGCATATTTTTCCCTGTTCTTCAAATAAAATATCTGCTTACAAAACTAATCAAAAAATTAAAATATTCTATCGTGTTTGGATGTAAACATCGGCTTTTCCCCAGGGAAAAGAAGCTCTAAAACTTTCTTTTACAGGGAAGGAGAGCGGGTCGCAATAGATTGCGATTGGAAAGCTAACAGATACGATTTTTGTGCCAGGAGCAAGCTGTTTAAATTTTTCAATCAGCTTTAAGATGACTTGGTCTTCAAGAGATGTTCCGTATAGATAGATAATGGTAGCTTTAGAAAGATCAGCTTCCAAGATGTGCTGACAGCTGAAGCCGACATTAGAAAGGTCTTTGGCAATTTGATTGCCGCTGTTGGTGAATTCTTCAATCCAATCGATTCCAACAGCGCTGCACCCATAACGTTGAGCAAAAAAGAAAACGCCGCGCCCTCTTCCGCATCCGAGATCGATAAAATGATCGCTTACTGAAACTTGGCAGCGCTTACCGATCTCTTCGAAAACAGTTAGAGGTGTCTCTCCGTAAGCATAGATGTCTTTGTGGCCCTTTTGCGTCAGAAACTCTTTGCTGATTTGAAAAGGATCACGCTTAGCATAGGCCTCTTTGAGGGCTAAATCGGATTGTTTAAAGCTGGGATTAAGATAAAGCCGCGTGCGTACATAGCGCTCTTCAATCCACGTACGGAGTTTTACGATGAGTGCTAAAAACGGCAGATAGAAAATTTCACCAATTGATTTCATAACCTGGCTCTATGGCAAGAAATGTGGAAGGGTCAACATTCTGCGTATTCAGCGCGCGCCAAAGATCATAAGGTGGCTGGGCAGCTGGTTCATCCGATAAAGATGGAAAGGTCTTCCAATGCATGCCAAGGCTGAGAACCGAATTGACTTCTTTGTGGATCCGCACGGAGTCTTGTGGGTCGACGTGCACAGGCGCCATAAATCGATAGGGAAGATAACTGCCAATAGGAATTAAGCTGAGGTCGATTTTCGCCCAGCGCTTGCCGATCGCTTTAAAATCCTGCGCATTATAACCCGTATCACCCACGAAATAGAGTGTCTTTGCAGAAGTTCCTTCGGGATGGAATTCGACGACCCAGCCAGTCCAAAGTGTATGGTTCCGATCACGGCCGGTGCGCCCAGAAAAATGTTGAGCCGGAACGGCTGTGATTTTGAGTTTCATCTGTGGAAAAGAGAGTTCGGCTTCATCCCACCAGCCACACTCTTCGACGGCAGTGACCTTTTGCCGCTCAAACCAGCGCTTGACCCCCGTGGGCACTAGCCATTTAATGTCAGGAAAGCGCTTTATTAACGCATGGACGGTCTTTTTATCGAGATGGTCATAGTGATCATGGCTAATCAAAACAAAGTCAATTTTGGGCAGTTCTTCGAGTTTTAACCCAGGAGGGTGTTGCCGTTTTGGACCAGCAAAATTAACCGGTGAACAGCGCGTGCTCCAGATTGGGTCGGTTAGAATATGCAAACCGCCGATCTTGATCAGATAGGTTGAATGGTTAATCCAGACTGCAGAGGGCTTGGAGTGATCGAAATTAAGCTCTGGTAGAGGAAATGAAAACCCTTCTGGAACAGGCATCTCAGGTTTTCTTGAGCCATAACGCCCAGATTTCCAACGCACCACGTCGAGCAGTGTGCGCTTATCCTCTTGGGTATGGGGATTAATAAAACGGCCGGCGCGTTTTGGACACGTGTCTTGTTTCAAGGGACCACCTTTTTACTTATGTATACATTAATTACTTTAAATCGTCATCGAAAGAGGTAAAGAATCCGTCAAAACAGGGTCACCAGAAAACTGGATGGGCCCCTGAAAACGGTAGTGATCTTCAGTCGCCCAATCTTCTCTAGCCTCTTGAAAATGCATAAAGACTTTACCCTGGAGATCGACTAGGGCTTTTTCAATCACGGGCTTGAGTTTTTCTTTTCTCTTCTCTAGATGCATCAGCATGGTAATGGGCACACCAGCTATTTCCCACTTTTCTACCGGAGAGGTCAAATTTAATACGGCAGCCATGTAACCGGTATGCCCTGTGGAAATTAGAAGCGCAGCAGTGAAGCCTAAAGCCGTGCAATAGTTTGCATCAAAATTCGTAGGGAAGCCCGCTCGGCCTTCATAACCGAAAAAGTGTTGCACAGGCACAAACTTGCCTTTGTAACTCCCCTCTTTCTGCCTTTTTGCAAGCTCCTTCTTAACGAGTTGAATCAGTAAAAGCTCTGTTTCGATAAGCGAAACTTGCACATTGCCATGTGGATCGCGTTCTAAAAGCAGTTGATTTTGGATTCGTTCGGGCAGGCTTAAAAAACAGGTTTTGGAAAGCGGCGTAAGTTTTGCAGCCACAGTTTGCGGATCAGGCTTTTCGCCAAAAGAGGCTGCCCCAAGAGAGGCTGCTTGGGCATTGAGCTCTGCAATCAGAGTTTTCATGTCGGGAAGAAATTCGATTAAGCCCTCAGGAATCAGAATAACGCCAAAGTTTTTACCAACCTCTGCGCGTTTACAAATAAGTGTAGCGACCTCATTCACCACTTCGCCCAAGGTTTGATTCTTAGCCGCACACTCTTCGCCAATCAAGGTCAAATTGGGCTGAACAGCCAGCGCGCATTCGAGAGCGATGTGTGAGGCCGTACGGCCCATTAATTTGATGAAGTGCGTGTATTTTCTGGCGGAGAGAGCATCTCTCGCGATATTACCGATCTGCTCGGCGTAGGTCTTGCAAGCCGTATCGAAACCAAAAGGAATCTCGACGTACACGTTTTTCAGATCTCCATCAATCGTCTTCGGGACTCCGATGACTTTTGTCTGAGAGCCTTTGCTTAGAAAATATTCAGCTAGAACTGCGGCATTCGTATTGGAATCATCGCCGCCAATAATCACTAGACCGTCGAGCTTAAGCGTTTGAACTACATTTAAAGCGGCTTGCAGCTGCTCTGCTGTTTCAACTTTGACACGTCCCGATCCAATGAGATCAAATCCGCCCTGATTGCGATAGGGCAAAATGGCCTCAGCTGTTAGCTCTTTCTGTTTTCCCTCGATAATGCCGCTGGGGCCACCTAAAAAGCCGAAGAGTTTACTTTCAGGGTGCAGAGTTTTGAGCGCATCGAAAAGACCGGCAATGACATTGTGCCCACCTGCGGCTTGACCGCCTGAAAAAACTACACCAATTCTGAGGGCTTTGTGACTATTTTTACCCGCTTTTTGCCCGACTAAAATAGGCTGAGCAAATGTATGCGGAAAGAGTTCTTTAAGCGCCTGGATATCTTTAATCGGAGAAGAAGGTTTATCTTGTGAGAAAGCCACTTTTGAAAGATCTTTCAAAAGCATGGGCAGCCTAGGCTGCCACTCTTGACGTAGGCGCTGAAGCGGGGTTAACAAGCCGGCAGGTTCACTGACACAGCCACCGCCAGGCCCCCTTCGGATGTCTCTTTGTAAATGCTCTTCATATCATTCCCAGTATTGCGCATGGCCAAAATCACTTCGTCTAAAGAGACGCGGTGCGTGCCATCACCATGCATGGCGAGCCTTGAAGCATTAATTGCCTTAATCGCGCCCATCGTGTTGCGTTCAATACATGGTACCTGTACCAAACCTGCAACTGGATCGCAAGTAAGACCGAGGTTATGCTCCATGCCAATCTCAGCTGCATTTTCGATTTGTGCGTTCGTTCCACCCAGGGCTGCAGTAAGGCCAGCGGCAGCCATAGAACAAGCCACGCCCACCTCGCCTTGACAACCCATCTCCGCTCCGGAAAGCGAAGCGCCTTCTTTGTAGAGAATTCCAATGGCTGTGGCAGTGAGGAAAAATCGCTTAATCCCCTCTTCTGAAGGCTGAGAGGTGAAGTTTTGATAATAGTGCAAGACGGCTGGAATAATGCCTGAAGCGCCATTGGTAGGTGCAGTGACTACTCTTCCCCCTGCAGCATTCTCTTCGTTCACGGCGAGTGCATAAAGACTTACCCAGTCAAAAATTTCCGACGGATCGTTAATAAGATCAGCGCCGTTTTTAGAAAGCTCGCGATACAAATTGGCAGCACGACGCTTAACTTCAAGCCCGCCTGGTAGAATGCCCTCTTGGACACAACCGCGTTTTACGCAATCTTGCATCACATTCCAGATCTTAAAAATGCCTGCATAGATTTCTGATTCGTTGCGCCAGCTCTTCTCATTTTCGAGCACGAGCTCATAGATCATCTTGTCGGTTTGTTTGCAGTGTTCAAGCAGTTCAGCTGCTGTTCTAAATGGATAAGGCACGGAAGATTCTTCGTCAGAAGCTACGCTTTCGGTTTTAAAAGCTTGCTCATGCGTAACTACGAAGCCTCCGCCTGTAGAGTAGTAGATAGTTGAAGAGAGTTCTTTGCCTGCGATGTCTTTTGCAATAAAACGCATAGCATTAGGGTGAAAAGGAAGACTTTTACCCTTATGAAAGATGAGATGCTGCTGCATGGTAAAGGGAATGCGCGCTTTACCGAGCACACGTAAGAAACCGCTCTTTTCTATCCGCGATAGAATCTCAGCAATCTGACTTGGATCTATCTCCTCAGGCTTATAACCCTCAAGGCCAAGAATCGTGGCGATATCGGTGGCATGACCAGTTCCTGTCATAGCCAATGAGCCAAAAAGTTCAACTGTAATTGAACCGAGTTCTTCTAAATCACCGAGTTGTGTAACGAATTGACGTGCTGCCCGCATGGGGCCGACTGTGTGTGAGCTTGAAGGACCGATTCCAATCGAGAAAAGCTGAAATAGACTTACTGGTGTTGCAACACTAATTGCCATTTATAAACCCCTATTTGATCTGGTAGGTTCACTCTCTTATCTATAGGTTTTAATGGTTTATAAATTTGCCTGCAACTGAAAAGTAGGCGGAATTAAAAAAATATGTTATATATTAAATTATTCATACGGAGATTTTCTATATGGTCGGCAGAGTTCCTCCTAGTGATTGGGGATCGATTCACGGACCCAGCGGCTTTGAAAAAGTTGCACCTGAAGCCATTGCCAAAGCGCGCGATATTGAAGCACACGTCAATAAAGTGGCTGATCTGATTGCAGAGGAAACCAATGGAGCGCGTCAAGACGTGATCAGACCTCAACTCAATGAAGAGTTCAGGACGATCGGCAATGATATCGACGCCCTAAAAAAAATGATTCCAGCTTATGCACCAGTATTAGATCACCTTGATGCAGAATTTCAATATCTAAGCACACACCAAGATACCTTTAATGCCGACCAGGTCACCGAGTTTGGCGTGATTTCCAGCCGACTCGTCGATGAACTTAATAACTTAGGCGGATGATAAAGATGCAAGTAGGAACGTACCCCCACCAGCCGGCAGCGGCCCAGTTTATGGCCCTCAAGGCTCCGGACCCATCCCGCCCGAAGCGCGTGAATGCGCAGAGAAGATAGCCAGACAATTACTTGAATTAAGCGATTTGTTTAGTAAATACGCAGATGCAAAGGATCCTGCTACTTAGATAGCAGGCCTGCTCTTGGGCCAGTTGGGCGGCTAAGGCTTCAGCTTGGATCAAAAGCACTGATATTTTTCGATCAGTGCTTTTGTCCACTTCGTCCATTATGTTTAACTCACTAACTCAAAAGCACTTACATTAAATTATTGAATTATGTCCATTTGAGTGGTTATAATAAGGGGATATCCAAGCCATAGAATTGGTGTTTATGTTTAGATCGTTGGAAAAAGAACTCCGGATTTGGAAAGATAGTTCTCCCCGTTTCCCTCTACTTCTGCGCGGTGCAAGACAAGTTGGCAAGACTTACCTTGTAGAGGAATTTGGGAAAACTGCCTTCCCATCTTTTGCCTCAGTTAATTTTGAAGCGCAACCAGAAGCAATTGCTTGTTTTGAATCTCTCGACCCAGAGGAGATTCTGCTTCGTCTTCAAATTATCCTGAAACAATCTATTCAACCTGGAAAAACGCTTCTTTTTCTAGATGAGATCCAAGCATGTCCTCAAGCCATCTTGGCCCTACGCTATTTCAAAGAAAAGCTGCCTGCTCTGCATGTTATTGGGGCAGGATCGCTTTTAGAATTTGCTTTATCCCAAGGAAAATTCTCCTTCCCTGTTGGACGCGTACAATTCATCTACCTCAAACCACTCTCATTTCAAGAATATGCGCTCGCTCGGGGTAAATCACAGGCCGTAGCTGAGTTAGCCCAGTGTACAATTAAATCACCACCTAGCCAAGAGTTGCATCAAGAAATGATGAGGCTAACAAAGGAATATTTCCTTGTGGGTGGGATGCCAGCTGCCGTATCAGGTTTTTGTCAAAATCTCTCATTACAAGAGTCTGGTTATATTCACGACATTCTCCTATCTACTTATCGAGCCGATTTCTCCAAATACGCCACTCCAATTGGACAGAAACATCAGAAAACTGTTTTTGACGGAGTCTTTCCACTGATTGGACAGCAGTTCAAATACTCAAAAATTGACTCACACATGCGCTCTCGCGAATTGAAGTCAGCTCTAGATCATCTAGAGTGGGCAGGGTTAATACATCCCGTTTACGCCTCTTCTGCGGCTGGCTTACCACTTTCAACCCAAGTCAAACGCACACAGTTTAAGGTCTTATTTCTCGATATAGGGCTTGCTCAACACGCGCTGCAAACAGATCCTGAAGTCGTCTTCAAAGAAGATCTTATTCTAATCAATCGCGGTGCGATTGCTGAACAATTTGTCGGCCAAGAACTTCTCGCTTATACTAATCCTCGCCAAGAGGGACAACTCTTTTTTTGGCAGCGTGAAAAGCGAGGAAGTGATGCAGAAGTTGACTATCTTCTTGCAATAGATAAGCTAATCATTCCAATTGAAGTGAAGGCAGGCCCTTATGGAAAACTTAAATCCCTGCATGAATTTATGAGAGAAAAACAATCGCCGCTTGGCGTCCATATCTCTCAGAACCCATTGTCTTTTGAAAATGGAGTTCTCTCGTTGCCTCTCTATCTCATTGCTCAATTACCACGTCTCATAAACCAATTGACACCCTGAAAAAATGACCTCTTCAGTCCACCCTTAATTCATCTCACCCTCTTTCTGAAAAATTAAATTTATGAGATTTTATGACTGTAAACACAGTAACAGCTCCAGCCAAAGGAGCCCTTTATAATACGAATTGCACTCCGCATGAACTGGTGATGACCTTTGAGGGGGATAAGCCTAAGTTTCAATATATGCGCATCCAACAAGAGCTAATTAGATTTGGCATTACTATTCCCGGTGGGCTTGAAAAGCAGTTTGACGGCAGGCAAGTCGTCGCCTATCCTAGCGAAGACAGAAACCCTAAATCCGAAGACTTCAGCCGATTTAAATCAGCTTTTTGTGATGTATATGTGCCGATGAAACTGAAGGGTTACGCGTTCAAACTTGAATGTAATTAATTAACTGAATTTTTTATTATTCTAACAAACAAATCAGCATAAAATATAATCAAATTTAAGCACTAAATAATTAAAAATATTTTTAATCTGCTCGCTATAAAATTCCATTATGAGTCGGAAGTTGATTTTTGCTCGATTCTTGCGTTTTATTTTTTAGAGACCTATACTCGGCTTTAACTTATGCAAACAAAATACATTTTTATCAGCGGCGGAGTGGTCTCCTCTTTAGGGAAAGGCCTAACCTCAGCCTCAATCGCAATGCTTCTAGAGAGCCGCGGCCTTAAGGTTGCCATGCTCAAGCTGGACCCCTACCTAAACGTAGATCCAGGCACGATGAACCCCTTTCAGCATGGCGAAGTCTATGTTACCGATGATGGCGCTGAAACTGACCTCGATCTCGGACACTATTTCCGTTATACAAATGCCGATCTTACGCGTGCTTCAAATGCAACTTCAGGTCAAATTTACGAGTCCGTGATCAAGCGCGAACGCCGTGGCGACTATCTCGGTAAAACTGTACAAGTAATTCCGCATGTCACCGATGAGATCAAACAGCGCATCTTAAATGCTTCTACTCATCAATTACTAACCGATGTAGTGCTTGTCGAGATTGGCGGCACCGTAGGCGATATCGAGTCGCTGCCCTTCTTCGAAGCGATTCGTCAATTTCGCTATGAGCGTCCAAAAGATTGCCTAAACATCCACCTCACTTATATCCCCTATCTTAAAGCGGCGGGTGAAGTGAAAACTAAACCAACGCAACACTCGGTTCAGACTCTGCGTGGCATCGGCATTATTCCAGACATCATCCTTTGCCGTTGTGAAGAGAGCTTGAGCGAAGAGAACAAAGACAAGATCAGCCTTTTTTGCAGCGTCCCTCGAGAAGGCGTGATGGACGAAGTCGACGTAAAGTTCAGCATCTACGAAGTTCCTTTAAGCCTTCACCAGCAAGGTTTGGATAGCAAGCTCTGCCAAATGCTAGATCTACCCAATACCCCTGCTGACCTCTCCAAATGGGAGAATATGGTCGAGCGCATGCGCGCGCCTAAGGGAAAAGTAGTCGTTGGCATCGTAGGCAAATATTTACAGCACCAGGATGCTTACAAATCGGTCTTTGAAGCGCTGCATCACGGAGCTATCGCAAATGACGTCGAGATCGAGATTCGCCGTTTTGAATCGGATAAGATCCTCGGCGCAGACGATGTCGAAGCGGCCATCAGCGGCTGCGACGGCTATCTAGTTCCTGGAGGATTCGGTGAACGCGGCTGGATCGGCAAGATCATGACTGCCAAGCATTGCCGAGAAAATAAGATCCCTTTCTTCGGTCTCTGTCTCGGCATGCAGATTATGTGCATAGAATTTGCCAGACACGTACTGGGCTATAAAGATGCTAACTCCACTGAAGTCGATCCAAACACCCCGCATCCCGTGATTTCGCTTTTAAGCGAACAGAAAGACGTTGAGAACCTCGGCGGCACAATGCGCCTTGGCGCATACAACTGCCTGGTCAAAAAGGGCTCAAAAGCCGAAAAAGCTTATGGCAAAACACTCATCTCTGAGCGTCACCGCCACAGATGGGAGTTCAATAACATCTTTAAAGATGAGTGCGAAAAGCAAGGGCTTCAGCTCTCTGGTGTATTGGAAAATAGCCGCCTGTGCGAAATCGCTGAGGTGCAGAACCATCCTTGGATGATCGGCGTACAGTTCCATCCTGAATTCAAATCAAAACCAACCGATCCTCATCCGCTCTTTCGTGACTTTGTCAAAGCCATGATTGAACACCGCACGGCGCAGGGCAAATAATTTGGCGCGCATTGCTGCATTAGATTTCGGCATGGCACGCATCGGGCTTGCAGTTTCCGATGAAAGACAGATGATCGCGCTTCCACGCGACCCTATTTTAGCTCAAAAAACTCTCGAACAAACAGCTCTGCACGTTTGGAATCATCTCAAACCGCTTGGCCCCTTCGAATCGATCATCATCGGCCTTCCGCTCTTTTTAAATGGCAAAGAAAGCCCCATGTCTGAGCAAGTGCGTCGTTTTGCCGAGCTCTTAAAACAGCACGCCAATCTACCAGTTATGCTTCTTGACGAGCGCATGACTACCGCCATGGGAGAACGCATGCTAAAAGACAACGATGTGAAACAAAAACAGCGCAAAAAAGTCATCGACGGCATCTCGGCCACCATCCTTCTGCAAAACCACCTCGATTCTAAAAGTCTCCCTCCCATCCCCTCTTTTTCCTAATATTTCTTCTTAAAATCTTTACCGTTACACCTTCTAAAGCTTTAGCATTTGTGCAATATCAAAAATGATGTAACGTAAAATTTTTAAGGATTATTTATGAAGCCTGGCAAACCACGCATTCTGACAATTAACGGCGGCTCATCGAGTATCAAGTTTGCACTCTTTGAAGTAGATGGCGTTCTGAATAGGATTTTAGAAGGTGGGATCGACCGAATTGGATTATCTGAGCCCACCTTGAAATTGAAAGGCGTGAATCAGGCGGATAACTTTTCAAAGATCGTTACGGCGCCAGATCACATGGCGGCGGTAAGCGCTTTGATTGATTGGCTCGAGCAGCGCATTGGAATCGACACATTAACTGCAATTGGCCACCGTGTGGTGCATGGCGGGCCAAAGTATAGCCGGCCGCAGCGCATCACAGCTGAAATGATTGAAGAGCTGCGCCAACTCAGCGCGTTCGATCCAGAGCATTTACCGGAAGAAATCCAGCTCACAGAAGCATTTCATCAAAGGTTCCCCAATCTCCCCCAAATTGCCTGTTTCGATACCGCTTTTCACCATGATCTGCCCCGTGTAGCACAATTGCTACCCATTCCGCGCCACTATGAAGCACTCGGAGTTCGGCGGTATGGATTTCACGGGTTATCCTATGAATATCTGATGGGAGAACTCTCAAGACTAGCAGGGCCAGAAGCAGCGCAAGGGCGCGTTATTCTAGCCCACCTCGGTAATGGCGCAAGTTTAGCAGCGGTGCATCAAGGAAAATCAGTAGATACCAGCATGAGTTTCACGCCCACAGCTGGCATCCCAATGAGCACGCGCACAGGTGATCTCGATCCAGGTTTAGTCTGGTATCTGGCAAAAACTGAGGGATTCGATGCTAAACGCTTCTATGAGATGGCCAACTTCAAATCTGGGCTGCTGGGTGTCTCTGAAACGAGCTCCGACATGCAAGATCTGCTCAAGCTCGAAACAAAGGATGTGCGTGCAGCCGAAGCGGTTGAGCTCTTTTGTTATCAGGTTAAAAAATGGATCGGCGCCTTTGCTGCAGCACTTTGCGGAGTGGACACTCTAGTGTTTGCCGGCGGTATCGGGGAAAATGCTCCATTGGTGCGAGCCCGAATTTGCCAGGGTTTAAAATTCCTCGGAATTGAAATCGATGACAAGCGAAATACAACAAATAGGGGCGTGATCTCTTTAGCAAATAGCAAAGTTGCTGTGCATGTAATTCACACGGATGAAGAATGGATGATTGCCAAAACGATTTGTCGAGTTCTAGGTATTAATTAAAAAAAAAGAAATATGAACACACCAACACTTTCCCCTGAACTTTTGCATAAGATACATGCTTATTGGCGAGCAGCCAACTATCTGTCAGTTGGTCAGATTTACCTATATGATAATCCCCTGCTTAAAGAGCCCCTGAAATTAGAACATGTCAAACCACTAGTGGTTGGACACTGGGGCACGACGCCAGGCCAGAATTTCATCTACGTGCATCTGAACCGTGTGATTAATAAGTATGATCTGAATATGTTCTACATTGCCGGTCCAGGTCACGGTGGTCCTGCGATTGTGGGCAATACCTATCTCGAAGGCACCTATTCAGAAATTTATCCCGATATCACTCAAGACGAAACAGGCCTGCAGAAGCTATTTAAGCAATTCTCCTTTCCAGGCGGTATTTCTAGCCACGTTGCCCCGACGACACCCGGCTCGATTCATGAAGGCGGAGAGCTTGGTTACTCGCTGAGTCACGCTTTTGGGGCGGCATTTGACAATCCGGATTTAATCGTCGCCTGCGTGATCGGTGATGGCGAAGCTGAAACAGGTCCTTTGGCAACTGCCTGGCATTCCAATAAGTTTCTCGATCCAATTACCGACGGGGCCGTGCTGCCCATTCTTCATTTGAATGGCTATAAAATCAGTAATCCAACGCTCTTGGCTCGCATTGAACCCGAAGAGTTAGAACAATTTCTCCGAGGCTGTGGTTGGACACCCTATTTTGTAGAAGGAGACGATCCGGAAAAAATGCATGAGCTGATGGCGAGCACTTTGGAGAAAGCTATCGAAAGTATTAAGCAAATTCAAAGTAATGCACGTGGCAAAAACGACACCACAAGACCTCGTTGGCCGATGATCGTACTGAAATCACCTAAAGGCTGGACGGGTCCAAAAGTAGTTGATGGGCTGCAAATTGAGGGCACATTTCGTGCGCATCAAGTCCCAATTCTAGTAGATGCGGAGCATCCCGATCATCTCAAGCTGCTTGAAAGCTGGATGAAAAGCTACAAAGCAGAAGAGCTATTCGATAAAGATGGAAAGCTTATATCAGAATTAGCGGAGCTCGCACCAAAAGGCAATCGGCGGATGAGTGCCAATCCTCACACCAATGGCGGCATTCTGCTTAAAGACCTACGTATGCCAGACTTCCATGTACATGCAGTAGATGTAAAAACGCCTGGTACCATTAATGCGCAAGACACCTTCATATTGGGTAAGTTTCTACGCGACGTCGCCAAGCTAAATCAAGATCAGCATAACTTCCGAATCTTCGGTCCAGACGAAACTCTCTCGAATCTCTTAAGCGCCGTCTTTGAAGTCACCAACCGACAGTGGGATGCACGAAAAACAAAAAACGACGAATTTCTTTCGGCCACCGGAAGCGTGCAAGACTCCATGCTCAGTGAGCATCAATGTGAGGGATGGCTAGAAGGTTATCTACTCACAGGTCGGCACGGATTATTTAACTGCTACGAAGCCTTTGTTCGCATTGTCGACTCGATGTTTAGCCAGCACGCCAAATGGTTAAAAGTAACATTGGAGCTGCCGTGGCGAAGGAAAATTGCATCATTGAATTATCTGCTTGCCTCTCATGTCTGGCAGCAAGACCATAACGGTTTTACACATCAAGATCCAGGCTTCCTCAATCATGTTATCAACAAAAAAGCCGATATCGTACGCATTTACCTGCCTCCTGATGCCAACTGCCTGCTATCAGTTTTTGATCACTGTTTGCGTAGCCGGCATTACGTAAACGTGGTAGTTGCGGGCAAACACGCCTTACCGCAATGGCTCAACATAGATGCTGCTGTAGTGCATTGCACAGAAGGAATCGGCATCTGGCAATGGGCAAGCAATGACCAAAACGCGGAACCTGACGTGGTGATGGCCTGCTGCGGAGACACGCCTACACTAGAAATCTTGGCGGCAGTTTCCATTCTACGGCAATATCTGCCCGATCTAAAAATCCGCGTCATCAACGTTGTCGATCTAATGAAACTTCAGTCTAGTAGCGTGCACCCGCACGGATTAAATGAACGCGATTATGATTCAATTTTCACCAAAGATAAGCACATCATCTTTGCCTTCCATGGATATCCCTCTCTGGTCCACCTATTGACCTATCGCCGCGCCAACCAAAACTTACACGTTCGCGGCTATATCGAAGAGGGTACTATCACTACGGCTTTCGACATGCGTGTGCAGAATAAACTAGATCGCTTTCATCTGGTGCAAGATGTCATAGACCGCCTAGACCATTTGGGCACACAGGGAGCCTATTTAAAGCAGATGATGCAGGACAAACTAATCGAACATAAACACTACATAGACACACATGGACAGGACCTACCCGAAATTCGGAATTGGAAATGGAGTCATGCTAAGTGAACGAGAAGGATAATTTAAAATCCCTTCCCTTGCCAGAAGTGGAAAAAAAATTGGGATTCTCGACCAATGGTCTTACACAAGCTGAGGCAATCAAACGACTGGCTCAATACGGATCTAACGAGATCAAAGATAAGAAAACGAATTCTCTTCTGAAATTCCTCGGCTATTTTTGGGGTCCTATTCCATGGATGATTGAAATTGCGGTGGTTTTGTCTGGTGTAGTTCAACACTGGCCAGATTTTTTTATCATTCTTGTTCTGCTTTTGTCTAATGCCCTGGTGGGATTCTGGGAAGAGCACCAGGCTGCCAATGCCATTTCGGCTCTTAAAGCGCAGCTCGCGGTAAAAGCCAGGGTACAACGCGACGGCAAGTGGATCAACCCAGATGCAAAAGAGTTGGTTCCGGGCGATCTCATCCGATTGCGTTTGGGCGATATTGTGCCGGCGGATGCGCGCTTGCTTGAAGGCGATCCAATAGAAGTGGATCAGTCTGCACTGACAGGAGAGTCGCTACCAGTCTCACGTAAATCTAGTGAAGCAGTCTTTTCAGGATCGATTGTACGCCAGGGGGAAATCAATGCACTGGTGTATGCCACGGGTGCAAGTACCTATTTTGGCAAGACGGCAGAGTTAGTAAAAGATGCGCATACTGTAAGTCACTTTCAAAAAGCAGTTTTAAACATCGGAAACTACCTGATCATCCTCGCAGGAGTCATGGTGGCCACAATTATTACGGTGGCCATCTTCCGCGGTGATCCAATCCTGACTACATTGCAGTTCGCGCTTGTATTGACTGTGGCGGCAATTCCCGTAGCAATGCCGACCGTATTATCCATAACCATGGCTGTTGGAGCAAGGCTGCTGGCTAAGAAAAAGGCAATTGTCAGTCGCTTGGTAGCCATTGAGGAATTAGCTGGCGTAGACATACTGTGCGCAGATAAAACCGGCACCCTTACTCAAAATAAGTTAACTTTGGGCGATCCATTCAGTGTGAATAATTTTCCTGCTGATCAATTGATTCTCTTTGCCGCTCTTGCATCGCGCACGGATGATAATGATACCATCGATCTGGCTGTAATAGGTGGCCTGAAAAACAAAGATGTATTGAAAGACTATCCCATGAGTCATTTTCAACCTTTTGATCCTGTGCATAAACGCACAGAAGCTACGGTCAAAGGCAAGGACGGAAAACAGTTTAAGGTGACGAAAGGCGCGCCTCAGGTGATTTTGGCATTAGCGTCCAATGCAGCAGAGGTTAAGGCGGCAGTTGAAAAAGTCGTGAATGAATTCGCCGCACGCGGATTTCGCTCACTTGGTGTAGCTCGAGCCGAGGAAAATGGCAAATGGCAGTTTCTTGGTGTATTGCCTCTATTCGATCCACCACGCGAAGATGCTAAAGCTACCATCGCGACTGCTGCACAGATGGGAGTAAAAGTCAAAATGGTCACGGGCGATCAATTGGCTATCGCCAAGGAAACCGCCAAGAAACTGGGCATGGGCACAAATATTCTTGATGCGACGTCGTTAGGCGACTCGAAGCATCAAGAAAACACTGAAACAGCAGAGGCCATCGAAAAAGCCGACGGTTTCGCTCAGGTATTTCCTGAGCATAAGTTTCACATTGTCGATGTCTTGCAGAAACGTGGCCACATGGTTGGCATGACAGGCGACGGAGTGAACGATGCTCCTGCGCTCAAGAAGGCCGACTGCGGCATTGCCGTTTCGGGTGCAACAGATGCGGCTCGTGCGGCAGCTTCTATCGTGCTGATGAGCCCAGGCCTATCTGTCATTATCGACGCCATAAAAGAGAGTCGAAAAATATTTCAGAGGATGAACAGTTATGCAATTTATCGCATCGCTGAGACTCTGCGTGTGTTGCTATTTATGACCGCAGCGATCCTGATCTTCAACTTCTATCCATTGACAGCTGTAATGATTGTGATGCTTGCGCTACTCAATGATGGAGCCATTTTGGCTATCGCTTATGACAACGTGCATTACAAGGAACAAGCCGAAGCTTGGAACATGCGCTTGGTATTAGGAATTGCTTCTGTGCTAGGAATCGTAGGCCCAATAGCCGCATTTGGCCTATTTTATCTTGGAGATCGCGTTTTCCACCTCGATCATAAACATCTTCAGCCCATGATGTATCTGATGCTATCTGTGGCTGGCCATCTGACCATCTTCCTTACCCGCACGCGTGGCCCATTCTGGTCCATCCCTCCGGCTCGGATCCTATGGATAGCCGTGTTATGCACACAAATCGCCGCGACGTTCATCGCAGTCTATGGATTTCTAATGCCGCCACTGGGCTGGAAATGGGCAGGATTCGTATGGGGATACGCTTTGATATGGGCTCTTATAAGCGATTGGTTAAAATTGCTCGCTTATCGGATTTTTGATCCTATCAAGGCACCTATCTAAAAATTATTTCTCGCAAAGGGCTTGCCGTCGCTTTGGAAAATGCTTTACAATTCATAAACTGAAAAATGATCTAACGAATGTTTACAAATCCCCTTGAGTGCGGTATATAACCAAATATGACAAACTCCTCTCATCCTCTTGAAGAACCAGGTGTTTCTAATCGCTTCATCGATCCGTGCATTGTAGTTATTTTCGGTGCAACGGGCGATCTTACAGCACGTAAACTCATGCCTGCGCTGTATAATCTCACGCGTGAAGGTCAGCTTTCGCCGCAATTCGCCTGCGTTGGATTTGCTAGAAGAAAGAAGACTCACGATGAGTTTCGAGAAGAGATGCGCACTGCGATCAGCAATTTTTCGCGTGTAAAGCCCATCGACGAAACGGTCTGGTCGACTTTCAAAGAACAGATCTTCTACCACGTCTCGGAATTCCATGAAGATGAAGGGTACGAGCGCTTGAAGGCGTTCTTAAATGAGCTCGATGGACGGTTGGGCACCAAAGCCAACCGCATCTTCTACTTATCTACTCAACCAAGCTTCTTTACGACCATCGCAGACAAACTGCATAAAGCTGGGCTCATCTACGACGCTGAAACCGTCACAGATAAATGGTCGCGCGTTATTATCGAAAAACCTTTTGGGCACGACTTAAACTCAGCCATTACCTTGCAAAAAGAGCTGATGCGCTTTATGAGCGAAAAGCAGGTCTTCCGTATAGACCACTATCTGGGCAAAGAGACCGTACAGAATATCTTAGTCTTCCGCTTCGCAAACTCGCTCTTTGAATCTCTCTGGAATAATCGCTACATCGACCACGTGCAGATCACAGTGGCCGAAGACATCGGCATCGGCACGCGCGGGGCTTTTTGGGAAGAAGCAGGGCTAATTCGCGACATCGTGCAAAACCATGTGATGCAGCTGCTCTGTTTAGTCGCCATGGAACCGCCAGTTAGCTTAGCTGAAGATGCCATCCATGACGAAAAGGTCAAGGTCTTAGAAGCTATCCGCCCCATCACAGAAGATTCTGTGGTCAGAGGACAATATGGCCCAGGTTTTGTAGATGGAGAAGAGGTCGTTGGGTATCGACAAGAGAAGAATGTGAGCCCAACCTCTTCAGTTGAAACTTTTGCTGCACTGCGCCTTTTCATCGATAATTGGCGCTGGTCAGATGTGCCCTTTTACTTGCGTGCAGGCAAACGCCTGCCGAAGCGCGGAACTGAGATTGCGATCACGTTCAAGCATCCGCCCGGCGTGCTCTTTCAGCAAGCTGGGAAACCAAACGATCCTAACGTGCTCGCCATCCGTATCCAACCAGATGAAGGCACCTCGTTGAAAATCAATTGTAAAGTTCCGGGTCCAAAAAGCCTCATTCAACCAGTCAAAATGGACTTTCTGTATGGTTCTTATTTCGGCATGGCCCCTCCTGAGGCCTATGAGAGGCTCATCTGCGACTGCATTTTAGGCGACCGCACTCTTTTTGCACGCCAAGATGAGGTTTTGAATTCCTGGAAATTGATCACTCCAATCCTTGAGGCTTGGGCAAAAGCTAAGCCGCAAGATTTCCCCAATTATAAATCAGGGAGCTGGGGCCCTGCTGCTGCCGATAAAATGATGGACCAAGATAACCGCAAATGGAGACTGATTTAAATGAGCAGTGTACTCACAGTCAAGCCTTCTGAAATCCACTCTGCCTTAAAACGCATCTGGGATGAGCTGGAAGGCACGAATAAGATGCGCGCTTGCCTATTCAATCTTATCTTTTATTCCGAAACTGGCCCCCGCGCAGATTACATCCGCAAAATCGCTCAAAAAGTCGTAGCGCAATTTCCTTCACGCGTGATCTTTATCCTTGCCAATCCACAAGCACAAAAAGATGAGCTCACCACGAAAGTCTCTGTGCTCTCAACTGTTACTGGTGAATATGAAGTCGCTTGTGATCTGATTGAGCTAGAAGTTTCCGGGTCAATGCGCGCTCGCGTACCATACATCATTCTGCCACACATTTTGCCCGATCTTCCTCTCTGTTTTATTTGGGGTGAAGATCCCACATCTGAAGATCCGATCTTTGTAGAGCTACGTAAATTCGCCACGCGTTTAATCTTTGATTCTGAATCTGCGCCCTCACTTCCACCTTTTGCCAAAGCGCTCTTATTCGAGCACAACCTGGCACATAGCGAAGTCTCCGATCTTAATTGGGCTCGAACAGAGAACTGGCGCGATGTCTTCTCAACGGCTTTTTATGCATCTGACAAGCTCGAGCATCTCAAAAATGCAACAGAGATCAAAATCGCTTATAACACCTCCTCAACCGCATTTTTCTGCCGCACAAATATTCAAGCACTCTACTTCCAAACTTGGATAGCTGCCCAGCTCAATTGGAAGATGAAAAGCACAAAAAAAGAGAAGGACGGGCTGACTTTCGTCTACGAAAAAGAAAATGGTACAGTATCTGTTATACTTACGACCATTCAGCAGCCTACGTTAGCTCCGGGCATGATTTTTTCAATCGATTTATCTATCTCTAATGGTTGTCACTATAACTTTGCTTGCCATCTCGATCAGCCACATAAAATTACACAGACGTTTTCAACCGATCAACTTTGCGAGCTACCCTCACAATTTCTCTTTCCAAAAGGTGAAAAGGGGCAATCGCTGGTTAAAGAGATCTGCCAGCACGGCACAAGCGCTCACTACTTAAAAGTGCTCGAACGCATCGCTCAGATGAATGAAGCTAATATATGTTAACACCTAAGGCGCCTAGCAAATGGGATGAGCGTCGTAAGCTCGTTGTTCCTGGCGATTATGCCCACACATTAGCCTTCTGCGTAAATCACTGGCTCTCGATGGCTGAAGCCTCAATTAAGGCACACGGAAGCTTTGCAGTAGCCCTTTCCGGTGGTTCAACCCCCAAAGCGATCTTTGAAAATCTAGCCCTTTCACAAAATGCTCAGCGCATCGACTGGTCTAAAGTTCTCCTTTTTTGGAGCGATGAGCGCACAGTTGGACCAGATCATCCCGATAGCAACTACCACATGGCTATGGAATCAGGGTTTAGCAAGCTGCCAATTCCCAAAACACAGATCTTCCGCATGCAGGCAGAAACCGATCTTGAAACGAACGCTAAGAAATATGAAGAGACCATTCAAAAAGTGCTTAAAGGGCGTCCTTTTGACCTGATCATGCTGGGCATGGGCGACGATGGTCATACCGCCTCTCTTTTCCCTAACACAGCTGGCTTAAAGGTCAAAGATCGCCTGATCATCGCCAATGAAATTCCGCAGAAAAAGACCTGGCGCATGAGCATGACATTTACCTGCATCAATCAGGCAACTAATGTCGCGCTCTATGTTTTAGGCGCTTCTAAAAAGCAGATGCTAGCTGAAGTTTTGCTCTCAAAAGAAGATATAGAAAAACTCCCCTCTCAGGGCGTCGGCACAAAAGCACATCCCGCTTTATGGATCGCCGACGATGCCGCCGCCGAGCTCCTCCTCCAATCTAAGTAACAGTTTAGCGAGATTATAAGTAGAAACAGGATATGTAGGATCAGGCAGGATATGAAAGATAGAAGAGAGAAAATATCCTGCGTATCCTGCCGCTTGCTATCCTGCACATCCTGTAAATGTTTTTAAAATAAAAATCTTAATTCAGGCGCGGCGGGGTTTCGACAAGGAATAGAGCGTAGAGATAGCTAGAACTGTCACGATTACGGAGAGCGTAACTAGCAAGGGGATTCTGTAGTATGGTGCCAGCAGCATCTCTCCTCCAACAAATAACAAAATTGCCGAGAGCCCTACCTTCAGATAGCGGAAGCGATCCATGAAGGCATCGAGCACAAAATGGATCGAACGCAATCCCAAAATTGCAAAGACGTTCGACGTATAAACGATAAATGGATCGGTAGTAATCGCAAAGATTGCCGGAATCGAATCGATTGCAAAGATGATATCTGTAGTTTCAACCACCAGTAGCGCGAGAAATAAGGGCGTGAGATAGAGAATCCCTTTTTGCCTCACAAAGAATTTGCTCCCGTGCAGCTCTTCTGTCACAGGGAAAAACTTCTGAAACCATTTAATTAAAAAGCTTCGTCTAGGCTTCGCATCTTTATCTCTTTGCATAAACATACGAATCGCTGTTGCACAGAGTAGAACACCAAAGATGTAGGTCATCCAGCTGAAGTTTTGAAGAAGCTCGATGCCGCCTAAAATAAATGCAATGCGCATCAGGAGCGCACCGAAAATACCAAAAAAGAGAACCTTATGTTGGTAACTCTTGGGTATTTTGAAAGCTGCAAAGATCACGATAAACACGAAGAGGTTGTCTACACTCAGAGACTTCTCAACCAGATAACCGGTGAAAAATTGCAGAGCAGCTTCTTTACCTTGATAAAAGTAGATAAACAGGTTGAACGAGAGCGAAAGTAGAATCCAGAAAAGGATCCAGAGAAGCCCCTCGCGCATGGTCACCACGCGTGTACGGCGGCGCCAAATACACAAATCTAGCACCAAAAGAGCCAGGATCAGCACGTGAAAGCCGATCCAAATAAATAGTTTATCCATATTTCTACAGGAAACCCGCCCTTCTTTTAGTCGTCAACAAGATTGTTAATACATATTTTTTTAAAACATCGACCCTCCCCAGCGAATGCATATAGAAATTTATTTACATAATTAACAAAAGCTAATTGTGTTATAACTTTTAGAAAAAACAGGAGATTTATATATCTACACCAACATCTTTAAATCCGCCAACTGACGGGCTTTTTTCGGCATCAGCGCCCTATGAAACGCCTCATGAAACGATTCTATTCCACCCTATTCCTTTTGAAGGGACTATTCCTTCAGGATTAAGCAATGTGCCTTCGAATTTGGTTGCTGATGAAGCGACATACTACGGGCCAGCTTTAACACCAGAAGAGATCGCTGACCAACAAGAGCAAATGATTCAGAGCATGGTGGATACAGTCCTAAACAATGAGCGCTTTTTTGAGTGTTTAGACGGCATTCTTCCAAAAGGTGTGATCGACTTCTTAGAAAGTTGTGCTAAAGCTGTCCAATCCTGCTTCCACTCGATCAAAAAATGCTTGTTTGGTCCAGAAGTAGATGAGCTGCAAGATGGTTCTGAAGCTGGAACAGACGATGAGCTCGATGATGTCCCATTTGGAAATGTACAGGCAATTGCGGCAGATCCGGCCCCTAAGCTGTCCCTTGGGCAGATCCGCATTCTAATTCAAAGCGCGTTTAATAATGAAAAGGATAAGTGGAAAAGATATTCTAAGCTAGATGCGGACTCCCCTGCAACATTTGAAGCTTTTCATACGAAAGTGGCCGTGATCGCACTAGATGAAAAAACACCGGGCAGCAAAATAATTAGTCAATTTGAATACACAAAGGCAAATCGCGACGCATTTTGTGCTGATATGGATGGCGTAGTTGAGAAAATTTTTCAGAAGGCGAGCGAACTTTCTGACCTCAGCACATTCTCTGTTCGCATGGCAAGCAACGATCTAAGGGAACTAACTGCTGAAACGCAAATCATGTATGCCAAAGAGTACATGAGTAAGGACTTTGAAGATTTTAATTATTTTCCTCATGATATGTGGACACAGCTTATAAAAAATCCTAGCCCAATCACGCAAGAGCTTCTAACCATCCTCGGTGTACGTTATGCGCGTTCTAGGGATTGAGACAACCTGTGATGAGACAGCTTGCGCCATTGTCGAAGATGGCCATAAGATCCTCGCGCATCAGATCTATTCCCAAGATGAGCTGCATCGTCCTTTCAAAGGTGTCTTTCCTGAGCTAGCTTCCAGGCGGCACTTTGATGTTCTTAAACTCATTCTCGAAGAGACGCTGAAAGCAGCGAATCTAACCTCCGATGCTATCGACTTGATCGCAGTGGCCAAAGGGCCCGGGCTAATCGGCGCTCTATTGGTCGGCCTAAATGCTGCCAAAACACTCTCTATGGCCTGGAATATCCCCTACATTGGGGTCAATCATGTGGAAGCCCACCTATATGCGGCCATGATGGGAAGAGAGGAGCTGTTCTTTCCGGCCTTAGGCGTGGTGATCTCAGGCGGGCACACCTTTTTAGTGAAGATAGAAGATGTGGGCGCATATAAGCTAATCGGCACTACGCAGGATGATGCAATTGGTGAAGCCTTCGATAAGGTTGCGACGCTGATTGGGCTACCCTATCCAGGAGGCCCAGCCATTGAAAAGCTAGCGCTACAAGGAGATCGCACGCGTTATCCTTTTAAAAGCGGAAGAGTCAAGGAAAGCGAGTGGGATTTCTCATTTAGCGGCCTTAAGACTTCCGTGCTCTATGCAGTTAAAGGTCCCAATTCAAACAAAGAATCCCCTCTTATCATCGCCGAAGAGCAAAAACCGCATATTGCGGCTTCCTTTCAAGAGGTGGCGCTAGGTGATATCGTACAGAAATCTGTGGCAGCCGCCCGAGAGTTTGGCTGCAGAGCAATTTATCTGGGTGGCGGGGTGAGCAATAACCAACGCTTGCGTGAGATGTATGCTGAAAAGAACTTAGATCTGCCGATCTTCTGGCCGCCGGCGGGCTTGAGCTTAGATAATGGAGCGATGATTGCAGGCTTAGGCTATCACACCTTTAAGCAAAAAGGCTGCGGCGATGCCCTCGACCTCGAACCGCAGCCGCGTATCCCCTTGAATTAACTTTCCTCATCTAAAGAATACTTGCTTGCAAATCGAGGGTTTTCCTTTGGAGTCTGAATGGCAGGCTTTTTCTCCTCAGCTGGCACATACTTATTAGAAAACCGCGAGCCATCGCGCTTTTGCACTTTAGTAACCGGCTTATGCTTCGCTTTAACTTGGCCTGCCTGTGGTTCTGCGCGGGCTGTTTGCTTAGCTTGTGGAATTGGAGCTTGGACAGTCTGTGACGGCTTAGTTTTCAACCCGGGCCGAGGCTGAGTGGGCTTTATGCTTGGAGTAGAGCCTTTTGGCGTAGCTTGAGCTTTGCGTTTATCGTGGTTCTTTTGTTTCTTCTGTTTCTCTTTTTCCTTCTCGCGCCGTTGTCTTTCCTTCTCTTTCTCTTTTTTCGCTTTTTCCTTGTCTTTCTGCTTCTGCTTATCCGACTTTTTCGAAGCAGCTATTTCACCCGCCGCTATCTCGGACATCTCTTCTTCTTCGTAAACAGGCTCTGCCACGGGAGCACTAGCGTGAGCCGTTTTAGGTTGAAAGTAAGGAATCTGATCTAGATCAAACTCTTCGCTTTCAGCATGAGCCAGCAGAGGAACTAGAGAAATCAGCAAATAGTACCACTTCATAAAAACTCCATCTTTTAACTCACCTTACAACATAAACAATTATTTTTAAACCCTTCTTGTATTAATCATGCACATAGACACCTGCTACTAGTTATAGAGTATTTGAAGTTGTGAGAAGATATCAGGATACGCAAGATCGCCGTATGACACGGCGTAAAGATAGGTAGGATGAGAGAGGAGATATCCTATCTTGCATATCCTCTCGCCGCAGATGCGGCGATCCTTCATATCTTGTAATTTTTTTCTGCTAGGGACGCTAACACAATATCTTGAGATTGGTCAAAATTATTTTTTTATGTTATTCATACTTGTCCTTTTTCTCGAGCTGACATACAATTTCTAGAAAATTTGAGGTGAATTATGGCTAAAGGCGGACGCGAACCGATTAAACTGAAAAGCACAGAAAGCACAGATGTCTATTGGACAACTAAAAATAAGCGCAATACTACTGAGCGAATTGAGCGAAAAAAGTATGACAAGAAGCTCAAGCGTCATGTGATCTTCAAAGAAGCGAAGTAGAGCCCACTTAAGATTGTTTGAACTCTCAGTTGCGCGTAAATATCTCATTCCCAGAAGAAAGCAGCTCTCAGCCTCGCTGATCGCGCTGCTTTCTGTCTTTGTAATCTCTCTCGTCGTATGGCTGCTCTTAGTGTTTTTATCTGTCATGGACGGCATTGAACGCCGATGGATGGATAAACTCACCGCACTTCACGCGCCTTTGCGTATCACACCTACCCCCGCTTATTATGCTTCCTACTACCATCAGATCGATGGCTTAAGCGCAGCTTCGGGCTTTGCGCTAAAAACGATTGGAGAGAAAGCTAAAGCGCCGCTTTCTGATCCCTATGCTCCGGATGAAGATCAAGAGCTTCCTACCAATATCCCCACGCGTGACCTACTTAAAAATGGCTCTCTGAAAGATCCGGTTAAACTCGCCTTTGGGGCTCTGGAAAAACTCAAACAGGCGCGTTCCGACCTGGTTTTTCAAGATTTTGAAATGAGCGGCGGCCTGCTTCGTTTAGAGATGATTCGGCCTGATGAAGTACGCAAAAATGAGCGTACACACTCCCATCTCACTCAAGTCTCTTACTTGGCCTCTTTTCCTGAAAAAAACCCCTTTCTGAGCAATCTGCTGCTCTCTCCGTCGAAGGCAGATCTTAACCAACTTCAATTTTTACGCGATCCTCAGTTAAAACATTACGATCAAGCCGCGCGCGCGCTGCCTTCACATCCGCGCTTGGGCTCGGGCATTCTGCTGCCTAAAAGCTTTCAAGATAATGGCGTGCTGATTGGCGATCGTGGATACGTTTCGTATGCCGCATCTACGACGAGCTCAGTGCAAGAGCAGCGCCTGCCGATCTACATATCTGGCTTCTATGATCCTGGCTTAATGGCCGTTGGCAATCGCTGTATGTTGGCGCCCTCTTCAGTTGTGCGCGCAATCCACTTCTCTCAAGGTGCTTATACTCTAGACCGTTCACAATCCAATGGGATTCAAGTTTGGCTTAACGATAGCAGTGAAGCGGGTGCTGTAAAAAAAGAGCTCCAAACTGCCTTTCAAGAAGCTGGCATCGAGCGCTATTGGAAAATTACGACCTTTCGCGAATATGACTTTGCAAAAGAGCTACTCCAACAATTTCAGAGCGACAAGTATCTCTTCACGCTTATTGGTGCCATTATTCTAGTAGTTGCCTGCTGCAACATTATCTCCCTGCTTGTGCTGCTGGTTAATGACAAAAAGCGCGAAATTGGCATTCTTCAAGCGATGGGAGCAAGCGGACGCAGCATTGCAGGCATTTTTGCCCTGTGTGGCGGCGCGCTCGGCACGCTTAGCTGCCTGGTGGGAACGCTTGCGGCGGTATTTACTCTGCAGCACATAGATGCGCTTGTGCAACTCCTAAGCTTTTTACAAGGCCATGAAGCCTTTAGCGCGACCTTTTACGGCAAGACACTGCCTCATACGCTGAGCTCGCACGCCCTGCTTTTTGTGCTCATCGCCACTCCGCTGATCTCGCTGCTCGCAGGGCTAGTTCCAGCCATCAAAGCCAGCCGCTTAAGACCATCTGAAATTTTGAGGGCCGAATGACTCATAAAATGACTCACCCTCAACTGCTGCTTAAGGCCCAAGATCTGCATAAATCTTTTACACAACCTACCACGCTCAACGTCCTAAGAGGCCTTTCTCTTGAAGTATATGCCGGCGAAAAGATCGCCATTATGGGAAAATCGGGCGAAGGCAAGAGCACTTTACTCCATATTCTAGGCAGCTTAGAAAAGCCCTCACGCGGCGCGCTTGAACTCTGCGGAAAACCCTATGCAGAAAGCGACCTTGCTAACTTGCGTTGCGATCAGATCGGCTTTGTTTTTCAAGCCTTCAACCTCTTGGAGGAGTATAGCACGCTTGAAAATGTGCTAATGCCTGCCAAGATCGCCCGCAAACCTGTAGGCAAAGGCTCGCCCGCTTATGAGCGAGCCCTCATGCTCTTAGATTGGGTAGGCCTCTCCCCGCGCGCGCACTTCCCTGCCAAACTCCTCTCCGGAGGAGAAAAACAGCGTGCTGCGATTGCCCGTGCGCTTATGAATGATCCTGCGCTTCTTTTAGCAGATGAACCTTCAGGTAACCTCGACTCTTCCACCTCACAAGCCATCTACGAGCTTCTGCTTAGCTGCACCGACAGCAAACAGAAGGCTTTAATCGTGGTCACCCACGATCAAGAGCTAGCCTCTCTTTGCGATCGCACGCTTATCCTAAAAGATGGCGTTTTATCTCCTCAGACCTCTAAAATGAGTTTCTAATTAATTAATAAATTTGGGTGAAGGATGCAGCTCCTCATCGTCGGCACAGGATATGTCGGCCTAGTAACCGGTGCGTGTTTTGCCGAAATGGGCCATCAAGTGATCTGTCTGGATATCGACCAGACAAAGATCGATAAACTCAAAAGCGGCATCATTCCGATTTTTGAACCAGGACTGCTTGAACTCGTGCAGCGCAATCAGGCTGCCGGCAGGCTTATTTTCACGACCAACTATGCCGAAGCGGTGGCAGCAAGCTCCGTCTGCTTTATCGCAGTGCCTACCCCTTCAAAATCTGATGGTTCTTGCGACATCACTTATATTTTGGATGCGGTATCAGAAGTTGCTACGCATATGCAAAATTATATGTTGATCGTGACTAAATCCACGGCTCCTGTAGGCACGGGTTTACAGATAAAAAACCGCGTCGCTCAAGTTTTGCAAACGCGAAATTCCAACTTTTCCTTCGACGTAGTCTCAAATCCAGAATTCCTCAAAGAGGGCTCAGCGGTGGCCGACTGCATGAAGCCTGATCGAATTATCTTGGGAGTCGAGAGTGTTGAAGCTGAAAAGATCATGCGTGAAATCTACGCTGCCTTTACTTGGAGTCACGATCGCATCATCACCATGGACTTGCTTTCGGCTGAAATGACCAAGTATGCCGCGAATGCCATGCTCGCAACACGTATCTCTTTTATGAACGAGCTTGCACGTGTTTGTGAAAATATCGGTGCAAATATTCATTCGGTGCGCGTGGGAATTGGTTCTGATGCACGCATCGGCTATCAGTTTCTTTATGCAGGTATTGGATACGGCGGCTCATGCTTTCCTAAAGATCTGCGTGCACTTCTCGCTATTGGGCGTGAGGCCGGGTGTTCAATGCAACTCATCGATGCAGTGGAACGGATTAACGAAGAACAGAAGCGTCTTCTCGGAGAAAAAATCGCCCACTATTTTTCCGAGCTGGGCGGGCTAAAAGGCAAAACAATTGCGATTTGGGGGCTCTCCTTTAAACCTGATACCGATGATATCCGCGAAGCTCCCTCGCTTGTGCTAATCGAACAACTGAAACAAGCTGGCGCCAAACTCAGGCTTTACGATCCTGTGGCAATGCCGGCCGCTAAACTCGCTATAAAAGATCAGACAAACATCTTCTGGTGTGCGGATGAATATGAAGCTGCACTTGAAGCGGATGCGATCGCTCTTGTAACTGAATGGAAACAGTTGCGCGTGGTCGATTTTGAGTTACTTTTGAGCAAGATGCGTGGTATGGCTTTTTTTGATGGGCGTAATCAATACAAAGCGCATGAGATGCTCGAAAGAGGCTTTGATTATTTCGGCATCGGTGTACCTCAACCTTTGGTAAATCATGAATTGGCTTCAATTTGAGGATTTAAAAGAGGCCTTAGACCAAAGGCTGAGAGAACTTGTTTCTAAGCCACCACACGCCCTTTTGAATCCACTTTTCGATGCTGCTCGCTATACTCTTCTCTCATCTGGAAAACGCCTTCGTCCGCTTCTCACGCTGATTACAGCTCAAATCTATCATGTGCCTTTGGAAGCAGCTCTAACGCCTGCCTGCGCATTAGAGCTAATTCACACCTACTCTCTTATTCATGATGACCTTCCCTGCATGGACAATGATGATCTAAGACGCGGGAAACCGACGCTACACAAGGCCTATAATGAAGGCCACGCGCTGCTCACTGGCGATTTTCTGCTAACCTATGCATTTGAAGTCTTAAGCCAAGCGCCCGCGCTTTCTGCCGAGATTAAGCTTTCGTTGATAGCCACTTTAGCTGAATATGCAGGGGCAAATGGCATGATAGGTGGACAACTAATCGATCTTTCTTCCCAAGATAGAGCGCTGGATCTAGAAACGCTTATTTTGATGCATCATAAAAAAACAGCAGCACTATTTAGTGCGGCACTTACCTTCGGTGGTTTGCTTGGCAAGGCAGCACCTGGCGATTTTCTTCTTCTTAAGCAGATTGGCGAGAACTTAGGCTGCGCGTTTCAGATTTTTGATGACCTTGAAGATGCGGGAGATGGAGCTAGCTCTTGTTTACAACTTCTCACACCTCAAAGTGCAGAAAAGCTGGCTGAAGAGAAATTCGCTCTAGTAGACCGAGATCTCTCTGCCCTATCTAAACCGGCAGATCCACTAAAGCATTTTGTTTATGCCATGCATAAGCAGTTTCAACAATCGTCTTGAGCGCTGAATAGCGCGGAGTCCACTGCAAAAGCTCACGAGCTCGAGTTGCATCAGCCACTAAGATAGAGGGATCTTCAGCAAAACGCGGCCCCTCTTGGATCGCAATGGTGCAGCCAGTGACCTCTTCGACGGCCTGGATGATTTGGCGCACAGAAAAACCAGCACCTGCACCTAGATTCAGCGTCAAATTCTGTTTGTTTTGAAAGATCCATAAGAGCGCTTTAAGATGTGCTTCAGCTAGATCGGTTACATGGATGTAATCGCGAATTGCGGTGCCATCTTCAGTGGGAAAGTTCAACCCATTAATTTTAAGAATAGATCCAGAGGCCTGGCCGCTTTGCATAGCAGCTTTAATCGCAAGTGGAATGAGGTGAGTTTCAGGATTGTGCACCTCGCCTATTTCAGCGTCGGGATCAGCACCTGCAGCATTGAAATAACGCAGCGTGGCAAAATTTAAGCCATACGCTGCATGTAGATCTTGCAGAATCTCTTCTGCCATAAGCTTCGACTTTCCATAAGGGTGTATCGGTAGCTTGGCATGTGTTTCGTCAATTGGCGTATAGATAGGCTGGCCATAGATAGCTGCGCTACTTGAAAACACGACGTGACGTACACTAGTTTCGCACACAGCCTCCAAGAGCTTAAGTGTGGCCGTTACATTATTCTCGTAATATAGAAAGGGATTTTTAATCGAATCTCGGACGTTAATGCTAGAGGCGAGATGCATGACAGCAAAAGGCTGAAATTCCTTTATAAGTTTTTTAATCCCCTCCTTATCTGCGATTTCTAACTGAACTAGAGGGCCCCACTTAACAGCCCACTTATTTCCTTGGCTTAAGTTATCCACAGTCACGGGAAGAAACCCGGCCTGCTTCAAAGTTTTGCAGACATGGCTGCCGATATAACCCGCACCGCCTGTGACTATCACGGTCTGCATTTTAAAAGGCCCCCTTTGAGAAAAACATAGAAGGGATCGTCTTTAGAATAAGTTTTAGATCATAGAAAAAAGATTGAGATTCAATGTAACTCTCTTCGAGATTCACGCGTTCTTCAAAAGTAATCAAGTTGCGCCCAGAAGTCTGCCAGAGCCCCGTAATTCCCGGACGCATTGAGAGGATTTTATCTGCTTTCTCACCATAAAACCGTTCGATCTCATCTGCTGTAACAGGACGCGGGCCCACCACACTTAAATCTCCTTTTAAAACATTCCAAAACTGAGGAAGCTCATCGAGCGAAGTTCTACGCAAAAAGCCTCCAAATTCGGTAATACGCGGATCGTTTTGAAGTTTCCAAAAAGTTTCCCACTCTTTTTTAAGCTCGGGGCTATTCTCAAGCAACTCTTTAAGGCGGATATCGGCATCTTGAAACATTGTCCGAAATTTCCAGCATCTAAAAGGCTTTGCATCTTTTCCAATACGCCAAGAACCATAAAAAATCGGGCCTGGAGACGTGATCATTACGGCGAAGCCAATCATAAAATAGAGAGGCATTCCGATAATGAGAATGATGATGCTTAAAATAACATCGAAAAGGCGTTTACACATTAGTCCCTAATAAGTTCATCGTGCATTATAGCTTTTTTGCATTTTATTGCGACGACCCTTACAGTATTTACATGGGCAAACAAGTATATCTATCTTTTATTTTGGCTTTATTGGTGGCGCTTTTTGGCAGCGCCTTCTTTCCTTCTATTCGCCTATTTGCCTTCGCCCCTTTTTTAGCGCTGATTTTTATGCGCCAAACTTTGCTCCCATCCTTGTGGATAGCAGCGGGAGTTGGACTTTTAGTCGACCTACTCTGTTCTCAAATGCGTTTTGGAACTTTTAGTTTAATCTACTGCCTAACAGCTCTTATCACTCATCATCAAAAGCGTAACTTCTTTGCTGATAAACCCTTGGCGCTTTCTCTGTATACAGGCCTGATCTCGATCGTAGCCAGTTCACTTGAACTAGTATTCCTATATGCTTTTGATTCTCAGCTGCCTCTAACCGGAGTTATGATCGCAACCGATGTATGTGGGATGTCTGTTTTGGATGCGCTTTATGCCTTTGTATGTTTTACTTGCCCTATAAAGATTTATCACTATTTTCAACGCCTGAGCCGCCCCATTAAAAATGATGAATAAATACTCTGCTCACGAGCCTTCTCGTTTATGCTTTGTGGCAATTCAGGCCGCGCTACGCGCGGGTGAATTGCTCAAACAAGGGTTTAATACCGATTATAAAATCACATCAAAGCCCGGAAACCATAATCTCGTTACTGAATATGACTACGCAGCAGAAAAATGCATCATCACGATGATTCGCGAGCAATTTCCAGATCACAACTTTTTAGCAGAAGAAGGCGGAGCCACCAAAGGCGCTTCCTCCTCTTCGATCACCTGGGTAATCGATCCATTGGATGGAACTGTTAACTTTGCCCATCACATTCCATTTTTTTGCGTGAGCATCGCGGCTTGCCTAAATGAAGAAGTCTTGTGTGGTGTAGTCTATCACCCCATCACAGAAGAACTCTTTATTGCCGAAAAAGGTCATGGCTCATTCTTAAATGGCTCACGCTTGCAGGTCTCTGCCACGCAAGATATCCAAAACGCAATTGTTGCTACGGGCTTTCCCTATAATCTGAGTGAAAATCCGCACCAGTGTATTGATGCTTTCTGCAAAATCGCACATCTTGGCATCCCTATCCGAAGGCTGGGTTCCGCCGCTCTCGATCTCTCTTATGTCGCTGCAGGGCGCTTCGATGCTTTTTGGGAGGTCGTTCTTCAACCATGGGATGTAGCTGCAGGTAAACTCATCCTCGAAGAAGCAGGAGGAAAACTCACGCACTATAACGGAGAAAAACATCCCATTTACGTTTCTGATACAGTGCTTGCCACTAACGGCATCATCCATGAAAAAATGATCTCCTTACTTAAAGCTTAATCATGATTATAGATGGCGCAAAAATTGCTGAAACCATTGAAACGCGCGTCGCGGAAGCGATTCGTCACACGCATCGCCCCCCAGGTCTTGCCTTCATTCTCGTTGGAGATAATCCCGCCTCGCAAACTTACATCCGCATGAAAAAAAAGAAGTGCCAAGAAGTGGGCATTCTATCCATCGATCGCGAGTTTTCTGCTAACATTACCGAAGAGTTCCTCCTGCGTGAAATTGAACAGCTCAATGCTGATCCGCAAGTCGATGGGATTTTAGTGCAGCTTCCTCTTCCGGAACATATTTCCACGCCTAAGATCATGGAAAAAATTGATCCGACCAAAGATGTAGATGGCTTTAACCCCATCAACATTGGAAAGATGTTTTTAGGCGAGCTCGATGGTTTTCTTCCATGTACACCACATGGGATTCATGTTCTGCTCACCCACTCTGAGATCGAACTTGCGGGCAAACACGTGGTGATCTTAGGGCGCAGCAATATCGTCGGCAAGCCACTAGCTGCCATTTTAATGCAGAAAAATCAGTATTGTAATGCCACCGTTACCGTAGCGCATAGCCTATCTAAAAATCTGCCAGCTCTTTGCAAAAGCGCCGACATCCTTATCGCCGCAATTGGCAAACCCCTCTTTGTAACTAAAGACATGGTCAAAAAGGGCGCAGTAGTCATCGATGTGGGGATTAACCGCGTCAAAACCAAAGAGGGCAAGGTAAACATAGTCGGAGATGTAGACTTTGATGAAGTAGCGCCACTCTGCTCTTACATCACGCCCGTGCCAAAAGGTGTCGGACCCATGACAATCGCTATGCTTCTCTCTAATACGCTATTAAGTTACCAACGAAGAAGATAATTGTGAGAAGACCTCTCTTTCTGCTTACCCTCTTGTGTTCGGCGCTTTGCGCTGAAGACCCTTTTGAATGTACGATGCTGCAAGCGCTCGATGCTGGCGTTTTAATTCATTACGACTCCTCGGAAGGGTTCTTAAGACACCGAGGAAAGCCCTTGCATGTCTTAAACGATCTAGATGGCCATCTAGCCCAAACGCCCTTTGTTTCTATTGGATGCGTTCCTTTCAGCCGCGAGCTAATCTCACTAGATCCGCAAGAGTGCCCGCTAATCGAAAAAAAATACCAAGAACTTGTAGAGCAGCTCGCCCAGCAAGAATTAAATCTCGAAGTCATCCTCTGGATGACAATGAGCTTCGTCAAGCACGAAGTCTTTTCACATCACGCGAACTCAGATCATGAACTCGATCAATTTTTGCAAACGTGGATTTTAAATCCCACGCGCACTCGCCAAGATTTTACACTTACCAAAGAGGGATTTCATTTCCCTATCATTTCTATTGAAGATTTTGCACAGGCCAAAAAAGGCGTGTGCCGACACATCTCATTGGTGGTAGCCTATTTTTTGGATAAATTACAAAACGAGGAGAGCTTAAAGCAGCAGTTTCCTCGTGGACAGGCCTATGTGGTGCGTGATGCGATTCGATTGCGTAGCGGCACGCGATACCATGCCTGGAATCTTTTCTTAAGCGACGATAAAAAGCAGGCCTGGCACATCGATGCTACCTGGGAAGTTTCAAAAAATATTTACTCTGATTCAGCATATCTCTACCGCCTTTATGGAGAAGAGGTTATAGAAAGAGAAAAAAATCGCTTTCTACCTGCAATCTGATATATCATAGAACTCATGAAAAAGAAAAAAAGCCCACCGGCTAAAAAACCTGAAAAAAAAGAAGAAAAACTCGCTCTCAATCTGAAAAAAACCTTATTGCAGTTCATGGAGGGTAAACGTTACGACCCCATGAACACAACCGAGCTTTTTGAAAGACTTAACCTGCCCACATCCCTCCATGCGATTTGCCATCAGATCATCGAGCAGTTGATTGAAGAAGGAAAGATCGAAGTCCATCAGAAAAAACTCGCGCTTAAAAAAACAGGCGTCGACGTCGTTACTGGCATGCTAAAAGTACACCCCAGAGGCTTTGGGTTCCTTATTCCCGATCGCGTATCAGAGTGCCCTCACGATATCTTCATTCCTAAGCACCTCACCGACAATGCAGTTGATGGCGATCACGTCGAAGTAGAGATCAACCCCAACTCCAATTGGGAAAAAGGGCCAGATGGCCGCGTTCTGGCCATTTTAAAAAGAGGACGCACCCATTTAGGCGGTACGATCCGCGAGATCGATCATCATGGAAAGATTTTCGCTTACGCTCCCCTTTTAGGCACCTCCAAAGAAGTTCTCGTGCGTGCACTTGCTGGCTCTCCTTTAAAAGTTGGCGATCGCATCATCATGAAAGTCGACGAGTGGGGTGATGAACATACTCCTACACTGTGTGAAATGTCACACTATCTCGGTCACATCTCCGACCCGATGTGCGATATACCAGCTGCCATTGAAGAGTTTGATCTGAATGACAGCTTTGCAAGCCCCGCTGTTGAAGAAGCCAAGAGCTTTGGCAAACAAGTCTCAGCAAGCGATTTAAAAGGCCGTGAAGATCTCACTAACCTCGTCACTTTTACCATCGATCCAGAAACAGCGCGAGATTTTGATGACGCACTCTCACTCACTTTGGATAAAAAAGGCATCTACCACCTAGGCGTCCACATTGCCGACGTAGCTCACTATGTCCAGCCTATGTCTGCGCTCGATATGGAAGCCAAGCAGCGCTGCAATTCCACCTACTTTCCGGGCTTTTGTTTGCCTATGCTGCCCGAGGAGCTCTCGAACAACCTTTGCAGTCTCCGCGCAAATGTCACACGTCTCACAGCTTCGGTGCTGATGGATTTTGATCAGCATGGCACACTGCTTAATTATAAAATCCTACGCGCTTACATCCACAGCGATCAGCGTTTCTCCTATGAAGAAGCAAAAGAAGTGCTCGACGGCAAGCTGAAAAGTAAGCATGAAGGGACATTAAAGCTCATGGTAGATCTCTGCCACCTGCTGAAAAAGAAGCGTTATGAACGCGGCAGCATCGATTTTTCGCTGCCAGATTATGTGCTTGAGATCGATAAAAAAGGTGAACCGCAAGGCATGAAAAAAGTGGAGTATGACATTACCCACCAGCTCGTCGAAGAGTTTATGCTCAAAGCAAACGAAGTAGTTGCTACCCACCTTTCAAAGAATAACAAACCCGTTCTTTATCGCATTCACGAAGTGCCTTCAGAAGAGAATATGCAAGACTTTTTTGCTCTAGCACGCTCTTTAGGCTTTTCCTTGCCACCAAAACCCGAGACCAAAGATATCCAGACGCTCTTTGAGCAGGTCAAAAAAACCACCTACTCCCAACAACTATCTGTGGCCTTTATCCGCAGCATGAAGCTGGCCTACTACTCTCCTGAAAACATCGGGCACTATGGACTTGCGTTGGAATATTACTGCCACTTTACAAGCCCAATCCGCCGCTATACCGACCTTGTTACCCAACGCGTTCTATTTGGGGAAGAAGCAGCCGAAGTCAATATGGATAAGATCGCTCTGAAATGTTCAGATCAAGAGCGCGTCTCTTTTCGCGCGGAATCTTCAGTTAAAACCCTGAAAAAGCTGCGTCTTTTACAACGTTATCAAAAAGAAGACCCACAAAGAGCTTACAACGCACTGATCACCAGACTTAAACCCTTTGGGTTCTTTTTTGAAATGACCGACCTTATGCTTGAAGGATTCCTACATATCTCAGATCTTGAAGATGATTTCTTCCTCTTCGACGCCAAGACAAATATCCTCACAGGCAAATTGAGCGGGAAAAAACACTTTTCAGGCGAAGCTATTCAAGTGCGCGTGGCCTCGATCAATCTCATCACACTTGAGATCAATTGGGAGCTCGTCTCAACTAGCAAGCGCCGCCCGCGTAGCTCAAGCCGCGGCTCAAAGTCTAAGAAGCACTAGATCCGCATGACCGTCCTACCTTCTTCTTTCTATATCAGAGATGATGTCGTGCAGATCGCCCGTGATCTTTTGGGCAAATGGCTATTTACTCAGCTAGATGGCCAACCGATTACTGGCGGAATAATTGTTGAAACAGAAGCCTACGCTGGAGAAAAAGATCGCGCCAGCCATGCCTACAACATGCGTCGCACTAAGCGCACCGAGGTCATGTTCCATGAAGGCGGAATTTCCTATGTTTATCTCTGTTATGGCATGCACTATCTTCTCAATATCGTCACAAATAAAAAGGAAACCCCACACGCAGTGCTTATTCGAGCTATTCTCCCTTCTGTTGGAGTTGAAACGATGCTGCAAAGACGCAGAAAAACCCGCCTTGACAATCGACTCACATCTGGTCCTGGCAGCACGGCACAAGCTCTCGGCATTACGCACAAACACAATGGCCTATCTCTAGCTTCTTCCCAGCTCTGGATTGAAGATCGCGAGATTATCCTTAGCGGTCAGGAAATCCTTGCCGGACCACGCATCGGCATCGAATATGCGCAAGAAGATGCGCTGCTTCCTTGGCGATTCTTATTGAAAAGAGACCAGTGAAAAAGCTACATTCGCACTAATTATGTTTAAGAAATACTTTGTCACCGGTCTGGTGATTCTACTTCCTCTAGCCGTGACCATTGCGATCATTGGCTGGGTAATTAATCTGCTGACAAGACCTTTTGTCTCGCTCCTGTCAGAATTTTTTGTGCATCTAAATATCTTCAGCAATGGCTTTCTTTTCCTCACGCAAGAACAGATCATTCGATGTGTCAGTCAGCTGCTTATTTTGACGCTACTTCTCTTCTTTACACTTGCACTTGGAATGATCACGCGTTGGTTCTTTTTTACAAGCCTGATCAAATTCAGCGACAGAATTCTACATCGCATTCCCATTGTCAACACAGTGTATAAAACCACTCAAGACATCATCAGAACACTCTTTGTCTCGAATAAGAAGACCTTTCAACAGGTCGTGATGGTGGCTTTCCCGCATCCCGGAGTGTTTGTGTTAGGCCTAGTGGCACGCGAAGCACCAGCCGCCTGCTCTAAAAAACTAGAACATGAGTTGATCTCCGTGTTCATTCCTACCACTCCAAATCCCACAAGCGGATTCTTGCTCTTATATAAAAAGGAAGATCTGATCTACGTAGATATGCCAACCGAGGATGCGCTTAAATTCATCATTTCCTGTGGCGTCATCGTTCCCCAAGATCGGAATGCCGATCAAAATGCAAATCCAGATGCTCAACCCCAACCAGACTAATGCTTAAAAAATATCTTATAGCTGGAATCATCACACTCTTACCCATCACTCTCACCATCATGATTGTCGTCTGGCTCTTTAACCTATTTACAACCCCCTTCTTGGGAATCACTGAGAGCTTTGTACTCACATTTAGACAAGAGACCGGCTTCGATCTAAATCACCATCACGGCCTGGTTGTTTTTATCAGCAGAGTCTTAGCACTTATTTTTATTTTTCTTCTTACGCTTATTCTAGGTTTTTTTGGACGTAGACTTTTCTTTAAAACTTTTCTTAACTCAACAAACTATATCTTCTTGCGCCTTCCATTTATTAAAGCTGTCTATCGCATCTCTAAAGAGGTTACGGGAGCAATCTTTACCCAAAACACCAAGACCTTTCAAAAAACTGTTATCATCCCCTTTCCCCATGCAGAAGCTTATAGCTTGGGTTTTTTTACCGGCCAGGCGCCGCCTGCATGCATGAAAGCCATCCCTGGCATCGAACAGTCCGTATTTGTCCCCACTTCTCCGCACCCGCTGTCCGGTTATATGCTGCTCTCTCCTAAAAAAAACATTGTAGATGTGGATATTAGTGTCGAAGATGCGTTTAAATTTCTCCTCTCATGCGGTGCTGTTCATCCAGGAGAAAAAATCGAAGAGACTAAAAACCCTTGATCGTTTAAAAGCACACTCCTTATAATAAAAACCCTTTAGCAATTAGGAGTTCTTCATGGTACGCATTAGTAAAGTAGGCGAAATTCGCAGCAAATGCCCTAAAAGGCGCAAGGCCCCCTCACCAAAAACGGGCCCGCTGAAAGATAACCTTCCAAAAGGATTCAAGCCGCATGCTAACGCCGCATCCGGCGATGCAGCAAAAACCTTTTTTATTCCAAAAATTAAATAATAAGGACTCCACTTACTATGTCTAGACACCGCAGCTTTGGAAAAGCTAATACAGGCGCCAAAAAACGTAACGTACTAAAGCGCTTCGAACGAGTCGACGTATTGAAAAAACTCGGCCGCTGGAAAGAAGGCGAAAACAAAAGAGTGACTGGCTTACCTAAGACGCCAATCCTTCCTTAAGCTCATTTGATCGCCCTTATTCGCAACACTCAACGCACGCTTCCTATTTCTCAGAAATCTGCAAAAGCGTGCGTGCTTTCTCTCTTGAAATTTCTAGATGTCACCTGCGACGAAATCGCCATTCACTTTGTAAGCAAACGTCAGATTGCCAAGCTCCACGCGATCTATTTTCAGGACCCGACCCCAACTGATACGATCTCTTTTCCACTCGACAACGAAATATTCCATCCTCACTTAGGGCATCACTTAGGCGAAGTCTTTGTCTGCCCTGCCGTGGCACAGGAGTACGCGAAAGAAAGAGAGTTAAACTCTTATCTAGAGGCTACGCTCTATTTGGTTCATGGAATTTTGCACCTAATTGGCTATGACGATCTTACCCCTAAGGACAAGCGAAAAATGCGTCAAAAAGAAAAAGCCTGCATGAAACATCTACAAAAAGAACAAGTAGTCTTGAAAAAACCGCGAAAAAAATAGTATAATGCGCGGTCATGGATAATCCCTTCTTTTTTCTCATTTTTCTCTTTGGAGCAAATCTTCTGGCAGGCGCAAGCACTGCTCTACACAGGCTTGGGCGCAGCTATGTTGAAAAACTCCTAAAAGAAAAACCTTCGCTAAGATTCATTCGCGGCTACTTTAGATTCTTTTTCAGAGAAAAAACTTGGGAAGGGCTCTTCTTCTCCATCAGCTTTACAAAGCAAGTTCTCTATCTCTGCTATGCGCTCTCATTCTTTTTCTTTTTACTGCACCATGAACCATTTAGCGATGCAATAGGAGCAGCAGGTAAAGGTTGGGATTTGTTATGGATCCTAGCCATGACCGGTATTATTATCGGCACCTCTCTGCTCACCAACTTCCTGATCAGCCTGATCAGTCTTGCTACTCCTAAAAACTTTCTTGTTTTTGTCACACCAATTGTCACTCTACTACTCTTTCTCCTCTCTCCAATTACAGCTCCGCTTTTTAAAATTCTGGGCATCTTTCTCCCCAAGGCTCCGACACTTAAAAAGCTTGAGCCAGGCACTGATATGCGCGAGAAGATTTTAGAGGTCCTCCACGACTCAGATCTCGCTGCCTACTTCGATCAGAGCGACCAGAAGCTCCTCTCATCGGTCGTCTCATTTAAAGAACGTATCGCCCGAGAAGTAATGGTGCCGCGCATCGACATCTTCAGCCTTCCAATTGAAACTACCCTGCAAGAAGCTACTGAAAGCTTTTTAGCCCAAGGCTACAGCCGTATCCCCGTCTACCGCGAAAGCGTCGATAATATCGTTGGAGTCGTGCTCTTCAAGGACATGCTCAAACACTATTTCCATGCTTCAAACGACAAAGAGCGCGAAAAAAAACTTAAGGGCAGCCTTGAAAGCTTTTTAAAGCCCGTGCTCTATACTCCCGAGACAAAAAAAATCTCGCAGCTCTTCCAGGAGTTCCGTAGCAAGCAGCTCCACCTGGCTATTGTAGTAGATGAATGGGGCGGCACCGAAGGCATCATTACTATTGAAGATATCCTTGAAGAACTCGTGGGAGAGATCGCCGATGAGTATGACATCGATGAAGAGGTCATGTTCTCTGTCTTGCCCGGTGGCGGCTGGATTGTAGATGGCAAAATGAGCATTCTCGATATCGAAGAGGAGCTAGGCATAAAAATCCCTCAAAACCCCGAGTATGACACCATTGGCGGCTTTATCATCCACCGGGCAGGCACGATCCCTTCAAAAGGCTGGCGCATTCACCACGACGAGTTTGACCTGGAAGTGCTCTCCTCGGATGAGCGTAGCGTGGACAAAATCCGCATCACCTCCCTGAACAAAGAAGCCCTCTAAAACACAACAAAATCTTTCCTAATCTTATCCTGCATATCCTGAAACCAAAGGCGATCCTGCAAATCTTGTAATAGACTTCTTTCGAGACCCCATTTGCAGGCTTGCAAAAGAATCTCTTGTTAGGCACAATCTTCCTCTAATCTAACTGGTAAATATCATGCGACGCTCTATATGTTTATGCGAACCTGGTGCAGCTCTTGCTGGAGTTACTGGCACCTGGAAATTCTCTTATACAACGGCAGCTCCTCTTCCTAAGGGCTCAAAACTCAGATTCGACCTTCTAACTAAGGGCCGGCCTATCGACTGGGAAGTTCCGCAAACAGATGCCAAAGTTAAAAAGAACCTCATTTGGGCTGAAATGCCAGGTGGAAAAACTCTGCCTGCAAAACAGGTTGAACAACCCCAAGCATTCGCACCCGTCTTCGACTTCACTCTGCCTGCCGAAATCAAAGCTGGTGAGACATTTTCTATCTACATCGGCTCGCCAGATAAACAAAAGCCTGAAAAAGGCAACCGCAGCCAGAGCCATGTGCAAAGAAGACGCCCCTTCCATCTCTTTATCGACCCAAAAGGTAAAGGCGATTTCCGTGAACCAGAAATCTTCGGCCTAGATGTTCGTGGCAACAAGTTAAAAAACATACGCATCATTGCGCCTTCGATTGTTTCAAAAAATCGAAGATTTGACGTGATCGTACGTTTTGAAGATGAATTTGGTAACCTTACAAACAATGCGCCAGAAGGCACACTCATTGAACTTTCATATGAGCAATTAAGAGAAAACCTCACCTGGAAACTCTTTGTTCCAGAAACAGGCTTCCTCAACTTGCCTAACCTCTATTTCAATGAGCCCGGCGCTTATAAGATTCAACTGTTGAACACGCTCACAAAAGAGAAGTTCTACTCTGCACCGATCAAATGTTTTGCTGAAAGCGACCGCAATCTCTATTGGGGCCTGCTACACGGAGAGTCTGAACGTGTAGACTCCAGCGAAAACATCGAAGCCTGCTTGCGCCATTTCCGCGATGAACGCGCCCTCCAATTCTTTGCTACCTCACCCTTTGAGAACACTGAAGAGACTTCAAATGATGTCTGGAAAGCGATCTCTTTGCAAATTGCAGAATTCAATGAAGACACACGCTTCACAGCCTTTTTAGGTTTTCAGTGGTTCAATCAAGCGCCCGAAGAGGGACTGCGCCACATGATCTATTCTAAAGATAGCCGTCCGCTTCTGCGCAAAAAAGATGCCAAGTCTAATACTTTGAAAAAGATCTACAAAGGGCATACCCCTAAAGAATTGCTTTCTATCCCCTCTTTCACGATGGGAAAAGGCATGGAGACAACCTTTGAAGATTTCACACCAGAGTTCGAGCGCGTCGTAGAGATTTACAACGCTTGGGGCTCATCGGAATGTTTAGCCAAAGAAGGCAATTTAAGGCCCATCGTTAGCAACGGTAAAAAGGGTGTAGCCGAGTCTGAAAAGGGCTCGATCCGCAAAGCTTTAGCACGCAATATTCGCTTTGGATTTGTTGCCGGAGGCCACGATGACCGTGGAGTTTACGCTAACTTCTTTGAAAACGATCAAGAACAGTATAGCCCGGGCTTAACTGCCATCTACGCGATTGAACAGACACGCGAAGCACTCTTTCATGCTTTGCATAACCGCGCTTGTTACGCCACCACAGGTGAGCGTATGGTCGTGGGTTTCTTCATTGCCGGAGCTGCTATGGGCTCAGAACTTTCGACAAAAGCCAAACCAGGCCTTGTCTACAACCGCCACCTCACAGGTTATATTGCTGGTACAGCCCCTCTCAAAGAGGTGTCTATTATCCGCAACGGAGAGGTTTTCCATACTTTCCGTCCAAAAGGTGAAAGTACGCTCGATTTTGAACATGATGACACTGAAATCTTAGGAAATGCAGTTCTCCCCTCACCTGATGAGAGACCTCCCTTTGCCTACTATTACGTGCGTGTGGTTCAAGAAGATGGACACATTGCCTGGAGCTCACCTATCTGGATCGATTATCCAGAGATGACTTCAGCCGCGGTTGCTAAGAAGAGCAAAAAGCGTTAAGAAGCATTAAATTCAAAATGAGTAGGATTTTTCATCCTACTCATTTCACCTTAATTTCTTGTTAGATTTTCTATACTCGAGGAAGAATGTCGCAAGCTTGTCTGGCATGCGAATCGCAAATGATATCTTCTATAGAATCTTTGTATGCTTGATCTTTTGTCAATTGTGATTCAGCAAGCCGCGCATTATGAAGGCGGAGCTGGGCCAGCCTCATAACGACTTCAAAATAGCGCCTGTCCATTTCGTTTTCTACACCCCTTTTAACACCGACGGATAGAGCTCTAAACACCAACTTCAGCTCGTGAACAGCTTTGGCTCTAGATCCATCCTTGCCATCCTTATCAATTATTTTTTCTTGTGCAATACGACGAAAGCGCGGAATAAGTATGGCATCAGCAGCCTTAGGCGAAAGCGCGACTGCAGGTGGAGGTATAGCTGAAGCTACAACTGGCGCTGCTTGTACAGCTTCAACTGGTGCTTGTACAGGTGCCGGTACCACGGGCGGAATGACTGGCGCGGCTAACCTCGTTACCCACTGATTAAGCGCACGTAAAATGGTAGGATGCGCCGCATTTTTGATCATCACCTGAAGCTTTTCCTCATCAGTTTGAGGTCTATCTTTAATTTGTAAACCACAGAACGCATCACGGGCTTCACGCCAGGCTCGCGGCTCCAATGCACGTAGCTCCATCTCCCACTCCGCACGATACTTTATCCATTCTGGGCTCTGATTAAATAGGAGCTGATTGCCAGTAGGATCAAGGCCTAGCATATTTTCCAGATAATTTACTCGGCTCCATTTGGCATGAAAGTCTTTGACTTGCTGAACCTGTGCAGGCGTCGGGGGTTGAGGGGGCACATACCGAGGTGGTGGAGCTCTTCGGAATGTAAAGCATGCAGCAATCGATTTAAACAGCGAGGCGATCTGATTCCAGCAACTAGCTAGCGCTCCCCAGATCAGGTCACCAAAAAGCCGTAATGAGGCCAAGCAGCCGCAATAGCTCTCATTACCCGCTTCGGCAGAAGAACAAGACGAGCTAAAATATAGACATACTGAACCGCCTGCAGTTGGAGGAAGAGGAGTTTGTTCTGGCTTAGCTTCTCCGCCAACTACTGGAGCTACAATGGGGGGTATTGCCGTCATTATTTACCTTTGAAATTGACATCAATAATTAATAAAAAAATATGCACAACAATTTAACAAATTTATAATCCGCGCTCATTCTTCCAAGCTTTGAGAGCATCTTCAATGTAGCTATACTGAAAGCTAATTAGTAGCTGATCAATAATACGCTGGCGTTTTTCTGCAACTTCTTCAGCTACTGCTGGCCCATCGTATCTTCTCTCGTAGTACTTTATGATGTAATTACCAACATCGTCCACTTCGAGAAGTGCCTGTACATTCTGTTGCCAAACATTCTCAGTAGCTTGGTTAACAACAAAGGCACCAGGCTCTCTCGTTGCTAGGAAAGCATTCACTTGAGCAAGGTGCTGCGGTGCCAATAAATCGCGTATTACTTCTAAGACATCCCAATTTAGCGAACGTTCCAGAGACGCGCGAGCTGTCTCCTCAGGATCATTCGTGTTTTCGAAACGAACAAGAAGGTCAGCTTTTAGTTTATCCCGATCTAGCTGGGGCAGCGCATTCAAATCTTGATTCCACTCTACTTGCATAGCTACGGTATCTTCTTCAACTTGCTTCCATTTAGTGTAAAAGGTGCGCAAAGGGTTCAGATCATAAGAAGAGCTGCAGCTGCAGCAGCAGAAAACGTTCATAAAAAAGTGTGTAATCGCAGACCAGCAGCTAGATAAAACATGCCAAACAACCTCTCTAATGCAGTTCAGTGAAGCCCAGGATGACGCATCCGCTTCATTATCTAAAATGCGTGAGGCAAAAACACGAGAAAGACAAGAGTTGCTAGCTGGCAGACCCTCAGTCGCCTGTTGAGTAGCGATATAGGGAGGAATCCTTTGGTTTACACCATTTTGTACTGCAGCCATAGTTTGCTACCTATTTTAATGAATTTTGTTAAAAACACATTAATAATAGCATGCAAACTAATAAATTGCAATAACGGTTGAATATGTATTAAATATTTTAATGCTATATTAATGAACAGTAATTAGAGAGATAAGGCGCTAGAACCTAGCTATATACGTTTTTCTCCAACTATCTATGCATTCCGAAACACCGGCAAAATCAATCGTAGCCTTCATCAAAAGGCGGCTTACCTGCATCCTTTTGTCATAATCATTGTAATCGACATCCGATATTTTGTTAGACAGAGCCGCATAATCGTTACAAAGAGAAGAACCGAATAAATATAAATCGAGAAGAGCCTGCACATCGCTTGCCCAAGAAGCCCGCGTTTCATCTGAGCTCGATTGTTCTTGCACACCTTTCCATTTGGCCAGAAAAGCATCGACTTGCGGAAGATAAGAATGACTTATTAAAACTTCTATTTCAATTAGCACATCCCAATTTGCAGCTTCATGCATCGCGTCCTCTACAAACCCCTGGAGATCAGGTTGCTCTGAATGCTCATTACGCATTCCCTCTCTAATTTTAGCGCGCACAGTTTCAGATAAAGCAACCATATCAGAATCCCATTCTGCTTTTTGTGCAGCATTAGACAGGCAGTTACCAGCCTCATCTCTGGGCATATTGTCGCTAACGTCATCCCATTTGCGATGAAAGCTAAGCAAGGCTGTTAAATCTGCAGCTGATGCTGTGCATCCAAAAATGCTCATGATAAAGCTTGTAATCGCAGACCAGCAGCTAGATAGCGCGCTGCAAATCATATCTCCGAAAGCTTTGAGTGAAACGCAACACCCAGCATCTTCCCCGCCCTCGTTAGTCGAGATGCAAGATGAGAAAACAGTTGAAAGACAACATCCATTGTTTGCTGAAATCGGATCTGGCTGCTCGTCTGCATTTGCTGAGTGAGTGGCTCTTCCAGTTGGATTGATCGTCATATTTTTCACCCAAAATTTTTATTAGAATTAATTTCTTTCCTATTCTCTTTCAATATAGCTGGATTTCCAACGCTCTAAGCTACCTGAAACTCCTGTATAATCGATTTCCCCTTTCATAAAAGAAATAGAAAGCTTTTGTCTTTTTTGCAAATCAAGCCACTCAGCATCGATCATTTTATTGCGAACGACGTATGCGTAATCAGCACAAAGATTAGTGCCAAGGGTAGGTAAATCGATAAGAGCTTGCAGATCAGTTGCCCATGAAGTCCGTATTTCATCGGAGCTCGATTGTTCTTGCACACCCTTCCATTTAGCTAAAAAAGCATCTACCTGTGGAAGCTGAGAGAGAGCCCGCAAACAATCCATTTCAAATAGCACGTTCCAATTGGCAACCTCATTCAAGGCTGCTGCTGCTTCAGCTTGTGGATCAACATGCCACAGCTCTCCTGGTCTAGAAAACTCCGTATAGATTCCATTTTTAATTTTAGCGCGCACAGTTTCCGATAAAGCAGCCATATCAGAATTCCATTCTGCTTTTTCCTTCGGCGTGAGTGCGATAGTTACTGCTAAGCGCCATATAGGACGCCATTTAATAAGAAAGCTAGATACAGCTGCTAAATCTTCCGCTGGCAGTGGTTCGGGTGCTGTGCGCCCAAAAATGCTCATGATAAAGCTTGTAATTGCAGACCAGCAACTCGATAGCGCGCTGCAAACCATATCCCCGAAAGCTTTGAGTGAAACGCAACACCCAGCATCTTCCCCGCCCTCGTTAGTCGAGATGCAAGATGAGAAAACAGTTGAAAGACAACATCCATTGTTTGCTGGAATCGGATCTGGCTGCTCGCCTGCATTTGTTGTGTGAGGAGCTCTTCCAACTTGATTGATTGTCATAATTTATTACCTGCGTTAAAGATTTTCATTAAAACTGCATCAATGATAGCACTGAAAAGAAATAAATTTCAATATAGAAGTCTGATGTGAATAAATTTTTTATTATGCATTTTTCATTGCAATTTTTTTATAAGAATTACACGAAGATAAAGTGATAGGATTTTGGAAAATAACAGGATCCGCTGCGCTAGCAGGATCGCCGCTTACGCGTTGACGTTTTCTTTATCGTGCTTATCCAGCCGGCGCTTTGCGCCGATCCTGCATATCCTGTAAATGATTTACTAAAAGAACTCGTTTCTAATGGCTTCGGATAAAGCAGCCACATCAGAATTCCATATGGCCATAAAAAAAGACCTGGGAAAACCCAGGTCTTTAGACAGAAAGCGATTTGATTATAAGAATTACACGAAGATAAGACCGTTGGATTTTTTCCACTCAGCAAATCCTTTTAAAACAAGCTTGATATCTGCATTTTCAACGTCTGTTTTTAATAACATTGCTCGGCTTTCAACAGCTTGCCGATTCTGATGTTCTAAATAGGCAATTCTATTATCTGGCCCTGCGTAATCTGGAAATTGCTCGGGATGTTTGCTGATATTGGTATTGATTAAAAAAATCCCCGGTGCACAACTTGCAGTGATCTCGTTTAGAAATACGCCCAGATCTTTATTCCAAGCCCCTGCCAATTCGGTATATTCAGATGATGAACCAACAACAAAGTTCACATTTTCCCATTTTTGGATGAATGCATTTACAGCAGGCAGTGCCTTACGCAAGGCGATCCACTCTCTCATTTGAGCTAGGACTGCACCACCTGAAACGACTTTCAGAGCACTTGTTAGCTGTTCTTGGTGGTCATTAAATTGGACTAAAAGATTCTTCTCAATTGGGTTATATAGGCCGGCAGGAAGCGCGTTTATTGATTCAAGCCAGTCAGTCTCTATAGCATCCCATTTTTGATGAAAGCTCTTGAGCAGCTCAAGATTTTGAATTCGTTCGGATTCAGGAAGAGCATTTTGTTCGTTTAAAAACAGGTCTATTTCAGATAAGAGAGCTCTTGGCGCCACACAATCAAAAGCAATCTGTAAACGATCTTCGTCGCCGTTGAATTCGGCGGTGAGCTTCGCAACAGCTCGTTCTTTACTTTGATCTAAGAGTTCATCTGGAAGGTTCTCAACATCTACCTTCCATTGATCCTCAATAGCATCCCATTTAGCGTAAAATTGCTCAGCGAATTTTAGGTCAGCAGAACTAGGAGACAATGGTGCAACTTCTGACGAGAAGCAACAGCAAAAGAAGTTTATGATTGCAGACCAGCAGCTAGATAGCGCGCCACAAATCATGTCAGTGAATAGCTGGAATGAAGAGCAGCAAGAACTTCCCTCTGCATCAGCGGATGAACTGCATGATGAGTAGCAGGAAAAGCAAGAGCTCGTACTTACTGTGTCAACTGGAGCTGGTGTATTTGCACCGTCAAGAGTGTCAGCTGGTGGCGGCACTATTGTTTGACTATTTGGATTGATGGGATGTGTCATAATCTTAAATTACCTCTTTAAGCGTTATTAAAAGCGTAATAATAACACGCAGAAACAACAAATTACAACTAATATAGAAAGCCACTATTAATTAAAGATTTTAAAATACCCATGATTAAAATTTTAATTAATAAAAAAGCGACCTGGAAACCAGGTCGCTTTGGCGAGCTTCAGAAAAACAGGCTTTAAATAACTTATGTTGATCAATTACCTGTAGTTGATGCTTGATTTGATTGGATCCAAGCATTTAACGCCTCTAACACATGAGGATTTGCCACAGCTGCGTTGATAGCAGCATTAGCTTCCGTAGCATTAGTTGGAGCCTGATCTTCCAGGGTATCAGTGTGTGCATCTCTTAGCGAATGAAAAAGTTCAGGGGGAAGAGCAGCTAAGTCGGTAGCCCATTCTGCATCTGAAGGTTTAATATCTTTAGTCCACTTAGCATGAAAATCTGTGGCTTTTTCCAAGTCAGATTTTTGTGCACCCTGAAAATTAGCAATAAGGCTCGCAATCGTTTTAGCAACGAGTGTCCAGCAAGCTTGCAGTGCGCCAAAAACAAATGTCACACAAGGTTGGATTGAAGAGAAAACTCCCCAAGAATCTTCAGGATCAGTTTCGGTTGCTTGCTCTGGGCAGCAAGAACTAAGAGAGGAGAAGAAGCTTCCTGATGCTGCTGCAGGCGGATTAGCGCCTTCTGGAGCTGGAGCACCTGTGCCACTTCCTTGTGTTTCATTCGCCTCGTTTGCATGCGTATCTTCATGTGTATGCGTATCTACTGCATGTGGTTGAGGGCCGGGTCCTGCTACTGTTGCCATAATTGTTTCCTCCTAAAAGGTTTTAAAACGGGTAGTAACATACAACACTTCTCGTCATATGACAATAATTTTTCTTAAAGATTTGGCTTGAACGCCATAAAGAAACGTCTCCCTCCTAAAAGTTTATAAGAGAGAGAGAAATTTCATCAGCGCAGAGGAGAGCAGAGACGCTGAGGACGCAGAGAAGAGTGAAGAAGGTGTTTATTCTAAGGAAAAATCTTATTACTTCTTTGTGTTTCTCTCTTTCTTCTCTGCGCTCTCAGCGTCTCTGCTCCCCTCTGCACCGATGAAACTATTATCTATTTTTTTTGTTTGTTCAGTTTCTTGAATTTCACAAAAGTTGTATGGTTGAAATCATGAACAGAACGAAAGCGTTTTTACTCTTGGCGTGCATGGGCGGAGTGCTGCTCTCACCTCTCTTGGCAGAAGATGAGGTCGACAAAAGGCAGATCACTTACCTGCTGCAAATGCAGGAGTATGGCAAAAGCTTTGCTCTATACAAAGAGTGGCACAAAAAGTTAGGGCGCCATGATTTTGAAGTGCTACATCAGTTTGGCCAGATTCTCTTAGATGAAGGTGCGCGCTGCTGCGATGCAGAAAGACAGCTGGTGAGCATTTTTGGTGCGGGCTTAGCTGGCACCTCTTCTTCGTGGGAGATTCTCGAGGCTGGGATCAAAAGTCCTCATGCACAAACGCAGATGGCCACCATTCAGTTACTCGGTAGACTGCAAGATGATCATAGCGACGAGCTGCTGATCAAGGCCATGGGTTCTGATTTCTTTTTTTCAAGATTAGAAGCAGCCTATTTTCTCTCCACGCGCAAGCACAGGCTTGTCACGGGTCAACTCGAGGCGCTGATGTATCGTGTGCCACATGAGATGCGCTTCTTTTTTCCTGAATTTTTTGCACTCATTGGCACGTCGGATGCAATTTCAGTTTTACGCCACTTGCTAGATGAAAAAACCACCGTTGTACGCACTGAGGCGATTTTAAATGCCGGGCGCTACGAACGAGATGACCTTCTGCCGCACATTCGCGCACAAGCTACACATCTCAATATCGCCGAGCAAGAGGCCTGCGCCTATGCACTAGGGATGCTAAAAGATTCGAAATCACTTCCCCTGCTCAAAAAGCTTTCTAATTCTCCTTCTGCCAACGTGAAGCTAGCCGCTTTGAAGTCACTCTATCTTTTGGGCGAGGTTCAATCCAAAGATGAGCTCATTCAGATGGCTCAAAAAGAGGATCTTTTTGCAATCGCAACTTTGGGCGGTGTGGCCGAATCTGAAGAAGTTCTTGCCAAACTGGTCAAAGATGAAAATGGCCAGGTGCGGTTTAATGCGGCAATGTCACTACTCCAGCTGCGCGATGGAAGAGCCGCAAAGCCCTTAATTGAATTTTTAGTGCGCGACAGCCGCGATTTGGGCTTTCAACCACAATACTCCATCGGACGCGCCAATATGGCTTGGAAGGTAGTCTCTTCTGCTAGCAGCCATATTAATGATCAGATCGATCTAGCTGCGATCTCTTTAAGCGTGCGTGAGTATCTACTCAGACTTTCTCTGGAGCTTCCGGAAACCGCTTTTCTAAAAATCGCCGAAGCGATTTTTGATAGCCGGCAGAGCGATCTTATCCCTGTATTGGTCAATCTACTGGAAAACCTTCATACAGACGATGCGATTGCGCTTTTAAAAGCAAAAAGCCAGATGGTAGGCGCGCCTCTTATTCGCTCCTATTGCAACTTGGCGCTATTTCGCTTAAGAGCTGAGGGCAATTATGAAAAACATCTCTTGGAATGGTTGGGCAAGCAGAAAGATAACGAACTAATCCGTTTTCGGCCCATGGCTATGCGCTCTTCGCTTCGACTTCCCGATAGTGCTTTTGATCTCACCCCTGAAGAAAATTCTAAGCTTCTTATCGAATCTCTCGAAGCCCTGGTACGTCGCCATGAGGAGACGGGCATCGACCTTCTTCTCTCGCTAATCGAACGCGGCAACCCTAAAAATCGCCCCTTATTGGCTGGTCTTCTCCTTCAAATGATGCAGTGATATCCATTCTCAGAAGCATTCAAAAATCGAAGATCTGGTTTTAAGACAGCTTCTCAGCTATAGTTGATTTCTGCCAACTGTTTGAGAATGATGAGACGTCAATTACTCCTAGCTTCGCTTGTCCTCTTATCCCCGCTTGCTGCGGAAGATCTGCCATTGCCAGAGTCTTCGCCAAGCGCTATTGCCCCTATTCAACAGTTTGACGTCAATTTAAAAAATCCTGTCTTCAGTCACGGTGTGATCTCAACAGACGAGGGAGGCATCGTCACAGCCCCGGGTATGCGCATTCAAGCACGCAAAATCACCTACACTAATCGCATTGAAAATGGCGTAGCGGTGCAGCGAATCGAAGCTGAAGGCGATCTGATGATGGAATATGGCGAGCATGCGTTTGTGGGAACCAAGCTCGAATATGACTTTGCCACTAAAACTGGCACCTTGCTTGAAGGAAAAACTTTTGTAGATATCTGGTTTTTGGGTGGCGAAAAGATCCAGCTAAACGAAGATGGCAGCTACACCATCTACAACGCCTATATCACCACATGCGAAAGTCAAGATCACACCTGGGACATTAGCGCGCGTGCGGTTAAGATCACCAAAGAACACCTTCTATCTGCAAGAAATATTCGCTTCCGCTTTGCAAGAATTCCCATTTTTTGGCTCCCCACATTTAAGAGCAACCTCACGTTTATGAAGGACACCCCAGTTCGCTATAAAGTGAAATGGGATAAGAGCCTGGGGCCACGCGTTACCATGCGCTACCGCTTCTTCTCTTGGGAACATTTTAATGCATACCTGCGCTTAGATTATCGCTTAACGCGTGGCCCCGGTGCTGCGATTGAAACTGACTATAGACCAAGCGATAAACGCACAATTTTTCGCACACGCAGTTATGGCGCTTATGACAAGAGTTGGCCCGATGAGCATGGCAATAAGCGTTACCGCTTGCAAGGTCTTTGGGAGAGCAAAACTGAGAATGAAAAGACTTTCGTGCACATGACTTATGACAAACTCAGCGACGAAAAGTTGCCGGGAGATTTCAAGAGTCAGGATTTTGAAGTTAACACGCAAAAGCGCACGCGCCTACTCGTTAGCCATCACGAAAAACAAATACTCTCATCATTTAGTTTTCAACCGCGTATTAACTCATTTCAGACGATCAACCAAGAGTTGCCTTACGTCACCAGCAACATTCGTCCTTTCCAAGTAGGCAGAACGGGTTTTATTTTAGACAACTTTTTCAATGCGGGATATTTGGACTATGTCTTTGCAGATCATACAAGCAAGCTGCTCACCTCACAACGCGCAGGACGCCTTGAAACGCGCAACCAGATCTATCGTCCATTTAAAATTAAACACCTAACAATTACTCCAGAGGCCGGCTTTATCGGCATCTACTATTCGAATAATCTTGCGCACCGCTCGGTAAGTCAGACGATCTTTTCTTATGGAGGCACTGCAGCAACCCGCCTCTATCGCTCTTATGGCACAGTGCAGCACATGATTGAACCCTATGCCAAATATGAAGGGCTAACCCGCCCCACCACCGGCCTTAACCGACACTTCTATTTCAATATGGATGATGGCTATGCAAAACTCAATTTGCTGCGCCTCGGTGTGAGAAACAATCTGTTTTCTTCTAAATACTCGCCCTTTCTCCCTCCGCTCACCACAGATCTCTACACATATGCCTATTTTGGCGATCGCACCTACAAACGCACCTTTCCTAAAACTTATCTAAATATTGGCTGGAATCGCCCCTCTTATGCGGTTTACGGGGGCATAGCTTGGAACCAAGAAGAAAGATTAATCGATTATACAAACCTGCGCACAGCCATCACCATCAATGAGAATCTAGCATTTGGTGCAGAGTATCGCCATCGCAGTAAATTTGACTGGCGCAAAGCCGACCATGAGAATTTTATTCTCGATGTAGCAAGACCGATCTCTGAGCTTGTCGAATCCCCTCTTTCCGATAGACGAGATACGATTCTCTTCCGATTATATGCAAGATTGATGCCCGGCTTTACCTGCCTCATGCAATCGCATCATGGCTGGAAAAGGCAAAAAGAGCCTCCCTACCATGAATTCAAAATCGAGTTCTATAAAATGCTCACCTGCAGCTGGCAAGCCAAATTCGGCTATCAGTATGCTCTCAACGATCCTTTCCAAGTTACCGCTGGCGTCCAGCTCGTTAAATAAAAATCTCAAGCAAACAACTTATTTATATTAATTACTTTGCATACCTCTTTAATCAATCTCTCATTAAAATAGCCGCCAATTTTAAGCGGAGATTGAATTTATGGCAGGTTTAAGCAGCGTAGTAAGCTCTCTTACAGAAGTTATTTCACTTCCTGGAGCGACCATCGTTCCAGCTGCGGCTGAAAAGCCCTGGTTTGAGACGGCTGATCTTGAAGACAAAGTAAATGCAAAAGCGCTCGAATTTCTGCGCGATGAGGCCTTCATCGCCAAAATAAATGCTAAAAGCTACATGGCACTCTTCCAATACAATGCAGGAAGATCTCTCCCTCTTAACGCAGACATATGCCAAATGGCAGCCCAGCAAATTGCACGTGCAGAGAAGTGCGTCCAAAACATCAAAAACCCCTCATGCATCAAGAATCCGCGTTTGATCAAAGCACGTTTGATCATGACGGGGGTTTGTGGCCTTGGATATATTGCCCTCACAGCTATCCCTTCAAACACACTTGTGATGAATGACAGTCAAAGTGGAACTGGTACGCTCTCTGCGGCCAAAATTATTACGGCCGTGGCCACAGTCTATGGCGCACTCTCTCCACAATTAGAGAAACAAAAAGTTGCAGGGTTTGAGAAAGATCTGATTGGGATTAAGAGAGAAATCAAATTGCAATTAGTCCAGCTAAAACTTGAAGTCAATAGAGCAGCAATCTCGCTTATTAAAGACTGGGTGGATGCAACCCCCTGCTTTGGCCGGCCAAAGATGTTTACAAATCTGAAAAATCGCGGATTCTTCAAAGATCACGCAGAAAAAGAAGCTCATGCATGGCTAATTCGCATAGCAGTATCCACTCTTTGGAAAAACACGCTTCCACTTCTTAAAAAGGCTTTAGTTCCTTTCTTCCGAAACGAAAAAGATATGGATTATGTCCTGCAACCTTTGGTCAAAGCGGTTGGAACCATTCAACAAGAGTGCGGTATTAAAACAGACGCCTTGGAAGAGCTCGAAATTTTAAATGATAACCCTATGCTTGCGATCTTGATCTTTGAACGTAGAAAGCAAGAAGCAACACATGCTGAAAAAACCGAATCACGTGTGTATGACCCAAAATCTTCTGAGGTAAGAAAGCGCGGTGATTCGACAGCAACACAAGGCTCATTGTCGGACGAAAAAAAGGACTCTAGAGTTTCGGCAACAGTTGCAGGTGGAAAAAAGCCAGCCGCAAAAGCTGAAACACGCGCCACAACACCAAGGCCTAAGGTTGGCAGCAAACCGCATCCTAAGAAAGCTTAAAGTTTCTCTGGTTAGATTTTTGAAGCGCGCTTCTTCTTGATTTCGCGCAGAATAGGTTCAATTTTATTGCGGGTGTGAACATCGACGCGGTCGATGAAGAGCACGCCGTTGATGTGGTCGTTCTCATGCATGCGAATGCGTGCATTATAGCCTTCTAGCTCTTCAATGAATGTTTGCCCATTGATATCGAGCGCTTCTACGGTGACCTTCAATGGACGGATAACGTCAAGACGCAAGCGTGGAACAGAGAGGCAGCCTTCATCATCTTCTACAATTTCTTCGCTGTGTTGAGTCAGCTTAGGATTGATGTAGACTTTAGGCTCAGTCATCTCCCAATTTCCATTTGGTTGAATCACATAGCTTCGGCAAACGAACATACGCACGAGACGTCCCACTTGATTTGCAGCAAGGCCGATACCATGTTGAAAATCCATAGTTTCAATCATGTCTTTTGCAAGTTGACGAATCTCATCGGTGATCTCTTCAATTGGCAATGCACGCTTGCGTAAGATAGGATCGCCATAGATTAAAACGGGAAAACGCATAACTACTGTTGAGTCTCCTCAATTGTTGGCATGCCACGCGACTGGCTTCTTCCTAAGGCTGCTGTCCAAAGTGAAAAGAGCACACAGGCAATCATAAAAATAGCGGCCAAATAGGCTGTGAATTTTTTGAGTACATCTGCTGTAGATGTTCCAAAAACTGACTCACCCGGATCGCCGCCAAAAGAGGCGCCAAGGCCAAGGCTTTTGCTCTCTTGCACCAGAATCACCAGGCAGAGAAGCGCCGAGATTCCCACGAAGAGAAAAAGGGCTGTGTAATAGAGAAATGTCATGAGATATTTCCAGTGTTAATAATTTGTAAGAAAGTCGAAACATCGAGCGAAGCTCCGCCGATCAGCGCCCCATCGATATTTGGCATACTCAAAAGCTGCTTTGCGCCTTCAGGCTTAACCGATCCACCGTAGAGAAGCGGGATTTTTTCAGCCACCGCCTTTCCAAATTTTTCAGTTAAAAATGTGCGGCAGATAAGGTGAGTCTCTTCCGCGATTTCAGGCGTAGCAGTTTTCCCCGTACCGATGGCCCAAACAGGCTCATAGGCTATAACTATTTTTTGCATTTCTTGAGAGGTCAAACCTTCCAAGCCTTCACGCAATTGGGTGAGGAGCACTTGTTGGGTTTTGCCACTCATGCGTTCATCTTCCTTTTCGCCAATGCACAGAAGTGGCATAATGCCCTCTGAAAGCGCGCGTTTGACTTTGCGATTGATGAAGGCGTTGGTCTCGTTAAAATAGTGTCTACGCTCTGAGTGCCCGAGGATGACAAACTTGGCGCCGCTTTCTTTAAGCATACGCGCAGAAATTTCACCGGTAAAAGCGCCTTCGAGCTCATCGTGCATATTCTGAGCGCCAATGATGATTTTACTTTTTTGACTGGCAAGGGATGCGGCCGCGATCGCCGTAAAAGGCACAGCCAACATAATCTGTGCATGCACAGAGTTTGAGACTTGTGAAACGAGTGCAGAGAGGTACATTTCAGCTTCTTGAGCCGTCTTGTACATCTTCCAATTTCCAACGATAAGAAGTGGTATTTGTTTTCCCATAAAAACCTTGACAGGAAGAGCATATAATACTCAATCTAGCAGATCTATGGAAGAAATTCTTAGTGTCACCCAGTTGACGGGTGCTATAAAAAAACATTTAGAAGGCCATTTCCCTGCATTAACTGTGCAAGGTGAAATTAGCAATTTTAAAGAACAATCCTCTGGCCACCTCTATTTTACTCTAAAAGATGCGCAAGCTCAGATCTCCGCGGTGCTGTTTAAAGGCAGCGCCCAGCTGCTCGCGCGCATGCCCAAAGCGGGCGATCAAGTGGTGGTCAAAGGAGAGCTGGCTGTATATGCTCCACGGGGTAATTATCAGATCATTGTGCGCGAACTTCGCTATGTGGGCGTAGGTGAGCTGCTTTTAAAACTCCATGAGCTAAAAGCTGAATTACAAGCCAAAGGCTGGTTCGATCCAAGGAGAAAGAAACCCCTCCCCCGCTTTCCAAAAACCATTGGCGTAATTACAAGTCCCACCGGGGCAGTTATTCAAGATATTTTGCATGTATTAAGCCGTCGTTATGCAGGCTTTCAATTGCTCTTAAATCCGGTTAAGGTCCAAGGTGAGGGCGCCGCCCAAGAGATCGCCTGTGCCATTGAGCAGTTCAACCAGCATAAGCTCGCCGATGTACTCATCGTCGGTCGAGGGGGCGGTTCGCTGGAAGATCTCTGGGCGTTCAACGAAAAACGTGTGGCCGAAGCCATATTCGCCTCTAAAATTCCTATTATTTCGGCCGTGGGCCATGAGACCGATTTCTGCATCGCCGATTTTGTGGCCGATGTGCGCGCACCCACCCCGTCTGCGGCCGCTGAAATTGTGATCGCAGAGAAAAACAAAGAGCTTCAATTCTTGGCACAGACGCATCAACGTATAAAAGAGACCTCAAGGCAGATCCTCCGCCAGCATAAGGAGCGGCTTAAATCGATCAGCCGTCAGCCAGCCATCTCTCAGCCTTTTTTCCTTTTGGGTAAATTTGCTCAAATGGTCGACGAGACCAAAAGCTCGCTAGATCACGCTCTTCAACGCCTGGTTCAAGAAAAAAAGTTAAAGCTCCTCGCGCTTCAAAGGCAAGCCAAAGCCCAAAGCCCTTTGACTCTGCTCACCTCGCTTAAGCAGAAGCTTGCCTTCACCTCTTCACACCTTAAAGCGATCAATCCTAAAAACCTTTTAACAAAAGGTTATGCCATTGTCTTTCAGGAAAAAGAGAATTCAATTATCCTCTCGGCTAAGCAGGTCAAACCCGAAGAGGGGTTACGCATCCTCCTCCAAGATGGCACCGTCAAAGTTAAGGTAACAGAGTCATGAGCGAACAGACAGCGCATCCACAAGCTACATTTGAAGCCTCATATACGCGGCTAGAACAGATCCTCGAAAAGATGAACTCTGGCGCAATTTCCCTAGACGATTCGATTAAACTCTATGAAGAGGCTGATCGCCTTATTTTACAGTGTCAAAGCCGTCTGAATGAAGCAGAACAAAAAATCGAAGTGCTGATTAAAAATCGCGATGGCACGCTTGCAACTGGTGAAAAAGATCAACCCCAACGCGAGGCTTTTAAGAGAGGCAATGCTAATACCGCTACTCTCGGAAATTAAACAGCCTAGTGATCTGCAAAAACTCTCACCTTCAGATTTAAAACTGCTGGCCGGTGAGATACGTCATACAATCATCGATGTGCTCTCTAAAAATGGCGGGCATCTAGCCTCTAATTTAGGCATGGTAGAGCTCTCTATCGCTCTGCACTACGTATTTAATTCCCCAGAAGATAAATTCATTTTTGATGTTAGCCACCAATCGTATACGCATAAATTACTCACCGGCAGATTAGATAAATTTTCAAAAATCCGCCAATTCAAAGGATTATGCGGTTTCTGCAATCCTCAAGAATCCGAACACGATCACTTCTATGCCGGCCATGCAGGCACAGCCCTTTCGCTTGCATTGGGTGTGGCTAAAAACCGCGATCTCACCAAGCGCCACGAACATATTCTGCCTATTCTCGGTGATGCGAGCTTAACCTGCGGTCTTACACTCGAAGCGCTCAATAACATCCCCAAAGACTTAAACCGCCTGATTGTGATTTTAAACGACAACAACATGTCGATCTCAAACAATGTGGGTGCAATCACAAACATTCTCTCACGCTTTTTATCGAATCCAATCGCGAATAAAATTTACGAAGAGATCGAGTCACTGCTTTCAAAGATTCCTGGCTATGGCACTACACTTGCCAAGCATGGCCACAAGATGCGTGAGTCGCTTAAAAACCTGGTCAGCACAGCGCCCTTCTTTGAACAATTCGGCCTCTCTTATGTGGGTCCAATTGATGGTCACAACATCGATCAGCTCATCGAAACCTTAGAGGCACTTAAAGGTGGCTCCAAACCCGTTATCTTGCACGTGCTCACGGTAAAAGGCCAAGGCATGGATAGCGCGTCCGTTAATCCCATTACCTATCACGGCTGCCGGCCGTTTGATAAAGTCACAGGCAAATTTCTCCCCTCTTCCTCGAAGCCGACCTTTCCGCAGATCTTCGGCAAGCACATTTTAAAGATGGCTGAAAATGATCCGAGCTTGGTTACAGTCACTCCTGCCATGCCCGCTGGCTCTTGTCTTGATGAGTTCATGCACCGCTTTCCTGAACGCTGTCTAGATGTAGGAATTGCAGAAGGACACGCTGTGACCTTTTGCGGAGGCATTGCTTATGGCAAAAAAATGAAAGTTGTAGCCTGCATTTATGCGACCTTCTTGCAAAGGGCGCTGGATAACCTCTTTCAAGATGTCTGCTTGCAGCAGCTGCCAGTGCTCTTTGCGCTCGATCGCGGTGGCATCTCTGCAGCGGATGGCTCTACACATCACGGCATCTATGACATCTCTTTCTTAAACGCGATGCCTAATATGGTAATCTGCCAACCTCGAAATGGACACCTGCTTAAAGAACTCTTAGAAAGCGCCTTTAATTGGAACAGGCCAGTGGCTGTGCGTTATCCTAATCTGGCTACTGAAGAACCCGATATGCCTTTGCAGCGTCGTGAACTGGGCGTAGCTGAAGTGCTCACTGAAGGCAAAGAGCTGCTGATTGTGGCGCTTGGACATATGTGCCAAATGGCGCTTCAAATTAAAGAACAGCTTAAAAGCCACGGCATCGACGCCACAGTGGTCGATCCAGTATTTGTGAAGCCGCTGGATAGCGATCTCTTCTGCCGCATTCTGCTCACTCACCGTTTCGTGGTCACCATTGAAGAGCACGCCTTAAGCGGCGGTTTAGGAATGATTTTTAATTCCTTTTTGGTACGCAGTGGATTTACTGGTCATCAAGTGCTCAACTTTGGTATTCCCGATACTTTTCTAGAACAAGGCACGCATGCTGAACTACTAAATGAGATCGGGCTAAATCCCGAAGCGATCTCAACTAAAATTTTACAAGAGTTTGACTTCTCTTCACTATCCTTAACCCCCGCGGCCAGATTATGATCATCGCGCTCTTCCCCAACACACAGAAAAAAAACTCCAAGCACCTCGCGATTGGCATTTTTGAATTTTTAAGCGCGGCTGGAGTCACTGTGGTTGCCGAAGATGAAGATGCCGCGCTAATTGGCGCCACTCCTATTTCAAAAGTCGATCCGAAAGAAATTAAGTTTCTAATTTCTATGGGCGGAGATGGCACAATTTTGCGCCTTTCACATAAGTATGCTCATCTGGATGCGGCTATCTTAGGCATAAATCTAGGCCATCTCGGCTTTTTGGCAGACGTACCCATCGAAGATATCTATCCCAGCCTGCAAGATCTTATCAATGGCGCCTACACGATTGAAGAACGCGTAATGATCCAAGGCGAGAGCTCGCATGGCCCGCATTGTGTTGCGGTGAATGATATTGTGCTGCATCGCGCCCGAAACCCAAGCTTAGTTGAAATCGCCATCCACGTTGATGGTCTTTATTTGAATACTTTTGTAGCAGATGGAATCATTGTAGCCACCCCTAGCGGCTCTACCGCATATTCGCTTGCGGCGGGAGGCCCTATCATTAGCCCGACAATCGAAGCCCTCGTTATTACCCCGATAAGCCCTCATACCATTTCAAATCGTCCGATCGTTTTGACCTCCACGCATGAGATTCAGTTGCAATACTTAAGCGAATATGAACCCATAGAGATCCGCGCCGATGGTCTCACTCCGCAGAGTTTGCAGACAGGCGAAGTCTTTCGAATCACACGAAATAAAAGAAATTTTAAACTTGTCAATCTCTTACGCCGAGACTACTTTTCGACCTTGCGTTCCAAGCTCGGCTGGGCTGGAAAGCTCCGCTCTTAAAAAATCAGATAGCGTGATAATTCCGTAAAAAATTTCCTTACACTTTCTCTCTCACGATGTTCAATTTTTTCCTAGCGAGATAAAAATCATTTGGCTTCGTTTTTAAAAAGATCTGCTATATAATTGCCTGCAAAAAGATGTAATTTACTCATCAAAACAAACATCATTATAATTTTTGTTGTTTACAAACGAAAATAAAAAGTCAGCAATCTTAATTAAGAGCAAATTGAATGAGCATTAAAATTAATGAGACTAGCCCACTTAATAGCATTCTTTCAGGCTTATCAGCGATTGGAGAAGAAGCTGCAGCAAAGATCTCGTATTGCTGCAACTCCGAAGACACAATAGCATCTTCCGCTCCGCAAGAAGATTGCATTGAAACAGTTTTTTCTACCATCTTTGGCACGGTCTCCATGGTATTGGATGTCATTTGGGAGTCTATCAGTAATTTTGTTTCTTATATCTGCGATACAATCGTCTGCATCTGCGGCGGAACACCGAGTAACAACAACATCAGTGCTGAGGCACTAGAAGCTACCCGCTACTACAAACTCAACCGCGTACGCCTTTCTGAAGTCCCTCGTTCTATAGACCTTGAAAAGTTACCTCTTAATGTCTTCAAATTATCCGAGGAAGAAGTCGAAGCATTATATGACAATCTTTTAGTAGAGTTTGACCGAGTCTATCCCAAAATCGTGCCTGCAGCTAATCTTCCTGCAAATTGGGCAAATAAATTCGTCGAACCGTATAGAGATGATGAGACAAATAAGCTTAGCTACCGCCTCACTTCGAAAGGCCAAGCTTGGGAAGCACGTCAACCAGCAAATCCGCAAGTCGACCTCGCGCGCGAGCTCACCTCCGCTCATGAAGAAAATCTTAAGCGTGCCGAGATGAGAGAATCTATCGAGGATCTAATTTCCCATGTTAAATTTAGAAAAGGAACGGCTGACCGTTTTCCTTATGGAGCTAATAATTCCCAGCTCTATCAAAACAAGGGAATTTTCGCATTCTTATTGAACATCTCCGAACGTCTGAAAACCACTGAAAACTTAACCAAAAAAAGTGCAGTTCTTAACGGTTTGGCCGATGCCAAGGGGTGTGATCCGCAAAGATTTAAGTCGGTAAAAAATGAATGGGGGAAACTCTCTGGTACTGCGGTCGATCTAAAAGATCTCTACCTTGTAGCCACTAAATTTGCCAAACAAGAGATCTGCCTCAAACGTTTTCAGGGCTCTCAGTTTCATGCTATCAATGAGGCTATGCGTAAAGTAGCCGATTGGGGCTTAGATCCTGATGTCGCTGAGCTCAATGATCCTTATGCCCGTGGCGGCCTGATTTCTCCGCTTAACGTGCGCTATACACTCAACCAAGATTTTACACCTGCCTGTGCGCTATCGGCTTTTAAAAATAGCCTGGACTGGTTGGATAACCAGCTCCCGGTAAACGAATTTTTAGAAAGACACGCAGATCAACTTCCTGAGGATTGGGTAGAAAGTTTTTATGAAACCTTTAATGATCCAGATACAGGTAAAAATCAACGCCGCCTTAATTACCGCGGCTCAGCTTGGATAGTAGGGCAGCTTGGCTACTTTTCCAGTGCTCTACCAATCTTATAATTAAAAAATAGGGTAAGAAACGATGACAATCACGCAACTTTCTTCACTTCACCAGACGCCGCAAATTTATGCACCAGAAGTGGTAGCCAATCAAAACTTTGACATGGATGCGCTTGCTAAAATTATCGGCCTTATTATTTTGTGTGTGTCAGCGATCTTTCTAGCCCTTACCACTTTCTTTTGCTGCTGCAATGAGGAAGATGCTCTACAACAAGTGGATGGAAATGCACTTCCAGCCAACGCCGCTGGCTGCGTCAGAGTTCTGCCCAATTTCTCCGTTGATCCAACCAAAACTTCTAGTGCAGTTACCCAAGACTATATTGTTAATGCACAGATGTTGAGTGTTACACCTCCTCGCTCTGAAGATCTTTGGAAAACACTTGCTGGACGCAATACAGATCAAGTCCAGGTTGTAGATCTGATGACATGGTACAACACACTCTTTCAACCTAACCTGCTGGCGGGTAAAAATCTAACGTCCGCTCAACGCAAAGAAATCTCCACTAACCGAGCCTCGATCCAGCAACTCATCATCGACATTGCAGAAAGGCCTGACGCATGCCTCTCCTTCCCCTTTTTACCGAATGGGAATATCAACCCTCATTACGGTATACAAGAAGATACGATTAGGGACGCAAGAGGCAACGTAGTACGCAAGCTAGTGAAAAATAAACGCGAATATTGGCTTAAGCTTTGGGCAGAGATTAAACTCATCACCCAAAACCTTATCCTTGAGTTTAGAAATCCAGAGACGCCCATTTATAAAAAGCAGGAAGCTATCTCGAAAGTTGCGGTTGCTTCCAGGCTCTGCCGCATGCGTCTTCGCGAAGAGGGCATCGTGCAATTTAGAATCCTGACAAATACGACAACCGACGTCGTAGATAAGTTCATCGTCTGGGCTCAGATGATTAAAGAAGACATCATCCTCGCCAATTTACAAGACAAGGAGATGCATGTCCTTACTCTCGCTCGTCAAGATTTGGCCGTTGCAAAACCATGGGGGCTAGATCGAAGCGTGCTGAGTCAACAAGACATTGGCGTTGCTGTCGTAAAGCCAATTCCAACAGAAGAATTCCTCGATGTTCTAGAGCAGAATTATCAGCCAGTAAACATGGTCGAACTTTTCCATATGCACCTACTTAATGATAGCGACTGGAGAGGCACTCTTGCCAGCGTGAATGAGCTTTTCCAAGCGCATTATGACGAAATCGTGGCACGAAACGAAGATCTTCCAGACTATTTTGACACAGTTGGCAGTGGCACGAAAATGGAGACGATTCTTAACTACAAAGGCGTGGCGATGCTCGCAGAGATTTGCGGCCACCTCAATCCGCCTGATGGCGTGGTCCCCATTCGCAGTGCTAGAGCACTCGCAAAAATAGCCGAACAAAGCTAAGCCGACCGAGCTCTTTTAGCAAATCATTTACAGGATATGCAGGATCGGCGCAAAGCGCCGGCAGGATGCGCAAGATAAAGAAATTGCTTCCCCTCTTCATCCTACTTATCCAGCCGACGCGTAAGCGACGATCTTGCCAGCGCAACGGATCCTGTTATTTTTCCAAAAAGCTGTTTTAAGATGTCTGTACTTTGAGAAAGAGAGCCTGCAGGACGTAAGAAAGCTTAACGTGACGTTCAAGCGCAAGCCTGCACTCTTCCAATTGCGGCAAAAGCTGCACTAAACTTGTTGGATGGTGCTCCCGGAAAAAGAGCGCGATCTCTTCTAAAAGATTCGCTTCATCTTCTTCAGAAACTAACTCTTCTAAATTCTTTAAAATGGCTAGATTGCGCTTCGCAAAAAGCTCTTCTACCAGCTGAGGAATCTGGCTCTCGCCCCTTTCTGCAAGGTGGCAAGCTTTGGCGGGCGAACCTTGTGCCAAGAAAGCGATTCTTTCTGCCTCTTTTGATCCGAGATTGAAACGGTTGGCAATAAAGGCTGAGATCTCTTGATTCGGCACAGGGAAAAATGCGACCTTCGCACAACGTGAAAGCAGCGTGGGCAGCAGCTGCTCGGACTCACTAGAAATCAGAAAAAAATAAGCGTTTGTCTGTGGCTCTTCCAGCGTCTTTAAAAGCGCATTGCTGGAAGCAGGCTGCATCCTTTCAGCCTCATCGAGAATGAAGACCTTTACGGGCGCTTCAAACGGCGCCATGGCAGCCTCATCGATCAGCTCGCGCATCGATTCCATAGTGTGCAGTGCGCTCTTACCGGTAGGTGCATAAAGATGCAGATCCGCCGGATGGCTCTTTGTTGAGTTAAGTAGTTTGGCCGCAAGCGCACGCGCAAATAGCGCTTTTCCCACGCCTTTTGGCCCTGAAAAAAGCAGCGTATTGGGCAAGCGTGCTTTTTCGGTGAGTTTAAGTAGCAACTCTTTCGCTGCGGGATTACCGAGCAGATGCGAGAAGATCATCGATGCGCTCCAAAGCATTTTTGAAAACCTCATCAGGCGTCCGCGAGGCGTCGAGGATCTTAAAGCGTCCGGCCTCTTTTTTAGCGATCTGATGGAATGCTTGACGGATCTTTTGATGGAAAAGCAGTGTTTCGGCTTCGATTTTATCTTTGCCTTCTTTGACCTGCTGCAAGCGCTTTAATCCGATTTGAGGGTCTAGATCGAGATAGAGTGTGAGATGCGGCTCTAAACCTTGACAGGCAAAGGCGCATAGCTTGCGCACTTCATCTTCGCCAAGCCCACGAGCTGCACCCTGGTAAGTAATTGTAGAGTCGTTATAGCGATCGCAGAGAACGATCTGCGCTTTCTTTAAAGACGGTGCAATGATCTCTTCGACATGTTGAGCGCGATCGGCAAGAAAAAGAAAGAGTTCTGTGCGTGGGGCAAGCGGCGCTTCTTCACGGTTCAAGAGCAAGTTGCGGATCACCTCTCCGACATGGGTTCCTCCTGGAGCCCGTGTCTTGACCACCGCCAAACCCTTCTCTTTTAACGTTACAAATAGCCGCTCCATCAGGGTGGATTTTCCTGCACCCTCCCCGCCTTCAAAGGTAATTAGCAGCCCTTTTGACATCGAAGCCTATTCGTTTTCTGATTCTGTCTCAGGTTCTATTTCTTCAACTATATCTTCGATTTCTTCATTGGCTTCAAGAACCTGTTCAGGCGCCTTTTCAGAGGTTATCACAGGTTCCTCGCCTGTGCTCTTATCAGATGACACCTTCTCGATCTGCTCGAGTCTTTGAATCGCTACGAGAAGATCCGTTTCTGGAAGGTTAACTAGGCGCACACCCTGTGTTGAACGTCCCATTACACGCACATCATTCATCGAGATTCTAAGCGTCTGGCCCGCATTGGACATCATGACCACGCTATCGGTATCAGAGACAGAGATCGCTCCGACCACACGGCCATTACGCTCACTTGTGATAATTGAGCGTACACCGACTCCGCCGCGATTAGTTTGGCGGAACTCTTCGACTTTGGAGCGTTTGCCATAGCCATGTTCGCACACAACCAAGAGAGCTTCATCTCCACTGACAACTTCACATGAAACAACCGCGTCATCCGTGTTGCGCAAGCTAGCTCCCTTCACACCGCGGGCTACGCGGCCGACAGAGCGCACTTGGCTCTGATCGAAGCGCACAGCCATACCATTTTTGGTAAAGAGCATGATCTGCTGGCCTTCTTTGGTGAGTCTGGCTGCAATCACTTCATCGCCTTCGTCGATGTTGATCGAATAGACCCCTTTGCGTCGAGGTGAGCTAAAGGCTGAAAGTTCAGTCTTTTTGACTACGCCCTGGCGAGTAGCTAGGAGGATGTAGGCTTGTTCTTCAAAGTCTTTTACACGCAGCACTGCCGCAATCTTCTCATTCGGTTGGATATCTTCGAGTAGATTGATTAGCGGTTTGCCCTTAGAGCGTCGGCCCGCTTCGGGGATCTGCCACACTTTAAGCCAATAGCATCTGCCAAAGCTGGTGAAGATCATTAAGTAGTCATGCGTCGAGGCCACATAGATATCTTTTAGCGTGTCGGCTTCTTTCTTCATCTCAAGCCCAATCACGCCTTGACCGCCGCGTCTCTGCTCACGAAAAGTATCCACGGGCATACGCTTAATATAATCGTCTTCAGAAATAGTGATGAGCACAGGTTCATCAGGGATGAGGTCTTCGATGTTAAACTCACCTTCAGCGGCTACCATCTTGGTGCGACGATCTGAAGTGTGGTGTTTTTTAACTTCTAATAACTCTTCTTTGATGATGCCGCGCACTAAACTTTCATTAGCTAGAACAGCGCGATAGTGAGCAATTTTAGCGAGAAGTTCTTTATACTCATTTTCGATCTTCTCTTTTTCCATGCCTGTAAGCTGGTAGAGACGTAGATCGAGAACAGCGTTAGATTGACGTTCACTTAAGCCATATTGCGCCATCAGTTCGCTTCTAGCGGCATCGCGGTTATCGCTAGCACGGATGAGGCGGACTACAGCATCGAGATGATCGAGTGCTTTGAGATAACCTTCTAAGATATGCGCGCGCGCTTCGGCTTTAGTGAGTTCAAAACGTGTGCGTCTGCGTACAACTTCAATACGGTGCTCGATCCAGGCTGCGATGATCTGCTTCACGTTCATCGTGCGCGGCAGACCTTTATCTAGAGCTAGAATGTTGCAACCGAAAGTCACTTGCAAATCGGTATATTTATAAAGTTGGTTGATGGTGACATCAGGAATCTCGCCGCGTTTGAGTTCAAACACGATGCGCATGCCATCTTTGTCCGATTCGTCGCGCAGATCGGAGATACCATTCATCGTCTTTTCGTTCACGAGAAGCGCAATTTTTTGGATCAGATCAGCTTTGGTGACGTTATAAGGAATCTCATCGACAACTAATCTTTGTCTATCGCCTTCCATCTCTTCAACGCGAATTACGCCACGCAGAAGAACCTTGCCTCGACCAGTGTGATAAGCTTCGCGTACGCCACGTGTTCCGCAGATAATTCCACCAGTAGGAAAATCTGGGCCAGGCATCACTTGTAGAATTTCATCGATAGAAGTTGCAGGATTATCCAGCACGAGCAGAGTTGCAGAGATAAGTTCGCCCAAGTTATGTGGCGGGATGTTAGTAGCCATACCCACCGCAATACCAGATGAACCGTTTGCGAGCAGGTTAGGAAATTTAGCGGGGAAAACCGTCGGCTCTGTTTTTGTTTCGTCGTAGTTGGGAATCAGATCGACAGTATCTTTTTCAAGATCTTCCATGAGCGCCATCGAAGCATGCGTAAGACGCGCTTCAGTATAACGCATGGCAGCGGCGTGGTCTCCGTCGACCGAACCGAAGTTACCTTGACCATCGACCAGCATGTAGCGCATCGCCCAAGGTTGCGCCATGCGCACGAGGGTCGGATAGATCACTGTTTCGCCGTGTGGGTGGTAATCGCCTGATGTATCGCCTGAAATTTTGGCGCACTTACGGTGTTTGCCGCCAGGAGAGAGGTTAAGTTGGCGCATCGCAAAAAGGATGCGGCGCTGCGAGGGCTTTAATCCATCACGCACGTCAGGAAGCGCGCGCGAGATAATTACCGACATGGAATAGCGCAGGTAGCTCTCTTTCACCTCTTCTTCAACGTTACGTGGAAGAATGGTATCGCCTTGCGTATAGCTCATTGAAAACTCTCCTTAAATATCCAAATTCTTCACAGAAAGGGCATGGTGTTCGATGAAGGCACGACGTGGCGGCACTTCCTCACCCATGAGCATTGTAAACATATGATCGGCGGCAATAGCATCTGGCAGTGTCACGCGCAGTAGCGTCCGCTTAGAAGGATCCATGGTGGTCTCCCAAAGCTGATCGGCGTTCATCTCTCCAAGACCCTTGTAACGCTGGATCTCAATTCCTTTACGTCCGTTGGCCCGTAGATACTCCATCCCCTCTTTTAAGGTATGGATGGGTGTCTCACGATTGCTATCGTCAATAATATCAAAAAGTTTGCCATCAGCCAGCAAATAGTCATCTAGTGCAAAACCAAAAGTTGCCAATCGATCTTTGAGGCTGTTAAGCGCATCTTCAGAGTAGAGTTCTACACAATAGAGATTTTTAAGTTTAAAGAGGCGCGCTTCGTCTGTTTGCTCTTCCGCCGGAATCGAAGCTAGCGTACGCTCGTGCTGCTGAATTTGCAGCTCTTCGTCGCTTTTTTTAATCGCGACAAACTCTTCCTCGGAATAGACGTATTGAGGAATGTCTCCCAGCTTAATCTGGAAGCGCGGCAATTTGCCGTTTTGTGCATCTTTATGTTGTAAAAACTCTCTAAAAGGAATGCCTTTTCGTTCTACCGAGGCGATAAACGCTTCAACTTCACGCGAAAGCAATAGCAGCTCTTCGACCTGCTCTTTTGTAAGATGATCGTTGTGTCCAGCCAAGCGAATGTGAATGTCTGAAATCCCCAATTTTAAGAGGTATTCATCCATCTCTTTTTCACTGTGGATGTAACGGCTCACCTTCTTTCTTGAGACGCGATAAAGCGGCGGCTGAGCGATGTAGATGAAATTGTTTTCTACCAGTGCGGGCATGTGGCGATAGAGGAATGTGAGCAGCAGCGTACGGATATGCGATCCGTCGACGTCGGCATCGGTCATGATGATGATTTTATGATAGCGGAGCTTCTCTAAGTTGAAGTTGTCCACTCCAATTCCACACCCGAAAGCAGCTACCATTGCGCCAACTTCTTGGTTCTGAAGAATCTTCTCAAGACGCGCTTTTTCAACGTTAAGAATCTTACCGCGAATCGGCAAAATCGCTTGGAATCTACGATCACGTCCAGATTTAGCCGAGCCTCCCGCAGAGTCTCCCTCAACGATATAGATTTCGCAGAGCGCAGGATCTTTCTCTTGGCAGTCGGTGAGTTTTCCAGGTAGGCGTGCAGAATCGAGCGCGGTTTTGCGCAGCGTAAGTTCGCGTGCTTTGCGAGCTGCCTCACGCGCTTGTGCGGCAATGATAGACTTTTCTGCAATCATGCGTGCAATGGCGGGATTCTCGTCGAGATAAGTTGAAAGCTCTTCTCCCACAATTTGCTGAGCTACAGAGCCTGCATCGCTATTTCCTAGACGCTGCTTCGTTTGGCCTTCGAACTGTGGATTGGGAATTTTAACGGAAATTACCGCGGTCATCCCCTCGCGCATATCATCGCCTGAGATGGCGATTTTATCGCTCTTAAGCAACTGATGGGATTTAATGTATGTATTGAGCACGCGGGTGAGCGCGGTTGAAAAACCACTGACGTGCGTTCCACCTTGGCGCGTAGCAATATTGTTGACATACGAGAAGAGTGCCTCGGTGTATGTCTCATTCCATTGCATCGCAACTTCAAAGTCGATTGGCCCATCAGAGCCCTCTTTCACACCATGAATATAGATGGGGCTAGGAAAGAGCGGGGCTTTATTCTCATTAAGATAAGAGACGAAGGAGACAATTCCGCCCGCGTAGTTAAAGGTCACATCAGGATGTTCGCTGTCGCGTTCATCGCGCAGGTTGATCTTGATCCCTCGATTTAGAAATGCTAATTCACGCAGACGTCTGACTAAAATATCATAATCAAAGACAGTAACGCCAAAGATTGTATCATCGGGCCAGAAAGTAACTTTAGTTCCATGACGCGCAGTGTCGCCGATTAGCTTCAGAGCATGAAGCGGTTTGCCTTTTGAAAAGTCCATCTCATGGAGCTTGCCATTCTGTGCAACTTCAACGTGGAATTTTTTAGAAAGTGCATTTACGCAAGAGACGCCGACGCCGTGCAATCCGCCAGAGACCTTATAGGTGCTCTTATCGAACTTTCCACCGGCATGCAAAATGGTTAAAACGACTTCAAGCGCAGTGACTTCACGGCCCTGCTTAATCGATTCTTTCTCATGTTTTCCAACTGGAATTCCGCGGCCATCGTCTTCAACAGTAACTGAGTGATCTTTGTGTAAGATAACAGAAATTTCGGAACAGTATCCCGCAAGTGCTTCGTCGATACTATTGTCTACGACCTCATAGACGAGCTGATGCAAACCGTTAGTTTGAGTATCACCAATATACATCCCAGGACGTTCGCGCACTGCCTGGAGACCTTCCAAAACAGTAATCGAACTTGCGTCGTACTCTTTTTCTTTTGTCATCGTAGTCATACCTTAAATCTTCTCTTTCCCTCGCATGGGCTAGCCAACACGAAAGATTATGTTTCGGATTCCAGAAGAGGGAAATCTCTCTTGCAACCTCTTTAAAAGGCGCGTTTTCTCATGTTGTACTAAAAGGCTGTACAAAGCCGAATTCTTTACAATAACTGTTAAAACCCCTTCTCGAAAAGAGTGCGCCCGGGTCATAGGCGCAAGTTTTTCACCAATCACTTCGGGCCACAGGGCCAAGATCAGATCGGGCCTTTCTTCGTAAGTCTTGCTGATTTGAGAGAGCAGCTCTGGTAATAAGTCTTTCAACCTCTTCCCGGTGGGCTGTGTGCTGTCAAATCGACGATCTCGTATCATACCCGATTCTCCATTTCAGCACTATATTTTAGGTGGTTCAAAAACGCAATAAAATAGAGCCCACTGCAAAACTCTAAAAGAGAGCGATTTTAGAACGACTTTTTATATAGCCAGCGACGAGCACAAACAGTGTTGCTTGGTTGAACTGGCTTTTGGCAGAAGTCTCTATGTTTTTAAAACAGTTCGAAACTTCTCGGCAAACTTCCATCCAATACTCGTTATATAAAGGAAGGCTAGTTAACTCATTAAAATCTGGGTTATTCACTGTGATGAGAGCAGAATCGGAACTGCCTGACAAGACAAGCGAAGCATTTATCCGATAATTGGTTAAATAAGCAAAAATGGATTCTGCTTGCCCTTTCCCTGTCTTTAAATAGACTTTGGCAGCCTTCGCCACCCAATTAGTCTCGAAAGTAACCTCATTGAGCTTAGCCGCGCATGCACGCGGCTCATTTCTAACAATTACATTTACCAACATAGACACGGCGAGATATGAGTTAGGTGTCCAGCGCCGCGTTTTAACGTCTTCAAAAAACGCCTCAGCATAGTGACAAATCAGCCCAGCTTGTGTTTTCACAATCTTTGCAAAAGTGGGCTTCTGATAGAGAATCGGTGTTACTTTTGTTATTCGATGCAGTTTTAAGTATTCGGTGAATTTTGGATGATGCTCGATCTCATTGGCTCGCACAACTATTTTAAGCAAAACCCGATCCACTATCCACGCCTTTACTACTCTTTTGAATATATAGAACAGATCAGTCACACCCTGCTTCTCAAAGAGATCGAACTCTTGCTTTATGCCCTTTCCAAACACCACAAACGAGTGATTGATTAGACAAGTGTCTGGGGATTCAGCCCGCAAGATCCCGAACTCTACATCTCTTTCTAAACCCGCGGCTTGCAACTCACAAAAAATCGAATTCACAACTTCTCTCTGAGTGCCTACTCCAAACTCACAAGTTGCCACACATTGCAGCATCTTCTTACTGATAATTTGAGAGCTGAATACTTCAGTTGCAAGACGTGTCGATTCTCTTCTCCAACCTATTTCTTGACAGAGTTTTAAATAACTGAAAAAACGAACCTCTCCAAATTCCTCAAAGCCCGTGGAAAGCGCCTTAATACTTAACATAGGCAATTCTGTATATGGATCGATATCTAAGGCGTCGTCAATCACGGCTAATTCAGATCTTGGAATAATATCTTCGGGCGTGCGAAATGAGCCCCATTTTTCCTGTAAAATCCCCTGCACTATTGCTAAATCACACAGCGAAATTCTACTTGCAATTGTCGACATAAAAATCCTATTTTTTCGCCAAAATTATAGCGCAATTAAGGATAAGTCACAAAATTTAAAAAGTTTATTTAAACAGAGATTATTGCAGCAAAAGAGTGCTAAGACCAATGGCAATTAAGAAGTAAATTGACATCGAAAGAAAGTCATTAAAAGCGGTGATAATTGGACCTGAGGCAATGGCCGGATCCACACCAATACGCGCAAAAAATAGCGGAGAAAACACGCCTAACAGAGATCCTGTAACGCAGGCGCCAAAAAGACCAGAGCCAACCACAGCGGCAATCAGCGTAGGACTAAGTGGAACATGCGCCATGCCGAGAAAGTCTAAAGTATAAACTAGAAAGCCGCACAAGATCCCAAAAACAAAACCGATGATCAAACCGATAGAAAGTTCTTTGAGGATCGCCTCGCCTCGATTTCCAGCCGAAAGAGTGCCAATCGCCATGCTGCGCACAAGCACAGTACTGCTTTGAATTCCGATATTGCCCGACATTCCGGTGATGAGAGGGACAAAAAAGAGCACAAAAGTTAACACCCCGCCTTCATAAGCTTGAAAAGAGGACATCACGCCTACATTGATTAACCCAGCGAGCAAAGTTACAACAAGCCAAGGAGCGCGTGCAAAAACTCTTTTGAGAAGGGGTTCATGCTGGCTGACCTTTTCAGCAGTACCGGCCATGCTTGCGATCGTCTCATCCGCAATGTCTTCAATCGCTTCAACTACGTTTTCATAAGTCACCACACCGAGCAGGCCATCTTTAGCGTCTACTACGGGCAGAGCCGAGATTTTATAGCGTTCGACGATATCTACGACCTCTTCACGGCTAGCCTCAGGCGAAATCTTATGCAAAATAGGCCGCATGACCTGTTTAAGAGGTAGATGAGGTGGGTTGATGATCAGATTACGTGCCGGCACATAGCCTTGCAGCTGCTGATCGAGACTTAAAACAAAAATTTGACGCGTGAGGTCGACGCCTGGATTATTGCGAATATGGGCTGCGGCTTCGCCAATGGTCACATCCATATGGAAAGCAAAAAATTCATTTGTCATGAGACGTCCAGCCGTATTCCGCTGGTGCTGCTTAATCTCTTTAATCCGGCAGGCCTTATCCACCTCTAACATATCAATCAGACGTCTAAAACGCCGCTCAACGATATCCTCTAGCACTTTTACGGCTTCATCTGGGGACATCTTCTCGATTAGCCATTTCACTTCCAGGTCTGATAAATGACGGAAAACCGCAGCGCGCGTAGAGCTATCGGTGTTAACCATAAATTCAATTTTAGCTTCAATGTCGGCTAGATTCTCATATAAGACGGGGCGGGCGCTAGAAGGCAGGCGCGGAGCCGCATAAGCTAAGTCGATGGGAGAGTGTTCTGAAGCAATTTTTGCAACGTCGTGCAATACGACCATAGAAGTCTGATTGTGGAAGGCAGCAGCCAGCTTCTCACTTAAAATATCATCGAGCTGGCAGGTTTTAGAATCTACAAGACTGCCTGCAGGGTGCAAGGTCTCTTCGGCTTCTTTATTCTCTTTATCTATAGTGTGCATAGGCACCTCTCTTCTAAGAGTCATAGCTAGTAGCGGTACGGTCTATAGGATAGGGAAAAAATTAGTTTTTTTCAATTGGTTTTTTATTAGCAAAGAGTGCAGTATTAATTTCTCAATACTTTTCAAACTAAAAAATTATGTTTAAACCAGAAAAAATTCGAAATATCGCCATCATCGCCCACATCGACCACGGTAAAACTACCCTGCTGGATGCGCTACTTAGACAATCTAACGTCTTCAGAGACCACGAAAAGGTTCCTGAACGTGTTATGGATAGCTTCGACCAAGAAAAAGAGCGCGGAATTACCATCTTCGCCAAGCACACGAGCGTCTTCTTTGAAGACTATAAAATTAATATTATCGACACCCCTGGCCATGCTGACTTCTCTGGAGAAGTTGAGCGCGTGCTCGGACTGATCAGCTCAGTGTTGCTGCTCGTCGATGCGCAAGAAGGACCGATGCCTCAGACGCGCTATGTACTTTCACAGGCGCTAAAAATGGGCATAAAACCCATTGTTGTACTCAACAAGATCGACAGACCACACGCCGATCCAGATCGCGCACTCAACCTCACCTTCGACCTATTCGTAGAACTCGGCGCAAATGATGAGCAGCTCGACTTCCCCATTATCTACGCTTCTGGTCTCACAGGTTTTGCAGTGATGAACCTGAAAGATCCACGAGTGGATATGCGTCCGCTCTTTGAGCTCATCATCAATCGCGTAGCGGCTCCCTCTGGCAGCTTAGAACTTCCATTTTTGATGCAAGCAATCACTTTATCTTACGATGACTTCGTCGGCCGCCAAGGTTGCGGACGAATTCTAGAAGGACAGATAAAGAAAGGCGATTCCATCGTTAGAGTCGATAAAAATGGTCATCCGACTAACCACAAAGTGCAGCGCATCGACGGCTATCACGGCCTTAAGAAGGTCGAACTCGAAGAAGCAGGCGTGGGCGACATCATCTCCATTTCAGGCATCCCCGATGTAGATATTGGCGACACCCTTTGCAACCCTACAAATGTGGTGCAACTACCTCCTATTCATCTAACCGAACCTACCCTCTCGATCGAAATCATGGTCAATAACGGACCGTTTGTGGGTAAAGATGGCAAGCACGTCACCATGAACAAGATCCGCGAACGTCTGCAGCAAGAAAAACGCGCAAATATCTCCCTCAAGATTGAAGAAGTTACTGGCAGAGAAGATGCCATTCGCGTCTGCGGTAGAGGTGAGCTACACCTGGCCGTACTGCTCGAGACAATGCGTCGTGAAAACTATGAGTTTGTTATCTCCAAACCTCAAGTAATCTTGAAAGAGATCAATGGGACCACAAATGAACCTATGGAAGTGGCGCACATCGAAGTGCCGCAAGACTACTCTGGTATCGTGATCGAAGAGCTCTCACGTCGCAAAGGCGAATTGCGCTCTCTTCTGACCAACGAACAAGGTATCACCACACTTGAATTTGCCATTCCTACGCGTGGCCTAATGGGCTACCGCAACGAGTTTCTTACTGTCACTCGCGGCATGGGAATTCTCACTTCAGTTTTCGAAAGTTACATTCCTTGGAAAGGAGCGATTCCAGGAAGACAGAAGGGCGTATTGATCTCTTCTGGACCTGGTAAAGTCACCGGTTATGCTTCTTTTTCATTGCAAGAACGCGGCGAGCTTTTCAATGGCCCTGGTGATGAAGTATATGAGGGCATGGTTGTGGGTGAAAATAGCCGTGAGAATGATCTCATGGTTAACATTACCCGTCCAAAGCAGTTGACTAACGTGCGCGCCTCTGGAAGCGATGAGAATATTATTCTTGTGCCACCCCGCAGCTTTACACTCGAACAAGCGATCGACTTTATCCAAGACGATGAGCTCGTTGAGGTAACGCCGCATTTCATTCGCCTGCGTAAACGCTATTTACTCGAGCACGAGCGCAAACGCAAAGGACAATAAAGGTAAAGGATGGTTCTGCCCTCAAGAAGGGAAATCTGGAAGATGTTCGACGCGATCTCACCGACCTATGATCGCGTCAACCGCATCATGACCGGCGGGATCGACCGCCACTGGCGCAAGAAAATGGTGTCACTTGTCCCCAGTAAACCAGATCTCGTCTTGCTAGATTGCGCAACCGGCACCGGCGATCAGCTCTTCACTCTTTTAGATAACTGCCCAAACATCACCTCTGCGATTGGCATAGATCTCGCTCAAGAGATGCTCAAACTCGCCGAGATTAAACTCCAAAAAAAGCCCTATGCCCAAAAAGTGAAGTGGCAGCACGCAAGCGCAAGCGCTCTCCCCTTTCCTGATCACTCCTTTGATTGTTTGACCATCTCATTTGGAATTCGCAATGTGGAAGACGTCGCGCTCACCTTAAAAGAGTTCTTTCGCGTCTTGAAAAAGGATGGCAGTCTACTTATCCTCGAAACTTCCCTGCCCAAAAATACTCTACTTAGAAAAGTGCATCTCTTTTATTTGCGTCACATCCTGCCTAAACTTGGCGGCTGGATCTCTAAAAACCAAGCTGCGTACGTCTATTTAAACCAAACTACCGAAACCTTCCCGTCTGGCGAGAGCTTCTGCTCTCTCTTAAAGGATGCGGGCTTTAAAACTGCACGCACGCACCCACTGATGGGTGGCGTCGTTTCTATCTATCAAGCATTAAAAAACTAAGCTGAATTTGGAGCTGCAACTCGAGAAATACTTGCGAGAGTTTTAACTATGCAAACTAAAATCAAGGCCATCGCCCAAGAATATGCCCGAAGGATTTGGGATGAAAAAGACTTAAGCGCCATCGACGATCTGCTTGCAAAAGCCCTTATCATCCATAGCCCGCTCGGCGATTACTATGGCCCAGAAGCGATGCGCACTGTCGTTCAATCTTGGCTCACTGCATTTCCCGATTTAGCAGTGACAAATTCCCATATCGTTTGTGAAAATGATCTAGTGGTTATGCAATGGAAAGCTCATGGCACGCATCTGGGCGAATTTAAAGGCAGAAAACCCACCGGCAAACAGATCGCCTATCCTGGTGTGACCATCTACCAAATCAAACAAGACAAAATTGCAGAGTATTGGGCATACATAGACATGCAATATCTCCTTGCCCAACTTGAGTAAATTCCTTTATTCCAGGGAGCATATTCTTAACGACCTTGAATCGCGCCAGTGCTTGCCATTTGGAGGTCATTTAGCTGACCAGAACTCGCTCAAATAACGCAAACAACTAACATTCAATGAATTGAAAAAGACCAATTTAACGCGTATGTTAAATTAGTCGCGACCAAAATAACATGTTTGCAAACGTATGCGCAAAATCCTCAGTTTTTGCTTTCTCTTTGTACCCTCCATTATCTGGGTAGACAAATGCAAATTTGTGCTCTTTGATGAGGCAGCTGAGATGCGCGTGCACACCAGTTTAACCCGCTGATTTCTTGAAACACTTTTAAAGTACTTGAATTAGCACAAGTTTCATCATTACATTGGCGCAAACTTTTCAAGGAGGAACTTGAGAATATGACACTTCGACAAATATCTCTCAGCGAGCTTAGAGGCACTAAAGTTTATACGGATATTGAATATCGGCTTCGGCAAACTTCCGTTCTGTTTTCTCCCTCCTCGATTTTGATGGAGGGCGGCTCAGGAACATTAATACGTTATAAAAATACTCAAGGCATTCTCACAGCTCCTCATGTTATTAGCAAATTTCTCGACCTTAAATTCATATGGTCTCCTTTAATTAGAACGGATGATCCGACTTTTTACCTAAATGACAAAATTCCTATTCAAAAGGTAATTGCTATTGAGTCATCTGTAGGATTATCTCTTCTTTCACAAAACAGATATGCCTTAGCAAATGGAACTCTAGATATTTGCCTTCTACAAATAGATAAAAAAATATTTGACTCATTACTGAAAGCTTCAGGTAAAGAAGCCATTGATCTCTATTCTCAACAACAACTATATCTTTCGGATCCTGCAAAATTTTGGGCTTCTGATAACCAAACCTGGTCTTGGGGAATCTATGGCTCACCAAGACAAAGTGCGTATCAATGCATAGATGGAATCGTTCATTCTCGTCATGATGGTTTATTTCTAGGAGGAGGCAGATATAAAGTAGACGACACTAATCTTCTTCACGTTATTACAGCCTTTATTGATCAACAAACCGATACCTGCATTCACGAATTTGGTTCGACAAAAGATGAATTACCAATTGATTTTCGAGGAATTAGTGGTGGTGGAGTAACTCAAATCAGCCTTACTCTAACTGAAGAAGGTTCAATTGCTATAGCAGAGTCATTATTTTCGGGTGTTGTGGTATCCGCAGGACAGGGATTCTTAAATTCTCGAGGTCCAATAGCCTTATATGAGGTGTTCTTGAAGCATCTTGATAACGAAATTGCTTTGCATCCGAAATCTTAATCTGCACTCTCCTCAAAGACGCCGATTTTAAAAATGCACATGCCCACCCACTCATGGGTAGTAATGGCGTCCCCATCTACCGAGCTCTAAGAACTTAAAAATTGCTCGCTATTTTTAAATAACTTGATTATATCGCCTAATTAATCAAGAATATAGCAAAAAATATAGGATATCCATGCCCTATAGGCCAATGGAAGAGCGAGAATATCGACGGTTACTTAAAATCGTCGGATGGAGTCTTACAAAGGCTGGGATTGACTACAGCCTCCTTGATAGAAACGGAAATTACGTTTGTTCCATTAAGATAACACATGGTAAGAACACAAAAGGGGGAGAAATCATAGCCCATTGTGTTAAAAAGACTGAAAATGAATTCAAAGAAAGGGGACTAAAATGGCCTCCAAAAAAGAAATAGAAGAACACCTCAAAATAGCCATTGCTGAAATTGGAAAAGTCAAGCCTTGGTTCGATAAAGATGTAAACGCTTGGGTTTTTAGCCATCATTCTTATCCTGTCGAATATGCCGGTGACACACGTAAAGATGTAATAAAGGGCTATCCGCTCTATCTGCGAGAATTCATCAGGCAGAGGTTGAATAATAATCTTTCCCCTCAAGTGGAAAAAAGAACAAAAGGACACGGCGGGAAAAGATTAGGCTCAGGCAGACCTAAAGGCTCAAAGAAAGAGCCAAAAAAGCGCATTTCCCTACCAAAAGACTTAGCTAAATGGTTTGACAGACCTGATGCGATATCTCAATTTCGTCGCTTCGTAGCAAGAGAAAGATAATAGCACTCTGCTGAAGATTCACAGTACGCGCTACTTTTTCTCACTTCAAAACTCAGTTTGCAAATAGCGGCAGGCTGTCTTGAATTAAAGCATCGACGGCCTTTTCCATGGCGTTCTCAAAGTTAGCAAGAGCTGTTTCTTCATGGAATTGCTTAAGAAATTCACCGGCAAGTTCGGCTGTTTTCAGAGAAAAATTAGCGCCCATGCCTTGATAAAAGCTAGCACAGCCTGCGGCATCACCTAGAAGAATTGCTGCCTTATCTGAGTTATGAAAAACTGTCGCACGTTGCAGGTAGATGGGGACATTCTCGATGCTCAATATTCCACCTGTTTCTATCTGCTCGGCCTCCTCTTGCCAACCCGCAGCATCTGTGAAATAGGCAATCTCTTTAATTCCTATCTCCTCGATGAAGGAATCAGGACGGCTTTGCATCAATAGAATGCTTGCAGAAGGAATCGTAACCTTCTTGATAAAAACATCCTTATGACTTCCTGGTTCAAGGCCAATTTTCTTCTCTGGATTTGTTGCAGAAACCATCGCTATACCTGCAACTGCACGTCCGAGGTTAATACAAGGAATATTCAGCTTGTTTCGAACGCGGCTATGTGCACCGTCTGCTCCAACAACAAGATCATAAGGCAATAAGAGCTCATCTTCGTTAGTTTGTATAATCGCCGCCTGCTGTCCTTCAGCAAAATCCTTAAATTCACCCTGCACTCTTCTAATGCCTAGCTCATGAACCCTCTTTGTTAGACTATCTTCTAGATCTTTAATGAGCACAAATCCCCTTCTCTCGCCGTCGAACTCTAAGTCCGTTATATCTGGAACTGCCAGCTTCCATTTATCGAAGAGATCTAAGATAACGGTAAATAGAAATAAGGTGTTTTCACGGATATACTCCTGCCTCTTTTCAACGACAGTGACTTCCGCACCCGCCAGATGCGCTTCGATGGCAGTTGCAAGCCCAGTAGGGCCACCTCCAATCACAACTACATTAAGAGGCTGCAGCTCTGAAGCGAAAGAACTAGAGCAAGAGAAACAAAAAGCTAGAAAAAATAAAATCTGTTTATAGTTCATCTTTGCTCAAGCTATCTCTTAATTGCTGGATTTTTCGATCTACTCTGTCAATCTGAGGCTGAAAATTTCTTGCCGATGTCATTGCTAGCGGATTAACTCTAGCCTGGTCTCTCTGTCTGATTAGCTGAGCTCGTATGTTCTGTTGCTGCTCGATCAATTTGTCTACTTTTTTTTGCTGTTCATTTTTTTCAAGCTCTGCTTTTTGTTTTTTTAATACAGAAGCTAGCTCTTGCATTTTTGGCCTAGCTATCGGTTCTAGCTGATCTTGAAATATCTGAACAAAATCCGTTGGATCCGTTAAACTCCCAATGTAGTTGAATATAATTTTAACGGCGCTAGCGGCTTTAGGTTCAATATCAGTGCCGTATTGGTTTTTATAGATTCTAACAAGCATCTCCTCTGTAAGAAAAGCATTGCTAAACGTGTCAATGGCATCTACAACCCTCTTGGGTAATGCCTTAGCAGCTTCTGCTGTTGGAAAAGAGAGAGCACGATCAACACGACTTAAAAAAGAAGAGAGATGCGCAGGTGCGGAAGTGAAACAAAATTTTGCAGCGCTAGTTAATGATGTACTTAAAGCTCCCCCAATTGTGCTCGCTACCTTAGCGACAGCAATTACCAAAGGTCCCATCAACTTTTCAGCGATTAAATCGGTGGGCGATTTTTGAATTAAAATGATTTCGCCAGCTTTTGTCTCATACAGACGGCTTCCAGGAACACTCGGATCAACAAAAGAATAGCTGCTCTGAGAAAGTGTGGAAGTTGGATGCGCATAAGACTCAGAAAGTAAAAGATTATAAGTATGGGCCGCTCTTACGGATTCAACAAGCAAGGTAACGTTAGACATAATTTTCACTCCTTTTTGATTTAAGCAAAAAATTTATATGTTCTTAACAAATTTGTCGTCAGATATTTTTAACTGCTTTTTTAAGAAATCAAATAGCTAGACACGCATTAAAAAAACCTCTACATTTTTCTCTTTTGCAAGTGGAAAGAGAGGCGGAAAAGTGAATATGAATACGTTACGAAAAGAGCCATCACTCATAACACTGCTGCTGCTCACGCCGCTGGCTTCGATTTCTGCCGTGCTCTTTACGCCCGCGCTGCCGGAGATTGCACGCGAGATGGGGCTCTCAAGTGCGCAGGCACAGCTGACGATTACCCTATTTCTGATCGGCTATGCGTTAGGGCCGCTATTCTACGGACCGCTCGCAAATAGATTTGGACGCAAGCCAGCTGTGTATTTAGGCATTACGCTTACGATTATAAGCTCTCTGTTCATCATTTGGGCGGGAGTCTTACAACTTTTTTGGCTGTTAGTTGTTGGGCGCTTCTTCATGGCTTTAGGAAGCAGTGCCGGCTTAATGATTGCGTTTACGGTTATTGGCGATGTTTATCAGCATGAACAGGCAACAAAGAAGATCTCCTATCTAATTTTGGCATTTGCTGTCGGCCCCGGGTTAGCTGTGGCAATTGGAGGCTTTTTAACACAGTATTTTGGTTGGGAGAGCTGCTTCTATTTCTTAGCCGGTTACGGAGCGCTTCTGTTTATCAGAATGCTCTCTTTTCAAGAGACCTGCCCTCAGAAAGATCACCATGCGCTGCGCTTTCAAAAAATCACAGAGGGTTATCTGCAGAAGTTAAAGAACAAGAAGGTGCTCTTCTGCTCTTTAATGCTCGGCTGCACCACTTCTTGCTTCTATCTCTTCGCTGCAGAAGCTCCATTTATTGCCATAAACAAGATTGGGCTTTCTCCAGAAACATACGGACTTTTGAATTTTATTCCTCCGATTGGAATTATAGGAGGATCGATACTCACCAGGAGGCTTGCTCATAAAAAGACACCGCTTAAAACGATGTTATGGGGAATTCTGATTGCACTGGCTAGCACTGCATTGATGTTAGGTGCATTTGCAATCGGGTTTATCACAGCCTGGTCCCTTTTTGTTCCAATGGCTTTTCTCTGCCTAGGATTATCACTGATTGTGCCCAATGCACAAAGTTTAGCGCTGTCCCATGCTCAAAACAAATCCAATGCATCCGCCATGATGAGTTTCATCAATCTGGGAACTGCTACCATCGCAATTTTTATCTTACAATCTTCACCCACACACCCCGTGCTGCTACTTCCCCTTCTTTTCATCTTGTTTATCGGAGGCATGTTCTTTTGGAGAGGCCGCTTGTCAACTGCCCTAGCATGAGCACAAGCAAAGGCCCAGGAACACGGGCGCTTTCAAGCTGCCTTAAAATTCTGGAAGAGAACAGGATGTGTAGGATCAGGCAAGATAAGAAGGATAGAGAAAATATCCTGCATATCCTGTAAATGATTTACTAAAATAGCTCGATCCTGTCTGGAAGATTTGCTATTCAAACAAGTGCTGCGCAGAGCGCAGCACTCCAGGGCGCTTCGCGCAAAGAGATTTAAAAATCTAGTTGCAAGAGCTTGAAGAGATCGAAGTCGGCAGCAGGATCGATGACGTGGTGCGCATTTGAAAAGTCGTGCGTCTTGGTGAAATCGTTGGGCACGGCGATGGTGATGTAGCCGGCTTTAGAGGCGGCCGTGACACCGGGATGGCTATCTTCAATGGCCACACACTCGGTGGGGTGCAGGCCCAGGAGTTTAGCAGTGTGAAGATAGATATAAGGCTTCGGCTTGTTTACACCTTCTGGATCTTGATAATGGTTGAGATCATCTCTTCCAGATACGATTACATCAAACAAATCGGTGATCTTGAGTTCAGCTAGATTCAACAAAATCTCATCTTTTTCAGCGGCAGATGCCACTCCCATTTTGAGATTCAATCGCTCTTTTTGCGCGGCAAGCTCATGCACCCATTTGACGACAGAATGAATGGGTGGTGTGCCTTTCTTGCGCAGCTCATAATAGGCCGCTTGCTTGTCATCCAATAAAGTTTCAGGGGCGATAATTCTTTGCCTATCACAGAGATAGTCACGGATAGCAATGCCAGATTGACCTGAAAATAAAAAATACTCTTCGCGTGAAAATGCCACGCCTCTTTTATTAAGAACAATCTGCCAGCTGCGAAAATGGGCGTGCTCAGTGTCGATAAGCGTTCCGTCGCAATCAAAAATAATGGCTTTTATAGATTTCTTTAACATTTCGCAAGCAACCGAAAAATTTTTCAACTATAGAAAAGCTGATTATAGTAAGAAAGAGAATATGAGACCATACAAGACCACTATCCGCGTAGCCTCTGATATAGACCTTCTCGCTTGGCTCGAGAGCCAGGAGCTCTTTCCAAAAGTTTATTGGAAAAATGCTCGTGAGGAGATCGCGGCAGTAGGTTCAATATTAACTTTTGACAAGCTACCAGTTTTTGACAAGCAGACGGGCGACCTTTGCTTATTTGGGGGCATGGCTTTTTCTGCCTACGCAGGCTTTGACCAGAGCTGGGAAGCTTTCCCTCGACAACTCTTTTTTCAACCGAAATTGATCCTCTCAAAAAAAGATGGGGTCTGTTCGCTTACGCTTTACACAATAGAGCAGCCATCGGAGGCGCAACAGATCGAACACTATTTAGAGCTTCGGGCGAAAAAGAGCATAGAGCTCTCGCAACCCGAAAAGCGCATCGATATGCCAACACAGGGCGAATGGAAAGAGAGAGTAACCGACTATCTAACACGCATTCAAAATCAGCAGGTAGACAAGCTGGTTTCGGCGCGTAAATCTACCTTTATCTTCGGCTCGCATGTGGATCCGATAAGCATGCTTAAACGACTGGCTGTAAATGCTGTTAACTGCACGGTTTTTGGCTTTTTACCCAACGTCTCTTCGGCATTTGTAGGCGCATCGCCTGAGATACTTTACCGGCGGGAAGAGAAAAACATCTTCACGCACGCTCTGGCGGGCACACGTCCACGCGGGCGCACTCCCGAAGAGGATCTCGCTTTAAAGACTGAACTTTTGAAGAATGAAAAGGAGCAGCGTGAGTTTTCTTATGTGCGAGACCATATGCTCTCGGCTATTTCAAACCTCTGTGATTCATTTGAGTTTCAAAAGGAGAGCGCTGTATTACAAAATGCAACATTGCAACATCTCGTATGCAACTTTTCAGGCACCCTTCAAGAGGGCATTCAAGATGGCGACATCTTCACAGCTCTGCACCCCTCGCCTGCCGTAGGCGGCTATCCGCGGTGCGATGCACTTAAAATGCTCAGCAATTCAGAAACATTCGATCGGGGCTGGTATGCAGCACCTCTCGGTTGGATTAGTCCTGCAGCGGCCGACATTGCCGTTGGCATCCGCAGCGCACTCATTGTTCAAAATCAGCTGCATCTATTTGCCGGCACAGGTATTGTGGATGGATCTTGTCATGCTAAAGAATGGCATGAGCTCGACCAAAAAATCGGCACCTTCACAAGGCTTTGGAGCAAGTAAGTAGATGACAGATATCGGCTTGCAAAACGAGCAGTCTTGCAGACTGATCGTCGATCAACTCGTGCGCCAAGGCGTGCGTTACTTTTGTCTCTCTCCAGGCTCGCGTTCTACTCCTTTAGCTCTAGCCGCCGCGGCACACCCTGAAGTTACGGCCACTGTGCATTTCGATGAACGCGGCACGGGCTTCCATGCACTGGGTTATGCCAAAGCCGCAAAACTCCCTGCAGCGATTATTGTCACTTCCGGTTCTGCTGTGGGAAATCTTTTTCCAGCAGTCATGGAAGCAGCTTATGCTCATCTCCCCCTGATTGTGTTAACGGCTGATAGACCACCTGAGCTGCGTGACACGGGTTCTAACCAGACGGCAGATCAGGTTAAATTTTTTGGTGAATATGTACGCTGGAGCGTCGATCTTCCCTGCCCAACTGAAGAGATCCATAACGCATATATCGGTACAACAATTGCCCAAGCGGTCTTTCGTTCGATGAGTGCCCCAAAAGGACCCGTCCACCTCAATTGCATGCTGCGAGAACCCCTCTGCACAAGTATGCAGGCCTCCACACCAATTTTAGAATCCACACACTATGAGCACACGGAGTCTGTGCCTGCGCAAACCACCTTGCAGCATTGGGCAGATCTTCTTACTTCGGAAGAAAAAGGCATAATCGTGGTAGGCAACCTCGCTTCGAAGTATGCGCTCTCTTCGATTTGTGAACTGGCTGAAGCGTTAAATTGGCCGATCTTTGCCGATATTTTTTCGGGGTTGCGTTCAGAAGGAAGCAGTGCAAATCTCATCCCCTATTACGATCTTATTCTCAAAACTACACCCGATCTCAAAGCGCACACAGTTTTGCACTTTGGCGATCGCCTAATCTCTAAAAGCCTGCTCGATTGGATCTCAGCCTGCCATCCTCAACACTACTTTCTAGTGGCCGATTATCCTAATCGCTACGATCCAAAACATCAGGTGACGCACCGCCTATGCTGCGATCCTGCTCTTTTTGCAAAACAAATATTACCTCTTATCGCTCCAAAAAGTGCCAATTCTTGGACTGAGACTCTCAAAGTTCGCGGCACACAGATCGAACAAGAGCTATCAAAAATCTTTTCGGAAAAAAAATCACTCACAGAACCAGGTCTTGCATATCTTCTATCTCAGCTGCTTTCAGAAAATTGGGCTGTCTTTTTTTCGAATAGCATGCCCGTGCGCGATGCAGATTTTTTTCTCTTTCCAAAGCAGCCAATTGGTCCGCTCTTTGGAAGCCGCGGTCTTTCTGGAATTGATGGAAATATTGCCACAGCCATTGGGATTGCTCAAGGTGCGCAAATGCCCACGCTCGCTATACTCGGAGATCTAGCCTTTCTGCACGACCTTAACTCACTCGCTCTTCTAAAAAAAGTTAAACACCCTGTTATCCTGCTCGTGATCAATAACGATGGGGGCGGCATCTTCTCTTTCCTGCCCGTAGCTGGCAAAAAAGAAGCTTTTGAGGATTTTTTTGCAGCCGCACACGGCCTGACATTTGAAAAAGCGGCGGCGCTTTTTGACATTCCCTATTTAAAGTTACAAAGCACCCAAGAGCTCGAAGAAGCAGTGCTTAAGAAAACGTCTTGCGTGCTTGAGATGACCACAAATCGTCTAGAAAATCACGCTTTCCACCAAGAGATTACTAAATGGTTACACTCCTCACCTGCTCTCATCGAGGCTCGTTAAAAAACCCACCGCTTGTTTTTTTGCACGGGTTTTTAGGTAACAAAGAAGATTGGGACGAAGTCATCACGCAACTAGAAGATCGCTTCTGGTGCCTCTCAGTGGCTCTTCCAGGACATGGTTCCCCCTTTTCGCTTACCTTCTCGCAAGCTTTGCAAGCAACGCTTAAAAGTCATGGCATAGAACAAGCTGCGCTTGTCGGCTATTCGATGGGTGGTCGCCTGGCTCTGCACGCACTGCAAGATACGCCGGAAATGGTTTCAAACGTTATAGCGCTCTCTTCTCATCCAGGATTGCGCGAAGAATCGGAACGCATAAGCCGCATAGGCGAAGAGCTGAAGTGGGAGCGTTTGCTCAAAACACTCTCGTTAAAAGAGTTTCTAGAGAGATGGTATGCGCAGCCACTATTTGCCTCCTTAACGCAAGATCGCGACCTCTTCACTAAACTGCTCGATCGCCGGATGCGCCATGACCCTCGGGCTATTGCCACCGCCATGCGTCAATTCAGTCATGTGCGCTTGCCTCTTCTCAAGCAACTCTCCAATCAAGCCTTCTTTGTCTGTGGAGAAGAAGATTTGAAATACACTGAACTTTATCGTAAGCTAGTGCCAGCCTCGCAGCTGCGCATTTTGGCAAACTGCGGACATGCGCTGCATCTGGAAAATCCAACTGCCTGCGCATCTATGATCAAACAGCTTATTGAGGAGAAATCTGCATGTCTGTAACGCTCTCATTTCATTGGGTAACAGCCGCTAAATTCGATGACATCAAGTATGAGAAATATGAGGGCATCGCTAAAATCACCATTAACCGCCCACAGGTGCGCAACGCTTTTCGCCCACATACTGTTAAAGAGATGTCTCTCGCATTAAATGATGCACGTGATGATCAGAGCATCGGCGTAATTATCTTAACCGGCGAAGGCCGAGATGCTTTTTGCGCCGGTGGCGATCAGAAAATTCGCGGTGATGCAGGCTATATAGATGAAGAAGGCATGGCGCGTTTAAATGTGCTCGATTTTCAACGCGAAATGCGCAGCTGCCCCAAACCGGTGATCGCTATGGTGGCAGGCTATGCCATCGGGGGTGGCCATGTGCTGCATGTGCTCTGCGACCTTACCATCGCGGCTGATCATTCCATCTTTGGTCAAGTGGGGCCTAAAGTCGGTTCTTTTGATGGTGGCTTTGGCGCGAGTTATCTCGCGCGTATTGTGGGGCAAAAAAAAGCACGCGAGGTCTGGTTTCTGTGCCGTCAATACACAGCTCAAGAAGCGCTTGATATGGGTCTGGTCAACTGCGTTGTCCCTTATGAAGAACTAGAAGCCACCACCGTTTCTTGGTGCCAAGAGATCCTTAAACACTCGCCGCTCGCTCTGCGCTGCTTGAAAGCCGCCCTCAATGCCGACTGTGATGGGCAAGCTGGCCTGCAAGAGTTGGCTGGCAATGCGACGCTGCTCTATTACATGACAGAAGAAGCAAAAGAAGGACATAGCGCCTTTATCGAAAAGCGCGCGCCTGATTTCTCACGTTTTCCTAAGAGGCCTTAGAAGCTCATGGCATCCTTAACAATTTGGATTCAAGCTGCTCGGCCGCGGACCCTCATTACTTCCTTAAGCCCGGTAATGATCGGAACGATGCTCGCCTTAGCCACGGGAACCTGCAGACTTTCTACCTTCTTATTTACTCTTTTTACCACCATTGCAATTCAAGTAGGCACAAATCTCGCCAATGACTACTTCGATTTTCAAAAAGGGGCGGATACCTCCGCTCGCAAGGGCCCACAGCGCGTCACTCAGGCCGGGTTAGTCTCGCCTCAAGAGGTTAAGCGCGCCTTTATTCTCGTCTTTTGTGCGGCTGCATTATTAGGACTCTTTCTGATTTGGGAAGGAGGCATTTTTTTTGCTTTTCTGCTCGCCATCTCCATCCTGCTAGGCATCCTTTACACTGCAGGTCCTTTTTCTCTCGCTTATCTCGGGATTGGGGATTTTTTTGTGCTGCTCTTTTTTGGGCCGATCGCCACCGGCGGAACCTACTATCTACAAACACATGAATTTTCTTATGACGCGCTTCTAGTTGGAATCGCGCCCGGCATGCTCGCGTGGGCCATCCTCATGGTCAATAATTTGCGTGACGTCGACGAGGATCGCGTAGCTGGTAAAAAGACCCTTTTTGTGCGCTTCGGCAGAAATTTAGGTAGAGCGCTCTACATATTTGCACTTTTTTCAGCGATTCTCACTCCTCTGCTCTGTCGACATACGCATCCTTGGGTCATGTTGGCATCTTTGATCTTTTTCCCTGCGCTTTTTTTAGCAGTTAAGGTGGTTAAAAATGAAGAGGCACAAACCTTTAATACACTGCTTAAACAGACAGCTGGTCTTCTGCTAGCTTATACCCTCCTCTTCTGCATAGGGTGGCTTTTGTGATCTATTTGATGATCAACGTCATTTGAAAAATAGATTGCAAATAGTACCATTAATTAGTACCATATCAAAATATGAGCAAAAAACACCAGCGCACCCTGGAAGCGATCTTTAAGCTGCCAGTTCCATCGAATGTAGAATGGAAAACTTGCGAAAGTCTTCTAATCCATCTTGGAGCGAAGATAAGCGAGGGAGAAGGATCAAGAGTTCGAATTGTCCTTAATGATGTAAGAGCAGTTTTTCATCGTCCTCATCCTCGAAAAGAAATAGATAAAGGAGCACTGGTGTCGTTAAGAAAATTTTTAGAAAATGCAGGAGTAAAATCCGAGGAGAAATAAATATGATGAAATACAAAGGATACTTCGGACATGTCGAATATGACGATAAAGCCAAAATTTTTCATGGTGAAGTCGTAGGATTGAAAGATATCATTACCTTTCAGGGAAAGGCTGTTAAGGAATTGGAACAATCATTCAAAGACTCAATAGATGATTATCTCGCATGGTGCAAACAGAGAAAAGAAAAACCCGAGAAAACCTTTTCAGGTACCTTCAATCTTAGAATACCTCAAGATCTTCATGCCAAATTAGCGCTGCAAGCAAAAACAATGGGAGTAAGCCTGAACTCTTTTATTGCTCAGAGTCTTCTTCAAGTGGTTCACTAGAAGTAATTAATGAGAAAAGTTTAATGAAGCTCTATACCTATGATCTGCCGTTTAGAGGCACAAGACGCCGAGGGATTATCATTGAACTCACAAGAGAAGATGGCAGCAAGAGCCTGGGCGAAGTGGCTCCTCTCCCTAACTGGAATGTAGAGACATTCGATGATGCACTCGAACAGTTAAAAGGTCCTATGCTTCAGCATATGCTGCTACCTTCGGTGGCTTTTGGCTTAGAAACAGCCAGCCTGGGCCTCAATCCCCCAAAGCTTCCGCTCACCTTTCCGCTCTCTTCGTTATTGATGGGTAGCGTAGATGAGATTCTTAAAAAAGCTGATCTTTGTGCGCACGCAGGGATCAAAAGCGTAAAAGTGAAGTTAAGCGGCCATTCTCATGCAGATGCACTAAAAATTGTTCACGCTCTTAAAGATAGTTTCTCTTTGCGCATCGATCTTAACCGCGCTTGGACCAAAGAGCGCGCCTTGGAGTTTTTCGCCCATTTTAAACCGGAAGATTTTGATTACATTGAAGAGCCGTGTGAAAAGGTGGAAGATCTCTTCGACTTTACCTATCCGCTAGCCGTAGATGAATCGCTACGCGACACGCCGCTCGATCTGCTTTTAACGCTCCCCTCTTTGAAAGCGTTCATCTTTAAGCCCACACTTCAAGGTGGCTATACGGTTGGCGAAGTTCTTGCTCGGGCAGCTAAAGAGAGAAACCTCGACCTTATTTTCAGTAGCGCATTTGAAACAGGCGTGGGCATCAGTCAGATCGCACTTTTAGCACATCATTTGGGTGTGCCCATTAAACCTCTGGGATTAGACACTTATTCGTATTTAGAACAGGATATATTGCAAACACCACTGAACATCTCTCAAGGCTACTTGCACTTGGATGAGCTTTTTAATGTGAACAAGGAACTGCTTCATGCTCTGCCCTATCCTAGCTGCTCTACCTCAGTTTGCTAAAGCACCCGCCATCATCACAGATACGCACACGCTTACCTACGAAGAGTTAAATGCGTATGTTGAAGCCCTCTGCATCAAGCTACAAAGCCACGGTGTAAAAAGCGGTGCGCGTGTGGCTTTCATCGCAACTTCGTCATGGCAAAATGCAGCGCTTTTCTTTGCACTTTTCCGCTTAAATGCAGCCGCCTGCCCCCTAAACTTTCGCCTTCCAGAGACTCTTCTTCAGCCGCTGATCGATCAGCTCGCACCACACTTCATCATGCACGCAGATTTTGGCATCGAAAACTACCAGCTAAATGCGCCCTTAAATACTGATGAAATTGCTGTTCTTATGCCGACTTCTGGCTCTTCGGGAGCCGCTAAGATCGCCGCGCTCTCATACAGCAATCTCTATTACAGCGCAGAAGGTTCGATGCAAAAGTTACCGCTTAAACCTCTTGATCGCTGGCTTTTGCCTTTGCCGCTCTTTCATGTTTCTGGGCTTATGCTACTTTTTCGTTCTTTCTTGCGCGGGCTTACTGTAATTATCTCAGAGATGAAACCTCATGAGGCACTTACCAAATATGAGGCGACTTTTCTCTCTCTGGTCCCTACACAACTTTTTAGGCTATGTAATGCACAGCCTACTGCACCGGCATACTTAAAAGGTGTTTTGATCGGGGGTGCCCCTTTAAGCGCTGCCCTATTAGAAGAAGCTACGCAGAAAGGATATAAGATCTTCTCATCATATGGCATGACCGAGATGTGCGCGCAGATCACACTTGACCCTGCGCCCAAAATTGAACGAGGAGAACTCACATGTGGCACGCCGCTTCCCCATCGCGAATTGCGGGTCAATTCCAATGGAGAAATTCTCGTGCGCGGAAAAACTCTCTTTTTAGGTTACTGGGATAAAACAAGCGGACTTATAAGGCCAACTGATTCAGAAGGTTGGTTCTCTACCAAAGATCGTGGGAAAATATCAGACGACGGACGTTTAATTGTACTTGGCCGCATGGATAGCCTCTTTATTTCAGGCGGCGAAAATGTTTTTCCAGAAGAAATTGAATCTGCTCTACTAGCATTGCCCGATATTCTTGAAGCGTTAGTAATACCCTTGCCAGATCCTGAATTTGGCCATCTGCCCTATGCATTCATCAATACAAACAAAGATAATTTCTCAGAAAAACAGATCTTAGCCACGCTCAGAAAATCTCTACCCGGATATATGATTCCCCGGCGCATCCAGCCTTTTCCACCTGGATCGATCGAGACAGGCATTAAACGGAGCAGGAAAAATTTGAGCGAAGTGTTGTTAAAATCTTTAATAAACTTTCAGGCACTGGAATAGCCTTTTTGGTCACTTGAGAAACAGTCGCATGCACAATTGAGCTCTTTCCAACCTCGATAGAGGCCTTAAGCAGCTGAGCTTGCAGCGTAAAAGAGGATGTTCCCAGGTGAGATAGCGTGAGATGGATCACGACTTCATCCCCTGCAAAAAGTGGCGCAGAGTAGTCGCTTTCTGTATGCACGATGGGCATCAAAAAAGAACCTTCTTGGATAAGTGATTGGAGCGTGATGCCAGATTGGCTCAGCAGGTGCTCGAAAGCTTCGAGCGCTAGCCTCAATTGCTCAGTAAAGTAAAGCACGCCTGTGGCATCGGTATCGCGCAAATGAATGCGAGTTTCATAGATAAACATGTGCGTAGATCGTAAATTGAGAAGCGCGCGAATGCAAGCAAATTTTTGGCAAGCAAATTAAATTTTTTCTTATATATAAAAGAAAAAATTTTGCTCTAACTCACTAAAAATTAAAACATAGGAAAAATCATCAAACACTTTTTGGCTGACCAAAAACCAATGTGAACGATTGGCCAAAAAAACCCGCTCTCATATAATCCCGAGTTTTCTCGCAGTGCCCCCAGAAGTCCAAAGGCTTAAAAAATGAAAAATCTACATGTTGATCTTTCTTTAGATGCTGAACGAGCAGATAGCCTTATACAACAGGGTGAGATGTGGCTTTTGAAAGGTGAGCTTTCAAAGGCAACGATCTGTTTTGATGAAGCTGTAAAGCTTGAACCACACAATGCCGCACACCTCTATCGTCAAGGGCTTGCCTATTTTGAATATGGCAGTGAAGAAGGCAGAGAAAAAGCGCTGCTCATCGCCTGCAAGAAATTCAAAAGTGTAACCGCTCTCTCTCCGAATCTAATCGAGGGGTGGAATGCTTGGGGAAACGCCTTATTTCTGCTCGGCCAAACCTATCACGAGCATCACTACTTCCAAGATGCGCAAGAGAGATATCGCACAGCATTGCAGCTGGCTGAAACACAAAAATATGATGCCTTAGCTGAACTCTATTGGGATTATGGCTCTGTACGCATGAAGATTGCGCAGCATTCTGGGGAAGCCGTTGATATCTATTCAGCCATGGATGCTTTTCACCATGCATCTTCTCTTCAAGATCCCTTTCCAGCCGACTTTTGGAATGATTTTGGCTTAGCCTCATTAACTCTTGCCGAGCAGATCAACGACATCCGTTTATACGTGAAAGCGATTAACTGCTTTAAACAAGCCGTCTCGATCTCCTTCAACTCTTATGATGGTTGGGCAAATCTAGCTAAAACATTGATGCATCTCTATGCTAAAACACATGATGAAGATCATTTCTCTCAAGCAAATGAGTGCTTTGCATCTGCTGCACAATTACGACCTCAGGACACGGATCTCTGGTTAGTCTGGGCGCGTTTTCTTTTAGATTCAGGCAGAAATAATCAAGACATTAAGCGCCTCAGGTCTTCGATTGAAAAATGCCATCGCGCTTATGTATGTGACCCTAATCTACCGCTTACCTGTGCAATTTGGGCCGAAGCTCTCGCTCTTCTAGGCGAATTGTGCGATCGTTTAGATCTCCTTTACGAAGCACAAAATAAAATTGCCGCTGCAACGGAGATGGCGCCCGATGCACCTGAGATCACTTTCTCTTATGGAATGTGTTTGATGGCGCTTGGACGTTATTTTAACGACTATGACTACTACTACCAAGCAATTGAAAAATTCCAAGAGGGTCTTTCCGCCGATCGTACGTGCGCGATGCTCTGGCATGGAATTGCTAAATGCTATGCTTGTGTAGGCGAACTAGAAGAAGATCCCGAGGCGTTGGAAAAATCTCTGCGCTTCTACACTAAGGCGCTCGATCTCAACAGCTCCACTTATTACATTTTTGACTATGCACTCGCGCTGACAAAAATAGGTGATCTGACTCAAGATCCTCAATGGATTGAAGCCGCGGTTTTACAGTTTGAACGTGTGCTTAGCGTGCAAAAGAACGCACTCTACCTCCACCCAGACTGGTTATTTCAATATGCGTGCACGCTAGATCTCATGGGTGATTACCTCGAAGAAGCCTCATATTATGCACGCGCGATTGAAATCTTTTCTCATGTGCTCATGATCGATCCAGACTTCCCTAGCATTCATCATCGTCTTGGACAGGCCTTTTCACATATAGGTGAACTGATCGGAGAAAGCGATCATTTTGCGCGTTCTATCCACCACTTTAGACTAGCTGCCAAACATGATGAAGAAAATGATCAGATCCTTTTAGATCTCGCGTTAACTTTGATCAATATAGCGCAGCGCAGTCAGGATCCGAGCGAAGCTGATCAGCTCCATCGCGAAGCTGAACATAAGATTACACTCTCTGCTAAGTTGGGTAACGTGCAGGCCTATTATCATCTAGGCTGCCTCTATTCACTTTTAGGCCAATATGAAAAAGCCATGCGCTTTTTACAAAAGGCCGAAGAATTTGAATCCCTTCCCCCTCTGGAAGAGATTCTGCTAGATGACTGGTTAGATGGGGTACGCTCTACCTCAGACTTCCACGAATTTCTCTCTCAACTCGAAAAGCGCGCTTATTAAAAAGGGGCAATGCCGCCCCTCTATACTTCCTCACCTCCACAAAAGGCCTACTGCTGAAATCTGAGCTATGTTAGGATGTGTGTTTTTACGCCAGATTTGGATGGTCTAGTTTTATGGATAAGCGTTCGATTGTCTTTGTACTTGCCCTTACTTTAGCACTTTTTTTTGTACATCTCTGGTTCTCACCTACTGAGCAACCCTCCACTGTACAAACGCCCACAGCAAGCGAGATGAATATAGCCGAAAGAGAAGCGTTGCAAAAGCGCACTGTCTCCCTTTCAGCCCTTCCGGTTACATCTTTATATAGCGATGCGCAAGGCACTCAAGTAGCTACATTAGCTGTGCGTGATAATCAACAGTATTTGACTTTCGCTTGGACGCTTCCTGCCCCTCAAACTCTCTACATTAAAAATGGCAAGAAGATGGACGAGGTTAAGCTGAGAGCAGATGCAAATAAGCTGCAATCTCCGCTTCTCTATTCCACTTCAGAAATTGAGCCTCTACGCATTATTAATCTGCTTCCAAATGAGAGCTTCGATCTTCAGCTGGTCTCTTTTCCAAGCGACACTCAAAAAGCCGTGGTTTCGCTTGCTGAAGTACAAAATCAACAGATCCATTTCCCTCTAGAAAAGCCTCTAACTCCTGCTATTGCTCTATATAAAAGTAATGGCGAATACCTTCCATATGCGGTTTATAATCCTAGTTCATTTCGCCTAACACCGATTAATGATCTCCCCTATTTTAATAGCCTAGTGCAGACCATCCAGCCTGAAATCTCTGCCCCTGCGAATGAAGAGGGAGAAGAGTTTTATGTTCTGGAAAATGCTTATCAACAGCTGGTCTTTTCTAACATCGGCGGATCTCTTTCAGACATCAATCTGCCCTTGAAGAGCAGCACACACCCTGACAGTGTGATTCTCGAGATCAATTTTGATCGAGTTTTGAAAGAGCAATATCCTCAAACCGACTGGTTCCCAAACAGCGTCTACTATACTGCTAACCCCCAGGGAGGAGCTCCCGTTCGAGTTGAAAAGAGAAATTTGGGCGGCTACTACCCTCTCGTGCGACGCAGCATTGCTGGTTCAGGTGGAAAGCTCGCCTCTCGCGTGCCTCCTCGTTATTACGCCTGCAATGTAGTCACAAGCGATCAGAAAGCGGTCGATCTAAAATATAAAGTGAAAAGCCTAGGAAAAGATTTCATAGAATTTGAAGCGGTTCAATCGCAAAGACGCATTACCAAACGCTTCTCATTCCCGACTGATCCTAAAGCTGCCCCTTATTGCTTCGATCTGACTATTAAAGTTGAAGGCGATGCACGCGATCTGCACCTTACATCCGGAGTGCCTGAGGTCGAACTTATTTCTGGGAGCTCTACTCCATCTTTGAAATACCGCTTAAAAAGCGATAATAAAGCCAAGGTTGAGCAGATCGACCTGCCTAAAGAGTCTCAGCTCTACTCTTCTTTCCGTCCGGATTGGGTATGTAACTCAAATGGTTTTTTAGGCTTGATCATCGATCCATTAACCGAAATCGACAATGGATTTAGCGCGCATAAAATTCCTGGAGAATTCGATCCTACAAGACTGGTTGTCATCGATTCTCAGCATAACCTCTACCCAGCAGATAAATATCCTGGCTTTGAGCTGCTGCTTCCTCTAAGAAACACCACTCAAGCACAGACCTTCCGAGTTTTTGCTGGGCCTTTTGCAAGCAAAATATTGAAAACGATCGATCAGACCTATTCTGATCCTGCGACTGGATACTACCCTGATTATAAAGCTTCACAGAGCTTTCATGGTTGGTTTGCTTTTATTTCAGAGCCCTTTGCCAAGTTCTTGTTCTTCTTGATGAATATCTTCCATCAGATCACACATTCTTGGGGCATTTCGATCATCTTGCTCACCTTAGCTCTACGCGTCATGCTCTATCCATTAAATGCTTGGTCGATTAAATCGACGGCTAAAATGCAAGAGATCGCGCCACTTGTTTCCGCAATTCAAGCCAAACACAAGAAAGATCCTAAGCGTGGACAACAGGAAGTCGTGGCTCTCTATCGAGAAAAGGGAGTTAATCCCTTCTCTGGTTGCTTGCCCATTTTAATTCAATTGCCCTTCCTCATTGGAATGTTCGACCTGCTCAAAACGACGTTCGAATTACGTGGAGCACGCTTTATTCCGCATTGGATCGATAACTTAACTGCACCAGATGTGGTATTTAGTTGGAATTATCCAATTATTTTCTTCGGAACTGAATTCCACCTTCTGCCTATCCTCATCGGCTTAGTGATGTACTGGCAGCAGAAAATCAGCTCTCCGACCCCGAAAAACAAAAACCTGCTGACCGATCAACAAAAGCAGCAGAAGTTGATGGGAAATATCATGGTCATCGTCTTTACGGTGATGTTCTATCATTTCCCTTCAGGCTTAAACATCTACTGGCTCTTTTCGATCATCTTCGGAATTTTGCAGCAGTGGCTGGTTACCAAGAGAAAAAATTCGCATGTTAGCAAGGTAGAACCCTTCAAGAAACCGTAGTCATGCATGCTTGGGAAAAATTTCTGCTTGAGCTAGAAAATTCCTTGGGAAGGGAAACTGTTATTCAGTGGCTCAGGCCCTTAAAAGTTACCGATTTTGACGCATGTAATCTCTATTTAGAAGCTCAAGACTCGTTTCAGCTTGCTTGGTTTGAAGAGCACATGCGTCAAAAAGTAAAAGGCAAGCTCGCAAACCCCAATGGCAATGAGATCAAGGTTCATCTTACGCTGCGCGAAAGCGCTGGCTATGAAAAAAAAGGTACGAAACGCGGAAAGTTCAAGCCAAATGAGAAGGTTTATCGTCCTGCGCTAAACCTCGGCCAAGATCCGCTCGATGAATCTGCGACCTTAGACGACTTCTTAGTCTCCTCAGAAAATGAGCTTACGTTTAAATGCGTCTGCGAAATGACGGGGTTTTCCCCAAAAGCTAAAAAGCTAGCTCCCCCAAAAGTCGGAGCTGAGAATTTTAACCCAATCTTCATCTATGGCAACAGTGGATCTGGCAAAACGCACTTGCTTATGGCCTGCGCTAGTCTCTTACAAAAACAGGGGCTATCTGTGCTGTATATCCGTGCTGAAACGTTTACTGAACACGTGGTGGCGGCAATTAGAAATGGCGCGATGCAAGAGTTTCGCAAGGCCTACCGACATGTAGATGTGCTGATCATCGATGATGTGCATATCTTCGCGCGAAGAGGCGCGACGCAAGAAGAATTCTTCCATACGTTCAATTCTCTGCATAGCAGTGGCCGGCAAATTATCTTAAGCGCAAATTCTCCGCCGCAACTGCTCGAAGCCATCGAACCCAGGCTTATCAGTCGTTTTGAATGGGGTATTCTTTTGCATTTAGAGCGTTTTTCTCCCCAAGAGATTAAGAGCTGGATAAGCAAGAGAGCTCTTTCTTTGGATCTTTTACTGGACGATGAAACCATCGATTATCTAATTAAAACTTTCCAAGCGCACACCAAATCTCTCGAACGCGCTTTGCATGCCCTAGTTATCCGCTCTCAATCTGGAAATACCCTACGAAAACATAAAGCCATCCCTATCGATGCGGCAAAAGCCAAAGGCTATCTTTTCGATTTAATTGAGGAAGAGCGTTTGAAGGGTATAAATCCGCCAAAGATTATTCGCGCCGTAGCAGACTATTTTGGCATGCGGACAGATGATCTTTTAGGAAAATCGCAAGCGCGTGACTCAGCCGTTCCAAGGCAGATGGCTATGTATATTTGTCGGATGCTGCTTCAGCTCCCCTATCTCAAAATCGGACAGATCTTCGGACGCGACCATTCGACTGTGATGTCGAGTGTTAAACAAGTAGAAGAGAAAGTGAAGGTGCAGGATAAAGATACTTGTGCGGCAAAATTCGAGATTTTAAGACGCCTCGAGAGCCAAGATCTTTCTTGTACTCTCGAGACAGCAGTAGCGAATGTCTAGATTTTGATGAAGCGATCGCCTGGTTTTGGTGGAGGCACCATCGATTTCTTTTTCTTGTCATCATCTTCTTTTTCTTCTCGACCTTCGAGAATATCTCTAGATTTCTTTCTCCATCTTTCGACAGCTTCAACAAAAAGTGGAGCAAAGCGTCTCAGAGAGTTAGGGTCAGCGCCCACGCCCATTTCTAGGACACAGTGCATGAGGATCAACTCTTCTGGTACAGCCACGCCGATTCCGCCACCTGCCATCTGTCCACCCAGCATTGAGCCTTCAAGTAGAGACTCATAAAGCTTTAGGCGTACTTTATCATCTTTTGGAAGACCATCCAAAATTGGAGAGTAAAGATAGAGCCTATCCGAATTAGGTTCATAAGTAAGGTGCAAAGAGAAGGTATTATCGATTCCGAGAATACAGGTGTGGTTTTCGTCAAAAGCCAATCCTTCCAAGTTAAGTTCTTTGCCAAATTCTTTTAAGTTCGCCTTGGCGTTTTCCAACGACATGAACACATCCTCCTTAGGTATAGATAAAATGTTTCTTTGCCACTATATCTCTAGCCGGAATTAATCACGAGAGAGATCGGCACAATTATTTCTCTAGGAAGCACTATTTTTACAGTGACCCTATTAAAAATCACAACAAAAAATAGAGAAACCTGTAAAACAAAAAAATATATACGAGCCTAAACCAATAGGAGCGAATGAGCGCAGAAAAGAAAAATGCCATTTTAAAGGGTTCTCCTACTCCGCTGGGGGTCACCCGAAAACAAGATGGATTTAATTTTGCGCTATTTTCAGAGCATGCGAGCGGTGTAACGCTTTGCCTATTCAATCCAGGCGAGGCAACTCCTTTTCAAGAGATCAACCTCGATCCTAAAATGAATAAGACAGATAAAGTATGGCATGTGCTGATCAAGGGATTAGCTACTAATTTAGAATATGGCTACCGAGTTGATGGACCCATGCAGCCTGAGAAGGGCTTGTTCTTCAATAAAAACCTCATCGTTTCCGATCCTTATGCTCTATCTTTGGCGACCTCGCACGTTTGGGGACAAGGTTTCCCTCCGAATGCCCCTCCGCCTCGTGGGCGTATCGTAATAGACACCCATTTTAATTGGGATAATACCCAGCCGCCTAGAATCCCCACCGAACATCTGATTATCTATGAAATGCATGTGCGCGCCTTTACATATCACAGTTCTAGCCGCGTACCAGCGCCAGGAACATTCTTAGCGATGATCGATAAGATTCCCTATTTTAAAGAAATAGGCGTCAATTGCCTCGAGCTCATGCCGATCTTCGAGTTTAATGAATGCGAAAACCCGCGTAAAAATCCTCTTAATGGTGAGCAACTCTATAATTACTGGGGTTATTCAACGGTTAATTTCTTTAGTCCCATGAGCCGTTACGCCTTTAAAGAAGAGCGCCTAGCTGCCATTGAAGAGTTCAAGACGATGGTGCGGGAAATGCACCGCAATAAGATCGAAGTGATTTTAGATGTGGTCTATAATCATACGGCTGAAGGTAATGAAAACGGTCCAGTTTTCTCATTCCGAGGCATCGATAATCCCGACTATTATATGATGACTGAAGGATCCAAATTCCAGAATTTTACTGGATGTGGGAACACGTTCAATTGCAACCATCCTGCCTGCCAACAATTTATTATTGATTCTTTGCGTTATTGGGTGCTTGAGATGGGCGTGGATGGCTTCCGATTTGATCTCGCCTCCATCTTTACCCGCGATCCGACGGGAAAACCTATCGATAAACCTCCTGTCATTCATGCGATTAACCGCGATCCTGCACTCGCAAATGTCAAGCTCATCGCCGAAGCCTGGGATGCAGCCGGACTCTATCAAGTAGGCTCCTTTCCTGGGGAAGGCAAATGGCTGGAATGGAATGGAGTCTATCGCGACAGCGTACGTCGCTTCATCAAAGGCAGCGATGGCTGTGCCGGCAGTTTTGCCAATGCACTTTGCGGCTCTCAGAACATCTACGGCAAAGAACATAGCCCATACCATAGCGTGAATTTCATCACAGCGCATGATGGGTTTACCTTACGCGATCTCGTTAGCTACAATTCCAAACATAACGAAGCCAATGGAGAAGAAAATCGCGATGGAGCAGATAATAATGATAGTTGGGACTGCGGCGCTGAAGGCGAAACACACGACCACGGGGTCTTGCAACTGCGCGAACGCCAGATGCGCAACTTTCATGTAGCCTTAATGCTCTCCTTGGGAACACCTATGATCCTCATGGGCGATGAGTATGGCCATACCCGCAAAGGCAACAACAACACCTGGTGCCAAGATAATGAGCTAAACTGGTTTCTCTGGGACAAAATCCAACATGACAGCGGGTTTTTTAGGTTTTTTAAACTGATGATTCATTTCCGCAAAAGGCATTCGATCTTAGGGCGCGCTGAGTTTTTATCTAATGATGAGATCGATTGGCATGGTCAGCAACCATTCAAACCAAACTGGGATCCTTCAGTTCGCATGGTGGCCTATACTCTGAAAGATGCGCGTTCTCATGAATTTCTCTATGTCGCTTTCAACGCACACTTCCACCATACCGACATCACCTTACCTCCACCGCCTCCCCACAAACACTGGTACAAAGTGATCGATACTTATGCCACATCTCCGGGCGACTTCATCGAAGATCCCAAGAATCACCCACACTTAAAACACACTTACTCGCTTCCCCCCTATTCCGCCCTCGTCCTGCAAGCCCTGTAAATGTGAATCGCCGTCGTTGGAATTCGTGCCCGTGCCCGATCTTTCTTAGACCTGGAAGCCGATTATAGCTTTGTAAGAATTAACAGGCTTGCAAGAGATCTATTTCATGAACGGCTTTACATCGACAAGGCGGTCTGATATGCTGAGAATTCCTTGCAACCCTGGAGATTTATGAACACACCTACAAGCATGCGAATCTTAGCCCTTGCCCTATCTCTTGCAGTCTTTACCTCAGGTTGCGGAAAAGGTGACGATAGAGATCAGACGGCATCTACATTACATCACATGGCTTCACAACCCGTAGTGGCCATCGTTCCGATCATCGATCGCACAGAAAATAATGATGTTTCCTGGAACCTCTCTAACGAACTCACCACGATTCTTTCGCATAAGCTGGCTCAAAAAGATAAACTTCACATAGCCAACGGCCAAAAAGTTCGCGCGAATGCGAAGAAAATTGCCGGACACTCTGATCCCTTCGCACCAAATATCGCTTGGACAAAGAAAGTTTTTGGAGAAAATGATTTTGTCGTCTTCATGGAACTACTTAAACACGAACAGGTTTTCGTCTCTCCTTTATCACCAGAACACTCTCCTGCAGATCTTAACATCAGCATGAAAATACGCGTGGTGGATTTAAGAGGCGATCAACCTAGAATCGTGCTTCAAGAAATCATTCACGACACTCAGCATTTTCCAAAACAGTTTACAAAAGCCAACTTCAGACAGATTGCCTGGGGTGAAGATGACTTCCATGTCTCTCCTCTTGGAATGGCGCATATTAAACTGGTTAAAGAGATCTCTACTCGTATTGAAGATTACATCCTTCTAGCCAAGAGTCGCTAGATGGATGCTCCGTCAAAAGAGCTGATCACGGAACACATCCAGCTTATCCTGATGTTCGGACTTTTATCCTTTTTTACATATTGGATAGCAAAGTCGCGTGGTTTTTATACACTATCTTTACCACAAGAGCGCGGCCCTTTTATAAAAGGCAGACATGTCGTAACGGCCTTTGCCATCTATCTCCTCACCGCTCTCTTTCTTGCGCCCCTGATTGGTAAAGCATTCACACATGTCCAGGGAACTTCTTCGCTTACACTCCTTTCGGCTGGCCTACTGCAACTTTTGACACTGGGCTTAATTTTTCTTTTTCTTATCTTATATTCACTAAAGCAAAACCCAAAAGCGATGCGAGAGCTTTGGCTTGGGTCAGGTCAAGCTTCTTCAAAAAAACTGTTTTATGACTTCTGTTTAGGCGTCGTGACCTGGTTCATCGGCTTTCCTCTGGTCGTGGCTATTGGACAAATTTGCGATCTTTTAATTTTCCTCTTCGTCGGCGTAGAAAATTATGAACAGGTGGCTGTACGCTTTCTTAAAATGGCACTCGCCTCTCCCTTTCTCTTATCTGTGGCGCTGCTGACCATTATTATCGTGGCGCCTATAATCGAAGAATGGTTGTTTAGAGGCTTCTTGCAGAGCTTTCTCCGCAGGCTTCTTGGAAGTAGAGCCGCCATCGTGCTTACGGCTCTCTGCTTTGCGCTTTTTCACCTTTCTGGATCACAAGGTTGGGGCAATCTCTCTTTGGCTGTCACTCTCTTTACTTTCTCGTGCTACCTCGGTTTTTTATATGAACGCCAGGGCTCTTTGCTTGCACCAATCGGTCTACATATGGCATTTAATACCATAAGTAGTATTCGAATTTTGCTCATGCCTGTTACCTAGGAGGCTCTATGCTCAAACGCTCTTGCACGCTCTTGCTCGGACTTCTCACCCTCACTTCACCTCTTTTGGGAGCGCCAAAAAAAGAAGATCCAAAAACAAACAAGATGGCCAAAGATTGCACTGAGTTTGGCATCTCTCTCTATTCCTCTTTAAAAAAGTCAGAAGCGCCTAACCTCGTCTTTTCACCTTATTCGATTTTTTCTTGCCTCTCTATGGTCTATGTTGGCGCGCGCGATGAAACTGCTCAAGAGATGCAACAAGTGCTCCATCTTTCACTCAAGCGTCCGGATCTTTCTAAAACAGCATATGCTCTAAGAAAATCGCTGGTAGCTCCTGGTGAAGGAACCTACACTTTAGAAATGGCCAACGGCATGTGGCTAGATCGCGATACATTTGTGTTATCTGATTTTCGTCATGCCATTGAAGATGGGTTTCAAGCCAAAGTCCAGAGCTTAGACTTTTCGCAAGCAGAAAAAGCCACCTCAATTATCAATGAGTGGACCTCGAATCAAACACATGGAAAAATTTCTAAACTCCTCGAAGCTGGCGATGTCGACACCACAACTAGACTTGTGCTCACCAACGCGCTCTATTTTAAAGGAAGCTGGCAAGTGCCTTTTGATGTTAAAAACACGGCTGATGGAAACTTTTTTACCGGCGATGGCACAAAGATCAAAACGAAGATGATGGAGCAGACGGGTTTCTTCTCCTATTTGGAAAATGATAATTTCCAATTGATCTCGATGCCCTTCTTGAAAAAAGATGAAGCGAGTAGACCTGCCTGCCTGATTCTTCTGCCTAAGAAAACGGTCGCTCTTTCCGATTGTGAAAATCTTTTAACTGCAGCATCTGTACAAAGCTGGATCGATCAATTGAACCAGGAAAAAGTAAATATCAAAATGCCCAAGTTCTCTCTTGATAAACGCTATGATTTAAATAGCGTATTAAAAACTCTTGGGATGGAGAATGCGTTCAATGATAAAGCAGATTTTTCAGGCATCGATGGCATGCACGATCTTTTCTTAAGTAAAGTGATACATGAATCCTTTTTTGCATTAGACGAAGCCGGCGTCACCGCTGCGGCTGCAACGAGCGCATCGATTAATGTCACCGCCACACCAGCCAAGCCTCTTGCATTTACCGTTGACCGCCCTTTTCTCTTTTTACTTGTGGACTTGCAGACCAAGTTGCCGCTTTTTATAGGAAAAATCCAAGACCCTTCAATGGCACAAAGTGAGTAATTTCCACGTGGAAAGTTACGGAATATCCGATATCGGCTACGTACGTAGCAACAATGAGGACTCATGGGCTGAGCTTCCTCACTGTAAATTTTTTGTTTTAGCCGATGGCATGGGCGGCCACCAAGCCGGTGAAGTCGCCTCAAAAGAAGCTGTAGAAAGACTTAGTCATCAAATTGAAGAGCTGCATAAAGGCGTTTCTCCAAAAGAGCTTTCCTCTCCCAAATTGGTTCAAGAGTGGGCCAAGCAACTCCAATCAGCCATTGAACGCGTGAATCGCGAGATTTATAATTTCTCTTTAAAAAATGCGCGCTATACCGGCATGGGCACCACTCTCGCCTGTCTGCTTGTGTGCGGAGAGAGCATGATCTATGCGCATGTGGGCGACAGCCGTATCTATCGCTTTAGAGATCAAAACCTTATCAAACTGACTCAAGATCACTCTTTACGCCAAGAGATGCTTTTCAAAGGCGAACTCAATGCGGAGACTGCGCCGCTCAATGCCTTTAAAAATATTATTACGCGCGCCATCGGTACGCATTCTCGCGTGCAGCCTGAAGTCGAGTGTAGCCAACTTGCTGAAGGTGATATTTATTTTTTATGTTCAGACGGCCTAACTGACGAACTCTCCTTAGAAGAAATGAGATCTATCCTTCTGAAGGCCAAGACAATAAAAGAAGCCTCTGATAGCCTTGTAGCTGCTGCTAAGGCCAAAGGGGGAAACGACAACATCACTGTTGTGATGGTGCAAATAAGAGCTCATGAAAAGGATCTACCTAGATAACAATGCGACGACTGCGCTTGATTCGCGCGTCTTAGCAGTCATGCAAGAAGAGCTCGCCTCTCATCCCTCTAATCCCTCCTCAGTGCATCACTTTGGGCAAGAAGCACGTAAAAGACTTTCGAAGGCCCGTCAAACCATCGCAAGCTATCTACAAGTCAAACCCTCTCAGCTTATCTTTACCTCTGGTGGAACCGAAGCGCTAAATATGCTTCTGCGCGGATTTTTTGCTGAAAACTGCAGTGGTCATCTCATCACCTCGAATATCGAACACTCAGCGATCTACAATACCGTTAAAACCTTAGAAAAACGCGGTGTGCAAGTTACCTTCCTATCACCAGGATTAAAAGGCTTTGTTGCGCCAGAGGAAGTAGAAGCAGCGCTGCGTCCAACAACACGTTTAATCGTGCTCGGGGCTGTAAACAGTGAAACAGGCGTAAAAAATCCGATCGACGAAATAGCTCAGCTCGCTAAAAAAGCTGGAATCCCTTTGTTAATCGATGGCGTGGCTTTGCTTGGAAAAGAGCATTTTTCCATTCCAGAAGGCGTGAGCGCCATGGCTTTTTCTGGACACAAGCTGCATGGTCCAAAAGGCATCGGCTTCGCTTACGTGCATCATACATTCAAATGGGAATCACAGTTCACTGGTGGCGATCAAGAATATGCCAGACGCGCCGGCACGGAAAATCTCCCAGGCATTGTGGGCCTTGCCAAAGCCATCGAGATTCTCTCAGATGAACTTTCAAATGCTAAAGAGGAAGTGGAAAAGCTGCGAAATCGATTAGAAGAAGCTTTGAAGAGATCGATAGGGGCACAGGTGAATGGCGAAACCTCTCCACGCGTAGCAAATACGTCCAATATCGTTTTTCCAGGTCTTGATGGCGAAACACTTCTGCTTCAACTCGACCTAGCAGGCGTAGCGGTAAGTCACGGCTCGGCCTGCGCAGCGGGAGCACTTGAACCCTCACGCGTTTTGCTCAACATGGGCCTATCAAAAAAGCTCGCCAGTTCCTCAATCCGCTTCTCGCTTTCACGCTTCACCACCGAAGAAGAGATCGATCACACCCTAGAAATCCTTGAGAAGCTATCTCTGCAATCCATTTTATGATTGTGTCTTCTTAGGTCCGTATTTTAAAAATATCAAAGCTACGGACGCTGCACCGCTCAAAGCACCCGCAGCAAAACCTATTACTACATTTCTATTTGCTTTCTTTTTGGTTTCTTTAACTCTTTCAGTGAGCTCTCCGACTTCTTGGCTCAACCGATCCATTTTGTTTTCTAGATTTTGGACATAATTCCAATCGATCTCAATAGCATCGTAATCTAATGCACGCGCCTCAGCATCCACTTCTGCAGGATGTTGAGCTTGCTGCTGTATGCCACGTCCTTGTACTGCTGCCATAACTACCTCTGTAATTTTTATCTTTTATAATCTCCATAATCCACACTTCGTGGTGGAGCATAAGTTTGATCACCATCAGCTCTTGGTACATTTTCTGAAAGAAGTGGCGCCGCATCAACAAGAGGTTCGGCATCCACTCCCAGACCATCATATTCTGCAGGAACTGTTGATCTAGGTTGAGGCAAATCCCATCTGGGGAAAGGAGCTTGAGGCGGCTCTGGAACTCTCCTAATCGACCGAAGCATGTCTGCATCACGTGAAGGTAACTGAAGAGCGGGCGGCTCTGGCACTAGGGAAACCGGCTCGTCCAATGCTGGAGGGGCACTATGATCAACCTCAACTTGGATAGTTGGAGTCGAGCGTGTTGTTCCCGCGATGGACTGCACCACAGTTCGAATAGATTGAGCGATTGAATTAGCTGTTTCTAATGCGTAACGAGATATTGAAAATCTAGAAGATTGCACTGAGCCATCGGGAAGCTGGGTTGTTCTTGAAAAAGAAATTTCCTCTTGCACACTCGGAGATTGTTGAACAGGAGCTTGAGGCGGAAGTTGTGCTGGGAGAGATACACTTCTGGGTTGAGTTTGTTCAGGAAGAGCGACTGGCGCAGGTGGATTATCCAAAACAGAATTGGTTAAAATCCCCGTGCGTCTCTGTCGCTCTTGTGGCAACTGAGAAGGTGCTGGCGGCGGACCACTCGAAGCTGAAGAGTCTCCCGTTTGAGATGGCCTCGACGAATGCGTTGAGGCTTTAAACAACACAGCTGCGCCTGCAAGCGCCACAGTTGTTAATAATACCCTATCTTTTTCTGTTTTTGCTTCTAAACCCGCTATTTGATCTCGAAGCCCAGTATTTTCTCGACGCACCAGTGCATTTGCTTGGTTATAGCGTTGGACAACCCCATTAATGCGAGCTCTTTCCTCACTGGAAAGAGGGATTCTAGAAGCACTACCACTAGATCGTTTACTCTCGCCAAGCTGCTCTTGAACTGGCGCAACCCTCGCACCTACTGCTCTACTCGACGCTCCTGCAGCCATACACCACCTCTTATCTTGATATTACGTATTGAAAATTCGCTCAAAAAACAAACGCTCTAAATTTAGAACTGCGCGCCCAAATTTTCAATAGAAATCAGACTTGCGATTAGTAAACAGTTTGGACAGAGATCATCTTGGCTCCAAGTAGCGAAGCCTCTTCGACGGTGAGTTCGAATTGATCGATGCGCACGCTCTCCCCTTTTGTAGGAGGGTGGCCGAGATGTTTGGTAACGAGCTCTTCTAAAGTTTCGACGCCATCGTCTGGAAGGTGTACATCGAATTGCGCGTTGAAATCCTTGATCAGCATATCTCCCGGGAAAGTACGATCGAGCACCACGTGGTGTGCACGAGGCGCAATCTCATCGATGGAACTCCAGTTATCTCTCTGACCGAAGATCTCATCGAGGATCTCGTCTAAGGTGAGAATACCCACGGCCAGACCCGCCTCATTAAGCACGACAGCCACACTCTTGTTATTTCTTCTAAATTGCTTGAGAATCTGCAAGATGGAGTTGTTCTCAGTAATGAACCAAGGCGGGCGCGCATGTTCACGCACACGTGTATTCTCCGCAAAACGTAAGAGATCGCGCGGATAGGCAATGGCAACGATATTTTCAGGTGTTCGATGAAAGATTGGCAAGAAGGGATGATAGCGCGCGTTTAAAAGTGTGCGCATCTCGGCGATTGTGCAAATCGAAGGGATCATCGTAACAGACTGCAGCGGCAGCATCATCTCTTTAGCAATTTTATTTTTTAAAGAGAAAATTCTCCCTGCAACCGAGCTAAGCTCGCTCTGTTCTGGCTTAAATGTTTCCGGAACGAAAGGACGATCTTCTTGCTCTTCAAGCATCTTCTGCAACTCTTCGCGTGTAAGATAAAGTCCGGTAGCTTTTGGACTTCTCACTAAACGGTTAACAAGTGTGCAAAGCAGATCGAATGCCCAGATGACAGGTCTTAATAAAATCGATGAGACGTAGATAAATGGAATGCCAAGCATCACCACATGCTCAGCGTAACGCCGGCCGGCAAAAAGAGGCGCGATTTCGGCAAAGATAAGCACAATTACCCACTGCGTAAATGGTGCAATATCTGGGCTTAAGCCGAGTGATTCATAAAAGCGACGTGCAGATTCTGAGCCGAGCTGTAGAGATAAATTTACCCCGATTAGCGTTGTGCCAAATAAAAGGGCCGGGCGTTTGAGCAGAAATGTCAACCACTTGGCGCGTAAATTCCCCTGACTGACGTAATATTGCAGACGCACTTTATTGAACGAAACGCAGGCCATCTCCAGCATGGCATAAAAGCCCTGGACCACCAGGCAGATCACCATGAGAGTTAGATAAAATTTCCAGGTCATTTCTTTTTAGTCAGTAAACGTCTTATATAAACTCTTCTTACGCGCTGCGGATCTGCCGCCAGCACATGGAAAAGGAACTCTTTGGTCACATATTTTGTTCCAGCCTTTGGGATATCTCCCAACTGCTCAGTTAGCCAGCCACCGATTGTCACCATGTTGCTGTCACTTTTTAAACTGATGCCAAAGATCTGCTCGAATTCAATTAACTCCAATTTACCACTAGTGATGATCACATTTTCACCAGCACTCGTATAGCGATTCTTCTCGTCGCGCAGATCTGAGATCTCACCCACTACTACTTCTACCAGATCTTCAAGAGCAATGATTCCAGAAACGGAGCCATATTCATCGACCACGATCGACAGAGATTCTTCTCTGTCGTACATCTGACGAAGAAGAGCATTTGCAGCCATCGTTTCGGGAACAAATAAAGGTTTTTTTAGAATAGGCAGAAGATCTATCGTCTCACGCAGCTCGGTGCGATGGAGGAAGAAAAGGCGGCTGGTCACAACCCCGACGATCTGATCTAATCCTCCGCGACAAACGGGAATTCGTGAGCACTCTTGATCGACAAAAAGATGGATTAACCTAGAAAGCGGCTCTTCGACATCAAAAAAGAGCACCTCTTCACGAGGACGCATCAAAGCTTTAACTGTGGATTCTTGCAGATTGAGATAGCCGCAGACTAGCTCAGCTTCATCTTCCTGAAGTACGCCATACTGGCGCGAAGTCCTCAAGGCATGCTGCAATTCATCGATGGAAATTTCATTTTCTCGACGTAGAAAAAAGAACATGCAGCGTGAAATCACACTGGTCACTTTGATGAACACGTTTACAAATGGTCTGAAGGTGCGTTGGGCATTACTCAAAACCGGAGCCACGCGGTAGGCAATTTTCTCATTATTGGCCAAGCCGATAGATTTAGGAATCACCTCTCCAAAAATCAGCGTTAAGGCCAAGGGTACGCCGACATTCAATATCCAATTGGAAAAGGCGCCGAAAAGCGTCGCCACCACGTTTTGCACGAGGAGGTTCATTAAAATATTCAGCATCAAGATTGTGACAAGCAAGTTGCGTGGGCTTGAAAGCAGATTATATATAAGACGCTTGCGCGGATCTTTTTCCCGTTGATACCCCTTAACTGTCATAGAAGGCAGAGAGAAAAGTGCGGTTTCTGAAGCGGAAAAACAGCCTGAGAGAAAAAGAAAAAGGATAAGAAGAGCAACTAAACTAGTTGTGGTCACTCAGTTCTCTTGGTTTTGGAAGTAGACCTTACGCTGGCCTTCAGGAACGAGTCCTAAACCTTTCATTAAGGTCATTTCGATCCAGGCGGGATCGCTTTGACTTTGTACCTGTAGCATCAGCTCATTCTGCTGCTCAACGACTACGCTTTTTTCTTGCTCGAGCGCCTGGAAACGGCTTTCAAGCTCGAATAACGCAGCCTTCTTCTTCTGGATGCTTTGAGAGTAGAGAAAACAAGATGCCGCTACGAAAACGACCACCCACCAATTGCGCGCAATTAGCGATCGTTTAGGAACTTTATGCTCACGCAAAGATTCGCCTGTCGACATACCAAATATGGGTAATTAGCTCTTAGTATCCTGATTGTGTGTGATATAGCAATTCTACGCAACAGGCAAGGTGATGTTTTTCTGTCCCATGTATTTACCCTTACGATCGGCATAAGAGACTTCACACACCTCTGCAGACTGATAGAAAAGCACTTGCGCTATCCCTTCATTTGCATAAATTTTCGCAGGCAGTGGAGTTGTATTGGAAATCTCAATGGTCACATATCCCTCCCATTCCGGTTCGAAAGGGGTAACGTTGACGATGATGCCACACCTAGCATAGGTCGATTTGCCCACACAAAGCGCTAAAACATTACGTGGAATGCGGAAATGCTCGACACTTCGCGCCAAGGCAAAGGAGTTTGGCGGCACAATGCACACATCCGTATCTTGACGCACTAAGGCATCTTCGTTGAAATTTTTTGGATCAATGATGGAGTTGTTTAAGTTGGTAAAGACCATGAACTCATTTGATACGCGCATATCATAGCCACAGCTCGAAAGGCCATAGCTAATAATCTTCTCGTCTTTGACGTAACGCACCTGATTTTCGACAAACGGCTCGATCATGCCGTGCGTCTTGGCCATTTGACGAATCCAACGATCTGACTGGAGACTCATTTTTCCCTCCGAATTAGCTTTAGTTTTTAAAATGATACTAGATATAGCGCGCAAAGTCGTTTTCTTGCTAGAGTTTTATCAAGGCAGCCAAACAACACGATTACATGTCCCATCCATCCATACAATCCAGCTGGGTTAAACAAGACGAGACCATCGAACTGCAAATTCGCCCGCAGTCGCTTGGAGATTTCCTTGGACAAGAACCCTTGAGAAAACGCCTCGAAGTTTTTCTGGGCGCCGCAAAGTTGCGCAATGAGCCATTAGGACATTGTTTATTCCATGGGCCACCAGGACTCGGTAAGACTACACTCGCTAATATTCTTGCCAAAGCCATGGGCACAAGCATTGTGATCAGCTCAGGTCCTGTGCTGGAAAAACCTGGAGATTTGGCTGGTATTCTCACTAATCTTAAAGAGGGCGACATCTTCTTTATCGATGAGATCCACCGTTTAAATAGACAAGTTGAAGAGTATCTTTACACAGCCATGGAAGATTTCTCGCTCGATCTAATGATTGATAGCGGCCCTAATGCCCGCAGCGTCCAAGTAAAACTAAACCCCTTTTGTCTCGTAGGAGCCACCACACGCGGCGGACTTTTAAGCGCTCCGATGCGCTCGCGCTTTGCTTTTACTTGCCGACTCGACTATTATGATCCGGAGATCCTTAAAGAGATCGTATTGAGAACGTCGCACATCCTCAATGTTTCAATAGATAGTGGAGGAGCGTTAGAAGTTGCAAGGCGCGCCCGCGGAACACCGCGGATCGCCAATCACCTGCTTCGATGGGTAAGAGATTATGCTCAGATGCATAATAGCTTAAAAATCGATAAGCAGATCGCTAATGCTGCTTTGGAGATGCTTGCGATCGATCAAATAGGTCTCGATGAGATGGATAAGAAGATCTTAAATGTAATCATCGACCACTATGAAGGAGGTCCGGTAGGAATCAAGACGCTCTCAGTTGCAGTTGGAGAGGAAGAAAACACTCTCGAAGAGGTCTATGAACCCTACCTGATCTTACAAGGCTTAATTAAACGTACGTCAAGAGGGCGCGAAGCAACTGCGCTCGCCTACCAACATCTTAAGGGAACAAAAAAGGTTCCAAAATAAAATTTCGGATGGAGAAATATCATGAGAATCATCTCTTCTTTGCTAATTGCTACTACTGTCTGCTTGAGCAGCCTAACACTCGAAGCCACTGTAAAATATGATCGCTTCGAAGTTGACCCTTCACTTAGCGATAAACCTGCCACGATTAAGGTTCTCTTAGAAAAAGGCAGCAGCACGGCTCTGCTTGAAGTAAAAGGACCACATTTAATTTACGACGCCAAGAGCGGCTTCCAATTATCTTCTGGCTCTCTCCCAAAGCGCGATTTCATCACCCATGACGCCAAAGGTCTAAAATGGGGCCATAAGTTTCCTGGCACTCAGCAGATCCGTGTGGTTCCTGGTGACGCGCAAACTACTATCATTGTGAATGGCACCCAATACCGTGGCTGCATTGAAATCTACGCGATCGGCGGAAAATTCAATATTATCAATGAAACAGATGTGGAAACTTATCTTAAATCTATTTTGACCACACAGTTTGCAGAAGAGATGGAAGAAGAGACAATGGAAGCGCTGGTTATTGCCGCGCGTACCAACGCCTATTACACCACTGGAAGACACCCTTTTGCGCCTTGGCATGTTGAAGCTAAAGAAGTCGGATATCATGGCTATGGAGCTCTGCTACAAAACCTCGTGGTTGACCGAGCAGTTGAGCATACACGTCATGTCATTATGACCTACCGCAAAGCTCCTTTCGCTGCCACTTGGACTAAAAACTGCGCAGGAAAAACAGCGGATTTCCCCGTGATCTTCCGTAAAAACACACCGACACCTAAAGGTGTTGAGTCTCAACTAGCTGCTAGTGACCGCGAAAAAGCGCGTTGGACTTTAACCATCAGTAAAAAAGACCTCGCGACAGCGCTTGGAATGTCAACTGTGCGCTCGGTCGATCTCTTTATCGATAATAACTCTGACAAAGTCTATGGCGTGCGCGTAGGCGATGGTCTAGATGCCAAAAACTTCGACTTTATGGCTTTTCAAAAGAAAGTTGGTGATCTTAAACTGCGCAGCAGCGATTTCACTGTGGCCACTAAGGGAGAATCCCTTGTTTTCACAGGCTATGGCGATGGCCCAGGAGTCGGACTCTGCCTCTATACAGCTAATAAGTTGGCTGAAAAAGGAGAAAAGGCGCCTAAAATCCTAGCTACCTTCTTCCCAGATACCGCTATTGAAAAGCTGCGCAAACTTCCTGGTTTAGAAGCTCAAGTAAAATAAATATTTCACAGCATGCGAGTAGAAATTAACCCTACTCGTATGCTAACATAATTATTCAAATATTTTGCTGGGGACCTTGGAGAGTAAAACAGTCCGAACCAGGTCAGGACCGGAAGGTAGCAGCCTTAAGGACCTCGTTTTGTGCTCCGAGTCATCTCCAGCTTTTTCTTCTACTCAAATCATTCCGAAATTAGCTTATAAATAGATTCGAAACTTGCGTATATAGCTACTGCTGAGATAGCTGTTCCGTAAGGAAGAGTCTCTTGGACTCTTTCTTTCAAGCTCTCTGGAAGACAGCACATCACGGCGAATGCTAGAATAGATAAAATGCCGCGCACAACTGTTTCAATAATCCCAAGAAGTGCTAAGCCAGCAAAGCCCAAACCAGAAAGAATCTTATGCACAGTCGTATTGATCTCTGCCGTACTTTCTGCATCCATATTAGCTAATTCGTATACTAAATAACCCGTGAGTGAGATGGCCATCGAGGAACAGGCTGCTGATTGAGTGCTCATAAATCCCCTGAATTAATTTAAGTAAAATTATAATTAAACCCCTTATTTAATTACAGAGAATAAGACTGCAACTACTTATTTTAGAAATTGGATTGTTTCAGAATTTTGATGCGCTCAGCATAGATTAGCTTCAGCCAATAATCCAGGTTCATACGGTCGAAATTGTAGCTTTGCTGACTCATTTCAGAGTATTTCTGCTCAAGAAACTCTTCGGTAACCTCTCGCCAGTCTTTTATGATTACTACTGGTAGATCTTGAAAAAGACTATCTGAGGCTGAAGTTTTTACGATGGGAATTGATCTCATGCAAATTGATTCCCAAACACGGTGACAATCTAGACCATTTCCCCGCGGACACAACACAAATTTGGCTTCCGCGAGATCTTTCAAATACTCACGATAAGGCTTTCGAGAAGAAGTCACACAAAAAGGCTTATCTTTAAATAGCGCATAGACTTTTCCTCTCTCTGTCGGGTGCGTATTTATCGAAAAGTTGTTATAGAGCAGCATGGTTTTAGCGCATCCAGCCCACTTCTTGCGCGCCTCAGTCACAACCGTAAGATCTCCATTGCTATACTGCCGATTTTCAAAACCGACAGGCAGCGGATGAAGCTTTGGATGCACGTAACCATCTACATTGTGTCCAAACCAGGCTCCAACTTTAGGATGCAAAAGATAGGATACGAATTTCCCAGGAATGGAAAAAACGCTGTTATGCGTAATCAGAATGTATTTATGGCGAATCTTTGGGTGGTATTTTTTGAAGAAGCGTTCGAGCTGTTCTGTCTTCACAAAAATCAGATCGCCCTCTTTTATCAGGCTACAATCCAAAACATCGCTCGATCTCTCGAGAATGAAGTCACATTGCGCACGAAAGGCGTCTCCGGTTACATAAGGTGGACTTGGCCTGCGATCGACCTGCTTCGAGGGTTTTGCCCCCGCGCAAAGAATACATGCACAAATAAGAAAAAGAGTTCGTAACAGTGACGGTTTAATAAAAGCACCTCAAAAACTGAAAAATATACCTGCAAAAAGACCATGCTGTAAAGCATTGCCACTTGTAGTTAGTTTGCGTTTGTGAGACTCGAGTGACTTTGAAAGCTGCTCGGGAGCCAGTGCCACCCCGGCAAGATAGATCATCTGATAACCCGTACGGATGTTGAAATGCGAAGTCACCCGAAATCCGAATGAGGCCAAAATATCGGCTAAGAAAGCGCAGGTCCATCCATGCTTTGTATAATGTTTAAGCACGATCGTGTTGTTATCATCGCCCAAGAACGTTTTCTGTTCACAGCGATCGGCCAGAGGCCCAAATTTGGCCGTGAAGTTCCAGTTGATCTGCTTCGTGGGGTTCATCTCTAAACAGCCGCCGATCTGCGGACCGCCCAGGATGTTGCGTGCGCGGATGCGGTAGTCACTTTCATCCAGCCCTGTTTTAAAGGCGAGTTTGAGCTTTTCATTGAGATGGATGTAGCGCAAACCGAGAATCCACGAATAAGAGAAAAAGTCTACTTTGCGTGGCGTGACATCCCGCCAGAAGTTGACTTCAGCACTATAAAAATGTGATTTATAGATCGCATCGGCTTCATCCGCATTGCGATAGTCGACCGTAGATGTGTAATTATAGAAAGGAAAGCTGAGAGAAGCATTGCCATGCTTTTTATCGTGTCCTTGCCACTCGTTTAAATAGAGAAAGCTACCTTCTAAAGACCAGCGCGAATTGGGCTGATAGGCTAAACCTACGCGATAACCCGGTTCAAAACTGAAGTCATGTAAAAGGTTCTTCGACGTAAGTACGCGCCTTTCATCACAAGGGCAACCTTTACCTGGATCGTAACGATCGACAAGTGTGCGGCTGTGTAGCTCCGTCCTGCGCATGTACACAAACTCAGTCAGAATCGACCAGTGATAACCCACGCCCAAATCATCATGAGCTGATAGCGATGTCGTAGCTACAAGTGAGAGTGCAGAAGCTAATAAAAATTTTCTATGCATAGTGCGAGTATAAGCACACATGCTAAAAAATTGGAGCAGTTTTTTATAAGGAATTATTCTTGCATCGGAAAAAGATGCAGGAAGTTCGACTTCTCTCCATAAATTTTCTCGCTAAGTATAACATTGGAATCGAAAAAAGCAACTTCTGCTCAGACCTTTTGGCTTCAATTTTTTTAGTGCTTTTGTAGAATTGAACCAGCAAAAATTAATGCAACGGATCGATCAATATGAAAAACATTCGAGTAATTCTAATTCATGGAAACTGCGGCAGCAAGCCTACTGACAACTGGTTTCCCTACGTTAAAATGGAACTAGAAAGGATGGAGATTGAGGTGATAGCGCCTCAGTTTCCTGATGCTGATTTAGCTCGTAGTTCCTATTGGATCCCCTTTCTTAAAAATGAGCTAAAGGCCGACGAGAACACCATTATTATCGGACACTCTTCGGGCGCTATAGCTGCGATGCGTTTTGCTGAAAAAAACAGAATCTTTGGATCTATCTTGATCGGAGCCTACCACACTGATCTAGGCTATGAAAAAGAGAAGTTGAGTGGATATTTTGATGAGCCATGGAATTGGGATGCCATTAAAAACAATCAAAATTGGATCATTCAATTTGCCTCTACAGATGACCCTTGGATTCCTATAGCTGAACCTCGCTTTGTTCGTGATCAACTAAATACAGAATACCACGAGTTTCAAGATCAAGGACATTTTGGTGGAGACTACAATAAGCGCACCTTCCCAGAAGTTGTAGCAGAGCTGCAGCAGAAAATGATCATTAGAAAATAAGGTGGAATTGTGTATCAAACATGCTTTAGATCTTTCCTTGTTTTTTTATTTTTTTTGAATGGGGGTATCTTGGCAGACACCGACATGGAAAAAATGGATAGTCAGACACGCGTTTTTTTGGAACGTATTAATTCCACTAATGAACCGGAACTCGAAGCAGAATCGATAGAAGAAATGGATATATGTAAAAAAGCCATGGCAGATATAGCCCAATTCTTAAGAACCTATCCTAATAAAGCTTCTGGTTGAGATTTCAGAATGATTTGAGGTGAATTTTGAAGCACCGACTGAAGACAATATTGGGATTAATATGGCTGAAGGAGGTACTTCAAAAAGAATAATGGATCATTGATAGAGGTTTTTTATTTTTCAGCCTCGCGGAATTGTTTTTCGATGCGCGCGGTGGTTCTGCGCAAGGTGCTTTCTACATCGATATTGTTTTGGCTCGCCTTGCAAATAAGCTGCACGAGTTCATTTGCGATCTCATCTTCGGCCGATGCTTTCGCTTCTTTCTGTGATAAAAAGAAAGCTGGATTTTTGCGCACAATTTTACCGATCATTTTTTGTGCTTTTGCAACAATTGGCAGTGTTTCGGGAATGCCGTCGAGCGCGCTTTTTCGATCTTTATGCGCTTTTTCTTCTAATTTTCTTATTTCCCATTCTTTAATCACTTCCTCCGGGGTATTAGCCGTGGTGTCTCCAAAAACATGGGGATGGCGGTGGATGAGCTTTGCTAGCACTTTTTCGATCACCTCTTGAATCGTAAAGCGTTTATCGCGCTGCGCGATCTTGCAATAGAAAATGATCGTATAGAGCAGGTCGCCTAACTCCTCTACAATCTTCTCATCATCTTGGGCATCTACTGCCTCGAGAACTTCGTGCATCTCTTCGAGAAGATAGGGTTGGAGCGTTAAAAAGGTCTGTGTTCTATCCCAAGGACAGCCATCCGGGCCATTCAATCGTTCGGCAATTTTGAGCAGTTCATCAAAAACATGCATAATTTTTTTAATACCCTGTTAGCTAAGATGAGGAAAATCTGTTATAATGCAGAAAACAGTGTACCAAGGGCGTCATGCAGAAAAAAGGTTTTTTTGTAGCTTCAACCGGTCAGCATGTGGGTAAGACAACCACCTGCCTCGGGTTAATTTCAGGTTTAAGAAAACGTTTTTCCAGCGTGGGTTTCATCAAGCCTGTCGGCCAAGAGCAGATGGAAACTGCATGCGGCCAGATGGTGGATAAAGATGTGATTCTCTTTAAGGAACACTTCAATCTTAAGGCCTCTTATGAAGATATGAGTCCGGTGCTTCTACCTCAGGGTTTTACACGCGATTTTCTCGATGGCGAGATCGATGCAGAAAAGCTTGGACTACGTATCAAGTCTGCCTTTGATAAGATCCAACACGAGAATAACTTCACGGTGGTTGAAGGCACGGGCCACATCAGCGTGGGCTCGATTATTAACATGAATAACGCCCAGGTTGCCGCTCTCTTGAAGCTTCCAGTTATTTTAGTAGCTCCAGGTGGCGTAGGCTCCTCTTTCGACCAGCTGGCTCTGAATAAAGCTGTATGTGACAAATATGGTGTGAGAATCGCTGGAGTGATCTTAAATCGCGTGCTTCCCGATAAACGCGAGATGATCACCACCTACATGACGCGTGCGCTCAGCCGCTGGAATATCCCCCTGATTGGCTGCATCCCTTATGATTCCTTTCTTTCTGAGCCATCGATGAAAGATTTCGAGCAGCTCTTCGGCACGCCGCTGCTCACGGGAGAAGATGCACGGATGCGTCATTTTCGGCAGACACGTCTGGTGGCCACCTCGCTTGAAACGTATCGCGATCTAATCGAGCACAACCAATTAATCATTACGCCCGCTGCACGCGAAGATATCATTCAGGCGACCCTGCAAAGACATTGGGAAATTAAGATGGCCTCGCCACACGATGATTTAGAAACGGGCATGATTTTAACTGGCGATATTCCCCCTTCACACATTCTATTAGAAGAGATTAGACACGCGAACATCCCGATGCTTTACACACCTGTAAGCACTTATTCGGCAATGAAGATGATCACTTCTTTTACTGCTAAAATTCGCAATGAAGATGTTCAGAAGGTAAGCGAGGCCATTTCGGTCGTTGAATCGCACATCGACTTCGAGCGTTTAATTGACGTGCTGTAGATCTTGCTCCACCAATCTGAAAAGCTTTTAAAAACCTCTTCATGATCGAGATTACGGATGCATGCACCCGTAGAACATGTACGCAGAATTGCGCAGCGCTTAGTAAAGGTGCGCCCATAAGGACAGCTCCCCTGAAACGTGCCATGTAGCACCCCTTCTGGCTTATAAAAAGCTGAAGAGGAAGAGCCGAAAATACTAAAGCTGGGTGTAGCGGTGGTGCCGCATAAATGCAGCGCTGCCGAATCTACGGCTAGAACACCTTGCACATGCGCCATAAGCGCTTGCCAGAGATTTAAGCTAAGCCGCCCAACACTCATACTATTATCAGGAAAAAAAGCGTGAAAAGCCTCTGCAATTTTCTGTTCTTCAGCATCTCCCCAGATGAATAGAAATGCGACTTTAAAGTCGTGATCTATTCTCTTTAGAAGCTCCACTAAAGTTTCTTCTTTGAGCTGCTTATTTTTCCATTTTGAACCAAAACAGATCATCAGAAGTGCCGTATTAGAGAGCGCAGGCTCTTGAAGGATGGCGCCTAAACGCTGCTCCTCTGTTTGGGAAATTTCAAGTTCCACTGGCACCAGGTCAATAGCCTTATGCGTTTCTTGAAGATGGCTTTGAACTAGATGCAGATATCTTTTGCGCACACTAAGCTCAGGTGGCACAAAATAGTGATGTGTGGTGGCGAGTAAGTTAGGTTTTTCTGGCACGCATTTCCAGTTAAAGCCCACTTTTGCATCTGCTTTGGCTAAAAGCGTGATAAGCCCCGACTTGCTATTTCCTTGCAGATCCACCAGCAGATCATATTTTTGCTGCCGAAACTCTTTAACGAATTTAGAGATCTCTTGACGTGTCTTGGAAGCCATGAGGGTTTTGCGCCATGCACGCGTATCTACGACCCACACGCGATTTAGCCTTGGATGCGCACGCAAGAGATCAGCGCAGCTCTTTTCCACCACCCAATCGATCCGTGCATCGGGAAAGCGCTGCCTTAAATAGTCTAAGACCGGGAAGGTGTGAATTACATCACCGATCGAAGAGGTCTTAACAATTAGAATAGACTTCATTTTTAAAGCTTTAAAAGCTTGGTGAATTCTATAAAATCTTGAGGAAGTGGAGCCTTAATCTCAATCACTTTCTGAAGGATAGGGTGAGTAAAACGTAGGATATAGGCATGTAAAAGCTGACGTTTAGGCTTGAGTCGACAAGTAAAATGTTTACCGTATTGAAAATCCCCCAGAATAGGATGGCCTAGTTCACTTAAATGCACACGCAGCTGATGCGTACGACCTGTAATAGGCTGGCAACGTAGCAATGAGGCCTCTTTGCCCACTTTTAAACGCTTCCAGAAAGTAAGCGCAAATTCTTGCTTTTTGCCTTTACGTTTTGAGCCCCAAATGCTCTGTCCTGCTACCAGGGCCTTTTTTACGAGATAGCTCTGCACTTTGCCGTCCGTTTCTTCAACTTTACCATCCACAATCGCCTCGTAGATCTTAATAATGCTTTTGGTGCGGAAAAGCTCTACAAAAGCCTCTTTATCGGCGGCAGATTTGGCAATCATCAGCGCTCCGGAAGTCTCTTTATCCAGGCGATGGATGAGCAAGAGTTTCCCAAGATATTTAGGAAAAAGAGCGTTGATGCGCGCATCTTCACAGACAAGGCCCGGGGGCTTATCTACGATCATTAAATGGTCATCTTCATAGAGAATTGGGCAGGTAAAAGTGCGTGTAGGAGTAAGCTCTTTAAGTTCGGTGAGATCTAATTCAACTAGATCGCCTTCTTTAAGCGTATATGTAGAAATGCGTTGAACCTTTCCATTGACGTAGCAGCGCTTATAATCAATTGCGCGCTTTAAGAGTTTGACAGCATGAACCCCGCGATCTTTATCGCGCAAAAACGCAAGCAGCTTTTTGCGCGCGTCAACTGCAGAGATGCGCCATTTTCTTTTCATTAGGTTTTAAGATGCTGCAAGAATTCGATTAGCAGACGCACGCCCATTCCTGTAGCATGCAGGGGCTGATAAGCTTTATTGAGATCTGAAAGATAAGCCGTACCCGCAATGTCTAAATGTGCCCAGGGCATATCCCCTTTTATAAACTGCTGCAGAAATAGCGCAGCAGTGATCGAGCCACCTTTGCGGCCACCTGAATTCTTCAAGTCAGCAATTGGAGATTTAAGGGCATCTTTATATTCGGGATAAAGAGGAAGTCTCCAGAGTCTTTCAAAAGTTTTCTCGCCCGCTTGAGTCAGCGCATCTGCTAGCTTATCATTGTTGCTGAAAAGGCCTGTGACCTCTTCACCCAGAGTGATCACAATCGCGCCAGTTAACGTAGCCAGGTCGATCATTCGATTAACAGAATAGTTGCTTTGGATATACGAAAAAGCATCCGCTAGAACTAACCTGCCTTCAGCATCCGTGTTAGAGATCTCAACGCTTTTGCCGCTGTGGCTAAAATAGACATCGCCCGGCTTGAAGCTGTTTGGGCCCATCGAGTTTTCAGCTGCAGCAATCACGCCCAGGATATTCTTCTTAAGTTTCAAAGAAGCCGCAGCGCGCATTGTACCAAGCACAGCCGCAGCGCCAGCCATATCATCTTTCATGGTTTCAATACTGCCTGTGGGCTTAAGGTTCAACCCACCTGTATCAAAACTGATGCCTTTGCCAACCAGTGCAGTCGTGTCTTTAGATTTAGGATCGCCGCGATACTCAATGATGATGAGCGCAGGATCTTGGGCTGCCCCGCGATTAACGGCGAGAAGAAGCCCCATTTTCTCTTTTTCTAATTCTTTTTTACCTAGCACGGTAGTTTTAACTGCTGAAAACTCTTTGGCCAAGTCTTTGGCAGTTTGGGCCAACATTTGAGCGTTGACCTCATCAGCATTACTATTCACTAGATCGCGTGCTAATTGGACGGAAGAAATGATGGTAGTGCTTTTCTGGATCTCTTCGAAACAGCCCTTGTCTGCACCGATATAGCAGCAGCTTTCAATCAAAGGCTCTTTCTCATCAGGATTAACCGGCTTTCTATATGCCATAAAAGCGTAGTTAGCTAACTGGAGGCCCTCCGTAATGGCTCGGCAAAGGTGCTGTTTTTCCATTTCGCTAACCGGCAGAATTAGGTTGAGGCTCGTGCATTTTTTGCGTCGAGCTGCACGGAGTGCCATCGCATAGCTGCGCCTTAGAGTTTCAGCCTTAAGCTCAGATGGCTTTCCTAAACCTAATAACATCACTCTCTTTTCAGTTGAGCGCGCTGGATAAAGAAACATCGTCTCCTTCTCTTTCCCACGAAAATCCCCCGCATCTACGGGTAGGCTGGCCAAACTTGCTAGCTGCCGCTCTTTAAAAGCGGGTTCAGCTTTCTTCTTTCCTTCCCAAAAAGGCAGGATGAGTATGTCAGCTTTTTTTCTCGAATTAATCGAGCTTACAACCGTAGAGCGCATGTTTTATCCTCGTTGATCAGAAAGGAATTTCGTCTTCAATAAAGGCAGGGTCTTCTTTCCCCTGTCCAAAGGCAGGCTGCTCGCTTGCAACGCCAGCATGCATCATCTCACCAGAGTTTCCTCTATTGTTGTCAGAAGGATTGCCATCTGGTCTACCAAAAGGACTAAACATTAAGTTTAAGGCGGTGATGTTCATCGAAACTTGAGGACGACCATCGCGATCAGTAAAGATCTCTGGTTTGCTCAGTTCGCCGAGCACAATAATCGGGCTGCCTTTTTTTAAATAAGCAATCATCTTATCGAACTGCTCACCCCAAACTGTCACGCGCCACCAAATCGTCTCATCTTTCGAACCGCGACGTGCCTTTGCGGCTACGCGAATAGTGGTAACTTTCTGACCAGAAGAGGTAAAACGCACTTCTGGATCGGCACCTAAATGCCCTGCAATTGTGATCTGGTTCATTCTTCAACTCCATGTAACTTGTGTCACTGGTTTAAAAGTAACATAACTAAATTCGCAATTGCCAGCAAAAAACTTCACATGCTAGATTTAACCAATATTTCAAATAGTGAGATGATCCATGCAAAAGATTGAAGCCGCAGATGCTCCCAAAGCCATTGGCCCCTATTCTCATGCTGTAAAAGCCGGAGATTTTCTCTTTGTGTCCGGGCAGCTTCCGCTAAACCCAAAAACTGGCCAGCTCGCACCTGCCACAATTCAAGAACAGACGCACCAAGTGCTCGCAAACATAGAAGCGATTTTAATTGCAGCTGGCCTTACATGGAAAAATGTCGTACGCGCGGAAGTCTTCTTAAAAGACATGCAGGATTTTAAAGAAATGAATGCAATCTATGCAGAGAAATTCCCTCACGAAATTAAACCTGCTCGTCAGGCCTTCCAGGTAGCCAAACTTCCCATGGATGCCCTCGTCGAGATCTCTTGCATCGCCTACACCGGTTTTTAGTGCGAACTGATTGCACGCGTTAGTTTCTTAGGAACTGCTAATGTATTTCCTAATTCAGGATCAGGATCAAACGTAATGCCAGCCCCCTTACAGTAGTTAATCAGCTCTCGATGTTTACCATCGGAAAGCCTCTTAAAGGCAGCATCAAAAAGAGCCTTTATTAACTGATCTCGCCGCGTTATACCTTCTGTATGTTCACCCGGCTTAAACGCTGAGTTATGTGACAAAGCAATGATCACTTGCCCGATATCCTTTAATTGAAGGCATCCAAGAAATGCTCGGCTTCGAAATAGTAGGTATGCTCCTTTGGGATCTGACGCCAATTCCAACGTAATTTTTGAAGACTTTACACCTCTAAAGTTGAAAATCTCAAGCTTCGGAAGATACATTTGGAGGAGGCGAGCTAAAGTTAGTCTCCTCGAAAGAGGAATTCTCATAGAGAGAAAATTTAAATCTTCATAATTTGCATACACACGATTTTCACGGACGCGATGAAAAATATCAGAAGCCAAAGCAGGATGGTAGTTTTTCAAAATCCCATCACAGAGGCTCAAATTGACATAAGAGACAATAATTTCACAAATTGCACGATCCTCAAAAAAGATAATCGACATTCAATCCTCATATTTCGATATTCGCAGTTAGCAAAGGGGGTTCGAGATTCAGATCGTAGTTTATTCTTTATTTAGAACTTAGTATCAGCCCCTCCTTTGTCTACAAAATTTAATTGGCTATATCTGTTTATTACAAAATAGAGAAAGGCCAGGTGATCGGCCATCGTTAGGTGTTCTAAGGCAAACTTGCGTGCCTTGCGCGCGATAGCTTTCGCCTCGGAATCATGCGCCTTGGCCCATTCGATCTTTGCAGGCAAATCCTCCAGATCGTGTTTTACCGGAACAAAGTGCACATAGGGCTTCAGTTTGGCGTAATACCATTGAATCCAGTCTGAATCGGGCTTAAAAATTAGCGAATTGCTAAAAAATTTCCAAGGCGATGCAGAAAAAGCGCAGGAATTGCTATCGAGCAAGATGTGGTATTTAAACTCGATCTGTTTCTCAAATCCAAGCCACTCTCCATGTCCATGTTTCAGATGCGAAAAGTGTTCGTAGCCAGGAGCTAAAAATTTGGCATCTATGAGTTGCGGAAAACGCGCGCTTAAATGAAGCAGCCTCTCTCTGGTAAAAAAACAGATCTGCTCGTCGTTCGACTGAAAGGCATTTCGAGGATTTTGCGTGCCGCGCCAAAAGAGTTTTGCACGCTTTTTCTTCCAGGAAGATTTAAATCTTTCGCAATCGAGCCCATTCAATGCTGTGCAGCACTCAGCTATTTCAAAATCTGGGATCAGAATGATCTGGTGAAGGTGGCGTCTTTTAGATAAGGCAAATAGAGGAAGCCCTTCATTAAATTCTAACCGATCGTGCAGAGAGATAAGAAAGGTGACATTGGGCAGTCTAACGGCGCGAGCGAGTTGAAGAAAGGCTTCGAGCAATCTTTCTGTTCTTGCTTCATGTCCGGTAAATTCTTTATCAAAAGTTACCTGGTTATTGTGAATATTCACGCGAATCAGCAGCAACTCAAATCCGCGCCTTTCAAAGAAAAGGTTCAGCCTTTGAAGTGAAATGGGAATCTCTCGATGAAAGCCAAAATCTCTCTCAATTTGCTCTTCTACCCAGCGGGGAATCCCCTTTTCGATCTTGACCTGAAACTGAAACTCATCAAAACTTATTCGAGAAAATCCAATTTCGCATTCTCGCTCATGCACAAACTCTGCCTGACTTGCCAGTGGAGCATAGATCATTAGAAACAGGAGCTTCTTAAGAAAATTCATGCTCAATATTTTGGATGCCAAGCCAAATTTTTATCAAACCTTTCTTTTATTTAAACTCACATAAATCTAACTCTATCTATTTGAAAGTTAATGCATTACACCTTAGATAAACTAATTAAAAAATATTTGAATGCATGAAGCAACTATAGCTATTTCTAATTATCTTGCCTTTCCTTATAATATTTCCTAATACATGGAGAAATTATGAATTCAATAGTTATTAACATTAACAGCAAGCCTGCTTATGAATTAGCAAACAACCAGATACGCAAGCTTCCTGGGGATTGGTTAAGATACTCTATTTTTAACCTTTTAAGTCTCCATGACCTTTCAGCCAGCGCAAAAGTCTGCAAATATTGGAATTCCCGCGCTTCAGATCTTTTGGGTTTGGCCTACGGCAATCTCTTTTTTCCGAGTGTTGAAATTAGTCCACATGCTCCCCAAAGTTTGATAAATCGCTGTAAAACTCGCCGCGCCTTGATTTGCCAAAATATAGCCGCTTTGCGTTTCTCTGGAAGTATAAGCGATCTTTTAAGAGATAATGCGGGCAAGCCACTCTATGAGGAAGTTTCTCAAGGCTGCTCTCAATATGGCTCGCTCTATTTTCAAGTGCCTAGCAAATCAGAGAATCAGCTAATGATTCAAGGTTTTCGCCTATCTAAAAAAAGTGCCGCCAGAAAATTTCTGATAAAAGGTGCAACTGCGCTACAGCATTCTGTGCGCGAAACACCAGATCAAGAGATCCTCTTCACATTTAGAAACCAAAAAGGCGGCTTAAGTTGGGTAAGAGAAAAAGTTGAGCGCCAAGCCTCAGTCTTGCATGAGAATCCCGCTGCACATAAGCTGAGCATAAAAAACTCTTTAAGCTACACGGTTGCAGGTGACGCGCTCGTTTATCAGCAAGATAAACGCGTAATCCACTTAAACCCCAGATCAACACAATTAGTAGCTGAAATACCTCTGCCTTCTGAAAGTGTTGGAGAGAAAACGCCTATTCGCAGGGTGGTAGCTTCTGAAATTTGCCGACAGAAATTATGTATCCTAATAACAAAACTGCCTCAGAATCTTGGTACTCAAGACAGAGATGAGTTACAAATCTTCAATTTTTTTACAAAGAAAATTGAGCATTCTATCGACTTAGATGTATCTATTGATAACGAGAGACCTAAGCTTTACACCACTCCTAATTATGCATTAATCTACTACCCTAGATGCTTTGAGATCTATTATGTAGATCTTAAAATACAAGAACACTTTTTGCTTCGAACACGCCGAGCTGTCGAGCTAACACCGCTTCAAATTCAGCGTTTAACACCTCCTATACCCTTAAGCACTCAAGCTCCAGAAGGCCAGCCATCTGATCAGTTTTTGCACGTGACCAATTTTTTTGATCTGATTGCGATAACGATGCTGGGTAACACTAATATCTACGATCTTGACGCAGGGTTACATCTCGCCACACTACAGCATGCCTTTGACGAGTTCTATTATGTCGCCTGGCATGACGGGAAATTTATAGCCGCCGGCAATCGCCAACGAAGGAGAGTTCAGGAGATGGAAGTTTTTGACTTCGGCGCAGCGGATGCTCAAACAACTCCCCTATCCTGCACTACCCGTTTCAAGCGGGCATTTTATAGTTGTATAGCCCCTAATCATAGATAATTTAATACACGCTAAGAAAACCCGTGTAAATATTTTTTGCCATATTCCCTCTCTTTCCGTAGGATCACAATTTTAGACCCTAACAGATTGAGATCAAAATGCTCGCATATCGGCTCTCCTATCGCGCCTTGGTCATTAGCCTGCTTTTAGTTTTCGGGCTAACTTCATGTAGTTCACCGCGCCATCGATTGCCCCAAACACCAGCCGATGTAGAAAAATATCTGCACCAAGCTGAAGAGCGAGCCAGCAAGAGCATCGATAAGATCGCCTCAATTCCTTTTGATAAAACGACATTTGATAACACCCTCAGAGAATGGAATCGTTTTGGCAATGATCTAATGGAAAATTTTGTGATTCTTACGTTTTTGACAGAAACCAATCTTCCTTCCAATGAAGCTGCCAGTCAAGCTATAGCAACCTTCCAAGCATTCCTAATTCAAAAACTCGAACAAAATCAGCGCGTCTTTGAGTCTCTTTTCGCATACGTGCATCAGCTATTAGCAGAGGGAACGCCCGATCCTTATGAGAATTACCTCATTTATGCCCTGATTCTCAGCACAAATAAAATCAAAGAGAAATTTCCTGCGGAGTACCAGGAAGTTTTTGCCTATTTAAAAACGCTCAGCGAGAAAAATGCAAAGCAGCCCTATCGCCTGCTTAAAGGAGATGCGCCTGCATTAGCCAATGACTCAAAGACGTTTACCATCTTAAGTCTCAACACCTGTTTTCTTCCTGGTGATCAAGCTTATCTTTATGGAGGAATGAAACACTGGCAAAAGCGCCTTTCACCTCTGGTAAAAAAAATCCATGCTAGTAAACCAGATATTATCTGCCTGCAAGAAGTGTTTGCGGAAGATGCCTCGGATGCGCTTTATAACGCGCTTAAAGATTCATATGCCTTCTTCTACACATCTATAGGCCCTCGCCCACCAGGCGTTGCATTTGAGACCTTAGGCTTGCCAAGCGGCCTATTTGTCGCTAGCAAATATGCTCTTGAAAATCCCCGTTTTAAACTGGCGGCCGACAGCGCATATCCGATTAACTATGGAAGTTTCGATTTCATCATAAATAATGGCACAACTTCAATTGGACATGTGTACACTGCGCATCTGCAACCGCATAACAATCAGCAAATCCGTGGCATTCAACTTCAAGAAATTGTAGACGAGATGCAGGCTGACGCAGCCAAAAATGAAAATATGCCCTATATCCTCTGTGGAGACTTGAATAGCCCATTTGGTTCACAAGAACCCGCCCAAGCTCTCATCCACAAATATTTCTACAGCGCATATAACCAAGCGGGTCAAGAGGTGAATGAAGCGAATCACACCAGCACCGACTATTTCACAAATCACTTCCTTGTCAAAGAAAATGCTAGAACTACGGAGGAACCGAACTTCCAAATTATCGATTACTCCCTACTGCTTAACACGCTAAGCTCAAAGAAATATGAAGTTGAAGCCGTGCTTGTTCCTATGAATGATCTGAAGGAACCAGGTGGCGCAATTAGCGACCATCACGGCTTATTCACCACCGTAGAACTTGCACAATAAGCCATATTTCGCTAAACATAAGATACTTATGCGCAATTCAAGCAAATTCAAAATGCCGTTTTAAATTTGCATGAATCGTTTTCATCTCTTTGATACTCTTAATCTTATAAGATAAGATATTTTCATACCTCATTCCTTAGACGCCAATTCTGATTGTTGAGCGTGAAAATGGTATTGACGCCTATGAAATCAAATGGGCAAAAACACTCACGCGCGATATGGCAGGACCCATCTCCTCTTTTCAAAAAGATCATGCTTTGAGGTCAGCTAGCGTCTTATCTCTCCAAGAAGAGACTATCCCATTGACTCCAGGAATCATGGGCAAACATTGGTCTAAAATTCTTGAAATCACTTAGCCTGTAGATACATTCTTAAAGGCGATTACTGGTGCGTGGCCTTTAGACTTAAGCACAAACAGCTGTATTGTGGCGGCATACCATTTTTTTATATCTTAAAGACAGATTTGTCAAATCCATATTTTTAAAGAATTAGACAAAAAAAAGTCTTTTAGTTAGACCAAGTAGTTACGCATAAAAATTATTTTAAATTGCGCTACCAATGTCTGGATCATCGACGCCACACTTCTCCTCGGATCCCTTCGATCTCGCAGGAGGTCAACCCTGGCTAGAGCCTGCGCATTTTAGTAAATCTTTAAGCTCAGCTTTAAATCATCCCAAAAATGCTGCTCGTGCATCCGAACTCTTTACCTATTCGGAAGAGCCCGATTTTCACGATCCCTTTTCTGAGCTCAACCTCTTTCTCGCGCAAAAAATAAGACAAGCCATGCCAAGTTGCGGCGAGAGCAAAAAATGGTCTCACAAAATCCAAGAGACGCTACTGAAAAAGATCTCACCTGAATTCCAAAAACGCTTTCCTCACTACCGCTTAGGCGTAAGCGCTATTAAGAAAATCTGGGAAAAAATCACTTATTACTCTCAGCAGTTTCAAGAGCAAAAAGAGGCTATCCATCATGACGGCAAGCTGAATATCACATTCTTTATCAGAGAGAATTTAAAACAGTACGCCTCTATGAGACAACCCGCACACGTGCATCCATATCACTGGGCGAACAAACTCGCTATTAAAATGAGTGAATGCATCGCCACTTTAGAAGGTGTTCGCCCGAGAATCGACGAGCTGACTAAACAGGTCTGGGCAGCCCAAAGACATCTCATTTGCAAAGCTAAGCCCGAAGAGATTAAAAGTCCTTATGATGAGTATGACAGAATTGATAAGCTGATTGTAAAAACGGTGCTGGAAATCCGCGCCAAAGAGCCGCAGATTGCTCAGCCTGAACTTGCGCATCTTGTTAAAGAAGCCCTGCATGCACTGCACGAGCTACCTGCGTTTTCTTCAGTAGATGCGATGACTGCTACGATTTCGAGCCTCTTAGCCGAAAAATTATACGCGACATCTGCCTTTCACACCTGCTTTCTAGCTCCACAAAAGGTGGCGATTACGCAGTTCATTCGCAGGCAGATTGCGCTTTGCCGAGCAGCCTATCCCTCACAACAGCATACTGAGCTCGTACGCCGCATCCTTGCCCTTTATGCTCTGGCAAGCCAAGTGTTAAAAGATCTTTCTGCCCAGCAAATTCATGCAGCCATAGAAGCTACCTATCCGTTTGAACAGAGTAAGCGTCCTGAGCTGCCTCAAGCTGTCTATGCTTTTATAGCTGCAGAAAGCGTTCTTATGAAAACAGATGCGTACTGCCACTGCCCCGCTTTTGTCTGTGAAACAATTGCAAGCGCCTATCAAGAAGCAGTTCAGCTTCCCTGCCTAAACGGCAAAGAGAGTGAGCTTCTCGAAGTGGTTATCTGGAAAATCCTAGGTGAAACGGAGGCTACTCTTGAAAAACTGCCCTTTCGCATTGGGCAGCGCATCGAAGAAGAGATCGCCAACATTCTAATTGATAATCCTAAGCAAGCCTTCAGCGCAATTGTATATGCCACAGTACATTTCTTCAAAAATACTAAAGAGCTCTCGCTGATCAAGAAATGGGAAGCACTCGAAAAAAAGATCCAAATTTGGACACACCAAGGCGATATGGCTCTGCACTGGATCCAGCTCGACTCAAACACGCCTCTGTTTAAATTAATCTGTGAAAAAGGCCAAAGTCATTCTCCAGAAGTGCTCGTAAGCGAGGTAGCACAAATCTATTTGAACACGCATCCAGAGCTGGCTGCTTATCTTCCACAACTCATCATCAAAATCTGGATTTTATATAAGTATGCCTTCTACACGCATTTTGCATCTTCAGATGGCTGCTCTTATGACACCTTTCTCAAATGGCACTATACCTATCTAGCTATCTCACCTTTTAGCCAGGATGCAAAGCTAGATCGACTGCAGGAACTTTCGCATAAACTTGCACCGCTCTTTCCCTTCGATAGAACGCATGCGCAAAGACTACTTGGTTCTGCGAATTAAAAGATAAATTCCCCAGAAGACAAAGGGAATGCTGAGAAGCTGACCCATCACCAGAAAAGAGCTTTGTGGAAGAATCAAGCTCTGCTCTTCTTTCAAAAACTCGATAAAGAAGCGGAACGTAAAGATGAGCACTAAAAAGAGGCCAGAGATTCTACCTGGTTTGCGCCAGCTGGGCCATTTGCGCCAGATTGAGAAAATCAGCACAAATACGCATAGATAATAAAAAGATTCATAGAGCTGCACAGGATGACGTGGTGCTGGAAAGCTTCCGTCGGCCGGATGACCGAAGATCACCGCCCACGGTAAATTTGTGACCTTTCCTAAAATCTCCTGATTGAAAAAATTACCCACTCGAATAAAGCTGGCCACCAGCGCAGTGGGGATCACCACCAAATCTAGCAGAGCAAGCCAAGAAAGGGTCGGCAGCCCCTTTTTAGGACGTTTCGAGAGAATAAATAGAGCGATTAAAATCCCAAGTGCACCGCCATGGCTAGCCAGCCCGCCTTCCCAAACTTTAAATGCGGAGAGCGGATCATAGCGATAGACCGACAAATCTTGATAGAAAAGCAGGTCGCCCAAGCGGGCTCCAATCACCGTGCCAAATACCACAAAGATGGTGATGCGGTCTGCGAGTGTTTTTGCTTTGGTTGAATCAGAAAATAATTTTTTAAGTAGATAGAGAAGAATCCAGTAACCAACAAAAAAACCTAAGGCAAAAAAGAAGCCATACCAGAGAATAGGTCTTCCTAGAAATGGAAGGGAAAAGTCAAACATCGCTCTGGAAGGATCCCAGTATATATAGCCCATAGAAATATTCTCCGTAGGAACACATTAATGTATCGCATCAAAATTTTCACCATCGGAAAAACAAAAGAAAGCTGGCTTGAAGAAGCTCTTAAAGAATACACCCTGCGTTTAAAAAACACGCTTGGCATTGAATGGGTATTAGCCAAAGATTTAGAAAGCCTGGAGCGCCTGCTCGAAAAAGAGAACAGTTTGATCTGCCTAGATCCCCAAGGCGAACTTCTGAGCAGCGAAGCCTTTTCTAAATGGTTTATTCACTGCTTATCAGAAAATAAAAGCCGCCTAACTCTCGTGATAGGTGGCGCAGAAGGAATCCCTGCGCATATTAACTCAAGAGCCAAGGCCAAGATCAGCCTCTCCCCTCTCACTTTCACGCATCAGCTAGCTAGGCTTATTCTTTTAGAACAGATCTACCGCGCCTTTGAAATCGACCGCGGCAGTCCCTACCATCGCTAAAGTCAAAAAATTCAGGCATTCTTTTTAGCGAGAAGAGCGAATCTAAAGTAGATCATTGCACCATTGATCAATGCAGAACCAATTGCTACATCGATCAGCCCATGGATATCCACTGGCAGTTTTAGCAAACGAATCAAGATACCAAGCCCCATCATCGAGCCGATAATCGCAATATAGCCCCATGAATAGATCTGGTTGATTTTAAGTGGAAGCGGCAGCGAGTAGATGCGTGTAACCACTCTTTTCACAGATTTAATCAGCACCAATCTGCCTTTAAGTAATCCAATTACGAGCGCTACTGTGATGAGTGAAAGAGCAGCACGCTCTGTTCCACCCAACATGGATGAGAAGTAGGGCACGAGAGTGGAGTTTACGCCGAAATGTTCAGCATGCACTGCTAACATAACCAGATTGAGACCTTTGATTAATAGAAACAGGCCGATGATCAGCCATAAAACACCAGACATAACAACAGCAATTGCAGGAGTAAAGTTCATATTGATCTATCCTTGGATGTATCCTTTCGACAAAAAAGATTTTTGTATCTAGAATCAGCATATCTTAGCCTAGATTTGTAATACAATATTAACCAGGTTTCTAAAGGACAAAAAAATGAATATTTCTCTCGCCTTTATGCGGATCCTTTTTATGATCCTCAGTATTTTTTTCATGACCACCTTTATGCTCTCATCCGCGGTTGGAACTCCCACAATAAATGCACTTATAGGTGTGTCGATCGGCATTTTATTCGGCTTTGCCCTCATCGGATTTGATAATCTTTTTAGACGCTTTAATCTACGCGCTTTCAATGTGGCCATCATTGGAATCTTCATCGGCTATCTCATGGGCCAAGCGCTTGTGCTTATTTTTGATGCGGTGCTCGACATCAGTTCAATCTCAATCGCCATGCAGCCGCAGACACTTGAAATTATTAAGATTGCGCTTTTTCTCTTCGGCACATATCTCGGTGCCATCATGACCCTGCGCGCATCTGATGAACTTTATGTCAGCATCCCGTTTGTAAAATTCGCACCCACTGTGCAGAAGAAAAAAGATCTCTTAATCGACCAGTCGATCCTTTTAGATGCACGAGTTATTGATGTCTGTGCAACTGGCATCTTCGATCATCAATTGGTTTTCCCGCGCTTCATCATTAAAGAACTCTATGCGCAATCGGAAACTGGCGATGAGATTACCAAAGTTAAAGCCAGGCGCGCGCTGGATGTGCTCAAAAAACTCGAAGGCATCCCGACACTTGAAATGCGCTACAACGACACAGATTTCCCAGAAGTAAAAGAGCTCTCAGGAAAACTTGTACGCTTAGCCCGCCTTCTCGACGCGAATATTCTTTCCGCAGATCCAACCCGTATCCAAGTCGGCACTCTCGATGGCGTGCGCGTGATTAACCTACACACGCTTTCTAATGCCTTAAAACCCTTGATGCAAGCTGGCGAGTTTATCAAAATTAAGATTCAACGCTATGGCAAAGAACCACAACAAGGTGTCGGCTATCTCGAAGATGGCACCATGGTAGTGGTAAATGGCGGCGGAAAATATCTAGGTGAGATTATCGAAGCGCGTGTCCTTTCCGTCAAACATACTACGGCCGGCAGGATGATCTTCTGTAATGCCATGGATCTAGAAGGCGGGCTTGAATATGAAGGAGAACCTGAAGATGAGTAACGCTTCAATCCGCGGGCTTGGCAACGATATCATTGAAATCGAGCGCATCCGTGACAGCATTAAGCAACACGGAGATCGCTTCATAGAGAGACTTTTCACATCCAAAGAACAGTCTTATGCACAAAAGCATGAAGATTCTGTCAGCCACTTCGCTGGTCGCTTTGCTGCCAAAGAAGCCATCGCTAAAGCATTCGGCACGGGCTTTGGCGAACATCTGTCATGGAAAGATATTGAAATCCTCAACGACGATAAAGGCAGACCACATGTCACTTTCTCTGAGCGCTTAAAATCTTCCTTTAATAATCCTGAAGTTCTTCTCTCGATCAGCCATTGCAAGCACTACGCCAGCGCTGTAGCCATCTGGACCAACTAAAAAAAATCCTTACAGAGATCGCCTGACTGAAGAGATAAAAGTAACAGGATATATAGGATCAGGCAGGATCAGGCAGGATATGAAGGATAGAAGAAATATCTTGCGTATCCTGCCGCTTTGCGATCCTGCATATCCTGTAAATGATTTACCAATAAGGCCCGGCTCTATCGACACCGTTTAAAAAATCTGCTTATTTTTCCCAGATGATGTGGCCCGTGTGACGGCTCACGCAGCTAAGATAGCTCTTAAAACCTGAGCGAGCTTTGGAAAAGATGAAGATGTAATTATCGCGCACTTGCCAGGAGATGATCTTGGCATGAAACTTAGCATCCCATAAGCGAGCGCCGTAATAGTCATATGCCGTTACATGATCGCTTGAGTCAAAACTGGAAACAATGTAAACCGTGTCGCTGGAAACATGCATGCGATCTTGTTTGAGATCAAAATCGGCAAACTCGGCCGGCATTGTGTTGGGTATTCTGTTATCACTGGAAGCCATAGCTAAGGCTGCACAGCTCAGAAAAAGACACACGAAGTATTTGGTTCTCATAAATCCCCACGTTAGAAAAACGAAAAGGGCAGATGATACCAGATTGTGAAATAATTACTACGTTCTGGATAAGCATGCGCAAATACGCGATGGGCATACTCGAATGTAAGCTTTCCCCAGACTAGGAAATGGCGTGCGTAAGCGACGCCCACATCTACAGACTGGTGATGAATTGAGGCATAGCCATGAAAGTGCGGCACATTCACGTGATTTTTATGACCGTAGCCAAAATCTCCACGTGTGAAGAGATGGAATTGATGCTTGTCGTTGTAATTGGTTTCGATCGCAGCAAAAAAGCGATTCCAGGGCGCTCCATGGTTGGCAATCCCCACCGTACCAAAAGCGTAGCTGCGCACATTCCAATATGGTCCCCGGCTCCACTCCTTGCCCAAACTTAAATTTAATTCAAAATTCGCCTCAGCAGGATACGGACAACTAATATCCCTTAAACTACTGTGATGCACGCCGCGGATGCTTACACCGGTGGTCAGACTGATAGGATCACCGATGATATCATCTAGCCAAAGATAGCGAGCTTGAATCGCCACGCTGCGCAGATTCCAAGATTGGCGTGTGGTGTCAGAGACTTCTGCTTCGATCGCCATATCCAAAGAGTCTGTGGGTGTAAATCCTAATCCAGCGATGAACTGGTTGTCATTCGAAGAGTGCTTTGTGCCTGGCTCTCCGTTTGCGACATGTCGATAATAGCTAAAGGTATATTCAGCATCGAAAAAAAACTCATAGACATTCCCCAGCCATGGCTTCTTAGGAAGCGCAGATAGCAATTGAGGAATGCAAAAGAAAATGGCAAGCAGACTCTTTTTAATCAATCGATGAGACCCTTCGATGAAAGCCAGCGCTCTGCGTCCAGGGCCGCCATGCAGCCAGATCCAGCCGCAGAAATGGCTTGTCTATATACAGGATCTTGCACATCTCCTGCTGCGAACACGCCTTCGATATTTGTGTTCGTACAGCCAGCTACAACTTTGATATACCCCTTCTCATTCAAGCCAACTTGACCGCCTAAAAATTTGGTGTTTGGCTCATGGCCAATGGCAAAAAAGACGCCACCTGCCACGCGCTTGGTCTCTTGATTTGTCTTAATATCTTTTAGAACAACTGCACGCACTACGCTATCTCCCTCAACACGCACAAGTTCGCTATTCCAGATGATTTCAACTTTTGGGTTACGCAGCGCCCGTTCAATCATAATCTTAGAGGCGCGCAAATGATCTCTTCGGTGGACGATATACACTTTGCAGCCAAATTTCGTTAAGAAAACAGCCTCTTCGACTGCGCTATCGCCGCCCCCAATTACATAGAGCTCTTTATCGCGGAAAATCGGCATGGCGCCATCGCATACGGCACAGGCAGTAACACCCTTTTGCCAAAACTCACCCTCTTTTGAACCAGGTACATCGAGGCGCTTAGCAGTGGCACCGGTAGCAATGATAATAGATTCTGTTTGAACAGTAGTAGGGCTGCCTTTCACTACAAAGGGACGATTTGAAAGCTCAATGCTAAGCACATCTTCTGTCAAGATCGTGGTGCCAAAGCGCTCTGCTTGACGACGGAACCTATCCATTAGCTCAGGCCCAGTAATTCCCTCTGGAAAGCCCGGATAGTTCTCTACTTCCGTGGTAGTCATGAGCTGTCCACCAGGCACACCGGCATAAAAGCCCTCATAAACGAGAGGGAATAAATTCGCGCGAGCCGCGTAAATTGCCGCGGTGTAGGCAGCCGGTCCAGACCCAATAATTACTACTTTTCTTTTATCCATCTTTTTTCCAACTTAAGTCTTAAGAGGCTGTTGTAAAACTTCAATTCGGGTCCAAATTGGACTCCACAGCAAGTTCTGCAACTGGCTCATGAGTGAATTTTTTACACAGAAAAGCATATTTCGACTAGCGAAATCAAGTCGAGAGGCGTAAAATGAGTTTTCTACGCACCGACTTTGGCCAAAAGGACCTATGAGAAGCATAAAGCTTGAGAACTTAAAAAAGACGATCAACGGCGGCCTCATCATCGATGGGATCGACCTCACCATACCCGCTGGAAAGTTTTTTGCACTGCTTGGACCAAGCGGCTGCGGGAAAACCACGCTGCTGCGTCTGATTGCAGGACTCGAAACAGCAGATTCTGGTGCAATCTACCTCGGCTCTCAAGATATCACGCATCTGCCTATTCACGAGCGCCCGATTAACATCGTGTTTCAAAACTATGCGCTTTTCCCGCATCTGAATGTATTTGAAAATGTGGCTTATAGCCTGAAACTTAAAAAATTGCCGAAAGCTGAAATTGAGCAGAAAGTCTTCAAAATCCTCGAGGCTTTCCATCTTGAAAACCACATCTACAAGCTCACCAGTCAACTCTCTGGCGGACAGCAGCAGCGCGTGGCGCTTGCGCGCGCCATTGTAAATGAACCCGATGTACTTCTGCTCGATGAGCCTCTTGCCGCGCTAGATTTTAAACTTCGCGAGCGCATGCTGATCGAACTAATCGAGCTGCAAGACAAACTCAAAACGACCTTCGTCTATGTGACGCATGATCAGTTCGAAGCGCTAACTGTGGCAGATCAGATGGCAATTATGAATCACAATGGTGTCATTGAACAGATCGGCAAACCAAAAGAGATCTACGAATTTCCGGTTAGCTCATTTGTTGCCAAATTTGTCGGCACAACGAATATCCTCAGCGGCAAGCTTAAAAACCTAGATCACGAACCAGAGATTGAGATCCCTGATCTCGGCCGCTTCAAAATCACCATCCCACAACGTAAAGAGTGGATGCATGAAAATTGCGATATTCTGTTGAGCTTGCGCCCAGAAAAGATCTTCATCTCTAAAAATGAAGTTAAAAACTTCTCTAACAGCGTTAAAGGCATCGTGCAATCGATCGTCTACCACGGCCGCTCTACGCAATACAATGTGCTGCTCAAAAACCATCTTCGCTTGCAAGTCTTCGAACAGAATGAAGAACACTTCCCCCAGGAAGTAATCGATTATGACAACGAAGTGACGCTCTATTGGCAAAAAGAGAACGTGGTTATCTTAGAAAAATGAAAATTAAATTCCTGCCCAAGCCACCTACTTCTGAAGCGCCATTTGCATTTGGTATGCCTGCTTTGATCTGGCAGATCCTCTTTTTCTATCTGCCGATTTTCTTGATCGTGATCTCAAGCTTTTTGCAGTTTTCAACCAGCGGACAGATCGAAGGTCTAACATTAGAAAAGCTACTCCCCTTCTTTTCGCCCACCTATCTGCGCGTAATTGGCTATTCACTTCTGCTAGCATTAAGCAACGCCCTACTCTGCTTACTCATTGGCTATCCTTTGGCACATTTTCTGGCCTTCCGAGGTAAGAAATATAAAAATCTCTTCCTCTTTCTGCTCATCGTTCCTTTCTGGACCAACTTTTTACTGCATGTGTACGCCTGGTTTTTTGTACTCGAACGCGAAGGCTTTCTCAATTGCCTATTGATGAAGTTAGGCATCATTCAAGAACCCTTGCATATGCTCAACTCGGTCTTTGCCATTATGGTGATGATGGTCTACTACTACCTCCCCTTCATGATTCTGCCGATCTACTCCTCTTTAGAACGCTTTGACTATCGACTGATCGAAGCCTCTTTTGATCTAGGCGCCAGCTGGCTACAAACATTTAGACGGATTATGCTACCACTGAGCCTTCGCGGCATCCGGGCGGGCTTCTTTCTGGTTTTTATCCCCTCATTTGGTGAATTTGCAATCCCAGAGCTTATGGGCGGAGATAAGCTAATGTTTGTAGGTAGCGTGGTATCGCATTATATTCTAGGTGAAGACACTGGTGAACTGGGAGCTGCCTTCATGGTGGTGGCGAGTCTTTTTCTGGTCATTTCTGCTGGCTGCCTCTATCTACTTATCAACCGTCTATTCATGCCGAGGTCACGACATGCATAGCACAAAACGCTTAGGAAAAATTGGCAGTCTGATCGGTGTTGCCGCCATCTACCTCTTTTTATATGTGCCAATACTCGTGCTGCTGGTTTTCTCTTTCAACAGCGAAGGCTTTCCCTCGCCCTGGAAAAGCTTTACACTTAAATGGTATGTCGAACTCTTCGAGTCGGTCTATCTCTGGAAAGCATTTGGCAACTCGCTCATCGTGGCCGTCTTTTCGACCATGATTAGCTTAGCGATCGGCGTTTTATTAATTTTTTATGCAGCTCAAGGCGGACGCGTCGGCAAATACCTCGCGCTCTTTTATGGAAATCTGATCATCCCTGAAACCGTGCTGGCAGTGAGCTTGCTTACCTTCTTCACGATGATCTCTGTCCCCTTAGGGCTTACCACACTGATTGTCGCACACACTGTGCTCGGACTGGGCTTTGTCATTCCCATCGTGTATGCGCGCTTTCTTGAACTCGATTACAACTTAACGGAAGCTTCACTCGTCTTAGGAGCCTCACCTATTCAGACCTTCTTCAAGGTCACGCTTCCTCTGCTTACGCCTTCACTCATCGCAACCGCACTGCTTGTTTTCATCATCTCATTCGATGATTTCATCCTCTCCTACTTCACCGCGGGCAGCTCTTCGCAAACACTCTCACTCTACATTCTCTCCATGCTGCGCTCGGGTGTTTCCCCTGTGGTTAATGCTCTTTCTGCACTGCTGCTCTTTTTAAGCAGTTTGCTGGTGCTTCTCTTCTTCTCTTTAAAAACCCGCATACGGTTCTTCTAATATGAAATGGATCATCCGCTGCGGTGTTATCACATTTTGGTTGGTACTGATCTTCGCGGCCCTGTATGCGCCCAAGTGGGAAGTCGTGCATTTTGAGCCAAAAAGCATCAACGTCTTTGCTTGGGGCGATATCCTCGACCCTTCAGTAATCGCTGAGTTTGAAAAAGAGACCGGCATCAAAATTTATCTGAACTACTACTCTTCAAATGAAGAGCTACTAGTGAAAATGAAAGCCACGCGCGGCGAAGGCTACGATCTCGTCATCCCTTCTGATTATGTCGTTCCGCTACTGGCCAAAGAAGGCTTATTGAAAGAGATCAATAAAGAGAAAGTCTTCTTCTTTGGAGAGATCAACCCTCTTCTATTAGGTCATGGCTACGATCCGGAAAATCGCTATTGCATCCCCTTTGAGTGGGAGATCTTCGGCCTTGGCATCAACAAAAATTCATTCTTGGATAAACCCTTCGATCCCAGCTGGAAAGCCATTTTTGACCAGCAACAGATCAATTATAAGATCACCATGCTCAACGATCCAATCGAGACGGTCCTACTTGCCGCCTTCTATCTCTATGGCGCCATCGACGAGTTAGATCCTGCGCAAGCTCAAAGCGTTAAAAACTTACTCCTCACTCAAAAAAGTTGGGTGGAAGCGTATGCCGATTTTCGCGGCGATTATTTTCTGGTTACTAAGAACTGCCCCGTGGTGGTCGCTTCTAGCTCTTACATTTGGCGCGCCAAGCGCAAATTCCCCTACATCGACTTCGTGGTTCCCAAAGAAGGCAGCTTCCTCTCCATCGAAAACATCTCGATTCCCGAAGCTAGCCAGAAAGAAGATCTCGTCTATGAGTTCATCAACTACCTCTTCCGCCTCTCGTCAATCAAAAGACATTACGACACCTATGGATTTTTCCCTGCCATTCTCCATCCCACCTTTCTGCGCTCGCTCGATCCCGCAGATCGCGATCTCATCGAATCTTCTTTAAGCAAATTTAGAAATTACCACTTCACGAAAGTGCTGCTGCCCTACAAAGAGCTGCAGCACATGTGGGTAGAACTCAAGACTCACCCAGAATAATTTTTCAGAAATACCACGGACTTTATGACTACACCTTCTACTACTTTAGATTCATCTGTTGTAACTTCCTCAAATCCAGCATTACTATCCCAAGAAATGCCAGCTGCACAATCTAGCGGTGTTCCTGCAGGCTTGAGTGATGTTGCATCCAGCCTTGAATCCATTGAAACTGCGATTGCCGATTCTAATAATCAAGAATTAAAGGACCTGCAAGAGTTGTTTTTTTCTTTACCCAGACCTTTTTATACATTCTCTGTTCACACTTCACAGCCAGAGTCCAGACGTGCAGATATGCCACAACCATTTGTGCGTTCAGATGAAATTCAAGAACTAAAACGATTTCAAGAATTGGGCAGTTTTACAGAATAATTCCTGGGAAAAGCAAAAGAGCTCCCAAACGAATAGGAGCTCTTTTTTCCAGAATCTAGAACAGATTATTAAGCTTTCTTCTTCTGAATGTAAGCAACGACGTCGCCTACAGTCTTTAGCTTTTCAGCCTCTTCTTCAGAGATCTCAAAGCCAAAGCGCTCTTCAAAAGTCATAATCAACTCTGTCAAATCTAGTGAATCTGCATTAAGGTCTTCTACGAAAGACTTTTGCAGTGTTACGTCAGCTGCATCTACACCTAACTGTTCGGTGACGATGTCGATGACTTCTTTTTCAATTGTCATGGTCTTTTCTTCCATATCTTCACGCTCCTTTCAAAAAAATAACTGTAAACAATAAATAACTTACATCACCATTCCGCCGTCAACCGTCAAAACTTGTCCTGTGATGTAATTGGACAAGTGACACCCTAAAAAGACTGCGGCATCTGCAATCTCATCTGGAGAGCCCATGCGGCCCATGGGAATTTTTTTAAGGATGCCTTCCCTCTGTTGATCTGTAAGTGTGTCTGTCATGCGCGTCTTAATAAAGCCGGGCGCAATACAATTTACACAAATTCCACGTGTGGCAAGCTCTTGAGCGAGCGCCTTCGTAAATCCAATCATTCCTGACTTGGATGCAGCATAATTCACCTGCCCTGCATTTCCTGTCAAGCCAACGACTGAAGAGATATTAATGATTTTTCCACTTCTGGCCTTGAGCATAGGTCTAATCAGTGTTTGGCATGTATTAAAAATGGATTTTAGATTCACATCCATCACCTCATCCCAATCGCTTTCGCTCATGCGCATGAGAAGGTTATCGCGCGTAATACCCGCATTGTTCACTAAAATATCAAAGGTGCCAAAATGCGTGAGCAAATGTTGGATTGAAGCTTCAACAGCCTGTTTATCAGAAACGTTGACGATCTCAGTGAAAAATTTCTGTTCTGGCGATACTCGAGCCTGTTCGAGTTCTTTGAGCACTTCGGCTGATCTCTCTGCATTCGTTCCAAAAATAGCAACATGTGCACCTTCACGCGCATAGCGCAGCGCAATCTCTTTACCGATGCCGGCAGTTCCACCTGTGATTAGAGCTTTTTTATCTTTGAGCAGGGTCATCTGGTCATACTCCTTGAGCTGAAGGTAGGGATTTTAAGACACTCTCTAGATCTGTGACTTTTTCGATGCTGATTGTGGGAGAAGTAACGCCGATCTTTTTATTCATGCCGGCTAGCGTCTTACCGCAACCCATTTCTATATAGAGATCGATTCCGTTATTATCCATGCTACGGATGCCTTTTTCCCAGAGCACAGGACTAGTTACCTGTTTGATCATCGCAGCTTTTAACTCATCTAAAGATCGCACCGTATCGCCATCGGCATTTACCACAACATTAACAAGACTATCGCGCAGTGTAGTGCTCTCAATAAATGGTCTAAGTCTCTCTTGGGCTTCACGCATTAGCGGTGAATGAAATGCACCAGAAACATCTAAAGGCAGCACACGTTTAGCGCCGCGCTCTTTAAGCAACGTGGCTGCTATCTCAATATCTACCTCTTTACCTGCAATCACAACTTGGCCTGGGCAATTTAGGTTTGCGATCCATACGCCATTTAATGTTGCGAGTGCTTGTGCGACAGCTTCGACTTCTAAGCCTAAAACAACGCGCATGGTTCCCGGTGAAGAGATGCACGCTTCGTGCATGAACTGACCTCTGGCTTTCACCAGCATCAAGCAGTCGGCAAAAGAGATCTTATGTGCAGCAGTTAAAGCGGTATATTCACCTAAGCTCAATCCTGCACATACTGCAGGCTGAATAGAGGGAAACTGCTCTTGAAATGTGCGCCAGATAGCCACGCTGACAATATAGATAGCGAGCTGGCTGTTCTTGGTTAAAGTAAGCTCTTCTGATGGACCATTAAAAATTAGTTCAGAAAATGCATAGGAGAGTAGATCGTCAGCCTCTTCAAACGTGTGGCGTGCTGTTGCGAATTGGTCAGAGAAATCTCTGCCCATATTGACATATTGCGCTCCTTGTCCCGGAAAGAGAAAAGCAAATCTATTACTCATTAAACCTCATCTTCGTAAGTTAAAATGGAAGCTCCCCAAGTAAGCCCGGCACCAAAAGCGGTCAGAAGCAGATTTTCTCCCTGCGCAATTTTACGCTCTCGCATGAGCTCATCTAAGGCGATCCCCAGCGAAGATGCTGAGGTGTTCCCATATTTGGAAATCGTCATATATACGCGTTCCATTGGCACTTGAAAACGTTTGGCCAATGCTTCAAAAATGCGTACGTTAGCTTGGTGTGGTACAATCCAACTAATATCTTGCTCGGCAAGTTTAGCTCGGTCTAAACATTCTTTTGAGGCAGATTCCATTCGACGCACTGCGTGTTTAAAGACCTCTTTACCTTCCATCTTGAGATAGTGAAGATCGCTAGCGACTGTTTCTTGCGTAGCTGGTTTGCGTGAACCACCAGCTGGTAAAATAAGTAGTTCGGCTTGTTCACCATCGGCTCCCAAACAAACCTCTCGAATCACTAATCCTTTGCCTTTAGCGCTTACAACACAAGCTGCGGCCCCATCTCCGAAGAGAACACACGTATTGCGATCTTTATAGTTAATAATCGAAGAGAGCTTCTCTGAAGCGACAATTAAAACGTTTTTATAGAGACCAGATTCAACAAAAGCCTTAGCCATCGAAAGCGCATAAATATAGCCGGTGCAGGCTGCTTGCACATCAAAAGCTGCTGCATTAGGTATTTTAAGAAGCGATTGAATCAGACAACTTGTGCTTGGAAAAATATAATCTGGTGTCAGAGTAGCTACTAAAATCAGATCGATCTCCTGAGGAGAAATACCTGCATCTTCAATAGCTTTTTTAGCAGCTTCGAATCCCATGTCAGAGGTGTACTCATCGCTTTCGGCAATGCGTCTTTCTTTCATGCCTGTGCGCGAGAAGATCCACTCATCAGATGTCTCAACCATCTTCTCTAGGTCTTGATTGCTCAAGACACGCTTAGGCAAATAGGAGCCTAATCCGATGATTCTGGCTTTAACTGACATGCGTTAAGTTCCTAAATATTAAAATTTATTTGTTAAGGTTGCGTCAATTTTACCCTATCTGAGAAAAAAAACAAAGCTTCAATACTAGTTTTTCAAAGGCAACCCATAGAAAACCTATAGAAAAATATCCAATCTGGAAACCGAGACAAGCAATCGGTTTTTTTAAAGGGAAATTGTTTTTTACTCGGGGGTTAGTTATTTTAGTCGCTATGTCAAAATATCCTGCTCCGCTTCTAAAATTGATTGCTACTTTAAAAAAATTTCCTGGCGTAGGTAGCCGCACGGCTGAACGCTTTGCTTTCCACATGCTTGCTTGGCCAGATCATCAAATTGGCGAACTAGCCGAAGCTGTGGCCACCGCTAAAGAGCGCATTCGCACCTGCCCTGAATGCCACTGCCTAATGGATGAGAAAAGTTGCGATTTTTGCGATATAACCAAGCGCGAGACACATCATTTGTGCATTATTGCCACCGCTAAAGATGTCTTTGCCATTGAAGAAACAGGCACCTTTCAAGGCCTCTATCATGTCCTAGGAGGGCTGCTTTCACCTTTAGAAGGAAGACACCCACAACATCTCAATTTTGAAGGGCTAAAGCGCCGTATTGAAACACTAAAAGTTCAAGAAATCACAATCGCCCTCGACTCGACTCTTGAGGGAGATACCACTGCTCTTTATCTGCGTGAGCAGCTTCAAAATTTTAATATCAAAGTTTCGCGACTAGCTTTTGGCCTACCTATGGGTAGCTCTTTAGATTTTGTAGATGGTGGAACGCTCTCGCGCGCTTTTTCAGGAAGACAAGGATTTTAACATGCGTAAAATATTATTTATACTTGCCGTAGCTCTTTCGACTTCTCTTTGTGCCGATGGCGGCGTAGAGACCGGTATTGATCTTTTTTTTAAAGAGGGCTTTGCCAACACCCTAAAAAACAAGAAAATCGGACTGATTACCAACCACACTGGGGTCAATCGCGAGTTAAAATCGACAATAGATCTTTTTAAAGACGCACAAGAGTTTTCTCTTGTGGCACTTTTTGCGCCGGAACATGGCTTAAATGGAAGTGCTTATGCTTCTGAAAAGCTCCCTCACTCCGCTAAAACCATTCCAATCTATAGCTTGCACGGAGAAACGCGGCGCCCGACTGAACAGATGTTAAAAGGCATCGATACGCTCGTCTTTGATATGCAAGAAGTCGGCTGCAGATCTTATACTTTTGCATCTACGCTTTTCTATGTGATGGAAGAAGCTGCCAAAAAGAACATATCTGTGGTTGTGCTCGATCGTCCCAATCCCATCAATGGCATCATTGTGGATGGGCCGATGATGAAAGAAGAGCTGCGCTCCTTTATAGGTTACGTCAATGTCCCCTATTGCCACGGGATGACGATCGGCGAACTCGCGCGTTTTTTCAATGCTGAATATAAGATTGGATGCGACCTTAAAATCGTATCGATGCGTGGCTGGAAACGCACTATGAGCTTTAAAGATACTGGCTTGCCATGGGTTCCCACTAGCCCCTACATCCCAGAGCCAGACACCCCCTTCTTTTATGCTTCCACAGGAATCCTAGGAATGCTCGAACTGGTCAATATCGGCATCGGCTATACACTTCCTTTCAAAATTGTTGGCGCCCCTTGGATCAATGCGGTTAACTTTGCCAAACAGCTCAATAATCAGAAACTCCCAGGTGTAAAGTTTCTGCCCTTCTATTTCCGCCCATTCTATGGCGCCTATAAAGGTAAAGATTGCCAGGGCGTTAAAATTATTATTACATCAACCCTTGAATACCATCCGGTGGCCGTGCAGTCCCTCCTCCTGGGAATGCTCAAAACGCTCTATCCTAAACAGGTCGATTCTCGACTCGCAGGCATCAATGCAGCAAAGAAAAAATCTTTTTGTCAGGTTTGCGGCAATCGCGAGATGTGGAATCTACTCTTAAGCGATCGCTATGTGGCTTGGAAATTGATCCCCTTCCAGCAGACGGAAAGAGAGGCATTTTTAAAGATCCGCGAAAAATATCTACTTTATAAATGAAACCCTAGACCCTTATGAGAACCCTCCGAGTAAATTTTCTCGGAGAAGTTCCTGATTTGCAAATATTCCATCCGCCTATCTATAATCGACCAACATTTTGAATACTTCCCTACTTTAGCACCCACTGATGAACAAAACCTCTATTCGCGCACTCTCTCTTCTTTTTTTCACTTGTGCTTCTCTTTCAGCACCCGGTGCTCTTTATTCTGCCCCCGTAGAAGCCTATGAAGAAAGACCTGTTGGGAACATCGATATTTCGCTTGAAAATCCCCCACCACAATTTACTTTCGATGCGAAAACAGTTGTTTCAAGACTGAAGACCAAAATCGGCGATCCCTTCTCACAGACCACTTTCGATAGCGACCTCAAAGCACTTTCTGACGAATACGATCGGGTAGAACCTAAGATCGAAGTGGTAAATGGAGAGGTCTACATCACTTTAAAACTATGGCCCAAGCCAAACATCCGCACGATTCGCTGGCATGGGAATGAGTACATAAAAACCAAGGCTCTTCAAAAAGAACTCGGTGTTAAACCCTCTTCGTCTTTTAACCGCCAGCAGTTCAATAAAGCGTTCAATAAACTCAAAGAGTTCTACGTCAAAAAGGGCTACTTTGAATCGCAATTGGATTACAGAATTACGACTGATAGTAAGACAAATGAAGTCGATATCGACATCAACGTCAGGGAAGGACGCTCGGGCAAAATCGATAAGCTTGTCTTCAAAGGTTTTACTTCAAGTGAAGAGAGCGAACTGCTCGAGATGATCCACACGAAAAAATATAACTTTTTCACAAGTTGGATTTCGGGCGGAGGCATTTATAACGAAGAAGCGCTTGATCAAGATCGATTGACCATTGTCAACCTACTGCAAAACAACGGTTATGCCGATGCCAAAGTAGACATCAAAATCCTTGAAGCTAAGTCCGAAGGAAAAATCATTATTGAAATCACGGCCGAACGCGGGCCGATTTTCCATTTCGGCACGATTACCTTCGATGGCAATACCCTCTTTACCGATAAAGAGATCGAAAGTCGCTTTGCAGTGCATCCTGAAGAGATCTACTCTCCTGAAAAATTGCGTGACACAGCGCAATACATCAAAGACTTATACGGCCGTAAAGGACACATCGATGCCAGCGTACAGTATGAAACGCAACTCGCTTCAGATGCGCCTATTTACAATGTCCACTTTGCAATTGAAGAAGGACAGAAGTACAAAATCGGCATGATCCGCATTATCGGAAATACCCAAACACAGCCGCGAGTCATCCTGCATGAATCCCTGCTTATCCCAGGTGAAACATTTGACTCTGCTAAATTAAAAGCCACTCAAATGCGTCTTGAAAATATTGGCTATTTCAAGAACGTCAACGTTTACGCTGTAAGAACTCAAGAAGACCAATCGCTTGGAGAAAATTATCGCGACGTCTTTATCGAAGTTGAAGAAGCACATACCGGCAGTATCAGCCTCTTTAGCGGTTTCAGCTCAGCCGATAACATCTTCGGCGGACTCGATATTTCAGAGAGTAATTTCAACTACAAAGGCCTCTTCAAAGTCTTTAATAAAGGCCTTTCAGCCATACGCGGAGGCGGTGAATATGCACAAGCGCGCATCAACGTGGGCGCCAAACAGCAAACGTATACCCTCTCTTGGTTAACTCCTTATTTCCGTGACACTCTCTGGAGAGTGGGCGTAAACGGAGAGTTAACCCGCAGCAACCTGCAAGCCAAAGACTACACCATCCGCACCTTAGGTTCGAGCCTCTTTGCCTCTTATCCCCTTACTCCCTACTGGTCATTCGGATGGAGATACCGCATACGCGAATCGAGCACACATATCGATCACGATGCCGGCCGCGAAGAGCGCACCCAAGCACGCAGCCATGGTCTACTCTCAAGTTCAGGCGTCTCGCTAAATTACGATTCAACAGATAGCGCAATTAAACCGCATAACGGTTTTCGCTCTATGCTTGAAGCTGAATATACTGGTATCGGTGGAGATTTTACATTCATGCGATTCGGTTACATCAATACCTACTATCAAAGCATCTGGCGAAAAGGCGTGATGAAATATCGCGCTGAGGCTCGCTTCATCGAGCCTGTCTTAAAAACACATAGCCCAAACAAAATTCCTCAGAGTGAGCGCTTCTTCCTCGGCGGAGAAAACTCAGTTCGCGGTTACAAACAATTCGACCTCGGCCCGCACTTCCATAACGGAGACCCTAAGGGTGGTATCTCATCTACTCTCTTGTCAGTTGAGTACCTCCAAGAGATCTTTAAATTTGCCGACGCGTTCGTCTTTGCCGATGCCGGTTCGGTAAACTTAAAACGCTTTTCATTTGGTCACCTCAACATGAGTTATGGCGTGGGCGTAAGATTAGAATTGATTAACCGCGTTCCTGTAATTCTCGGTGTCGGATTCCCAATTAACCCTGATAACCATCGCCAAGTACGTCGCTTCTTCTTCTCGATGGGAGGACAATTTTAAGTGTTAGCAACAAACTCTCTAAATTTTAAAAGGAGTAGAGTTATGAAAAATCGTTTTTTTATGGTCTGTTTAACTTCTCTGGCTGCTTTGACAGGTGCCTGCGAAGCCGCTGAATCTCCAGCTAATATCGGAGTCGTTAATTTTGCATCTTGCATTACCGACTCAAAACTCGGAAAACAAGAACAAGCCTCTTTCGAAGCACTAAAAAAACAACTCTCGACACTTCTCGAAGATACTGACAAACAACTCGTCGAGATCAACAACAAGTTGAACGACCCAGAGTTTATGGATGGACTTTCTCCAGAAGGTGAAGATGAACTCAAAAACAAGTTCCGCATGCTGAACGAAGAGCTCAACCGTTACCAAGCTCAGTATTATCAAGTTCTCAATCAAGCAAACATGCGCATCGTACAACTTCTTTCTAGCAATATCGGCACAGCTGCTGAAAAAGTTGCTAAAGATAAGCATCTATCTATGGTTGTAAATAAAGAAGCTTGTTTCTTCTTTGCAACACAACTCGAAGTGACCAATCTTGTAATCGACGAGATGGACAGAGTATATGAGCAAGAGTCTAAAAAGCAGATCCCTTCTGCAGCTCAAGCTGCAGCACCTGCTCAAGAAGTTGCTAAAGTAGAAGCGGCTCCTGTTAAAGCTACAGCCCAAAACGCTCCTGAAGCTGCTAAAACGGACGCTCCTGCAAAGAAATGACACTTAAGCAATTTCGACTAGCAGAACTCGCCGAACTCACCCAGGCTAAACTGGTCGGTAATCCCGACCAGTTAATTTCTGGCGTGGATGCGCTCGAGCATGCAACTCCACAAGAAGCCTCCTTTTTAGCCAATGCGCGCTATCGGGAGACGATGGAGAGGTCGAATGCCGGGGTCATCTGTATTGGAAAAGAAGATCCGCTGATCGCGGGGAAAAATTTTCTTATTTCAGATGACCCTTCTCGTACATTTCAAATCATCGTTGAAACTTACCTTCTCACCGAAGCCAGCCGCAGCGGATTTAACGGGATTCATCCAACAGCAATTATTCACCCGAGCGCAAAACTCGGAAAAGATCTGCTGATAGGACCCTATGCTGTAATCGATGCAGGCTCTGAGATTAAAGACCGCACGCGCATTGGAGCATTTGTCTCCATTGGAGCCGGCGTTATCATCGGTGCAGATTGCACCCTTTATCCCCATGTTGTCATTCGTGAACGCTGCGTACTCGGTAGCCGCGTTATCGTCCAGCCCGGAGCCGTAATCGGCTCATGTGGTTTCGGCTTCACCACCGACAGCAAAGGTCAACATAATAAGCTTGATCAACTGGGTAATGTCGAAATTGAAGATGATGTCGAAATTGGCGCAAATACCACCATCGATCGCGCCCGTTTTAAAACCACGCGTATCTCTCGAGGCACCAAAATAGATAACCTAGTTCAGATCGCACACAATGTGACAGTTGGAGAGCACAATATTATTGTTTCTCAGACCGGTATTGCCGGCTCCTCCAAAACAGGTAAGCATGTCATTTTCGGTGGACAAGCTGGTGTGGTCGGCCACGTAGAAATTGCAAATAACGTCCTAATCGCTACTCGCGGTGGCGTGAGCAAGTCGATCACTGAATCTGGAAAATATGCCGGCAGCCCGGTGATGCCCCTTGCTGATTATAACAGGCAGCAGGTGCAGCTACGCAAGATCAGCGATTATGTGAAAAAAATCGAAGAACTTGAAAAACGCCTAAGCGCCCTCGAATCCAAAAGCTAATTCTAAGAATTTACCACAGAGAACACAGAGTTAAGAAAAGATTGTTTTTTCGCGAGCGAAGCAAAAAAACAATACTCTCTCGGCTTCGCCGACGTTTAGGAGGCGAGGAAATGTCTTTTTTTTGTTTCACTTACAAAAAAAAGAGTTCCTTTTCTTCACTCTGTGCTCTCTGTGTCTCTGTGGTTAATCTTCAAAATGACTTAAAGGCGAGTGGTGATAGACACGCGACCGTCTTCATCCACCAGTATAGAGTTCTCAGCTTGAGCTACGAATCCGTGTGCTTCTTCAATCAAAGGAGCATAGCCCGCAATTATCTCTGAGCGAAGCAGCTCTTTCACAGCAGTTTTAACCTCCGACAGGCTGAGGCCTTCTTCTAAAAGATCATGCAAGGCAAAAGGCAGCCCATTGAACGTCTTGATTTTTATAAGCAGCAGCCGCACATGTGCTGAACGGGTAGACCCTTCTTTTATAAACGAAAAGATCATCGGCATACCCTCATCATAAATCAAACCTTTTCCATTCGTGGCAAAAGGCTCAATTGCAAAGGTCATGCCTGGCTTAATCACAGCTGTTGAGCGATCTTCATAATTAGGAATTGTGGGTGGCGTATGCACTTTGTAGTAACCCAGCCCATGTCCGCCTAAATTTTTGATTGGTGAAAGCCCAAATGAAGAGATCGTCTCATCGATAATCTTGCCTACTAAACGAATGGGCATGCCCACTTTAATGCTACGCTCTGCATTCAAAAGCGCTTTTTCAGCGGCATCGATGATATTCTGATGCTTACCCGAAAGATCAACTGAAGTCGCACAATCGCCAATTGCCCCATTAAAACAGACGCCGATATCCAGTTTCACTAGCTGATCTGAAAAAATGATCTCTTCATCAGGCCCAGGCAAGAAATGTGCCGCTACTTCATTCAAAGCAATCTGAGGCGGAAAAGCAGGGATCGCGCCCAACTCTTGAATCTTTTGCCTAACCTTGGCAATCACCTCGTTATAAGTGGCTCCAGGCTTGATTAGAGCAAGACCATAGGCCCGCACTTGACCAGCCAATTTACCTGCTTGTAGAAAGTCTTGCTTATACTTTTGATTCATGCTTTCTATCTTACTTATAGCCAAATAGATAGCAACAAAAACGTTATATCAAGTGTTTCGCTATGAACTTTTAGCGCGAACATCACAACTTATTAACACACAATATCTTACAACTTACAACCTGTAAAGATTTATATTTAAAATAATTGCTAGCTATATTATAATTATTATTAAAGATAACAAAGAGATCATTATGACAAACAAAGTTGGTTTAAAAGACCTTTTAGTAATGCAGCCCAATGATGCTACTACCACAGGCATCAAAAATTACGTAGAGGGTGGCGCTAGCTTAAAAAAGATTACGCGTGTCGTAAAACAGATCATGTCCAATCCGAATTTCAGCAGGGCAGAGTTAATCAACGCTAAAAATCACTTCGTGGCTGCAATGAACGCCAAAAAAGCCTGCTTAGATAATGAATATAAAAGCTCATGGAAGATCAAAAAGATCTTTCTCGATGTTTACAATTTCGTGTGCGCTCAGCTTGGACGCGGGTCTTACCAAGAGGCATTTTCTATTTATCGAGAACTTGAGCAAGAGATCCTCTCCGACTTCTATGCAGAGAATAGCGCGTATTTTCGGGTAAAAGATGCTGATCTGCGAAAAAACACACTAAAATCTGCGGACCCGGTTGAGGCTGCTAAAATTGCAAGAGATGAGGCCATCGACGTTGCAGTAAAAGACATCGGACGCAAATCAGAGATTATTTATTTCAAAGGCAAATCCTATCCGAATAAAGAAGAAGACCGCCAAATGGTCGGTCATGCTCTATTTAATACCGCGCACAAGGTCGTTGACAGACTAATCGCCGACCTGGCCGCGGATGACTTCTCTTCAGACGAGATTACAGAGATTCTTGCCAATTGCCATCAAGGCGTAGCCACAAATGCTTTAGCAGGGCCGAATATGTTCATCTTAAATTCATTCCCTGAGTCAGGCTTTATAGTTACCGGCAACAGCGAATTATTGAAGACCATACGAGTGCCTTTTCATATCGAACGTGAGGGTCAACATACTGTTGTCAAAGCTGAATACCCACTTAAGTTGTTCAACCCTATATATAAAGTTTCCCATGCTATTGAGGCCAAAATCCGAGCGAATATCAGCACTTCGAAAGTCGACTGCTCTTTTGAAGGTTAAGAGGATGTCTACAAACTGCCTTAAAACGTCTGTGCGTAATTCTTCTTCACAAACAATTAGCTGTGCGCTAATTAGGAGTGACAAACAGAGAAACAGATGCTCATTCCGCCTATTGGATTCGGTCGGCCTATTGTATCGGGACCAAGTGAATTTGCTCCTCAGCAAGAGCTTAAAACACTTTTGGATACAATTGGCCAGATTCACAATCACATGTCACAGAATCGAAACAATCCAATCCTTCTAAATGGACTGCACGGCGAGTTTCCAGAACTGGTTAAACAGATCGACCATTTTGCCTCTCAGCTCCCCTCTTCCCAGCAAGACGGCTTTAATACTCATCTGACCGACCTTAAATCGCAGATGCAAAAGTTCTATCAAACGCTTACAGGAAGCGGATCTAATGATCAGCAGCATTCTGCTAGCGTCGCAGTCGTGACTACACTGGCTTTGTTGCACAAAGACCTAGGCTTCCCCCCACCTAAGCACTCGTTCTACTAATTGACTTAAGACATCTTATCCAATTATATTGCTTTGGCAAAACAACAATACTTTTGCGAGGGTCTTATGGCTGCAGCTTCTCTATATTCCCCTTTCCAGCGCTTTGTAATTCATGCATACACACAGTTTGAAAAAGACTATAAAAACCTACAATCTCATATCAACTCGGCACAAGCGCTACTCAAACCCGAAAAAACATACGAAGAGTTCTTAAGCATCTTTCGTAAATTTATTGCCTTTCAGGGAGATTTTCCTGTCTATCGAGATGAAATCGTATTTCTAACTGAACCCTTTCCAGCAACACTCCAAACTTATCTTTTGCAACGCTTAGGTTACGTCTCAGATCTAGTGGAACTCACGCTTGGCTATGATATCCCAGTGGAGCGCGAACAAGCCGAAAAAGAGCTCCTAAACGGCAAAGTGCCCAAGGGGGGTTTGGCCAAAGATATCGTAGTAGCCGCAGGAGCGGGTTTTATAAATGGATTTCCGGTGTTCGGTGCGCTTGGAATCGGCTTAGCTGCTGCTGAGCATCTTCTCAGAGACGCTACGCCTGAAGAAACACAAAAACAGATCGAAAAAAACGAGTTGGTTCGAAAAATTAATGAGAGAACCAAAAGTGTCGTTATTCTTCATCTCGAAGCTCTCTATCACAATCTAAAAGCAAATCAGCGAGAAAAAACGTGGGCAGCAAGACACGCTGTCATTCTTGCTCCAGCTGAGCCCTCTTTAGGACTTGAGCGATCAGAGGAGAAGAAACGCCAAAGCTAAGCTTCTTAAAGAATAACGCATAAACCAGAAGCTGGATTGGCTTTTTTCCCATTTTTCCATTCCACGACGGCCGTATTCTTTACACCGAATTGATCGATAAACATGGTCACCTTTTGTCCTGTCAACAGGTTTCCTTTTTTCCAGATTCCTGTTTCATAGCTTCCACCGGATTTTTCATAATATCCTTGACCAGCAGCCGCGTCATCCGCCCAATTACCTTCATATTTATCCCCATTCCGTAATGTCATAATCCCTTGGCCGTGGCGATTACCAGCGACAAAAGCTCCCGTATATGACGTAAATATAGAGCCATAGTACTTCATTACTCCTTTGCCATGAGGTTTTCCATCACTAACCTCTCCCACGTATGTGTCTCCATTGGGAAATTTTATTGTCTCACCTTTAGATTCAAGATTGGGTAATACTAGATTGGGTAATACTACGCTATCCACATATCCGCCCATCTTTGTTTGCCATGACACGCTTGGCCACGAATCTGAGTCGGGAAATGCTATTCTATCGCCTTGGCGTGGAGGATTAAAAGGCTGCCCCTGACCGCGCATCACATTTGCAAATTGGGTTACGTCAACTAGAACCGTATTTTGCGCAGGGGCGGGTGCTAGGCTGCTGGAGGTATATTTTTCATCCGACTTCGCTTTATAGCTTGCTGCTTGATCTGAAGAAGTCATTGATCCTGCTTTATAACTTGAGGATAGTGGCACTGTGCTCATACAATTCTCCTTTTCTTGTTCTTGAAGTAGACATTCCAAATCGATTTGGAAAATTCGCAAACAGGCTAATAAAAAAGCAGCTACATCTCAAGAAAATGTTTAAAAGCTCAAAAAAATTATACTTGAAGTTTGTTAAGATTTTGTTAAGCTGGTGTCATTTCGACATGCTTTTGCATGCTGAATTTTTTGAACATCAAATTAAACTGGAGGCTTAATATATGGCATTCTCAATAAGACTCGCTCAAGGCATGAGGACACCTTTGTTTGCAGCTGCAAGACCTTTTACTCAGTTTTCGCAGTCTTTTCTAAAACCAACAATGCAATCTCATTTGGCGGCTGCGAGAAGTTTTTCCGCCTGCAGCAGTAAAAATCAAACCCCGCCTGATGCCCTCAAGACATTAGAAGGAAAAGAACAAAATTCCGTGAAAGGAACTGGAATTTTTCTTGTTCCAGACCCAGAAAAAGGCGTTCTAGCATGGAAATCTATCAGAGTGGCCAATCTAACATATCTTGATACAGTCAAACGCGGAGAAAACTGCAAAGCGCTAAAGTGGGTTCCTGAAACGCTGATGTCGTTTGCAGAAATCCAAAAGAATCAACCTGCCTGCGCAGGATTTAAGTGTAGTTCTCCTTGCCCTCATTTTTGTATATGCGGTGATGATGGTTTTCAATGTGTTTAGCATTCGTCATGACTCTTCCGGCAGCTATGAAGATCATGCCTTTGTCGAAATTGCCAGAACCTATAGGCACTTATTACCGTAAGAAAAACACACGTTCAGATTCAGACAAACCAAGGGCGGAAGATTTCCGCCCTTTTTGAGCCGTCAGCAATCGAGATGCCCCCCTTTCGCTGCAGCTTCAGCTTCAGCCATTGACTTTAGCTTCCTTCTCTCGTTAGACTATTTCCTCTTCAACAATTTTTTTATTTTTTAGAGGAGATTTTCATGGCAGCAGTAGGAGCATCTAAACCAGTTCCGGGATTAGCGCACGGCGATTCTTCAACTATCCCACCCGGTCTGGCTGCAAGCCACACCTATCCTCGTTCGCCTTGGCTTTTCAGCAAAAGCCTATTTGAAAGGCTCAAAAAGCTAGAAGCTGCTGAAGCACCTAGAACTTTTACAGCCTGCACGATTGAAAGAAGCGATCCCGAATACAATTTTGTCCTGCAGTACTTTAATCACACCAAACCCGCAGGGCGCGCCATTAGAAGCATGCGCGCAATATATAACCCCGGGCTAACTCAAGGTTACGTAGCCATGCTCCGAAGTATCGAAGCGCGCGCTCCCAAACTTCGTGATACGTGGAAAGAAGAAGCGCCAATAGCACAGCGTGAAAAGACCATGAAAAGATGGGAAGCACAAGTTGCGCAGTTCTCCCCTATTCATATCAAGTCGTCCAAAAGAACAGATGTCCTAACACAGACTTATAATGTTCCTCTTTGGCATGCAACTGCGCGTGCGGATGACATCTGCGCCGATGGGTTTGCAATTTCTGGAAAACATCATCTTGTGGAGTCTTCAGCTAAAGTCGCAAAAGCCGGCACCTTTGCTAGTACAGATCTGGGTTTTTTCGGGAGTGCCGCCTATTTAACCAATAGCGTGCGTTATGCCGCTATGTACTATCCCGAAACCGTTCTTCTCGCCTGGGGCTGCATGGGAAAACCTTATCCCGTAGTCAGCGATTTTCCTATTCCTAAGAAGGCAACTGACATGACCAAGCTAGAGGGACAAGGTGGCTACCAGCATTTCACAACGCACTTCATTCCTGTACACTCTGCATATCCCAAAGATCCAACCAACATGATCTATCACCCTTGTTTTGAAACAGAGGTGCCCGAATGCGATGAGTACGCATTTTTCTCAACCTTTCAAGTCTTACCCTACATTTGCATAGATCTAGGGATTGATTTTCCAGCTGCACCTTCAACACCTACTACAGTGCAGACTCTTTTAGATCTCGTTCTCAAACTCGTCGACAATCCCCAAATCGAACAAGATGCAGATCTAAACGCACTCTTATCTTCCAAAGCAGAGACGCTTCTCTCTACAGATGCTGCTGATCCCCTTTCTCCACAGGACCAAGAATTTTTCCGCAAAGTTCAGCGGCTTGTAAGCCCCGAAGGCACCCTCAGCCGTTTCATCAAGCAAAGCCTTCTCGCTAAGCCAAGCGGCGCCCCTAAGGAAAAACTTGAATACAAAAAACCTGCGCCCGTCGAAAAACCTTCGGCTTTGGCACCCGCAAAACCTGCTCTTGCGCCGTTAACTGGAGATGAATTTTTTGTTTTGTCTGGCGAAGTCAAAGATGGTGATGCCGAAGCTTTACGCTTGTTGAGAATGCATGCGGAGGCTGGAGAGGCAGGAGCACAAAGCTATCTTGGGTTTACGTACAGATATGGCTTAGGCGTAGCCAAGGATGAGCGAGAGGCTATGAAGTGGTACAAAATGGCTGCTGCGCAAGGAGATGCTGAAGCAGAAAGCGCACTCAAAGAATTGTCATCTCTAGATGAGAATGAGAAAGAGTCACCACTTGTAGAGTTAACCAAAGATCAATTGGATGCCTTGTTTAAGAAAGCTGATGAAGAAGCTTTGCGAACATTGAGATCCCATGCGGAAGCGGGAGAACCAGCTGCACAATCCACGCTTGGTGAGGTGTTTGAACAAGGCAAAGGCGTTCTTAAGGATGAAAGCCAGGCATTCCAATGGTATCAAAAGGTTGCTGAGCAAGGATTTGCCAGGGAACAATGTTGGCTTGGTGAAATGTGCGAACACGGCAAAGGTGTTACTAAGGATATCAATCGGGCAATTCACTGGTATAGACTTGCCGCTGCACAAGAAAATGCCGATGCAGAAAGCGCTCTTAAAAGATTAACAGCTCAGGACTCAGACGTAACAAAACCATTTGCAGTTACGCTAACATTAGATCAGCATAATGCCTTATATCTCAAAGCTCAAAAGGATGCCGCAGCTTTACGCACTTTGAGAACGCATGCAGAGGCTGGCGAGGTTGAGGCGCAATACAATCTCGGACTCATATACTCGCTTGGTTTAGGCACTGTTGAGAATAAGCCAGAAGGTGATAAGTGGTTCAAACTGGCGATTAGGGGTTATAAGTTGCTTGCGGATCAAGGGGATGTGCATGCTTGTCACAATCTGGCAATGATGTTCTCAAGTGGCCAAGGCGTAACCGAAGATAAACATGAAGCCGCAAGATGGAGCCAATTGGCTGCTGAGCGTGGACATGCACCCTCACAGTATTATCTGGGCTTGGGGTTTGAAGTAGGATCAAGTAGTGGTGGTAAAGATATCGAAATGGCGCGTTACTGGTATGGACTTGCTGCAAAACAAGGACATACTGAAGCAGAGAAACATCTCAAAAATTTAGCGTCTTCCGAAAAAGTAGAACATAAAAAACCTGCCATCGTATCAGCTGCACCAAGTGCATCAATGACTTCCATTGGCACAAAAGCCGTCGCAGCAATCAGTGCTATAGATCTAAAAAAACAGTTTCCAAAGCTGGAAATTTTCGATGGATCTGTTTGGGAAACACATGCGAATCTAACAACTTTAGGCCTACATATAAGTGATGAACCACCTCTTAATGTAAGTCTCATCCCGTTCTTGAAAACGCTCTTTGCTTCTTGGAAAATAGAAGATGACGCAGGAATTACGATTTTGACTCTACCAGCGGGGCTTACATTAAGAAAGCTCGCGAAAGTTGCAGTATCTCCTAAATGTGGCAATCCAACTAAACTAGAAGACATTTGGGAAAATGCCCTAAAAGCTCTCGGCGATGTTCCTGTCGAGAGAACATATAGAGTGGCAATCACAAATAATGTGCTTAAAGGAAGCAGAAAATTATCTGTAAATAACCAGTCAAGTCTTCAGGAAAGCGGGGGCACGCTCCCTGGAGTATTACCTGTAGCTGCTCTTTCTATTTTAACTTTTATAAGTTCTAAAATATCGTTTTTTAAAGGTCCAACCCGTTTATATGGCAACAAGCCATTGACCTACACCTATACTAATGAAAAGGTAGATGGGCAAACTTTGGTTGTTGGAGGGTTCCTGAACGGACCTACAATCACCCATCCTCTCTGGCCTGGGCCCGATATTATTTATGAAAAAATCGGTGGCGGAAGCATGAATAGGCTGTATGAAAATTCTGACTCGCATTCTGCTTTAGACGAATAGTTAAGGGCGGAAGATTTCCGCCCTTAGTGACCAATCAGATGATTCTGATGATGTTTTAGACGATAACGCAGATCCTAACCTCTTGATGGATCCCAAAACATGGTCCACAGCACTCCGGACAGCCGCAATTGTGACCAGTATCACAATAATCGAGATGTCCATCTTTCCAAGGCTCTTCGGCAGATATATAGGCTCCACCAATATGTGGTACTAACTCTGTCTTCACACCGGTCCACAACTTATCATTTTTAAAGGTTCCTGCCTCGTAAGTGCCGCTCGTTCTTTGATATCGACCCTGACCTTCTAAACGGCCATTCACAAACTGACCTTCATATTTGTTTCCATTCGTCCATACTTTAGTTCCCTGGCCATGAGCGTTGCCATCGACAAAATCTCCATTATAGGTAGCAACATCAGAAGCGAAGTATTTCATCAATCCCTTGCCATGAGGTTTTCCATCTTTAACATCTCCAGTGTATTTGTCTCCGTTTGGAAATGTTATCGTCTCAACTTTAGGTTCAAGACTAAGTGAAAGCGTTAAATCTTCTAGTTTTACACCCTGTTGCTGTCGGCTCTGTGCGGCCATCAACTGTGCAAAGAGCTTTGCATCGATTACAACGGTGTCTTGCGCAGGTGCGGATGATACGGTGCTGACACTCACAGATGGGGGTACATATTTGCGATCTGACTCGGCGCCATAGCTTGTCGCTTGTGCTGACGCTGTAGATCCAGCGCTATAAGTTGAGGATAGTGGTACTGTACTCATAAAATTCTCCTTTTCTTGTTCTTGAAGTAGACATTCCAAATCGGTTTGGAAAATTCGCAAACAGGCTAATAAAAAATTGGCTATATCTCAAGAGAATATTTAAGAAATTGTAAAGATTCTTCTTAGAGAAGAAGTAGCGCGGGGTTCTCTAAGAACTTCTGCACAGCTTTGATGAATTTGGCAGCATCGGCACCATCGACCACGCGATGGTCGGCTGAAAGCGTGATGGTCATAATCTTGCCGGGCACAACCTGTCCGTCGCGAACGATCGCCTTATCTTCAATAGCGCTGATCGCCAAGATCGAAGATTGAGGTGGGTTGATCACGGCCACAAAGTCAGAAACTCCAAACATCCCGAGATTTGAGATGGTGAAAGAACCACCCATGTATTCTTCACGCGCGAGTTTGCCATGGCGGGCTTTTTCTGCGAGGATCTTGACCTCGGAAGAAATCTGTCCCAGATTCTTGTAATCTGCATGCCGGAGAATAGGCGTAATAAGTCCGTGTGGCAAGCTGACCGCAATAGAAATATCAATCGTCTTAAAGCGGATAATGTTGGAAGTGACGCTATTAAACCCACTGTTGACCACGGGATGCTCGCGTAGAGCCAGCGCGCAGGCACGTACAATGAAATCATTCACAGAGACTTTTACGCCGCCCTTTTTAAGCTGCTCGCGTGTGTTTACAAGTGTATCCATTTGCACTTCTTGTCTTACGTAGAAATGCGGGATAAAAGCTTTAGAGTCTTGCAATCTTTTAGCAATTACCTTGCGCATGGGAGAAAGAGGCTCTTCTTCGTAGCTGCCTGGTGGGATCTCTGGTGTTTCTCTGCGTCCAAAAGTAACTGTGCCGGAAGGTTGACCATGCTCAAGATCACGGCTGGTAATTCTGCCTTGCGGGCCTGTGCCTTTTACGGTTGAAAGATCAATGCCGCGCTCTTTGGCTAAGCGACGCGCAAGGGGGGAAATGGGTTGATGTCCTTCTAGCGCTTCGGTGGGTGCAGTAAAGACGTAATTTTGTAGAGCAGGTTCAGGAGTAAAGGCTGGCTGTTGCAGGCCCCCTACAGAAGGAGTAGAAGTCGGTTGAGCCGCTAAAGCTTCTTTGGGCTTTTCTTCAGCTTTTACAGAAACAGGAGTTGCAGGTGCCGCAGCTTTTGGAGCTGCGCCTTCGGGTTGATACCCTTCAATGCTCTCATTTGCTTTTTCAGTGAAGATAGCCACTGGCTGGTTAACAATCGCCGTTTCGCCCTCTTTAACAAGAATCTTACGCAGAAAGCCTTCATCTAGCGCGTTATGCTCAACGGTAGCTTTATCGGTGGCCACCTCAAAGAGTACATCGCCGGCTTTAACTTGTTCGCCTTCTTTTTTGCGCCACTTGGTAATTGTTCCCTCTTCCATGGTTGGAGAGAGTTTCGGCATCGTGAGAGTAAAAGGCATTTTTTGTGAACCTTAGGCTAAAACTTCTTCAATGGCTTGCGTAATTCTTTCCCGTGTGGGCATCGTCTCTTTTTCCAAAGTCTTGGAATAGGGCATAGGTGTTTCGCGCTGGGCAACGCGCTTAATCGGTGCATCGAGAAAGTCAAAACAATGCTCCATAATCTGAAACCCGACTTCAGCACAAATGCCCGTAAAAATATGTCCTTCTTCAACCAACACACAGCGATGCGTTTTACGCACAGAGTCCGCGATCGTTGTAATATCAAGCGGTTTAATTGTGCGCAAATCGATGACTTCTACTTGGATGCCTTTTTTGGCTAATTCATCAGCCACAGCTTTACACAGCGTAACCATGCGGCTATGCGAAACAAGCGTAACGTGATTCCCTTCTTTAACAATGCGCGCTTTGCCAATCGGAACCAGATAGGGTTCGGTTGGAATTTCCATTTTATCATTATAAGCGAGTTCATTTTCTAAAAAGAGCACTGGATTATTGCAGCGAATCGCACTTTTTAAAAGCCCTTTGGCATCATAAGCATTACTTGGGGCGATGATGACTAGGCCAGGAAAATTCCCGTAGATAGCTTCAACGCAGTGTGAGTGTTGTGACGAGACTTGTGCAGCTGCACCATTAGGTCCACGAAAGACAACAGGCACTTTATAGCGATCGCCAGACATGTAATACATCTTGATCGCATTAGAGATGATCTGATCGCAGCCAACAAAGGAAAAGTTAAAGCTCATGAACTCAACCACAGGTCGAAGACCTGTCATGGCCGCGCCTACGGCTAAGCCAGCAAAACCGAGTTCAGCAATGGGAGTGTCGATGACTCGCTGAGGTCCCCATTTGGCTAACATGCCCTTGGTAACTTTATAAGCGCCGTTATATTCAGCAACTTCTTCGCCCATGATGAAGACAGCTGGATCTCTCTCCATCTCTTCATCCATGGCTTGCCTTAGCGCTTCGCGCATTTCTACAATTTGCGTCATCGTAATTTATAACCCCGGAGCAAAAACGTCTTTTTCAAGTTCAATTGGATTAGGCCATGGGCTCTCTTCAGCATATTTCATCGCAGCAACCACGATCTCTTTCTGCTCTTTATCCATAGCTTGATATTCAGCTTCAGTGATCATGCCAAGCGAAGAGAGTGTTTTAAACATAATGATCAGCGGATCGCGTTCCATGCACTCTTTCAATGTATCTTTAGAGCGGTAGAGCGCAGGATCAGAAATTGAGTGTCCGCGGAAGCGCTCGGTAACAACTTCAACTAGCACAGGGCGTGATGTCTTTTTCATCTCTTCATAAACATGCTGGAATCCCGCATAGCAGTTGAAGAAATCCATTCCATCAAACGTGTAACCTTTTATGCCAAAACTGGGAGCTTTGAGTTCCGCGATAGGCTCAGCAGAAATTGCTCTTTCGACATGCGTTCCCATGCCCCACTGGTTGTTCTCAATTACATAAATGCAAGGGAGATCCCAGAGCGCGGCAATATTAATCGATTCATGGAAGGAGCCTTGTGCAACTGCACCATCACCCATAAAACAGAGTGACACTTCACAGGGAGCCACAGGCTGATTCAGTTTTACATTCTTCGCATATTTGATGGTAAAGGCAGCGCCTGTGCCAATAGGAATCTGACCGCCGACAATGCCAAATCCACCTAAAAGGCGGTCGGTAAAAAAGTGCATTGAGCCACCTCTACCTTTCGCATTGCCTGTGGCTTTTCCATAGAGTTCAGCCATTAGCTCATTTGGTGTCGCCCCAAGCAGAAGCGCAAATCCATGACAGCGATAAGTGGTAGACCACCACTGATCGCGGCCCATAACTGCATAAGCAGAAGCTGCGATCGCCTCTTGACCCATGTAAGAATGAAAAAAACCGCCTACTTTGCCTTGCTGATAAGCAGATTCTGCACGGATTTCAAAATTGCGAATAAGCAGCATGGATTTCAAGACGCTAAGAAGTTTTTCGGCGCCAATTGAACGCGCGAGCTTCTCACTATCGTGCTGGAAAAAATGGTATTGAACTTGTTTATGCTGTGTCATGAGCTAGCCTAAAAACCAGCACCCGGGACACTTCTCACCGGGCTATTACTACCGATGATGTGCGGGTTATTTGTGGTAGGCACAGTATGAAGGTCATCATCAGAATGGGCTTGATAACAACCAGATAGGGTGAGGGCACAAAATGCCGCCAGAGAGAAAATTATAGTATTTCTTTGCATTAAGATCATCGCACTCCTTCTCATAATGCGACCCAGATTAGCAAATACAGAAAAAATCATCTATCTTTATCACGAAGCTGATAGAGACGGCAGCCTCTATCCTTGAGAAGCTGAAACTGTTTTTTATACTTTTTGACGAGTGCTCGGTCTTGGATAATCAGGGCATTTTCTTGATTTGAGTGGTCGGCTTTATGCGTCAGATTAAAAGAGCCAGTCCAGAGAATTTTATCTCCAAAAAGGCAAAATTTATCATGCATAAGCGACGATCTTTCATCCTTTGTACTTGAAGGAGGCGGCGACCATACTAAAATTGGAATATTGGCTTGTGCCATCTTATTTAATGCCGAAGAGAAGTTGAGCGAAAAAGGATCGACGATAAGCTCGATCTGTACTCCGCGTTTTTTCGCTTCACATAGTGCCAGAGCAATCTTCGTATGCGAAAAAGCGTAGCTTGCGATGAAAATGCTCTTTTCTTCTTCGTCGATTAGGCTGATTAATCGCTCAGCAAGATGATCATCAGGAGAAAAGAGAACCTCGCAGGCATTCTTCTCCCCTGCCGCTTTTGCCGCATGCAGCGGAACAAAACACACCAGAAGTAGAAGCAGCAGATATCTAAAAACAGACATACAAAAAAATATATCAACACTTCCCAAATTGTGCAATTTTTTCTTCACATCAATTTTAATTATAAGAAGAAAATTTCTGTTTAGATCAACTCTGGCTGCTCGTGCGCTTATTTCCCGCCAGACTTCGTCTTATTGGCAGGTCCCTTCTCGCGTCACCTCACAGTACCCATCTAAGAATAGAAAGCAGATTCGGGTTTCTTACGTTGGTTCTGCGAGATGAGGCGCAAGGGAGGCAGCGGGAGGCGCGGACACTTCAGTGCCGTGCCTCCGACATGTCTAATGCCATCATTTAAGAAACCTTTAATTAATTCTAATTACCAAAATCTTTCAGTTAGCGGTTGAAAAATGGGGGTTGTGGATTTTGAAAATGTGCACTAGACTGAGGATATGTCAAAACGTCCAATCTACTACGACACTGAGACCACTGGGATCAGCGCAGCCAAAGATCGAATTGTGGAAATCGCCGCATTTGATCCGGTGCAAAACCGCACCTTCGTGCAGTTTGTAAATCCAGGTATGCCTATTCCAAAAGAAGCTTCAGCAATCCACCACATCACAGATGAGATGGTTAAAGACGCTCCAACATGGCAAGAGATCGGACGCACTTTTGAAGAGTTCTGTGGCAGTGACACTGTGCTCATTGCCCATAACAACGATTCATTCGACAAGGTCTTTTTGGAAGAAGAATATAAACGCAATCAGATGACGATGCCAGAGTGGCCATTTATCGATTCACTCAAGTGGGCCCGCAAATACCGCAGCGACCTTCCAAGGCACACGCTTCAAATTCTGCGCGAAGTTTATAACATCCCTGCAAATCAAGCCCACCGCGCGCTTGATGACGTGATGGTCTTAAGTGAAGTCTTTTCACAGATGATCGATGATCTTTCTATGGAACAAGTGATCGATCTTCTAGCCAAGCCCACCAAGCTCGACAGAATGCCTTTTGGAAAGCACCAAGGTAAGATTTTATCTAGTGTGCCAAAGGATTACATCGCTTGGCTTGGATCGAGTGGTGCTTTCGATAAGGCTGACAACAAAGAATTGAAAGCTGCCTTCGAAAAACTCGGCATGCTCTAACCTCCCCTTACTACACTCTCCGCAGAGAAAAAAAAGTGGAATCTGCTTTCAGAGCTAACTTATGTTCTAAGGAAAATAACAGGATCCGCTTCGCTAGCAGGATCGCCGCTTACGCGTCGACAGGATAAGTAAGATGAAGAGGGAAGCTTTTTTTATCTTGCATATCCGGCCGGCGCTTTGCGCCGATCCTGCTTATCCTGTAAATGATTTACTAATAAAGCTTGTTAGAGTGGTGTTGAGATGAGAGGCTCTTCGACTCGTTCGACATGCTCGACGCGATCGCGCATCGTAAAGGCTTCCCACATATCTCTGAAGCCTTTGCATTTTTGCAGTAGCTCATCGCGTGGTCCTTCAGCGATTTTCTCGCCTCTTTCTAGATAGATAATCTTATCCGCATGTTCGACAGTTGCCAAGCGGTGCGCGATGATGATCTGCGTCACTTCGCCATGCAGCTCTGCAATCGCGTTTTTGATGCGATTTTCGCTGATGGCATCGAGTGAAGATGTGGCCTCGTCGAGAATCAGGATCGGTGCATTTTTAACCAGCGCGCGCGCAATAGCAAGGCGCTGCTGTTGACCACCCGAAAGGTTTTTGCCAGTTTCGGCTAATAAAGAATCATATTTTTCTGGCAAGCGCACAATAAACTCATCCGCATGGGCGCGCTTTGCTGCATTCTCTATCGACTCGCGCGAAAAATTGCGACCGAATGCAATATTAGCAGCTACCGTGTCATAGAAAAGAAAGGGTTTCTGAGAAACAAAAGCGATCTTTTCGCGAAGAGATTTTTGCGCGTAAGAGTTCAATGGTTTCCCATCGACGCGAATCTCCCCTTTTTGCACATCGTAAAGACGTGGAAGCAGTTGTACGATCGTAGACTTTCCTGCGCCGGTTGGGCCGACAATTGCAACTGTCTCCCCTTTTTTGATTTTGAAGCTAACATCTTTCAGAACCCACTCGCCATCATAGCGAAACCAGACGTGATCGAATTCTATTGAGTCTTCAAAATTCTCAAACTGGAGAGCTCCCGCTTTATCTTCGATATGTGAGCGCTGCGTTAAAACTTCAAACATCCGTTCTGCTGCAACTACTCCCCTCTGAATATTCGCATTCTCATCAGCAAACTTCTTAACAGGTTCATAGATCAACTGGAGAAGTCCGCAGAAGACGATAAGCTGAGAAAGACTCATGCCGAGTGTATAAAGACCAAATAGCACCACGCTGGCAAGACAGATGGTTGTAATAGCATGCAGAATAGGTCTGGTGAGCAGCCCATATTTAGCAGTTTTACTCTCTAAAACAGCCATGCGATCGTTCTGCTCTTTGTATTTGCTGAGTGAAAACGATTCCATTGCAAAAATTTTTACAGTCTGAATACCTGCTAAAAAGTCGATTAAAACCGAGGCAAACTTCTCTTGATTAGATTGCAGCTGGCGCGAAACGCGTTTAACTCGTCTGGCCAAAAGAACAATCGGAAGAACGATTAGAGGCACACCAAAGAAAATCACCAAGGAAAGCTGCCAGGAAAGATAAAAGCACATCATCAAACAGGTGACTAGTGTAAATGGCGTCTGAAGGTAGTTAGTGAGCCAAGAGTTAATCGAAGTGGCAATCTGGCCAGCATCTCCCACCACACGTGAGGAGAGCCCTCCAATATTATGCTGCTGATAAAAACTCATCGGCAGAGCTTGGATGTGTTCAAAATACTGCTGTCTTAAGTCGCGGCTGACGCGAATCGATAAGATCTGAGTAGTGTATCTGCTAGCAAACAGCCATATGGCTTTAAAAACAGCCACGCAAACCAAGATGGCAATAAGCGCATTGATGTTATCTGATAAACTGAACTGTGATTTAACTTTATGGATGACCCAATTTAATGGGTTTGTCTCTTTGCTCTGTGATAGATATGCAGCGGCCTGCTGTTTGGTGATCGCGCCTGTGCCCTGTGTATCGATCTGCGTCCATCTGGCTTGAACTTCGCCAATTGAGATTTCATTCTGCTGGATATTCTTTTCTGTTTTTTCTGTTCCGAATAGAGCGAAGAAGTCAGAGCCGTTATTTGCAAGCACACCGAGCGCAAACATCTCCATCTGGCTAGCGATAGTCAATGCAAAAAGAGTCAAGAAGGTGGTGATCAGCAGTGCAAGATGCTTTTTACTGCGTAAAGCAGCCTGCAAGAGTAGTTTCATAAGATAAGCTCAAAAGTAGACTTTAGTGTGTAGACTCAGTAAATCTACCCATTTTGCGGAATTTTAAATAGCGTTGTCTGATCAATTCATCCGGAGGGATCTGTTTTAACATCTTCCACTTGTCTAAAACAAACTCCTTTACAATTCGGTAAACATGTTGTGGATCGTGATGAGCTCCGCCTAAAGGCTCCTCGAGAATCGTATCGATAATTTCAAATTTTAATAGATCTTCAGCGTGGATCTTCAGCGCACTAGCCGCAGTTTCGTTTTTGCCGGCATCTTTCCAGAGAATCGAAGCGCAGCCCTCAGGAGAAATAACTGAATAATAAGAGTGTTCGAGCATCGCGATCTCATCGCCGATCCCCATCCCTAAAGCTCCACCCGAACAACCTTCCCCTATTAGAAGCACGATTACGGGAGTTTCAAGCTTAGACATTTCCCAAAGATTTTGTGCAATCGCCCAACCCTGACCACGCTCTTCTGCAGTTAGGCCAGGATAAGCACCAGGAGTGTCTAAAAGTGACAATATAGGCAGTTTAAACTTCTCAGCCAGACGCATGCAGCGCAGCGCTTTGCGGTAGCCTTCGGGATGCGGCATGCCAAAGTTTCGTTCAAGTCGGCTTTCGGTATCGCAACCTTTTTCTTGAGCGATGATCATGAATTTCACGCTACCGATTTTACCCAGGCCGCAAATAATAGCAGGATCATTGCGGAATAGACGATCGCCACACAGCTCGGTGAAATCTTCGCAAAGGTTTTTAATGTAATCAATAGAACGTGGGCGCGCGGGATGACGGCAAATAGCGACGCGTTCCCAAGGAGTTAGGTTTGAGTAAACGCGATTTTTAAGCTGCTCGAGCTTCTTTTCCAATTTGAGGAGCTCATCTTCAGACCAGAGAGAATTATTCTTATTCTGCTCTTTGACCTGAGTGATCGTCTTCTCATATTCTAAAATCTGCTTCTCATGCGGCAGCATACGTAAACCCTTTTTATGTGAGGTTAGCGAGTCGGAGTTGCGACCTCTATTCCTGGCAGGCGCGCCTCTCTAAAATCTTTTACAATCATCACAAAGCATGGCTTAGTGATGATAATCGAAAAAAGCTCTTCCATATCTTCTGCGGAAAGAAGAATCGAGCCATCGCTCTCATTTTTTCCAATGATTTCGCGGTTTTCAACCATCTGGCCAGTTTTGGAATCGAGCACCCAGGGAGCGCCATGAATTCCATACCCTTTAGTTAAAACTGCGGTTCCTTCAATTGCTTCATGAAACGGAATCCAACGTGTTCCAAAAACGCTGACCATTTCGACTTTCTGATCGCGAAAAAAGCCCGATGTTCCAGGTTTATAAATCGCAATCTTGCTTCCCAGTGAATAGGTTCCAAGCGGAGTCAAGCTTCCAGAAGAACTAAGCGAGTCTGGACGTCCCACGGCCACTTGAAAAGTCTTTAGAAGCACGCGCTCTTTTGTATCGAGGTCTAAATAGTAGAAACCCATTTTACAACGGGCTAAATCGACCAGCAGATAAAAATTAATGTGCTTATCTTTGCGAAAGACGTTAAAACGGCTTCCCGGAGAGACTTTTTGTGTGAAGTAATCTGAGACACCATTCAAGCTGCGGGCAATGAAATGACGGGATGTCGCATAGTGAGTGGCATAGTCCGAAATCCAAGCTGGACGACCTTTTAGCCAGGGAACAGAACTCGCATAAGTTAGGGTTTCGACAATCGGAAGTTTAGCTGGACCCGTAGTAAATAGTTGAAAGACTCGGTCGATGTTAGGAAAATCTTGAACAGATGAACTGGCAGGCAGAGCTTTTGAAGGCTGATTCCCCTTATCTGAACGGCTTTCTTTAGCGTTAGTTTGGGCTTTTTCACCCTTAACAGTTTTTTGGGCAGCTTCCTTCTTAGGCGAAGGGAGATTAGCCTCTGTTTTTAAGGCAGAAGTGGTCGTTTTGGAAGCTGGCTTCTTTTTAATAAGAGCCACCCCTCCAATAATCGCGAATACCGCAATTGCGCCTAAAAAGAGAATTTTTGGAAAAGACAAAAGCCTTTAACCCCCAAGCATCGGTGAAATTATGCTAACTATTATCACTAAAGCTGAATAATTTTCAACAAAAGGCTGCTAAACATATAAATAAAATATTTATATTCAACTAGAATAGATTAGCTTAAACATGCCTAAAAACTCTAGGGGCGCTGAGCGGGAGGATTCTGAGATTGCGCCTGTTGCTGCTTCAAGCGATCTCTTTCAATCAACTTGCGCATCTTTTTTCCAGGTGTGAATTTGACAGCCAAGCGAGCTGGAATTACGATGGGAACACCGGCATTTTTAGGATTACGGCCAATCTTCTGCTTTCTTTCGACAACTTCGAAGACACCAAAATCACGGAATTCAAGTCGATCACCTTTACCTAAAAATTGTGTCATCGCATCCAGAAAAGACTGGATAACGTTACGCACATCGTTCGGATGGATGCTTCTCTCTTGAGAAATAACCTGGATTAGCTTCTTTTTAGTGATCGTTCCCATATCTTAAGACTCCTGTTGCCAACACTTTCGGCGAATAAGCTCATTGTTGTATCGCACTGATTTTCAAGCAAGTGGTTTTCAGCTCTCAACCTCAATTAGCACCTTTTTTTTCTTTCCCGAACCGAGAAGAAGATAGCGGCCTCCAATGAGATGCTCTGTTTTGAAGCTGAATTGCACATCTTGGATTTTTTCATTATTTACATAAGCTCCGCCATTATTAATCAAGCGGACGGCCTCTCCCTTGCTTGCAAGCAGACCAATTTTAACTGAAAGATCTGTGTAACGCTCTCCCACTATCTCATGACTTTTCAAAGAAACATGCGGCATATCTTTAGCAATTTCTTGCAAAACTTGCGGATCAAGCATGGTTTCTGTGCCCGGCTTTGCTCCATCAGTAACTTTGAGCGCCGTTTGTAGCCCCTCTTCTCCATGCACAAGACGCGTCACCTCTTCAGCAAGCCTTCGCTGGGCAGTGTTGGGCATGTAATCGGCTTTTTCCATCATTTGAACATACGTCTCAATCTCTTCCAAGTCCATGTAGGTCAAGAGGCGCATGAGCTTGATTACATCGGCATCGGGCATGCGGAAAAGGTATTGATAAAACTGGTAGGGTGATACGCGCTCTGGGGAAAGCCAGATCGCGCCTTCTTCGGTCTTGCCAAATTTTTTGCCGTCGCTACGTGTAAGCAACTGAAAAGTTAAACCATAAGCCGGCTTGGCAAGCACTTTGCGAATAAGCTCAATCCCGCTGACAATATTCCCCCATTGGTCGCTACCACCCATTTGCAGCACCACACCATATTCACGCTGCAGATAAAGAAAATCATAGGCTTGCAAAAGTTGGTAGCAGAACTCAGTAAAGCTAATTCCATCTTCCGATTCTAAGCGCGAGCGCACCATCTCTTTGGCCAGCATCGTACTCACGCGGAAGTTCTTTCCTGTATCACGCAAAAAATCGATCAAATTAACTTCTGAAAACCAGGTGTCATTATTGAGAATCACCGGACGTGTTGCAGGATTAGAAAAATCGAGGATCTGCTCAAAGTGCTTTTGAATGCCTGAGATATTATATTCGATGGTCGCGCTATCCAGAAGTGGTCTTTCAATACTTTTGCCTGAAGGATCTCCAATTCGGCCAGTGGCTCCGCCTAAGATGACGTAAGGTGCATGTCCAAAACGTTGAAACCAACCCAGCGCGACAATCCCCATCAAATTGCCCAAATGAAGGCTATCTGCTGACGGATCGAAACCGATATAAACTTTAATGGGGTTTTTAACGATGAGGCGAATCTCTTCGCTGGTCATTGCCTCTATGAATCCCCTCTTTTGAAGGCATTCAATCAGATCTTGCATGCAACACCTCTAAAAAGGAGCCAATAATTAAACTTAAGTGCTTTTCTGTCAACTCATTAGGTGAGTTTCTTAGGATTATTGATTTGAAGTTGCTGCGCTAGCTGTGAGATCTTTTGGCTAATATCAGCTGCATTCTGGTTCTCATCAAAAAGGGAAATGGCCTTCGTGCGTAAAACCACACGCGTGGCTGCATGACGCGAAATCCAGCGATGAATCTCGAAAGTTTTTTCTTTGAGGGCTTGAGGTGTGATCTGACGATCTGCAGCTTCTAGTTGCTTCTGCAGTTTTTCGCGCGCTCTGCGAGTTTTTGGACTCTCTTCCGCAAATGCCTTACTCTTCTGATTTTCGCCTGAAGACATGGTTAAGCTCCCGTTCACATTGCTTGTCAGACTAAGTTCCCCGCGGATTTTATGCAACACTCCCCACTTTACTATCTGAAAACAAAAATTAGATTAACCACAGAGTCACAGAGAGCACAGAGCTAAGAGAGATTATTTTTCGCGGGCGAGGCAAAAAATAATCCCCTCACGACTTCGCCGCCGAATCAGCGGCGAGAGGATGTCAGTTTTTTTGCTTCGCTCGCAAAAAAATGACTTCTTTTTTCTCTGTGCCTCTGTGGTTAATTTTAAACCCAACCGTTTTGCTTCTTAAAAGGCTTACGTGTATTCTGAAGAAAAAAAGGAAAAAATATGACTTTAGAAAAAGCTAAAAAGGCCGTGGGATACACTGCGGCAGAGTTTGTTGAAAATGGCATGATCGTTGGACTCGGCACCGGCTCGACCGCAGCCTATTTCATCGAACGTCTCGCCCAAAGATGCAAAGAAGGCTTGTCGATCAAAGTCGTCTGCAGCTCCGTTGCATCTTCTGAGCTCGCCAAACGAGAAGGCCTTCATCCCCATGATATAAATAAAATCTCGGTGATCGATTTGACTGTAGATGGTGCTGATGAGATCGATGAACAAAAACGCATGATCAAAGGTGGTGGCGGCGCCTGTGTACGTGAAAAAATCGTGGCCACCATGAGCCGCGAAATGGTTGTGATTATCGATGAGACAAAAATCGTAACCCACCTAGGTGCGCGCAAACTTCCTGTCGAGATTATTCCTTTTGCCCATCCCGTTACCGTAAATCATCTAAAAAAAATTGGCTACGAAGGCCAGTGGCGCAAAAAAACCGATGGATCACTCTTCTTAACAGACAATGGGAACTATCTCTTCGATGTCACCCTTTCTAATCCATGCACAGACCCAGAAAAAGTGCATTTGGAAATTCTTAAAACTCCTGGTGTTCTCGATACAGGCTTTTTCTTCAACCTTGCTGGACGTGTGGTGATCGGTTTTTCCGATGGACAAATTGTCATCCGTCCCTAATATGAGGAAATAGTTAACAATCGAGCTGTTCTATGCCCTCTGATCTAATCCCCGTGTCTTTTAACAAGATCATGCAAGCGCAGTCTTACACCGTGATTGTGCTCGGCACAGAGAATAAAAAATTCGCTATCTATACCGACCCAAGCGTCGGCCGAAACATCCAGCTCTATCTAACCGAAGAGCATAAACCTAGACCTTATACCCACGATCTCATCCATTCCATCTTCGATGGCTTGAACATCAAAATCTTGCAGATTGTGATCAATAACGTTGAAGATACCATCTACTTTGCTAGGCTCTTTCTCGAACAGCAAATCGGCGATGAGCGCCACATCTTAGAAATTGACGCCAGGCCCAGCGACTGCGTCACACTTGCGCTCATGCACAATGCGCCTGTCTTTTGTAAAAAAGAAATTCTCGAAAAGGCTGTGCCCCTCGAAGATTAAGAAATCTAGTATTTAACGTTGAATTTGCTACGGGCGAGAGTCAGGATCGATTTGACCGCTTCTTCAGCATCATCACCCTCGGCTTCGATCTGAATTTTGGCGCCACGTGCAGCCGCAAGCATCAAAATCCCTAAAAGAGACTTGGCGTTCACGCTCATATCTTGATAACAGAGCGTAACTTGAGATTTAAAAGAAGCAGCACATTTTACAAGCTCCGTCGAAGGACGGGTATGTAGACCTTTTTCATTGACGACGACAAAGTAGTCTTTGAATTTCCGAGCCATAGCTTATGTGTCCGCTTTGCGGTTTTAGAAGAAGGTGGTCTTTCCAAGCCAAGCGACTCGTACAACCACCCCTTTATAGAATGAAATACTTCGCGGAGAGCATTTCCAGCAATACTTTTTTACGCCAATGCCTCTTTTATTTGCTCAGCAGCTGCTCGAGCTCTGTAACTAATGCATCAAAATGACGAATAGTCGCCTCGACTGCATCCGGCTTGCGCATATCCACACCGGCTATTTCAAGCAGGTCAAGCGGATAACGACTTCCACCTGATGAAAGGAAGCGCAGGTAACGCTCGCGCGTTTCGTCACCCTCTTTAAGAACTTTTTCACATAGTGCATGCGCCGCGCTAATGCCTGTGGCATACTGATAAACGTAGAAGTTGTAGTAAAAGTGCGGGATTCTGGCCCATTCGATATCAATTTCTTCATCACAGACAACATTCTCACCAAAATATTCTGTGTTCAACTTACGGTATTCGCTTTTCAAAAGCGCAGGCGTGATCGGTACATTTTTCTCAGCCCACTCATGCAGGCGCAGTTCAAATTCAGCAAACATGGTCTGTCTAAAGAATGTGCCGCGAATATCCTCAATCTTCTGATTAATCAGAAAAGCGCGCAGATTTTTATCTTTGGTTTTAGCCAGCAGATCATGCACCAGAAGCTCTTCATTGAAAGTTGAAGCGACTTCCGCCACAAAGATCGGATATTGCGAATCTTGATATGGCTGATGCTTGCAGCTGTAAAGTGAATGCATGCTATGCCCGGCCTCATGCGCCAAGGTTGTGAAGTCGTTAAATGCACCCTGATAATTCATCAAAATAAAGGGCATACTATCATAGCTACCGCTTGAGTAAGCTCCCGAGCGCTTGCGTAAGTTTTCAAACTTATCCACCCATCTGTCGCGCTTCAATCCATTTTCCAGAGCTTTTTGATACTCAGCGCCCAATGGCTTAACCGACTGCACAATCTGATCTACCGCATCTGGATAGCTAATAGAAAAAGAGAAATCTGGCACAAGCGGAACCTGCAGATCATAAAAATGCAGTTCATCATATTTGAGCAGCCGTTTGCGCAGAGCCATATAACGATGCAGCGAGCCTAAATTATTACGCACGGCCTCAATTAGTGACGTGTAGACTTTTGTATCGACTTGGTGTGGAAAAAGCGCCGCATCTAAACAAGAATCATATTTGCGTGCGCGCATGTTGAAAATATGCTTCTGAACTTGGCCGTTGATCAGCTCGCAAATCGTATTCTCATATTGCTTATAGCCCTGGAGCATGGCGTGAAAAGCTTCTTTACGCAGCTTGCGATCACTACCACGCAAGTAAACCAGATACTTACCATGTGTCAGTTCCCATTTCTTGCCTTGGCTATCTTCGACTGCCGGAAATTTTAAATCTGCATTGTTGAACGCGCTAAATGCCTTGGCCGATGACTCAAGCGCATTTCCTGCAATCGCCAGGAGCTCTTCTTTTTCGGCTGAAAGCGTGTGCGGTTTCATGCGAATGATTTTTTCGAGATAGATGTGATAATCTTTCAGTGCAGGGGCCTTAAGATACTGATTGAGTGTCGCCTCAGGCAGCGCCAAAATCTCTGGCTCGATCCACGACGTCTCCTGTCTTAAATCAAAGAGCAGTGATGAGATGCGTGAATGCGCTTTTTTATACTTATCTTCAGCCACATCCTCGTCATGACGCAGGTGTGAATAGACGTAGACATTCGAAAGCGCCCTTTCTATTTGAAAGAAAACGTCGAAGAGATTGCGCAAGGTCTCAGGGCCATCAGCCAACTGCCCCTTGAAAGCGGCGATCTCTGGCCAATGCAGACCCTTGCTATCTTCTCTCCCCCACTTCTTCATATCCTGTTCCCAAGCATCTGCGTTGGCATAAAGAGCCTCCACATTCCAGCGATCGGCCGGGGCGATCTCTTCTCGAGTAACAGTTTTTTTCTCTTCCGCAAAAGGTGTTTGAATCATAGCCGCCATATAAACCCAATTTATTCATGTATGTTAGAAGCTAGATAATCTATTCGTCCGATCTTTGTAAAGTCAAGATTTGATCGCTTTACAGGATTAGAACCAAGAACCTTACCCATTTTGATATCCCCTAAATTAGCATTATTGCCTCAGATTTCATCAAAAAACAGCATTAAGGCCTTTGCTTTGTGAGGATCGATGTTGCGCGAAAAAATGTAAATGACTTACAATTTATGCTTCTTGTAACGTAAAGTAAGCATGAAAAGGCCCCATAAAATTCCTGAGGTGTTAAAAAAGGCGAGAGAGTGTCTTGACTCGGGTCGTTATCAGGATACTTCCCATGCGATGCAAAGAAAACTTCAGCGTAAAATTAGCTTGCCGCATGTTCTATATGTGATAAGAAATGGCTACCATGAGAAAAGGAAAGACGAATACAAGCTTGAATATAATGATTGGACGTATGCCATCAGAGGGCGGACCATCGATGGCCAAGACATACGAATTGCTATTGCTTTCGATAAAGATGGCATGCTAATTATCACAGTAATTGTGATTACTAAAGGATCTGAGTAGATATGGAAACAAAAAAAGCAAAAAAATTTATCTATGAAGGATTGGGTTTTCCCATTGTCTTAGTGAATGTACCTCTAGTTAAAAAACGAGGCATTTGGACCCCTGCCATTGATTACAACAAACTCCAAAAGCAAGTTCTATTGGCTTTAAGCCATAAGCCAGTTTCTCTCACAGGAAATGAGGTTCACTTCATTCGCGCTTATTTCGAAATGACCCTTGAGAATTTTGGTAAACAGTTCGGGATCACCCACGCAGCCGTTTTAAATTGGGAAAAAGCCAGAAACAAAGCAGCAAAAATCAACCCAACAACAGAATTATGCATCCGCCTGTTGATCCTCGAAAAACTTAAAATCAGCAATCAAATTTTCCGTGATGCATTCAGAGAATTTGACATGCAGGGCATTGCAAAAGAACATAAAACTGTGAGCTTGAAGACTATGAGGCCTCTAGCTTTGTCAGGATTGCATATTGCAAAACGCCCAAGTGTACGGGCTTAGAAATTAATTCAGGCTGAAACAAGCGCGGAAAAACTGTGAAATCCATGAGCAGAAAGCGCTTAGGCACTCCATCAGACAATTCAGCATAGATTGAAGGCAACCAGACTCTTCTGCTAAAACTGGGAAGATGAAATGGGCTACAGGGCCAGCTTTGGGTGGTATTAAGATTTGTTCCGGTGGAGTTTGGTTAAAGTCTATTCGAATGAGTTTTAGTTTAATTGAATTTTTTTCTTCAATAGTAAGAACTCCATCAAAAAACTGAAAGTTGCTGAATTCAAAATTAGTTGCAGCACTAGCTAATCTACGTCGTGCTTTGGTTACGAGATCAAAACAATCTACAGCTTGCGCTGAACAGTGTAAGACGGTGTTTCCGAATGATATAAGATTCGAACAATTCGTATCCAACGAGATCGGGGTCTTAATGAAATCAACAGGTTTCTCAGCAAACCTCAATCTATCGCGAAGTTCCAAGACAAAACTTTCTTTGTTCTTTATTGCCCACCCCCTTGCCGTTCGCACAAGAGACGTACAATCTATGTATTGAGGAAGACTCTCTTCTAATTTTAAAGTTTGAAGATTAAAAACTCTAACACCTGGAAAATCTTCATCCATAATAGTTACAACCACCATGCCATCTTGGCCAAAAACTGATCTCTCCTCATTTTTTGATCCCGTGGGTGGAAATGGAATTTGTTTCTCTAATTTTAAGGTGTGAAGATCCAAGACTTCAAGTATCGAGACATGCTTATCTGGACTGATGTCGTGAATTTCAGCAAAAAACCTAGGCGCATGGATTATTTTATCATCAATAATTCTTACCTCAGTGGCTTTTGGTAATTCTCTAATTTTTGCGGTTTTATTCGCTTTAAAATCCCAAACGCAAAGATTCATCCCCTTATCACCGAATTTGTCATCAACTGGATCAAGCTTCATTACGACTCGATCATGTGCGATCCCTACATACTCATGTCTAGGATTCCTTTCTTCTGTTGGTGAGAGCTTGCTAAACCAGAGTCGAGCTCCAGCACAATCCAACGTTTTAATTACGGCACGCGTTCTAGAATCCCTTACATCAATCGAAGTATCACGAACTGTGATAAATACATTTACCTGCTGCTTGGAATAGTAATTACACTCTCCAGCTTCCAAAGATGTTTCATGCCTTTGCCATGCTCCTGCACGCATTAAGTTCGCTTGTATTTTTTCAAAATGAGCAGTGTAACGTGCTCTTAGGGTTTCTAATGGAAGTTGAGGTACAGAAGGTAGAAAGCTTCGACGAATCCGTTCCCATAAAACAGTCTCAGCCACTAGCCGGAAACGTTTGGAAACTTGGGTACATGTGAGGAGTTCATCTCTCTTTAAATAAGATAAAGAAGCACCCCAGAGATCATTCGACGCCTTGTCTACCACTGACATAATAACCTCCAATTTTTAAGGATAATTTAATAGTTCGAACAATTTCAGAGATAGATATTAAAAACTTTAAAAAGCGAAAGGCTAGGTTTTAAAACAACGCTTAGGGAATAATGCCCTTCAATTCGGAGGAATCTTGTTTAAGCGGTTATTGTTTGTGATTGGGATTGTTTTACCACTGAGTCTTTCGGCTACGCTTCCAATGCGCAACACTCCTAAAGCTAGCTTGAGTGAGATCGCTGCATCTTTAAGCCCAGGCGAGGTGGCACATATCACTTATCTTCCTGCCGAAAGCCAGCACTGGCGCTTGTTAGAACTTGTGTCACATGAAGGTAAGCCAGCCTCCGTCGCAACGATTAAAGAATATCGAGAAGAGATCGAGCGCTTAGGACTCACCATTGTGTCGGCTGAGCTTACGCACAGCTTTGCATTTTACGAGAGCCAAGAAAAGCTGATTCAAGAGATTCGCAACAATCCTCTAATCTGGCCAGTTAAGTTAAGCGATGCACAAATAGAAGCTCTCGCCGAGATGGCTGCACGCTACTCACTAACAAATATCCGAGAGGGAGCAGTGAATTTCCCTTACACGCTGATCAAACTAATTGTGCAAAGCTCTAGCTGAGCATTCCCTCGGAAAGATGAGTACCTACGTGAACGAAACGCTCGAGCGGAATGTTGAAAATCGACTCGCAGCCTGCTTTATCAAGTGTCACGGCATTATGCAACTTTAAACGCACAATTAGATCATCACGCATCTGTGTTGTGGGCACAATCAATCCTTTGATCATTTCGGGAGAAATGCGCTCTTTGATCATCACTTCGTTGCCAAAGTTAAATCCATACGCTTGCTCAACCTCCGCGAAAGCCAGAATATCAGGACGGCCAAGATAACCTCCCCACATCCAATCTATTTGGCGCGAACCGAATGCATCATAATGGTATTGATAGGTGCCTGCTTCTAAAACATCTAAAGAAAACAGTAGGCGCACATCGCCCCAATAAAGGTCATTTAAGTCCATTGCTTCACGGAAATTTTTCTCTGTCAGAAATTGCGTAAAGACGCTATCTGCTCCCCCAGTATAAAAGTCTAATGAAGGACTTAAACCACTTACTCTCATATCGTGAGAGTAGCGCATTTCAGATGCGAGCATGCCCATCTTGAGAATTGAAACAACGCGATCCAAAGATTCATCCCCTGAAGCTCCAGTGAGGGTAGTGATCAGCGCTCTTCCACCTAATTTATGCACTTCTTCGCCAAGCCCAGGAACCGAGTAGCGCATACGGCCGGGTAAGATTTCGCGCGCCTGCATTTTTTCGAGGTAAGCGTCAAATTTTTCACGCATGTCGGGGATTTTTTGTAAAATCTCTGCTTTCAATTGATCGACAGGAAGTGTGAAAAAACGCTGATTTCTTTCGAACAGCGTCGCTTCTGTTGGGTAGAAGATGCGAAAAAGCTGCCCCACTTTTAATCTTTCAATGTCCTCTGGAGAAGAGATCCGAAGCGCATCGCCTAAATTGAAAAAAGAAAGAAGTTCATGTAACTCATAAAGACTCTTCTCTTCTTCAATTACAACTTTAACTCGGTCGTAAAGGTTAGGATGTTCAATTGAGGCGCCGATCTGCACGGAGCCGAGACCATCGAAAGAGATCTTCCAAGCTTGTCCGATCTCTATCTGTGGCGATAACTCTAGAGGCACATTTTCGATGCGAATATCTTTAGCATGCGAATTAGAAAGGGCTAAAAACTCTCTGAGCTCAGGCGAGCTAAACTCTTGCATTTCTGAGATGATCGACTGCAAATGCTCGCGGAAGACATGGTTCACCTTGAAGTCTAGTTCAGTCATCTTTTTTCCATCGATGAGCTGAGTTCGAAATTCTAGGTTCATCCCCTTAACACTCCCCTTTCCGTACGCATGAAAATGCGCACCAAAGTTGAAGGGCTTTCCCTCCGCATCAAGCAGAATCACTTCACCATCTATGTTATGCAGTGGAGAAGAGATCAGATGCCCCGCTGCTCTTCCTTTTTCAATCTGCTGCATAAGTCTGCCAAATTTTTCCATCGACAGGAATAAGTTACGTCGCTGAATGAGCTGCAACTGTGCATGCGCCTCATGGAAACGTATGACACCCATGGCAAGTTTAGCCGCAAATTCTGGCCATCTGCCCTCTTGCCACTCGCCATAGGCTTGGTAGAAGCTAATCAATCCTTGCAGCAGCAGCGAAGCCAGGATAATTTCTAAAGAACCGGTAAACAAAATAGAAGTATATAGAGTTGAAGAAACCAGCTGCAGCAGCTGCTCGAATAGCGCAGCGTTCTCACCTCTTAATAGATGTGCAAAACTGTGTACCAGATTGAGCCCAGCATCAAACAGTGTACTCATCAAAATCCCAAGCTGGAAATTGAAGAGTGTACCCGCTAATGCTGCAACCGAAAGCGCGAGCAATCCCACTGATTGAAGGCAGCTAAATAACTCACCTGAAAAGCCTGCAACTCCAGCTTCGAAAAGATGCGTGAAAGAACGCAGCCCACCTGTTGCAACAGAGATCCCAAAGCCAAAAGGCTTATGTAAACTTAAAAAAGGCAATGCAATTAGAGCTGCGCGCTTAGACGTCTCCATCCAATCCGGTGTTAAATCGGCCGGTGTTAACTCGGGAAGATCGTGATCATATTGCCGCTGATAATAGGGCGGCTCAATCAGCGTGTGCGCAAGATAGTTAGTTACATTCGACATAATTTATATCGAACAATATAAACCAGATCTAAAAAGCTAACAAACTATATGAATATTTGAATTACAGATTATATAATTAACAAAATAATTACCGTCTAATTACCTATGAAATATATATTTTATTTATAATTTTCAGAAATTTAGCAGTGAAGAATGCCGTTTGCTAACTCGTTGCCAAAAATCCAACAATCACATACAATGCTGTCTTCAGAAAAAACAGGTTCAAAGCTTTTAAGCAACTCAAGGAGACAAACGTATGGCACAACAGACTGCAAAGAATACTATGCTGAAACCACTCGGAAATCGCGTTGTCGCAAAACGCTTAGAACAAGAAGAGACTCTTAAAGGAGGAATCATCCTTCCTGATACTGCTAAAAAGAAACAAGAGTCAGCCAAAATTGTGGCCGTAGGTCCAGGCATTACGAACAAAGAAGGCAAACTCATCCCTATGCCAGTTAAAGTGGGCGATGTCATTCTTATGGATAAATATTCCGGCCAAGAAGTTTCTGTTGACGACGAAGATCTCGTCATCCTCAAAGCCGACGACATTATCGCTATTATTGAATAATTAAAGGAGAAGGTGAATATGGCTGCTAAAGACATTAAGTTTAGAGAAGAAGCGCGCCAAAAGATTTTAAAGGGCGTTCGCACCCTATCTTCTGCCGTTAAAGTAACACTTGGCCCTAAAGGCCGTAACGTCGTGATCGATAAATCTTATGGCTCACCTCAGATCACCAAAGACGGTGTAACGGTAGCTAAAGAGATCGAACTCGAAGACAGATTCGAGAATATGGGCGCACAGATGGTTAAAGAAGTGGCCAGCAAAACAGCTGATAAAGCTGGCGATGGCACCACTACTGCAACCGTGCTTGCAGAAGCTATCTATAGCGAAGGTCTGCGCAATGTCACAGCAGGGGCAAACCCAATGGACATTAAACGCGGAATTGAAAAAGCAGTTAAAGAGATCACTGCTAATCTCCAAAAGCTAAGCAAGCCGACTCAGGATCAAAAAGAGATTGCACAAGTTGGAACTATCTCTGCTAACGGCGATACCGAAATCGGCGAGATCATCGCTAAAGCGATGGAACGCGTTGGTAAAGATGGAACCATTACAGTTGAAGAAGGCAAAGGCTTTGAGACTACACTGGATGTCGTGGAAGGAATGAACTTCGATCGCGGCTATCTCTCTGCTTACTTCATCACAAATTCTGAAGCACAAGAGTGTGTGATGGATGATGCGCTTATCCTGATTTTTGAGAAGAAAATTGCAGCAATGAAGGAGTTTCTTCCTATCCTGCAAGCCGCTGCTGAAACAGGCAAGCCGCTGCTCATCATCGCAGAAGATGTCGAAGGCGAAGCACTCGCGACTCTCGTCGTTAACAAATTGCGCGTTGGCCTCAAAGTTTGCGCAGTAAAAGCTCCAGGCTTTGGCGATCGTCGCAAAGCTCTGCTGCAAGATCTCGCAATCTTAACTGGCGGTCAGTTTATCAGTGATGATCTCGGCCTCAAGCTCGAGAATGTCACAATTGACATGCTCGGTAAAGCTAAGAAGATCGTGATCAAAAAAGAAGAGACGACCATCGTTGAAGGTGCTGGCAAAAAAGCAGCTATCCAAGAGCGCATTGCCTTGATTAAGCGTCAGATCGAAGAGAGCACTTCTGATTACGATCGCGAGAAGCTCCAAGAGCGCTTAGCGAAACTCGCCGGCGGCGTTGGAATCATCCGCGTGGGTGCAGCTACTGAGATCGAAATGAAAGAGAAGAAAGACCGCGTTGATGATGCAGTTCACGCCACAAGAGCAGCTGTCGAAGAAGGCATCCTGCCAGGCGGCGGTGTTGCGCTCATCCGTTGCATTCCCGTCCTGGAAAAACTCGCTGCCTCTCTTAAAGAAGGCGAGAAACTCGGTGTTGAGATCATCATCAAAGCGCTCAGCTATCCGTTAAGACAACTAGCTGAAAACGCTGGCCGTGAAGGCTCGATCATCGTTCAGAAAGTTGCCCAAATGGGTGCACAAGAAGGATGGAACGCACAGACTGAAGAATTTGGCAATATGCTCAAGATGGGTATTGTCGATCCTACAAAAGTGGTGCGCCTAGCTATTGAACTCTCAGCTTCTGTCGCTGCACTGCTTCTTACAACTGAAGCGCTGATCACCGACGAAGTGGAAGAAAAATCGCAAGCTGGTGGCCATGCAATGAGCGGAGCGGATTACTAATCCTCCCCTCTCCTCTTTCTGCCAAATAAAGGCACTCCTCTCGGAGTGCCTTTTTTATTCCCACTACTCTTAAATTCTGAAAGAAACAGGATATGAAGGATGGGATAAAGAAAATATCATGCATATCCTGTAGATGATTTACTAAAAGAGCTCCGTTTCGCACCATATAATATAATAATAATTTTAAATACGCACATTAAATGCTTTATAATATATAATTAATCCTTTTACTAAATTATAGGTAATGCCATGGAAGCTTATTATAGAACCCCAGACTACGTATGTTCCGTCTCCTTCGCTGCTTTAGATGCGCTGACACAATATCGCAATACACCCGTCCCAGCTGAAAATACGTGGGAAATGGTCGGACAAAAAGTGGTGGGAGCTTTAGGTTATGCCGCTCTAATCATTGTGGGAGCAGTTGAAACATTAGTTCGCGGTTTATTCGGGTTAATCGTCTATCTCGCTTCATTACTTCCTATCGAAAACGAGAAATTCCAAGGCCTCATTGGTATTTTAGAAGAGATCACCATTCGTGGCGCGAAGGATTCTGCTCAGGCAACCGCATCCTCAGTGCTCTGCTTCTGGCAAAACTTCTGCAGTTCACAAGTAACGCCTACGGCGATTTTATCTTGCGAATTCTGCCAAGGCTAGAGAAAGCATTGCTTATAAAAAATTATTTTAATAGTCTGCGAGTTAAGTAATCATCTTAACTTGGTGGGCTCTCCCATGAAAACAGTTTCTGCTCTTCTAGTCCTAATTCTGGCTGCCGTGATTGTTTTCTTTGTGTACTGGGGCCGCGTGCCCGATACGCTAGCCAAGACCCTTTCTCAGAAATTGGGAGTGAAGGTGACCATTGCAAGCATGGGTATTACACCTACTTCGGTGAGCGTAAAACAGATCGAGATCGGCAACCCACCCAAGTCGATCCTACCTAAAGCTTTTTCCTGTGAACGCATAGAAGTCGATGCACCTCTAACACGCTACTTAAGTGATAATATTGTAATTGATGAAATCAGCCTAGATAAAGTCTATCTCGGTCTTGAATTCAAAAATGCCAAAGGTACAGATGGCAACTGGAGTGTCATTATGGCCAATATGAAGGCCAATACACCTGCTTCTACTGCACCTAAAGAAAAACAGCGCGCAGTCCTCATCCATAAGCTAGTTCTTACCAATATCGATACCGATGTGGTTTATCAGGATGGTAACGGAAAAGTTAAACACCTACCGACGATTGACCGTATTGAGCTAACTGACATCAGCAGCGAAGGTGGATTCCCTGTCGATCAGCTGATGAATAGCGTGCTTGGACAAATGCTAAAGCAGGTCTTTATCAAGCAAAACATGCAAAATATGATGCAGGATTTCCTAAATAATCCTCCAGGCGGCGGGCAGGTAGATAAGTATCTACAACCCTTTAAACGCTTTTTTCCTATGAAGGATAACAGTCAAGAGACTGATCTTAAAACAGCTTAAGATTGCGTAAATCCAGTTTTTTTGTTTAATTTATTCTTATTATCATATAAACTATTTATTATTTTAATAATTAAATGGTTCTATATGACACCCCTCTCTTTGAGCCCAACCGATCCTTTCGCCATTATCGCCTCCTATTTACGAGAACCTCAAGGAAGCACCTTAAGCCTCACAGAAGAGGCTGCCTTTCCAGAAGAGGAATGCAGGCTAATTTGGGAAGGATTGATCCAGAGAAACTCGACTAGTATCTCCAGCGATCCTATAAATCTAAGCTCAATTTCAGTTTCCATAGCCTCAGAACCTGCTAAAATTAATTTTAAAGGCCCTGCAACTGCTTTTGGAAGAGCTATGTATTGGCTAAGCCGCCCCATGGCTCTTTTCTCATTTTATACTCTTCACTATCCCAAGCTTTTAAAGTGCGTATCTCTTCAGCACGCTCCCGGCCACAGCTTCGAACTCATGCGCGATATCGGCGGAGAATCGGTGAGAATTACGACTCAGGATGGCCAAGAGCTCGATGCCGTCTATTTCGATCCGCAAAAATTTCAACAGAATCAGGAAGCTGCATTTAGAAAATGGAAACACCTATTTGCACAAGAGGCATATCGAAAGACAAGAGAGGTGCTAGAGATCGATCTGAATGGCAAGACGCTTAGTGAGCTTCTAGGCCTTCCATCAAGCATTGAACCCGTCGAATCTTCTGCCAAAGGTGTTGTGATCGCGCAAGGCTCAGGTACAAGTTATGCATTTGATCCTCAAGGTGCGGTCATGTTTCTAATGCGCGGCCAGCACGTTCTTGAGTTTGATTTTCGCGGAATCCTTCGTAGCAAGGGCAATCCAGGATGGGAAGGCACCTGTATCGATACGCGAGATGCCTGCTTATGGCTGAAAAAGAAGCTAAATTGCGAAAAAAATAGTGAGCTGATTGTAATCGGAAAATCTATGGGCTCGGGTGGAGCTGTATGGACAGGCACACAACTCCCCGGCATCCACGTGATCATCGACCGAGGCTTCTCCAGCATGCCTGAGGTAGTGAGAGAAAAAACAAATGCGCTGCTCAAGCCGCTTGCGCTCTATGCTGCCCAGCATTTTTATCGTTATCCTAACGTCGAGCTGATTGGAAAGATCCAGGGCCAAGTGCTGATCATCCAGGCAAGAGAAGATACTCTGACTACGGCTTCACATGCGGAGCGGAACCTAGCGGCTCTAGCACTATCTAAACTGGGGCCATCTCCTTCTCCAGAAAACATGCGTGTTTTTAGAGAGAGATACTTGCTCGATGCAGCAGGCGGACATTCTAGCTTGGCAGGTGGTGATAAAATGTATGCTTGGTACCGCGACGCCAAAACTCACGCGGCTCTCAGCACATTTATTAAACAGCTGTAAGTTTTGTGATGGTGATCACGAGCGCTTCATTGCCTTTGTAATATTGGCAGTTAGCTGGCACGTCGATGGGGATGCGCTGCTCGTGATATTCTAAAAATGGATTAGTAATCACTAAGTTGAAAAATTTCTCATCTTCATACTTCGAGATCGGGTCGTTTAAATAGCATGAAAAGCGCGAACCTTTCCGCATATGTTTAGTCAAGCAACGATCTAAGAATTCAAAGAGACGATCTCTTGAGTAACGCACTGAGCGCTGCGTTGGATTAGAAGCCGTTTTTAGTTCTTCAAGAAACTGGAGGATCGCTTTTTGGGTCGTATACCGCTTTTCAACTAGACGCAAGAAAACTTTTTCGAGTTGTGACTTGGTGATGTTCTTCTTTTCCTCTAGTTCATAAAAGAATCGTAAGAAAACCTTAGGATCGATGACTTTTTCGTTTTCCAATAAGATAAAAAAAGCATCAATATCGGCATCGGCATATTTCACATCTTTTAGAAAGGAAAGCTGAGCTTCGAGCTCCGCCATTTTCTTTTTGCCTGCACTTAAAATCATACTAGCTTGATTTCCACTCTTTTCTAACTCAGCTTGCTCTGCAGCACTCTCAAGTGGATAATCATCAAAAAAGATCGTATCAAAAACCCCAAGAGTATCTAGCGCATTTTGCCAGGTATCTTCAACGATGGTTACATTGGAATACTTCTCGGCCCACTTTCGCGCGCGCTTAGCCACTTCTGGATGATATTCAATAATCGTGTGACTCTTAGGATGGTAATGCTGAATACGCGTAGAAGAATACCCGCATCCGAAGCCCACTTCTAGAACATCCCCCGCGGGCTTCAGGGCATCGATGCATGCTTCCATGTAGGGCTTTTCCCACTGCATCATCACTTGAAAATGACCATCTTTGAGCAAGATCTCCTGCCCAAATTCATCATGTCCAAATTCCATCTTGCAAGGTGGCGGCGGACTCTTTTTCATCAGCATGTATTCCCTTTTAATAGAAAGTATACTAAAAACATTTTTCAAGCATTAACGTTTCGCGTACAGGCATCCATGATAAATCGAACTTTCTTTCTCTTGTCGCTCATCGCCCTCTCTCCTCTTTTGGCCAGAGAAAGCCAGAGAGAACCGCAAGCTGTCAATCTTGTGGCCGCAGACGAAAGTTTAGATGATGAGTCTGACGAAGAGCCTGTGTATGAAGCTGTCGAGCCAGAACAACAACCGATCAGATTTGGTAGACCAAAACAAGAAGTCATCGAGCCTCCCTCAACTTCATCTTGGAATTGCCAGAATCGTGCTCATCCCGTTTTCGTGGATGTTCGCGACTTAGAGGGCACCGGCATAGGGTTTAAAAAAAGCTACGCTTCCGCTGATCTCTTTGTGACTGCAATGACCCAAACTTGGCTTGCGCCATTTTTTGATCTAAGAGGACACTATTTTCGCGATGAGAAGAAGTATGCAGCCAACGCCGGCTTCGGCCTACGCGATATCTCAGAATCGCTCCAAACCGTCTTTGGCGTTAACCTGTTTTTCGACTACCGCCAAATCAAGCACGGCCGCTTTTATCAAGCAGGCGCAGGAATTGAAGTGTTGGGCGAAAAATGGGATTTCAGAGTCAACGGTTACCTTCCGGTCTTCGGCAGACGCGAAATGCTCTCTAGGCGAGAGATTCGCGTTCATCACAGGCTCACGCGCGAGAAGAAAATTATCTCAAATTTTGTAGGCGGCGATATTGAGCTGGGAAGAGTTCTCTATAAATTCTGGGGCTTTAATATGAAAGCCACCGGAGGGGCATATTATCTTAATGGACTTTTCGACAAGCAACCCATTGGCGGGTTGCTGCGCATTTCAGGGCATCTATCGCCTTACATCTCGTTTGAAGGACAAGGCTCTTATGATCCATTTTTCAAATGGCGCGGTTCTGGACAGCTGGCCCTTGTGATCCCTTTCGGCAGGCGGTTTTTTGATCTTAAAAAACGCGATTGCCCAAATGCCCATTATCATCCTCAAGAGCGACTCCTAGAGCAGGTATCACGCTTTGAAATTATCCCCATCGCGACTCATAAAGATCGCCACGCTCTTTAAAAGGGCGCCTCCTACTTCAAAAAATTTTTATTAATTTACTGTTAATAATTATTTAAAAAATAAAATAATTTTGTAATTTTAAAAATAATTAATTTTAGATATAATACTAGCTTTAATACTCAAATTAAAGGTAATAAAATGTCTCTTACAATACCCCCAACAACTTTAGCTCAACTCGCTCAGCTTAGCTTAGAGGAAACTCAGCCATTGCCTCAGATATCAGCTATGATTGTTGATACTCTTCCGCATGACCTTACTGAGGCTCAACTTTCGGATACCATTTGCCAGTTGGAAGCGGAAAAAGCCGAGGCGCATCTTTCATATCAGTGGATGGGGCAGTTAAGTGCAGCTTTACTCAAGCATAAGCCTCAAGCAATTCTACAATTAGACAGAAAAGCTAGTTCAGAACGTCTCTCTGCTGAATCTGAAGAGCAAGCTGCCTCTTCAAACAAGAGCGCGATCAATTGGAAAAAATTGATATTGAAACTCAAATACCGTCAGCTACTTAAGAGTGTAGAGAGCCAATTTAATGCAGAAAACCAAGCATTCCATAAGAAACAGCACTATCAAGATGTTTGCCTTCAGGTTTTTAAAGACCGCGTTAGGCCAGAATTAACCTTGCAGTTGAATGAGCGCTTAAATGAAATTTATGAAAAAGCCCCTAAATTTGCGCGAAGAGCGTATAAATCTAAGGACGAGAAAGCTCAAGTGCTCCTTAGAAAAGCAACCATTGGGCTGCTAGATTTCTTCAAAGTAATTTCTGATATCAGATTTAAGGGAGACTGGAAGGAATTTATAGCTGAGGGAGCTTCTCCTGGAGGCATAGATAGCAAGCTCTCTTCTTCAGACGAAAAAAAAGCGCAGAGCTAAATTATGACGTTAACCTCACTTGGATTTAATTAAATATAATTTAATTGTTTATAATTAGCAGAACAACTGATATAATTTTAGAATTAAATCAATTATTTAATGGTGATAATGATGTCTGCGATCAATGAAAGAAGTCCAATCCCTCTTCCTCCGATGGCGGAACTATTTGCTGAGGCTCTTGAACACGGTTTAAGCCGAGAAAAACTTGAACAAGTTCTTTGTATGCAGGCAGTTTATGGTGATGAACTTCATCACTCGAAATTAGCAACTCTCCATTTTCTATCTCGCTTTGAAAAAATTCGAGCTCACCTTTTCCAAAAAATTGATATAAAAATTGACTTTCAAGCCAGCACGCGCCCACCCTCATCTTTTGGCAAAACAGAACTCTTATGGAAAAGACTGTTGTTAAAGCTCAAATTCCAAGAGCAAATACAGTGTTTAAAAGATACTGAGCTTGAGACAGGCAAACAATTAGGTGTAGCAATTGAAGTCTTTAAGGTCTTCAAACACGACTATGTAAGTAGATTCGGCCATGAGGCTTTTAATCTCCAGCTAGCAAAACACGCATCTGATGCGCCTAAATTTATTCCAAGACCAGAACAAGTGCTCCTTAAAAAAGCCACTTCTGGCCTACGCAACGTTTACAAAAGAATTAGTGACGTCCAAATTGCGAGACAAGAAGCAAAAAAACCTGTACCAACTATAGCCCTAACTCCACCTCCTCTGGTAAATTCCCAACAAGAAAAAGAAATTAGACTTGAAGCTTATAGATTAGCCGGCAGCATCGGATCTCTTGATACAGCTATTCAACGCGCGCGCTATTCTGGAAAAATTCCTTCTGCTCAACTAGCTGAGCTCGAAAAAATTGGGGGGAAGTTTCTTTCTAAAAAATATGGTCGGCTTGATGTTCTAATAAATGAGTATTTAGGATTATTTGGAATTGAAATGAGTCAAAAACTCCACGCAAAAATCCAAAAAAACTACGTCTGTCATAGACTTAGAATTTTCCCTGTAAGCGGTGAAGATTTCCCGTTAGACAGACTTAAAGATCCTATCGCCGCCATAGCTGACCCAGACCGGTTTGTAGAACGAGTTATTGAAACTCCAAATTCCTAAGTATTTTCTCAGATCGCCTATTGCAAAAATTACTTGTGCCCTCTAAATAGAGGGTATGTCTACACGCGTAAAACAATCTCTAGAACATAAAAGACTCGTCGAGAAATTCGAAGGAGAGGTCGCACCTTGGCAAAAATGGGGCCCATATGTCTCAGAACGCTCTTGGGGCACTGTTAGAGAAGATTATAGCGAGAATGGCGATGCTTGGTCCTACTTCCCCTTCTGGGATGCGCACAAACGCGTCTATCGTTGGGGTGAAGATGCCATTGCGGGCTGGTGTGATCGTTATCAAACCTTAGTCTTTGCGCCAGCCTTTTGGAATGGCAAGGACCCTATCTTAAAAGAGCGCCTCTATGGACTGGCTTCCCTCGAAGGAAACCATGGAGAGGATGTCAAAGAGTGCTACTACCATCTCGATGGCACGCCGACACACTCTTACATGAAGTATCTTTACAAATACCCTCAGCAAGAATTCCCCTATCACAAACTAAAGGAAGTAAACGCACAAAGAGGCACTAACGATTCCGAATACGAGCTAACCGATACGGGAATTTTTGCAGACAATCGCTATTTTGATATCTTTATCGAATACGCTAAAGCTTCGCCTGAAGATACCTGTATTCGCATCGAAGCTTTTAACCGCGCGAATGAACCAGCTTCTTTACACATCCTGCCTCAGCTCTGGTTTCGCAATCGATGGGGCTGGGGCGAAGAGCGCCTGCCAGAACCGGTGATCAGCAAAGATCCGCATCATCAGAGCTTAATCGCCGACGATACTAATCAGCCCTCTCCTTCCACGCTTTCTTTCGATTACCATCTAGGCAAACGCTACCTTTATGGATCACGCGGCGCGCAACTTCTTTTTACAGATAATGAAAATGTTGCGCCCAATTTGCGCTACTATAAAGACGGCTTTCATCAAGCTGTTATTCACAGCCAGAATACTGTAAATCCAGACCTAAAAGGCACAAAAGCGTGCTTTCACTATTTCTTTAAAGATATTCCGCCAAAGGAATCCGTTGTACTCCACCTTAGGCTCACTAATCATTCGATGAGTGCACCGCTTGGAGACATCGAAGAGATCATTCACAAGCGAAAAAAAGAAGCTGACGCATTTTATGAAGCAATTCATCCAAAGCATGCCACTGCTGAGGAAAAAGAGATCGAACGTCAAGCGATCGCTGGGATGCTATGGAATAAGCAGATCTATCTCTATGATGTAAGTCGCTGGCTTGAGGGTGACAATCCCAAGCATCCACCTCCTGCATCACGCGAAAATATCCGCAACTCGCATTGGAAACATCTCAACTCAATGCGCATTCTATCGATGCCTGATAAGTGGGAGTATCCTTGGTTTGCAGCTTGGGATTTGGCCTTCCATGCTCTCACGCTTGCGCTGGTAGATATAGAATTTGCCAAAGATCAACTCTGGCTGCTGCTATTCGATCAGTTCCAACATCCAAATGGCGCTATTCCGGCTTACGAATGGGAATTTTCCGATTTAAATCCACCAATCCAAAGCTGGGTGGCTTTACGCCTCTATCAAATGCAGCGCGAAAAAGAAGGCATAGAAGATATGGCCTTCCTAAAAAAATGTTTCCACAAGCTCATCATGAACTTTGCTTGGTGGGTAAATCGAGTTGACAGTTCTGGCCACAACGTCTTTGAAGGTGGCTTCTTAGGCCTGGATAACATCACCATTGTCGATCGTTCACTTGGACATGAAAATGATGCTACCCTCCGTCAATCCGATGGAACAGGTTGGATGGCTTTCTTCTGTCTTAATCTCATGCGCATTGCATTAGAGCTGGCTAAAGAAGACAAAACTTACGAAGCGATGGCCACTAAGTTTTTCCAGCACTTTATTTATATCGCTTATGCCATGAAAAAGATTGGCAACCAGAACTATGAACTCTGGAGCGAAAAAGATGGCTTCTTCTACGATGTGCTCTCCTTTCCAGATGGGCACTTTGCGAAGTTCCGCGTACGCTCACTCGTAGGGATCATTCCTCTTTATGCGGTGGATATCATTACAGATGAAGAGCTAGACAAATTTCCAGAATTTAAACGCAATTTCCTCTGGTTTTTGAACAACCGTACATCGCTTACTGAAGATTGCGCGATCCCTTTTGAAAGTGACGGCAAAAAGAGCTACTTGCTATCTCTTGTGAATCGCAAACAACTTCAGAGCATTTTAGGCTATATTTGGAATCCAAATGAGTTTCGTTCCGAGTTTGGCTTGCGCAGTCTTTCAAAGTTTCACGAGGCAAATCCCTTCTTCTATAAAGACAAGCAGATCGCCTATGAGCCAGGTGAATCATTGCACAAACTTAAAGGCGGAAATTCAAATTGGCGCGGCCCGATCTGGTTTCCAACTAGCTATCTGCTGATCCAATCGCTTAATAAATATGCTCAGGTATATCCGCATGACTTTGCAATTAAGGTGAATGAAGAGCAGCCAGCCAAAATCGAAGATATTTCGCGCTATTTCGCAGATAGACTCATCTCTCTTTTCAAAAAAAACCCAGACGGTGTTCGCCCTTTTATCGGCAGCGCCTTTCCCTTTGTCAAAGACCCCTATTTTCAAGATCATATCCAGTTTTACGAGTATTATCATGCCGAAACCGGCAAAGGCCTTGGTGCCTCGCACCAGACCGGCTGGAGCGGCCTCGTAGCCAATCTAATCCACGAATTCCGCAATTAGAACTCGATTTTCTTAAAAAGATGAATATCTAACATTAATCTATAAACAAAATTTTATTAACTAATTTAATTAAATCATCATAAATGATATAAATACTCACCTACTTAAATCTAAAATAGGTGAAAGAAGTGATTAGCCAGCCAATTATATATTATCGTGATTTTCACAACGACTTCCCAACTGAAAAACTTCCGCAAGGCGTATGGCAAGAGGGGCAACGTATTTTACAGACTGCTCTTCCTCTTTTAAGCATCCACCGCCCCTTTCGTGACCCTCTGTCGCTTGGCTTGTCTGGTTTGCGTGCCTTAACCAACGCTAGCCAGTTCATTGAAGATATTAAGCAGGGGGAAATTACCGAAGGCGCTTTCCATTTTCTTCACGCAAGCTTAGCCACCACAGCCGTTGGCCTCAGCTTCTTCAATCCTGTGCTCGCTTCACTTACTTCAACCACAAGCGATCTAATCATTCACTCTCGCACTTTCTTTGAGCAGGCTTGTGCAGGCAACATGCAAACCGCCTTGCTTGCGCTCTCTTACCTCACGCTCGACCTTCTTTTCCTCGCCTCTTTTTGTTATGGGATGATTGAGATCACCGTAGCCTGCATGCTGCTGCAAATTATTCTCGATCTGCATCAATCCGCAGCACATTTCATCAATGGTGATCTTTTTGCAGGTATTTGCCAGGCAACGCTTGCAGGCGCACATATCTATCAAGCTATTCCTCAAATAAGAACGCTGCAATGGACGTGGGAACAGAATCCAGTTCTGTCGGCTGAACTAAAGCAAGCAGAAAATGGCTTCACCTATCTCGACATTCCTGACGAGTATGTACATAGCCTGTTTAAGTTGTGCGATGATGCAGGGGTAGAACTTCCCCCTTACTTTGGAGAAGGCCTTGCCGGGGCGCATGTAAGCGCGATTCTTGGCGATGAGATAAGCGCTGCTGGCTCACCCAAAATCTCTGAGATTGGCCGAAAATTTGATTTCCGCATTGTCAATTGGGATTCACTTAAACCTGCAGGCTGGAATGGCGTCGATAAGGTCTATTTCTTAACTTTAAGCTGCCCTGAACTCGAGAGCGTGCGCTCAACTTACGGTTTTTCTCCAAAAATACACCACGATCATGACTTCCATTTGACTTTTGGCATCCACAGAGAATCAGCACCTATTCAGGAACTGGCTTAACTAAAGACAGCCTTAACAAACAGCGTACGCGCTTGTGTGTATTTGAAAAAGTCATCGCTGTGCGCATCAACGCCAGCTGGCGAAGTAAAATAGATACGCACTACAGTCTGATTTACTTTCTCGGCAAGTTGCGCATATCTATCTTTTACAGCTTGAGAAAGTCGCTCATCATTACTTGCATGAATGAGAACGATTTTTCCTCTTTTGCTTAGATTTAGATCTCGCCATAACTCTTCTACGTTAAAACCGCACTCTTGAGGCCTGTCTAATAATGTCGATGGGAAGTCGCGACTTTGTAAAGAACGCAAAAGAGGTGTTGCCATAAACCGCGCAAGAGGCTGCGCGCTTATAAAATCTCTACGAAAGTTGCTAAAACTCTGCTCCGCAAAGAAATTTATGCCTTCGGCATGCAATTTGCTTTTGAGATAAGCAGCAACAGGTTCACCCCCGCAAAAGCCACCGACCCAAAGCTGCTCAGGTTTATAAGGCTTTTTACTTTGGAGTTTAGCAAAGACTGCTTCGATATCGAGATAGAAAGCGCCTTCGGAGGGAATTCTGCCACGACTCTTCCAGATGCCGCTATTATCAAAAAAGCAGAAATCCATTTTCATGCCCAAATAGAAACCTGCACGTAAACGATCGGTGATGAAGGGCCCGCTAGTAGATCGGCAATAGAGAATACAGCGAGAGTGCCATTCTTTCTGGGGAATTAAATGGGCCTCATTGTTTGTCACAATCCCATGAAGTGCAAATCCATTAACCTGCGGAAGAGATATCTCATTCCAACCAAATTTAAGCAGCACGTCTTTTTTAAATTGTTGTCATTGATGCGTGTTCTGGATGTCTTGTGGAGGGATAATGACCAAAGCGGGTTTTCCATTGATGAGTATCTCTTCCCACTTTGCACCATAATTTTCCAGAAGCCCTTCAAAATCTCTTGCTTTAAGCGTGAGCATGTGGACCGAGCCTCTTCCATCTCGAGGTGTAGCAAAATGCTCTACTCCACCAATAGCTTTAAAAAGCTCAAGAGATCTCTGTGCCCGCGTTTCATCGAACTTAGTTGGGAAAAGCGTGCGCTGGGAAATTGCCTTATAGAGGTAGACAATCGTACGTTCTAAACAGCCATTTTGCTGCACTGCAAACCGAAATACAGGCACACGTAAAACGCGTTCGAAAAGAGAATAGAGCGGCTTGGCAAAAGAACCAGTAATGCTGGATACATTAGCGGCTAGAAGAAACTTTTCATCCTCATATACACATGACGCACTAGCTGGACGAACTGCCATATTTTAATCTCCAAATTTAGCTTGGGGCATGCTGATCATATTCTAACTTCCCCAACACAATTCAACTGGTTCTAAGCGTGGCCAAAAAATTGACTTAACTAAAGACAGCCTTAACAAACAGCGTACGCGCTTGTGAGTCTATGAAAAAATCTGCGCTATGCCCATTTATCCCACGAGGCGGAGTAAAGTAGATGCGCACAACTACTTTATTTACTCTGGCTGCAAGCTCTGCAAATAGCTCTTTTACGGCTGGAGATATAAGCTCATCATGTCGTGCGTGAATGAGAACGATTTTTCCTTTTTGGCTCTGCTTTAAATCGCGCCATAACCCATCGATATTAAAATTGCACTCGAGTGGCCTATCTACCAATTGACGTGGGATATCCCGGCTGTACAGAGTGCGTAAAAACCAGGGCATCAAAAAACGTGATAATGGTTTTGGAGCGACAAAATCGCGCTCAAAATTGCTGAAGCCCTGTTCTGCAAAAAAATTCACGCCACTTGCGTGCAATTTTTTCTTCAGATGTGCGGCAACAGGCGTACCTCCACAAAATCCTCCAATCCAAAGCTGTTCCGGATTATAGGAGTTTAGGCTTTGAAGCTTTTCATAAACTGCTTCCATATCGAGATAGAACGCAGCTTCAGAAGGCGTACCCTCACTTTTCCAAATACCTCTACTCGAAAAAAAGCAGAAATCCTGTTTCAGGCCTAAATAGAAGCCGGCTCTCGGGCGATCGATAATGAAAGGCCCACTGGCAGAGCGGCAATAGAGAAAGCAGCGCGGGGCCCATGTTCTATAAGGGATTAAATTTGCATCAGAACTTGTGATGATCACGTCAACACAACCACTATCAAAGCGCAGCGTCTGCTCTTTCCATCCAAATTGAAGAAGAGTGTTCTTTTTAAACTCTTTCCAGGCGGGCTGCGTGGCAAAAAAATCAGCGGGTGGAACAATAGCCAAAACATGATTTTCCCCCGTCACGATCTCTTCCCAGCGAGCTCCATAACTCTGCAAAATAGATTCAAAGTCTTTCGCCCTAAGCGTAAGCATATGAACTAAGCCTTTTTCATCTCGAGGACGCACAAAGCTCTCTACTCCGCCGATATTTTTAAACATTCGGAGGGATCTTTCTGCACGGGATTCATTGAAGCTAAAAGGGAAAAGAGTACGCTTAGAACAAGCGTTATAAAGCCATACGATGGCACGTTCTAAACAACCGTGATGTACGCCAGCCCGAAATACGGGAATACGAACGATGCGTTCAAAAATTGAATAGAGAGATCCTGCAGGAGGAGCACTTGCGAGATTCGCCTCAGGAAAACCATTTTTAGTCTCAGATCTAAAACTTCCAGTGAGCTCTCTTACAGCCATACATAACCCTCAAGTTAAACAGGAGTATCAAATCGAGAGCCACGAGTATAACCTGCCTCTATAAAATTCCAAATCTTTTTAGAGATGTCTACAAACTAGAGCTTATCGAGATAACAAGGATGGGTTCAAAGATTGGAAACCCGTATCGCGCAAGGTTTTCTGAAATTCCTTAATCAAAGCATATTCTTGAAATTCCCTCTCACGAGCTTTGAATGCCGCGTGGTGGATCTTCCGTTTTTGCCATCTCTCTTTTATGGGAGGAAGCACGTGGTGTAGCATTTCATGATAAACGACATAGGAGAGCACGTGATGCGGAACATGCGCTTGGTCGAGCAAGCGGTGGATCTTGATTAGCTGGCTATGCTGGTTATAGGTGCCCAGAGTAAGGCGCCGCTTGGGCACCGACTTTTTGCTTCCAAACCAGGTAATAGAAAGGTCTAGCTTATTTTCAAAATAGTGCGCATTGACGCTTTGATAGATCTCATTTAAGTTGTAATGCTCACCCAGGTGTTTTAACGTTCTCGTAGGCCTTCGTGCTTTCGACCGTCTTATCTTGGCAGCTGCCTTGGGTTTATATAAGCGATAGAGGCGGCCTAAAAATGTGGAAATTTCTTTGTTCATCTAAAAGAGGTCTATTGAAAAATTTCTTGATAACTGAAATGATACATTGTTAAGGGAATAATAATGAAAAAGCACTTTCTTCTACTTACTTTATTTGCTCTAACTTGTACCCAAAGCGCTTTTTCTATTTCCATCTCATATGATGATGCCAAAAAAATTGCTGAGAAGGTCTGGCAGAACGAATGCCGAGGCTCCATGGAAGGCCTCACCAACTGGAAAAAAGGTGAAAATTTTGCTTCTCTTGGCATCGGGCATTTTATCTGGTATCAGCCTGGTAAAAAAGAACGCTTCCAAGAGACCTTCCCTGAGCTATTAAAATTTCTGCAAGCAGAAGGTATAGTATTACCTGCCTGGTTGAAAAAAGCCCAAGGGTGTCCTTGGAGCTCACGCGAAGAGTTCTATCTGAATGTTAAAAGCAGCGACATGGCCGCCCTGCGGCAGCTACTCTTTGACACCAAAGATCTGCAAGCTATCTTTCTCGCCAGACGACTTGAAGCATTTCTCCCCAAGATGATCGGACATCTCTCCGAAGAAGAAAGAGATAAATTAACCGCTACTTTCAATCGGTTAGCAAGTGATCATAAAGGGTTATATGCGCTGATAGACTATTTAAACTTTAAAGGAGCTGGCACCTCTCCAGATGAGAAATATAAAGGTCAGGGATGGGGGCTTCTTCAAGTGTTGGAACGCATTCCTCCTAATTCCAAAGATCCTGTCTTAGATTTTGTAGAAAATGCTCGGATTCTACTTATGCTAAGAGTGCAAAACTCCCCTCCTGAAAGAAATGAGCAGCAATGGCTCAAGGGCTGGCTAAATCGGCTCAACACCTATTTGAAGTAGACGCCCTCTCAAAAAAATTCATTGAAACTTTTTCCTTCGGAAGACTATGCATATAGATTCTTATCCAAGGATATCTACTTCTTATGAAGCGCATTCTCATTACAATCCTCGCTATCATCCTTCTCGCTGCGCTTATTGGAAGTGCCGTATATTTTTTTCGTCCTAAGAAAAACCCCAATGAGCTTTGGCTTTATGGCAACGTTGATGTAAGACAGGTCGATATCGGATTTCGCGTAGCTGGGCGTGTAGACCAGCTCTTTTTCGAAGAAGGTGACTATGTCACTACCGGTCAACTTTTAGCAGTGCTAGATAAAACTCCTTACGACAGTCAAGTGCGTGAGGCTGTGGCTAACTTAGAATCCGCTAAAGCGAGCTTTGAGAATGCTGAAATTCTGTGGAAAAGAAGACAAGAGTTAATTGGTGTGGGCGGCGTATCGCAAGAAGATCTCGACAATGCCACAGCTACACGCAATGAGCAGTTGGCAAATCTGCTTCAGTTTAAAGCAGCTCTCGGTGTGGCGCTGGATAACATGGCTTACACAGAAGTTTTTGCCCCAACAGAAGGGGTAATCCTCACACGCATTCGCGAACCGGGAACTGTGGTCAATCCCGCGGATCCAGTTTATACTCTTTCCGTCTCCTCTCCTGTATGGATTCGTGCCTTTGTGGATGAACCTCACCTCGGAGACGTCTACTATGGCATGACGGCTGAGGTTTTCACAGACACAAAGGGTGCACCAAGCTACACCGGAAAAGTGGGTTTTATTTCGCCTGTTTCGGAATTTACACCTAAAACCGTTGAAACAACTCAACTACGTACTGATCTGGTCTATCGCCTACGTATCTACGTCGATAATCCCGATAGAATTCTCAAACAAGGCATGCCAGTTACGGTTAAACTTCACATCGATACCAATCGTGAGAGAAAGTGAGCGAAGTCTTAGTCAAAATCGAGCACCTCACCAAAGTTTTCAACCCTGGGGCTCCTCCGGCATTAAAAGACATTAATGCGGTTATTCCCAAAGGTGAAATCGTCGGTCTTGTGGGCCCCGATGGAGCAGGAAAAACCACCTTAATTCGTCTTATTGCAGGACTTCTTCTCCCCACCCAAGGGCACATTAGCGTCGATGGTCATGATACGATCCAAGATGCCGAGTTTGTGCACTCTTTAACGGGTTACATGCCACAGAAATTCGGCCTTTATGAAGATCTAACAGTTATCGAAAATCTCAACCTTTATGCGGACTTAAAAGGCGTCTTGGGCGAACAAAGAAAAGCTACTTTTGAAAAACTGCTTAAATTCACAGGCCTTGAGCCTTTTACAAATCGCTTAGCCGGCGACCTTTCTGGGGGCATGAAACAGAAGCTAGGCTTAGCCTGCGCCCTGGTCAAAACGCCAACGTTACTTCTTTTAGATGAACCAAGCGTGGGTGTTGACCCTCTTTCAAGGCGTGAACTCTGGAAGATGGTGTATGATCTATTAAAAGACGGCATCTCGGTACTTTGGAGCACAGCCTATTTAGACGAAGCAGAGCGTTGTAACACCGTGCTGCTGCTGCACCAAGGCGAGCTGCTTTACAATGGCAAGCCTCAAGACCTAACTCAAAAGGTGAAAGATCGCGTTTTTAAAATCTCCAATATCGAAGGTAACCGCCGCGCACTGCTAGTTCAGGCGCTTCACCAAAAGAATGTCATCGACGGGGTGATTCAAGGCAGAGATGTGCGCATTGTCACCAAAGAGCCAGGATCCTCGGTTGAAATGAGTCAGTTCAGCAGTGCCGGCACAAAGCTACAAATCTTGCCTACGGCGCCGCGATTTGAAGATGCGTTTGTCGATATTTTAGGCGGAGGCCCGGGCGGCGACTCTGTGCTGGGAAACTTAACCCCTATGGTTAAAAACAAGTCTGAAAATGTGGTCGTAGCTGACGGGCTGACCAAAAAGTTTGGCTCATTCACTGCGGCTGATCACATTACATTCACCATCCCCAAGGGCGAAATTTTTGGGCTGCTCGGGCCTAATGGCGCGGGTAAATCGACCACCTTCAAAATGCTCTGTGGGCTGCTTCGCCCCACAGAAGGCAAAGCTTCAGTAAATGGCCTAGATTTTCAAGCCGCGCCCGGAGAAGCCAGATCGCACATTGGCTATATGGCGCAAAAATTCTCCCTCTACGGAATTTTAAGCGTGCGTCAAAATCTGGATTTTTTTGCAGGGATATACAACTTAAGCGGTAGTCAAAAAAGTAAAGCTATCGATGAGATGATCCGCGCATTTAATTTAGAGCCCTACTTAAATACCACGGCCAATTTATTACCACTTGGCTTCAAACAGCGCCTTGCACTGGCCTGCGCTACCATGCACCATCCTGAAGTATTATTTCTCGATGAACCTACTTCTGGAGTCGATCCAATTACTCGCCGTGAATTTTGGAATCATATCAACGGGCTAGTAGAAAAAGGTGTAACTGTGATGGTTACCACTCATTTTATGGATGAAGCAGAATATTGCGATCGCATTGCACTTATTTACCGAGGAAAAGTGATCCATATTGGCGCGCCGGATGCCTTAAAAGAGATCGCTAAATCTGAGCAGCTGCCAAATCCGACATTAGAAGATGCTTTTATAAAACTTATAGAAGAGTATGACGCAAAAAACCCAAGCTGAAGATCTTAAGACGGAAAGGCGTCAAGGTAGATTGCGCAGGTTAAAGGCGCTCATTACCAAAGAGACTTTCCAGATTGTACGCGATCCTAGCACCATTTTAATTAGTGTATTTTTGCCACTTCTTTTGATGTTTTTATATGGATATGGGGTCTCTTTAGATTTAGACCATCTTAGAATCGGGCTTGTTTTAGAAGATACAGCACCTGATGCTCAGCGTTTTGCTGCGTCTTTAACAAATTCACCGTATTTCGATGTAAAGACGGTGCGTGATCGCAGAGAACTCATCGACGATCTTATGAGTGGCGCTATCCGCGGCTTTGTCGTTGTGCCCTCCTACTTCTCGCAGTTTAGAGAACGTCCTAACGTTATCGCTCCTATTCAAGTCATCGCAGATGGCAGCGAAGCGAACACAGCTAATTTTGTGCAATATTATGTACAAGGCGCCTTTCAGACTTGGTTGCAACAAGAAGCGATCAGCTATAACTTAACGGGCCTTCCTTTAATTAATGTGCAGTCACGCTTCTGGTATAATGAACAGCTGGAGAGCCGCTTTTTTCTTCTTTCTGGCTCACTAGCTATCATCATGACACTCATCGGGACTCTTTTAACTGCGCTTGTCGTTTCTCGTGAATGGGAAAGAGGCACCATGGAAGCCTTGATGTCTACCACCGTGGGCGCAGCAGAACTCGTAATCGGCAAGGTGATTCCCTATTTTATCCTCGGAATGCTTTCCATGACGATCTGCGTACTAGTTTCTGTTTTTGTTTACGGCTTGCCTTTAGAAGGTTCATTTCTGCTTCTTGGGCTTGTCTCTGCTGTATTCCTCTTTTGTGCACTGGGATTGGGCCTGATGATCTCTACTCTTTGCCGCAGCCAGATTGTCGCCTCTCAGATCGCAATCGTTACAGGTTTTTTGCCCGCATACATCCTTTCTGGATTTCTCTTTGAGATCGATAGTATGCCCGTGCCAATTCAGATTCTAACTTACATCATTCCTGCAAAATACTTCGTGCAATGCTTGCAGGCGCTTTTTCTGGTGGGCAACGTGTGGCGATTGATCTTGTTGAATATGATCCCGATGCTCTTAATCGGTTCGGTGTTTTTCCTGATTACGGCACGCAAAACAGTTAAACGGCTAGACTAACTATGTTAAACCGCATTTTATCACTGATCTGGAAAGAGCTGCTGGCCGCCTTTCGCGATCCGCGCAGTCGCGTCTCAATTCTCATGCCTCCGCTGATTCAATTACTAATTTTCACCTATGCTGCCACCTTAGATGTTAAAAATGTGCCCATCGGCATTCTAAATCGCGATAATGGAGAACAAGCCTTCGAACTGCTTGAGCGCTTTCACGGCGCGCCAATTTTTACGAAAATCATCTACTTAAAAGGGGTCGAAGAGATCGCGCCTTTTATGGACAACCAGAAAGGTGTAATGATTGTTTCGATCGATGAACAGTTTTCACGTAATCTCGACGCACGTAAACCTACAGATATCCAACTGATCTTCGATGGAAGAAAATCGAATACTTGCCAGATTTTAGCTGGTTATACAGGTCAAATCATCGATCAATTTTATCAAGATTTTGCAACTAGGACCGAGATTAAACAGCAGAATACACAGTTATTTCCTCGGATGTGGTTTAATCCAAACATCCTCTATTACTGGTATAACATCTCATCTCTGGTGAGCACACTCACCATGATCGCCTGCTTGGTTGTCACAACACAATCGGTAGCTCGTGAAAGAGAGCTGGGGACGTTTGATCAGCTTCTTGTATCGCCTCTTGTGCCCATCGAAATCCTCATCGGTAAAATTGTTCCCGGGATCATCGTGGGAATGGCCGAAGGAACGCTTCTATTAGCTGTAGGCACGCTGCTCATGGGTGTGCCCTTCACAGGATCATTGGCGCTTTTCTTTTTAAGCCAGTTTGTATTTGTTGCAGCTATTAGCGGCGTGGGTTTGTTTATCTCCTCTCTATGCTCAACTCAGCAACAAGCTACGCTCGGCACCTTCATCTTTATGATGCCCGCAGTATTGCTTTCAGGTTACGCTACACCCATTGAAAATATGCCCACCTGGCTGCAACCCGTGACCTATATCATCCCTTTGCGCTATATGTTGATTATCACCAAGGGGCTATTCCTCAAAGCACTGCCCGCTAAAGTCGTGCTGAGCAACATTTGGCCTATGATCGTCATCGCATTTTTTACCCTTGTAGGTGCAGGTGTGTTTTTCCGCAGGAGGCTAGAGTGAAAAGATCGCTTAAAAAATGGCTCTACATCTCACTTAGTGCAACGCTCGGCAGTTGCATGGTTGGACCTAACTATAAGCCTCCAGAAGATACTATCTCTGAAGAGTGGAATGGCACGCCCGAAAACACAGATGCTCATTTTACTGATGCCGATTTTAATACTGCTTGGTGGCAAGTTTTTGAAGATAAAACTCTTGATATGTGCATAGAGCTTGCCGCTAACAACAATAAAACGTTGATGGTTGCAGAAGCCAATATTCTGCATGCACGCGCCCTAAAAATGGTGGCCGCAGCTCCCCTCTTTCCACAAATCAATGCGGATTTCAACGCCACCAAAACCTATTTCAGTAAAAATGGACCGATCTTTGCGGCTAGCACCTTCACACAAGGCACAAATCCAACCACTGGCCTGCCCTTCGAAGTCGAAGTCCCCCAGATCCAGCCGTTGTATAACGCGCTCTTTGATGCCTCTTGGGAGATCGATCTCTTTGGCAAAACACGCCGCAACGTCGAGGCAGCAGAAGCCAAAATTGGCTCAGCGATTGAACTCAGAAATGATGTTCTGGTTTCACTGCTGGCAGAGGTTGCCAAAAATTATATCGAGATCCGCAGCAATCAAAGACAAGCGGAGTTGGTGGAAAGAAATATTCATCTTTTGGAAAAGCAGTCTGAGATTACGCGCAAAAGCTTTCAAAAAGGATTAGATAATCAACTAGATTATGAAAATATTGAAGCCCAACTTGCTAGCGCACGCTCTACTCTTCCCAACCTCATTGCACAAGTTTATCAAGGGATCTATGTCATCAGTGTCTTAACAGGTAATATGCCTGAAGAATTGTTAGATGAACTGCTGCCTATAAAGCCCTTACCAAAACTGCCAGAAGAGATCGCTATCGGCATCCGCTCAGACCTCCTGCGTCGCAGGCCCGACGTGCGCCTTGCAGAACGCGTGCTTGCAGCGTCTACTGCCACAGTCGGTGTGGCCGTCGCATCGTTCTATCCTACCATTACGCTTAGTGGTGACGGAGGTTTTCAATCGTTAAAAATCGGCAACCTCTTCCGTATGCATAGCAGAACCTGGTCGGTCGGTGGCGACATCAATCTCCCCGTCTTTCAAGGCGGACGCCTTGTGGGCAACCTGCGTGCTAGCCGAGCCGTTGCCGAAGGCGCAGCCTATGCGTATCAGCAAGCCGTTTTATCCGCCGTACAAGAAGCAGAAAGCGCACTTGTCTCTTATTCTGAACAGCTCGTTACTACGCATGCGCTTGCCGAGGTCACTCAGCGCAATCGCACTCTCGTGGCACTTACCAAACAAAGACATGAAAAAGGCCTAGTGAACTTACCCACTCTTCTAACCAGCGAACAGCTACTGATCACAGCCGAAATAAGCCAGCTCAATAGCGATACCACGGCACTTACCGATCTCGTCTCGCTTTATAAAGCTTTAGGCGGCGGCTGGGAGCCAGTTGAGGAAGAGAAGAGCGCGGAGGGAGCAACCGACGAAGTGGACGTGAATGAACAGGAAATGGACTAAATGGACCCGCGCAGAAGATCCGTTTTTCCATTTAAAGGCGGGATCCACCGTCTTCATCAGGCAACAATTATTACGGGTTCACGATGTAAAAGGTGCTTCCTAAACAGCTGAATTGCTTAGATGCTGGTATGGGCATGTCTCTAAAGGCGGATTTAAACTGATCTGGTGTCATTTGTTGCAGGCTATTGACAAGACCATTATCTTGGGTAATGCGCCAACGCGTATCGTAAAGTGGATCACATATATTCCAGCAATAAGCGCTTAAAAAAGAGATGAACTTTTTAAAAACAGCGATAATCACTGTAATAATACTTGTCTCCCACTCCAAGTTGTCCGTGCTTTCATAGTAGCGACGCAATATATTAACTGCTTCTAGTCCATGTCGCCTGCTTGTAATATTATAATCGCTTCTAGCAAATTCTCTTTGGCAGACTTCAATAAATCTGCTTGCAAACTCATCAAGAGATACTGATTCACTGGGCTTTCCCCATTGTGTAATGGGCGGGTCCCATTGCGCACACGAATGTCCATCACACGAAAGTGACTTTGTTCCCCAAAAACTAACGCTTTCTCTCGAAACCATCAAAATCTCTAAAAAATCGCTTAGCCTTACATAGGGATCTTGAATTACATCCGACAATAACATAAATCCACCCTTAAATTTTAAAAATATGAAGATCCATTATTTGGACCCGAATTGGAGTTTTGCAACTGGCTCTGTAGCGTTTTTTATCCTATGAATTCTTTAATCAGGGTGATTAGGTGTGACGAGTAAATGATGCAATACTCGTGTCCTCGAGCAATGGGAACATCGGAACCGAAAGTGTTAGAATCTAAAATACCTTGAATAAGATCTCTTCGAAAATATCTATTCGAGTCGAAGCAGGATAGAATTGTTGCTTCGAGCTCATCTTTTGCCTTGGTGCGATATTTTTGCTGCTCTTCGGGAACCCATTCTTTGACAACTTCCGCGGCCTGATCTCTTATTCCTCTAGAATAACGAGAAAAACTGCTTTTCATAGGACGATCAGCGTAAAACGTCCTAGGCTCCATAACAGTCAGTCCTTTAACAAAGTTAACTCGCTGATTAACAAAATCATTACTTAGGAAGCTTTGCGATTTAGACAGATAGCTGTGATAAAGAGTTTCCACAATATCGCCAACTAATCCTCTCTCTTCCAAATTTTTCAGTACAATTCTAGTCACCCCATCCAATCTATTACGTCCGGGCATCTCTGTCACGTAAGACCAAGGAAAATCAATTAGGGGTCTGTATGGTTGAAGTTGAAGTCCTTCTTCTTTGTGTGCTGCACGAGCTACCTGCACACAAAAGTTAGCCCCTTCACCCCGACCAGCTTGTGATCCCCATAATTCCCATTTCTTTTTTGGCTTAAGTGCATTGTGCGCCTCCCAAAGTTTCATCTCTTTATCTCTTCCATTATTTTCATAGAGAGAAAGAAAAAGCGCGCATTCAGGAGGGTAAAGGACATCTCTTCCATAAATGGTAAAAGTTGCTTGTGCTGATTTAAAAACACTCTCAAGCTTTCTAATTGCTTGTAAAAACGGCTTCACCGTACGTCTGTCTAGATCATCGGCTACAAAGGGCTTTTTCTTTTTGCTCGTAATTGCTCTAACTTCATCTTGCAGTTTTTCATAGTGATCTAAAGCAGAATGAATATCTTGTGAGCGCGACATACTGTTCTTAAGAACATAGATATTTCTGGAAATGATCCCTTTAAACTTGTCATGCAAAGGCGACACCTCCTGCAAATCGTCTGGAAAGCACTGATAGTGAACAGTAAAACTTCTGCTCGCTAAAGAGAAAGCCGTTTTGGCCATTCTGTCATATTCATTTTCAATCTTAACGCCTATCAATTCCAACTTCGACAGTATATTTTCTGGGGAGGAAATGTTATACCCATAGAAGCCTCCAGTAATCACTGCAGCCTCTTTTTTTTGCCAGTGATCTACCAATTTTTTTAAAGCTTCTTTTGTAATTTCCGTATCTGGGTCGAGAAATAGAAGTCTGACAGTTGAATTTGATAGCTTTTGCGCTCCATCTATTGCCTCGCCAATAGCTTTTTTTGTCTGATCGCTATAGAGAAGCTTATTTCTAATCTCTACAAAATTAGTCTCTCCTTTGGCTGGCTTCCAGGCATATCCAACAACTGATACAGATTTCACATTCTTCCACTCTTCTTTGGCTAAACGTACATTGAGCTGTTCTGCATCTTGTTCAACTGAGCTACCTTGGTTACCATTTGATGAACGATTCAAGCCAAAAACCACAAAAAACGGGAAGTCACTCGAGTCTATTCCTTCTAGCATATTGAGACACTTTCTTATGCTCTCCCAAGCTTGCTGTGTATCTTTAAACTGTATTGGAACATTAACCACGATTTTGATGTGGCCAAAGCGGCGAGAAGTCGCATCGAATGCTGGCGCTAAGTTTATAACTCTAGAATTTACGAGGGAATTATCGTGAGAGATATTGAGATCTCTTACTATATCTGGATCATCTGGTAATGGTAGGCGTTCTGATTGAGGATCGTATTGTCGAACTACTGGCTCTGCATAGGGTTCTTCAGGCAGGGGCAACATTTCCCGACCATAATTTTGACCCTGACCAATTCTTGTCGACATAGAAGATCCAACTTGCAGTATTAAATTGTATTTAAAAAAGGGGAAGATGTTAAGGCAGCAAGAATTTATTTACAATGAGTAGAAACAACCTAAACGACAATGATCATTATCTCTTGTCGTTTTGGTCTTTAAGGTCGTTTGTGTCCTTAATGTCCTTTCTCCACTTCGTCCATTATTCTTCCCGCACTCTCTTTATTCACGAGAATCTTTTTCGACGAGTTCCATATCATCTTTGCTCGAACTTTTTGCATTAGCAAACAAGGACGCTTCCCACTGAGCGAGCTTGGGTGTGGGTGGAGAGGGTGGTCGCTCTGGCAGCGATTCCTCAGCTTCTCTTATTTTCTTTTTCAGCAATGCGTTAGCTTTACTTGCTATCTCTTCTCGCTGCTGCGTAGATTGAATGTTGGGCGTGCTTCTCTGGTATTTCAGATGAGGATAGGGCCCGGGGTAGCATTGCAATGCGCCAAGGATCTTTCCAAAAAAACCCGTGATCTTTGCGAGATAATTGATGTTCCACTCTAAAAACGAAAAATATGATCCATAAAACTTCAATAATGATGGACCATCAGCAAGGGTGGCTACAAGTGGCTTGTCGTTAAACAAATTGGGAAATTCAATCTTTGAGGCTTTTCTTTTGATCTGCTCACGTTGCTGATCTAAAAAATAGCAATCACCCATGAAATTCCTTTGCCGTTTATATGGATTACATCTTTCAAAAAGCCGTAGAAAAATCGCATAGTCTTGTGCATAGCCTGTTTGTGCAATGTCTCCTTCAATACTCTCTTGCTTGACAACAAGCAGCCCTCGATCCTCATCTCGGGTAGTAAGAAGACGATCGATGAATTTCCATATAAGATCGCGCACTCGACGAGAAGCTAGTTTCTCGGGGTCTTCTAAAAAATCCAGAAAATGAGACGCAAACCTTACGGCATATTTCTGATATTTTTCAGTTAGGATAAAACTCTCTTTTCGAAGACGCGAAGTTTGCTCATTGATGAAATTTTGTATAGGCGTCTCTCGAGCATCTTGCTCTCTATCAAAAAGATCAAGTTTAGGAAGTTTAGAACAATCAAATATTGTAGGTGGGTGTTCCTTTCCAAAACCCTTCAAAATTTCCTGTAACTTCAGATGGTCAGGAAGGCACTGCTTACTTTGAATATCGGCCACATGAGTCTTAACAGATTTGAAAGCAGATGAAATCTTATGTTTCGTGTGCTCGATCTTGTGTTCCCGGTCTGAAAAATCTCGTTGAGGTATTTCTAAGGGAGCAAGTCGAAAATTCATTGCATTAGAGCGACGAAGAACTGCATCTGAAGGGAAAGCCATAGTTTTTATATCCTATTCTTTATGAGCTGAACAACGCATTCAACATGCGCGGTCTGCGGAAACATGTCAAACGGTTGAATAGCGGTTAATGTATAGCCTTTTGTGCAGAGGTATTGAAGATCGCGCGCCAGTGTTGCTGGATCACAAGAGACGTAGACGATACGGCGTGGCGCCAGGCGTGCTAGAGTTTCTAAAAATGCGCCTTCACAGCCTTTTCTGGGAGGATTAATCACAGCGACATCGACCTGTTCAAGTGTAGAAATAAATTCTTCGGCTTGTGCGCAGGTAAATCGGGTGTTTCTAATTGCGTTACGCTTAGCATTTTCCTGAGCATCGCCGATCGCATCAGGTACACACTCAACCCCAATCACTTCTTTAGCTTGTTTCGCGAGAATTAGCGCCAGTGTGCCGACGCCGCAATAAGCATCCAGCACGATCTCTTCGCCTGTCAGTTCGGCAAATTCAGAGACGCGTTCATAGAGCTGCTCGGCTTGAGCCGGATTAACCTGAAAAAAAGAACTTGGAGAGACTTTAAACAGCAGTCCATGCAGTCGCTCTTCGATCCAATCTTGGCCTAGAAGCTTGCGGAAGTGGCGGCTGAGCACGACGTTGCTATCTGCTGGGTTGATGTTCTGCACCACGCCCTTGATTTCGGGCATGCCTATCATGATCATCTCGGCAAGCGCCAATAATGGCTCATTGCTAGCGGTGACTAAGACCACCAAGATCTCTTTTGTATTCACAGCAGTCTTGATTAAGACATGTTTTAGCTCGCCTTCCAGCGGAAATGTTTTGATGCAGCGTTGAATATGTTGAAAAGCCTTTTCACCTAATGCGCAATGGATATGACACTGATCGATGGGGATGAGATCGTGCGTATTGTGCGCATAAAGCCCGAGGCTCAAACCCGCGCCAACCGGCAACTGAATTTTATTTCGATAGCCAAGCGGCGTTGGAGATGGAATACAAAGCGCTACATCCACTCCTGCAAACTTACCGATGCGCTCGAGTGCATCGACTACGCGTTGTCTTTTGGTCTCTAATTGCTGATCATAGCTAAGATGCATCAGCTGACAGCCGCCGCACTTTCCAAAAAGTGCGCAGACAGGTTTTACGCGATGTGGAGAGGTTTCAAGATGCTGAATAACTTCAGCTCTTCCAAAGGTCTTGCGGCTCTCGGAAATGCGCGCACGCACGAGTTCACCTGGGAGTGCGTCATCAACGAAAAGCGTAAAGCCATCTAAACGTGCGACGCCTTCGCCGTTAATACCCAATCGCTCGATGCGAAGTTCAACTTCTTGATCAATTTGAGGTTTCATATCGAAAATTATACTCTATAGACCAAAGATTTGCATGGAGAAAATGACATATTAATTTTTACTTTAAAGCTTCCTCTTATAGCATTGCTTTTATCAACATATTTTCTTACATTTACCGCTTTAGAGGGTGCCTACAAACTAGACCTTCGATATTTGGAAGCTTTTCGCGATCTTTTTCCGCCTCCTCCTCAGCCATGTCATCTCGACATTGTCTTCGTGGGAGGAGAAAAAATCTCATCGAAAAGCTCCTCAAATCTCTAAAGGGTCTACTTTGTAGGCACCCTCTTCTTAATCTTGGATTGCTTATGAAACAACTTATGTGTGTACTTTTTATGTCAATGCTCTGTTCGACTGCCCAACCTACTGATAAACAATGGTCTCCAGCCGAGATGATGAAAGTAAAATCCATCTCAGACGTCCAGATTGCACCCGGAAATCAGGAGGTGTTCTTTGTGGTAGGCAGTGCTGTTATGGATGATGAAAAGAGCATAAATATCTCCAGAATTTACAAAGCTCGTGATAAGGGTAACGCAGATGCAGTAGCTTTAACTGAGGCTGATAGTTCTGCGAGCATGCCACGCTTATCGCCGGATGGAAAATGGGTTGCCTTTCTTTCAAATCGAAATGGTGGCGTGAAAAATCTCTACCTTATGCATCCAGATGGCGGTGAAACCATTAAGCTAGCTGAAGGCAAAAAAGATGTGCTCTCTTTTCGTTGGGCACCAGATAGCCAACAAATAGCTTTTGTGATGGAAGATGAAACAGCTTTAGCAAAAAAGCAAAAAGCTCCTTCTGCTGCTTATGTTTACAAAGAAGAAAAAAGCGTAAATCGCCTTTGGTTGATTAACGTTCTTGAACCTAAGCAATCTCCCCGACCGCTTACATCAGATGAATATTGCGTACGCGGGGGTGGAGATTTTGGAACGCTCAATGAAGATTTCGACTGGTCACCCGATAGCAAAACTCTTGTTTTTGCCTACAATTCAAACCCCAGTTTAGATAACTATTATCTCGATGGAAGTTTGGCCACATTAGATCTGGCTTCAGGAAAGATCACGCCTTGGGAAAAAAAAGGGGAAAAAAAAGCCTATTATGAAGCGCTGCCGCGCTTCTCTCCAGATGGTAAATGGGTGGCCTATCTCAGCGCTGACTCAACGGAGAAGTATGCCTTACTTAGAAAGGTAACCATACGCTCTGCGGATGGGAAAAATTTCCAGCAGCTGGCACCAAATGCTATCGAAGGGCCTCTTTTAGCCGGTCCCAGCCTTTTGGGGTGGACTTCAGATAGCAAAAATGTGCTCTTCTACGAACCGAAGTGCACAAAATTTAGAATCGTAAGCTTATCTCTGGATGGTGTTTCCACAACTGACCTTGAAGTTGATGAATATTTCATTAAAGAGCCGGTATTGAGCCCCGACCGCAGCCTACTCGGATTCGTCTATCAAGCCCCCTCCATTCCACCTGAAGTGTATATTGCTAAACTGAACGAATTCAAACCTCACCAAGTTTCGCATCTCAACGATGCATTCCTGTCGTATCCGGAATTTAAAACTGAGTCAGTGCATTGGAAGTCGAAGGATGGCTTAGAAATCGAAGGCCTGCTCACTTTCCCTCCCAATTACCAGAAAGGTAAAACCTATCCTTTACTACTCGTGATCCATGGCGGGCCTCAATCTTTCTTCGATCAGACCTATTTAGGCATGTCTGCTGTTTATCCTCTCGCAGCTTTTGCTCAGCAAGGCTTTTTGATTTTCAGACCCAATCCGCGCGGTTCATGCGGTTATGGAAAAGCTTTCCGCTGTGCGAATTACAATGATTGGGGCGGCAAAGATTTTGAAGATATTATGTCGGGTGTGGATGCTCTGATCAGCCAAGGCATCGCCGATAAAAACCGCACTGGAATTATGGGCTGGAGCTATGGAGGTTTTATGACTGCCTGGACTATTACCCAGACAGGACGCTTTAAAGCAGCATCCATGGGCGCGGGCCTAAGTAACCTGATTAGCATGTCCGGCACAACTGATCTAGTCAGTTTTATATCGGACTACTTCAGCGGTGAATTCTGGCAAAAATCTGAGCTCTTTCAAAAACGCTCGCCTGTCTATCATGTGCAGAATGTAACCACGCCTTGCCTTATTCAACATGGAACTGATGACAAGCGCGTGCCTGTTGCCCAAGCCTATGAATTTTATCATGCACTTGACAGGGCTGGGAAAAATCCCCTGTTGGTTCTCTATCCCGGTATGAACCACCGCATCTTCGATCCCAAAATGCTGCTCGAAGCCATGGAGCGCAACTTAGCCTGGTTCCAAAAACATCTCAGTGCTGAGAATTGATGAGTTCTTCGATCCAATAGGCAAGGTACTCTTTACCTCGGATCTTGAGGAGCCAGCTTTCTGGGATTCCTTGGACACCGAAATGTGCTCCGAGCCAGGCGCCGAGCATGCCGCCGCGTCCTGCGCTGTCGCCGCCTGCGCGTACGTTAGTGAGCAGCGTCTTCTCGAAAGAGCTCTCGCTATGCAAAGCTAAAAAGACTGCTCCAGGAAAGGTGTCGCTAAGGTGGCAGGTCAGACCAAACTTCTGCAAAACTTCAAGCGGTGCCTTATCTTTTGAATTTAGTGCTGCTTGAATACTCTGGCCTGCAATAGGATCCTTACTCTCTTTTTCAAAACTTTCGCGCAAGCTCCCGCCTTTAAGCAAGCTTTCTAAAATACGTGCGTTGCATTGCATATATCCGATTGCTTTCGGGTTGTTTTGACTGACTGCTGTCGCTTCAAGAACCTTGTTCTTAAGTTCTGGGCTGCCTAAATAAAATGCCACTAGTGGTGCAAGACGTGATGCCGTGGCCATCTCATCATCATCCGTGCCAGATGGAAGCAGATTGCGTGCCATGTTTTCTAATGTGCCACGCGTTGCGGAGTCGAGATAGCCTTTATAAAAAGGCGATCCAAAAATCCCTTTAAAGCGCTTGGAAAAATCTGCCACCTCGAACTGCTTACGTTCGGCAATAGACATGAGCATCATACGGCAGCCTTCGCCATAATGCGTCGAATCACCACTGACTTTCCCTGCGTGGTAATGGCCAGCTTTAGGTGTTTCAAAACCCTTGATCTCAGGGAATTCTTGTCTCATCTTCTCTGCATCATAGATCCAATGTGCACCCAATGCCACGGCATCGCCTACCAGCTGTCCCCAAATCGCGCCTTTAATCCGCTCTCTCTTATCCATAAACTAAACCTAGCCTCACTAAAATATTGTAGTAATTCTTGCCCAAAAGACCTAATCAAACCACAGAGGCACAGTGAACACAGAGGAAAAAACAATACCCTCTCGGCTTCGCTGAGGTTTGCGAGGCCGGAGAATGTCCTTTTCTTAACTCTGTGTTCTCTGTGCCTCTGTGGTTAAATTCTTTCTAGTGTGCACCCAAGCCACTAATCCGCTCTTTCTTATCCATAAAAAACCCCTATTTTTTAACCGCTTTGCAGACTATCATAAGGCATTCAAAAGAGCTTATAAAAAATACTATGACGACTGACCAAGACTCCATCCGCGAAGCCGTAGCTAAACGGCGCACCTTTGCCATCATCAGCCACCCCGATGCTGGTAAAACCACCTTAACCGAGAAGCTCCTGCTCTATTCAGGCATGATCCATACCGCGGGTATGGTAAAAGGCCGAAAAGGCCGTAAAGCAGCAGCTTCTGATTGGATGGCCATGGAACAAGAGAGAGGGATTTCGATCACCTCATCCGCCATGCAGTTCACCTACAAAGACACCATCATCAACGTCTTGGACACACCTGGCCACGAAGACTTCTCAGAAGACACCTATCGCACCTTAACAGCCGCAGACTGCGCCATCATGGTGATCGATGCTTCAAAAGGCGTGGAAAAGCAGACCCGTAAACTCTTTGAAGTATGTCGCCTGCGAAAAATTCCTGTGCTCACCTTCATCAATAAAATGGATATGCCCGGCCGCGAGCCGCTTGAGCTGATGAACGAAGTAGAAAATGTGCTGCAAATTCACTCGTATGCGATGAATTGGCCAATTGGCAGCAGCAAAGAGTTTCAAGGCGTGGTCGATCGTGCGACAAATGAGGCTATATTCTTCACTAAAATCTCGCACGGCGGCGCACATAAAGCCGACATCTCGCGCCTGCCCTTAAATAGCGCAGAAGCCAAAGCGCGCATCGGTGAAGAGCAGTATAAAACAACTCATGGATGAGTTGGATCTTTTGGAATTGGCGGGCAACCCCTTTGCGCGCGATGAGTTTCTTTCAGGAGATGTGACTCCCGTCTTCTTTGCCTCGGCGCTCACCAACTTCGGAATTGAGCCTTTTTTCGACGCCTTTATTCACCTGGCCCCCTGCCCTCATTCACGCATGGCAAATCGCCTCGATGGAACAGAAATCGAGATCGACCCTGTAACTACACCCTTCAGCGGCTATGTATTTAAATTACAAGCCAACATGGATCGCCGTCATCGCGACAGCATGGCCTTCATCCGCATCTGTTCTGGACGTTTTGAACGTGACCTCGTGGTAAAAAATCAACGCCTGGGCCGAGAAATTCGCCTGTCACGTCCGCATGGAATGGTAGCCGGCGAAAGAACTACGCTCGATTTTGCCTATCCCGGCGATGTGATTGGCGTGATTAACCCTTCGCTCTTTGCCATCGGCGATACGATTTCAATTACGGGAGGCTTTACTTACAAACCCCTTCCCCAATTCCAGCCAGAGATCTTTGCACGCCTTCATCCCAAAGATGTAGGCAAACGAAAATCATTCGATAAAGGCATTTTGCAGCTCGTGGATGAAGGCGCCATCCAAATGCTAAAATCAGCCGATCGCGATGGGGATTTAATTTTTGCAGCCGTGGGCCAACTGCAGTTCGAAGTGATGCAATACCGTTTAAAAGATGAGTATGGCGTCGAGACGGTGCTCACACTCCTCCCCTACCATTGCAGCGCCTGGATTCTTGGAGACATTAAAACTTTTGTGAAATCTACCGACTCCAAAGTTGTGCAAGACAGACAAAACCGGCCGATGGTGCTCTTTACCAGCCAGTGGGAAAAACAGTACAGCATCAAGCAGAACCCTAAGTTGGAATTTGTCGACGTATTGGTTTAAGACTGCTTCTAAGGCAAAAATATGACACTTGAAGATAAAGTCAGAGCATACAAAGAACTCCGCAGAAAAATCGAAGAGCTTGAAGAGCAGAAAAAACCACTTATCGAAGAGATCCTGCAACTTATGCCTGCCGATGCTAAGACGTTGCAAGTGGCTGGTTATCAGGTAAAACGCATGGTTCGCATCTCGATTCGAACCTCTCTGGAAACCGCCAAACTATTCGATTCTACCAAAATGGAAGAGGTCGTCGATAAAGAGCGGCTCAAACTGCTCTTTGAACAAGGCCATCCCATTCCCGATGTCACTCAAACTCAATTCATCAATGTAACCAAAATCAAAGAAGCTGAGAAAGCTCCTCAAGCAGATTTTTAAAGCAGAATTAAACAAGAAAGCTATTCGCTTTTGCGAAGAGGCACGACAATTGCCTCACCCGTGTCAATAGAGACATCTTGGCCGGATGCGATCTCGATTAGATCATCTGCAGGCATGGCATGCGTCACAACGAGGATGTTACCGCTAGTGTATTGTTTAACAATAGAGTTGTAGAACCCTTGGATGCGGCTCATAAGGTGTTCTGCCGATTCTACACGGTATTTTTTCGTGTAGGAAGGCTGCCAGGTAGGAAACACTGGTTTGCCTTCGAGATCTCCCATTTGGATCTCAATTAGACGTTTATCAATCATGATCTTGTCTCTGGAAATAAGCCCTTCTTGCGCCAAGATGTCAGCAGTCTGTTTTGCACGAGGTAGAGGCGAAACAAAAACGGCCACGATATTTTCAGGATTAAACCCTTGTGAGAGCAGATTTTGCGCCGTCCGCACTACTTGCTGTTTACCTTTGGCAGTTAAGCTAACTAGCATGTAGTTGGGATGATCAGGATTGGAGTTATATACTCCCTCTGTATTGTTCACAGCTTCTCCATGACGAACTACAATTAGTTGTTGGATCTGCGCTTCTTGAGAAAATCCCTGAGTTGATGCAAATAGACTCAATATGAAAACCCAGAAATAACGCATCGCCCCTCTCCAATACATAAAAGACTATACCTGCTTTGTACTTCTGGGTGGATTTCTTGTCACGGCTAACCTAAAGTTTTGTGTTAAATCGCATCTTGATCCAAGGGAAAAATGGCTAAAAAAACAGAATGGAAAGTCTACATTATCCAAGCAGAGTCTGGAAAACTCTACACTGGGATAACGACTAACTTAGAACGTAGGCTTGGAGACCATAAGAAAGGGCGAAAAGGCGCACGATTTTTTCGCTTTTCTCCCGTGGGAAGCATCGTCTTTCATGAATCTCATCCCAATCGCTCGGAAGCAACCAAGAGAGAGATTCAGATCAAAAAATTAAGTCGAAAAGAGAAACTCAACTTAATTAAATACTTCCCGTCAGCAGTAAAATGATGATGATGATCAATACGATATCCAAAAGACCTGATTGACTCAGGTCAAACCTACAAGTAACAATCAATCTTATTCTTAAAAACGTGTGTAAACGGAGAATTAATGCAGCTTTCTCGTCTTCTTTAAATGCTCATATTCTGCCCAAATCACCAGGATTACAAGCGCATCAAACGCATTGAATAGCCAGAGAAAAAGCGAAGGAGAATAGAACATTTGCACGACTTGATAAACGAGCAATGCGAATAAAAACACCAGAGCGTAAGGAAATGCTCTTTTAATCCTTAAAAATAGACTTCCTGCAATGACAATTTTAATAAAACCATTGCAGACCAAAACCACGATTATGAAGTTCTTGATATCCGTCTCAAATACTTTTGAGGCTGCATTTGCAAGTTTATGGAAAGTGTGGTTAGAGATGTTGAGAACGTTGTAGTGTGAGATCTTAGATATTAAATTTAGCAGGTGCTCTTTTTTTAAAAAGATAAAAGCCAATCCACCTGCAAGTTCGAAAAGACCATCGATGCCTTTTATGATCATTGACAAGTTGAAAAGAACTTGAAATAGCTTCTGCTTAGACCGATTTTTCATTTTGCGCCCTTGCTGCATTCTTCCATATCGCATACTCGTGAACAATGCAACCAAAACACAAAACTATTAACTTGCGAGGAAATTTCTAAAAGCTAAGGATGAGATTAGGGACACAAGGAGAGATAGCATGATTCGCAAGCTTAGATCAGGAGAATATCGCTTATATTCTCGTAAAATAAATCCAAAAACAGGAAAGCGCCGCAATCTAGGTACGTTTAGTACAAGAGCAGGCGCTGAAAAACATGAGCGCGAAGTTCAGTACTTCAAACATCATTAAATCACTTATTTGCTCGTGCTCTTTTTAGGCACTTTTGCGCCTTTTTTTCTGGCTTCAGAAAGACCAATTGCAATAGCTTGTTTCCGGCTTTTCACTTTCTTTTTGCTCTTGCCAGATTTTAAAGTCCCCGCTTTCATTTTGTGCATTGCGGTCTTTACGCTTTTGGATGCTGCTTTTCCGTATTTTTTCGCCATAAAATATCCTGTTAAATTTAGATCACACCGCAAATTTTTAAAATGATTAGCAAGCCGATTGGCACTCCAAGCAGCCACAAAATTAACATCTTGCCTATAAACACACCTCTTTGTTGATACCGAATTCTGTTTTTTAGATATCAGGTTAGGACATTTATTAGGACGAGATTCTTATAAGAGGGCTACTGAAGAATATCATTCAGTTGCGGCAATTTATGCAAAGATGAAGGCAATTCTAAGATATGATTTTCCCTGAGATTCAGCAGCGAAAGAAGCGATAAAGATCCGATTTCATCGGGAAGATATGTTAGCTGGTTTTTATTGAGCTGAAGACATAACAACTGTGTAAGCTCTCCTAAGCGCCTAGAAATACTTGTGAGTCGGTTTTGAGCAAGATGAAGCAATTCTAAACGTTTTAGCAACCATATCTCTTTAGGAAGATCTGTGAGCATATTAGCTTCGAGATACAGAAACTTTAGTCCTGTTAGAAGCCCAATTTGTGCAGGCAGCTGCCGCATACCAACATTCCTCAAAACGAGATCGCGAATTTGTTGCATCGCGCTGCCATTTATTTCCGACCAATTTTTCAAAGCTGCAGCTCGCACACATAAATCTCCTTCGGTTCTTTCTAAGATGGCTTTTGCAGAAGGTAGCTGTCGAGAAACTCCTCTAAAAAACGCCACAAAATCTGCCGCCTCTGCAAATTTTGATAGCCTACAAGGATCGAGCGCATTAGGAATACCAGGTGTCGTACAACCACACTGTTTCAAACGCGCTAAAACAAGTGCATGTACAGCTTTAATCAGAGCTTCAGAATAGAGATCTGGAGCGCACTCTCTGAGATAAATTTTCAAAACGGGATCTCGCGTGTATGCATTCACGAGAAGTTGGTAGACTGCATCAGAAGTAATCGATGTAAGAGTCGCAAAGCCTTTCGATATCTGCGCAGTGATGTGCGGAGCACACAAAAATCCCAGAACCAGATTTGTTGGATCTATGCCAACTCGGCAAAAATTACCAGACAAAGTAACAACTGGCTTTTGCTCACATTCAGCACGAAATTTCTTAGATGAATCTGTCGCAGAAAGTCCGCATGCCATTTTGCAAGTTCCTTAATTCAGAATTTTTAAATTGCAGAAACCTTAGCAAGATTGCAGTGCTTACGTCAAATAGATTGCACATGTTGCTGTCTTGCACAACTCACTAATCGTGTGTATTTGTGCGCGCAATTTTCTCTGCTTGTTTCGAAATCTGCAAAAAAAATAAAGTTCTGATCTGACTGTGACAAGAAGCAAAAACAGGATATCTTCAAAGATGACACTTCGATCTACAATTGCTAATCTCGCACCGATGGATGCTCAAGAAAAAGAGCAAATTGAATCTGTGTTAAGATGGATAGATTCTGATCGCGAAATATACCGCATATCAAAGCCTGCAACTCCGCCAATCCATTTAGCTGCATACTTTGTGCTGATCGATTCTGAAAAAAAACAAATCCTTTTGGCAAGACATAAAAAAGCTGCACACCTGTGGCTTCCAACCGGCGGACATGTAGAAAAAGAAGAGTCACCTCTTGAAACTGTAATAAGAGAATGCGAAGAAGAATTGCGCATGCACGCAGAATTTCTGCAAGATGATCCTCTGTTCTTAAGCCTCACCAAAACGATCGGAGAAGCCGTTGAGCACACGCACATTTCGCTCTGGTATATTCTTAAAGCAAACGCTTCTTGTGATATCGACTTTGACAAAGAAGAGCTGCACGCTGTGCACTGGTTTGATTTAGATAAAATCCCCTTCGAACTTTCCTATCCAGACCTGCAGAAATTTTGCATTAAACTTGGAGCCATCTCTTAGATTTCTTCACAAATAGCGACCAAAGTCCATATTGAGAAACCTTCCCCTATAACTCAATTTTATGCACAAACCTGAGTTATAGAATCATGTTCTATAACTCAAACTAAGAAAGACTTACTCTAACAGTCTGATATTAAGAATGTTAAGAAATAAAACCACCGCTATCACCACACAAACCATTTACTATCAGTTATTTAAATGATGATTTGGCTTAAATGCGGAGAAAAAACCGATTATTCTCCGCATTTTTGCGGAGAATATGATTGTTCCTGCGGAGATAACATGCTAAGATGAGAGAAACAGCTATAAAGCGCTTAATATGTACATATACGAACGTGAAAACTGGCCGGACTTTTTATGGGAGCAAGAAAAACTCTCAGATTTGCTTATTCAGCTACGTCATGAGCAGGGACGATTAATCGGTGGAATGGAATCCATCGGCTTCCATGCGCGTGAAGAGACCATGTTACAAGTCTTAACACAAGATGTCGTTAAATCGAGCGAAATTGAAGGCGAGATTTTAGATCAAACACAAGTGCGCTCTTCCGTTGCTAGGCATCTAGGAATGGATATTGCGGCTCTGGATGCCATAGATCGAAATATAGATGGCGTTGTTGAAATGATGCTCGATGCGACGCAAAATTTTGATCAACCGCTCACCAAAGAGAGGCTATTAAATTGGCGCGCATCCCTATTCCCAACCGGCCGCAGTGGCTTTACAAAGATTAGGACTGGAGCGTGGCGCATAGGTCCCGTCCAGGTCGTCTCTGGTCAGATGGGCAAGGAGACAGTTCATTTCGAAGCCCCTCCTGCTGAACGAGTCGATCATGAGATGAAGTTGTTTTTAGATTGGCTAAACACAGAGCGATCTCTTGATCTAGTTTTAAAAGCAGCTATTGCTCATCTCTGGTTCGTTACGATTCACCCCTTTGAAGATGGAAATGGCCGCATAGGACGCGCAATCGCAGACCTAATCCTAGCGCGTTCGGAAAATAGTTCACACCGTTTCTACAGCCTATCTGCGCAAATTCAAAAAGAGAGAAAACAATACTACGCCATTTTAGAGAAAACCCAAAAGGGAGCTTTAGACATTACACCCTGGATAGAGTGGTTTTTCTGTTGTCTTAGACACGCAATCGAAGATGCATTGTCTACTCTTGACGCTATTCTACATAAGGCGCAGTTTTGGGAATCACTGGCAGAAGTTCCACTAAATGAAAGACAGCGAAAAGTTATCAATCGTTTGCTTGATGGCTTTGAGGGTAAATTAACCACATCCAAATGGGCCAAGATCACAAAGTGCTCTCAAGACACTGCCTATCGAGATATCCTCGACCTCACCAGCCTAGGAATACTCAAGAAAAATCCAGAAGGCGGCCGCAATACAAGCTATTCCCTTGTTATGAAAGAGATTTAGCGCCCTCTTAGCTTTTTCGAAAAAAAAATCTCGCGGTTGCCATAGAATGCAGGCACGTCGAAGATATTGTGCCAATAAAAATAGGGCATATTTATTCCGAACTTAGATTCGACCTTTCCAGTTGAGAGAAAGCGACCTAAGTATGTAGTACTACCATCAAAATCGACGTATAATCCAAGCCTGGAAATGAAAAAGACACTCAAGGATTAATCTTGAGTGCCTCAAAAAGAAAGGTCTCCAGATACTGGGTACACTTAGGACTTTTGACTGGCTCAACCTCTCTCAAGAATTTTCAAGCCTATCGCTAATCATACCTATAACCAAGTCATAATTTTTGAACTTTTTTTGACATAACGGTATACTAGTATTGTCGATAATCCGTTTGAAATTATCCGTTTTGCACTGAAAAGCAATTACTTTAAAGAAGATTGAAAAAGTGAAAACTAAAGAGGCTTACTGGACTATTTGTCCGAAATGTTGTGGATGCGGCAAAAAAAACTTGAAGCTCCGCAAGAAAGCGAGACTCCGCTATCAAATAGCAATTAAGGAATTTGAAAAAGCTCAGCGTGAAGGAAAGGCTTCGGTTCGCCCTAAAGTTACTCAATATTTATGCGATAATTGCAGTGGATCTGGCTTGATTTCTGCTACTAGTCACCCCATAGCAGACACAGAAAACTATCCACATGTAGCAATTATTGGTGCCGGTATAGGAGGCGTGGCGCTGGCTGTAGCTTGTTTGCATCGTGGTATTCCATTTACCCTTTATGAGCGCGATAGCAGCTTCGATGCACGAGCTCAAGGCTATGGACTTACCTTGCAACAAGCAAGCAACGCAATTAAAGGATTGGGTCTTTTCACTTTAAAAGACGGGGGTAGTTCCACACGTCATGTGGTGCATACTACAGAAGGAAAAGAAATTACTGAATGGGGAGTGAGGACGCATTCAAACATTAAAAAATCTCCAAGGCGTATAAATGCGCATATCCCGCGACAAGCCCTACGCTTAGCGTTGCTTGAGCAATTGGGCGAACATGATGCCGTGCAGTGGGGGCACCGTTTAGTTAGTTTTAAGCAATGTGAAGATAAAAGTGTTGAGCTACGCTTTCAAGTTAACGGAGAGATGAAGATTGCCAAGGTAGATTTGGTGGTGGGTGCTGATGGTATTCGTAGTGTTGTGCGCAGCTTGTTGATTGGCGAGGATATTACACCTTTGCGTTACCTGGGTTATGTAGTAATTTTGGGTATTTGTTCTTTAGAGGTTCTTAAGGGTGTTGAGAGTTCTTTGCTCGACTCAGCCACCGTGTTTCAAACCGTCAATGGCCATGAGCGAATCTACATGATGCCTTACTCGTTAGACTCGGTAATGTGGCAACTTAGTTTCCCCATGCCGGAAGAAGAGGCTAAGGCCTTGAGCGCACAAGGAGCTCAGGTGCTTAAAGAAGAAGCTTGTCGTAGAACACAGTGGCATAAGCCTATTCCTCAAATTTTATCAGCAACGCTACCGGCACAAATTTCAGGTTATCCCGTTTACGACCGAGAATTACTCAAGTCGGAATTATTGGAAAAAGCTGGGGCATGTACTTTGATTGGAGATGCAGCTCACCCTATGAGTCCATTTAAAGGACAAGGTGCGAATCAGGCTCTGTTGGATGCGCTGGCACTGGCTCGTAACATATCAATAGCATGTACTCCCTTGTCTAAATGGCGAGAAACCGGAGTGAGAGAAATTGTACTAACTGACTTTGAAGAAGAAATGTTAGCACGTAGTGCTTCTAAAGTGAAGGATTCAGCTGAGGCTGCGGAGCTTCTACATTCCAAAGATGTGCTACGCGAAGGTTATGGACCTAAAGGACGGTCTTTACGAGGTAATACCCTGTAATTAGGGTCAATCCTAACATTCTGACGTTTTTAGGTTTATACCATCCTCTCCTCCAGTTGTTAATGAGATAGTTTACGTTGCTCTAAAACATTCAGACGCATGTTTTAGTAGATATAGAATTAGAAATGAAAAAGGCACTCAAGAATTATCTTGAGTGCCTTAAATAGAAGTCTCCGGGTGTAGGATTCGAACCTACGACCAACGGATTAACAGTCCGCTGCTCTACCACTGAGCTAACCCGGAATACAAAGCGAGAATCTTAGGAAAGAATACCAATTAAAGGCAATCTTTTCAGCGTTTTGAGATAAAGCAAGAAGCTTAGCTGCCTTCACTTTCGTCGCGTAATTTTTCAAAATAGACTACACGCTTTTTCATTTCTCGCTCAAAGCCGCGCTCTTGTGGATGATAGAAGGATTGACGGGCCATCTGATCTGGAAAATAGTTTTGACCGGAGAAACCTTGAGGGGTGTCATGGTCGTAAATATAGCCTTTTCCATAGCCCATTTTTTTCATCATGGTAGTAGGTGCATTCAGAATGATGTAGGGCGGCGGCAGATGGGATGTTTCTGTGGCGGTCTCTTTCGACTGATTGTAAGCGGCATAGACAGCATTACTTTTTGGGGCAAGCGCGAGGTAGACGACGACTTGCGCCAGAGCTAACTCCCCTTCTGGCGAGCCTAGCATCTCAAAGGCATCACGTGCAGCCACGGCCAAGGTGAGAGCTTGCGGATCGGCCAAGCCAATATCTTCTGAAGCCATGCGGATCAGGCGTCTTGCGATAAAGAGTGGATCTTCACCGCCAATAAGCATGCGATTAAACCAGTAGAGCGCGGCATCGGGATCTGAGCCACGCACAGATTTATGTAGAGCGGAAATAATATTGTAATGTTCATCGGTCGAACGATCAAAAAGAGGCGCTTTTTTCTGTAAAAAATTTTGCAGATCTTCAACGTTTAAAACTTCTTCAATTCCTTCTAGGTTTTCTACGAGGTTGAGAAGATAGCGGCCGTCGCCTTGCGCAAGATGTGTAAGGTAGTGGCGCGCTTCATCATTGAGTTTGAGTGGGCCTTTCTGCGCTTCAAAGCGTTGCAAGATATTCTCAAGCGAATTCTCATCTAAAAAATTTAGTTTCAGCACGCGAACCCGCGACAAGAGCGCTTTGTTCAAATAGAATGAGGGGTTTTCAACCGTGGCACCAACGAGGACGAGCTTCCCGCTCTCTAAAAACGGCAAAAAAGCATCTTGTTGGGCTTTGTTAAACCTGTGGATCTCATCGACAAAAAGTAAAATAGGCCCAAAAAGTGGCGTGTCTTTCCCCTCTTTCAGCAGCTGCTTTAATTCAGCCACACCACTGAAGATAGCGCTCAAACTTTCAAAGCGCATCGAAAACGCTTTGGCATAGAGATGCGCGATGGATGTTTTACCTGTGCCTGGTGGCCCCCATAAGATAATCGAGAGGGGCTTCTTTTTTTCGAGAATTTTGGTAATGAAACCGTGCGGTCCTAAAAGATGTTGTTGTCCGACAATTTCATCGAATTTTTTAGGCCGTAATTGTTCTGAAAGTGGAGCGTTCATGATCTCTATTATATAACATAAAAGCAGTATAAATTGCGTCTCATTTTCAAGGCTGGTATTCTTGCTCGGATTATAGATTCAGAAGAGGGATAAATGAGTGCAGCAAAACCGATTACATCAGGTACGTCTAAAACTAACCCAAGCTTAGCACCCCATCTAGAAGGAAAAGAAACTAAAGCAAATCCTCTAACTCAGATAGCTGTTAGCGCGCTGAGCCGTGATATGGCAAATCGAATGGGCCCTATTGTCGGCGATCCCAATGCCTCAGCAGCCAAGAAAATGGAGTATATTCAGAAGGCATTGAACTTGGAAGAGTTCCAATTAAAAGAAACTTCGCGTCCTAAACCTAAACTCCAGCTTTCATTAAGCGAAAAAACTCTTTTAAATCGCATGCTTCGAGATTGTGTATTCGAACAAGGCCTTACCCTCTTAGATCTATGGGGTCTCGAGGTTTATAATCATATGAAAGCACTTGCCAGAATCATAACCCCAAAAGATATGGCGGCTCTGAAGGAAAATCTCCAAATATTCTGTAAAACTTTTGCCAGAAAAGCCGTAGAAAGTTCAGCTAAAAATGCTGAAGAATATATTAAAAAATGGGTGAATCAGCTCGCTGAGCTCAAAAATGATTTACAGATAGTAGCTTCTTCAATCCCTAATGCTTTTAAAGAAAAGCAACAGGCTTTCGCTGCGCTTATTGATCGATTAAGTCTTGGCATTACCCTTTTGCGTAACAATAATATGCAAAAACTGCGCTCAAATGTTGATTTATTTTTCACAGAAACCGTGAAGCCAGATACAGCGAATCCTGAAAAAACTCTCCAAGGACTAATTACCTATACGAAATTTCTATCGGAGGGCTTTCCGGTTGTTTGTAAAGTCCAGCCTCCACAACTCGATCTCACCATATTTTCCAAAATACACCAGCACTTAACGAATATTTTAGAGGCTGCTGATAAGCAAACGGCTATGAAAGCCTTAAAACGTGATCTTCACGTATGGTTTTCAAAATTTCCTGCCAATGATGAGGATCTAAAAGATGCAAATATGCGAGCTGCAGCTGGAAAGATAAACTACAAAGTCTACTGTGCAAAGTACGGCATTAAATACGAAAAAGAACCAACAGAAATTGAATTTTGCCAATCTCTATTTGTCAATTATTTGCAAAATAGTTTTTTGAACGCCCGTGTTGATTTCTGCTTGAATCTTGTAGATGCGCAATACATGACACCTCTTTTTCCAGATACGTATGCATCTACTTACCTGGGCTTTCGCCGACTTTATATGAATGTCAGCACGATAAATCAAATTGTTCTAGAAAAAAAGCCTGCTTCTGCTCCTGTTCATCCAGCTTTTCCTGGTTTATTGGCTTCCGCCCAGAAAAAAGAGATTAGCCAACTTTTAGACACAATCCATGCAGACACGGCCGCTTTAACACGCGCTGCGTTTCCTCCACGCAAGTTTTTTGAAACTGCGCACCTGATTCTCGATCAGAAGCAGTGTATCATATTCGATGAGGAGCTTATCTTCATCGAAGGATTTGAGCCTCTGCTAAAGCTTTTCGAAAAGCTGCCTCCTCAATTAAATGAGTTGCGTCTTAAGCATCTAAAACTTATCGAGGCATTTCTCAAAACATTAGATTTAAAAGAACTCGCAAAAAACCGCGATCAGTGGATCGATTTCTTTCAAAAGGCGTGCCTGAATGCAACGATCGACTTTTGCCGTTTGAATATGATCGTCAAAGATTTGCAGGCCTGCGCAGAACTCGACACGGTGAATGGCGAAGAGCTCTTTCTAGATGAATATGTGGACTATGTTCTGCTGGATGGCATCGAGGGGCTTATCGATCACCTAATTAAGCCCGCACATCCCATGCGCGAAGAGCCAGAAGGCAGGCCTGAGAAACCACGACCTGTAACTATACGCATCTCCGCGGTTGCAAGCAGTGCACTTCCAGCTGCTCCAGCTAAACCCCCTGCAGAAAGGGTTGAACGAAAAAAAGAGCTGCCAGTTCCTAGAGTTACAGAAGCGCCCGCTTTAGATTTTCGTCGAATAAAAAAGCGCAAATTATTGCAGCTCTTGAAAGCACATGGAATTAATCTCGATGCCGGAAGACGTAGATCAACTGGTCATCAGCCTTATGTAGGTGAGGATGGAACACGATACACCATTCCTTCTGGTAGTAAGCATGACATCTTGAGACCTAAAACTTTTAAAAGTTTGGCAAATAGAGTGGATTCAAAAGAAGGGTAAAGGCATTGCAAAAAAATAAATCTACAACATAAAGTTTCTAAACGAGTTATTTTACCTTGAGCATAATTATGGCTATAGACAACTCACCTAGATTTACTTCTCTTCTTTCTCCTTTGCCGCCACCAAATCCAGTAGAATTCAAAGAGCAGAAAGCTGAGGAGCCAGCTTTCATCCCTCCTGGGTTAATACCTATGCCGCAAGCAGATACACATTCTTCCGCAGCAAATGGCAAAAAACGCAAAATAGAGGTCTTAAATCTACTCTCATCAGAAATGCGTCGCTCTGAGGAGAGTGAAAAAACATTAATGGAAAGCAATCGCAAACTCGGAGAAGATTTCGCTGCCGCACAAGATCAGATACGCAAGCTTGAAAAAGAACTCGCTGCTGCACAAAGCAACATAATAAATTTAGAATTCTCATCAAAAACACATCAGCTTAATTCTGCTTTTTGGATAGCTGAGGTAAAGAAGATCCTAGTTGTTATTTCGCTTCTTAAAGCACAAAGAATAATCGACATACACTCTATCTCAAACCTTAGCCGAATAATTTTTTCTTTAACACAAAATTTTACTCCTCCGCCACTCTCTGCTCCTTCTGAGATTTCACCTCTCTTACTCCCCATGAATGCAAATGCTCAAGTATCTCACTCTTCTTCGGCAATTTTACCTCTCTTAGAAGCCTTGAACAGCAACACTCAAGCTGTGAGCGACCCCACAAAAGCTGGCCCTAGATAAATTTAGACTTTTGCAGCCACCTCTGTTAATTTAATTTGCATGGACGAGATCTACGGCTATGTTGAGAGCATTGTTTTTACGGAAAGCGAACGCGGCTTTACAGTCGCTCGTTTAAAAGAGCCTAAAAAATTAGAGCTTACCTGCATTGTCGGTTACCTTCCCACTCTTCAACCCGGCGAAACATTGCGCTGTAAAGGCGTTTGGAAGCGCCATCCTCAGCATGGCAATCAATTCGAAGTGCAGAGCTTCGATCTTCAAGCTCCAGCGGATTTAATCGGCATCCAGAAGTATCTAGAATCAGGCATGATTAAAGGCATCGGCCCAGTCTATGCCGAGCGCATTGTGAAGAAATTTGGCTTAGAGACGCTGCAGATTCTCGAAGATCGCCCTGAAAAATTGCTTGAGATCGAAGGGCTGGGCTCTAAACGCATCGAAAAGATAGCCGAGTGTTGGCGCGAGCAAAAAGCCATTCGCCAAGTGATGATTTTCTTACGCGGCCACAATGTGAGCCCTGCTTATGCGCAGAAAATTTTCAAGACCTACGGCGACAAGAGCATCGAAAAAGTCACCGAGAACCCCTATAGTTTAGCAAAAGAGATCCACGGCATCGGCTTCAAAAGTGCTGACACCATTGCTAAGGGCTTGGGTATTCCACAAGATGCGCCGCATCGTATCGATGCCGGAATCGAGCATGTGCTTTGGGAGCTTTCAAATGAAGGCCATGTGTGCATGCCCGAAAGCGAACTCCTCCCTGCCGCTGAAGGGATTTTGCAAGTAGATACGCAGCTTATCGCTCAAAGACTCGATGCGCTAGTGACCAACGGTGTCATCGTCAAAGAAAATGGCCATTTTTGGGTTAAGCCGCTTTATTTAGCTGAGATCGGCATAGCACGCGAAATCTCACGCCTTGCTACCACTCCCTCACCCCTGCGCGCAGTTGATCTAGAAAAAGCCATTGAATGGGTGCAAGCCCAGCTGCGTTTGGATCTGGCACCAGAACAGAGCCAAGCTGTGTGTGCCGGCCTTAAAGACAAGCTGCTGATCATTACGGGTGGACCTGGTACAGGTAAGAGCACCATCACCAAAGCAATCTTGGCCATCACCTCTAAAATTACCAATCGCATTTTACTTGCTGCACCTACAGGTCGAGCAGCCAAGCGCCTCTCAGAGATTACGCGACACAGAGCATCGACTATTCATAGCATGCTCGAGATGGACTTCACCCAAGGCGGTTTTAAGCGCGGCAAAGACAACTTATTGCAGTGCGATCTCTTGATCGTAGACGAAGCGAGCATGATCGATACATTCTTGATGTATAACCTGCTTAAAGCCATTCCAAGCAGTTCGCGCTTAATCTTAGTGGGCGATATCGATCAGCTGCCAAGCGTAGGCCCTGGAAATGTCTTAAAAGACATCATCCGCTCGCAACGCTTTCCAGTAAGTCAATTGAAAGAGATTTTCAGACAAGCTGCCGGCTCAAGCATTGTCACTAATGCTCACCGCATCAATCAGGGCATCTTTCCCGAGATTTACCCGAAGCCAAATAGCGATTTCATGTTTATCGAAGTTGAAGAACCGGAAAAAATCCTCGAAGAGATCGTCAATCTTGTTGCCACACACCTGCCGCGAAGTCATCGCTTTCACCGCTTCAATGAAATTCAAGTGCTGGCTCCCATGAAAAAAGGTCGAATTGGCATCGAGAATTTAAACACGGTGCTTCAGCACGCCTTAAACCCCTCTCCTTCGCCACTCATCCGCATGGGCAAATCTTTTCATGTGGGCGATAAGGTAATGCAGATGCGCAACAACTATCAGAAAGTGGTTTTTAACGGCGACGTAGGCCGTATCTCAGAGATCGATATGGCCGAGCAGCAGATGCGCGTGCTCTTCGATGATAAACCTGTGGTATATGAGTTTTCAGAACTCGATGAGATCGCGCTGGCTTATGCAGTATCGATTCACAAATATCAAGGTAGTGAGTGTCCTTGCATCGTTATGCCCATCCACACTAGCCATTTCAAATTGCTGAATCGCAATTTACTTTATACCGGTATCACGCGAGGCAAAAGGCTTGTCGTGCTTGTCGGCACAAAAAAAGCCCTCGCCATCGCCGTCACGAATGAAGAAGTCAAAAAGCGCTATACAGGCCTTGCCGAAGCGATCTCATCACGCATCGAAGCGCTAGTAGGAGGCTAAGCTATGAAGCTCGTGGAGGCGCCTTCTTCTCCTCTTTGCCTTCTGGTTTTCGGAGAGGGGCGCGATCTGCGCTCCAGTCCATCTCAGTAGAGGTTGGCTTATTTCGAATTTGTGCCACGATATTTGCAGGCAGCTCTCTTACTAAATATGCGAATAGTTGATCCCAGCTATTCCGAAATTTATCATATTCTGAAATCAGAATTTCTGTGATCTCCCATCCAAGCGCTCTTAAAATTCTCTTACGCATTAACTCATCGCCTATGAGCGCCCCTGAAGAAAGAAAATGTGATCTACCGACCACCTCGAAACCCTGCTTTTCACCTAATATTGTATCGACAAAGAAACATCTGATAAATCGTTCTTTTTCAAGGCCGCGTCCTAGCATCCATTCTAATCCTTTGTGAATAAAGCTATGTGCACTAGAGGAGTCCGGCCTTAATTGATCAAGGGTCTCTTTATCGTGGAAAGCGCCTTCGACCATCCCATGCAATCTCGCGTAAGCGCGAGGCTGGAAATACTCCTTATGAAAAAATTCTAGATAGGAAAATATCTGCGCCAATTGTCTAACCTGCATCAGATAATGGTCATTGAGGCCAAGAGAGTCGATCTGAATGAGAAGTCCATGCACGAGCATTAACTCTTCCTTCGAGGGAGAGCCTAATTTAGAGACTTCATAGGAATTAAAAATATTGACTAAAGCCCATGTAATCGAAGAAAGAAGAGAAGAGGTTATCGAACGATCGCCTATTTTCTTCCTGATCACTTTGATAAGCTCTTCAAAAAACATCCGATTTGAAGCGTTGAAGTAGTGCAATCTGCTACAGCTTCCGAGAAGATTACTAAGGTCTTGAAGAGAAAAATCATCTATCTTTCTTACTCCCCGCGCAAGCTCCTTTAAACTCGCTTTTTGGACAGCTTGTAAAAGTTCATGATCATCGATTCGCACCCTTGAAAATGCCCATACAAGGTTAGCTAGATCGTGAGCCGGGAAGTCACCTATCTTTCGTATCGACTCAGCTGCAATGGCTTTAAAGAATGGTACATCTTGCTTTTCTAGCTTTGCGTATATGCCCGCCGTCTGCGCAAGATCAATCGGAATAAAGTCCCTTAAGTCTCTGGCTTTAATTGCCTTAAATAAGCTGGGGGCTTCGAATTGCAATTGGGCAAACGTTGCTGTGATACGGATCAGCTCCTTTAGCTTAAAATCCTCGATTTGCCTCATAGCATCTACAGTAATAGTCAAAAAGAGATCGGGATCTTTTACCTTAAAAAACTCAAAGGCTCGTGTAATCTGGCAAAGTCCCGCTGGAACAAATACCCCACGCCTAATTGATGCTCTTGGATTAGGCTCAAAATTGATAATCCGTTTTTGTACTTCTAGAGAAACATGCGCTAAGAGTTCATCGTCTCTTACATTAAATTTCTCGCAATTGAATACCATCACAGAAAGATGCTTAGCACTTTCTACACTTAATTTAGCTTTTACTCTCTGAATATACTCAAGGAGCTCTGTACGGCTTCTAAATGTTAAATTAGCATTAGACTCACGTGATGATACAAAGCCTGCTGTGTAGCTGCGACCGTTTCGGGTAGAGTGCGTACCTCTAGACTCAGAATCAGCATATTCCAAGCTTCTTTGCGAAGCTCGAGGCATAGATGCAGCAGGAGTGCGTGAAGCCTCTTTTCCCTCTCTCTCCATTGAAAAGCTGTAGTCTTCTTGGGTTACATTCATTAGAACTCTAGAACTTTCTGAAAGACGAGAATGAACTGGATGCATAAATAACCTCATTTTTAATTAAAATCGCTAGAATTTTAACAAAATGGTAGTATTATGAATAGAATTATAAATTTTTTAATATAAAATTAAAAAATTATAATAGTTATAGATCAATTGAACTATTTAGGTAACAGGAGTTCCTGGCAAAGCGTTCTGGAAAGAAGGCAGCTCGATACCAAGCGTCGTGTCAGCAGCTAAGAGCATGCCTTGACTTTCGACACCCATCAGTGCAGCTGGTTTTAGATTAGCCACGATGATGATCGTTTTTCCAATGAGATGAGTAAGATCTTCCATCTTTTCACCAATACCCGCCACGATGGTGCGTTTTTCAAAGCCGATATCGACGGAGAGTTTGAGCAATTTTTTGCTTTTAGGAATGCGTTCAACAGCTAAAATCTTACCGACGCGTAGATCGAGTTTGCGCACTTCCTCGAAGCTGACCTGTTCTTTTAAAGGCACAACTACAACAGGGGTCGCAGGAGCGGGCGTAGATGAAGAAGTAAGTGTTTCCAATTTTTCAATCTCCTTTTGAATAAGCTCATCTTCTACTTTTGCAAAAAGATGGTCAGGTGCAGGAAGACTACGTCCTTCGGAAATCTCTTCCAACATAAGGTCGTGCCAGTTTTGTTTAGCGAGTATCGATGTGTAACCTAAAAGCTTCCAGAGATGTTGTGCTGCTTGAGGAATAATCGGCGAAGAGACAAGCGCGAGAACTTTTAAGCAGTCTATGCAGCAGGCAATCGTGTTTAGCATCTCTTGAGCGCGCTCTGGATCTTTGCTCGCTTGCCAAGGCTTCTTTGCATCGAAGTAGACATTTCCAACTTGAGCGAGTTCCATGATGAGAGCACTGGCTTTACGCAAATGGTAGCTTTCATATGCTTGCGCAATGTCATTTGCTAGGGTTTGAACTCTTTTTAAAAACTCTTGATCGATCTCTACCAGGGCTTTTTTAGAAGGAACTTTTCCCGCGGAGTGATTGGCAGCGAATACGAGAACGCGGCTGACTAAATTGCCATATTTACCGAGCAGCTCGCTGTTGCAACGTAGCTGAAAATCCTTCCAGGTGAATTCAGAATCTTGGGTTTCCGGTGCATTGGCGGCAATTGTATAACGAATCTGATCAGAAGTGAATTTCTGGAAAAACGTTTCTAAATCGATATACCAGCCTTCTGACTTACTAAACTGCTTGCCTTCGAGGTTATAGAACTCATTAGCAGGCAGTTCGTTCACAAGCTTATAAGGCACATCTTGCCCCATCTCCATAGCAGGAAAGAACACTGCGTGGAAAGGAATGTTGTCTTTGCCGATAAATTGCACATATTTAGTGTTAGGATCTAACCAGTAGCTTTTCCATGCATCAGGATCGCCTTTTTTCTCGGCCCAGTCTTTGGTTGCCGAGATATAGCCAATAGGCGCATCGAACCAGACGTAGAAAACTTTACCCTCAGCACCCGGTAGTGGCACAGGTATGCCCCAATCGGAATCGCGTGTAATGGCTCGCGGTTTTAGATCATCGACATAGGATTTGGCAAAGTTAACAACGTTAGATTTCCAATGCTTACTAGCCAGCCATTCTGTGAGTTGTTCTTTGAAGCGATCGAATAGCAGAAACCAGTGTTTTGTAGGTTTAAGCACCAAAGGTTTTCCAGAAACTTTGGAGCGTGGCTCTAGTAGATCAGTTGCTTCGTAACTAGCACCACATCTTTGACACTCATCACCACGCGCTTCTTTAAATCCACACTTGGGACAGGTGCCCACGACATAACGATCTGCTAAAAAGCACTTATCTTCTTCAGAATAGAGCTGATTGGTCTCACGCTGATCGATATATCCATTTTTAAGTAGGTCTAAGAAAAATTGCTGAGTGGTAGGAACATGACCAGACCAAGTTGTGCGCGAGTAGTGATTAAAAGAAAAGTCGAGCTGCTTGAAAAAGTCCTCATTCACTTTGTGAAAAAGATCCACATGCTCTTTAGGCGTTCTTCCAGCTAGTTGTGCGCTGAGTGTAATAGCTACACCATGCTCATCGGAGCCGCAGATATAGAGAACATCATTGCCTCTTAAGCGCTGAAAACGCGCATAACAATCTGCGGGAAGATAAGCGCCTGCGATATGGCCAAAATGCAAAGGACCATTAGCATAGGGAAGAGCAGAGGTAATGAGAATCTTTTGTGACATGATTCAGCCTTCTGCTACTTGCCGTCCTCTTCATCGTTCGATTTTCTTTCATTAGCATCCATCTCTTGAAGATCAGTTAGATAATCTTCACCAGGATGTTTACGGATCTCTTCTAAAAGATCATCGATGTTGAGCTCTCTTCCAGATCTAATGTAGTATCGGCCTAAACGGATTGCGTGTCTTGCAAGCTCAAAATTGCTCTTAAACAGCCCCTTTAGCTTCTCATTCGTCAATAGGTCTTTCATCTTATTTCTCTCTTTTTATTCTATGTTCTTCTGCAATGACAATGCTTCTTAAAATGTCGTACGCATTGGCTAAATTTTCATTCACGATATGATAATCATAGCGTAGAGCTTGTTCCATCTCATTTTGCGCCCAAGAAAGCCTACGCTGAATCGATTCTTCAGTTTCAGTTTTTCGCTTAATCAAGCGTTCTCTTAGTTCTTCCAATGAAGGTGGGCTAGCAAAAATATAAGTCGCTGGAAAATGTTCAGCTTTTAACTGCATGGCACCTTGTGTATCAATTACGAGAAAGACATGCTTTCCTTCTTCCTGTTGTTTAAGCACAAAGGCCTTCGAGGTCCCATAGTAGTGTCCGAACACTTCAGCATACTCTAGGAAATCGCCGCTTTTAATCCTCTTCTTAAACTCATCTTCAGAAAGAAAGTGGTAATCTTGTCCATTGACCTCACCATGTCTGGGAAGTCTTGTCGTACAAGAAACACTCTCTGTCACTGTTAAAAACTCATCACGTAGCATGCGCACAAGCGTCGTTTTTCCAGTGCCTGCAGGCGCGCTCAGGACGAAAACTAGTCCCCGCGGTAAATTTCCTAAAATTTTTCCAGCCATGCCCTACTCGACGTTTTGGACTTGCTCACGGATCTTTTCACACTCACTTCTCATCATCACAGTGAGATGAGAAACATCATTTTCAAGCGCCTTTGCCGAAAGCGTATTTATCTCGCGCTGCATCTCTTGCGTCAAAAAATCTAAAGTTCTGCCCACGCTTTTTTCTTTCGAGGCTAGATAGTGCCGAAACTGGTTAATGTGCGAATCAAGCCGTGTTAACTCTTCCGTCACATCTCCCTTCTCGGCAAAAAATGCTAGCTCTCTAAAAAGACGCTCTTCATTTTCCCCTGTAAGGGCCAGCGCAGCTTGCGCCCGTTCGATCAGCTTCTTTTTAAAACTCTCGATCATCTCAGGCGAGCGCTTTTTCACCGTCGCAACAGCCTCTTCGATCCCTTGAAGTCGTTGCAAGATATCTTCCGCAAGATGCTTTCCCTCGCGTACTTTCATCGCCATCATCTCTTCAAGAGAAGTCTCAAGGGCAGCCTTCAATGACTGCTTTAACTCATCATCTTCATCCACTTGCTCGAGTGCATTCAGACTCGGAGCTCTGGCCAACAAAAAGGGCAAATCTATCGCTTGGGCTGGATCGTAATCCAAGGCGCGCGCGATCTTTTCCCAGTTTGTTTTTAACTGCTTCAAAGCCTCAAGCGACGCAGGAGCAAGTTCTTCACTTGTCTCATGCTGAATGCGCACAGTGATCTGACCACGCTGCAGCTGATCCGCAATCCATTTCCGGACATCGAGATCAAAACGCAGAAACTCCTTCGGCATGAGCAGGTGTATATCGAGCATCTTCCGATTAACAGAGTGGAGCTCGACGAGCCAGCGTCCAAATGAAGTCTTTTTCTGACTACGGCCATAGGCCGTCATGCTTTTGACCATTGGGACAATAAAAATTTATTAGATCATATAAGAATAGAGCATTAAACGATTGGGGGTCAAGAAGAAATGGCTCTTGCCAACATCATCGTTTTAATCGGCTCAAAAGTAACCCGGTGAATCGGACAAGGCCCATACTTTTCCAAGGCCAAAAGATGCTGCTGGGTTCCATAGCCTTTATGCTTATTAAAGCCGTAAACGGGCCAAAGTTCATGATATTGATTCATCAGCGCATCCCGCGTTTCTTTGGCGATAATCGAGGCAGTAGCTATGGAAATCGATAGAGAATCGCCTTTAACAATGGCTTTGGCCGGAATTGAGGTCTTTGGAAGCATATGACCATCGACTAAAAGATAGTCTGGTTTTTGAGCCATCTGAGCCACGGCAATCAGCATCGCTTCGAAGGTCGCGCGCAGGATATTGATTTGATCGATAATTTGAGCGTCGATGACACCAACGCCATATAAAATACTTGGATTGTGAGTGATTCGCTTAAAAAGTTCAGCGCGCTTGGCAGGGGTCAATTTTTTACTATCATCAACCCCATCAAGCATAACTCCTTCTGGAAGATGGCATGCAGCTGCCACTACGGGCCCTGCAAGAGGTCCCCTTCCAGCCTCGTCTACCCCAGCTATATATTTATAACCTTGGCTACGAGCCGCATTTTCAAAGAGAGTGAGACCCTGCAGCCGAACCAATTCGGCCGCTTGATCTGCTATTTCTCTCATGTCGCTGCAGGAGCGTCTTCTACAGCAGAAGCTTGAGCCTTAGAAGCTTTTAAAGGCCCCATCTGCTCTTTAACTTTTGAAGCTTTACCAGAAGTTCCACGTAGATAGTAGAGCTTGCTCTTGCGCACTTTACCAATCTTCATGACTTCGATTTTGGAAATTCTTGGGCTGTGGAGCATAAAAACTCTCTCCATTCCAGCGCCGTGTGAAAAGCGATAAATAGCTACTGTTTCTGACAATCCACTGCCACGTTTAGCAATTACAGTGCCTGAAAAGAGCTGAATACGCTCCTTTTCGCCCTCTGCAATGCGTGTGTGGATATTGATCGTATCGCCTACACGAAATTTAGGGATATCTGTCTTTAGCTGCTCGCTTTCGACAGCTTGAATAACTTGATTCTGTTTCATGGTCAAACTCCTAACTCTGGTCGTACTCTTCTAGTTTTTTCATGCGCTCTTTGTTTGCGCCAACTTTCTATGTCTGCATGATTTCCACCACGCAATACTTCAGGCACTACATGCCCTTCAAACTCTACCGGCCGCGTATATTGCGGGGCATCGAAGATGCCATTTTGGAACGAGTCTTGCGCTGCCGCCTCTTCATGCCCCAAAACACCCGGAACAAAACGGGAAATGGCATCGACCAATACAATCGCCGCCACACACCCATTGGTTAAAACGTAATCCCCAATGCTAATCTCTTCGTCGATCTCTTGATCGATCACTCTCTCATCGACGCCTTCATAATGTCCGCAGACAAGAATGAGGTGCTCTTCTTTCGCAAGCGCTTCGCATTTGGCTGCTGTTAGCAGCGAACCCTGCGGCGACAACAAGATAACTCGAGAGCCCTCTCTTTTCTTGCTACGAATCGCTTTTGTCAGCGGTCCTGGCATGAGAACCATTCCTGGCCCTCCACCAAAGGGGCGGTCATCTACTTTGCGATGCTTATCCTCTGCAAAGTCTCGTATGTCGGTCTGCTCAATCTGAATAAGCCCTTTTTCTTGAGCACGCTTAAGCATGCTGACATTAAAAGGCCCATCAAAATAGGCAGGAAAAAGAGAAAGAATGTCAAATTTCAAAACTAAGCTTTCTTCTTTGCTTCTCTGCGTTTTGCGACGCGTTTCACACGAACTGCAAAGCGTTTTTCGTTGTAATTCTTCATTACGTCCGGAGCGCTTTTAGCAACCAGTGATTTAGCTTGATCGGAGATCTCTGCTCCTTTTTCCAGCCAATAAGCAACACGCTCAGCATTTACGCTCAAGCTGTTTTGCTCTTCAAACGGATTGTACCAGCCCAAATTCTCTAGATACTTACCATCGCGCTTAGAGCGACCATCGATAAGCACCAGACGATATGTCTGACGATTCTTTTTCCCTTGCTGACGCAAACGGATCTTTACTGCCATAAGAAATTCTCCTTGCCTTTCATCATACTCGGCATGTCTTTGCACATTTTTTTTAGTGTCTTAAAACTCTTAACCATACGATTCACATCATCGATCGAAGTCCCACTGCCTTTAGCGATGCGTCGTCGTCGGCTTGGAACGAGATCTACTCTCTCGTCTCGCTCGACTTCTGTCATCGATAAGATCATCGCTTCTGTCTTTTTGAACTCTTTCTCACCATTTTCCATCTCATCTTCCATTTCTGAGAAGCCAGGGAGCATTTTAAAAAGGCTCTTAAAAGAACCCATCTTTTTAATCATGCCCATCTGCTTGAGATAGTCGCCGTAAGTAAAGTTCGCCTTCTTAAATTTTTTCTCGAGCTTTTTGCTCTCTTCTTCGTCTAGGTGCTCTTCCGCGCGCTTCACCAAGTTGATCACATCGCCCATGCCCAAAATGCGATCGGCCATGGATTGCGGATTAAAAACTTGGAAGTCCGCGAGCTTCTCACCTATCCCTTCAAACTTCAAGGGCTTTTGCGTCACCTCTTTAATCGAAAGAGCGGCTCCGGCACGCGCACTACCATCTAACATAGTTAGAATCGTGCCCGTAATGGAAACGCGCTTATCAAACTCGGCAGCTACTTTAACAGCGTCTTGTCCGGTTGCAGCACTAGCTACAAAGAGCACTTCATGTGGCAGCACCTGAGCTTTAATCTCTTGAAGCTGCTGCATCAGTGCATCATCGAGATGCAGACGCCCAGCTGTATCGACAATTAAAACATCGTAATCTTTAGCTTTCGCTTCTGCTAAGGCCAGCTTCGCGACTTTTACCGGATTTGTCTCACCGTCGATTGAGAAAACCGGAACTTCAATCTGCGCACCTAAGCGTTTCAGCTGCTCAATGGCCGCAGGTCTTTGCAAGTCACAAGCAGCGAGAAGAGGCCTCTTATTAAACTCTTTTTTCTTTAGGTAAGCCGCAAGTTTAGCGCACTGCGTTGTCTTTCCACTCCCCTGTAATCCACAGAGAAGGATCACCGCTGGATTGCCTTTTAACTCAAGCGGCGCTTCATCCATTCCCATTAAAGCAACTAGTTCATCGTGAACAACTTTGATGAACTGCTGATCAGGCGAAACAGATTTTAAGACCTCATCACCTAAAGCTTTCTCCTTAATCCGTTTGATAAATTGGCTGGCAACGCTGTAATTAACATCAGCATCTAACAGCGCAAGTCTAACTTCGCGCACAGCATCTGTGATATTCTCTTCTGTGAGCTTCTTTTTGCCCACCAGAGAAGAAAAAACTTGCTGGAATTTTTCAGTTAGCGCGCCAAACATAATTTAAAAAGCTTTTAAGAGAGGAATACTACTACAAAAAATCATTCAAATTCAAGGAAAAAGAAGCGATCATGCCCAGCCCAATCCTTCTCGACTCTTTTGTTTTTCCAACATGGGGCGCTAAATAGATTTAATATCCCCTCTCCCTGCCCTGCACCAATTTCAAAAAAAAGTTGAGCCTTAGGATTTAAATAATCGGGAAACTCGCACGCCAACTTCGCATAAAACTCAAGACCGGTGACACCTGAAGTTAGCGCCATTTTAGGCTCAAAATCGCGCACCTCTTTATCTAAACAAGCATACTCGTCGGTGGTAATGTAGGGCGGATTGCAAAGTACAAAATCTGCCTTTTTTCCTGAAAATGGTTCGAGTAGATCACCTTGTAAAAAGGTCAACTCCAAATGATTTCTTTGCGCATTTAACTCAGCAAGCTTCAACGCCTCTTGAGAAAGATCAGAAAGAGTCACGTTTAGTGCAGGCAAACTTTTCTTTAAAGCTAACCCCAAACATCCCGAGCCACAACATAAGTCCCATGCCTGCTTACCCTCGAGCGGCAATTGAGAGAGCAGTTCAACGACCTTTGAAATTAATATTTCCGTCTCTGGCCTGGGAATTAATACGGCGGGAGTAATTTTAAGGCTGCAATGAAAAAACTCTGTTTCTGACAGCAAATAGCCAAGAGGCTCTCCCTTAGCACGCCTTTTCAACATCTGGCGATAGGGTTCAAGCTCTTCATTTAGGAGGGGTCGATCAAAATTCAAATAGAGATCTAAGCGAGCACACTTCAAAAGATCAGCGAGAAGTTCTTCCGCTTGCAGCCGAGGAGCCTCGATTTTATGTTCTTCTAGATACTTGGTAGAAAGAGCGATGATCTCTGAAACAGTCTTCATGATTTTTCTGTCTCAGCCGCCAGCCTCTGCTCATAGAAAAAAGTGACGAGCGCTTGCGTGAGATCTTCTAGATCCCCTTCCATCACGAAGTCGAGTTTATAAAGAGTAAGATCGATACGATGATCGGTTACACGGTTTTGCGGGAAGTTGTATGTACGAATACGCTCGGACCTATCCCCTGAACCGACTTGTGTGGATCTAATCGAAGACATCTCTTCTTGGGCTTTACGCTGCTTTTCTTCAGTAATCTTTGCAGTTAAAAGACGCATAGCTTTGTCTTTGTTTTTATGCTGGCTTCGCTCTTCCTGGCAATAGACCACAGTGCCGGTTGGAATGTGAGTGATACGCACAGCTGAATCGGTGGTATTAACGTGCTGTCCGCCAGCTCCTGATGAGCGGTACGTATCGATCCTTAAATCCCTTTCATCGAGAACAATCTTCTCGTCTTCGTCAGGCTCTACCAGAACCGCCACGGTAATAGCTGAAGTATGTACGCGACCTTGCGCTTCGGTATCAGGCACTCTCTGCACGCGATGCGTGCCGGCTTCGTATTGCATCATCCTGAATACGTTTGGCCCAGAAATTCCCATGATATATTCTTTAAAGCCTCCACGCTCAGAGGGAGCACAGGAGAGAAGCTCATAACGCCAGCCTTTCTTATCTGCATAGGCTTTATACATACGCACACAATCACCCACAAAGAGCGCGGCCTCATCTCCGCCCGTACCAGCACGAAGCTCTAAAATGATATTTCGATTATCTCGAGGATCTGGGGGGACGAGAAAATTCTCTAGACGCACCTGTGCATTTTTTAGCGCAGCTTCTAAAGTTGCTATCTCTTCACGGATGATTTCTTGGAAATTTGGATCTTTCTCTTCGCGTGCAAGGATGTGACTTTCGTCTAATTGCTTGCGAAGTTTTTCAGCTTCGTTCCAGACAGCTTTGACATCTGAAAGATAGGCGTGTTCTTGAGCCAAAGCGCGATATTGCTTTTGATCAGCAAGCACTTCGCTATGACCGAGAAGCTCCTCGACTTTTGAGAGCCGCTCGAGGAGATTAAGAACACGCTCACGCACTTAGCTTACTCTTCTTTCTTGGCTTTCTTAGCTGGGGCTTTCTTTTTCTCAGTAGCTTTTTTCTCTGGAGCAGCGGCTTTTTCTTTCACAGCTTCAGCTTTTTTTTCTACTTTCTTAGCGCCTTTTACTTGAACAGGCTCAGGAGCCGCTTCTTCTTTCTGTTCGAGTTTCTTGCTATAGCGTTTTTTGAACTTATCAACTCTTCCTTCGGAGTCGACAAACTGCTTGCTTCCAGTGAAGAACGGATGCGAAGCAGAAGAAACTGGCACACGAAAAACAGGATATTCCTTGCCTTCGAATGTCTCTTTTTCTTTTGGTTGAAGTGTGGTCCCGCATACGAACTTAAATCCTGTCGAAGAATCGACAAAGAGAACGTCTTGATATGGAGGATGTCCTTGTTCTTTCATAATATATCCCTTGGAGAATAGTTAAGATGACGTCGATTAAAGCGAAACTTTTGATTAAGGTCAAGAACATCAAAAAGATCGGAAGATATTTGCAAAGATTCTCGAAATCATTAAACTTCTTTTATGACTTATTCTAATCCACACCGGCTCGGGCCTTCGCGCGCGCCACGCGCACTAAAGATTTTAGTGCTAGGCACATTCTTAATCAGCTTGCTAGCTGCGCTCTGTAATAATATCTTTCCGCATCTTTTCGGATTAGCCTCACCCGAACAACTTCTAGGACTATCCCCTTGGGGAGTCGACCATCTCTTTATATGGCAATTTTTTACTTATCTCTTCGTTCACCCTGTGGTGCACGGAATCTCATTCTCCTTTCTCCTCTCTTTGGGTTTCAGCCTATATCTCGTTTGGGTGATCGGCACCTCAATTATTGAGAGACGCGGCACAAACTCTTTTTTCCTACTTTATTTTTCCTCGGGCGTCATCATAGGACTGATCATCGTCTGGCTCCAGAGTCTCGCCCACACCACCGTCCCCTTTGCAGGCAACACTCCTACCCTTTACGCGATCTTAGTGGCCTGGATAATGCTCTACCCAGAAGCGCAACTCTTATTTTTGCTAGCACTTCCCTTAAAAGCTAAGTGGCTCGTCCTGTCTATCTTGGCAGCCAACTTGCTTATTGACCTCTCAGTAGGCGAGTGGTTAAACGCCATTGTCTATTCAAGCGGAGCTCTTTTTGGATATTTCTATTGTCTGATCTTCTGGAAAGTTAATGGACCTTTTCAGGCCATTCGACCGTTTGAAGATAGTTTTATAAGACTTTTAGGAGGAACCCCCAAATCTTCTGGACATCACGCACATTCAAGCCGAGCCAAAATCTATGATTTTAAAACAGGTCGTGCGATTTTGACTGATGAGGAGTTTCTAGAAGAGATGCTCTCAAAGATCTCTCTTCTTGGAAAAAGCAGCTTGTCTTGGAAAGAGCGTTTCCGCCTGCGCCGTATCTCCAAACGCCGAAAGCAAAAGTAAGCTATAATTGGGAATAACAAGATGTCAGGATATTCTAACTATCCTGTGTATCCTACCTGATCCTACTCATCCTGTAATTTTTTCACTCAATTAGGAAGTTAGCCTTTCTTTTCGGCATCGCGCGCTAAGAAAGCCATTCTGGCTGTAAGCAAACCTTCTAATACGCCCTCTTCATAACGAAAAAGCGGGTGACATTCAAGCTGTGCAAAATCGTTGGGCTGCAATAGGTCCTCAGCTGTTACTTTTGGAACGATTCCTTGTGCACAAGAAAGAAGACGCTGCTTTTGAGAATGCACCAGTTCATCAAATAGCTCGTTGTTTTGTGCATTCTCCTTGCGTCTGGTCTGAAAAAAACGTCGCATAAGATCTGCCGATTCTTCTTGCAAAACACCCGCTTCGACTTTGAGTTGATGCGTAGGATGCTTTCTGGCCAAAAGATCGATAAAACTTCCATCAGCTCCATGACGCAGATCTTTGGCACCCCAAACTAGCTTTTCGACACGCGATAGCAGAAGCGCTCCCGCACACATTGAACATGGCTCCAGAGTGCAGTAGAGCGTAGCTCCAGCAAGACGCCAGTTTTCGAAATACCGCGCACCAGCCTTTATACAGAGCATCTCTGCATGTGCAGATGCGTCTTTTTGTGTTTCCACTTCATTATGCGCTCTAGCTATGATCTTTTCTTCATAAACTAGCACAGCTCCAACCGGAACTTCGCCTTTTTCAAAAGCTTTTTGAGCTTCTTTTAAGGCCTCACGCATAAAAAATTCATGCTCTTCCAACATAGATCTCTCTTTAAATTAAGTCGTAAATGTAGCAGAATGGTGCCTTCGTATCTAGGGAGAATGGCGTTCAAACCTTAAATTCAAATTCGCTTACTTGAGTGGAACCGAATTTTGGGATTGAACGTTTAATGATGCTTATGGTATAAATCTGAGTAAAGTTTTTTATCTTCTCAACTCTCAATCATCAGGGAGATACAATAAATGTCTTTAGACAAAGGTACCAAAGAAGAAATCACCAAGAAGTTCCAACTCCATGAGAAGGATACTGGCTCGGCTGACGTTCAGATCGCTATTCTGACCGAAAGAATCGCTGAATTAACGGACCACCTCAAGTTGGCTCCAAAAGACCACAGTTCGCGTCTTGCCCTGTTAAAACTCGTTGGGCAGCGAAGAAAATTGTTGGATTACCTCAATTCGACAGATACAAAGCGCTATCAAACTTTGATTGTGCGCCTAAATCTCAGAAAGTAAGTAGGAATAATTTTTCTTTCCGCTGTTTTCCCCTTCATGCTATGTTTATGCTCCCTTTGTTTTCAGAGGGAGCATTGCTTTTTTAACCCGAGGATGAAAGGTCCACTTTTGCTTAATAAAATATTTATATTGCAAAAGTGGTCAGTTCATCCTCAAAATATTCTTTTTTTTAAGGAGAACCCCTAAATGTTTACTAAACATCATTCAAAAACAATTTCGATTGCAGGCAAAGACCTCACCTTTGAAACAGGCAAAATCGCAAGACAAGCCAACGGTGCAGTAACTCTTCGCGCTGGCGATACTGTTCTATTAGCCACAGCTTGTGCTTCTCCAAAAGCATCAGCTGACATCGACTTTTTCCCTCTACGTGTGGATTATCAGGAAAAATTTTCTGCCGCAGGTAAATCTCTCGGTGGATTTCTCAAACGCGAAGGCCGCCCTTCTGAGCGCGAGATCCTCACCTGCCGTTTAATCGACCGTCCTCTAAGACCTATGTTCGTCGATGGCTATTATAACGAAGTACAAATCCTGGCTTACGTGCTTTCTTATGACAGTGCGCACACACCAGAGCCTCTTGCCATCTGTGCAGCTTCGGCCGCACTCGTTATCTCTGATATCCCCCTAATTAAGCCTATTGGTGCAGTGCGTGTGGGTCTTATCGACGATAATTTTATCATCAACCCAACACTCGAAGAGCAAAAGCGTTCAAAACTGGACCTGCTTTTAGCTGGTACTGACGATGCGATCCTCATGATTGAGGGATATGCTGACTTCCTCTCTGAAGAACAATTCCTGGATGCTATTGAAGAAGGCCATCAGGCTATTCAGAAAATATGCGAAGGTCTATCCGACTGGCAAAAAGAGATCGGCAAGCCTAAGCAAATGGGAGAACTCCGCGTTGCTTCAAAAGAGCTCGAAAAAGAGATCGACCAGAGAGCTGCTAGCACGCTAATGGAAGCTTTCAAAATTAAAGACAAAATGGAACGTGACGACAAGATCAGCGAACTTAAAGAAACTATTTTGGCTGCTCTTATGCCTGAAGGTGAAGAGCCGAAATATTCTAAAGTCGATATCATGATGTCTTTTAAAAAAATTCACGCTCACTACCTCAGACACAAAATTGTTAAAGAGAATCGCCGTAGCGACGGAAGAACTTGCGAAGATATCCGCCAAATCAACGTTGAAACAGGCATTTTGCCTCGCACACACGGTAGCGCCCTCTTCACTCGCGGAGAGACACAGGCTTTAGCTGTAGCAACTTTAGGCGGCGAAAGCATGGGCCAACGCTTTGAAACACTTGAAGGCGAAAGCGCTCACCGTTTCTACTTGCAATACTCTTTCCCTCCTTTCTCAGTAGGTGAAGTCGGCCGCATTGGTTCTGCCGGAAGAAGAGAAATTGGACACGGCAAACTAGCCGAGCGCGCACTGTATATGACAGTGCCAAGACACGAGAGCTTCCCTTATGTTATTCGTTTAGAATCTAACATCACAGAGTCTAACGGCTCTTCATCAATGGCTTCTGTTTGCGGATGCTGTCTTGCGCTGATGGATGCAGGCATTCCAATCCAGCGCCCGATTGCAGGGATTGCGATGGGTCTGATTCTTGAAGAAGATGGCAAATTTGCGATTCTTTCTGACATTCTCGGGGAAGAAGACTTCCTCGGCGACATGGACTTCAAAATCGCCGGCGATGCGCGTGGTATTACTGCTTTCCAACTCGATATCAAAATCGAAGGGATTAATAAGCAGATCATGAAAGCTGCAGTAGCTCAAGCTAAACAAGGCTTGGTACATATCCTGCAAAAGATGTTGGAAGTCTGCCCTAAATCGAAAGAGCATCTTTCAAACTACGCTCCACATATCGAAACCGTTCAAATCAAACCGAGCAAAATCGGGATTGTGATTGGACCAGGTGGTAAGCAGATCCGTGCCATTGTTGAAGAAACAGGCGCAGAGATCGACATCAACGATAGCGGACTGGTTAGCATCACAGCCACCTCTAAAGAATCGATGGAAAAAGCTAAGAAGATCGTGCACGACCTCACAGCAGATGTTGAGATCGGCAAGACCTACACAGGCCGCGTCGTATCCGTGGTTGAATTTGGATGCTTCGTCGAAATCTTCCCAGGCAAGGAAGGACTTTGCCACATCTCTGAACTCGCACATGCACGCGTCCAAAACGTACGCGATATCTGCAAAGAGGGCGACATGATGGAAGTGAAAGTTCTCGACGTTAACGACCGTGGACAGATCAAGCTCAGCCGCAAAGCTCTGCTTCCTCCCCCTGCTCGTCAAGAAGCTCCCGCCCAAAAGTAAACTCCCAAGTTACTCATAATCAAAAAGACTTCTTCCTTCGGGAAGAAGTCTTTTTTTTTGCATCATCATAACATCTTTTTTATCACTTACCCTATAGACATGTCGGGTGACTAAAGTCCCCCGCGACCCCTTGAGCTGTTCATGCTTTGATCAACATTCGCTTCGCTCATTATTGCGTCCTCGTCGCTGCGTCGTGACAAAGCACTGCCTCGCTCCTGCGGTGCAATTGCTCTTTGCCTGAAACAGCCTCGGGCTGCAACGAGCACTCCTTCCCCAAACCTACGGTTCGTGGCCCCTTCCATGTCGCGTTGCAGTATCAACTTACTAATTTTTACACGAATGTATTTGCTCTCTTAAAAATAAATGAATGGTACTGCGAAGCGATTGGGGAAGAGCGCTAGTTGAAGCTGGAAGTAAATAACTCCAATTTACTTCATTGCAAAGAAGCCCTTGCCATCCATATCATTGGGTAATATGGGTATTTCGGTTCTAAAAACAGATGAACGAGTAGAGACAGTCTACTTCACTAGAGATTCATTAGTTGTCGATCTCAGGGATGGTCGCACTATCTCTGTTCCTTTAACTTGGTATCCCAAGTTGCTAAAAGCAGCTCAAAAACAAAGATCGAACTGGGAAATCTGCGGTGGTGGATACGGAATCCATTGGCCAGAAATTGATGAAGATTTAAGCACCGAAGGACTATTGCGAGGATCTCCGGCTCCAAAAGTAAAAGTTCGATTGTAGAGACGCTTTTCTAACAATGTAATGCCATATAAACTCATATGCTCTCTTAAAAATAAATAGATGGTACTGCGACGGGACGCGGAAGGGGTCCCCAGCGAAGCGATTGGGGAAGAGCGCCAGTTGCAGCCCGCGGCTGTTTCAGGCAAAGAGCAATTGCACCGCAGGAGAGCCCGGTAGGGCGTGCGGGCTGTTGAAGACATGAAAAGGTCCAGTGGACCTTTGTAATGCGAAACAGGTGAGCAGAGCGAACCGGGCCCGGAGGGGTACTGTGTACACCCCGCCTTCGAGGACGCAATAATGAGCGAAGCGAATGCTGATCAAAGCATGAACAGCTCAAAGGGCCAGCAGGGGGCACGGACACATTTGTGCCGTGTCCCCGACATGTCTATAGACCAAAGAAAAAAATAAAAACGGAGAGGGTATTGAAAAACACCCTCTCTTATTTAAGAAGTGATTAGAAGCGGTAGGAGAACTCGACGCCGGCGTTGTGGTCGGTGAAATGCTTGCCAAATTCGCCGTCGTAGAAGAGCGACCAGATGAGCTTGTCATCCATGTGATAGCCAGTTAAAGCTGCGCCTGGGCTAAAGAGGCTGCGATTTGGTTTCATGCCTGAGACGGTAAAGGGAACATCGGTTCCGACAAACTCGGCTGTGTAATGTTTACCTTGGAAGCGAATTTCTCTTACCCAGCTGAACTTCACGTCAGGCACAAATTTCCAGGTCTTACGAGTAAAGCATCTTGCAAATCCTAATCCCAGCTCATTTCTGAGCATTTTAGATTCTTTAGAGCCCACATGCAGATCTAATGATTGCGCGCCTTTTTCGGTGAAGCTATTTTCATGCAAGTAGATGTAATCGACTTGATCAAAGGGTCGGATTTCAATCCCTCCCAAGTTAAATAAGAAGCCTGCGCCGAGATCTGCATCGACTTCAAAACCATCGTGGGTATTTCTAGCTGTGCGATCAAAGATGGGCGAAACGAGCTTACGTGAAGCTTCATAAGAGTTATAGGCACCTAACACCGCGGTGTTAACGTAGAAGTAATCGTTAAAATAGCCTCCGTATGCTCCACCGTAATAACTATCGATATCGCCATGCGCTCTCGATACGCTCCAGCGTACGTCGGTATGTGTGTAACTCAAGGCTGTTCCAAAGAAGAAGTTAGAGAAACAACCGAAATCCATTCCAAGAACGGCACCGCCTGATCTTGTATGGAAACCGCTTTGTCCTTGAATACCATCTTCTGCTGAATAATCGCCGATGCCGGTTGCCCAGAGGTCTACTTTATCTTCCGGACTGCAATATTTGATGCAATCGGCGAGATAGAACTCATCCATGCGATGCGAGATAGCTTCTCTCACTCTAGTTGTGATGTTTTCTTGAGCCAGAGCTAACCCTTTAAATATCGAAGGTTGCATCTGATTTAAAGCAGCTTTAATCTCAAGCAGAGGAAGGAAGCGAAGCTCTGCCTCGATGTTGCCTAAGTCTGTTCCAGCGGCTGGATTAATTTCATCGAGCGCCACCGCAACAGCTTGAGGATTACCCGTAAACCCTAACTCTGCCAAATCCACTTTAGTGACTGAGCCAAAGAGTAGATCGTCAGGCGTATAGATCAAAGTTGCTTTGAAGGTTGGGAATGTATCGACGACGTTCGTAAAGGTTCCAGTCAACCCACCAAGTGTGTCAATAATGGTGAAGGAAACATTTTTTGGGTAAGAGCCAGGTGTGGGTGTAATCTCAATCGTGGTATTATTCTCGATAGTGGCGGTTCCCGAGATTATAATTTCGTCCGAAGCCGTTGGGCTAACCTCAATTAAAAGTGTCGAACCCGAACCTTGGGTGTAATTTCCATCAATATTTATCGTGCCGATAGAATTACCAGGTGACATCACACCACCGTTTCCTATCGTGACGTCTCCGACAATCGTGCCAGTTCCACCTAGAGTTCCAGTTCTGCCAAAACCTCCAACTACAGAGACCGGGCTAGTCAGTGTGTTATTTACAAGCAGCGTAGATTGGACATTGGTTTGTGCTTGTGTAACGCTTCCTGGGAGTGCAAGGGTAAGGCTTGCGGGATTAAGGCCCCCTCCACTTTGTATGTTTAAAGTACCGCTTCCCGTAATTGTTCCCGTATATGTGCCGGACGAATGCTGAGTAAAGTTTAAGACGTTGGTGTTCGATACCAAGCTTGTGCTTGGTAAGCTAGAGGTGTCTACAGTTAAAGTTGAAGAGTTGGTGGTAGGTCCTGAATAGGTATTTGTTCCACCAACAAGATTGAGAGAGCCCGCGTCGGTCACTGTTAATCCGCCGCTTCCTCCGGTAATATTGCCTGAGAAAGTTCCGAAGCCTGAAGCATCGATGTTTAAGATGTTATTGCCCAGTACAACAGCTGAACCGTTCACGCCATTTAGATTACCGATGGAAGGACCTCCAATCACTGTGCTTGCGCTAATATCTAATGTGCCGCTGCCGGTGTCTGCTGTGATATCCGAAGAGATCAAATTGCCATTCCCCGAAAGAGCTAGCGTTCCTGAATTAATCGTTGTTGAGCCATAGTTGTTAGCAGCTTCAAGTGTAAGCGTATTTGGTCCTATTAAAGTCAGGCCGCCACTCCCTGTAATCGCTGTTGAGACTGTGAAGTCAGATTCCACATCGATAGTTGAAGCAGAAGTCAAGGTGATTGTACGTCCTGTTGTTACTGGATTAGTTGCCACCTGAAGAGTTCCACCAGCAAGTGTGAGGGGATTGGCTGTTAAGCCGAGGTTATTATCTGCGGAGATGCTGATTACCCCAGCATTGATGCTTGTTCCACCTGTATAGGTATTGCTTCCACCAAGAGTTAGCGTTCCTGTTCCTTGCATAGTAAGAGATCCGCCTGTGCTGCTTATCACTCCAGAAAAAGTGGTGCTATCGGATGTGCCAACAGTGAGATCAGTTGGTCCCAATACTAGCAGACCTCCCGAAACTCCCGACAGATCACCGATCGTTTGAGGTGCGCCAGCATTTGTGAGGTCAAGCTTAGCTCCAGAGGCTGTGATGTTCACGCTGCCAGTAGAAGGGAAAGCCGTGCTTGAGTTGATCTGCAGCGTACCTGCGTTAATATTTGCGCCAGTGAAAGTGTTTGTTCCAGAAAAGATAGCGATGCCGCTGCCTTGCTTGGTGATCCCAGCTGTGCTGGTTAGATTTCCAGCAAAGGTTGTAGAAGTAGTAGCTGTACCGAAGGTTAGGGCATTTGCACCCATGGTGAGAAGAGCGCCAGAAACTCCCGAAAGATCGCCGATAGTTTGTGCTGAGCTGCTATTACTGAAATCAAGCGTAGCCCCAGAAGCAGAGATATTCGCACTAGCTGTAGAGGGGAAAGCCGTGCTCGCATTGATCTGCAAAGTACCTGCAGAAATGTTTGCACCAGTGAAAGTATTTGTTCCAGAAAAGATGGCGATGCCACTACCTTGCTTGGTGATTCCACCTGTGGCCGTGCTGCTGATATTTCCAGCAAAAGTAGTCGTTGCAGTGGCTGTACCGAAGGTCAGAGCGTTCGCCCCCATGGTGAGAAGACTGCCAGAAACTCCCGAAAGATCGCCAATGGTTTGTGCTGAGCTGCTATTGCTAAAGTCGAGCTTAGCTCCAGAAGCGGAGATATTTGCATTAGCTGTAGAGGGGAAAGCCGTGCTCGCATTGATCTGCAGCGTACCTACGTTAATAGTTGCGCCAGCGAAGCTATTTGTTCCAGATAAGATAGCAGTGCCCGTACCTTGTTTTGTAATCCCTCCCGAACCACTTATGTTTCCTGCAAAGGTTACAGGGGTAGTAGCTGTCCCGAAGGTCAGGGTATTTGTTCCTAGAGTAACAGATGTGCCTGAAACACCTGTTAAATCGCCTATTACAACTCCCCCAACAACACTGCTCCCGGAGATATCAAAGGTCGAAGTGCCAGATAAAGATACAGGAGCAGTAGAAGCAAGTGTGCCTCCTACAGAAAGAGCCAGGGTAGAAGAACCATTAAGGTTTGTACCACCAGCGTAGCTATTAGTTCCTGTTAAGATTAATTTATTGGAGCCAAAGATATTTAATACCCCACCTGTGCCAGAAATCGCTCCTGCGTAGGTATCTGTGGCTGTGGGTGTAATTAACAATGGTACGCTTCCAAGTCTTACAAAAGTTCCAGAGGCGCCATTTAAATCGGTAATAGATGCTGAGCCACCAGTATAAGCGCTGACATCAAAGGCGGAAGTTCCATTCAAATCTAGAGGACCTGAAAAAACGGCTGAAGCTCCAGAAAGCGCAAATGTTGCGGAATTGTTAAGGGTTGCTCCAATGCCAGAACCAACACTACCAGTCAATAAGGTCTCTCCAGTTCCACCGATTACGAGTGCCGCCCCAGTAGATCCAGAAATTGTGCCGGCAACTGTGTTTGTTGAACTGGTTTGTATGTTGAGGGTATTTGTCCCTAAAGAGACTTGGCTGCTTGCCACGCTACTCAAATTGCCGATGGTGGGGCCATCTGTTACAGTACTGCCTGTAATATCAAAAATAGACGTGGAAGAGTTTACGCTTACAGGGCTTGGTGTTGCGCCACCATTTAAATTACCCGCACCAGTTAGGGCGAGCTCGCCACCATTGATTGTAGTAGTACCAGTGTAAGCATTCACGTTGCTAAAACTGATGGTGCCTGTGTTTTGCTTTGTAAAACCACCTGTACCGCTCATGACGCCGGCAAAAGTTGTCGAGTTTGTGGTACCAGCGGTAAGCGTATTAGCTCCCAAGGTAACAATAGAGCCCGAAGCACCGGTTAAATCGCCAATAACAGGGCTTCCAGTGCTTGCGGAGATATCGAAGGTACCATTTAAAGTCACAGCTCCTGTAGAGGCAAGTGCCCCGCCTGCTGAAAGGGCAACTGTTGCATTGACTGTCGTTCCACCTGTATAAGTATTAACGCCTGTCAGAATGGTTTTACCCGATCCAGTTACAGTCAGTGAAGCGGTGTTTGAAGTGCCGGAAATTACCCCTGCAAAAGTATTAGTTGAACTCGTTTGTACATTAAGGTTATTCGCGCCTAACGTTACGCTGCTGTTCGCTACCCCGCTTAAGTCACCGATGGTAGGCCCGCCACTAACAGTGTCTGTTGAAATATCAAAAACAGAGGTGGAAGAGTTTACACTTACAGGACTGGGCGCAGTACCGCCATTTAAACTACCTGCACCAGTTAGAGAGAGCTGGCCACCATTGATTGTGGTCGTACCAGAGTAACCATTCTGATTGCTAAAAGTGATCGTGCCTGTGTTTTGTTTTGTAAAACCACCCGTACCGTTTATTACGCCAGAAAAGGTGGTTGAATTTGCAGTTCCTGCAGTCAGCGTATTGGCTCCTAAGGTAATGATACCCGCGCCAGAGAGATCTCCTACTGTGGGTGCGCCATTATATACGGAGAAGTTCGTTGTTGTTCCTGTGCCTACAGTTAAGTTGCTTCCCGAAGGGAGGTTACCAGTACTAAGAAAGTTTAAAGTTCCGTTGGTGACTAATGTTCCTCCGGTATAGTTATTGGCTGAGCTGCCTAGAGTCAAGGTGCCAATCCCACTTTGAGTCAAAGATCCAGCGCCAGTGATCGGATTAGATAGGGTATGGGTATCTCCGCCTGCTTGCTGAGCAAATATTCCACCACCTGTTCCTAAAGTGACATTGCGGGCAGAGGTAGTCGTGGCAGCGGTTGTAAGCAGAGTGGATCCATTTTGAATCGTGAGGGGTGCCCCGGCTGACCCTAAACTCCCATCGCCTGCGATAGATAAGGTTCCTGTGGTTGTGGCTGTACCAATGGTTGTGCCGCCTGAATAGGTATTAGAAGTGTTCGTGAGGCTTAGAGTCCCAGGACCGCTTTGGACAAGAAGTCCGCTAGTTGTCGCATTGGCAATAAGGCCGCTGATGGTGTGAGTTACAGCTGATGACGCCTGGGAGAATGAGCCGCCCCCGCCAGTATTAATACCTAAAGTGAAATTGCGAGAGGAGGATGTTGTTGCCTGAGCATTCAGTGTAGCTCCGCCGGTAATTGCGACAGCTCCTAAGCCCAAGCTGCTATCGGCGCCGATCGATAGAGTTCCTCCGGTAATTGAGGTCCCGCCAGAATAGATGTTAGGTGTAGAAAAGGAGGTATTCGTGAGGCTCAAAATACCAGGACCGCTTTGCGTAAGAGAGCCGGGTGTGGAAGCATCGGAAATTATGCCACTGAGCGTATGCGTAATGGCTGATGATGATTGGGAAAATACGCCGCCTCCACCAGTGCTTGGTCCTAAATCTATAGGGCGAGCAGATAACGTAGTGCTGGCTGCATTCACAGCTGCCCCATTGTTAATCGTAAGGGGTCCCCCTACTGCACCTAAAGGATCTAGCGAACTTGTGCCTGTGATTGACAGTGTCCCTGCATTGACGGTCGTTCCGCCTGAATAGCTATTAGAGGTATTCGTAAGGCTAAAAGTGCCCGTTCCATCTTTTGTTAAAGTTCCACCACCCGTATCAGAGATCACGCCAGAAAATGTGGAGACCGGATTTGTTAGGATCAATCCCTTCGCACTACCTAAAGTCACAAATCCAGAACCAGAGAGATCGACGATACTCGCTGTCGAGCTTGAAATACCGCTAATATCAAATGTTCCAATTGCATTTACAAGAGAACTAGTTGCGATAGTTCCTGAACCGGAAAGGCTAAGTATGTTGCCACTGTTGACTGTTGTCTGGCCCGTATAAGTATTAACTTCCGTCAAAATCAAAGGATCTGTGCCAGAGGAGATGAGTGCTCCTGCGCCAGAAATGACCGAGTTTACCGTAAAAGGTCCGCTGGTCAGACTAAAAGTACCAGTGCCAGCTAAGGTGATAGCTCTCGTCGTTGATTCTGCGTTTGCGGTAGTTGGTGCAAGAGTGCCCCCATTAAAACTTAATGGGTTTGCCGCAGCTCCTAAGTTGCTATCTGCACTGTATGTGAGCGTTCCACCATTCATCGACGTTGTGCCTGTATACGAGTTCGTACCCGATAGTGTTAACGTTCCCGTTCCGTTCATCGTTAGACCGCCGGTAGCGGTGCTGCCGCCACCAGTGCCATTATCACTAGCGATGTTTGAGGAAAGGGTAAAGTTGCCGGCTTGACTAAAGGTAAGTTGAGAGCTCGACATCATAAAAATATCAACACCTAAGGCTACTCCATTCGAGCCTACAGTACCGTTGCCACTGAGTGCGCCGCCTGTCCCAGCAGTGAGACTGCTTCCCGTAATAGAGGTGACACCGCTTCCGACAGAAGCGCTGTCCTGTATAATCAGAGTTCCTCCGCCGGTAGATCCTCCGTAGAGAAAAATAGCTCCGCCAAGCGCGGCTCCGCCTCCGCCTCCGCTACCAGCTGTAGCACCAGCGATTACACCGCCTCCACTGCCTCCAAAACCAGCGGTGTCGACGCCTCCCGATGCTGCTGTGCTCGTTGTCGTGCGTACAAATGCTCCCCCACCTCCTGCTCCAAAACCAGAATTGGCTCCCGCACCACCACTTGACGCATTTGAGGAGGCTCCTCCTCCTCCGCCGCCAAAGCCGCCTGCGCCTGGTGAATTTGGAGTTCCATTATTACTATTTGATGCTCCGGAGCCTCCTCCGGCAAAGCCTCCTGATCCAGCACCACCGGGACCACTACTTGTGCTTGACCCTCCGCTTCCACCACCACCAAAAAGTCCTCCGGATCCACCTCCTGCGCCACCACTAGAAGTTGAGCTGCCACCTCCTCCGCCTCCCTGGAAGCTAGCACCGCCTTGACCGCCGCCCAAAGTACCCAAAGATCCGCCGCCTCCTGCTCCTCCTGGTTTTCCTCCTGTTCCTGTGCTCGAACCTCCACCTCCTCCACCAGCGCCAGATGAGCCTCCGCCATTCCCATTAGGAGAGCCGCCTGGAATATTGCCACCACCACCACCGCCTCCCCCAAATGATGGATTTCCACCACCGCCAGCTCCGTTACCTAACATTCCTCCGCCACCACTTCCTCCAACGCTACCATTACCTCCATTTCCAAATAAGCCACCACCAGCTCCTCCAGATGGCACGCTAGAATCTACCCCATTTCCTCCATTACCTCCCATACCAGCACCACCGCCACCTGATATGTTAGTACCGCCAGCACCTCCCGTGCCCCCTATCGCTTGTGCATTCGCAATTGTAACGCCATTCAGGGTAACAATGGCTCCAGGTCCCACAAAAAGAGCGCCTCCAGCAGCCAAACCGCCACCACCGCCGCCGCCGCCAGTTCCCCCATTTCCTCCTTTGGCGATCATGCTTTGTAAAGTCATGTTGTTAATGGTTACATTACCTGAATAGGCATAGAAGCCTCGAAAAGTAGATGAGCCAGTGCCGGCAGTGCTGCCATTGAAGCTTGTTCCTCCCGTTACACCATTAATAGTCAAACTATTGGCGTTGCCGATATTGAAGACGGGTAAGTTAAAGGGGGTCTGTGTTGTGCCCCAGGTTAGCGCACTAAACGGGATAGAGATGATATTTCCTGTGGGATCTGGAGTTGTATTGATTGAATTAATCGCAGCGCGCAATCCACCTGCAAGCTCGATATCGGCATTGGTTAAGGTAACAGTGGTCACTCCCCATATTGGGTTGGAAATGGAAAGTAGGTAAAGGGACCCTAGGATGGATAAGGTTTTCTTGTTCATAAAGGCCAAATTCCTTTGCATATTAAAAAATGCAGTAGAAACTATTAGGATTTTATTATCAAAAAAAAATGCACCATCAAGCGATGTTTTTTTCCAGATGAGCGATTACGCTATGCAAAGAATACAATCAGATATACTTGGCAAACATGTTTGGCAGCTCTATTTGGAGTTACTATGACTTTCAGAAATTGAATTAGACCTCCCTCCTAACACTCATTGGCGTATTGAACTTACATTCTCATTTTCGATAGCAGCTTCACCAATGGCACTTTTAAAACACTACGGATTTGCCCATAAAACTGCGATGGAACGCGGAAGGGGTCCCCAGCGAAGCGTTGGGGGAAGAGCGCCAATTGCAGCCCACGACTGCTTCAGGCAAAGAGCAATTGCACCGCAGGAGCGAGGCAGTGCTTTGTCACGACGCAGCGACGAGGACGCGATAATGAGCGAAGCGAATGTTGATCGAAGCATGAACAGCTCAAGTGGGGTCGCGGGGGACTTTAGTCACCCGACATGTCTATAGACGAAAACAAAAAGAAAGAATGGCGAAATAAAAAAGAGAGGGTGTTTTTTAACACCCTCTCTTTTGTGTGTGTAGACTCTCAGCGCTTAGATTTGCTGGAGAGTAGGATTGTCCGAAGAGGGCTGAATGCCGCCGCGGGTTGGAGCAGGTGGAGGAGGAGGAACTTTGCGTTGCAAGTCTTCTGTTGCTTTAACGCGTTTTTTCTTCTTCTCTGCATCCCACTTCTCATTCATGATCTCAAGCACGTCCTCGCGATCTAAAGTTTCAAACTCGATGAGCATATCTGTCATGAGCTGCACTTTATCGCGGTTGGCATTTACAATTTCGACGGCTTTAGCGTGCGCTTCATCCAATAGCTTCTTGACTTCTTCATCGATGAACTTAGCTGTCGATTCAGAATAGTTTTTATCGTGATAAGAAGGCGCACCAAGGTATTGCCCATTTTCAGAGCGTTCGTCATAAGCCACTGTTCCAAGAACATCGCTCATACCCCATTCGCAGACCATGCTGCGCACAAGGCGCGTAGCTTGCGAAATATCCATCTGAGCACCAGAAGAAATATCACCTACAAAGATCTCTTCAGCCACACGACCGCCCATAAGAACAGCGAGCTGATCTAAGATCTCTTTGCGCCAGTAGCTAAGGCGATTCTTTTTCGGCATAAAATGTGTAGCCCCTAAGGACATTCCACGTGGGATAATAGTTACTTTGTCTACAGGGTCAGCGTGTTTAACCACGAGTGCCACCACCGCGTGACCAGACTCATGGAAAGCTGTGGTCTTGAGCTCGTTTACATCGATCTCAAGGCTACGGCGCTCTTTACCATAACGCACTTTATCGCACGCTTCGGCTGCATCTTGGGCAGTTACAGCACTTCGGCCGCGTCTTGCTGCTAAAAGAGCTGCTTCGTTTAAAATATTGGCTAGATCGGCACCGGAAGAACCTGGTGTGTTTCTAGCGATATACATGAGGTCGACTGAAGGATCTAATTTGATTTTTTTAGCGTGGACTTTCAGAATCTCATAGCGCCCTTTAATATCTGGAAGATCGAGCACTACACGTCGATCAAAACGACCTGGACGAAGCAGCGCTTTGTCCAACACGTCCGGACGGTTTGTAGCGGCAATCAGAATAATGCCTTCGGTCGTGTCAAAGCCATCCATCTCAACGAGTAGTTGGTTCAATGTCTGCTCACGCTCATCATGACCGCCGCCAATGCCAGCGCCACGATGACGACCCACCGCATCGATCTCATCCATGAAGATGATGCAAGGCGCATTCTTTTTAGCCTCTGAGAAAAGATCACGTACGCGGCTTGCGCCCACACCCACGAACATCTCTACGAAATCCGAACCGGAGATCGAGAAGAATGGACGATCAGCCTCACCTGCTACAGCTTTGGCGATTAAGGTTTTACCAGTTCCGGGAGCTCCGATGCACAACACGCCTTTTGGGATACGTGCACCTAGCGCGGTAAATTTAGAAGGATCTTTTAAGAAGTCGACGATCTCTTGAAGCTCTTCTTTGGCTTCATCACAACCTGCTACATCTTTAAAGGTGATCTTGTTGCGTTCTTTGGTCAACAGGCGTGCAGGTGACTTACCAAAAGTCATCGCACCTGAACCCGCACCCTTCATCTGGCGTGAGAATCCAAAGTAGATCAGCAGCACAATCACAAGCAGCGGCAGAATCGGTAATAGATAGCCGAGGTAGTTAGGAGCGGGCTCTTCGCTTTTAAATGTTCTTTCCAGAACCGTATTGCGTGGTTGATCAGGAGCTTTAAATACTGCGCCTTTATTCGTGTTGAAATTTTCCCACTCTTGTTTAGCTTGCAAGAACCAGTGATTATATAGTTCTGGATCTTGTTTTTCTAAAGCACGTGTAGACAATTCTTGGTTATTGAAGAACCAGATTACGCTAGAAACTTGCTGTCTGGCTTTTTCGAGTTGTGCATCGTTTTTCTCAAGTTCATCAGCAACTTGAGCGTAGCTTTCGATTTCCGTCTTATAATTGCGCACACTGCGTAAGTCATTTAAGCGAATCCCTTGATCTTCTTGATCGAGGTCAGTGACAACCTTAGATAAAGAGCCAAGAGCTGTGCCATAAGCCGCAAGCGCTGTTTTCTGCTGGCTTGAATCTGTAATTGAAGCGGAAACCTTTTGCTCTAAGTCACGTAAGTTTTGTTTGATCGTCTCACTGCCAATTCCCAGGTTTGGTGAACGGAAGCCTTGAATTAGAATTAAAAGGTCTTTGCCAAAGGCATTCAGCTCAGCTGGGCTGCTTGAAGCAGATAGAGCAGCATAACGCTTCTCGAGATCTTTAAGGTTAACGACATTTCGATCTGATAAAGATTTGATTACAACCGAGTTTGCGTTATCTGTTGTGTCATAGATAGGATCTACAACTTTATACCCAGTTTTGGGAATTGCGATTCCACTGAGGTGAAGGAACCAGTCGGCAGCATCTTTAACATTTTGACGTAAAGAGTTTATGCCTTGCTCTAAGCTCGTCTTTTTCTCAGTAAATTCATGATTTTGATAGAGCAGATCTAAATAACGAAAGCGCGCTTTAGCTTCGTCTGAAAGTCTGTCTTTAAATTTACCGCTAAAAGTGACGAGGTTATCGTTGAGGGCAGTCTTACGGCTATCTTCTTTCTGGAGTAGATCCAAGTTGACGAGATGTTCAGTCTGGTGACTGAATGCAACCTTGGCTGTTTTCTCAGAAGAGAGATTTTGAATTGAGAAAACAGCTAAGACGGTCGCAACTAAGATGATGAAAAAGCCTCCTGGGAGACCTTTCTTGGAATCTGGTTTTTTATTATCGTTAGCCATGATGATTTTCTATAATTGTAAGTTTGATGCCCTCTATCCTACCATAGGAAAAAAGAGGTTTCGCGGGACGAGTTCACAAGCAAATCACTTCTCAACCATTTACGTAAAGATAAATTCTAAACCTTTAAAACAGTAATCGATTGAGAAAGAGTAGTTTGTTCTCTTGAACCTATCTAAATAGTAAGATAGATTCTTAATCCCCTCCATTCGTAATAGTAGCATGTTTGTTTTTTCCGTGCATGCTAATTATTTATTAGTTTAAATTTTAAACATATTCGATATAAAGAATTACAAGAGGAAAAACTAATTTTCTTTCCTGTTAAAAATTCGTGCACAACTTTTCCATTTATTCCAATAACTGGGATCAAAGGGCGCAAAAAGGCCGGAACATAATGCTCTTGCCACCAGTCTTTGATGGGTGATCCACCTGGAAAAAGGTGTGTAGTCTCTGGAGAAATTAACTCGTAGTCCCCCTGAGGCAATACAACCTCGGCCTTCCCCTGCCAAATATCTCGCCAAGTAGAAGCAGATGCAAGAATTGAACTCGTTGGCTCAAATGTATATTCCCAATTTGTCCATGAATGACCCTCAGAGGGAATAAATAAAATGCCGCGATCGACTATTATTTTTTTATTTTTAGGCCCATTAGATATAAAAATCCGGTTAGCGGCGCCGGCTTCCAAATGAGTGAGTAGTGCATCGTAACTCTCATGGGAGAGTAGAATCCCTTCTTGGTTAAGGTATTTTTTAACAAGCGCATCTTTTTTCAGGGATGAGAGGGTTTCGGGAATTTCTAAATAAGACCCCAGAACGCCTCGTTGGATATTTTTTAACCAGAGATCCGCTTCACTTTCAATCTCGGCCGCCAGCTCGCCTAATGTATTTCCGAGCCGAATTAAGTTAGCCGAGATCTCCTTGCCAAAACTTTCAGTCAATTGAGGAATAATCTGGATGCGCATCCGGGCCCTAAGAAAGCGCGGGTCATAGTTTGTTTTATCATCGATGGCCAAATGCCCCTTCAAACGCCCTTTATCATTCAGCCAAGTTTGCAGCTCCTCTTTGCGCGCAGAAAGAAGCGGCCTCCAGATCTGCATCCCGTCTAATTGTCCGACTTCTTTCATCCCATGCAAAGAGAGCAGATGCGAACCTTCTAACACCTTTTTCAAAATTGTCTCGGCTAGGTCATCTGCCTGATGGGCGAGCAAAAGCGCTTGAGCATCGATCTTCGTGTAGATTTCAGAAAAAAATTTTAAACGCTCTTCTCTCCCTTTTGCCTCTAAATTACTAACGCTTTTATCCTCAAGCCGATGTAAGTGGAAAGGTAGCTTTTGCTTTTCAGCATATTGAGCTAGAAGCTCCGCTTCTTGCGCGCTCTCCGGGCGCCAGCCATGGTCGATGTGGGCAAGGTGTAGGTTGAGTGAAAGATCGGGAGCGCACTCCAGCAGAAGATGCAACAGAGCTAGAGAATCCGGCCCTCCAGAAAAACCTAATAGTAAAGGTCTGCCGGGCGTTAAACGCTGTCCCAGAAATTTTTTCACTAAGCTTATGAGAGAATCATGCATAGGGACAATATAACATAAGAACCTATCTAGATATTCCAATTTTTGATGTTTTTAGAGATTTTTGAGCAGATTTTTAACCCGCGATTAGCAGGCAGGCGTCTTTTTGAGGACAATGTGGAAGCACATGGCCGAAAAAAGACGTTAGAAAGATGCCAAAAAGATCAAAAACAGGAAAATTCGAATATCCGGATAGGTTCAAATCATCTACAATGCTGAGCAAAAAGTTCAATGGTGAACGTGCGATGCCTATCCTATGGCGCTACCTACTTAAAAGTTATTTTCAGGTCTTTGGTCTCTGCGTCAGCAGCTTTATCGCTGTTCTCTTAGTCACACGTTTTCAAGAGATTGCGCGCTTTGCGACCTCGGGCAGCGGACTTGGGCCCGTGCTGCTTTTTACGCTCTATCAAATCCCTTATGTATTACCTATCTCCATACCCATCTCCTGCCTCATTGCATCTATGCTTCTCTATCAGAGACTCAGCCATACACATGAGCTGACCGCCTTGCGCAGCACAGGATTTGGTCTCTATCCCTTGATCACGCCCTTAATTCTGGCTGGCTCTCTTTTGAGCATCTTAAATTTTTCAGTCGCATCCGAAATCGCCCCTCGCTGCCGAATCCTCTCACGCGAGCTAATCTCTCAGGTCACTGCGAAAAACCCGCTCTTTCTCTTGCAAAAAGAAACACTGGTAAGACTCAAAGACACCTACATCGACATGAAAACATTAAAGTCGGGCAGACGTGCTGAAGATGTGATCTTTGTTTTGAATAACGCCTCTTCCAAACGCCTAGGTTTAATGGTCGCTCAAGAGCTCTTTTTGGAAAATGAGATGCTCACGGGAAAGAATGTGACCATTATCTCTTCTGTCGACCCTAAAAGCCCAGAGCGCTTCGATCATTTGGTGATTGAAAACCAGAAAACGATGAGCACCAAGGCTTCAAATTTAGCCCAATTTGTGCAGAACTATGAATGGTATTCTAACCTCGACTATTATCCTCTGCGAATGATCTTGGCAAAAGAGAAGGTCGATAAGGGACAGATCGGCTTCCTACCCGCTCCTCGTGCACGTATGGAAATCGCCCGACGTATTTCTTTGGGATTTGCAGCTTTTACGTTTACGTTTATCGGAGTGGCTTTTGGAATGGAGATTGGACGCCGTCAATCCAAAAAAGGCCTAATGTGGGCCATCGGACTGGCATCGCTCTTTATGATCTCTTTTATCGCAGCCAAATCTTTCCGAGACTCCCCTGGCTTGGCCTGCTTAATCTACCTCATCCCTCATCCGCTAATTGTTCTCATCTCGCTGAGGTCTTTAAAAAGAGTTTCTGAGGGCAGAGAATCATGAAAATCTTCAAAGAATTGATGTTTTCAAAGATCTGGGAGCGCTACTTTCTAAGAGAGATATTCAAGGTGTTTGGCCTCTTTCTCTTCGGATTTTTCTTCTTATATGCCGCGATCGACTATTCGCTGCATATGCAAGACTTCCTTAAAGACAAAAGGCTCCAGATCACAGATCTCTTCGTCTATTACGGCTTCCAATTTATCAAGCGCGCGCCTCTGCTGCTGCCGCTAGCTCTTCTAGTTTCTACAATTAAAGTCCTCACCTCTTTTAATGCGCACCGAGAGCTTGTGGCTCTGCAAGCGTCGGGATTGCCCTTCAAAAAATTGATGAAACCCTTCTTTTTTGTAGCTGCACTCTGCACCCTTTTTAATGTGGTCTCCTCGGAATTCTTCTTACCTAGATCCCTCACCTATCTCGATAGGTTCTACGATAAGCACCTCAAGCATACCAAATATACGCAAAAGAGACATCCGATTCACATCTTGACTCTGAAAGATAGCTCCAAGCTGATCTACCAAACACATGACAAAGAAAAAGAGCTCTTTATCGATGTGATCTGGCTACAATCCGCCAATGAAATCTGGCGCATGCGCTATCTCTCGGCTAATCCAGAGGCACCTGAAGGAAAGTTTGTCGATCATCTTGTGCGCACACCGGACGGACTCTTAGAAAAGAAAGAGAGCGTAGAGAAGAAACTCTTTAAAGAGATGAGCTGGGATAGAGATCCTCCACGTAAGGGTTTCATTCCTCTTGAGAATAGAAGCATCAGCCAGCTTTACCAAATGGGCTTTAGACAGAAGTGCACGGCCTTTGTAAAAATGGAACTTCTCACCCACCTCTGCTATAAATCTGCCATTCCTTTTCTCTCGCTGCTGGTAGTCGCTGCCGCCTCACCTTTCTGCGTACGCTATGCGCGAAGAACGCCGCTTTTCCTTCTCTATGCTGTTGCACTTTTTGGCTATATCTCTTTTTTCACACTCATGGATGCCGCGGTAATCTTGGGAGAGAATCGAGTGGCTCCCCCACCTATAGCTATTTTTGCACCGCTTCTCCTTTGCGGATTCCCCTTCATCTGGAACTATCATAGGCAACAATAATGGATGCGATCTCTCCACCTGGCGTTTGGAAGCCCAAACAGTTTCTCTTTTGGCTGATCATCATGGGCCTTATTATCGGCACTTTTGTGCTGCCTGCCACGAAAGTTTATTGGGAGATGCTCGACCATGCATTTTTTCGTTTTTTTAATGGAAGCTTGCGCGGACATCCGATCTGGCAAGCCTTTTGGGCGCTTGCTAACCATAAATACGCCGACTGGCTAGAAGATCTCTGTATTTTAGGCTTTTATACCCTTTACATTCGAAAAGTGCATAAACAGCTGCGCCTTCAAAAGGCGTCCGAGCTTGTTTTCTGTCTCATCTACATCGGTTTGGTCATCTATTTTATTAATCGGATGCTCTTCCGCACCTATTGGCACATCCCTCGAGAAAGCCCGACTCTAGTGATTGATGGAAGCGTGCGCTTATCGGAAGAGATCTCTTGGCTGAAAATCAAAGATGACTCTAATAAGAGCTTTCCAGGAGATCACGCCACGACGGCCCTTCTGTTTGCGGCCAGCTACTTTTACTTTGCAGGTTGGCGCTTAGGGTTGGTGGCTGCATTTTATGGCGCATTTCTCTGCCTACCTCGCCTCGTTACAGGCGCACACTGGCTGTCTGACGTGATTGTAGGCGGCGGCTCGATTACGATTTTGTTCTTAAGCTTAGCCTTCTGCACCCCCTTCATGCGCTTCTGCAGCGCTAAAGTCGAAAAATTCCTAAGACTTTTCATTCGCAAAGAGAAGCCAGTCCAAGCGCAAAATTAAGAATAACAGGATCCGCGATCCTGCAAATCCTGTTATTTCTATCCTCTCCAATAGCTGTGTAGAAATTCTACTCTAATTAGGATTGCTTAGCTTGGGAGGTACGGGCGGCGAGCAAGAAGAGCGCAATCAGCAAGAAAGCTGCGAGGCTCAGCATGGGTGGGGTGATAAATCCAAAATAAGTGAGCAGCTCTTTCGAACACTCTACTTTTCCTGTGCAGAGCTTGGGAATAAACGGCAGATTAAACTTCTGAATCACTAGATGATAAAGCGCCACCAAGCCTCCGCCGATCGCGAGCGGCAGGGCATAAGTCAGCACCGAGCGATCCTGTCTATACGTAGCGATGCCAAGAATAATGGCCAGAGGGCAGAAAAAAAGCCTTTGAAACCAGCAGAGAGCACACGGCTCAACATGCAACCGCTCGCTCCAATAAAAGCTCCCCAAAACTGCCATTAAAGCGATTAGCCAAGCGAAATAGAGCCCGTAATTGAAGAGAAGCTTGCGTAGCATTAGTTGTTTACCTTAAGGGCTTTTTCAATAGTCGTATTGAGTGAGCCCAATGAGTAGCTTTTGGTTTTAACGCCATTAATAAAGACGGTCGGTGTAGCAAAGTCATCATGCATGAGCGTCCAACCTAAATTCTCATGCTTATCGATAAGCGCCTTTAGATGCCCATCTGCTAGAGCCTCTTTCAAGCGAGTTACATCGATACCTGAAAACTTCTCGATGAGCAGCTGCACCTGCAGCTCTTCAGAATCTGCTACAGGTAAATCAGCATATAACTCATTTAAGAAAGGAAAGAAGCGTTCGGGTTGCTGTTCAAAAACTGCATAGCTAGCAAGCGCGAATGGCTCGGAGTTTTCCAGAAATGAGAGCATCACCACAGTACATTGAACTTTGCCCGTGTCGATGAACCGTTCTTTTAATAAGGGAAGGGTTTGCAGGTGGAAGTTTCTGCACGAGGTGCATTGAGGCTCTTCGAAGATGATCATCTGCACGGGCGCAAGTCTGCTTCCTAATGTCGGGTAGCCAGTTACATCGACATGCCCCACAAGCATCGGAGGCTTTTCAGGAAAAAGGATCCCACCAGCTAGTGCTGTCAAGAATAGAACCAGGGTAGAAAGGACTACGAGTTTTGGTCGGCGCATATCCTAATCATAACATGCGTCGAAAAAAAATGAAACCAATGATAAGCTGACACAACAACAGGGAAAATTTTCTATGAGCGATTATGACAAACTACATGAGCTTTCAAAAAATGCGGCTCTATTGACCACCATCTGTCAGCTATTGGAATGGGATCAAGAGACCTACATGCCTCCCGATGCCATCGGCATTCGCGCACTTCAAAATGAACTTCTGGCAAGCCTTACCCACAAACAGAAGACAAGCCCCGCCTTTACTAAGGCTTTGGGTAAATTAATCGATCTGTCCACAGGCACCGTGATCGATAGCTCGCTTACACCCCCACAGATTGCAGCCCTGCGAGAATGGAGACGCAGCTATTTAACCGACAAAAAACTTCCCGCCGCTTTTGTGAAGAGCTTTGCCAAAACCACTTCCCATGCAACTCACGCCTGGGCAAAAGCCAAAGAACATAACAACTTTCGCGAATTTGCTCCCTTCCTTGAAAAGATCGTTAAACTATGCAGAAAAAAAGCCGACCTTCTAGGCTATCGAGATCACCCTTACGATGCTCTGCTAGACCTTTACGAACCAGAAATGACCGTAGCTTCTCTTACGCCTCTTTTTGAAAGATTAAAAATCTCTCTGACCCAATTACTAAAAACAATCACCACCCGTCCCGTGCCGGATCAGAGCTTCCTGCATGGAAATTTTCCCAAAGAAAAACAGCTGCATTTTGGACAATTGTTGCTAAAAGCGATGGGCTTTGATCCTCGCTGCAGCCGCCTAGATCAAACTGTCCATCCGTTCTGCCTCATGCTGCATCCAAAAGACACCCGCATGACCACGCATTTGCACCCAGATTATGTGATGTCCAACATCTATTCGGTGATTCATGAAGGTGGACATGGCCTTTACAATATAGGCTTCAAAGAGGAAAACTTCGGTTCACCCCTAGCAGAAAGCATCTCTTTGGGCTTTGATGAGAGTCAATCACGCTGGTGGGAGACGTTAATCGGACGCAGCCTCCCCTTTTGGAAATACTTTTTTCCCATTTTGCAGCAGCAATTCCCAGAACAGCTTGGGGCGATCTACCTCGATGATTTTTACCGCGCCATCAACATCGCTAAAGCCTCGCTGATTCGCACAGAGGCCGATGAAGTGACCTACTCACTGCATGTGATCGTGCGTTTTGAGATTGAGAAAGCCTTAATCGAAGGCTCTTTACGCGTAAAAGATCTTCCAGATGCTTGGAGTGCCAAAATGCGTGAATATTTAGGTGTGGCTCCAACTAACCATGGCGAAGGCTGCCTGCAGGATATCCACTGGTCTATGGGAGGGTTTGGCTATTTCCCCACTTATACTTTAGGCAATCTCTATGCCGCTCAACTTTTTCAGGCTTTTGAAAAAGGCCAACTCGACTGGAAAGAGAAAGTTGCCAAAGGCCAACTCGACTTTATACGCGAGTGGCTGCGTGACAACATCCATCAGTATGGAAAACAGTACACCGCCAATGAGACTCTTATACGTATTACCGGGCAGCCCCTATCCGAAAAGCCTTTTGTGGACTATTTAGAGCATAAATACAAACACCTCTACCATCTGTGAAAAGATTAAAAACTAGACTCCTATTTCTTCTGCTTATTCCCCTCACAGTGCTGTTTGTGCTTATCTTAAACTATCTCTGGAATCTTAAAAGCCTGGCTTTTGCTCCAGAAAACTTGCTGAGAATCTTCCCTCAAGGCCTAGCTAATCGACGCAACATCTCTAACGAAGAGCTCGAGCAGATTTTTAATCAGCGCTTTATCTTTTTGGATGAAGGGGCCCAGTGTTTTGCTTGCGCAAGCGAAGATGGTCGCTATGTTATCAAGCTTTTCAAAGCAAAACACATGCGCAAAAAAGAATGGCTCCGAGATGGTCCACTTTTCCGTTCTTTTGTGCCCGCCGCCCAAAGAGAACAACATAAACGTAGATGGTTACAGAAATTTCAAGAAACTTGCGCTTGCTATTTCTTAGCTTACGATGAGCTTGCAGATGAAACCGGCCTTTTGCATTTGCACTTTCAAACAGAAAGTTTGCAGGCAAAGCTTAAAGTTCAGAACTTTGAAATCGAACTAGATGGCCTCCCCTTTCTTATCCAAAAAAAGGGAGAGCTCGTGCCGAAAAAAATTGCCTCGCTGATTGAAAATAGCGGCTCTCCTGCTGCCATCACAGCACTTATCGACCTGCATGATCTGCTAGTAAAACGCGCCAAGAAAGGCATTACTGACCCACGCCAGTGCTTCAGCATTAACTACGCCTTTTGTGGCAGTGCTCCCCTACAAATCGATGTGGGCAGAATTGTTAAAGAAGCTGCCATTGCTTCCGCACCACAAGATGAGATCGACCGAGTAACCGCTAACCTTAAAGCCTGGGTTGGCCGTCACTTCCCCGAACTTAGCTCCGACTTCGAAGCCTCCCTTCTCGCCCACCCAAAATAAAAACAGTGTTCCCTATATCTTGATAGATAACGTTGCGCAGCCCTGGTTTGAACAGCTGACTTTGCAGAAAAAAACGAACTCTTTTAGTAAATCATTCATATCCTGTTTTCTTTAGAATTTTAGAGCTGTTTAGTGAGGCGTTTTAAGACCTCTTCATCGCTTAGCCACTCTTAGGCTTGAAGCAGATGATTAAATAGTGCCCAATAAAATGGGCGCATGATAAAGTGCTCACTTATTATAGAGCTCTATTTTTATCGAGTAGGACGTACGACTATACGGTTGTTAATAGGAGGAATGAAAAATGGCCAAAAACAAGACATCAAAAAGGCAAAAATTCTGCTTGGAAGACATGCCCATTTTGAAGAATAAAAAGCAGGCTCTTTCATTCGACCACAAACCAAGAGACTTCTTCAAATCTCATCAGAAAGTAGCTTTAGCTCTTTTAACAAGTTTGGAGGAGAATGATGCTGGTGCTTTCCTGGAAATTTTGGATGTCTATTTGAGAGTCAATCGCACAAAAGTTGCAAAAGAAACCAAGCTTTCTAGAACAACAGTTCAAAACGCCTTATCTAAAAAAGGAAATCCCACGATCCGCACTATAGCAAAAATCGTGCACCAGTCTGTTGCCTAAAGAGTTAGTGTTTTACATCTTTCTTGTGCCGTCCGTTTAGCCTATTTCGCACTCCTACGTTCTCTCCCCATGGCATTTCCACACAAAAGAAAAGACCTCTTGCGTAATTCCAAGCGAATTACGCAAGAGGTCTTAAAAAAAAGAGCCTTGTGGGAAAACCCACAAGACTCTCAAACAACAAGGAGGAAAATTTAAAACGATTAACGTTTAGAGTACTGACCGCGTTTACGTGCGCCGGCAAGACCTGGTTTCTGACGCTCTCTCTTACGCGGATCGCGTGTGAGGAAGCCGACAGTTTTTAAGTCGTGTCTGCGTGTTTCGTCTTCTTGAACGAGTGCGCGAGAGATGCCGAGGCGTGTCGCAACTGCTTGTCCGCCAATTCCACCACCTTTAACACGAATGATGATGTCGTAGTTATCGCGTACGGAGAATTTCTCAAGTGGAGAGACGATCAATTTGCGGTGTAGTTCTTCTAAGAAATACTCTTCGAACTTACGGCCGTTGACGTCAATTTTGCCAGTCCCTGGGCGCAATCTTACAGATGATACTGCTGTCTTTCTGCGTCCGGTACCAAGATTTTCTTTGGTCATACTTTGCATTACTCTTAAGCGTTAGATGTTCACTGAAATAGGTTGTTGAGCTTCCATACCATGTTGGTCACCAGCAAAGATACGCAATTTTTTGATCTGCGCTTCTGAGAGGCGGGTTTTGGGCAGCATTCCTTTAATAGCACGTCTGAGGATGAAAGTAGGTTTCTTCGCTTTCATTTCGCGATAAGGAACCTCGCGCATCCCGCTCATCGCACCAGTGTGGTAACGATAGATCTTTTGAGCTTCTTTAGCACCTGTAACTTCGATCTTTTCTGCATTGATGATAATTACACCATCTCCGCAATCCACGTTAGGTGTGAAGTCTGGTTTGTGCTTTCCCCTTAGAATCTTTGCGATTTCTGACGCAAATCTGCCCAGAGTTTTCCCTGAGGCGTCTACGAGGATCCATTTACGAGCAGCTAATGCTTCTTCTTTTGTCAGAAGGGCTGTGCTCTCTTTGTTCTTCTTAGTATGCATTGTCTGCCTACGAAATTTTTAAGAAAGCACGATAATACTTCTCTTCTCAATTTTTTCAAAGTCTTTTGTCGGGCTTTCTTAGATTCTTGCTAAAAGCTTCAGGAATTAGTAAACTCCTTCTACATTACCCTAAAAATTATTTTATGCGTGAACTAAAAACATTCTTCCTTCGTACCTACGGCTGCCAGATGAACGAGCTAGACTCGGAAATTATGGTAGGTCAGCTCGAAAAAAGAGGCCTTAAACGTATCGAGGAAGAGGATAATGCGGATCTTCTAATTTTCAATACCTGTTCTATCCGTGACCTGGCCGAACGTAAGGTTATGGGCAAACTAGGCCAGCTTGGAAGAGCTCGTTCAAGAAAATCTATTATTGGGGTCACCGGCTGTATGGCCATGGCCAAAAAAGAGTCGCTTTTCCGTAAACTCCCCCACGTAGATTTCGTTATCGGCACCAACAATATCGGGGATTTAAACTGCGTGCTCGATGAGGTGCTTGAGACTGGCCGCCAGACCATCCGTACCCAAGATGAATTCGAAGAAAATTTAGATTACCTAGTTGCAAAGCGCGACGATCCTTATAGAGCATATGTCTCAATTATCCGTGGCTGCGACAAGTTCTGCACCTACTGCGTCGTCCCCTATACCCGTGGTCAAGAGGTCTCCCGCCCGCCTGAGAGCATCGAAGAGGAGTGCCGCAAGCTGGTTGATGCCGGATATAAAGAAGTTACGCTGCTGGGCCAGAACGTCAATAGCTATGGCAAAGATAAACCTGAATGGAACTGCCTTTTCCACGACCTGCTCTATCGCTTAGATAAGATTAAAGGCCTAGAACGCATCCGCTTCATGACTAGCCACCCCGTTGACATCACGGTGCAGCTCATGGAAGCGATTCGCGATCTCCCCTCCCTTTGCGAATTTGTACACTTCCCGCTGCAAGCTGGCTCTAGCCGCATCTTAAAAAAAATGCACCGCATCTACACTGTGGAACAATATTTAGAAAAAGTAGCCCTCTTGCGTCAGATTGTCCCGAATGTGGCATTAGGCACGGATATCATCGTAGGCTTTCCTACTGAGACTGAAGAAGAGTTCCAAATGACCTACGACCTCCTCAAACAGATCCGCTATTCTGTAGCATTTGTCTTTGCTTATAGCGCACGCAAGGGCACACCCGCTTTCCGTTGGAAAGATGATATCCCCGAAGAAGTTAAACAAGAGCGCTTGCAGCGCTTGCTTACGCTTCATCAAGAGATTGGCGCTGAAGAAAGGCAAGAGATGCTGGGCCAAGAATTGGAAGTGCTGGTAGATGGACGCAAAGATGAGACACTACTTAAAGGACGTACACGCTGCTGGAGAACGGTGATTTTCCCTGGAGACGCATCGCTGATGGGCACACTCCAACCTATCAAAATTCACAGCTACAACAACCAGACTTTCTTAGGTGAACTAGCCCGTGCACCTACCGAGCTGAATCTGGCAAAGCCTAAAGCTCTCGCAATTCTTTAATTTACTTAGAAAGAAATTTAAGAGTTTAACGCTTTTCTGCAGCTTCTTTTTTTTCTTCTCGGACTTCTCGAAGAGAAGATAAAAAGAGTCCAAGCTTCTTAACTGAATCACCTGGAGGCACGAAAGGCAAAATTGCCCGGATGGCTTGATTGGATCTTTCCAGTGGGTTTTTTCGCAGATCAACTAACCTTAAGCGCACGCACTGAGCTAACTCAGCAGGAATATCTTTTATCTTACAATGGCGCACAGAAAGCATTCTGAGAGAGGTCAAGCGTCCAATTCCTTTAGATAGACTTGTGAGAGAGGTATAAGATAGGCGTAACCTTTGTAAGCTGGTTAAATTCCAGAACTCTTCCGGCAGATTTGCAAGTCTGGAATTTTTGTTAAGACAAAGCCTTGTTAATGTAGTTAAATTGCCAAACTCGGACGGTAAACTTTCAAGATCATTGCCATCCAATCGGAGTATTTGCAACTCTTCCAACTGTCCAATTTCTGGTGGTAAAATGGTGATCTTATTGAAAGCTAAATTTAGAGATTCCAAGCGCCTACAGTTTAGAAGAGGAAGAGGAATGCTCTCAAACATATTGTGGCATAAATCTGCTTCTCTCAGATTGGTGCAGAATTGAATTTCCTGAGGTAGGTCTCTGAGCCATATAGTTCCTCTTTCTTCCACTTTCTCATTCATATCGCCATAAGAAATACGCTCTAAACCTCTTAATAATCCCACTAAAGGAGGAATGTGCGCGAATCTATGTTTCAAGCCCGTAAATTCATCAATATCGACGCTATTTGTTTGAATAGTCTCTAAAGCGCTTATGTTATATGTCATCCAGCGCGATACCTCTATTGCAAAGCTCTGTATATTTTGTTGTTCTAAAGGCAACAGCTTAACTATCTCAAAGAGGTGTGGCACTGCAGCATTGGCTAGGGGTAAATTCGCGGCTATGTCCTTGAAAAAATTAATGATATCGATCGCTCGGGCGAGCTCGGATAAGCTTCTTCGCCCATAACAAAGTTGCGGCTTGGAAGAGAAAAAAAAGAAGCCAGGTGCTCTTAAGGCCCTTGAACGGATGACCCCAGCGATTTTTTGCACCGCCTTATCGGCTTTTAGAGGCCCATTTAGGCTATAATGGCAAACCGTGTCTTTTACCAGACCGCCAATGATGGGATCTGGGCCTTCTTGCAACCGGCTCAGATACATCTTCCATGTATTGGCGAACAACATCTCTTTTTTGTCTGAAAAGTGATGCGACACCTGTTCCAAAGCATGAGGATAAGGCAAAAAGCCCGCTACACGATCAATCACGGGATTGGGAAGTCTGGGGAGAATGGAATTTTGAATTGCTGACATAACTTTACCTTTTAGGCAAAAAATTATATCCAAACTTAAACTACATATCAATAATACAATAATTATTAAACGTATTAATAATAAATTTTATTTATAAATAAATAAGACGCTCTCTAATTGAAAGCGCCTTAGAGATTGTCCACAAACTAGGCCTTTTAGAGATTTGCGGAGCTTTTCGATGAGATTTTTTCTCCCTCGACGAAGACAATGTCGGGACGGTGACATGGCTGAGGAAGGGGAGGAAAAAGATCTCAAAGATCGAAGGTCTAGCTTGTGGACAGTCTCTTATATGAAAAGATATGTTCTATTTTCTAGCGAGTTTAGCGATGACAAGACCGCCTAAGAACTAGCCTAGGAAGACATGTAAGTGGAAATCGCTGAATTGTTGCCATAATTCAATCTTGTTTTACGTTTTGTGAAGGTAGCTTAAAGCTTTCGGTGCGCTGGTGCTTATGCACACCACCTTTCTTTTCTTCACGAGGAGATAAAATGAGTCCGGTTCTGGAAGCAAGATCACCTGGAGGCAAGAAAGGCACAATAGATCGAATTGCTTTATGGGACATTTGTAGCTGGTTCTCTCGTAGATCAAGCAATGTTAATCTGATGCACGCCGCCATCTCAGCTGGAATCTTCTTTATCTTGCATTGGTGAAGGCTGAGAGTTTCAAGCGAGGTCAAACGTCCAATCCTGCTAGACAGACTAGTAAGAGCAGTTTTAGATAGATTAAGAGTTCGCAGGCTTGTTAAGCACCAGAACGCTATAGGCAGATTTGCAAGCCTAGGATTTGAGTTGAGTGAAAGTTTTGTTAACGCAGTTAAGCTGCCAATCTCAGATGGCAATCTTTCAAGATCATTGCCAGATAACCAGAGTGTTTGTAGCGCTCTCAATTGCCCAATTCGGGGTGGTAAAACGGTGATCTTATTGTAAGCTAAATTTATATGTTCCAAACGTGTGCAATTTAGAAGAGATAGGGGTATGCTCTCAAACATATTGCGGCTTAAAATAACTTCTCTCAAGTAGGTACAAGATTCAATTTCCTGGGGTAGATCTTTGAGCCATGTTTTCCCCTTGTCCCGCATAATCCCCTGTATCACCTGTTCATCATCATGACCGTAAGAAAGTTTTCTTAAGCCCGTTAACAGTCCCACTAAAGGAGGAAGATGAGTGAATTGTGTTTGATCACGGGTACGGGAAGTAGTTGCATTCAGAGTTATCTGAATACCCCCTAACTGGCCAATGTTAGATACGAGCCAACGAGACACCTCCGCTGCCACACCAAGTATGTTCCTCCGCTGCTCAGGCAAAAATCTGACTATGTCCGGAAGTCTTCGAGATGTCACTGCAGCCTCTGCTGAGAAGGTGCCTATGTTCAGGAAAAAGTTTGTGATATCAGCTGCTCGGGCAATCTCTGATAAACTCCTTCGATCATAAGGACCGCGTGGCAGAGGAGGAAAAGAGAGCGTTATGATTCTTGCCTTTGAAATGATGGTCGCGCTGATCTGTTTTACAACCAGATCTGTTTTTAGAGGCACATTTTTGCTGTAATGTTGAACAACTCCATTTACTAGACCGCCTATGATGAGATCTGGACCTTCTTGCAGGCGCTTCAAAAGCATCTTCCACGTACCGCCAAACAACTTATCCCTATTATCTGAAAAGTAGTGTGACACCCGCTCCAGATTATGAGGATGAGGCAAAAAGCTCGCCACGTGATCAACATGAAAATAGGGAAGTCTTGTCAGTAGAGATCTTTGAATTGTTGAGGACATAGTTTCTCTTTATTTAACTTTTAAGAAGAAGAGCCTAATTCATTAATTCGAGAATGCTTGGCTGCTGGTTCTGCGGGTGCAGCTTCTTTCTTTTCTTCCTGAACTTCTAGGCGAGGAGATAAAAGGAGCCCAGTTTTAGCAGCCTCATCACCTGGAGGTAATGAAGGCAAAATCGCCTGAATCTCTTCATCAGACATCTCGAGTGGATTACTTCGTAGATCAAGAGTTGCTAAACTCACACACTTTATCATCTCAGCGGGAATATTTTTTATCTTGCACTGATTTACATAGAGAAATCTAAGAGCGGTCAAGCTCCCAATTCTGCTAGACAGGCTTGTGAGAGCTGTATCGGCTAGGTGAAGGAATTGCAGGCTTGTTAAATTCCAAAATTCTTCCGGAAGCTCTGCAAGCCTAGGATTTGAGTTTAGTGAAAGTTTTGTTAACGCAGTTAATGCACCAAGCGCAGGCGGCACGCTTTCTAAATCATTGTCATTCAGCCAGAGTGTGTGCAGCGCTCTCAGCTGTCCAATTTGAAACGGCAAAGTAGTGATCTGATTGCAACCTAAATTTATTTGTTCTAAACGTCTGCAATTTAGAAGAGCTAGAGGTATGTGCTCAAACATATTGCGACATAAAACAGCCTCTCTTAGTTCAGTGCAGGATTGAATATCCGGAGGTAGAGCTCTGAGCCATGTGTTTCTCCACCCACTCCATCCTGCTCCCCTCTCAGGCAGATGGCTATAAAAAATTACCCTTAGGCCCGTCAATAACCCCACTAAATTAGGAATGTGCGTGAATTGTCTTGTAATGCGCAAACTCTCATTATCCCCGATTCCGTTTGCTTGAACAGCTCTCAAAGCAGCTATATTACATGTCATCCAATGCGATATCTCCATTGCAAGGCTAAGTATGTTTTGCTGTTCTTCTGGCAACAGGCCAATTGTGTATAAAAGGTATGGTGCCGCTGCCTTAGCCAATGGCGAATTCGCCGCTACGTTCGAGAAAAAATTAACGATATCGGTTGCTCGAGCGAGCTCTGATAAACTTCTTCGGTCGTACCAGCCTAGCGGCATAGAAGGAAGAGAAAGAGCACTTGCTGCCATTTTTGCCTTCTTTAGGATGATTCTGCTGATCTCTTTTACAACCAGATCAGCTTTAGTTGGCCCTCTTTGTCTGTAAGCTTGAATTATGCCTTTGACTAGACCACCTATGATGGGATCCGGGCCTTCTTGCAACCGTTTTAAATGCATCTTCCATGTGTTAACAAATAGATTATCTCGATTAGCTGAAAAGTATTTTGATACCCGTTCCAACTCATGAGGATGAGCCAAATAGTTGGCCACATAATCAATCATGCTATTGGGCAGTTTGTAGAGAATGGATCCTCGAATTGCTGACATAATTTCACCTTTTAGGCAAAAAAATATATCAAAAACAGAACTATTTATCAATAATCATTTAATAAAAAACATTAATTATAATTTTATTTATAAATAAAAAAGGCGCTTTCTATCTGAAAGCGCCTTATGCGAGAAAATATGTTCTATTTTCTAGCGAGTTTTGCGATGACAAGACCGCCTAAGAACCAGCCAATGATTAGATCAAGCATACATACGATCGTGAAGCCGAAAGCCGCTCCGCCCCAAATCAAATCTGGCACGTAAGTGATTATCCCTGCAATGAGAGCAATTGTGGTTACAAACCCCACTTGTCTCATGTAAGGCATCACTTTGGTCATCAGCAAAAGCCAAGTGATTAGATAAGCCGCAATAATTTGTACAATCAAGGCGAGCACAAAAGGAAGTGGGCCTTCCATTTTCATGCCATTTTTTTGAACTGTAGCAAATATAACTGGGCCTGTCTTCATCATCTCTTTGCCATGCATAACCGCTTCATTCTTCTCACTTTTGCTCATGCCTTTTTCGTGAGCTCTAAAATGCGGAAGCACATAAACACCGCTCTGCTCAGTATTTTCTTGAATGACTTGAGCCACTTTCTTCTCATTTTTAAACTTGTGCATGGTCATCTCATGCCAGGGAAGAACCATCCAAGAGATTGTTCCCCATAAGAAAACGACAATGCCGCCAATAATGGCGCAACGCGCTAGCGCTTTATCCATAAAAAACCCCTTCGGTTTGAACTATAAAAATGCTGACCAGACTGCCCAAGGCAGCTCTTTGCCATGCAAATTGTGTACTTCTTTACCGTAAAGGAATTTATTTAATTATAGAAGTTTTTTGAATTCTTTCTCATCTAAGATGCGTATTCCGAGCTCTTTAGCTTTATCCAGCTTTGAGCCGGCATCTTCACCGACAAGCACGAAATCGGTGGTGCGCGTAACAGACCCTGAAACCTTGCCTCCCCGCTCTTTAATAAGCGAGGCGGCCTGGGTGCGGGTAAAATCTTGCAATCCACCGGTTAGAACTACAGTTTTGCCGTAAAAGGGATGTCCTTTGTGTTGAGAGACTTTAATTTGCGTGGGCTTCACACCATGTTTTAAAAGTGCTTCGATCTCTCTGATGTGAGCAGATTCATGAAAATAGGCCACGATCTCTTGTGCAGTTTTCTCGCCGATGCCTTCAAGTGCAAGCAGATCTTCTTCTTTTAGTTTAGCCAGAGCTTCGATGTCACCCGTATGTTGAGCTAAAAGATCTGCACTCTCTTCACCGATGTGTTTAATGCCGAGCGCAAAGATGAAACGACCTAGCGTGACTTTTTTAGACTTTTCAATGCTGGCAAGTAGATTATGAATCGACTTCTCTTTGAATCCCTCAAGTTGTGCGAGATCAGCTTCAGTGAGCTCATAAATATCGGAAAATGTCGTCACAAGCTCTTTTAAAACGAGCTGCTCAACGACCTTCTCTCCCATATGCTCGATATCCATCGCATTTTTGCTCACAAAGTGCGCAACTCGGCGGATACGCTGCTCGGTGCAAAATGTGTTGGGGCAGCGCACAGCTACTTCACCTTTTACATGCACGACTTCCGTGCCGCAGGCCGGACAGTGCTTTGGCATCTTCCAAGGATGGGTGTGGGCAGGCCTTTTTTTTAAAACGACTTCGACAACTTTCGGAATGACATCCCCACCTTTTTCGATAATCACAGTATCGCCGATGCGGATATCTTTGCGCTCCACCTCTTCTTGATTATGCAAGGTCGCACGCGCGATCGTACTGCCGGCTACAGTAACGGGCTCAAGCTCTGCCACAGGGGTCAGCACGCCTGTTCTTCCCACTTGCACGGTGATATCCAAAATATGCGTCATGGCTTGCTCTGCTGCAAACTTATACGCAATGGCAAATCTGGGGGATTTACCTGTGGTTCCAAGCAGCTCGTGATAGTGGAGTTCATTGACTTTGATCACGATGCCGTCGATCTCAAATGGTAATGCGTGACGCTCTTTTTCGATCTTATCTGCAAAGTCCACTATTTCTTCTAAGTCGTGGCAAAGTTTGCGATGTTTTTTAGCAAAAACAGGTAGCCCGAGTTCTTCTAAAAAGGTATGCACTTCAATCTGCTCTTTGATGGAAGCTGCTGTCTCTTCAGCCAGGCCGTAAAAAACCGTCGAAAGTTTACGCTTAGCAACTTCATGTGAATCGAGTTGTTTGAGCGATCCTGCTGCTGCATTGCGAGGATTTGCCCAGAGCTCTTCTCCTAGCTCTTTTTTAGCGATGTTCAGCTCTTCGAAAACCTTTTTTGGCATGAATACTTCGCCGCGAATTTCCAGCAAATCAGGAATATGCTTGCCCGAGAGCTGTAAAGGTAAAGCACGAATGGTTTTCATATTCGCGGTGATCTCATCGCCTTTACTCCCATCACCTCGTGTCAGCGCACGCACAAATAGGCCTTTTTCGTAACGCACCGAAACCGCAATGCCATCCATCTTCAGCTCAGCGCAGAAACTGACCTTTCTGTTTTCTAATAATTTGTGCACGCGTTTGATGAAATCCGCGATCTCATCTTTAGAATAGGTATTGGCCAAAGAGAGCATGGGAGAGACGTGATCGAACTGCTTGAATCCTTTAATAAGAGCCGGGCTGATGCGTTGGGAGGGCGATGAAGGTGAGATCCACTCAGGATGCTGCTTTTCAAGCTCCTCAAGATGACGCATGAGCCGATCATACGCGTGATCTGAGATAACTGGCCTAGCTTCTACATAATAAAGACGATCATGCTCGTTGATCTCTTCGATCAACTTCAAGTATTCATGCTTAGACAAATCTAACCTCGAAGATCATCGTGGCAAGTGGCGAGAGTTGTATGGTAAGCGACTTGGGCTTACCAGCCTCGTCTTTCACGATTGCTATTTGATGGTTGATTTTGCCCGAACCACCAAATTCTTCTCTATCGGTATTGAATACTTCTTTGATCTCACTCACATTTGAAAGTGGAATTTGATACTCAGAAAAATAACTAGGTGTGAAGTTGTGCACGCAGAGAAGATAACGATCAGTTCCTTTGCGCAAGTAGCTAAGCACCGAGTTCTTTTTATCCGAGAAATCCACCCATTCAAATCCTCGAATGTCAAAATCAAATTCCCAGAGAGCAGCATGCTCACGGTAGAAATGATTGAGCTCTTTTATGCAGCGTTGCAGGCCTTTGTGCGGTTCATATTGAAGCAAGAACCAGTGCAGTTCTTCTTTGCAACTCCACTCGTGCCATTGACCGATTTCGCCTCCCATAAAAAGTAGTTTTTTTCCAGGATGGCAGATCATGTAGCTATATAATAAACGTGTATTTGCAAATTTCTGCCAATCGGGGCCCGGCATCTTCGAAATCATGCTTCCTTTGCCATGCACCACTTCGTCATGCGAGAGCACCAGGATAAATTTTTCCGAAAAGGCATAGAGCAAACTGAACGTCAGCTCATTGTGATGGTAATTGCGAAAGATCGAATCTTTATGAAAATAGCGTAGCGTATCATTCATCCAGCCCATGTTCCACTTCATATCGAAGCCCAAGCCGCCCCATTCGAGAGGATGTGTTACGCCCGTAAAAGAGGTGGATTCTTCGGCAACAATTAAGGCACCTGGATGTTTCTCATGCACGATTGAATTTAAGTGCTTCATGAATTCAATCGCTTCGAGATTTTCTCTACCGCCATATATGTTAGGGATCCATTCCCCTTCTTTTCTTCCATAATCGAGATAAAGCATAGAAGCTACAGCGTCGACGCGAATGCCATCGATGTGCATCTTCTCAAACCAGAAAAGTGCGCTGGCGATCAGAAAGTTGGAGACCTCTACGCGCCCATAGTTAAAAATCGAAGTAAACCAATGTGGATGGTATCCCTTGCGTGGATCGACATGCTCAAATAAACAGGTGCCATCGAAATTTGCAAGCGCGTGATCGTCGGTAGGAAAGTGCGCTGGCACCCAATCTACAAGCACCCCAATTCCCTCTTGATGCATGTAATTGACAAAGTATTGGAAATCGGATGGATTGCCATAGCGGCTGGAGGCGGCAAAAAAACCTGTTACCTGATAGCCCCAAGACTCGTCTAAAGGATGTTCTGTGACGGGCATGAGTTCGATGTGTGTAAACCCCATCTCCCGGCAATATGCAGCTAATTCATGCGCTAGCTCGCGGTAGTTTAAAAAATTGCCTGATTTGCGCTTCCAGGATCCAAGATGCACTTCATAAATGTTGAGGGGTTTAGGATCGGCTCTGTGTCTCGCCCGCGCATCCATCCAGGCTTCATCCGTCCACTCAAAACGATTGATGTCAAAAACCACCGAAGCTGTCTTTGGCCTTAGTTCGCATTCAAATGCAAAAGGATCGATCTTGAGTTTGAGCCGTCCATCCGGACCGCGTATCTCGAACTTATACTTATCCCCTTTTTGCAAGCCAGGCACGAATAGCTCCCAGATGCCCGAAGCTCCCATGGAGCGCATAGGATTTACATTGCCATTCCAGTAGTTGAAATCCCCGACAAGAGCCACCTCTTGAGCTGAAGGTGCCCAAACCGCAAATTTCGTTCCGGCGGCGCCCTGATGAACCAAGATTTTTGCCCCCAGCACGTCATAGAGTTTGTAGTGCACACCCTTCCCAAACAAATAGGCATCTAGCTCTCCTATCGTGGGCCAAAAAGCGTAAGGGTCGTAGGCCAAAAGTCCGTTCTGATGGAAAACTTGATAGTCGAGAGGAGTGGTATGCGCCGGCACCTGGTATTCAAAAAAGCCTTCCAGATCGGTCTTTCTAGCTTCGACAATCGAACCAAAGACCTCGAGACGGACGGTAGTTGCTCCAGGACGCCATAAACGGATGACCTTTGTTTGCTCATCTAGCTTATGTAGCCCTAAGATCTGGTGCGGATTGTGCTTGAACTCTTGAAAGTGCATCGCGGTATCCACCATCGCTCCCATGATATCTCCCCTGTTAATACCCTTATACCATCTTTAGCCCTCAAAATGTAAGAAATTACTTTAAAGCTCGAGTTGTGGATTATTATAAATTTAACTATTTCATTATAAGAGACTTGTAATTTTGGCAACTATGGCTGCAAAAATTGACGCAATTTTGCATGATGAGTAGCAGAATGTTTAATAGATTTTTTGATCCACCTTCATCTGAGAGCTACTTTCTTTTCGGGCCTCGCGGCACCGGAAAATCGACTTGGCTTAAAGCACACTACCCTCATGCCTATTGGATTGACCTGCTCAATCCAGAAATTTTTCGATTTTTTACTACAGGACCTGAGCGCCTTATAAGCATTTTAAAAGAAAAACCAGAAAGAGTCGTAGTCATCGATGAGGTTCAAAAAGCCCCCGAGTTACTCAATGTGGTTCATAGCCTTATAGAGGAAAAGAAAGGCTATCAATTTATCATGACAGGTTCGAGCACGAGAAAGCTCAAACAGCAAGGCATCAATTTGCTCGGTGGAAGAGCTCTCCTTAGGCATATGCCCCCTTTCTTTGCAGGCGAGCTTGGGAGCGCCTTTAACCTGAATAAAAACCTAAAGCTGGGCATGCTTCCTATTGTTCTGGATTCAGCAGTACCAGAAGAAGTTTTGAGAGCCTACGCTGGTATCTATCTCAAAGAAGAAGTGCAGGCTGAGGGATTAGTGAGAAATATTGGAGATTTTGCTCGCTTTTTAGAAATTATGAGTTTTTCTCATGCGTCAGTGATCAACGCTTCAAATATCGCACGTGAATGTCAAATTGCGCGAAAAACGGTCGATAGTTACTTGCTTATTCTCGAAGATCTACTTCTTGCTTTCCAGCTTCAAGTCTTCCATCGAAAAGCTAAAAGAGCTCTTGCGTTACATCCAAAATTTTATTTTTTTGATGCTGGAGTTTATTATTCTCTAAAACCTAAAAGCTATTACGACAAGGAAAATGAAAGAGAAGGAGCTGCATTAGAAGGTCTTGTAGCTCAGCATCTAAAAGCATGGATCGATGCACAGATTGAGCAATACCAACTTCATTTTTGGCGCACGCGCGCTCAAGCCGAAGTAGACTTCATCGTTTCAGGTCCTGATTGTTTTCTTGCCATTGAAGTAAAAAATGGCTCTGTAATTCACCCAAGTGATCTGCGCGGCCTTGAATTATTTGGTCAAGATTATCCCGAGGCCACATGCATACTCCTGTACCGAGGCAAACACACATTCAAAGAGCGCAACATTCTTTGCTGTCCTGCAGATGAGTTTCTTTTGAAAATTCATCCAAAGAAAGCTTTGGTTGGTTGACTCTAAGAGCAGAGAAGATTATTCTTTTTTTCTTTTCAGGAAAATTATGTCTAAAGCTCGTCCCCTTACTTTATTTACCCTTGCCATGATCAACGTGGCCACCATTGGCGGCCTGAAAAACTGGGCCGTGACCGCAGAATATGGGCTTGCTTCAGCATTTTTCCTGGTAATAGCCGCTCTGCTCTTTTTTATCCCCACAGCCCTAGTTTCGGCTGAGCTTGCCACGGGTTGGCCCGAACGCGGCGGCGTTTTTCTTTGGGTAAAAGAAGCTTTTGGGCACCGCGCCGGTTTTCAAGCCATCTGGCTGCAGTGGATCCAAACGGTCGTTTGGTATCCCACTATTTTAGCTTTTATTTCCGGCACTTTTGCCTATGCCTTTAATCCGATGCTTGCCGAGAACAAGATTTACACACTGTTAGTTGTATTGGGAGTTTTTTGGATCGCCACCTTAGCCAATCTGCAAGGCATGCGTATTTCTGGATGGATTAGCTCGGCCGGCACAATCTTAGGAACCTTCATTCCAGCCGGCGTGATCATCTTCCTGGGCGTTTTGTGGATAGCTTCTGGCAAGCCCTCACAAGTTCCTTTCACATTTGATAATCTCATTCCCGACATGAGTCACATCAAAGAGCTCGTCTTCTTTTCAGGAGTTATTTTGAGTTTGATGGGCATGGAAATGTCGGCCGTGCATGCCAAAGATGTGGAGAATCCTCAAAGAACCTATCCCCGCGCAATTCTACTCTCGCTAATCATTATCCTCGGGCTCTCCATCCCAGGCGTACTCTCCATTGCGATTGTAGTGCCTCAATCTGAGATCAGTTTCCTGGCGGGCTCCATTCAAGCCTTTTCAGTATTCGTAGAATCTTTTCAGTTGAAGTGGCTAGTGCCGCTAATTGCCTCGTTGATCGCTTTGGGCGCAGCTACCTCTGTGAGCACCTGGATGGTCGGACCAAGCCGAGGTCTTTTGGCTGCAGCGCAAGCAGGTGATCTACCCCCAATCTTCCGCACGCAGAATAAACATAACATGCCGGTTGGCCTGCTCGTTTTCCAAGGGATCGTCGTCTCGATTATCACCTTTCTCTTTCTCTTTATGCCCAGCTTAAATGCAGCCTTCTGGTTCATCAGCGTAATCGTGGCACAACTTTATCTAATCATGTATTTCCTTCTTTTTGCCGCAGCCATCAAGCTACGCTACAAAAAGCCCGATGTCGTTCGAGCTTATAAAGTTCCTGGAGGAAAAGTCGGCATCTGGATTGTGTGTGGATTGGGCTTTCTAACCTCAGCCTTCACCTTCTTTATCGGCTTCTTCCCACCCGCACAGATTCAAGTGGGCAACGTCTATTTCTATCTCTCTTCCCTGCTGGGAGGCGTAGTCTTTTTATGTATGGGACCCTATATCATCCTGCTCTTCAAAACCGCGAAGTGGACTAAAGAATAAGATCGGGCACGCACACGGGCACGGGCACGAAAGAAAAAAAGATCATTTCTTAATTCTTTTCGTGCCCGTGCCCGATTATCTCTATCTTATTGTGCGAAGCCAAAAAGGCGCTTGAAGCAATCCACGAGACCTTGAAAGCAGCCGTAGAACGCATCAGCAACCATCTCATACCAAGGACGATTATCTGGCTCTGGCGCAAGTGGTGGAGGTGGAACAGGCTCTTGAGGAACTGGCGCTGGCTGATTCGGTTTTGGAGAAGCTGCTGGCACTTTATTTATAGGAGCCGGTGCCGCTTGGGCTTCGAGTTTGGGTGTAATTAGAGAATCACGAGGAATGTTAAGCAGCCATTCTGCAGTTTCGAATATGTCCTCAACCCCTGCATTCCCCATTCTGCCCCCCTGGAATATATCTGCATGCGCATGCGCATCCACTTCCCATTGATATTTTTGTAGCCTACCATCACGCGGGCCAGAATGTGGATGGTCCTCACTTGCGCGATAGAAACCGACGCATTTGCCATCTCTAAAAGCAACTTCAAACATTTTGTGCTTTGCATCATCCTTTGCATTTTTCGCTCTTTCAAAAAAGAATGAGACGGCAACACCTTCAACGAGGGTCTTTTGCGAATCCGCAAATTTTTGATTAAAAAACAGCCTCTCTTTAAGAGAAGCTGGTAGATTTGGATTACTTCGATCGATGTATTGAGAAATCAAGGGCATGTGGGCAGCCCAATCGCCTAGCTTTGCGAGTTCTTTTGGGTCGACATGCTGCTCAACTAGCGCTATTTGACTAGCGCTCAAAGGTAGCGAAAAAACACCAGATGTGGCCATAAAAACTCCTGATTAAATTTAGGTTGCAAAGCCAAAAAATCGCTTAAAGCAATCCACCAAGCTAGCTATGCAGCCACCTAGCGCATCACCAATCATCTGGTACCAAGCGCGAGCAGCAGGCTGAGCTGGTTCTCCATCATCCAGAGCAACGGGCTCGTTGGGCAGAGGCGCAGGGGCTGGTAGCGGCTCAACACGAGGTGGTATAAGGGAAGAAAGCCTCCCGATATGATAGTCCGTTACACCAGAGTCCTTTAACATTTGTTCAATTCCGTACCGAGCCTGTGCTTCAGGATTAAAGATCATCGGATCTCCCAGCTTATTAAGAGGCATGGAGACGTGTGCATCGTTATAATCGGATCTAAGACGGTCGTCCGTTTCACACCCATCATCCGGACTGAATTTAAAAGAGTAGTGACCGACACACCTGCCCCCTTGAAATCCGACTTCTCGGATCTTCCAAGATATAATTCCCACTCCATTTTCACTCGGTTTCGCTTCAAAAAATGATAGTGCTACGCCCTCAACAAGTTTTGACTGCGAATCTACAAACTTATTCGTAAAATACAACTGACCACGAAGCTTTTTTGGCGTATCCGGACTGTGTCGTTGTATGAAGTCCAAATATAAAGGGATCTTGGTAGTCCAATCGCCACCAAGTTTCGTGCTCAGCACACCAAGTACTTCTTCTGGAACATGGCTACGGATTAACGCTTGGTGCTCACCATCCAAAGGTAGAGCTACAGTTGTTGAAAATTGAACGGCCATAAAAACCTCTTTTAATTTTATTTAATTTGTAAGTCCAAAAAAGTGCTTAAAGCAATCTACGAAACTCCACACGCAGCCGCAAAACGCATCAGTAATTTTTTGATACCAAGCACGCTCGTCAATAGGTTGCTCACCATCAGGTTGCTCATCTTCAATAGGATCAGCGTTATGTAAATTCTTGGCAGCAGGTGCACCTGATTTAGCATTAAGTGCTTGGCGTTGAGCTTCCTTTGCAGCCCCTAAATGACAACTCAGCAAATTCAATCCCTCATTCATTTCATTTTCCAGATCAGTTAGTCCTTGAGCATCTTGCTTCGCAAGACAATCAAGGCGTCCCTCGTGAGACATCGCAACAGCATAGAAACCAACACACTGTTTATTTTGGAAGGCGACACTCTCAAATTTCCACTTAGAGGAACGTTGAGCTTCATTTTTTTGATTTTCAAAAAAGAGTGATAATGCAACGCCGTTAACTACTTCTTTATTGGAATTCATGAACTGTGTGCTCCAAAACAGTCGATAATGAAATTCTTTTGGGAGATTGGGCTTTTCGAAATCAACAAGCTGTGAAATCATTGGAATCTGCACATGCCAATCATTAGCTCGCTCACGAAGAGGGCTCAGCTTAAATGCACCTTCAGGAACGTGCTGATTAACCAATGCTATTTGTGCATCAGTTAAAAGGGTGACAGGTACTTGGCCTACTGGTTTTACTGACATAAAAACTCCTTTTTCTTGTTTTTAACAAAGTAAATTATACACTAATTGTAATATAAACCAGACAATTAAAAATTATTTTACTTCGTTAAAAAAATTCATTAACGCCTCATACTTAAAGAAAATTTTAAGTTAATGGGAAATACATAAAATACTCCTGATGAAATCTGCTATAATCTGCAAACAGCTCCCCAGTGCATCGCCTACCTCTTCATACCAGGGAGGTGAACCAGGTCCCTTTACTCTGCGTATTAGTTCAGGAATTTTTTCTTTAATTAGTTTCTGAGAAGAGGTTGCAAGATCCCAGTCTTGGTCGCGCGCGCCTATGGAAAATTCGGAAGTTTTTGCAGGCTGTTTCTCGAACTGATAGTAGCCTACACACTCTCGTTTTGCAGTTGATAATGGCCTGCTAAAAGCGAGTTCGATTATCTCCCAACTACCTAATTCTGAAGGCTGCTCTGCATTTTGCTTATATGCAAAGAAGGCGAGTGCAACTCCTCGAACAGATACACCTACTCTGCGGGCAATTGCTCACCTGCTTTTGTTCTATCTATGGCACTTGTAAACCTCGGTGACACTCCTCTTGCATAAATCATTGAAAGTTTGTCCCACTCTCCCAATTGTGTAAGCACATTTTCGGGAATGTGCTCAAGAACTTCTCTTCGATCATCTTCGTTTAAAGACTGTGCGATTGCTTTAATAGACATAAAACCTCCGTTGATCGAGACGAATTATGAACCTATCCAACTAAATCTTCAGTTAAATTTTATTTTTCGAAGCGATCGAGAAAGATTTTCTCTCCGGCTTGCAGAGTAATTTTATCTCCGTGCTGCACGGTAATGCCACGACTTCTCTCGTTATGACGCAAGCGGAATCTACGGATAGATTTTTGCAGAGAAAGCAACAGAGTTTGGGATTCGGTTGAGCGGTAGATCACACGTTGTAGGAGTTTTTTTGACCATTCTAAATCGATCAGATCGCCATTTTTGCGCTTAATTCCGATGTAACGACCGGCAAATAGCTGCGGTGGGAGATGAGGAAGAAGAGAGACAGTGTTGCTCTCTTCTTGGAAAAAAAGCGAGCGAATGAGCGCTCCGCCACGTTGGAGCAAAAGAAGCGGAGAAAGATCGGGCGAAATTTTCAAATCAGAGAAGACAATTCCTTGAAATTGCTCATCTTCAAGGCGCGGCAGCATGATATTCGAAAAAGCAACCAGAAAAGTGCGTTGCAAAGCTGGGATGATTTCGATTTTCTTATCTTGTTTTAAGATCTCTTCGCATTCGATCAGTGGTAGCAGCGTGCCCTCAGAGCGTCTGGGATCTTCGACTTTGGGAATAAAACTAGAAAGACGAAGCCAAACGGGAAGGATCTCTTGCATCTCTTGGCGACGGCAAACGAGATCCCAGTCTTGTGCTTTGTGTATTCCCAATGAAAGGCGTTCTTGAGGAATTTCTGAAAGAGAGTGTTCTTTACTAATAGGCAATAAGAGTAGGTCTTTATTTTTCATCAGAGCTTGTTTTTTCAGCTCGGGCACAGAGCAGCCAACTCCTTCGGATGGTGTGCGTTCAAACAGGATCTCAATGCCCTGCTCGCTTCGTTGAATGCGCAGGCGAAAATAGCCTTTTTGGCTCTGGCCAAAAATGTGCACCTCTCCCCTTTCTAAATCTTGCTCGAGGGTAAAATTCTTAACTGGACCTTCCAAATCTAGTTTAACCAAAAACTTAGCATCCGTGTGCAGGTTTTTGAAGCAAAGGCGTGTAGGAAAGGCCTGCACTTGCCAGAAGCTTTTAGGCAGCAAGCAGGTGGCGCCAGCAAGATGAGAAAATGGATGAAAACGCAAGGCAACTTTAATCACGGCGGCTTATTAATCCCAGTGTATGGTTTTGGATGCATTCAACCGTGACGAGCTCATTTGCACGAAGGCCGTGCGAAGGAACGAAGACGGATAAAAAGTTTTCAGTATGCCCTTCGAGATAACCGGGCAGAGTTTCTTTATCGCTCTCGAGAAGCACCTGCATCTTGCGGCCGATATACTGCTCTCTTAGTTCAAAGGCATGCTGTTCAGCTAAACGTAAAACGCGCTGTTTGCGCTCTTGAATAACTTCTTGAGGGATTTTATTCGGGAAAAGCGCTGCTCTGGTGCGCTTCCTTTCGCTGTAAGGGAACATATGCACTTTGGCAAACTTCACCTCTTTCATGATCTCGAGGGTCTCTTCGAAATCCTGCTCTGTTTCGCCAGGAAAGCCGACGATGATATCGGTGGTAAAGGTAAAATCAGGGCACGCCTTTTTAAGGTTTTGTACACTCTGTAAAAAATCTTGGCGCGTGTATTTGCGATTCATGCGCTTTAATACGACGTTAGATCCAGATTGAAGCACGATGTGCAGCGAGGGACAGGTTGTTTTACCCGTGAGCACAGCTTGTAAAAGTGCCTCGTCTACTTCATCGGGATCAATGGAGGAAACGCGCAGACGTTTTAATCCGGGCACCGCATCGACGGCACGCACGAGCTCAGCTAAACGCACGGGTTCTTCGCCTTCTTTGGGCGAGCCATCAAAATCGCCGATGTTAATGCCGGTGAGCACAACTTCTTTATAGCCATTTTCTATGAGCGTCTTAACTTCACTGAGCACCTCATCTAAACGCCTTGAGGTGGAGCGGCCACGCACATAGGGAATGATGCAATAGGTGCAAAATGAGTTGCACCCATCTTGAACTTTGACAAAAGCACGTGTATGCGCGGGGAAATGCGTGATGGCAAATTCTGGCATCTCTTGTTCGGGAAGCGCAATAGACAGCAGCTCTTCTTTCTGCTTGTTGGGAACCACCAGGTTGACTCCGGTGATTTTTGCGATCTCTTCGGGCAGACGTTCGGCCAAGCAGCCGGTGACTACAAGCTTCGCATCTGGATGTTGGCGGGCAAATTGCCGAATTTGATGACGGCTTGAACTATCAGCCGATTCGGTTACCGTGCACGTATTGACAATGCACAGCTCAGCCGTTTCGCCCTCTTGAGCTTCTTCGTAGCCTAGCTTTTGCAGCTGAGACGCATAGGCTGCGGCTTCATATTGATTGGTACGGCAACCCAGGGCTACCACTTTATATCTTTTTTTCGTGTCCATGAGGGCGCAAATTATGCCAAGAAGGCCGCCCAGGTGCAAGGAGATTAAAACAATCTCAAGGATGTTTATTGGAAAAAAGTATTACATCTAATAGTATGAGGATAGAGGTGTCAAAACGTGTCATTTTACTCTATCACTTTAGCGCTCTTCTTCGTCCTCAACGCCCTGGGAAACATTCCTCTCTTCATCGGGCTAATCGGACATTATGACCTAGTCCGCCAACGTAAAATTATTGTTAGAGAGCTCTTAATTGCGCTCTTTATCCTGCTAGCCTTCAACTTCTTTGGAAATAAGATTCTGGAACTTCTGGGTATCTCAGAACCCATCATCGGCATCGCGGGCGGCATCCTACTCTTTATTATTGCCCTTGGCATGATCTTCCCCAAAGCCGATAAAGCCGAAGCACCTCGTAGCGAACCCCTGATTGTGCCGCTTGCCACCCCAATCGTGGCCGGGCCTGGCGCGATCGCCACCGTGATGGTCTATTCAGAGCAGGTCTCCAACGCCTGGGTGATGTCTGGTGCCATCTTTTTAGCGTGGCTGCCCTGCTTCATCATCTTGCTAGTCTCGTCAAACATCAAAATCGTTCTGGGAAAAAGAGGCCTTGCTGCCTGTGAAAGACTGGGCGGTATGCTCATCAGCTTAGTCTCAGTGCAGATGTTCTCAAGCGGCGTGATCAAGCTCGTTCAAGACGCCTGCTATTCACACTAGAAGGTTAAATCCGGCTGATTCATAACTCAACTTCAGATTAGCCGCATTTATTCTAAGCAATATTTATTTAATAAGTTGAAGATGGGGTTTTTCCCATAAAGCCTGTCTGGCGCAGGGAAATGAAGGTCTGTTTGCCGAAGATGAGATGATCATCAAAACCAATTCCCATCACACGACTAGACTGCAAAAGAAGCCGCGTGAGTTGTAAATCATTACTCGATGGGGTCGGATCGCCGCTGGGGTGGTTATGCGCAAGGATTAAACTATGCGCCTTATGCTTAACTGCCGGATAGAAGACTTCACGTGGATGGACAAGCACTTCAGAGAGCGTGCCCACCGACACTTTTTCATGATGGATTAGCCGCCCCTTCACATCGCGTAAAATAACCAGCAGCACCTCTTGTTTTTGATGGGCGATCTCATCTTTTGCATAGGCGAAGGCCTGCTCAGGCGTATGAATAAAAGGCTTCACAACGGATGAATTTCTAAGCGCTTTTTGTGCAATGGCAAAAACCGCTTTCAGCTGAATGGCTTTGGCTTCGCCAATGCCTTTGATCTCTTTTAGCTCTTCGATCGACGCATCTAAAAGGCCTGTGATGTCGCCAAACTTATGCACGAGCTCTTGTGCGAGGATTAAAACTGATTTTTCTTTAGTTCCGGTGCCCAAAAGAATGGCTAGAAGTTCAGGAAGAGAAAGAGCCTGCTCGCCGTAGCGCATCAACCGTTCACGCGGCCGCTCATGCGCCGCTAAATCGCACATTTTCCCAAGCATATGAAAACCTCTACTACTTTTGTAGAAATGGCTCTATCTTATATTCGAGCGTGGCGGGAATTTCAATCTCCAAAAGAATGTCATTCTCTTCATATTCAGAGCTAATGACGCGGCCTTCTCGCATCAGCACGCTGACAAGTGCGTACTCGCTCTGCGGAATTTTTAACTTAAATCTTTTTCGCAGCTTGGAAAGCTCTTGCATCATCAGCTCGAGCAGCTCAGTAAAGCCTGTGTTATGCAAAGCCGAGATCTGGACTGTTTTGCGATATTTTAGACGCAGTCTGTGCAAAAGGCCCGGATTCTGACACTCATCGATCTTGTTAAGCACCGTAATGATGGGATGATCGAGCGCCTTTAATTCGCCCAGAACGTGGTGCGTGGCCTCAGCCTGTTTTTCCGCCGTAGGATTGCTGACATCCACAAGGTGCAGCAGGATATCAGTGTGGATAGTTTCTTCTAATGTACTCTTGAATGCTGCGACTAGCATGTGAGGAATTTTGCGAATGAATCCAACCGTATCGATTAAGAGAACCTCTTGGCGATTGGGCAGGATGAATTTTCGCGTAGTCGTATCTAAAGTTGCAAAGAGTTTATCTTCGACTAGCACCTCAGCGTTTGTTAGCGCTTTTAAAAGCGTAGACTTACCCGCATTGGTATACCCAACAATCGCAAAAGTGGGAATGCCCGAGCGCAGCCTTGCGCTGCGTTGAGTATGCCTTTGTGCTGCCACATCTTTGAGTTCTTTTTTCAAGCGCTCGACACGCTCTTTAAGCATACGGCGATCGAGCTCGATCTGCTTCTCTCCCGGACCCTTGGTGGCTCCACCGCTGCCGGCCACCTGTCTTTCGAGGTGAGTCCAGAGCCGCTTTAAGCGCGGCATTTGGTAGCGCACTTTAGCGAGTTCCACTTGAAGCTTGGCCTCGCGCGTCTGAGCGCGCTGCGCAAATACTTCGATGATCAGCTCTGTGCGATCGATTACCGGCTTAGCAAAGAGCTTTTCTAAATTGCGCTGCTGATGCGGTGTAATCTCATCATCAAAAATGATCACTTCCGCGCCGATTTCTTTCGCCAGCTCAATGAGCTCTTCCAACTTGCCCGAGCCTAAAAAGTTTGCTGCGTCGATTTTTTTGATAGGGCAAGAGACTTTGCCAACCGTTTCCAGGCCAAAGGTTTCGCATAGACGCTCGAGCTCAACGAGGTACTCTTCGCTAAGCGCAAGCTCTTTTCCCGAAGGATAGCTAGAGATCAAAAGCGCCTTATTAAAGCGTTTAAGATCGGGAAGTTCGGTGTCGGGTTGTTTCTTTTTCTTGTCGACCATATCTAGATTAAAATGAAATTTTCAGCCCATCATAGCTGAGACGCACATTGTGCGGCAGCTTTAGGTTTGTCTCTTCATGGTCGAGATCGTGAGAGATGTGGGTAAGCCAAGTCTGTCTTGCACCTACTTTCTCCGAAAAGGCTATAGCTTCATCGAGTCCGAAATGCATTTGGGACGCTCCGTGACGCAGCGCGCTTAAAATCAGCACATCCACCCCTTTTAAAGCAGCAATTACTTCATCGTTGTATTCACGTATGTCCGAGACATAAGCCAACTTGCCCAAGCGAAAGCCGTTAACTTTCATGCCTGCTTGAAAGTAACTCAGGTATTGCCAATCGATCCCCTCAAACTTAATCCTACCAAAATCTTTCTCGAGCACTACAAAATCGAGCTGAGCTGCAATCGCATGGCCATCTTTTAACGGCTTCATCAAATAGTGCAGGCGGATCTTCAGCTCTTCCATGCTCTCTTTTGAAACAAGGCAGGGCATCTTTTTTTTCTGCAAAAAATAGAAAGCGCGCAGATCGTCAATCCCCCCGATGTGATCATAGTGCGTATGCGTGATTAAGACGCCATCGAGATGCTTAATCTTATGCGTGAGCGCCTGCTGACGAAAATCTGGCCCTACATCGATTACAAAGCTCTTGCCATCCACCTTAATCAAGGCAGAGGGTCTAAGGCGCTTATTATATTTAGACATAGAACGACAAACCGGACACGTGCAGCCGATAACTGGTACACCCGTCGATCCACCTGTGCCTAAAAAAGTTAGCTCTGCTGTCATAAAACTAAAATGTAATTTTATTCATATGTGTTGCGCAACGCTTATTTTGAAAAAAATCAAACCACAGAGGCACAGAGAACACAGAGCTAGAGAAAGAGGTTATTTTTTCGCGAGCGAGGCGAAAAAACAACACCCTCTCGGCTTCGCCGATGTTTACGCGGCGAGAGAATGTCATTTTTTGTTTCACTTACAAAAAATGACTTCCTTTTCCGACCTCTGTGTTCTCTGTGCCTCTGTGGTTAATCTTCTCTTTTTAATCGCTTATAAAAACTGAGGGATAATTTTGCTTTCGTCATTTGCTAAAAGGGCGCTAGCTAGCATTTTGCCGGCCAAGGCGTGATAGAGCAAGCCGCGGGAACCCATGGCTGTACAAACCCACTTGCGCTCTTCTATCTTTCGGATTATGGGCAGGTAGTGGCCTTTTCTGGCAACCCGTATCCCTGCTTTGCAACTTTCGATCTCAAGAAATTTCACATCGGGAAAAAACGAAGCAATTTTGGGCAAGATCTCCTCTTTGGCTCTGGCTAAATCGGGAAGAGCTGAAGTAACACCGCGCTCATATGTAGAGCCAAGCACACACAAGTCCGCACTTTCACTTAAGGCAACGTAGCCTTTGCCAATCAGACTTCTCTCAAGGGGCTTTAGCGTTTGAGGATAGCGGCAAATTAACAGTTGGCCCTTGGTGAATTGCACTTTCAGGCTTTGACATTCAGGAAAAGTCAATAGGTTGGCACCGGCTGCCACCACGATCTGATCATACTCTTTTAGCTCTTCTAAATTCTGGATGTTCTGCAGATGCAACTTCGCGCCTTTTTGTGCGCAAATATTCCATAATCCTTGCAGATAGCCGGGCACATTCACCGTAACACCGCTTTTGATTAGAAAGGAGCCTTCGACTTCTTCAACATCATCTTGATTGGCAAATGCGATACGCAAAGCTTGGCGCTCTTCTTCGTGGCGCGCAATACGCAAAATGCCGGGTTTGTGAATGAGCGCACCAGAAACAGAATCTAATAACACATGGCTCTCTTCAAGGGCTTCGGTGGCCATCCAACTACGTTTGGCTTCTTCGCCTACATATGGATGCATAAGACCACAGGCGATGCCTGAAGCTGCCCCGCCAATCCCCTTTTCATCAAAGAGATCGACTTGACACATTCCGCTAAGAGTGAGGTGATATGCAAGCGCAAGCCCAGAAAGACCTGCACCAATGACCGCGATCTTCATGATTCGCTTTTTTCCTTGCGACGCATGAGCACATAACTTTCAGCTGCAAAATTAAAGAAGAAGATGATTGCTGGCGCCACGAGCGCACAGAAAGGCAGCATGATCAGGGAAGATTGCAAAATATAAGCTAGTGAATCTGTAGCTTCGACATAAGAGGTGCCCGTAATGGTTGAGGCCAAAAGCAGCAGCCCACCCACTAGAATAAATGGCAAGAAGCCCAGCGTAAATAGGGCTAAGTGTGAAAAGGGATTTTTCTTAATGCGAGCCCAGGTCTTCTCCCCTACTTCTAAATCTAGCTGAGACTGTAGGGCAACTGCTGGCGGCAAAAAGAAGAGTAGCAGCAAATTCATCAGGGCCAGCACAAGCGAACCGAGCACAAGTAAAAAGGGCACAAAAGAGAAAAAGAGCGCAAGGCCATTTCCTACAAACGGAATCTCTCTCAAAAGATAAAAGAAGCCAAGCACTGTCCAAAGAAGAAGGTAAGCCACAAACATGGGAAGCGAGAGATGTGAGATTCCCACCATCAGATTCCATGATTTGCGCAGTGTCTGCCGATAACTAACTTCGATTTGTTTTACTTCATCGTGATAAACACGAGTGAGCAGAACGCCTACCGCTAGCAGCAGCGCCGAACAGACAAACACCGGCAAAAACGCCAAGCTCATCGTCACCCAATCTGAGGCACGCAGCGCCAGCGCGCGGCAGAGCACAATCAGAAATGCACACATCACTAGAATTGGGAAAAAGAAGATCATCTTCTTTCGTGAGAAAGAAAAAGTGAAGGCGCGGTTGAAAATAAGCTCTAGATCTGTCCAACTCATAATAGTCGCAAGAATACATACTTAGACGTTGTTTTAAAACAGATATTTGGGGAAGAGAAGGGAGAGAAATCGACATGGACTAAGTGGAGGATATCGACAAAGAGTGGACTTGAGCGAACAACAAGCTAGCTATAAATAATTATTTATTATGATTATTTACATAATAATCTGGTAAATTTTCTGCACTTTTATCAACAGAATTAAATTAAAATGGGAATTACAACTGCAACAACTCTTAATCGAAGCTATCATCCTGTTTTTTCACAGACAGATCTGACAGCTCTTTCCCTTTCATTTTTAGGCCCACAAGGGATAGCACAAGCTCGCCGAACAACAAATTGCTTCAATCGTGCTGCCCAAAGGGCTTTTGATCTTTTTCTTCCAGGCTGCGGTAACATTGACGCCAGAACTACATCGTTTAGAGCAATTGCAAATCTGGGGACTTCCTTAACTAGATCCCCCACACTTTCACGAGAAAATCTCGAGAAAGTCATCAAAAAACTGATCAATCTTAAAGTTTTTAGAAGCGATAGCCGAACCTATGAAGGACCAGTTCAAGTGCTTCTTTCGTGCACAATACTGGCAGGCCGCCTTAAGGAGTTACACCTTGACGATGCAATCGGGTTAATACGTATTTCCTCAAAGATAAGCTCTATTGCTTCCAATTGCACAGCTCTTACCAAGTTAAGTATTGAAAGATCCAACTGCTCAAATGCAGATATTGCGCCCCTAAGCAAGCTCATGCATCTACAAGTATTATCGCTTAAGAATTCAAGAAACTTATCCGCAGGCTCTATAACAATTTTAGCAAATCTCCCTGCTTTGACTAGTCTCGATCTATTCAATTGCAGTGAGATAACTCCTATCGATTTTATTCGGCTGATGCAAGTGAGAGACAGCCTCCCTTTGCCGCAACTCCATCATCTAGGCCTTGGAGGCAGTTTAAGCCAAGCCTTTTCCTTTACAGCATTAAGCACAGCGCTGGCAGCGCAAAGACAGCTCGCAACAGCAATCTCTACGCACGCTAAGGAACTTAAGACCCTTGATCTCCAAGGAACTTACTCTATTTTTGATACACTTGCGCAAATTACCCGCAGTTGCACACACCTCTATTTTTTAAATATACATGGCTGCACGTGGATCTCCCCGCCTTCGGTAGAGATACTCCGTAACTTAAGTCCGACAATACACATATTCCATGAGAATAGCTGCGTTGCCGCACCATGCTGGCGCTAATTAACTAAAATAGGCGTAATTATGTCACAAACTTTAACTGGTCAAGTTTCACGACTCTGCACAATGCAGATAGCCCCCTTCTTGTACGCATTTTCATTTTTGAATGTTGAAGAGATCGCTCGAACCATCCCTACATGCACACTGTTTAAAGAGCGTGCGGAAAGGATTTTCAAGAATGCTGTCTTAAATCTTGAGTTAGTAAATGCCGTAACATTAGAGAGCGGTGTGCTATTTACGACAAACTTTCTCGATAAAGGCGCAAATTTTCGCTCTAGACTAAACTTATGTAGGCAAGTAAGGTCGCTGCATATTGCCCACGATCGCGCCGAAATAGCGCAGGTCTTCAAGTCCAAAAGAATTGGTCAAATAACCAGGCTCCGTATCTCGAATGATGACTATATCACCCCCAATCTTCATCAAAAGCACACCTATAAATCTCCATTAGATCTTCAGTCTCTTGCTTCAAGCTGTATTAATCTGGAAAACCTCCAAATTGAATATCCAGGAATTGAGGAACAAGATATTGAGGAACAAGATGCCGCTCCCTTAACAAGGCTAGAAAAATTACACACACTGGAGCTGCTTTATTGTGATAGATTAAGTAACGAAATGTGTGCAACTCTGTCAAAAATACCAGCATTGACTAGCCTGCATTTAGGCGGTTGGGGCTGGTACAATACCATGCATTTCCATTTCCCTAACTGTGATGAGCTATTTAACCTCGCTCAACATTGCAAAAAGCTCACTGCCTTGCTTTTTACAAATTGCCGCCCAATAGATCCAGAAGACTACAAAAAGCTAATGGCAATTAAGCCACCAAAGCTGAACATTGTGGGGATGAGCGAACCAAAAACTGCTAGCGGTGTTTGAAGAGATATTTGGGGCGAACGATGGGTGTGCCCTTGCCGCCGCGCGCTTCGCAGCGCTCGTAGACAATCTGAAGGGCGATCCCAACACTACGAGATAGTCCGAAGAGTACTGTGTAATACTCAGGATAGGGAAAGCCGGCTGCGGTGAGAACTGTGCCTGACATCGCATCGACATTAGGATGTGGATCGGCGATCTTGGGATTTTCAGCTAATACTTTCGAGCCTTCGGTGCGCAAGAGAAGCGCGATTTTGACCAGCGGATGGTTAGAAAAATGTTTTTTCGCATAATCATAAAAAACCGTGGCACGCGCATCTTCTACTCTTAAAACTGCATGCCCAAAACCAAAGACCAGCTGATTTTTGGCAAGGCGTGCGCGGATAAGTTCTTCTACCTGTTTCGCGGTTGCATTCTCGCCTAGCTCTTTTAACACCAGCTGCACGAATTCCAAACAGTCTTGGTTAGCTCTACCATGACGTGGGCCAGCTAGCGCGCACATAGCAGACGAGATCGAGCCATACATGTCATCTAAGCCAGAAGCTACCGCTTTGCCCACAAAGGTCGATAGGTTTCCGCCGCCATGATCATAATGCAAGATATTAAAGAGCTTGAACGCATGTGTGAGATTTGCAGGATCGACGTTGGGCACTCGCAGCATCTGCGTAAAATTTTCCATGTATCCGAGATCGCTTTTCGGATTAGGTGTTTCACCCCAGCCTGCGTGGTGGTTAATCACAGCTGCAGTTAGGTGTGGAATCTTGGCGATTAAATTTAAACAGTCTTCGCGATAATCGCCGGTTTTTTCAAACATGCCTAAGATAAGCAGCGCGCAGCTAAAAAGCTCCATGGGATGGCCCTTGCGTGGCAGCTGTGTGATATGGCGAATCACCTCTTTTGAACAGGTCTCGCGCTTACGTAGATCATCGAAAAACTTCGCAACTTGTTTTTCATCCCCTTCTTTTCCATGATAGAGCAGATAGATAACGCGTTGCGGCTCCCAACTAGCGATCTCAGCTATTGGTTTTTCTACGTAAAAAAGCCCTTTTTGAGGATCGACAAAGGAAGTGGTGCAGTAGCCAACAGGAAAGCCTCTTAGGCCTGTTTCTAATTGATCTTTAGTGATCTGGAAAAGAACTTCTTCGCTCATTTAAGTAATGGGGTAATGAGCTCTCGTTCTTCGAGCAGCTCTTTCTCGGTTAAGGCGATCTTCTCTTTTAAAAAGTTATCCCAGTGGAGGTCTTTGACAATCTCAATTTTCCCTGCACCTAGTGAGCGGGTAGGAAAAGAGAACACTAAGCCCTCTTTGACATCGTAAGGGTTGCCATCGGAAAAAGATGCTACCGAAAACCATTCGCCTCTTGGTGTCGGTTGAATCAGTGCGCGCATCGTGTCAATGGCGGCATTTGCGGCTGAAGCTGCAGAGGATTTTCCACGCGCTGCGATTACCTCAGCACCTCTTTTTTGGACTTGAGGCATAAACTCTTTTTCGAGCCAGCTACGATCTTTAATCACATCGAGCACAGGCTTTCCAGAAACTGTCGCATTTACAAAATCTGGCACTTGCGTAGAAGAGTGATTTCCCCAGATCGTCACGCGTTTAACATCAGGCACAGACACATTGGCTTTTTTAGCTAAAAGTGCAGTCGCCCGGTTCTGATCGAGCATGGTCATGGCAAAAAAACGTGAAATTGGGATTTTTGGTGCATTTTTCAATGCGATCAGACAGTTGGTGTTGCAGGGATTTCCCACCACAAGCACGATGGGATCTTTAGCAGCTACATCGCCCAAAGCTCTGCCTTGTTCGATGAAGATCTTGCCATTTTCACCTAAGAGATCTTTGCGCTCCATGCCAGGTCCGCGAGCCTTGGCTCCAACTAGAAATGCATAGTTTACGCCTTCGAAAATCTTCTGCGGATCGCATCCCGTTTTAATTTCTTTCAGCAGTGGAAAAGCGCAATCTTCGAGCTCCATCACCACACCGCCTAAAGCGATAAGTGAGGGCGGAACTTCAAGAATATGTAATGCTAAAGGCTGGTCTAAGCCGAAGACCTCGCCCGAGGCGATACGAAAAAGCAGGCTATAAGCAATCTGCCCTGCACCACCTGTGACTGCCACACGAATTAAAGGTTTGTCCATAGATACCTATTTCCGGATTCTAGGTAGGGAGTTCTTATTCTGCAAGAAATTGCATAAACTTTTTTATTTAACGCAAACCTTTAAAAGTTAGAAACTAAGAAGCATGCAAGAATTTCCTGGAAAAACGCGAACAGATTGCTCTTATCGAGCCAGACTGATATGCTTCTTAGTCACTTATGTCTATCATGCTCGTCGTCTTAATGTATGCCACCTGGTCAAGCGTCTTTTCTTTAGGAAAGATGGCTCTCCAGTATTCGCCGCCTATTTTTTTAACGGGCTTTCGGATGGCGCTGGCTGGCGTACTCATCATGAGCTACCTGCTAATCGCCAAACGCACTTCCCTAAAAATAAACAGGAAACAGCTGCTTTCACTTTCAGTATTAGCTTTTTTCAGCATCTACCTTACGAACGTCTTAGAGTTTTGGGGATTGCAATACCTCACCGCCGCTAAAACCTGCTTCCTTTACAGCCTCTCGCCTTTCTTCGCTGCGCTCTTTTCCTATCTGCATTTCAAAGAAAAGATGAACTCACGAAAATGGCTCGGCTTGCTCATCGGTTTTGTGGGCTTTATGCCCGTGCTGCTCTCGCAGTCGGGTTCAGAGGAATTATGGACGGCTTTCTCATTCTTCTCATGGCCTACCTTGGCCGTCATGGGCGCCGCGCTCTGCTCGGTTTATGGGTGGGTGCTGCTAAGGCTGCTCGTCAAAGACTCTGAAGTCTCCCCTGCCATGGCTAATGCCACCAGCATGCTTATCGGCGGAGCAATGGCTCTCTTCCACTCCTTCTTTGTCGACAGCTGGAACCCGCTGCCTGTGGCCATAGTAAACCTCACACCCTTTCTAAAAAGCACGCTTGCTCTCACAGTTATCTCCAACCTCATCTGCTATAACCTCTACGGCTATCTGCTTAAGCGCTACACAGCTACTTTCCTCTCTTTCGTGGGTCTCTTAAGCCCGATCTTCGCCTCACTTAATGCCAGCCTTTTTCTCGGTGAGCCACTCTCGTGGACTATCTTCCTCTCAACTGGCATTGTCTCCATCGGCCTCTTCCTCGTCTACCAAGCTGAGCTCAAGCAGGGCTACGTCCTGAAAAAAGCCGCGACCTAACTTTTTTATGCTATAAAATCTTTAGTGTTGAGTGATTTGATCCCGAAATCGTATCTTCCAATTTAAATTTTTTCATTTACCTTGGAGATACCTATGGCAGTCTTTCTTCGCCCCTTTGCACAAAAAGCTATGGTCGCAGCTTGCAGCGCAAACCCTATTGCCACTGCAACACGCGCTTTCAACTCTACGCACGCGCAGCCACAAGCGGAGTTAGTTAAAACTACGCAACTGGACAGACGGATCGCGCACTTCAATGAGCATGCGCACACAGCAAAGCTGAATCCCGAGTCAGTAAACTCGTTAAGTAAGATTGCAGATTTTGCGAACAAGGCCACTGAAAAAACGAGAGCTTTCGCCTCAACTCACTCGCCTTTCAATAACGAAAGTGCGAAGTCTGGATTTGCTACGAATGTTAAAAAATATAATGAACTGGGCAGCCTCGTAAAAGCTACGCAAAATGCAGTGGAGCAAGTTCTACTCAAATCTATGCAGTGCGATGCTTCTGCACTGGTAAAAAGAGGCATTCAAGTCGAGCGCAACTCTACACTCCAGCGCACCTTCAACACCGCCCACCAAAACACCCGATTTGCACAATACCATTTCCCTTCTGATATCCACCGACTGATCAACACCAAAGGCGTGAAAGTTTTTAGCCCTCTTGCATAGCTTTAATCAGATTCTCTAAGACATAAAAAAACCCTAGTTCCTTCAAAGGAACTAGGGTTTGTATTTCGTGACTCAGTTTGAGGTTTGCGGTTACCAAGATTTGAACTTGGGACCTCGACATTATCAGTGTCGCGCTCTAACCAACTGAGCTACAACCGCGGAAATTTGGAGACTAGGAGGTTCGAACTCCTGACCCTCAGAATGCAAATCTGATGCTCTACCAACTGAGCTAAGTCCCCAAAAGAAGAAAGGATGAATTATGAATTCAGAAGTATGAAAGAAACAAGAAAAAAATAAAATTTTATCCTTTTCTTATCTTTCCTTTTCATGCTTCATGATCCAGGATTCATACTTTCAGTTTTGTTTTGACAGCAGAAGGGAAGTGACGTGGAGAGGGAGAGAAGCTTGTCTCAACCTTAGAAAATGTAGGTAAACCTACGATCTCTTAAAGGAGGTGATCCAGCCCCACCTTCCGGTAGGGCTACCTTGTTACGACTTCATCCCAGTCATCGGCCTTACCTTAGACGCCTCTCCCCTTGCGGTTGAGTCAGCGGCTTCGGGTAAAACCAACTCCCATGATGTGACGGGCGGTGTGTACAAGGCCCGGGAACGTATTCACGACGCTGTTGCTGACACGTCATTACTAGCAATTCCAACTTCATGTAGTCGAGTTGCAGACTACAATCCGAACTGAGATCGGTTTTACGGATTTGCTCCATCTTGCGATCTTGCTTCCTTCTGTACCGACCATTGTAGCACGTGTGTAGCCCCAGACATAAAGGCCATGCGGACTTGACGTCATCCTCACCTTCCTCCTAGTTAACCTAGGCAGTCTCATTAGAGTCCCCACCTTAAATGTTGGCAACTAATGATAAGGGTTGCGCTCGTTGCGGGACTTAACCCAACACCTCACGGCACGAGCTGACGACAGCCATGCAGCACCTATGCAGAAGTCCTTGCGGAAAATGTCATCTCTGACATCGTCCTCTGCATTTCGAGCCTGGGTAAGGTTCTTCGCGTTGCATCGAATTAAACCACATGCTCCACTGCTTGTGCGGGCCCCCGTCAATTCTTTTGAGTTTCACCCTTGCGAGCGTACTCCTCAGGCGGTATACTTATCGCGTTCGCTTCGACACAGTCAGGGTTGAGCCCAACTACATCAAGTATACATCGTTTACGGCAAGGACTACCAGGGTATCTAATCCTGTTTGCTCCCCTTGCTCTCGCGCCTCAGCGTCAGGTATAAGCTAGAAAACCGCTTTCGCCACAGGTGTTCCTCCACATATCTACGCATTTCACCGCTACACGTGGAATTCCGTTTTCTCCGCCATCCCTCTAGAATAGTAGTTTTGAATGCAGCTCCGAGGTTGAGCCTCGGAATTTCACATCCAACTTACCAATCCGCCTACGCGCCCTTTACGCCCAATAAATCCGATTAATGCTTGCACCCTCCGTATTACCGCAGCTGCTGGCACGGAGTTAGCCGGTGCTTCTTTACCTGGTACCCTCAAATTTAGCTATTATTCATAACTATCTCTTGTTCCCAGGCGAAAGAGCTTTACAACCCGAAGGCCTTCATCGCTCACACGGCGTCGCTTCGTCAGGCTTTCGCCCATTGCGAAAGATCCTCGACTGCAGCCTCCCGTAGGAGTCTGGGCAGTATCTCAGTCCCAATGTTGGCGGTCAATCTCTCAATCCGCCTAGACGTCTTAGCCTTGGTGCGCCATTACCACACCAACTAGCTGATATCCCATGAACCTCTCTCTAACCGCGAGGCCACTTTCGTGGTCCCCTACTTTGATGACAACGAGCTTCCCATTGTCACCTCATTCGGTATTAGCGGCCGTTTCCAGCCGTTATCCCCAGGTTAGAGGCAAGTTATTCATGTATTACTAACCCTTCCGCCACTAGATCGCAAGTTGCCCTACGATCTCGTTCGACTTGCATGCCTCATCCACGCCGTCAGCATTCAATCTGAACCAAGATCAAATTCTCAAAAAAAATTTAATCTCAAATTTGAGGCTGCCTTAGCAGCCTCTTTCTATATATAATTTGACAGGCTATGGGGTAATAAATTACCCCATTTGCACAAGCTTCTTACACTTGCACGTCACTTCTACTCCACTGTCAAAACATCTTATACAGCTCTATCGGGCCGCACTGTTCCTCGAAGCCTTTAAAAGCCCCCAAGGAAGCCAACACCATACAAAATACTCTTCTTTTCCCGCAAATTAAATGCTTCACAAGAGTGATAAAAGAGATTTATTAGACTTCATTGGAGTTTCTATAGACATGTCGGGAACGCGGCACTAGCGTGGTCGCGGGAGGTGCGCCCTCGGGACGCACCATCCGACATGTCCATATTGACCAAACAAAAAACCGATTAAATTATAAAACGAGACAAGGTGCCGTAGCGGGAGCGGATGGGGCCGAGGCGGAGGGAAAAGAGGAGAATGGCGGTGCCAGTGAGCGTTTGGTTGAGGAGTGTGAAGGTAGAAACATCGGATGCCAGCCAGGGAACAATGGCAAGCCAGAGTCCAAATAGAACGTTGATATATCTGGCCGGACGAGTCAGCTCAGCCATAGCAAGAATCGAAAAGGTGTAAACCAAGAGTCCAGCAATGTAGTTGCTATTGCTGATGGAGCTAGGAAGTTGAACTAGATGATCCGACACAACCATCCAGACGCCTAAAAGTGCAGTGACGACTAAATTCCAAGAAATAGTAACGCCTGCGGGCGGAAAAAGCGACTTGGTGTTTTTAAAGTCAGTGCTGAAAACTTTGCTGGAGCTTTCATCGCCATACCAGAAGATATGCCATAAAGGTTTGCCTTTGAGATAGCTCTGATGAAGAAAGTGCAAGCTCGCCGCAAACTCAGCTACAGCAAGTGGAAGCATTAAAATCATAATGAAAGCGATGAGCAAGCACCAACCACACCATGCGCCGACAATTACAGGCTGAGAAATAATCAGCAAAATACTGACCAAGCTGACGGGTACGACTAAAATTCCAAAACCTATTGCCGCCCAAGGACGTGTGCGCCAGCGCTGATTATCTCCCTGACAGCCCATCAATGCTTCAAGTGCATAAGCTAAAGCGCCTAAGCCTGCATCAGACACAGGAAAGTCTTTTGAGATGGTTGAAGTCACGACTTTGTATGTGCCATCTCCAAAAAATGGGTCCCAAATGCTCGGAATTAACCCGAGCTGGAAAGCCGCCATGTAGTGGGCAAAAAAAGAGCAGAGGAGGGCCGCAAAAACCATCACAATGCGATAGCCCCAGGTCGAGGGATTAAATGACCAGCCGGCAGGTGCTACATCCGGCTGTCCTACGAGAGGTTGAGGATAAAGTGCTCGCAAAGCAATAGCCATGATGATGAATCCACAAAGGGAGCCATTCGCATATTGCCAAGAATGATTCGCCCAAAGAGCAAGTGGCGCAAACTGGATCCACAAACTTAAGATAACAGCGCACCAGAGTGGCCATGTGCTAACATAGCGCAAGGAAAGCAGCGCAAAGGCGATTAACAAGATGCCATTTAATACATCGAACGTCGGAGTCTTCGATGTGCCGCCGCCTACAAAAATAAGCGCGCAAGCAATTATCCAAAGTCCTAAAGCACAAGCAATTGTAGCAAACGCTTGTCTACTCATGCAGATTTTCTCGCCAGCCAAGAAGGCGCTCTTAACTTGTTCTCGTCATACCAAGTTAGCGGATCATTTTTAAGCTCGCGAATCATCTCGGGCAGAGTATTGCGCAAAGAGTGTTTAGGCTGCCATCCTAGATACTCTTTTGCACGCGAGATATCGAGTGCATAATGATCATCGGCACGATCGATCATCCAGGGCTTGATAAAGCTTTTAGGCATGAAAGGTAAGTGATCCTGTGCCCAGGCACCCATTTTTGCAAATGTTTTGGGAACATGCCAGGTCTTCCAAACTTGTCCGTGGATTAGGCGTCCTATCTCCCTTTGCAGGCTTTCATAGCTTAAAGTCTCTTCTTCGCCGATGAGGAGCACTAGATCTTTGGGCAGGGTTTTGCGTTTTTGGACGGTTAGCCAGAGCACATCGATTAAGTCCTGCATATGCACATAAGAAGCTCCATGTGTCAGATCGCCAGGAAACAAGTGGCTTTCAAGCTGATTTTCATAAATACGCTGAATCTGGTTGGAGATTGGGATAGAGTGACAATGATCGTCATACACGCCTGCGATACGTAAGATCACATAGGGAATATTTCCATGCTCGTTGCGAATTACAGCTTCTGTTTCCACTTTTGATTTTGGATAAGCCCAAGTAGGTTCGATAGCTGAATCCTCGTTAATTCTCTGACCCACTTCAACGGGTTTGTGGATGAGCATCGTACTCGTGAAAATAAACTGGTCGACTTGAAAATCTTGCAGTCCGCGGATAAGCCGCTCTGTGCCTTTCACGGTGATCTTTTCATAGTTGGAATAGGAGCCTCCCTCAAAACTATAGTAAGCCGCTAAATGGATCACGGAAGAGATCTTGGTTCCGTATGTTTCGCGAACCTTTGCCAAACCTTCTTTTACACTCTCATCGCTTGCGACATCGACGGTCATAAGCACGGCATTAGGAAAACTTGCTGCAAATATAACGTCAAATCCTACTACAAAATATTCATGCACAAAACGCTCTAATGCCTTGAAGCCGATGCGCCCGCTGCATCCTGTGATGATAATGACTTCTTTTTCTTGAGCCATATGCTCCCCCTCTTAAATTTGTTAAGTTTTAATTTTAACTTAGCAGCTAAACCGCATCTAATCAAGAGGTTTAAAAAAATAATTTACAATCTCCAGCCAACATCAGAAAAGATCTTTTTTGCAAAATTCTAGGCCAGTCACTAAACTCACGACTCCTTTTTTTGCTTTGATTCACAATCGGGTTTTCTGTATTCAAAGATGACTAACATGAAAAGAATCTACCTGCTTTTCTTAGTTCCCTTCTCAGTTTGCTATGCCAACCCCGAAAATCCCACGGTGGTTCATGGTGATGTTGTCTTCGATGTCCAGCAAGCTCAAGAGCTTGCAATTACGGCCAGTGATAGAGCGATCATCCATTGGCAAGATTTTTCTATTGCAGCAGACGAGGTCACACGCTTTATCCAACCGAATTCTAGCTCGGTCGTATTAAATCGCGTGATCGGCGACATCCCTTCGAATATCTTCGGAACTTTAGAAGCCACAGGCAAAGTCTTCCTGATTAATCCCGCAGGGATTTTAATCGGTGAGAGCGGCATGATCAACACCGCGGCCTTTATCGCCTCAACGCTCGATCTCTCCGATCATGATTTCATGCAAAAACGCGATCTCTTTTTCAAAGGTATCTCCAATGCCTCGATTGTTAACTTGGGCACGATTCAGACTTGGGATGGAGACGTGGTGATCCTCGCAAAGCATATAGACAACTCGGGCATCGTTACGGCTAATCGGGGATCTGTTCTATTTGGAGCCGGACACGAGATCTGGCTGAAACCGACAGGACACGAAAAGCTTTATATTCGCCCTCAAGCCCAAAATGAAGCCGATGCCACGATCTCATCTAGCGGAGAGATCTCGGCGCTTCAGGTGGAGTTAAAGGCCGACGGAAATCCTTTTGCTTATGCGATTAATCTTTCGGGAAATGTGGATGCCTTAAGCATTACCGAAAAACAGGGCAGGGTTTTTCTTGTGGCAGAAAACAGCGGAATCAAGCTGACTGGCACAATTGCCACCGATGGGAGCGAAGTTAAAATCGTAGCGGACCGCATTGCTCTGGGTGAAAATGGAATAAAAAACAAAAGCGGCATCACGGTTCAATCCGATCTGCCTGCCGAACTAACCATCCAAGCCAAAACTGACCTAAAGGTCGAAGATGGTTTTTCAGTAGCTCTTCAGAAAGGCAAGTTAAATTTGAACACCAGTGAAGGTGATCTTTCCATTATTGGCACTGTTAAGCTTCAAGAGGCCGGTCAATTGCAACTCAGCGCAGCGCAAGACATTAAAATTGGAAGCGGACTGCAAACTGCCCACAGTAGAGTTGAAAGTCAACATGGTGGCCTGACCATCTCTGCAGGAAGAGACCTTCTAATAAGCGCATCAGACAACCGCGTGGCTCAAATTAACGCCCAAGGCGATATTTCGATTGTGGCTGGCCGTGATTCCATCTTGATGGGCGGTAAGGAAAGCACAGCAAGGGCCTTCGTTTTTTCCAAGAGTAACCTCTCATTTGTCAGCGGACAGCATCTTACGCTAGATTCTAAAGGGAGCGGCTATGCAGGTGTTGGTGCCACAAACGATGTAACTGTAGTTGTAGACAATGCATTTCCTGTGCCGCCCCAGGTAGGCCCAGGCGCTTTAAACATGGGACCAAATAGCCGTATGCAAGGCGGATCATTGAGGCTTTTCACCGCTAAGCAGTCCAACAATGTGATTGAGGGTGTTTTAAATCTTGTTCCTTTTTCTCCCGGAGCCGAATATATTTCTACCTCAGCTGAGTCGTGGGGTGCTTACTTTTATAGTTTTTCCGGTGGGGTGCCTTTTACGATTTTTTATAAAGACGTATGGATAAGCCCTCGGATCACCGATCAATTTAATGCAGCGACTTATGAGTTTTTACAGGACTTAAAATACTTCGATGAATTTACTTATGTGCAAAAGAAATTCTGGGAGCGTTATGACCGAAAAGCTTATGAACCACTCCGCACGCAAGATGCACTCTCTAGTCCTGATGTTTTGCCTGATACCAAATATCGCATGCTGCAAAGAAACACTAAGAACACGGACAGCCAATTAGAAGAGCTGCTCTAATCTTCTTCCCTATATGAAAAATTGGACTTTTGCAGCACTTATCGTTTTGAGCCCTCTTTCTGCATTTGCAGAAGAAGAGACTTTTGTGCAGGAAAAATCTGCCTTAACCGTTAAGGGATTACTACTTGTTCCGAAACAGGCTGAAAAACTAGATCTAAGCGAAACTCAGGGCGTACAGATCCGTGATCTGGAGATCCCTGGCAGCGCAAAAGTATTGGCCAAGCTCCTCTCTTCGCACGCCATCGGCAAACCCCTGACTCCAGAGCTTCTGCGCGAAATTAAACAAGTCATCATTCGCTATTACCGCGCACAAAATCATCCGGTAGTTACCGTGCTCATTCCAGAACAGGATATCTCGGATGGCGTCATAGAGGTTATTATCATTGAAGGCAGGCTGGGTAAAATTGTCTGCAAAGGTAATCGCTGGTTCAGCGATAAGCTAATCCAAAACTTCCTAGATATCGATCCTGGTGAGATCATCACCGACGATACCCTGCTCACAGATGTGACCTGGATGAACCGCAACCCTTTCCGACGCACGGATATTTTATTCACACCAGGTGAAGAATTTGGCACCACAGATGTCGAACTTGTAACACGAGATCGCTTCCCCTTAAGATTTTATACGGGCGGAGACGATACAGGTAATGAGGCTACTGGAAATGAGCGCTGGTTTGCCGGCTTTCAATGGGGTAATGCCTTCTTCTGCGATCATCTGCTCAACTATCAATATACGACCTCTTCAGACTTTCACGACTTCCAAGCCCACACTGTGAATTATAATGCACCCCTCCCCTGGCGTCACATTCTGATTCTCTTTGGCGGTTATGGCATGGTTCATCCCGATCTGAGATCTCGCGATAATGATCTAGGAGATTTTAAAAGCCATGGACATAGTGCTCAGGCTAGTTTGCGCTATCAAATGCCCATCGGCAAGCTCTACCGCTCTACCCTGAAAGAGTTTGTGGTGGGGTTTGATTTCAAAAACACCAACAATAACTTGGAATTCATCGGGGGCAGCGGCGAGCCAGTTAGCAGCGATAATGCCATTCCTATCATTACGAAATCAGTCAACATTACGCAGCTTGTCGGAGGATTTAACTGGGGAAAAGAAACAGGCCACCATCGCTTTTCATTTTCAAGCGAGCTCTTCTGGTCTCCTGGCAAAATCCTTCCGCATCAGAGCAATGAGGATTTTGAAAATCTTCGTCCAGGGGCCAAAAATCATTACGTGTATGGCAAGGCAACCTTAGGCGACGTATATACCTTTCCGGTAGATTGTTCTGTTTCTGTGCTTCTTCGTGGACAGCTCGCCAGCCAAAATCTTTTGCCCAGCGAACAGTATGGCTTGGGCGGTTTTAATACGGTGCGCGGTTATAACGAACGCGAAGTCAATGTCGACAACGCCTTCATTTTCAATTTTGAGATCCGCTCTTTTCCTTTCCATCTATTTAAAAAAAGCGTGGGCGATGAGCTGGTTATTTTAGGCTTTGTCGACTATGCAACCGGAAGCAATCACAAAACGATCCCTGACGAAAAAGAATTCACCTTCCTTCTGGGAGCAGGTCCAGGTCTTCGCTACACCATTAATCCTTACCTATCATTACGCGTCGACTGGGGATTTAAATTGCACAAGACCCACTTTGACGATCCTAAATTAAGCAAGGTGCACTTTGGCTTCATCCTCAGCTACTAAAATCGCGGTCATTGTCAACTACTGCACCAACGACTACCGTTTTTTAAAGCTATGTGTAGAAGCGCTGAAGGGTTTTGCCCATCAGATCATCATCCCTGTGTGTGACCATTTTTTCAATGGCACCCCTGAAGAGCCGCTACTTTTGAAACGCTCCTATTCTGAACATCCCGAATGTACATTTATCGAATTCGAATATGATCCACAAAAACCTTACGGCATATACTGCCCTGTCTCTCCCACTGACGACGATTGGATCCACTACTGGCACAGCACAAGTCGGTATGTTGGATTCCATTTTTTAAAGCCCGAGATTACGCACATCTTATTTATAGACGTCGATGAAATCATTGACCGAGAACGCTTCTCTAACTGGCTGCAAAATTTTGAGGTGAATAATTATGCGGCTATACGCTTTTTGAGTTATTTCTATTTTCGTACAGCTGCTTTTCGGGCACGTTCGCATAGCCAAAATGGCCTTCTATTGAAAAGAGAAGCGATCAGCTCTCCAGAGACAATCTTGACTATCTATGAACGTAAGGGCCTCTTTGATGTCCTAGCTGGCAGCAAGCTTCAACATGTGGTGGGTGTAGATGGATTGCCGCTCGTGCATCATTACAGCTGGGTGAAAGAGCCTGAAGAGCTCTTTCAAAAGGTCAAAAGCTGGGGACATCACGCCGAGAAAGATTGGAGTGCCCTTCTCAAAGAAGAGCTCTCGCGTACATTCACTGGAATAGACGCTCTTTATGGCTTAAGTTATGACAGAGTAGAACCTTTGCACGATCCGTTTGCAGTCGATATCGCTTACGCAAAAAAAGAGGCCTCCTATTTAGAACAGGCAGCCTTCACAAATGTTCAGAAAGTCTCGTGGAAGCAGCTGCAACTTCTTCAGCTAAATGCACTTTAACCACAGAATAAAATATCGGCGAAGCCGTGAGAGTATTGTTTTTTTGCTTCGCTCGCGAAAAAACAATCTTTCTTCCTCTGTGTTCTCTGTGGTTAATCTTAACTCTTAATTCTTAATCACAAGTGTAGCAGTGAGCTTGTCGTGCAAGCACTGCTTCTTTTTAGTAAAGAGCATCATGACATATCCAAGCCCCAAAAGAAGTCTCGAGAGAAATTTTCCGAAATAGCGCCCCGTAGCTTTAAAAAAAGAGATCTTCTTTCCATTTAAGTCGACTACTTTGGCACCCAAAAGAAGTTTGCCAAGCGTAGCCTGATATTTCGAACTTTCCATCACCGCAAAATAGAGCCATGAAAAAGCAAGAAGCAGAATGCCACACCAGAGTGAATCAAGATATGTTTGGTATTCAAAAAAGAACGCTGCAAGTCCCAGGACAAAAACTTGTATTACAACATCTACCAGATAGGCCGTGAATCTCTTTCCAACTCTGCAATATTCCATAATTCCTCGCTATTTCATGTCTACGGTTTGCCAATAAGGATGCGAACTGTCTTTTTCATACTGTCCTGTTACTGGATCATATACTTTTACTGGGCTGATATCTTGGCCATATCGTGCTTGTAGATACTCTTTAGTTTTTCCAGGAACAACTACCTCAATTCCGTCAAAATTGGCTCTTTTTAGAGGGAAGACAGTGTCGAAAGGGGTGGCGATTGTGTAAGTCTGTTCATGATTTCGGAAATGTTCTGATATAAACGGACTAAATTCATTAGAGAAAATCGACCTTATGATGCGTTTTTCTGGTTCGATCGAAAAGTGGTAGATGTCAATTAAGGGCAATCCTTCTCCGACTAAACCTTTGATAAAAACTTTTAAGTAGCTGAAAGGCTTCTCGCGGCCAGACCAGTCTTGGACCATATATTTATTCTTATCCAGAGCATTGAGCGCATGCCTTACGTTTTCAAAGTCAGGTTGCAAAACTGCTATGTCCAGATCCCAATCCCAAGGGATAATGCCTCCGTATCGTTGCGCACCGAGACAAGTACCACAATCCACCCAAAAAGGAATCTTGTTTTCTTTAAGAATCGCCACAATTTCTTTTAAGGCTTCTTTCTGTTTTTGCATAACATGCTCTTCTCCAGGACGCCTCTGATGCGAAGGCTCTGGGATAAAAGAAGCGGTCTCTAAATCTTGGATCTTCAAGCCAATCTTCTGATAGTAATCTGTATTCGGACGTACTGTTAATGATTCTCGCTCATTTACTATGGCAGAATGTCTGTTGCGTGTATCTGGAGTGAGATAAGCAATGGCTTTTAAGGCGGCACCAAAGCTAATGCTTAGAGGAAGAGTAATTGTTGAAACAGTGGCTTTTACAAGAAAGTGATCACTGTAATCAAATCGCTGCGTGTACTTAAATCCATCATCGAGCTTTTGCACCTCCTTTCCACCTAAAATGTAGTGTGTAGGCGCAAGCACAAAACTCGCCAATCTTTCAATTCCCTGAGCTTCTTTCGCACTAAGATTTAAGAAAACGTTTTCGCAAATCAGGTGATAGAATTGTACGACAGGCATCCCGATAAAAATAATCCACATGCCAAACTTTCCCAGCAGAAAATCCATATGAGCCTCTTTTAACTTTCGACAACATCAAAAATCATGAAATAAATCTTGTCAATCTGAGAAACTGTCTTAAAACAGATATTCGATCTTTGAAAGCTTTTAGAGACTGTTAACGATCTCGACTTATACTGCTGCCGGTCTGAAATAGACAGCAATTTTTTTGTTTAAATTATACGCAGGAGCTTTCATGTCATCATTACCTGAAATTAGAATAGCTTCAGACGCTAGAACCGCATTTGCTTTGTCAGACTCAGATAGCGCTGAAAAAAGGAGCGCATCAGTGGATTCAAAAGTACCTGAAAAAACCTCCGCAGAAGTACGCACATGGGGTGAAATCAATGATCTGCCCAAAGCTCAGCAAAATGAAGCAGCCAGAGCTTTCTTAAAAGCCATGGAAATCCTCAATGCAGACGGATTTAAAAGTCTATTTAATGGTGCTGCCAAAATCAAAAAAGAAGAGCTAACGCAATTCGATAAAAATGCCCCCTTCTTAAAGTTAGCTTATATCTTCCAGGAAGCTTCCGAAAGACTCCGAGCCCCGCATCGTTTCCTTGCTGTTCACCCGCTAACTGCGGGCATTATCATACGTCAGCAAGTTCTGCCCTTCACCCCCAGCATGTGCCTTTCCCCGCCGCAAGCGGTAGTAGATGCAGTTGCTGAAAAACTCAAAGCAAAAGAAATAAGATAGTAGCTTCTAAAAATGTTTCAGACTGAGGGATCTGCTGAGTATTCAGCGGCTCCCTCTTTTTTTTGGCTTGCCTGCAAACTCAAAAGACCAGCCACCGTGAAAAAGAGGATCTTGCCATGCTGCGAACCCAGCGGATAGAAATCACATCCGCCAATAAAAAGTAATCCTAGAAAAATCGAAAGAAGTGTGATTAACGGCAAGGTCTTTTCAGCTCTAAGTGCGCTAGTAACGATCGATCCGATAAAGAACAGAAAACATAAAAGTCCGATGAGACCAGTCTCCGCAGCAATAAGCAGATAGATGTTATGCACAGGATAGAATTGATACGCTTTTAGAGGCTGAGAAGCAAACTCTTGCATGCGCACAACAAAATGATTAAAACCCACACCTGATAGCGGATGGGCTTTGATCATTTCAAAAGCGATATTTTGAAAAAAGATTCTACCCTGATCTGAGCACTGAGAAACTTCATTATAATTAATCACTCCACCACGGTCTCGGAGCATTGGGAAAAATAATAAGACGGTAAGCAATAGTGACCCGACAACTAAGATCAAAAGAGAGCGGACGTTTTGGCGCGTTTCCTTCTTACGAAAAACAAAGTAAAACCAGATCACATTCGCAATTAAATAAGCAAAGAGAGCCGAACGTGAAAAAGTGAGAAATAGAGTTACCACCTGAAAAAAAATTGCAGCACCCAAAAGAATTTTCACTTGTCGAGATGCAGCTTGCCAATAGAGAAAGTAACTCATCATAAGAGACGCAAACATAAACCCACCAAAGACATTGGGATGAGAAAAAGTTCCCATTGAGCGTATAACTGATCTGCTCGTGCTTTGATCTTGAAAAATCCAAAGGCCACTTGAAGAGCTGAAACCTTCAAAAGCCTTTCCTTCACCCAGAAATTTCAATCCAATTTCGCTTTGCATGAAATATTGAGAGATACCCACCGCACATTCAAAGAGAGAGACCAAAAGTATTAACTGACAGATCCGGGGAAAAACCTCGCGCAGCGTTTTAAAAACCATCCCATTTTCCAGAGCACTAAAAAACACCAGGAGCAGCGCAAAGTGCAATAACCTCACATAATGCAGGCCACAATCTGCTGTGGAAGAAAACAGCAATGAGATGAAGGCTATGCTTAATAACGCAGTTAAATACTTAGCACTCTTGGTGAAAAAAGTTCGGGGCGAGTTTCGCCTTGAAATAAAGAAGAGCACGCCAATGACAATTAATGCCACATCGGTAATGTAAAAATAGAAACTCTTCTGAAATCCCTCTGGAAACACAAATCCAGTTGTCAGCATTGAAGCCAGAGATTTAAAGATTTTATGCTTGGGCTGAAAAGCCCATGTCAACAGCAGAAAAAAGAATGCCCCTTGCGCCAAAAAGAGCAATTTATCTTTGATTCTCAGTCCTAATAGAAGCGTGTGCGTGTGCATGGCAATCATACTACTATCTTGTCCGAATTATTTCCGAGGAATCGGAAGCGCATAGAAAAAAACAAGCGATTCCGCACCAGGATTTTTCTTCCCCATGCTGGCATTTGAAATATGATAGAACTGCCCGCCTAATCTTCCTTTATTGGGGAGAACAAATGCCATTTCAATCGATGAGCGAAACTCGATAGGAAAGTGCAAGCTCTTACCATTTCCTCGAAAATAGATGCCCGGCGCAAAACTAGGAGTCACCACCAGATGTTTGCCTAAAAAGATATCATATCCTGCTCCCCCGCAGAAATAGAGAGAGCCATTTGCATTACCCATCAGTGAAGCCAAAGGACGCACATTATAGAAGTTCTTATCCCAGCGATATTCCACTTGATATTGCACCGGGCGCCGATGGGGGCGCACAATGTTGAATATGCCCACCCCCATATTAAAATGGTCGTATCGAGTCTTAACCACCTCAAGAGGCTTTTCTTCTTCTGCAATGAGTGCGGTGGAAAGAAGCAATGGCAGACAAAAACCCAAAACTCTATTCGACATTTATCTATCCTGGCTTGTGTGTTCTCCCTTAATCGTAAAAAAAATTTTATTTTACAAGATTTACTTCTCATTCGTTGCCAGCAAATCTTGAAATTGAGACAATTTACACTCCAAATTAGGAGAGCTTTATGAATAAACATGTGCGTTTTGGCTTTGTTCTTTTTTTACTTATCTTCTCGGCCGCTAATAGTGCAGAAACAAAAGCGCAGGTTGCAAAAGAAGTTACCGAAGGACCTCAGGTCCTCATTCTTTTTGGACCACCAGGGGCTGGGAAAGGCACCCAAGCCGCGTTGCTTAAAGAGAAGCTACAAGTTCCGCATATCTCAACTGGCGATCTATTAAGAGAACACTTAAAAAATGCATCTGCTCTCGGAAAGCAAGCCAAAGAATTTATGAATAATGGCCAGCTCGTTCCGGATCAACTCATCCTGCAGATGCTTTTCGAGCGCATCGACCAGACAGATTGCACAAAGGGTTATATTTTAGATGGATTTCCCAGAACACTGGCTCAAGCCGAAGCTTTGAACGCACATTTTGTTAAGGGAGAAAAAATCTTAGCGGTGCATCTGGATCTGGCCGATCAGAAAATCGTCGATCGCCTCACAAAACGCGTGACCTGCGAAACATGCCAAGCGCCCTTCCATCTGATAACCTCTCCTCCTAAAGAACAAGGAAAATGCGATCATTGCTCTGGTAAACTTGTTCAGCGCTCAGACGATAATGCAGAGGTCATCTCCAAGCGTTTAAAAGTCTATCACGAGCAGACCTCACCCTTGATCAGCTTCTATAAGCAGAAAAAGATGTTGAAAAGCGTCTCTTGTGATGCACCTAAAGAGCAGATCTTTAAAGAAATCACATCAGCACACGTAAGATGAATCTGGGCAAGTGGTTAGTATTTGTTGGAGTGGGAATTGCCGTGGTGGGCGGGCTGATCTGGCTTGCAGGCCGCCTTGGCCTCCCACTTGGCAAACTACCTGGCGACATCACAGTTCAAGGCAAAAAGTTCTTTCTCCATTTCCCTATCATCTCATCACTCATCGCCAGCGCCATTTTGACCATCCTGCTCAACCTAATTCTTTGGCTGTGCAGAAAGCCGTGAAGCGATGCAGAAAATACTACCCTAAGTACCCTTAAAATAGCTCGAAAAGCCCTAAACATCGAAGACCAAGTTTGTAGAGACAACCTTTCAATTGAGTCAATCACTTTTATAGCTTTAAAGCCGAGAGGAGCGGTGCATGAGAAGGGCGTCGGCGAGCACGAGGGCTGTCATGGCTTCGACCACGGGCACGGCACGAATGGCTACGCAGGGATCGTGACGCGATCCTGGTGGAAGCTCGAAAGTTTGTGGCTGGCCATGAATATCGACGGTAGGCTGCGCAAGGCTGATGCTAGAGGTGGGTTTGAACGCCACGCGAAATGAGAGTGACTCACCACTGCTGATGCCGCCGAGTGTGCCACCGGCATGATTGCTAGCAGGTGCAGCACTCCCCTCTTCGTTTAATGCAAATGCATCATTGTGAGTTGAGCCGCGCATGCGCGAGGCTTGAAAGCCACTGCCGATCTCAAAGCCTTTGGTGGCCGGTAGTGAAAGCATGGCTTTTGCAAGATTCGCTTCGAGCTTTTCATACACAGGATCTCCGAGCCCAATGGGGAGTACTGACGTGACTAGTTCGACCACCCCACCCAGAGAATCACCTTGGCTTCTTACCAAATCAAGCAGCTGCACCATCTCATTTTCAGCGTGCTGGTCGGGACAGAAAAGCGCGCTCTGGCTTTTGGCCATTTTAACTTCATGCATGCTAGCCGCAGATGAGATCTCCACTCCCCCTAGCTCTTGAAGATAGGCAACGAGTTCGATGTCAAAATGATGAAGGAGTTTTTTCGCTACGGCTCCAGCAGCTACGCGGCATGCAGTCTCACGAGCAGACGCTCTTCCACCTCCGCGATGATCGAAAATTCCATACTTATGTAAGTAAGTGAAGTGAGCATGGCCAGGGCGAAAGAGCTCTTTAATCGGTTCATAGCTTTCACTACGCACATCGTGGTTGTAGATGATGATAGAAATGGGTGCGCCCGTTGTTTTGCCTTCAAAAACCCCTGAGAGAATTTCGGCTTGATCACTCTCTTTACGCGTAGAGGTATGTTGATTAAAGCCGGGACGACGCAGCGCAAGCTCATCGTTGATCTCCTTCTCTTGAATCTCAAGCCCGGCTGGACATCCGTCGATGACAACGCCGATGGCTTTACCGTGCGACTCACCCCAAGTAGTGATTCTAAAGATTACACCGAATGTATTGCTGCCCATCCTGCCTCCAATTTACTTAATACTTCTTCATCACTACATGCTTCAATGGGAAGCTGGATGTGAGAAAGCTGCTGATAAAGAGGCTCCCTCTCTTCAAACATTTTGTTAAATGAACGCTCAGGTTCACTCGGATCCAAAAATGTTGGCAGTGGGTCTTTAAGCAGACGTTTTTTCAGCGTCTCTTTTTCGAGCTGCAAATAGATTAGCGTGCCTATCTGCACAATCTGCTTAGCATTTTCAGAAGCAAGCAGCGAGCCTCCACCCAGCGCGATGATCGAGCCTGTGGTGTTCTCTAAAGAAGCGATAATCTCACATTCAAAAAAACGAAAGGTCTTCTCTCCAAATTTACGCGTTAATTCTGCGCAAGAAAGTGAAAAGCGTTTTTCGAGCAGCTGATCCGTGTCAATGAAAGGCAGCTTGTGCCTTTCGGCAAACAGTTTACCAAAATAGCTCTTGCCACAGCTTTTAAACCCACAGAGAATCAGGTTCATGGTTTAACCTCAATTCCAAGATCGCGGCAAAAAGTAGGATAGGTCTTGGCCACACATTCAAAAGATTCAATCGTTGAAGCGCCCTTGGCACCAAGCGCTGCAACCGCAAGTGAAAGCGCAATACGATGGTCATGATGCGAAAAGAGTTTTGCGCCTTGCAGTCTAGCGCCTGTAATAATTAAGCCATCCGCTCTCTCTTCAATTTTGGCACCCATTTTCTTAAGTTCAGTTGAAATAGCTGCGATGCGATCGCTCTCTTTGTAACGCGCCACTGCGCCACCGAGTATTTCCGTTGTCCCTTCTGCAAAGCATGCAACAACCGACAACACCGCGATGGCATCCACAAAGTCGTTCACATCTATGCAGCATCCGTGTAGCTTGCTTTTTTTTACGCGCACACACTTCTCTTCAATTTCAATATTTGCACCCATCGTTTGCAATACAGAAATGAGTTTTTTATCGCCTTGGGCATCGGTAAAATCTAAGTTATCTAAAATCAGTTCAGAGCCTGTGATTAATGCGGCAACAAGTGGAAATGCGGCAGAGCTAAAGTCTGCTGGCACCGTATATTCAAAACCGGCGTAAGCTGCGCTTCCAAAGAGCGTAAAATGTGTGTAATCCTTCCTTATATAGCCTATTTGCAATCGATCGAGCCAACTCAAGGTAAGATCGATCCAAGGCCGTTCGCCTGGGTTCAAAACTTCGATTTCACTTTGGCCTTCCAAAAAGGAAGCGGCAATCAATAGGGCGGACACAGGCTGGGAATCTTCACCTTGAATTGTGAGTTTGCCTGCCTTCATCGGTCCGCGAACGAGAATCGGGGCAAATTCATCTCCGCGTGCCGACTCAGCAAAAGCTCCAAGCTGTTTTAAACCTTTTAATAGGTGGCTCATCGGCCTGCGATGGCGGATTGAATCATCTCCTGTTATGACGGTATATGTTGGGCTTAGAGCTGTTAGCGCAGACAGAAAACGCAAGAGTATCCCAGAATTTTGCACATCGAGCACATCTTCGGCGGCTTTAAGTTTTCCGGCTACGCCTTCTATCTCAATGCGTCCATCATAGCGTTGCAATTTGGCGCCTAAATGACAAATCGCGCGCAAAGCAGCCTCTGTATCGCTTGAAAGTAGCGGATTGTGAATGATCGTCTTTCCACTGCCCATTAGACCAAAAAGAATAGCGCGCAGCGTCTGTGACTTAGAGGGAGGCACAGCCACGCGACCACTCAGCTGAATTGGGCTAACCGATAAGCGCGACATAACGTTCGAATGCTCTTTTTAAAATCTTGGGATCAACTTCTAAGCAGTAGCTTCCATCAAAAGGCAGAACCTCACCTAGCTCTTTTAACACGATAAAACGTGGAGCTCGGCTGATAGCTTTTTTATCATGGCCCATGGCGCTAGTTAATTTCTCGAGCGTAATACTCGCTGGCAACTTTAATGGAAAGCGGTAGGCTTGAATATGCTCAAAAATAAAGCGAAAACTCTCCTCACTTAAGTAACCGAGTTCAACGCTCATGAGCGATTCTATCAACATCCCAATCGCAACCGCATCCCCATGCGCTAAACTATATCCTTCTAAAAGCTCTAGGGCATGACCGATAGTGTGACCAAAATTGAATATGCGCCTTTTACCAGTATCCTGAAAATCGGATTCGATTATAGATTTCTTGACCTCGCAACTGCGAAAAACGAGTTCTTCTAGGTCAGTGATTTCTAATAGCGATGGGTCTAACGTAAAGCCATATTTGAGCACTTCGGCCATGCCGCAACGCTTATCTTTTTCAGAAAGCGAATCGAGGCATATTAGATCGATTAAAACGAGCTTAGGCGAATAGAAAGCACCGATCAGATTTTTGCCAAAAGGTGTGTTTACACCTGTCTTGCCCCCCAAACTGGCATCGACCATTCCCATAAGTGAAGTTGGGATAGAAATCAGCGGCACACCGCGACAAAAGGTTGCAGCCACAAAGCCTCCTAAATCCGTTGCAACGCCGCCTCCCATGGCAATAATGGCACAATCCATGTTCATATGCGCGGCTAAGAGTTGATCTTCGAGCTGCTGTTTTATTTCACGCGTCTTCGACTGCTCACCCGGTGGGAAGGTGAATAGCGTCATGTCCATCTTGTGCTGAAAAAGTCTCTTTTGAAAAATTTTGCCCACATTTTCATCAGCGATCACGGCAAAACGTTTAGAAATTTTTAATAAAGCATCTGCAAACGAACTCTCCTCTAAAATTCCCCGGCCGATTAAGATCTCTGAAAAAGTCTCTCGACCTTTTTGGACCATAATGCTTTTTCTCACAATAAACTCCTTTGAAGAAGCAGAGGCGCACTTTGCCTTGTTTCAACCAAACGTAGACGGTTTTGAATTGCGGCTAGATCGTTTTGTGCCATCTGAGCTACCACAAATTGGTAGGTTGATGAGACAGACCAACAAGCCGCTTATTTTTACGCTGCGCAAAAAAACGCCAGGCGAAGCTCTTGAGCTCGAAGAACAAAAACGCCTAGCTTTAATCCAGCAGCTTATCGAACTTGGCCCCACCTACTTCGATCTTGAACATGATACTCAGCCCGCCATTTTAGAAAAGCTCGCAAGAGATTATCCTCACACAAAACTCATTCTCTCCTATCACGATTTCAACGGAACTCCCACCCTTGAACCGATTTTAGAAAAGATGCAGGCCCCCTATATTTTCGCTTATAAAATCGCCTGTATGGCTCACTCCAGTTTAGATAGCCTACGCATGAGCGCTTTTGTGCAAAAAAAATCGAAGCAGGGCGAAAAACTCATCGGCATTAGCATGGGAAAAGCCGGTCAACTTAACCGAATTTTGGGACCTATTACTGGAAATATCCTGAATTATAGCGTCTTGAATCCCGGAAATGCTTTTGAAGGACAGCTCTCTCTTGAAACACTTGAGCAGATCTATCGACTTCCCAAACTCTCTTCAAACTCCTCGATCTTTGCCCTTATTGGAGATCCTGTAGAAGCTAGCCCTTCTCATTTCACACATAATCAGCTTTTTGAACAGCGAGCCGACCTGAATGCAGTCTATGTAAAAATCCCCGTTAAATCTTCCGAACTGGCTGCTTTTCTTTCAGCGGCACGCACGCTTCCATTCAAGGGTTGCAGTGTTACCATGCCACATAAAGAAGCCATCATGGCTCACCTTGATGAGTTATCTGAAGATGCCCGCATTATTGGAGCAGTAAATACCGTCATTTTCAAAAATGGAAAACTCTACGGAGACAACACAGACGGCAAGGGAGGACTCGATGCCCTCGAAGAAAAAGGACCGGTCAGAGGTAAAAGGATGATCATCCTCGGTGCGGGAGGCACAGCGCGTGCGCTGGCGTATGAAGGTCTAAAGCGCGGGGCACAAATTACTTTAGTCAATCGCACAATCGAACGGGTTAAAAAAGCATCAAAAGAGCTCGGGTGCACAGGCTACGGCTTTGATGATTTCGCCCAGATCTTGCATGAAAAATATGACATCCTGGTCAATGCCACATCTGTGGGCATGCTTTCGGATCAGTCAATTCTAGATCCAAAGTGGATTCAGCCCAGCACGCTCGTCATGGAGGTAATCTCAATTCCTTCTATGACGCCCTTACTCAAAGATGCTGAAAAAAAGAACTGCTCTCTTATTTTAGGTAGAGAGCTTTTCCTCAATCAAGCCGCTCACCAATTTGCGCTCTGGTTTGAGAGCAAACTCACATTTACATCTGCAAAAGAAAAAATCCGTAGGAAACTAGATGAGCTCTTTAATAAGTAGTATCTCCGCATCTGCGCCTATTTACCCATCTTCTCAAGAGAAAGATAAGATTGAGCACAAAGCAGAAACACCTCCTCCTCTTGCTAGTTCTAATGTAAGACAAGTCGGCCGCTTCTTGGTAACAAGCGATAGTCCGAGAAGAAGCACGCCTTTTGCTAGCAATGAAGGAATCGAGCAAGCACGCATGGCTTTTCAAATTCAATGCAATCGACTGCTATTCACACCCGAAAACCCTGAAGTTTTCACCCCTTTTGACCAAAGGAAAGGAATATTTAATTACTCCGATATCGTGGCATACACAAAAAAATCCCTTTTCCAACCTGAATTATTCGAGCTGCCTCCAAACGCTGACGCGAGGAAATTTCTTGAAAAGTGGAATGCAAAATTACCGGAAGAATGCAGCTCTCTCGCCATAAAATATGCGCTCTTTAACACAGTTTTTTTCAAGGTCTTCAACCAGACGGTAAAAAAGTTCGTTAAAGCCTCCTCATATATTGAGCTTTTTCCTGTTTGCATAGAACAAAGAAAACAGCTCAGAGAGTTATTGTTTACCTGGAAAAAAGGCCATGAGGCCGGCTTAGCAGAAGATCTAGCTCACTTTTTAAAACTATTCGAGCTTTGCCAACCTTATGATTCTAGTTCGTTGCGCAGCGCCCCGCACTATTTTCTAGAGCCTCAACGCGTGCAATATGATGAGAGTGAAGCTTCCGAAGTTATTTACCCTAACCTCCTAGACGGTGGGTCTCTAAGAGTTTTAAAGAGCAGTCCAAGCTACGAAAATGAGTGCACCGCAATCGAAGATTTTTATGTGGATTACATTGAATTCTTAGATATTCACATCTTTTACCTTAGAAACTTTACGACTGCAATTACTCGTGCAATTGGAATCCTAGACAGTTTCCCCGGCCCCTATCCTCAACTACTTGGAGTATCAGAAGTCGAATTACCTGTAGAACCAGGATAGCTCTCATTCTTTCAGTTTCAAAAAAAGTCTATTGAACAATATATCCCAGAGCGCTATGGCTTATAATTAAGGGCTTAAGGGCGTTAGGGAGGATTCGATTGGAAAAGATCTGGATTCTAGCAATAGCACTGCTACTCACGATGAGTGGCTGCGGGCTAAAAGAGATGAATAGCAACATCGAAAGAAGCAACACTCTAATCAAAGAGAATGCTGACGCCATTGAAAAAAGCACGGCTACTGTCTATAATAATGCCCAAGCTGTTGAAGAATCAACCGCATTGATCGAAAAAAACAAAGCGGTGATGGAATCTCTGCTGTCCCTTATTCCCACCATGCCCGCTAAGCTTACCATCTTGCTAATCCTCTGCTTCCTATTTCTGCCTACAATACTCATCATCTTTTCAATTCGAAGATTCGAAAAGAAAATGGAATATCTTATTAAGAAGTAGACTTAGAAAATTAAACGAGATCAGCAAACTCACAGAGAAATTCAAGTTTGTTGGTTTTTTAACAGGATATGCAAGCGCAGCGGATCCTGTTACTCCCCAGCCCTAATATTGAGCTTTAATGTGAGGAGGAGCCCCACACCTGCTTAAGACGCTTTTCGCGTCCGCTATTGGCGTGGTAGAACCTATATCGAATGGGATTCTTTTTGTAGTATTCTTGGTGATACTCTTCGGCTGGGTAGAAAGTCGTAGCTGGCAAAATATCCGTATCGATCTTATCGAGCTTGCCGGATTGCAAAAGTTCTGCTTTAGATGCCTCTGCTAAGTGCTTTTGCTCATCGTTCAGATAAAAAATAGCTGTGCGGTACTGCTTGCCTTTGTCGCAAAACTGTCCTTGAGGATCGGTCGGATCGATGTTGTGCCAGAAAATCTGCAAAAGCTTAGCGTAACTCACTTTGGAGGGATCATAGACCACTTCGACTGACTCGCGATGCCCCGTTTCTCCAGAAGTTACCTCTTCATAAGTGGGGTCTTCCTTATCTCCGCCTGTATAGCCGACGTAAGTCGCAATCACTCCGGGCGTTTTATCAAAGGGCGACTGCATGCACCAAAAACAGCCTCCAGCAAAGATGGCTCGCTCCTCTTTTTTAGAGGATGACCCACTTTTCTTTCCGGCAGGACTTTCAAAGAAGAATATCGGCATATACTCTACCCCATCTCATAACCCGCTTATAAAATGCTCTTTAATTAATTTACAATCGATAGTCCAAGAGCATCCACCCGGCCATTTGCGCCTACAATTGTCGGAATCAAAATCGATTCCAGCCGCGGATGAGTAGCGAGCAGGCCGTTGAACTTATAAATCCCACGCGCTTCTTTCTGTTCTTCGGGAGGTGTCCCGCCAATCTCCTCGCCTTTCGGAAGAAGGTTATCGCTTAAAATGATCGTTCCTGGAGAAGAGAGCTTAAGTACATATTCCAAATAGGTGGGGTAGTTTTCTTTATCGGCATCGATAAAGATCAGATCAAAAGGCGCCTCGCCCTTTTCTATCATCTCTTGCAAAAGATGAGCTGCTTTTCCCAGACGAACTTCAATTTTATCCTGCACACCAGCCAAGGCAAAGTTCTCTTTGGCCACCTCTAGATTGCGCGCATCGATATCGAGCGTAATAATCTTCCCATGAGCAGCAAGTGCCCGCGCCAACCAGATCGTGCTATAACCTCCCAAAGTACCGAGTTCCAGAATCCTATTTGGGGCACGCATCTTGGCCAGACAATAAAGGAGCTTTCCTACATTTGAGGGCACTTGAATATCGGGCATACCTTTCTGTTTTGCCCTTTTGCGCACAGAAGCGAGTGTCGCATCTTCCTGGACAAACTGCTCACAGATGTAATTTTTGATTTTAATGTTGCGCTCAAGGCTCATAAATCTATCCCCCACAGAATCATTTCAGAGGGTGTCTACAAACTAGACCTTCGATATTTGGAAGCTTTTCGCGATCTTTTTCCTCCCCCTCCTCAGCCATGTCATCTCGACATTGTCTTCGTCGGAGGAGAAAAAACCTCATCGAAAAACTCCTCAAATCTCTAAAAGGCCTACTTTGTAGACACCCTCTCAATGGGGGAAGATTAACCTATCTACGCTTTTTGCACATACTTACGGAGTGGTGACTACCGTGTTACTAGGAACCAGTCCCATAATCAGAGAGATAATGAACAAAATAACGAATAAGAAAAACAGGATGCGTGCTATCTGCACAGCACCTGCTGCAATACCAGTAAAGCCGAAAACCGCAGCTACGATTGCAACAATGAAAAAGATTACAGCCCAAGTTAACATATGATACTCCTATGTATCCATATGCTACAATTACCATTCAGATTAATAAGTCGTCAATAATTAACTGTTTGCAAATTAAGAAAATATTCATAATTCTAAAATTATGAGCTTAATAGATAAAGATGACGCGCTCTATCTGCGTATGGAAAAACTGGGAATCCACGAAGATGACCTCGTGGAAAAATTCATTCTTGGCTCGGGCAAGGGCGGGCAGAAAATCAACAAGACCTCGGTATGTGTCTACCTCAAACATCTCCCTACGGGATTAGAGGTCAAATGCCAGCAAGGGCGTTCGCAAGAGACCAATCGCCTCATTGCGCGCATCGAGCTATGCAAGCGCCTAGAAGAGCAGCAAAAGTCGCTCGCCGATGAAAAAAAACGGCTAAGGGAGAAGATTCGCCGGCAAAAGCGGCGGCCGACCAAGCGAATGAAAGAGAAGATGTTTGAAACCAAAAAGCATCTTTCGGCTAAAAAATCCCTGCGCAAAGCCCCTAGAGATCTCTAAGATCCACTGAGAAGTTCAACTTTGCCTGTGTGAAAGTTATAATAAGCTCCCACCACATTCAGCTTCTTCTTGGCAATTAGATTACTTAATACTGGGGTGCTTTTGAGTTGTTGCACGACGAGTTTGACGTTCATCTTAATCGTATTTTCTAGACGATTTTCACTCTGCCCTTTTGTTCTTTCTGCCGCCGGTGCAATTAGGCTAGCTACCGCTTCGATATCTTGTGTATTGCCATCTAAGACAGCTTTCACGGCCCCACAGTTCTCATGTCCTAAAACCATCACCAGTGCAGAATCGAGATAGAGCGCTGAATATTCGATGCTATCTAGCTCGATATGTCCCACGACATTCCCCGCAATCCGCACGATAAATAGATCGCCTAAGCCTTGATCGAAAATGATTTCGGGAGCCACGCGTGAGTCAGAACAGCCTAGGATGACCGCAAAAGGCTTCTGCTGCTCAGCAGTCTCCAGGCGTCTCTCTTTAGTGCGTTCAGGATGCAGAGAATTATCGCTCGCAAAGCGTTGATTTCCCTCCATGAGTCTTTGGAGAGCTATTTTAGGAGTCAATTCAGCTGAATATAAGCCGCTGTGTGAAAAAGCCAGCAAAAGCATCACTAAAAGATATCGCATGATACAACCCTATTCTTAGGGGGTTCATTTTTATTAGCCCCGTTTTATTGGGCTTGTATCACACCGATAACTCAAGTGCAAGTGATCTGATAACGGTGACAGAGTCCGGAAAGAAAGTTCCAGAGGCCATCTAGCACTTTTTGGATGGCTGCCCGTACCGACTGCACATTCGAGGCAGTGACATGATCGGCAAGGAGGCGTCTTTCTTCCGCCGCATGCTCTTCATCGGCTGCGATGTGCACGCGAAAGTATTCCCAACCTTGTGGATTGCTCATACCATAGTGTTTTTTAAGACCATCAATTTTTGAGATGCAAATAGTGGGAATCTGGCTTTCATAAGCATAGAGCGCAGCAAGTCCTTCCACGAGAGTTTGTTCGCTGCAAATCCTGCGAAATGTATTGATTATGTGCTTAATTTCAGCACTTGGCTTATGCACTGCGATCTCTTCTTCAGTTGCTCCAATCTCGCTTGCAAAAACTTTCCAAAGATCTGGGTGGTTAGGCGAGCCAGCCTCCTCTTCAATTAAATTTTTAAGCAACACCTGCCGGGTGGTTTGATCTTCGGTGCGCGCATGCAAAGCAGAAAGATAAGTGGGAAATGCTTTCACATGATGGTAATATTGTTTGGCATATTCTTTTAGGCAATCGAGGGAGAGCTCGCCTTTAGACCAAGCCAGGTAAAAGGGATGAGTTAAAAGATGCTTGGCTTGAATTTGCAAGTCGAGATCTTCTAGAAGAACCGAGCATTCTGGGGTCATATTTTTTCTCCCTTTATGAACAAGAGTGTTCAAATGCCTCTTAGAATACGACATAACAGGGATTTTCAACAAAAGAAGAGTTCTAAAAAGAATTTTGGATGGCCAAATTATGTATGATCTAATAGTGATAGGTGGCGGGGCGGCGGGCATTTTTGCGGCCATCTCTGCAAAGGCAAATAATCCTGAAGCTAAAGTTGCTTTGCTTGAAAAGAGTGCGGTGCTACTTGCCAAAGTGCGCGTCTCAGGTGGGGGCCGCTGCAACGTCACTCACGCCTGCTTTGAGCCTAAGTTGCTGGTTAAAAACTACCCACGTGGCGAAAAAGAGCTGCTTGGCCCATTTCATGCTTTCCAGCCTCGCGATACCATTGAATGGTTTGAATCTAGAGGAGTTAAACTCAAAACTGAAGCCGACGGCCGAATGTTCCCCGTTACGGATAGTTCGGAAACAATCATCGCCTGCCTTCTGCAAGAAGCGCAGACACTTGGCGTCGAAATCCAGCTTCGTCAGCGTATTCAAACAATCACTCGAACTGAAAATGGCTTTAAGCTGGAACTCAAAGAAAGCAGTTTAGAGTGCAAACATCTTCTGCTGGCAACTGGCAGCAATGCTGAAGGATACGCCTGGGCTGAACAGCTGGGTCATACGATTCAAACCCCAGTGCCCTCGCTTTTTACATTTAACGTACCCACATCTCCCCTAAAACAGTTAAGCGGTATTTCACTTCAATCGGCCGAGCTAAAAATCAAGGGTTCTACCCTCATGCAAAAAGGCCCCCTGCTAATCACGCATTTCGGATTCAGTGGCCCTGCGGCACTCAAACTCTCGGCGTGGGGAGCTCGGTATCTGCATGAAAAGCAGTATCGCGTAGAGCTTTGCATCAACTGGTTGCCCGAACTTACTCAAGATGAGATCCTGACGCGGCTTACAAAGCTCAAATCGAGCTTCCCAAATAAGAGCCTCTCCTCTGAAAGCCCTTTTCTAATTCCTAAAAGTCTTTGGAAAACACTCCTCGAGCTGCTCAGCACAAGCTTCACAAAACGCTTAGCCGACATTCCAAATAAAGACCTGCAAAACCTGGCTCAAAAACTACATGAAGATATCTATCAAGTAGATGGTAAAACTACGAATAAAGAGGAATTTGTCACCTGTGGCGGTGTGACTTTAAAAGAGGTCAATTTTAAGACCATGGAAAGTAAAATTTGCCTAGGGCTCTTTTTTGCCGGAGAAATCCTCGATATTGACGGTGTTACAGGGGGCTTTAACTTCCAAAACGCCTGGACCACCGGTTTTATATCAGGGCAAGAAACGTGACGAGATTTCGAGTTTACACTATAATTTCCTAAAAAATAAAATAAATATTGCATATGCCAGAACTTCCAGAAGTAGAAACAATTGTCCGTGAGCTAGAAGCCGAACAGATCATGGATACTAAAATCACAAAGGCAGAGATCTTTTGGCCCGGCACAATCGCTTCTTCAAGCCCGCAAGCCTTCTGCAAGCAAATCGCAGGCCGCACGATCACTAAAGTCAGTAGAAGAGGAAAATTCATCGTCTTTACGCTCTCCAAGGGCTGCCTTCTGGTGCATCTACGTATGACGGGAAAGTTCTATCTAACTTCAGTGGAAAATGAATCCATACCACATGAACGCGCCCGGCTCTGCTTGAGTGATGGACGCATCTTGCGTTATGCCGATCAACGTAAGTTTGGCAAATGGGATCTTTTAGAGCGTGCCGAAGAAAAGTTAGATAAGCTCGGCATAGAGCCGCTATCTGAGGCTTTTACCCTTGAAACATTTCGCAATCTGATCAAAGGGCGTAAGACACAAGCCAAACCTTTTTTACTCAATCAAGCTTACATAGCTGGCCTAGGAAATATCTATGTAGATGAAGCGCTTTGGGAAGCAAAAATCCATCCAACAAGGCCTATCGACTCGCTCAACAAACATGAGAGCGAAGCTCTTTATAAAGCCATCCCCAAAGTTTTATCGAAGGGAATCGCACATAAAGGCACTAGCCTGGGCTCTCAAAACGCCAATTATTTCAGCGTCAGCGGAAGGCGCGGCGGCAATCAATATAAGCTGAGCGTATTTCGTCGCGATGGACTCCCCTGTCCGCGCTGCAGCTCTCAACTTATCAAAATCACACTTGTTCAACGCGGCACCCATCTTTGTTCCAACTGTCAAATTTGAGTGCATCTGCATTAAATATTTGTCAAAAAAAGCTCTTCGTCCTAATTTCTTAAAAATGCTTTAAAAACATTTTAGAGAGATACATGCCAAAAACTAAAATCAATGAAACGGGCTTATACTACGAACTTCACGGAAAAGGTGAGCCACTGGTCTTAATTGCTGGTTACGCCTGCGATATCAGCTTTTGGCAACCTATCATTGAATCTCTCGCTAAGAATTTCAAAGTCTTAATTTTCGATAATCGAGGCGCAGGACGTAGCGATAGCCCTGACAGCACATATAGCATTGAAATGATGGCTCAAGATGTAGTTGGGCTTATGGATGAAGCAGGTTTTCCTACTGCGCATGTCTTAGGACACTCGATGGGCGGGGCAATTGCACAAAGAATCGCATATGCCTATCCCACTCGAGTAAAAAAGCTTGTCATCGTTAATTCATGCGCCAAATTTTCGGCTATCTGCACGATGATCAGCGACTTTTTCGTTACCTTGCGTAAAGAAGGCATTCCCGATGAACGCGTGATTCACGGAACTGCACCTTGGCTCTTCTCTGCCTCTTTTTTAGCCAATCCTAATAATCTGCAGCAGATAGCAGACCAGATGATTCGCAATCCTTACCATCAATCTCTAATTGGGCAACGGCGCCAATGCGAAGCATTAGCCAACTTCGATTCAACTAAGTGGATGAAACAAATCAAAGCGCCTACCTTGATTCTTGCAAGTGAAGAAGATCTCCTCTGCCCTGCCAAGGATTATATGGCACTGGCCAAAGGAATTGCCGACAGTCAGCTATTTATCTTTGAAGATCAGGCTCATGTGCCTTCGCTTGAAAGACCTGTTGAATTTACCCAAGTGGTCTCTGATTTCTTAAATAGAAAACAGGTCTAATAAAAAAGGAGTAGAGATTGCTCTCTACTCCTTAGCTTTTCAAAGCGCTTAAAAATTAGCGCTTCTTCTTGCACTTACAGCAAAAAACTAAGCTTAAGCCACCTGCGATAGCCAGAACAATACCGCCGATAAACAGGTATTGTACAGTCGTATCATATTGAGATGCTTCTGAACTCATTTTACCGCCCACCATCTCTCCCATTGCATTCTTAGGAAGAAACCCCGAAGCCGTATTCACTTCGCCTTTTGCATTTGCAATGCGACCTTTTGCATATAAAGCATATGCAATAGCAGCAACGCCAACAATCAGTACAACTAAACTAACAATTCTTCTAACTTTCATAAATCCTCTTTAAACATAAGTCGCCTTAATTTTCTTTCTACTAAAATAGAGAAGAAGATGTAAAGACAATTGTTTAATTAAAGTGATAAGTACGCGGAATGCGCTCATTGAACAAACAGAGGATTTCATAAGGAATAGTATCGCAAAGCCTAGCAACTTCCATGAGGCTAATCTCTTCATTTCCTTGCTTTCCGATCAGGACAACTTCATCTCCGACATATACTTCACTATCGCCTACATCGACCATGAGCTGGTCCATGCAAATAGTTCCAACGATCGGAAAGCGCTTACCGCGAATTAAGACAGAGCCGCGATTTGAAAGAGATCTTCGGTAGCCATCCCCATAGCCCACAGGAATCGTAACGATGCGCGTGCGCTTGGAGGTGAAGTAAGAGTGCCCATAACTTACGCCCTCGCCTTGTTCGACAACTTTGAAATAAGAGACTTTGGATTTAAGTGAAAAACAAGGGGCAATTCCCTGTAAGCCTTGAGGCAGAGTACCCGATAGATATCCAAAAGCCAAAAGAGAGGGTCTAACCATGTCGAACTGGGCAGATGGAAAATACGTAGCGCCACCGGAGTTGGCCAAATGACGAATCAGGGGTGCTTGTTGAAAGAGAGGATCACTGAGCAGTGTGGTAAAAGCCTGAATCTGCTTGCGTGCAAAATCATCATCCGGGCGATCTGCCGTGGCTAGATGTGAATAAACACCTACAACTTCAAAGCATTCCAACCCTTTTAAATGCTGGAAGAGCTCGCGGGCTGTGCTGCTGCGAACTCCAGTTCGCTGCATGCCTGTATCTACTTCGAGGTGCACACGGCATTTTTGCCTGCTCTTTTTACACTTTTCAGCCACTAAATCAGCTTTGAATTTTGAGCTGATGCTGAATTCGAGATTAAAGTTCATTAAATCTAGAATCTGATCTTCATGAATCGCACCCAAGACCAGAATGGGTAGGCGTACATTTGCTTCGCGAAGTTCCACGCCTTCTTGCAAGTGGGCCACAGCCAGATAGTCGATACCAACCTCTTCAGCCGCCTTACCAATCGCGCATAAACCATGTCCATAAGCATTGGCCTTAACTGGTAAACAGAACAAACGCTCTCCCAAGTGAGAGCGGATAAGCGAGACATTCTTGCGAAATTGATTGAGATCGATTTCTATCCAAGAGGGGTGGGGAAATTTTTGCTGCGACATAAGGCCTATTTACGCGTGGCTTTGATATCAAACACAAAAGGCACACCCTGCTCTGAGAACAGTTTCTGCTCTTTTTCGAAATATTTATCAGCGAGATCTTGGAAGCCGCCTTTCTGACGAAAATCTTGTAAAAAGTTATTCACTTGAGGTAGAAGATCTTTATCATCGAGCCTAAGACCTATCGCCCAATACTCCTCGATAAAAGGCCGTAGATTAGCGCGAGTAGCATCGGGATATTTCTGCCAATCTTTTAAAATCGAGAATTGATCATAGATAAAAGCGTTGCATTTACCTTGCACAACTTCAAGCACACAGCTCGATTCACGATCTAAAGACATTACCTTGGCATTCTTGAAAAACTTACGCGCAAAAACTTCTCCAGTGGTGCCTATTTTAACCACGATCTTATTACCAACTTCATCCAGCGCTTCAACAGTCTCGCCAAGCGTTTTTTTGTTGATAAGCAGGCAGAGCCCGGTAGCGAGATAGGGATGCGAGAAAGCAATACTCTTCTGACGTTCTGGAGTGATGGTCATAGAAGAAATAATCAGATCTATCTTTTTAGATTTCAGAGCAGGGATGAGCCCGACAAAGGGAATATTTTCAATCTTAACCTGACGGTTTAAATAGGTGCCAAGCGCCTCAGCTAAATCTACGCTTACGCCCCAAGGCTTACCTTGAGTGTCAATGGTTTCAAAAGGATAATAAGAGAGTTCCATGCCCACAATAAGTGGTTTCTCTTCTTTGGCAAATAGCGGTGATGCCAAAAGCATTAGACAGCAGAAATAACGTCTGATTTTTAATATTGGGCGCATATCAATACTTAAGCACTTTTGCAAGATAATCGGCAACTAGAGGCTCTTTTGGATGTTCGACCAGATCTTTTGTGGCTCCCACTTCGATCAGTTTACCATGATCGATAAAGGCCAGATTATCAGCAGTTTTCAACAAAAAATTAATGTGATGGCTCACCAAAATAAAAGCGATGCCTTCATTTTTAAGTTCTACCACCAAATCGAGCACCTCTGAAGTCATAAGAGGATCCAAGGCGGAAGTAGGTTCATCCAAAAGAAGTAAAAAAGGCTTATTGGCTACAGCGCGGATGATGGCTACGCGTTGACACTGACCTCCAGAAAGCTCATGTGGTTTTTTATGCGCATGCGCCTGCAGACCAAAGCGCTTGAGAAGAGCATCACCAGTTGCCTCTGCCTCCTCTTTTGATTTGCCATGTACGCGATATAAAGGAAGCACGATATTTTCTAGAGCTGAAAGATGCGGAAAAAGGTTCCAAGATTGGAAAACAATGCCCAATGAGCGTCGAAAAACAAGCAACTTTTTCATCACATCAAAAGGGATTTTTGCATCATTAAGAAAGATCTCACCCTCATCGGGTTCAATTAACCCAGCCAGAATTTTAAGGAGGGTAGATTTCCCACCTCCCGATGGGCCCAAAATACCCAGCACACTAAAATCTACAGATAGCGAAATTGACTTCAGTAGATGATGCCCAGCCAGCGACTTATCGAGCTTGCGAATTTCAAGCTTCATGCTTGGTCCTCTTTTCTAAATAGCGACTGAAAAAAGAGACAGGAAAGGTCAGCAAGAGATAGCCGAGTGCCAATGGAAAATAACATTCAAGCGTGCTAAAGGTAGCGCTGCTTACCTGCTGCGCTGCATAGGTAAATTCGCTAATTCCTAGGATGGATAAGAGCGATGAATCTTTTATGATCGATGAAAACTGCCCTGCCAAGGGTGGAAGAATTTGACGAAAGGCGATAGGGAAAATCACGAAGCGGTAGGTCTGCCCTTTGGTTAATCCGAGGGAATAGGCCGATTCAAGCAAGGTTTTGCGCGTATTTTCAATGCCAGAGCGCAAAATTTCTGCAATGTATGCCCCGCTGAAAATCGATAACGTTAAGACTCCCACAAAATAGCGATTTTGAATATTTACCGCCGAGGCCACTACATAAAAGAAAAAGAGCAGTTGCACTAGCAGCGGCGTACCGCGAATGATCTCGATATATACTTGAGCTAAATAGCGTAGAGCCAGGATTTTTGACTGGCGCATGAGGCTGAAAATTAAACCGATGGCGAGGCTTAAAGCTAGGCTGGCTAGAGAGATCCAAATTGTCGTTAACCAGCCATTTAAGAAAACATGACGATAATTCCAAATCGCATCCCAATTGTAGACCTGCGTAAAAAGTGCAGCACAAAAAAGCACGCTGAACAGGGCCAAAATCAGGATAAAATTCAGTACTTTGGAAGTACTTGTAGTAGAAAGAGGGGCAAGTTCGGTCATAAATGGAGATATTAAAGACTTTTCGTCTTTTCGAATAGATTTTTAAGGTCGCCTTTAAGGCGACCTTAAAAATAAGCAGAGCTAGCTTTTAGATGAGAAAATTTAAGAAGTGATCATGCTCTCAATGCGCGGGATATGATCGACAATCTCTTTAGTCAGCTGCTGCCAAGATTTCCAGTCGGCTTTCACTGTTTTCTTCATGGATTTGATCTCCATATTCAGCTGCTTTAACATCTCTCTTGGCTTGCGTTCAGCCTTATAAGATTTGTATTGTTGCAGCAATTCAGAAAAGCTAGCGAATTTACCGAGAAGATCTTTGACAATCTCGTCGATTTTTTCTTCGAAATGAACGCGACTGACAGACAGGTAATCCTTTGCTTTTTCAATCAATTCTTCTTTCTGCTCGGCCAAAATACATTCTTGAATACGCACCAGGTTTACACGTCTTAAACTATGTGCGAGTTTGCATTTAGACAAGAGCCAGATGAGCCATTTTGTCGGGTCGAACTGGTACCAGTAAACACCATTGCGATAGTCGTTTGCAAAGGTGTGGTGATAGTTATGATAGCCCTCACCAAAAGTGAACACGCCCATGATGTAATTATCCACAGCCGAGTGCTCTTGACTGAAGCTCTGACTGCCCCAAGTGTGGGCAGCTGAGTTGATGAACCAAGTGAAATGGTGGAGCACGAAAAGACGAACGCCCCATCCAAAGACAAAGGCGCTTAGATAGTCGTTAAAGAAATAACCCATGACCAAAAACGCCAATGTGTTAGTCAAAAACATCAAAGGCACATAAAACTTATGTTGGAACGCTAATAAGCGGTTCTTCTTTAGATCGGCAATAACTTTGTAGTCAATCGGTTCAGCTTTCTCAAACAGCCATAAGAAGTGAGCATACCAGAAGCCTTTCTTGATTGAATAAGGATCGCGGTCAGTGTCGACAAAAGCATGGTGTTTACGGTGATCGCTTGCCCACTTGAAAGCGCTACCCTGAGTAGCAATGGTGGCAAAAAAGAGCAGAACTGCTTCAACAACGGGATTAGTTTTATAGCTCAAGTGAGAATAGAGCCTATGATATCCTGTTGTAACCGCCATTCCAGAAATATACATCAGCAATCCACTAACCACACAGATTCCTACTGAGGGTGAGTGATTCATGAAATAGATAGGTAGGCCAATTAAGAGGGCCAGATGATATCCCACTAGAAAAATGATTACACCCCAATCGAGCTTCTTGCCGTTCATAAGTTTCCTATATTTTTTGATCTTTTGACCAGTATAGCAGCTCTAGAATGTCTTTACAAACTAGATCTTCCGAAAGCATTAGACTTTTATTTAAATCTCTATGAAAAAAAGCCTTTTTCCTCAATTTCCCTACTAAATGATAGGTTCTCATTGCCATTTGAATTTATTTTACATAACTTCAAAAAAATAACTGTTCAATACAATTTTTATGACGCTAGCTAAAAAACACGAATCGCTTGATGCCATAGAAGTCAAAGAGCTGTCACATTACTTCAATTCTCATCCAGCTGTGGATAAGATTTCATTTAGCGTTGCAACTGGCACAGTTTTCGGTCTTTTAGGCCCAAATGGTGCTGGCAAAAGTACGACCATCAAAATGCTCACCACTCTTTTGCCTCCCACTTCCGGAAGCGCACAAGTCCTGGGGTATGACATTGTTCAATCACCGGCCTTAATCCGGCAAAAAATCGGCTATGTCCCTCAGCTTCTCAGCGCTGATGGCGATCTAACTGGCTATGAGAACCTCTCGATCTCCGCAAAACTCTATGGGCTTCCAAAAGAGATTCGAAAAAAACGCATGAACGAAGTGTTAAATTTCATGGGGCTTTTAGGAGCTCAAAACCAATTAGTAAACCAGTATTCAGGAGGCATGATTCGCCGTTTAGAAATTGCTCAGGCGCTTGTGCATAATCCTCAATTGCTATTTCTCGATGAACCCACCGTAGGTCTCGACCCATCCGCGCGTAGCATTCTCTGGGAGCACATCCAAGAGTGGCGGCGTAACACAAAAGGCACAATTCTTCTCACCACACATGACATGGAAGAGGCTGATAAAATTTGTGATATTGTGGCGTTCATGCACTTAGGTCAGATCGTAGCCATGGATACCCCGGAAAACTTGAAAAGATCTTTAGGGCCAAAAGCCACCCTAGATGACGTCTTTATTCACAACACAGGCACATCCGTTAAAAAAGAAGGGGGCGATTATCAGAATGTCAAGCAAGTCAGACGTACAATCTCAAGGTTGGACTAAACACTGGATCCAAATTTGCGCTGTAGTGGAAGCCGATATTCGTAAATTAAGGCACGATCCATCTGAACTACTGACACGTATGATCCAACCGATTCTCTGGCTAATGATTTATGGTCAGGCTATGGCAAACACACGCGCTATCCCAACTGGAAAACTCTCATACATCGATTACATCACGCCTGGGATTTTAGCTCAGAGTACGCTTTTCATTTCTATCTTTTATGGGATCTCTTTAATCTGGGAACGTGACATGGGTATTTTACATCGAGTACTGGTCACACCGACGCCCCGTTCTTTCCTGGTTTTGGGCCGCGCCTTTGCCGGCAGTCTACGTGCACTGTCTCAAATCCTCGTGATCTACCCCATCGCAATAATGCTAGGGGTAAATCTACGCTTCGACTTTTTAGCTCTTTTGGGAGTATGCGGGATGGTCTTGATCGGTGGAGCACTCTTTTCTACCTTCTCTCTGCTTGTGGCTTTGATTGTAAAAAAGCGCGAACGTTTTATGGGCTTAGGCCAGGTGATAACCCTGCCGCTTTTCTTTGCAAGTAACGCACTCTATCCAATTGAAATCATGCCTTCTTGGATCCGCACGTTTTCTATATTTAATCCTCTCACCTATCAAGTAGATGCGATGCGCTCTCTGATGGTTGTCGGAGAGCCAAGCTATTATGGCTTACCTTTCGATTTCGGCATTAGCTTGCTGATCTTTGTGATTCTGCTCGCGATTGCCAGTTGGAATTACCCCAAGATCATTTACTAAAGACCTGCGTTTGGCAACGCAATTTTTTAACCACGCACAAACCGAGCGCGGCGTAACTTTTCCCGTTGCCGGATCAAAACTATAAAAGCCAAAACGCACAGACCAAGCTTTTAACCACTCTAAATTGTCGATCAACGTCCAGAAATACAGCGCACGTACAGGCACGCCATCATCAATCGCCTTTTGTATGACTTGAAAGATCTTATCGAAATAGAGGATTCGCGCTTGATCGTTAGAATCTGTATTGATTCCCGTATCGATTCCAATTTCAGTGAGTTCGATGGGCACGTTCAGTGCGCGTAACTCTTCAAGCGCAGAGGCAAGTCCCTCAGGAAAAGTGCGGTAATCATACGAGGTAAGTTTTTCTTCAGGAATACGACTCGCCGATTTAGCTCCCGTCATAGAAAGTTTAATAAGCGGATCGGTGTAGTATTGCAGGCCTATGAAATCGAGATGCGGCCGCTTAGGTCTTGTAAAAGACTGCTTAGTTAAAAAGGGAATGTTTAAGGTAAAGATGCCCGTCTTAAAAAAGCGCATAAAAGCGCCATGATAAATTTCTGTGAGATAGTGACAAACCACCCGTTCAGCTGGAGAGTATAAAGGATTCCATTTGTGATAATATTCAAAGCGCAGCGGATTATGCGCGATGCCAATTTCAAAGTCTGGATGCCTTTGTTTTAAAACTTCATAGACTAGATCATGTGCAAGCATCATGTGCTTAAGCGCAAGTCCCGCGCCTTTAAAGTCACCTTTGCGGTGCGGAGGAAAAGCTCCCTGTACCCAGCCTTGAAATACTACGATTGTAGGCTCATTTATGGTGATGATTTTACGCACGCCTTCTGCATAAAGAACCTCAGAGACTGCTTCGGCATAGCGCACAAAGCCCTCTACATCTTCTAAGCGCTCCCAACTAAAATAGAGAGGATCATTGAAATGGTAAAGGGTAACCATGGGTTCAATCCCCTTCGCCTTAAGCTTGCGGCAAAAATGACGGTAATGCTGCAAAGCCTCTTGATCGTAAGGTTGCCCAAGCTCTGGTTCAACTTTATCTCGGCCCACAGAAAAGCGGAATTTCTTCACGCCCAATTCGCATAATCTCTCAATCACTTGATCGGGATTGTTCCACATATCGGGCATTTTCCCCAAAGAACCGATAGTTTCACTATTGCGCGCATAATGCTGCTGCCAGTTTGTATTCGGATGTCTGCCCGGTCCATTATCCTGAAAATCAGATGTGGCAAATCCAATTTCGACGGGGGCCGCTTCCATGAGCTGCTCATTCCATTTCGGGTCACGGTAAAAGTCCATGAGAGCAGAAGCGCGAACATTTTGCTTTGATAAGCGGCTCTGTAACAAAGAAAAGGGAGCTGTGAGAAGTGTCGCATTTAAACTTAAGCAAAACTTACACATTTGATAAATTAGGCCAGCAGACTTCTTAAGCCATTGACCTTCAATTGGAAGCAGACTCGCTTCTAAATGCTTTCGACTCCATAAAAAAGTTTTTTTAAGCAAAACAAAACCTCTTAAATATAAAACGGAATTATACCATTTCTGGCAATTCTAGCGCGATAATGAATCATTATGCAATAAAAATATTTTTATAAATCAATTTTAGCTATATGAAAAAGAATAGGCGTTTTAAAAAAAGCAAAGAGGCCAAGCATGTTCGTAGTAATTAATCCTATCATCTCACTGATCGCCGGAATACTGATCTTGATCTTTCCCGCTATCCTTAACTATATCGTCGCTTTTTATCTCATCATCATCGGCCTCATCGGCATCCTAGGAAGAATGCAATAAATGCAGCAGGCTGAAATATCCGAATGTAATGCGCGAGCAAAAAAAAAGCGGCTGATTCTAAAAGAATCAGCCGCTTGAATTAATGAAGAAAAGGAAAATTATCTCTTCATGTCTGATGCAACTTTATCCACTGCATCATCTGGTGACATTTTGTTGTTGTCAGCTAGATCCATAGCTTTTTTCTTTTGCTCTGGAGTAAATGAACGATATTTAGCAGCTGAATAATGGCTCAAAGAACTCTCGAAGCTAGATGCATCGCCTTTTCGGCACTCATCGATAGGCTTTTTCTGCCATGCTACTTCACCTTCCGCTTGCAAGCTGATTCCAGCAGTTACACCGAGAAGGGCTAATGCCATAAATTTCTTGTTCATTCAGTTTCTCCCATGTTTTGGTTACTTAACTTCAAAAAATCCTAAATTGAAAGAAGAGCTCATTTTTCATGTAAAGCATTGAATCAGTCACGCTGCTTCAAATTTATGCCCTTCTATTTTTGTGGATTCTAAGCAAAAGCGAGAAAATAAGCATAATCATTTTTTTTATATAGATAAAAAGCGCAACTCTCCGTGCTTGATAGGGCATCTTTTTAGCCCGTCTTGAATATGAAGTATGCGGCGAGCACAAGAAAAATGAAGCCCACTATTTGGTTGAACCCAAGCTTCTGATCGAAATAGAAATAAGAAAAGATGCAAAAAACCACAAGGGTAATGATCTCTTGTATCGTCTTCAGTTGCACAAGTGAAAATTCGTAGCTGCCAATACGATTTGCAGGCACTTGAAAGCAATATTCAAAGAAGGCAATTCCCCAGCTAACAAGAATCACCAAAATCAAAGGAGATTGGCGATATTTTAAATGGCCATACCATGCAAAAGTCATAAAAATGTTGGAACAGATTAACAGAAGAATCGTCTTCATTAAGTCCTAAACTCCAAAACTTACATAAGGCCGAGATAGCGCGCGCAAGTGCCCAAAATCGTATGCACAATTGTAACGCCGATCAGGTTGCGGTGACGCAGATAGATAAAACCGAATATAAGACTGCCAAAAAACGTGAGCGCTGCAAATTTGAGGCTGATGTGTGTGTGAAAAATTCCAAATAAAGCGGAAACAATCACGACTGTTTTGATCCCTCTTTCATCTTCATAAAAACGTTGTAAAGTGGTCTGCACAATCCCGCGGGACATCAATTCTTGCAGATAGGCATGTGTAAAGTAAGAGGCAACTACCAGCACCGTAATAGGGCCACGCTCAGATGGCAAGCGTTGTCCATTTAAAACATTTACGTAAAACCAAGCTAATGAAAGAAAAATCACTGCCAGAACCCCACCTATGATGAGCCCTTCGATAAGCGATTTTTTCCAACCAATTAACGTTACGCCAACATCTCGCAAAGTATAATGAAAGCTTTTCGCCATGATGGCTATCGGCAAGACCAGAACAATTAGATAGGTCCAACTGAAAATATTAGGCTGCTTGCGTAGATCGACATAATGAGTTTCTACATACTGATTGAGAGAAAATCCGATGCCTAAAAGTAGAAGAATATAAATGAAGAACTGCCCGAATTGCGTACGTAATTTAAAGTGCTCAACTTCTTTACGCAAACTCATCACGTAATCTTCGTTCGCTGAGCGCAACCTTTGCGTGTTAATTTTCGCCACATTCGATGTTAAGACCTGGATGATCTCTTTCATCGCAGGTAAAGCTTCATGAAAAACTTGATATTTCAATGAGAGTACCACCGTATCTTTAGTGGTCTTAACCGTTGTAGATCTAGGCATTCCATCGATAAAGGATAGCTCTCCAAAAAGATCCCCGGTTACAAGTGAGCCGATCTTAAATTGTTCGGTTCTCTTTTCATCCCACTTTAGAATATTCACCTCGCCCTCAAAAAGGATGTAGAGGTCGCGTGAAGCATCCTTCTCTTTGACAATGACCTTATTCGGCTTGTAATGCCTAATCTCAACTTGCTCAACGAGCAATGCATATTGCTCGGGATTTAACCCAGCAAAGAGGGAGTGGTTTTCCAAAAAGGGAAGGATCTCATCTTCGTGCATCAAAGACTCTTTTTGAAGTAATATAAACTCATTTCCAGCCATAACATGCTTTGATATACTCTTCAATTGAAGAACTTGAAAAGTTAAAAAATAGTTTAAATTGAATTTTCACTAGGAAAACGTCACACTCTTTCGCATGTCATTAAAAAGACCCTTTTACCTAGGGAAGTTAAAGCTTCCATCGAACATTTTCTGCGCCCCGTTAGCGGGGTGTTCGGACCTGCCATTTCGCAAGATGACTGTAAAATATCGTCCCGGCCTGGTCTATTGCGAAATGGTGAAGATGGATGCATTGATCTACAAAAATCCACAGACCTATCGCCTGCTTGACTATGAGCCCTCGATGCACCCCATCGGTGCACAGCTTTGTGGCAGTAAGCCCGAGATGGCAGGAACATGCGCAAAAATCATCGAAGACATGGGTTTCGATGTGCTCGATTTAAATTGCGGCTGTCCAGTGGACAAAGTGACGAAAGATGGAAGCGGCTCTGGCATGCTCAAAAACCCTGAGCTTATCGGCGAGGTCATTTCAAAGATGGTTGCAGCTGTGAAAATTCCCGTGACAGTTAAAATCCGGGCCGGCTGGGACTCTGACAGCATTGTAGGCCCACAAGTCACGCAAATTGCCGAACAGGCTGGCGCGGTTGCCATCTGCATCCATGGACGCACGCGCGCTCAGGCTTATAAAGGCCCGGCTAAGTGGGACTATATTCGTGATTGTAAGAAAGCCGCTAAGAATATTCTGGTAATTGGCAATGGCGACATCACGGATGCCGAGAGCGCAGAGAGAATTTTTGCGTATACCGGATGCGATGCGATCTTAGTGGCACGTGGAACTATGGGGCAACCGTGGATCATCGAAGATATTTACCGTCACCTTTCCGGCGAATCTCCCCGTATGCACACTCCTCTTGATCGACGCGATACATTCCTAGAACACTTAGAACATATTGTGGCTTACAAAGATCCGCATAAAGCCGCGCTTGATTTAAGACGCGTTGGCTGCTGGTTTCTGCGCAATATTCACGGTGCTTCGCATCTACGTGAATCGATCAATCGCACGAAATCTGCTGACGAAATCCGTCAGCTAATTCACAACTATCCCTGGCAAGACTGTGAAGTCGCAATCGCCCAACCCGAAGAAACATCCTGCGAAATCTAATTAGAGTTCATATGGCACACCCAATTAACGCGCGCCCTCCAGCAGAACGTAATATTTTTCGGTCGATTTATGCACTGAGAGATCAATTGCCTAAAGATTTTGATTTTGAACTAAATGATGACGAAGACATCTCTTCTTTGATCGAAAGGGCTGCAGAGGCCGGTGCTAATATCATATACAGAAAAGAAGCTGAGACAAAGACCACTAAACATGGGTGTCTTTCAAGCTTGTTTCAGTACGCTCAGAAGGGAATTGCTTTTGGAAAAGACCTTATACCAAGAGTTACACAATGCGCATTCGGAGCGACTGCTATTATTATCTCTGGCATTGCAATAAAAGCAATTGGTGTGGGTGTAATAGCAAATGTGGCTGTGGGCACTCTAGCCGTGGCAACCGCGGCATTTACGGAGGGTGTTGGAGCGGCAGCTGCAGATGCCCTTGCCAAGGCGATAGGCCTCAAAAAACCCCCTAGAATGCATGGAGAAATTGGATTCATGATGGGTACTTACGTAGCCATGGCGGTAACACCAGGTTTTTTCAATACTGTAGGCGCTGTTTTAGGAGCTTCGGCTGCTTTACCAACTTTTTTGCTAACTTTAACTTTTGTTGTTCTTCCTTCAAAACGAGCTGAGGCGATCTTTGTAGCGACATTTGGAACTGCAGCCGCAACTGCATCTTTGGTAATTGGCAAAACTTGCCTTATAGCCGGTAAAGTATTTGCGCTCGCAGGGGGAGGAGTCGGATTTTATGCTGCTGCCGAACTCTCTTGGAAGATTTTAGATCATTTCTTTATTGGCCCTGCACTCCTCCACATTCCCCGATAGGGACAACACAAGTCGCTTTCGTCCAGTCGGAAGAAACTTCCTGTAAAATCTAAAACTCAGTAAATTGTTCACTAAAAAACCTCGCCAATGGAGATTTAATATGTCTAGCGGAGTTAGTGCAATGTCACCGGAAGATAAGACCGCAGCTTTTAAGAATCTTTATCGAATAGCTGAACTCCTCGAATCCCATGAAAACGCCAAAAGCAATGCATCAACCCTGTCGAATAGAATAGATGCGGCTTTGGATAGGACACAAAGCTCATCTTCTTGGCGAGCCACTTCTCTTCAATTCGCTCATAGAGGAATTGCGATCGGACGAGAAGTTGCGCCCCTGGCTGCTCAACTTGCGATGGGAGCCGCTGTTGCCCATGCTGGAGCTGCACTCGTGCCAACGCTCGGCACAGGAGTAGTTGCAAGCGTAGCCGTAGGATCTTTAGCCGTGACAGTTGCTGCCGTTACAGCGGGCCTAGAATCTGTGTTGGCAAATGCGCTCGCAAAAGCAAGAGGAATTGAGGAAATTCCTGAGACTACACAGACTTTACAAGGAGCTATCTCCGCTTTAAACGCGGCATATGTTGCTTCTATGGGCACTCCAGGATTTGTCAATGCGGTCGGTAGTTTTGCTGGAGCTTCTCTTACTGCTCCTCTACCATTTATCGCTTGTTTATTAGCTAATCGCCTAGAAGGAACAGGAGCAGCTATTGCATCAGGTGCTTATATAGGGGCAATTGCAACCGGGGCAGTGGTAGCTGGTGCAGCGGGTGCGGTAGGAGGCAAAGTGGCTACGCTTGCTTCTGGTGCATTTGGATTATTGGTAACCGGGACAACCTCTATACAGCTTATGGGTCGCATGATTTCTGCTCCAAATATTCCGTTTTGGCATTGAGCTGCCATTTCATTGACAAAAAAACTTTAAAGGATTTTCTTGAGGGTATGGATAACCACAGGAAAAAATCATGATAACCAAGAGTTTTGCAAAATTAGCTGTTTTAGGCCTTGCGGCGGGCATCTGTTTATTTACTTCTGAATTATCTGCTTGGCAGAGCAAGCCAGTTAACTACCCAAAGTGCCGAAAAGATGGAAAAACTGATATGCGCTGCGACAAAGAAAATAGAGAAGACAACCTGTATACTTTTGGAGCAGAACTCAGCACTCAATCTTTCAAAGTATTTAATGACTTTACTCCTGAGCAAAAGGATCAGGCTATGAGCTATGCTGATGGCAATAAGATGTCGCCAGATAAGGCTGTAGCTAAAGTCAGCGCTGGCATGTAATTAAAGTACGGTCTTCGTTACACTAGGCGAATGACCTTACTTCTCAATTGCCAAGCTTTAAGCAAGTATTACGGTACGCGCTTACTCTTTAAAGACCTCTCCTTTAGCATTTTCTCAGGAGAGCGGGTGGGCTTAATCGGGCCAAATGGCGCTGGTAAGTCCACTCTTCTTAAAATTCTCGCAGGACAAGAAAAGCCCAACTCAGGGACGCAGTCGATCAAACGAGGCTTACGCATTGGCTACGTGCCGCAATCTTGTGAATTCCCGGATGAGACTCCCGAGACCGTATTGTTAAATTCATTAGATCCAAACGATGAACGTCCCGATTACGAGAAAGAGCTTCTCGTTCAAACCTGGCTGAGCAAGTTAGGTTTTACAGGCAAGGAGACTTCGGCCTTGCGCCTTTCTGGCGGATGGAAAAAGCGGCTGAGCTTGGCTCAACAACTAATCTCCTCCCCTGACCTACTGCTTCTGGACGAACCAACCAACCATCTCGACCTCGAAGGGATTCTCTGGCTGGAAAAATTCCTCTCTCGGGAAGCACCCTCTTATCTGCTGGTGAGTCATGACCGTTATTTCCTGCAAAACATGGTGAACAGAGTCGTTGAGATCAATCCGGTCTATCCCAATGGCTTATTTTCCATCGATGGCCCCTATTCCAATTTTCTCGAGCAAAAAGAGCAATTCTTAAAGGGACAACTCGAGCAAGAGCGCTCACTTGCCTCAAAAGGCCGCCGCGAACTCGAATGGCTCCGCAAATCGCCTAAAGCCCGCACCACTAAATCCAAATCTCGGGTCGATGATGCCAATGAGCTCCTGCAAGAGCTCTCCCAAGTTCAAGATCGAAACCGCCAGAAAAAAGCCGATATCGATTTTGCCGCGACCCATCGCGAAACACAGAAGCTTCTTGTGGCTAAGAATCTCGCTAAACATGCAGATGCACGCCTTCTGTTCCATCATCTCGACTTCACACTCTCTCCTGGCACTAGAATCGGTTTAATGGGCCCTAATGGCTCTGGAAAGACCACATTGCTAAGAATGCTTCAGGGTGAGGTCGCTCCCGATCAAGGCACGATTAAAAAGGCCGATGGCCTCAAAATCGTTTATTTCGATCAGCACCGCATTAAGCTCCCTGATGAGATCACTCTCAGGCAAGCACTTTCTCCTAATGGCGATTTTGTAAACTTTCACGGCCAAATGATCCATGTCAACGGCTGGTGCAAGCGCTTTCTCTTCTCTCCTGATATCCTCGATATGCCCTTGGCAAATCTCTCGGGAGGCGAAAGAGCGCGCATTTCTATCGCCCATCTTATGCTGCAGCCCGCCGACCTACTCTTACTTGACGAGCCTACCAACGACCTAGATATCTCCACCCTGGAGATCCTCGAAGAGAGTCTGCTCGATTTTCCAGGCGCTGTGGTCCTGATCACCCATGATCGATGTATGTTGGATCGGATCTGCAATAGCCTGCTAGCTCTGGGTAATCTCGAGCAAACGACGCTCTTTCCAGATTATTCTCAATGGGAGCGCTCGCTTAAAAGCACAGCTGCACCGCTCAAACACAAAGAGAAAAAAGCCGAACAGGCAACCAGCAATAAGGCTAAGCTCTCTTACAATGAAAAAAAGGAATACGATCAGATCGAAGCTAAGATCTTAAAAGAGGAAGAAGCCGTCAAACAGCTCAACCTTCAACTTGAAAGCCCCGAAGTGGCTCAAAATCCTGAACGCCTCCAAGCGGTCTGCACTGAGATCGGCCTCATAGAAACACGTATCGAACAGCTCTACCTTCGGTGGGAAGAGCTAGAAAAGAAGTTGCGCGCTCTTAATTAAGCACTTACACATTAAACCCCGAAATTTACAACTAACTATTTAAGTTTAATTTAAAATTAATTATATTAAAGATTACAGAGATTGGATTTAATTAACATAAAACCCCTAGGTTATTGTTAAATTAAGATCCTCTCTTCTGCACATCCAAAAAACTTAACTTGGGAATTTTATGAAAAGAACTGCTGCTCGCATTGCTGCTCGAAAAAAAAGCACGCTCGCTAAAAAAATCCACAAAATGTCTAGAGAATTGAACAGACTATCTAGAAACGTTGCAAAATTCTAGAGTGCACACACTCTAAAATCTTGAGATCAGGGCTTTTTAAAAGCCCCTGATCTCAAATAGATTACTTAAAACCTATGCAAGCTCTTAAGTAGAGCTTCTTTGTCCATAGTCAGAATTTTAATGTTTGAATCATTCTCGCCGCACGAGACGTGGATCAGCTCTTTGCCATCGCGATTTTCAAAAGCAAATCCCGCAGGGAAAATGCAGCGCAAATTAGGATTGGCCGTGTTTAAAGGTGGAGAATCGTATATTCCTTTGAAAAGGATTGGGTAGTGTGAGATCCCGGTTAACGCAAAAGGAGCCTTGGCTTCGAAGGTATAAGCACCCATGAGATACCAGCTAATTCCTTCTTCATCTTTAAATGAACTATGAAAAAAGCCTAAATACTCATCACCAATTCTTTGCGGAGCCGCGCCACCACGTGGCAACCCCCAGATAGTATCTTTCCAAGGTAGCATCGGCAGCGAAGGATGATCAGGGAAGTTTAAGGAATTAACAAGAGGTTTATCCGGCTCAGGCAACTCTAAAAGTTTATGTGGGCTCAAATGATATTCAATATAGAGATGAGGCTTCCCATCTTCTCCAACATATTCGAATGGAGTCCAGTTCTTCTCCAGGCGTTGCTGATTAAGATCGAGGTTTGTGGAGAAATCAAGTGAATAATCTTCTAGATTCAGACGGGCCACGCGTATCGAACGAGAATGATGTGTATGCTGACGCACATCATTATATGAGAGATAGAGTTGATCTGCGATTTTAAAAGCTCGTGGATCTTCTGAATAGTCGCTATTCGTGTCGATTCTAGTATATTCCTTCGTCGTTTGTTCAAAGTTGCGATCTAGTTCAACAACCCCGAGGTAAGAATAAAAAGGACAAGGTTCGCGGGTTCGATTGAAAACATCCTGACGGAAAAAGAGTAGATAGCCAGAATTGTGATTGACGATTGAGGCGTTGTAAGCAGCGAGCACATTGCGAATATTGACGGTCCTAGTTTCTAGGACAATGCCTGCGTTTTCAGCCCAAGGAACGCTGCGCAATTGTGCAGGAACGGGAGTTCCTCCTAAAAGAGGCATAGTCATCCAAGTGCTATTTCTTATCTCTCTTAATTGACGGCGCACTGAAGAATTCTGAGTCTTGAATTTTTGAATTTCTTTCGGAAAGTAGAAATACGAAAATCCAACACTTCCGGCTAAAACTAGGAGAGCAAAAACATTAAGACTTCTCCAAATATTTAAACTGCTTTTCTTAGGGGTAGTATCATTTTTATGAGTAGCGTCGCTTGGATTTTGATTTAGATCAAAGGCATGTAATGCATCGCTGCCTTTCAACTCATTGACTAAATTGGTAAGAAGTGGATCCTTCGTATCAGGCATGATTAGTACTCTCTTTCTTTATTTTTGCTACCGTATCAGGCGTATTATTTTGTAACAACATCTCAAAAAATTTAACGCGGAGCTACATTCCAGGTTCCCATAAAGAAATTTTCCGAGAGGGGCTTTCTGTCTTTCTCATTCGCCACATCGTCCTCTGCAGCATAGCCCACAGCCATTACAGCCATAGGAACAAAATCTTGGGATATTCCAAAAACTTCGCGCAGCTTTAGTTCGTCAAAACCACCCATCTGATGTGCCATTAAACCCAGCGATGTCGCTTGAAGCATCATGCTGAAAGTTGCGGCACCTGTATCGTATTGCGCCCAGCGATTAAAGGCGCCTTTGTGGGAATTTGCGGAGGCCACAGACACAATCAGAAGAGGAACGTTTTTTACCCAATTTTGATTAAATTCGACAAGGGTGTTAAAGACTTTGTTATAAGCGGCTGGATTGGTTGTGCGGTCGCATATGATAAAACACCAGGGCTGGTCGTTATAAGATGAGGGAGCAGATTGACCGGCTTTAATAATAGATTGAATTTGATCAGAGGTTACAGGCCGCGTTGAATCAAAAGAGTACCCACTATGTCGTTTTTGTAAAATATCATCAATTGGATGGGCGGCTTTAACTGGTGGCGGCAAGTTTGCGCTTGCTGGTTCTGTGCTATCGACATTACATGCAGTTAAAAACACCATAGACAGCAACCCCAACGCAAGTCGCTTAACTTTCATAAAATCTCTCTCTGTTTTTTTAAGAATGGCATTTTAAGGAAAAGGGCTCTTTAAAGCTAGAGCTTCAGATTCTAGCCTTAATATTGCTTAAATTCCCTCCTAAAACATCTTAACTATGACGATGCGTTTATTGTTTTGACTTCTAGCAAAATCTCCTTGCTGCTATGAGAAAGTTTAAAGAGGGTCTTGTTCCTATGAAGGTGGCGATCATTAAAGCTAGTTTTTTTGGAGCAATATTGGCGTGTTCGTCACTTTTCGGAATCGATGCGCGAAGAGTTATCAGATTAACGCCTCCCGTTATCTCTCCAAATACAATTTCAGTAGAATACACCTGCATGCGCCCCACCCGCGAAGAGGGTCTTAATATCTCTGTCGAAGATTACGATATGGGTAAAAATGCTAAAACGATTGTCAATTGTTACGGCCATGGAAGTGTAGGATGGACTACGCTTTTTGGCTCCGTGCAAAAAGCCATTGAGCTTTTTGAAAAAGGCATCCCCAATAAAAGTATTCCTATCCGCATCATTGGATCTGGCTGCATGGGCTTAACAACAGCCATCGAACTGACTAATAGGGGATACAAAGTTGCGGGCATCTACACGATAGACCACTATGACAGTGCCTCTTGGAAAGCAGCCGGCTACTTCGGCCTAATTGCCAAAGAGACCACGCCTGACGAGATGAATCAGATTTATGACCTAGCTGCGCAGTCATTTTTGGTCTATCAACAGATCGAAAGCGGCAAGCACCCCTTTTTTAGTAAAGGCTGTGCTCAATTGATGCCGATCTATTGTGATGCAACGACCTCGCGGGAATTGTCTTTTTTGGTCAATCGCAAGCTAATTTCCCCTAAAAAACTCGTTGCCTTAGATTTTGGCAACGGCGTTGTTCACGAAGGCATGTATGAGTATAAGACCTTCTTCATGAATACGAGCAAACTAATGAAGCAATTGACCGATGAAGTTGAGAGATTGAATATCCCCATTAAGACTAAAGAAATCTATTCATATTATGACGTCAAAGAGCTGGTTGTTTTTAATTGTGCAGGACTGGGCGCTAAAGAGATCAATGGAGACCAAAAATTGGACGCTGTGCGCGGTCACTTAATCACGCTTAATTCTAAATCAGGTCATGATCATAGGCACTATATGCTTTCTACGAGCATGCTCCAAGATGGCAAAACCGAACCGCTCTATCTAATACCAAAAACCTCACTAGTCTCACCGAAACACCCCGATGGAATTAGATGCGCAGGCGTACTTGGCGTGACGTTTATCCCTCACGCTGGGGATATGTCTGATGAACTCCTAAAAAAACTCGACAAGAAAGAGTTTAAACAGCTTTTAAACCGCGCTTCTATGTTCTTCAACGGGCATCCCTATGAAGACTAACGTCTTCCTCTCCATACGATTCCGCTGCCAATAATAATCAAGAGAATTCCCCCAATGATGTACCACATGGTTGTATCAGAATAGTGCCCGGTAACGCCTCCGAGTATCTTCTCACCCGCTTTGTGCGTTGCATTAATTCCAAAAATCAGAATAACAATACCCACAATAAACAACCCAAATCCGATAACACGCTGCATACTCATAAACTCACTTTTTTAATGATCTCTAACTGTTTTTAGAAATATGTGCTTATATAAATACTGTCCAGGTAAAAAATTCTTCTCTCTGCTAATCTTGCCTTTTTTAAAGCTGAGGAAGACATGGAACTTGAAAGAATGCAACAAATGGCTGAGAAGTTAAAAATTGGACAAGCCGGACGGCACATTTTCTTATGCTGTGACCAAGGGATGCCAAAATGCTGCAAGCGCGAAGATAGCCTAGTTGCTTGGGATTATTTGAAGAAACGCATCGAAGAGATCAATCTGCAGGGGCAGGTGCATCTCTGGCGAACGAAAGCTAACTGCTTGAGAGTGTGCGTAAATGGTCCGATAGCCGTCGTGTATCCCGACGGGGTCTGGTATCACTCATGTACGCCTCAGGTATTAGAGCGCATACTACAAGAGCATCTTATTGGCGGGAAAATCGTTGAAGAGTTTCGAATTATACCTAGCAGTACCTGTTCATCCCAGACATAAAAATGCCGGGCAAGAGCTTGGCTCCCCCGGCACTAAAAATCAGCAACTTTTAAGACAAACTTACTTCTTGATGTGTTTGCTTAGAGCGCCAGCTAGCTTGAGCATGTCGATTGGCTTTTTGCCAACTACTTCAGCGAGCTTAGCATCTGGATTGATCAATCTTCTATTTTTTGTGTCTTGCAACTTGCGAGCTTTGATGTAGACCCAAAGTTTCTTAACAACTTGTGGACGAGTCATTTTTCCAGATCCAACAACAGCTGAAAGCTCAGGAGTTAAAGCATAAGTTGTTTGTGTTAAACCGGACTTTCTCTTTGCACCAGTCTTTTTCTTAGCTTTAGGTTTCGTTGCTTTTCTAGGTTTTGCTTTTGCTGCTTTTTTTGCTTTTTTTGCCATAAATGTTTCCCTTGTTCTGTCTCAGTTGAGAGAACTGCGATAGCGCATTTCTCGTTTCTTCTAATAAGTGATGTAAGAGTTTTCCGGAATTCATGCAAGTTTATTTTTCATTTTTTCTTCGCAACCTGAAAAAAGAAGCGAAAAAGCGACATTTGTCAACTCAGGTAAAAAAGTGCTCTCTTGCATTTTTATGGAAGTTCAACGATTAAGAAGCAAAGAAGCTGCTTCTAAAAGGAACTCTACTAATGCCTGATCAAGCACCTAAAAAAAATATCGCACAAAAACTTCTCGCAATTGGTGGAGTGAGCCTAACTCTAATTGCGGTATTTTTACTCACTGGTGTGGTGGAGAGCCCTACTCTCTCCTCACAAGCCGAAGATGACGGATCAGATCTATTACTTGGAAAAAAGCGCGGTCATGTACATGTATCGATACAGGTGAAAGATGACCTCTGGAACGACGTTCAAGTAGTAAGCGCAACTGTAGAAGGCCACGATGTGCATCTCAAAAAGAAAGCGAATATATTTGGACAAAAAGGAACCCTCGAAACTCATCTCACGCCTGGCATGCATGCTGTGCGTTGGACAGTGACTAAACCCGCTTCCAGAAGCAACCGAATCACGCTCTCATTTCAAAAAGATTTTAAGGTCCCCAAAAAAGGATCAGTCACTGTAGTCATTACCGGTCAAAAAGCCTCAGTTTATTAGGCTATTCTCGAATTGCTTAAATAATCACTATTGAATAGACTAATTATTCAAATTCTAAGAGATTTTTCATGCACACAAAAACAGAAATAAAATACTTATTTCTTATCATTGTCATCTTCATTGCTGCCTGCATTGAAACAGATATCTATCTACCCGCTTTTCCCGATATGATGATCTGGTTTTCTGCTTCAGAAGGCGCAATTCAGAGCCTACTGACCTGGAATTTTTTTGGTATTTGCATCTCCGGTCCACTCTATGGCCCTCTCTCAGACTCATTTGGCCGCAAAAAACCGTTAATGGTTGCGCTTGGAATGTTCCTAGGTGGAAGCGTCATTACTCTTTTTGCTCAGAATCTTGATCAGATGCTTTGGGGACGTATTCTACAAGGATTTGGCAGCGGAGGCTGTTTCACTCTAGGCACTGCAATTATCTTCGACGCCTTCCAGAAAAATAGAGCCATTACGGCGCTCAACAAACTTAATACGATCATCCCTCTCATCATGGCTGGAGCGCCTATGATTGGAGGATACCTCAATAATACCTACGGATTTCGCTCAAACTTCCTCGCCATCGCAATCTTCGTCCTGCTGAGCGTGCTAGTAAGCCTTTTCTTATTCGAAGAGACGCTTGCTAAAGAAAAAAGAACACCCTTTCAAGCAAAAAAGATCCTGGGAGATTTTAAACAAGCCTTTGGAAATTTGGCTTTCTGGCAGATCACGGTCGTGATCAGCGTCATATTTTCCGGATATATCGCTTTCCTTTCTGGTTCTTCTGTGCTTTTTGTAGTGGAATTTGGCATGAGCAAGACAATCTTCCCTTTCCTCCAAGCTGCCCTCCTCGGCGGATGGGTATGTGGTAGTTTACTCCTCAACCGTTCGGTTGCCAAATGGAGCGCATTAAAAGTCAAAAATGCAGGAATACTTCTCTGCGTAATCGGTGGGTTAGGATTTGCCGCCTCGGCTTTAATTGCACCTCGCGATCCTTACCTTCTCACGTTATGGATGGTGATCTACGCTTTTGGAGCTAACTGGATCATCGGGCTCTATTTTCCAGAAGCTATGGAACTCCTTCCGCACATCAAGGGCGTCACAGCCAGCCTACTTACCAGCACAAGGCTGCTCATCGCCGCGTTGATCGTGGGCATGGCTGGCGCCCTTTATAACGCCACGATTTATCCGCTAGCCGCAATCATCTTCGGCACTATCTTAGTTATTCTACCCACGCTTCTCTTGTATGAAAGACGTCGACGACTTGATATTCCTACATCCAATTAAGACTTAAGAGATTCGTATTTTGGATATTAGCTTTCATCATCCCGCTTCAGATCTCCACCCCTGACGGCAGTTCTATCGTCATTACTCCCCTAAAAAGCACTGCGCAGAAACGAAAATTCAAAAATGCACTAGGAAAAATTAATAAACGGTATGGCCGCGCTTTAAAACGTTTAGCCGACTAGAAAAAGAATTGGGTTAATCCCTCCGCATTAGCGTCTTCTTTTTGGAGTTAAGAAAGACATCATCCCAGAACCCACTTCTTTACTTTTTATTTTTGTTATGCAAGAAAGAAATTAAAAGGTTCTGAAAGGAGTAATTATGAAATTTAAGAGAATTTTAGGAATAGTATTGATTATTGCCGGTATCGTCATGTTTTTCATGTCGAGTTACATCGCAGAGCAAGTCGCAGAAGGAAAAGGCCAAATTTCTAGCGCACAGCAAAAAGTAGATACAGGAAATAAGCTCTTCTCCCTCAACCCTACGACCAAAGAAGTGGGCAAAACCTTTTCGGGCTCTGCTCAAAAGAAAATCGACGAGGGAAAGCTGGAAGTCACCAAATATGAAAAAATTGCTGACCTCCTGCACACCGGATCGATTGTACTTGTGATCGCAGGCGTTGTGCTTGTAATCATGAGCTTCGTGGGCAAACGCAAGAAATAGACCGATTCTAGCTACCTGAAAGCAGCAGAGAGAGATCTAGGACAGCGTGTCTGATTCTTCTCTGCTCTTTATTCCCAGACGCTTTGGCATAAGTGACATGCAACTTGCCATCTGAGGCTAAAAATCCTGAGGGAAATTCGCCTGACTCATCTAGAACATAGGGCAGGCTCCAGCTCTCCCCCCCATCTAATGAGATAGCCAAATTGAGCGGATAGCGCACGGTGTGAGAGTGATTATATAAAAGCACGAGCTTCCCCTTTCCTAAATCGACCACGTCGATTCCGGAATCTGGATTGGGAAGAGAAGTTTGCATAAGCTCCGACCACGAAAGTCCATCATCGGTAGAAATCGCCGTCCAAATGAACCCCTTTTCTCCTATTTTATTGGCCCTATCTCGGCAAAACATGCTTAACCTCCCGCGACTATCATAAAATAGCGCGGGTTCAAGCACGCCAAACTTGCGACCAGGAATCTCTAAAGGGCCAATTTTTTGCCATCTCCTCCCCCCCATCTTTAGAAAGATCGATCCACACTGCAGTGGCTTTTAAAACATCTTCTGGATCCCCGACAGCCATAGAAGACGGGCAAATAAGTACTCCTGAGGCTATGACAATTGGCTTGCACTTAGCAGGACCCACAATGCCTGCGGGTAAAATTTCCTCGCTCGTCCAATTGATTCCTCCATCAAATGAGCGCTTCAGAAAACTCACAGCATTACGCGGATCTTTTCCCATACGAAAAAAGAGCAGAAGCTCGTGTTGTGATAACTTGCAAAGCACAGGATTCCAGCACACAGAGCGCGCCGCTTTGACGATCTCTTTAGGTGCAGACCATCCCTGACCCGAATCTAAAGAGAGCCAAATGCCTACATTTTCTTTGATATCGATATTGCTTTTGCCACCTCCAGGACCTCCTTTCCAGACGACACAAAAAGACCCCGATGCCGTTTCGATGAGGTCTGAGCTGTGGCAATCAAACAGCTCTTTTTCAGACGAAAGGAACTCTTTTTTTAAGATCCACGGCTCATCTGCCCGAGCACTCATAGCCAGATTAAGCAGGAAGCAACTAACAAAAACAAAAATTGTTCTCATTTCAATTCACAAAAGATGATTTTTTATGACAAAATTTACACCAGAGTCCTTTTCTGCCCTAAGGAAATAGCAAGATTAGCGGGTAAAGTTTTGGACAAAAAATTTTGCTTTTCACTTTCAAGGAGCTGCCATGTACTTATTAATTAAAAATTGCTTGTCTTTACTTGCATTAGGTATGTCGGTTTTGAATCCCCTACCTTTGGCATCCCAAAATACGCATGTGGTGCGCGCTGCTATCGATATAGGCTCAGGTGGGCCGAAATTACGTATCGCAGAAGTAGACCTAGCAACCAACAAGATTGTTAAAATCCTACAGATCAAACAGTATCCTGTTATCTTCCAGGAATATCTCTCACAAAACAGCAACAAGACACTAAGTCCTGAAATTATGCATCAAGGCATCGGCGCCATCAAAGACGCTGTTGCTCTGGCAAACTCATTTGCCGTAGAAGGAATTGCCGTGATTGGGACTTCGGTGTTTCGTAATGCAGTAAATGGAGAACAATTTGCCCAAAATATTCGGATGGAAACCGGCCTTCAGGTGCATGTCCTAGACCAAGATTTAGAAGGCAAGTTAGCCTTTCAAGCCGCTTTAGCAAAGACAAGCGTGGACAACGAGAACCTGGTTGTTTGGGATATCGGGGGCGGTAGCACCCAGTTCATAGAGATGACCATAAAGGACTCATTCCGTATTTTGGGGAGCGATGAAGGATCTGGCCCCTTCAGAGACTTCATCATCGAATCGATCCAAAAACGAAATCTTACCGCATATCGAAGCCCTAATCCCCTCTCTTTTGAACATGCGAAGAAAGCAGAAAGTCACGCCTCCTCCCTTTCATCAAAAATTGATCCTGATCTTAGGAATAAAATCTGCAAACCTACAACAACAGTTATAGGTGTTGGAAGTGTCTTCGGCCGCGGAATTGCACCCTTGCTAGGTAAAAATCTCTTCAAGCTTGAAGACCTTAAAATTGCGGTTAGTCAATTGATAGGCAAGAACGACAAAGAGCTCGGCGGTGATTTCGCCAGCATTGAGGTTTCCAATGTCCTGCTCGTCCTTGGTTTCATGAAAGGACTTGATATTGACCATATGCACATTATCGATGTTAACAACGCCGATGGCGCACTGGTCTACAAGCCCTTTTGGGAGTGAATCTAATTTCAGCTATTTATTGTAGCTAGTTAAGGATAACTCTTCTGAAGGTTATTGAGATGCGCCGCTTTGAGACTTTGGTCACTCCATGGAAATAGGGAGCTTTGCGATACCTCCCTTGCAAACAAAAAACGGCACCTGGTCTTTCATCCACTGCATAGACTTGAGGAAGATCTAGGGGAGGGATCATATTCTCATCATCGCGTGCGATATAGAGATGCCCAGTCGCGTCAGCTTCAATAATAATTCCATAGACATTCTCATCAAAATAATAGCCCTTATTTGGATGATCTGAGGAATTGATATCAATATGAGGCTCGAGATGAAATCCCCCTTCATATGAAGAGAGAATGATATTTGTAAACTCTTGCGGCGCATGACCCAAACTTTGGCAAATTATATGGCCTAACTCATTGAAAAACTCAGGCGGGGGCGAATAACTAAAATCCCCATTTTCCATCTTAAAGAAACTATATCCATACTCTCGAGTGTTCCGATGGGTGCGCCCATCATTTTGATAGGCGAGCTCCTTTTGAAGTTCTTGCATGATTTGGGGATAAAAATAGTCGATAATTTCTGGCGCAAGCTGATTTTGCGGCAAAGGTAATGCGACCTCTATTTTATGCAGTTCATCACAAAATCCGCTACTCATTACAAGCGCGAAAAACGCTCCCCAAAGCACTATTTTTTTGTTCATGTTCTCACGGCTTTTTTAAAAACATCGAATTATACACTAACTTGAAATTTTTATTCATATTGACTATCGCTGAAAAATTTGTTAATTCTCGGTTGATAGCCCTAGAATTTGTTCTAGTGGAAGTGGCCAATGCCTACCCAAATGTGAATGCCGTATGAAATGCCGTAATCAAATTAAGGCGCTCCTTTTACTCACCTTCCTTTCTACGAATTGCGTATTTGCAGCAGAATCTGACACCGACTCTCACGAAACTGCCAGCACAGTTTTACACAAAATCACGGATGAAGCGGTCTATTTTGGAGCAGGCACAGGTCTGGGTTCCCTCTCTTTATGGGCTCGCATCGGGTGGGGTATCTGCTTAGTATCTCCCCTTGCCTCCACGATTGGTAACGAGTGTCTGCTCATCAGTCACCTGTGTGGTTCGGCAGCACAACATTTGTTTGCTCACATGTTTAAAGGGGCGCCATCCACCACTCAATTTCCCATTTTTAATGGCATTCTACCTTCCCACTCTTCTTGGTATGATAATCATGTGCGGCTTACGCAAATTCCAATGTCTTCTGATGAAGATAAAAAGCTTGTTCACTTCCTGGAAAATCGCTGGCTAGCTAAATCAACCGGTTTCTTTTATTCAATTGCAAACTGGATTTGTCCCTGTTTTGGGGTCGATCTTCAAATCCATCCGGAGACGACAAATCACTACGCAAGAAACCCTTCAGTAAAACTCTCTCAAACTTATGAAAACAGAGTGGCAGCTTGGAAGCGCACTCTTCCACAACCTGACAATTTCCCTCTGATTTTGACCCGTCCCTGCGGCCGTGTCCAAGACTATCTCCCCTCCTATTTCGAAGTTCTACAAAATGAAGATCTTCAGGTTTCGCTTGCGAAATTAGCATTAAAAATAAAAAACAACGATTCCAAAATTATTGTCGATTTAACAGACATTTTTTCAAGTCAGACTAGCGATCGCGATACTTGGATCAAGACTTGGGAAAGCTATCAGGCGCAGTTTGTAAAAGCTTGCGAAGAAAATCGCCTAAATCCGCACCAGTTTCTTTTCATCCAAAGATTAGAACAAAGAGAAGTGGGGGGCATTCGCCTGCTTCCGCTTGCAACAATATCTGCCAAAGCAGTTGAACGTTCTCATCGCTCTCTCTTGAAATGGATCTCTCACTTTGGATTATCGGCTAATCGGGTCGAGCTAGATCGTCCCGATCTTCCTACCAATGCACTTATCCAAGATTGCCACACAGCCTCGATTCCACCAAAAAAACAGTTCAAAGCAGAGTTCGTCTCATTTTTGAAAGCTTTCGAGCAGAATTGGCAATCTTCTCATCCTCAGAAGACCCTGATGCTAAAAAGCACTTTGCAAATACTTGAAGGCCTCTTTGCAAGCATTACAGAAGATAAATGGAGCGAACTAACTGCCTGCCCTACTCGCTCAGCAATTATCGACCTCAGCATCTTGAAAATAAAAGAGCAGCTTTCATTCTTGGCGCAAAATGAAGAGAAGTCTCCTTTCTTTGACATCGCGTCTCATGTTGAACAGATCCACGCTAATCTCACTTCCCTTTTAGAAATTTTTTCTCCATTTGTAGCAGAAGATTTTCCGGCTATTTATCACAATCTTCTAACTAGCATCCCCGTGAAGCTTCAACCTTTGACATCATGCGGCATTCACACGGCAGGCATGACGACGGTCGCAGGAATCCTAAAAGCGGCGGAGAAAACTTCAAACTCCAAGCCACGCGTTCTATTTGGAGAAAACACCTATTTTGAATGCATCCTCAATGCAGAACAAGTTACCAACGCTTCTTCTGTGCTTGATGCGAACGAGGAAGATTGGAAACAAGTCGACCTTCTGCTGGCCCAATTCAATCCTGCTTTAAAAAGAATCGATCTACACCCCACGGAATATAAGGTAGAAAAGATCGCAGAGCTTTTACATAAAGCATTGAATGCTCGCTCTGAAAAGCCCCTTACACTCGCACTAGATTGCACTCTCGATTTTATTAACTCATCACGAGTAGGCGCTTTGCTAGATGAGTTTCAAAAAGAAATCGAAAGCGGCAAGCTTAACGTCATCTGTTACCGAAGTGGCCTTAAATTCGATCTCTTTGGCATGGATAACTACTGTGGAGCGCCTTTTTATATGATCCACAACCGAGATTCAAAGTGGGCCGCCTTTGACTCGCTTACAAACGATCTCATCTTGCAAACCGACCGTCTCAGTCTCAACTGGTTTTGTCTGGCATACAAAACCGTTGCTCCCCATCTAGAGCAGTATCGAAAACAGATTTTTGATAATACCCGAGCACTTCTAGATAAAGTGCCCTCACGGCTTTTTGATGCCCAAAGCCAATATCGAATCGTGCATGTCGAACCCGATGCCGACGCAACTTTTGTGGATATCAAGATCTCTGGCGCTTTTCATCAGCTTAGAGGATCAGCACTCGTGGGGGGCTCTCTTTATGTGCGATGTATGGAGGGCGGCCATCCGATTTTTTATCGCCCCAGCATAGGATTTTACCATCCTAATTTCACCATGATCTTTGGCAAAGACAACACCACCATTCGCTTAACCTTAGGGCTAGATCCCACCCAAGTCGACGTATTAGCAAAATGCTTCGAAATGGTGGATACACTCAATGGTGCTTCCCCCCAAACTCTGCTTAAATTGCTGCAAGATATACCCGCCCCTGCTTTGTCGCACTCTAACTCTGCCAAGAAAAAGGAAACACTCAATGGATGCTGTCGCGCTTTTTGACCCGATTAGCTCGGCTGCATTTCTTAAATCTTCAGCTCAAGAGCTTGGCTTTAAAGTAGTCGCGATTTTCACCAAACCAACAAGCGTTTTTGTAAATAGCTTTCTCACTACAGAAGAGGCTCTTTTTTCAAATTGCGACGAAGTTATTATTGCCGAAGAGAAAGATGAAATTCTGCGCGAACTAAAACGCTCTAAATTCAACATTAAAGCTGCAATTGCAGGCCTCGATTCTGGGGTTGAGCTCGCAGATCAGATTAGTCACGATTTGGGCCTCTGGGGAAACTCGATTGCTTTATCCCGAGCTCGCAGAGATAAGGGGGCCATGCGCCAGCAGCTTAAAAGCTCGGGTTTATCCTGTCCGGATTTTCAACTCTGTCAGTCAGAAAAAGAGGTGCTTGCCTTTTCTGCCAAACACCCCTTTCCTCTCGTGATCAAAACTCCCCAAGGAGCAGTAACCAGCCAGGTTTATATATGCGACAGCACCGATGACTTGAAAAATAAATTTCATGACATCATGCATAAAAAAGACTTTTTTGGCGGACATGCTAAATATGCCGTGCTGGAAGAGTATATTTCAGGCAGGGAATATGCCGTAAATACCTTCAGCGATGGAGAGCACGTATATGTAACCGATATCTGGAGCTATGATAAAATCGACTCCGCCTATTTTAAAAACATCTACTATAATGTCATCTCTCTTCCCCTCGAAGATCCCGCCTTGAAATCCCTGATCGAGCAAAGCATTAAGATCGTGAAAGCATTTGCGATTCAGAGAGGGCCAGCTCATTTAGAGATTAAAGACGATCCACGTAAAGGGCCTACACTAATTGAGATTAATGCCAGACTTGCGGGAGCTAGGATTCCTCTTCTTCTAAAAAAGCATAGCAACTTCGATCCCTATAAAAAGACCATCGAAGTCTTTATTCATGGAAAAACCGAGATACCTAATCCCATCATTGTAAAAGAACACTGCGCAATCGCTTTTTTCCCACTATTTGAGGGCGGAAAAATAAATAAAATCTGTGGAATCGATGCTATTGAAAAACTCGATTCATTCCAAGAATATGTGCTAAACATAAAGCCGGGCGATACGCTTATTCCTTCAGTTGAGGTGACTTCGTCTCCTCTTATTGTATTTCTCGCACATCGCGACAGAACTCAATTGCTCAAAGACCTCGAAAAGGCTCACGTCCTTTTTTCCGTTAGCTTTACGTCTTAGGGGCGCGTTTTAAGAAAATTATTTTACAATTTCACTGGAGTGGCTTAGGATTCTAAGTGGTGAGTTAACTTAAACTAGGAGAATTCTATGAAAAGTCTATTACTGATTCCCGTTATGTGCTTATTGTGCTTCGGTTGCACTAGCAACGGCAACAATAGCACTGGAATGAAAAAAGAAGAAAGTTCAGCTGATTGGGAGATCACTACAAAAGTAAAAGCTTTGATTTTAGCTGATACTTCGATCTCTGCTTCGGCTCGATTAGTGTCTGTAAGCACAAGAAATGGCGTTGTAACCCTGTCAGGAAATGTACCAACTCAGTCTGATAAAGACAGAATCAACAAAATTGCTCAAAACATAAGCGGCGTTAAGAGCGTCAATAATCAGATAGCTGTTTCAAATAGCTAAATGATCGGGGGGAGATCACTCCCCCCTCCCCTCTCCTTTAAATCTCCATACCTCAATAAACATGAACAGGAATTAAATAATATATAGCTAAAATAATTTTTATTAAATATAGAAATAATTAAGGAGTAACACGGAATAATTTACCCAAATGATCCTACTCTCTTTATTAATTATTTCGACTGCCACACCTTCCATTCCGGAATCTTCTTATTCTATTCCACCTTTAGCAATCGTCACTTCTAAGGCGAATGAGAGCTTAGAGCCTGTTCTGCATGCGATTTTCGATGCGCCTTTATATCTTGGGGCAGGAGCTCTTTTTGGAACGGCAAGCCTTGCAACCGGCATCGGTTGGGGCATTTGTCAGCTCTCTCCTTGGGCTTCAACAATTGGCAATGAATGTTTTATCTCCAGTCGAATCTTCGGCATAGCTGCTCTTCATTCCTTTGCCCAAGTTGCCAAAGTCTCTCCCTTTGTTTCTTTCTTTTTAAAAAAAACACCTGATTCGCATTCTGCCTGGCAACAGAACAAAAAAATGCTCTCTCAAATCCCTGCCTTCTCAGAGGAAGACAAAGAGCTTCTAAATTTCTTACAGAAACGCTGGCTTGCAAAAATGACCGGAAGCTACCCCTTTCTGGTGAATTGGATGTGTCCATCCTTTGGAATCTCCTATCAAGTTCATCCTGAATCGACGAATTCTTATGGTAGAGATCCCTCGAATAAATTCTCAGATACGTACAAGAATAGAATCGAAGCGTGGAAACAGCTCCTTCCCCATCCGAAACAGTTCCCCCTAATCTTGACCCGACCTACGAATATTCGCGAATACTTGCCCTCATATTTTGAGATTTTACCAGAGGAAAAGATCCAGAAATCGGTCGAAAGATTAGCGCATTCATTAAATAACGCTCGCGCTCCGGTAATTGTCGATTTAACTGCTATCCTTCCAAGCCAAACGTTAGATCGAAAAGAATGGCTCAATGTTTGGCAATCTTATGAGAATCCGTTTTTACAATGCTGCAAAGAGTTTAAATTAGACCCCAACCAAATCTTATGCATCCAACGCACGCAGCAAAAAGATATCGGAGGCCTTCGTATTCTACCTTTTGCTTCCGCTACTAAAGAAAATATCGAGAATCACCACCACTTTCTATTGGAATGGATCTCTAGATTTGGGCTGTCGGCTAATCGCGTAGAATTAGATCGCCCGCGTTTTTCATCCGATAGCTCTCTCGTAGATCAGCACTCTCTGGCTATAGCGCCAAACGAATTCGAATCCAAAGAGGAGTGGATCGCCTTTTTAAGCTCTATAAATGCAGCTTGGAAGTCACCTCATCCACAAAAAAATCTAATGGTGAAAGGCACGCTGAAAATCCTCCAAAGTCTAGCGGAAAACGTCTCTCATGCCAAATGGGAAGAGATCAAAAGTTCCAACACGCGCTTTTCTGCCGTACAGGTCTGTTTTAAGAAGATAAAAGAGCAGCTTCAGCTTCTCATGCAAGAAGAGCAAAAGATCTCGTTTCAAGATACAGCATCTCATATTGAGCTAATTCTAGCTGATCACGCCTCTCTTCTTGAAATTTTCACCCCCTTTACGAAAGTTGATTTCCTCGAGGCTTTCCAAGAGCATCTCGCTTCCATTCCCCAGTCGCTCAAGCCCTTAACAGGATATGGAATCCACGCCTCAGCTATGACGAGCTTTGCCGGCATCTTTAAAGCTATGGAAAAAACCCTAGGAAGAGCGCCAAGGGTAATTTATGGAGAAAATGCCTATTTCGAATGCATTTCTGCCGCCGAACGTATTTCAAAGGCAACCTCGATTGCCGATGCGACCGAACAAGACTGGCAACAAGTCGACCTCATCCTTGCCCAATTCAACCCCACCGTAAAAAGAATCAGTTTTAAGCTCACTGAATATCAAGCTACGGAGTATCACACCGAAAAGATAGCAGATATGTTGCGTAAAGCTTTAAAGGGAAGAGAGGGCCGTCCGCTATCGATCGCCATTGATAGCACACTCGATTACAGCGATTCCCCCAGAGTCAGCAAATTGCTCGTGCAGTTTCAGCCCGAAATCGAAAAGGGCCAGCTCAACGTGATCAGTTACCGCAGTGGCCTCAAATTCGATCTCTTTGGCATGGACAATTATTGCGGAGCGCCCTTCTTCTTGGTGCATAATCGCGATCAAAAATGGTCTCATTTTGACGCTCTTCTAACTGATCCTGCGCTTTGCACAGATCGCTTAAGCATGAACTGGTTTTGCCTTGCCTATAAGCATGCAGCTCCCTATTTAGAATCCTATAGAAAGCAGATTTTTGATAACACGCGCGCCGTGTTAAATAAGGCTCCCAAAAAACTTTTCAATGAACAAAACGCTAACTATCGCGTGATCCCGGTCGATGCCGATGCCGATCCCACTTTTATTGATATTAAGATTTTCGGCCCGCTTCATGCAATTCGAGGAGAACTCCTGGTGGGTGTATTCCTCACCATTAAATGCATGGAAGCAGGCTACCCACTCCTCTTTCGGCCAGGCATAGGATTCTACCATCCCAATCTTGCTGTGCTTTATGGCACCGATTGCACTACTGTCCGCCTGACGGTGGGGCTAGATCCGGCTCAAATCGACGTTATTGTCGGATGCCTTGAAAAGATCGATGCCTGTAACGGCTCAGTAGATTAAGAGCCGTTTGCCAGAAACACACGAAGCGTTTCGATGCGACCGCGATTAGCATCAGAATCAGAGTATCCTACGCGAGCAGCAGCACGGACTAGAACCACACCTTTCTTGCGATTAAGTGCAAATTCCAAGTCGTTTTTCAAGTGCAAAACCGAACTTGTAACTACAATATGTAGATAATCAGGTGTTTTTTGGATGACTTGCGCATTGTAATGTTGTTCGAGAAAGGCTTGAATCCGATCTAAAGTGTCCTTAGAAGAAAAAGGCAGCGGCTCTATGTAATTTATTTTCTCATCATGACAACAGCAGACACAATTGGGCTTCTTTGGGCAGGGATGTAAACGGCCATCAACCAGCCCAGTGGTTTTAGGCATACTCATATTCTTCCAGGTGAAAAAACCAACTAAAACTCCAAGTCCAATCACCATCGCTGTTAACCAACGCATAACCACCTCTTATGTTTTAAGCCTTTGCTAATAAACAAATTCTCTCAAATGACAGCATCTTGTCCAAACAAATTTCACATGAACTACAGAAAAAATTTACTCCTTGGAGAAGGCGCCAAATTTGGGCTGGACCAATGTGGCTAAATCGCTGCCTTTCATGATGATTGATTCTGTTTGCAATCCACAATTGAAGGCGACTTTGTTTAAGTTTTTGATTTTTTCATCGAAAAATGTCTCCAAGTTCAGAAGAGATCCAAAGGGAGGAACTCCACCAATCTGCAGACCAAATCGTTCTAAAATAATGGCAGGATCTTCGAATTCACACTTTTCCCCAACAAGTTCAGCAACAGACTTCATATCGAGTTTTAAGTGAGAAGGAAGATTAAACTGGTAGTTTTTCTTGGTGTTCTTTCCTTTTAAGATAAGCGCTTTTATACCTTCTTCGAGCTGAGTATTGCGCACCCTTGCAGAATCTTCAGAAGTTGGAGTCGCCTCATGCACCAGATGTTTAAATTCCATAGATTGATCGCGCAGAAGTCGAACAATCTCATTCCGAATATTTTCGCTGCCGAAGAAGATTTTGGCCTTGATACGATTGCCTGCAATCCGCTTTGTATCAGACGGGAACAGCGAAGCTTCTCGAATATTTTTCAAACGAAGCATGGTCATGGTCAGCCGCTCCAGCCCCATCCCAAATCCTCCATGCGGAGGCATCCCATATTTGAAAATGCTTAAGTAATCAGGGAAGCTTTCAGGTGTCATCTCTTTTAAGCGAATTCCTTCCACCATCGATTCATATGTATGACGTCTTTGACCACCTGAGGTAATCTCTGTGCCTGCACAGAGCAGATCGAAAGTATTGGTGAGCTGAGGGTCGCCCTCTTTTGGAAAAGAGTAAAATGGGCGTTTGCTAGTCTTCCAATCCGTTACAAACATAAAGTCTGTCCCAAATTTTTCTCGGGCATAGGCGCAGAGTTCTCTTTCAGCTGCAGGGCTTAAATCAGGCTCATGACGCTCATCTATGCCCGTGCGCTGAAAGTAGAGCTCTTGGGCCTCAGCAAACGTCAATCGTGGGAAAGGAACATGTTCAGGGGCTGATACAATTTGATGATTCAAAACAGCCAGCTCTGAGGCGCAATTCGCATGAAGGAATTTAAGTATGAACTTAATGCAGCCTTCTTGAATGTCTAAAATTTCATGCCAAGATTCAAAGAAACCCATCTCAAATTCAAGCTGCTTTCCTTCTGCTAGATGCCGGGTTGTGTGAGATGGCTCAGCGCGAAAAAATGGCATGAGCGCAAAAACACGTTCATTGACACCCACCATGATCTGTTTATAAAGCTGGCTACTTTGAGCGAGGGTGGCAGTATATCCGAAGTAATCGACATTAAAAAACTCAGCTCCCCCTTCCGAAGATGCCCCAATGATATTCGGAGCAAAGTATTCAACCGCCTGAACCTGATCATGCATATAAAGCCTATACGCATGCACGATCTCAGCTTGAATCTTAAATATGGCTTGCAACTGGCGATTTCTCAGTGCAATCGCGCGATGATCTAAAATGAACTCAAGATCGGAGGAGATTTCAGGTTTGTAATACTCGATTTGCGGAACTTCCTGAATGGCAACTTCCACGGTAATTTTAGGCTCAATGATTTCTGTGCCCAATCCCGCCTGAGCCGACTGAACCGCTTTTCCTATCACTTTCAGCACGGAACCCGGCTGTAAATTAGCAATTTTTCGAAACTCCTCTTTATCTTCGATCACAATCTGCGCAAAGCCTTTTAAGTCTCGTAAGATTAAGAAGTTGACCTTTCCGAGAGAACGCACGGCATTCAGCCACCCTCTTAAATAGACCTGCGTTCCGTGATGGTTGGTAAGCTCAGATGAAAAAATGCGTTTCATGCCTCTTTTGCCTCTCTATCCTTAGTTAAATTGGCAAAATTATAGCAGAGCTTTTGCAAATCACCCAAATATTTAAGTAGTTTTCTTTTTTGGAGTGCGTACGACAAAGCCTTGGTAAGTTCTTTATTCTGGAAAGACCCCATTTACGCATTGTTAAATGAATCATCAAACACTATACTTTCTTACATGAAAAGCAGTGATCATAGCCCTCTTCTAGTTTTGTCATTTTCTCATCTATCTCACTTCTATTGGGCGTAAGCCCTGACATATCATTTATTTTTACTAACAATTTTAAATTTTTTACTTGGTATTTCTATGTCTACGATAATTCGAGATCGTTCACAAAGTGACGACAGACACGCGATTAGAGATCCTTTTGGACCTGATGCACGTGATATGAGCGTTTTTACAAATACGCTCATGAGAGAAAGAATCCCGCAGCTCTTTCAGACAGCTGCAGGGTTTGCAGGGCACGCTCAACAATTACAGCAAGAATTGAATCGGCTGGCTAATGTAGAGGGTCGCTCTGGAGCAGAGATTGAGCGTGCAGTTAGCGCTTCAAAATGCCTAAAAGCAGCTCTACTAAAATCAAAAGACGGGGCGGTAGAAAATGGCTTCCCATTTGGCGTTCATTGGCACGATCACAATTCATTTTCGGCTGCTTAACGATGTCGTAAAGCTCTAAAACAATCAGAGGGTGGAAACTTCCACCCTCTTTTTTTATATTTGTAATTTTTGATTAGGGAAAATCAAAGATTACGGAATTTACAAAAGCTCTCAACAAACTCGACGTCTAATCAATTGAACAGCTCAGCTACTTGAATGACTGTATCAAATCCGTTTGGAGTCATTATCCATGCAATATACCCTCTTCCTGGTGCAGAGAAATTGTAGGTATATCCAAAACATGACTCCCCTTGAAACGAAAGACGCTGAGAATCAGACCAGCTCCGAGTTGCTGTTGAAAAGGAAACTCCGAAAATCACACCACGCCCTTTCTTTGCTTGTTGCCAGATCATGACAAAATTTCCTTTTCCATCAGGCTTCAAGTCAGGCCACACGCATTCAGCATCACCTGAAGAAAATAGAATTGGGCTTTCCCAAGGCTGATCAGCTGCTTTATAAATAGTTTTTATAGCTTCAAATCTGTTGATAGTTACTTGGCTTGCTATCATTACATTGGCAGAACTATCTATAGCAATGTCAAATTCCGATAAGTCATCATCATCATCTGCAAAAATAAGAGTTGGGGACCAAGAGTTTTCGGTTTTAACTATAGCACTCGCTCTGTCATCTCTATCAACATAAGCAATCGCAAGGTCCCCTTTTTCATTAATATCGGCTTTTATATCACTAACTCTTTCATTCAATGAGCAAACGAACTCAGGTTTTGAAATAAAATTTCCATTTACGATTTTTTGGCACATTAATGATTTATTATCTGATTTATAATCAGCCCAAATAACATATCCTACGCCATTTTTATTTATGGCAATTCTGATTTGGGAAACACTAAGACTATTTTCTAAAGGCAGGATATTAGATTTCAGGTCGATTTCGCCTGGGGCTTTTGAAAAAAGTGCGAGAGCAGAAAATATTGTTTTATAGTTATATACATCCGTTGGTTTCAGTGTACAGGGTACAGTTGCTTCGCCGATAAAAATTAAATTTCCGACGGAATCACATGCCTCATCTGAAGTAAAGAACTCTTCATCAGGCGGAGCCCAGGTAAAACGAAAATCCCACGATTTTTCTTTTGCTTTTTCGGCAAAATGCAATCTAGATAACATGGCTTTTGGCTCCTTCTCTTCTTCTATCTCTGTTTCCCACTTAGCAAACAGATCGCCTTCTGCATTGATAAAACAACAATGACTATCAAGGTCTTTTTCCCAGCTTGTTAGATGTTCTGGTGAAGACCAGAAAGAGTTTGGTGTTTTATGCGAGACCTCGAGCCTATCATCTTTTCCTTCTCTTGAACGCCAACTTAAAACGGCAGCCCCATTTTCATTAGTAGAAATAACAGGATCGTAAGCGATCACACTTGGATCAGACAATGTCACAGGATCAGAGCAGCTCAGGGCCCAAACTTGCGCACAGGACATCATTATCAAACCGATCAACATTCTCTTAAACATGGGTTCCTCCATCTAATAAAAGAACCAACATAGCACAAAAAGTCAATTTCGGGTGAAACCCCTACACTCGTATTAATTCAGTTGGATGCTTTCAGAAGTTTTGATTGGGAAAAATCAAAAACGGATCTATCCTATTTTTTAGATATCAAATCAAAACCAGAGAGATTGCTATGACGCTGATCGAAAAAATCAATCTTGGGATTAAAGAAGCAATGCGGAGTCGAGACCAGATTAGGCTCAACACCCTGCGCATGCTTAAATCCAAAATATTAGCCGTTGATGCCAGAGCCACTCTCCCCGACTCAGAAGTTTTAAAACTATTCAAAACTTACTATAGCAACCTCCAAGAAGCCCGCGATCAATCTGCCGGCCGGCCCGAGATGGTGGAACAATTAGAAAAGGAAATAGAGATCGTTCAGGAGTTTCTACCTAAAGCCCTCTCCGCAGAAGAAACCCAAAAAATCGTCGTTCAAGCCATTGCCGATTCTGGAGCTAAGACGAAGAAGGATCTAGGACTCGTGATGAAGGGCATCATGAAAATCAACAATACGGTGGACGGAAAGTTAGCCAAAGAACTGGCCGAAAAGCTGCTGAATGATTAAAGCTAATAACTTCTTAATCTACTCAATCTTAATCTATCCAGTGGACAAAATCTTGCTCTAAAACATGACCAAACGCTTTCTGCATCTCGCCCATGAATTTTTTACAAATGGGATCATCGGCACAGAGATCTTCAAGAGAAACTTTCTGATCTAGTTGCTCTTGCACTTGAAAGTTTATTCGCTGAAATAACGAGCCCATAAAGATCGCTCTTTGAGCTTCGCGTTGAGGAGTTTGCAATCTACCAAATCTTTTCTTTTCCTCTTTTCGTGCTTCCTCATCTATCACAACAGTTTTACGCATGGCAACTAGTCCAAAATCCCCCAAATAAGCTCCCGTTACGCGTTTTGATGTCTGATCAATTTTTAGAAACACATTTGCATCTTTGATATCTCCATGTTGTATCCAGTCACCCACTGGATCTTCTCCTTCTAGGGCTATCAACGCATACACAAGATCTTTAACAATGACTTTTATGTCTTCTAACGAGCAACGATGAAGATGTTTTGAAAGATCTGTATCATATAGTTCTCCATAATAAAAGAACTGATGACTGATAGATCCATCAAACATCCAAAATTGACCGCTTGCATGATTATGGATTTGTGCGATTCCCCTTTTATTCTTAAGCGCTAACATCGCGTTAATCTCATCCCGTCCCACACATGCACAGGCATACGCTTTTCTGGTTCTCAGATGCCAGGCTTTATACACCGTTTTAGTCAACCCCACGCCTACTTCCGAATCTGTCATCTGTAAAATATCGCGATTTGGCCAAGCTATCACTGTGCCTTCTGGATGAAAGAACGTCTTTGAACGCTCAAATTTGCTGCCAATCTCCTCTTCTTTTTTAATTAGAGCGTCTATCTCTTTTGCTATGTCCTCATGAGATGATGCTTTTGCCACCTTTTCCAAAGATGGAATTTCAGTACTTTGCTTAACCGAAACTATAGGCGCAGGAATCTGAATGCCTCTTTCTAGATCAACGATCATCGCCATAAAAACCTCTATTTTTTATTTAAAGTTTTATTATTATAGATTATCAAAAATTAAATATCAATCTTTTAAATAAAAAATTAAAGTAATTATTATATCATATTAAGAGTAAAAATGGGAAACTTGGGGCAGTAAAGCCCCAAGCATGAGTAATTAAGCGTTAGTGCCGCCATCAACAGTCAGATTCGCACCATGGATATAGGATGACTCAGGTCCAGCGATGAAAGCCACAAGAGCTGCAACTTCGTCTACAGTTCCATATCGACCAAGCGGAACGTTTGCTATCTGCCCCTTAGCCCAGTCACCTGAGGCGGGGTTGAGATCGGTATCGATCGGTCCTGGCTGAACGTTATTGACTGTAATACCGCGCCCCACTAGCTCGCGAGCCAGCCCTTGTGTAAACATTTTGATGGCTCCCTTTGTTGCTGAATAGGATGCCATGGCAGGAATCAACACATGATCTCCCACGCATGATCCGATCATAATAATGCGTCCACCAGCTTTCATGTGTTTAAGCGCTGCCTGAGTGGCTACGAAGGTGCCACGCACGTTGATTGCGAAAACGCGATCAAACTCTTCGAGGGTTGTCTCCTCAACTGTTTTTGGAATAGCCGTGCCAGCATTGTTCACCAGGATGTCGAGCCGACCAAACGTAGCGACCGTTTTTTCAACAGCTTTCTTCACCGCATTCGCATCGGCTGCATCTGCCTGAATTGCTAGCGCCTTCCCTCCCGCTTTCTCAATCTCTTTGACCACTGAGGCTGCCGCATCTGCGCCTTTCGAGTATGTAATCGCGACACTTGCCCCTTCGCAGGCTAAACGCTTGGCAATAGCCGCGCCTATGCTCCGCGATGCGCCAGTAACGAGGGCGACTTTGCCCTTCAGGTTTCCTTCTTTATTGTTGCTCATACTTTTTATCCTTGTCTGATTGGTTCAATTTTGAATCCCAGCGACATCCCGAGAAATTATTAGGGACTCTTGTTCGCATCCTACATCCCCACGCTTCAATTGATCAAGGAGAGGATTTTCCTTGATCCTATCGAGGAGCTCGCTCATAAATAAATATTTATTGGATGAATGGTTAACGGTAACCCCATGACTGCCTGGTCTGCCCGAAAGGCTGTATTTTCACTCGCGCTGATGAGCATCCCTGCATGGGCGTATAGCGACTGCGGCGGTACTGCTACTACATGGACTGGAACCGGCACGGACATAAATTGGACTACCACGGGGAATTGGAGTTCGACAAGTTCCCTTTGCTTTCCGAATAATCCGGCCGATATCGCTATTTTCCCCTCCACTGGTCAGACAACCGTAACCCAAAATGCCGGGGTTATCGAATTGGATCAGATCCAATTTCAGGTAGGCGGTTATACCCTTAATAGTGGCACGGGCACGAACACCATTACTTTTCCATCAGCTTCCACCACCCCTGGCATCTCGATTTCGACTTCAGCTACGGCAAGCGAAACGATCAATGTGCCCCTTCTTGTGAATAACAGTGCCACCCAAATTCTAATTAATGCAGGCAGTGGAAACACTGGCACGTTAAATTTTGGTGATGATGTAACAGTAACGAGCGCTGGATTGTCTATTCCCAACCAAGGAAATCCAAACGTCGTTAACTTTAACGGAAATCTCAACCTCAATTCGAGCACGTTATCGAGCTCCAACGCGACTAATTATGCATCTTTTTCTTCGACGGGAACTCTCGTTAATGTTGCAACAGCCCTGACTGTTGGCAGCGGCAATACGGTCACAAACACGAATACCGGAAATATCTCTGGCGGATCTTCGGGAGGCGGAACAGGGAGTGAATTTGTAGGCACAGGCATTATCACGATCAGCGGAGGCAGTGTCACTAACAGCAACCAGGGCACGATCACAACAGGTAGTTCGACTACAACAAGTTCTACTGGTGCTACTTTAGGATCAAGAGCTGGGTTAACGATCACTTCGGGATCTTTGATCAATCAAAATACCGGTGCGGTTAGTGGCATAACGGCAGGAAGCGAGACGAATGTCGGTGGCACTATTGCTGTTTTGGGTGCATTCAATAGCGCTGGGGCTTTTTCTCAAATAAATAGCGGGATCATCACTGCCGGAGCCGTCGGGTGTGAGGCCTTCTCAACAGGAGATATTAACATTACGGGCGGCACTTTTTTCATTCAGAATCAGAGTTCAATTACAGATGCGACCGGAAATGAACTAGTTAGCCAGGGTGCATTCACAATGAGCGCTGGCACCTATACGCAGATAAATAGCAGCAGTGTTACTACGGGTGTTTCTGCACCAAGCGTAGGAATTGGTTGCAACTTGCAAGCCACAAGCATAAGCGTCTCTGGTGGAACACTCACGAACTCGAATACGGGCGCCATTTCTACAACACCCTCCGCAACTCCTTCGACGGGAAGCGTAATTTTAGCTGACACGATAGCTATCAGTGGCACTGCAATCGTCACAAATAATGCGAGTACGAATAGTGTAGATGCAAATAGCTTTGGAACTCTTATTCAAGGTGGGACTTCCATCAATATTAGCGGCAACGGCCAACTTATCGCAAATAATAATGCGAGTAACGGCCTGCAAGACATGGTTCAAAGTAATGCGATAAATGTGAATAGCGGCGGAACTTTATCGGGAACAGGCCTTTACGCTGGAGCCAATGCTGGATCGACAACTCCACTGGCCACTACAACAGTGACGAATGCGGGCACCGTGGAACCCTATAGTGGCACAACCCCTGGAACAATGACGATCAATGGCACGTATTCCCAGACCGGAACCCTCATAATCGATCTTTTTAATACCTCTACGTTCTCCCAGCTAAATGTGACTGGGAGCGGCACTACCACACTAGGCGGAGTTCTAGATGTTGATTTCGTGGCTGGAAACACCGTGCAAAGCGGAGATTCTTTTACGATCGTACAAGCAGGGGCAGCAAATACGCTGTCGGGCACATTTTCTAGCTACATTTACAACAATCTTCCATCACTTTTGATCCCGAATATCAATTACACAGAGGGACTAAATGGGAATGTCAATCTGTCTTTTACTGCTTGCACTCAAAATAAGACCTGGGCCGGGTTGGGAACACCAAACGACACTTGGTCGAATGCATTAAATTGGAGTCCTAACTGTATTCCCAATGGTGTAACGGACATTGCTACTTTTGCAGGGAGCAGTCCATTAACAATTACTCAGGACCTCGGGGGCATCACCCTAGAAGAAATTAGCTTTACCAATGGAAATTATACCATAAATGGCCCATCCCCTGACTCGATTACGTTTTCAAACAATCCTTCTTTCTTAACGATCGCACCTCCCACCACGGCATCATCACTGACGGAAACAATCAATGTTCCAGTAATCATAGATTCGCTTTCGGCATCGATAAATATCAATTCAGGCTCCGGTCAGACAGGCACCTTAACATTTGGTGGCAATGTAACGATCAACGATGGTTCTGCGCCTGGCGCCACGCTGACTGTTACCAATCAAGGCAACCCTCTGGCAGTCAACTTTTCAGGAACAAATCTGACTATCGATCAAGGCGTCCTATCGAATATCAACGGCTCTTCATTCAGCGGTCTGACAGGCAGCACAGTTACTGTCATAACTCCGGTTGTAAGCGTCGGGGTAAACAGCAGCTTAAACAATGAAAATCTGAATTCTGCCGCCATCTCATCAAGCGGTAATGGAGCAGAGTTTTTTTTCAGCAACCCTTTAACGATTAATGGCGGGGATGTCACAAATAGCAATGCAGGTGCAATTACTACTTCATCTACCGGCAGCCAAATTCGCGCTCCGAGTTTGTCCATAAGCTCCGGCAGTTTGATCAATTCCAATTCTGGAGTGATTACCGACAGCAGTTTCGGCAGCGTAATTCTTTTAGCTAGCACGCTTTCCATCACAGGCGGTGAGGTCACAAACCTCGATACTGGTTCCGGTTCGGCAGATGCGACAAGTGCAGGAAGTTTCATCTCTGCTCCAACAATCAGTGTAGGATCGCCAAGTGGAACACTGCTCAATAATGACAAGGTTCAAGCCACTACGATAACTGTAAATAGCGGGGGCACATTATCTGGAATAGGCACCTATACTGCTTCTGGCAGCGTTAACAACGGTGGAACCGTGTCACCCTTCGATGGCACTTCGCCTGGGGTAATGACGATTGATGGATCTTATACCCAAACAGGCACTCTTCTCATCGATCTTTTAAGCACCTCCACCTTCTCACAGTTAAATATGACTGGGAACGGCACTACCACACTAGGCGGCATTCTAGATGTTGATTTTTTAGCTGGAAACACCGTGCAAAGCGGAGATTCTTTCACAATTGTGCAAGCTGGTCCGTCAAATACACTTGCGGGCACATTCTCCAACACCGTTTACAACAACCTTCCATCATTCTTGTCCCCGCATATTAATTACATTGAAGGTCTAAACGGAAATGTCAGCCTGCTTTTTACAAGTTGTGCCGGCAGCGCGACATGGGCAGGATTGGGAACACCGAACGACATATGGTCAGATACATTAAATTGGAATCCTAACTGTGTGCCTGATGGCACAACGGACACGGCCGCTTTTGCAGGCAGTAGTCCATTAACAATTACTCAGGATGTCGGTGCCATCACCTTAGAAGAAATTAGCTTTACTAACGGCGATTATACTATAAACGGCTCATCTGCCAACTCGATTACGTTTTCAAATAATCCCTCGCTCTTAACGATCGTGCCCCCAACTACGACATCCTCTCTGACGGAAACAATCAATGTTCCCGTAATTATAGACTCGCTTTCAACGTCGATTAATATCAATTCGGGCGCAGGTCAGACCGGCACCTTAACGTTTGGAAACGATGTAACGATCAACGATGGTTCTGCACCTGGCGCCACGCTGACTGTTACCAATCAAGGCAATCCGAATGTAGTCAATTTTTCAGGTACAACTCTGACCATCAATCAAGGCTTCCTATCTAGCACAAACACCTTTTCATATAGCGCTGTGACAGGTAGCACAGTGAATGTCACTCCTAGCGTAAGCATAGGAACAAACAGCAGTTTAGAAAACATAAATTTAAATTCAGCGGCTATCTCATCCGGAGGCATCGGAACGCGGCTTTTTTTTGATAGTCCTTTAACGATTAGTGGTGGGGATGTCACAAACAGCAATGCGGGTGCGATTAGCACTGCAGCTTTTGGCAGTCAGCTTCAAGCTTCGAGTTTGAGCATAAGTTCTGGAACTTTGACCAATTCAAATTCAGGAGCAGTCACCGATATTAACAGTATCGGCAGCGAAGTTCTTTTAGGAAGCACGCTTTCCATCACAGGAGGTCAGGTAAATAACTTCGATACTGGTTCTGTTGATACTACGACCAGCATAGGAAGTTTAATCATCGCTCCGACGATTGATATAGGATCTCCAAGTGGAACACTTCTCAACAATGATACAGTTCAAAGCACTACGATAAACGTAAATAGTGGAGGCACGCTATCTGGAACAGGCACGTATGCAGTTTCTGACGCCGTTAACAACGGCGGAACCGTGTTTCCTTTCGATGGCACCTCACCTGGAATCATGACGATCAGTGGGTCTTACACCCAGACAGGCACGCTTCAAGTCGATCTTTTAAACACCTCCACTTTCTCGCAATTAAATCTGATGGGAACTGGCGCGACTACTTTAGGTGGAACCTTAGACATTGATTTCTTAGCTGGAAATACTGTGCAGGCTGGAGAGGCATTTTCGGTTGTGCAAACGGGTTCTACAAACGACCTATCTGGAACATTCGGCACGCTGCTTTTTGAGAACCTCCCTCCGAGTTTAGTGCCGCACGTTCAGTATATCCATGGGCTCAATGGCGAGGTCCTTCTAAGCTTTACAACAACGATGGCAGGGCCAACTCTCCCTCCAAGCTATGCTGGCGGGTATCTCGAAACGCTTTTGTCGAATATCAACCATATCAATTCGCACATCGGACTGCGTTGTGAAGAGCTCCGCAGGCACTTGGCTTCACATAAAAAAGCTGCCCCCGAGCCACTCTCCCCTCCACAAAAAAAAATTGCAACTTGGGATTGGCACCGCTGGTTTTCAGCAGCTAAGCCAGAATCTTTTTCAATCCAACACACAACTTCGAAGGCAGACAACACCCTCGCAATGCTGCCACAGAAAAAAGAAAAAGTAGAACAACTTCGGCGCGAAGTTCCAAAAGAGCCAAAAGAGTGGCCTGGAAACTTTTATTTTGGAGCAACTGGTAGAGAGGGCGATCTGCATACACGAGACGATCAGCCCGGCCTAAGTTACTGGTCGGCAGGTGCGCTAGCTGGCTTTGATTACGCCTTTTCGCAAGCAGGCTTAGGCTTCATCGCCAACTATGAAAGGCTTGATGCCCATGCACACCAACATTGGGGAAAAATCACCAGTGACGAACTGCACGCAAGCCTCTACTCCACATACTCCCCCGCACGCGTACCTGAGCTCGCATTAAACGGCATTGTAGGAGGAGGCTATGAGTGGTATCACATCGACCGCAATACCGGCACACCCGCCGATAAACATGTCGCCACAGGAAAACCTCATGCCATCGCCTTAGACGCGCTCTTTGGTATCGAATATGCTCTTGTAAAACGACGCAACAAGATACCAACTGGGTTTGAACTCGTCCCAATGGCTTCGGTTCAATACGTCTATCTGCGCGCAGATGGCTATAAAGAGCACCATGCAGGCATATTTGATATGCGTGTAGAGCACCAAAAAATCAAATCACTGCGTTCGGGTTTAGGATTACGCCTGAACCACACTTGTGAAGGAAAAAACGTCACTTTCGTGCCAGAGATCTACGGCGAGTGGCAAAGAGAATTCCTGAACAAACACCGTCATATTCGTTTCACACCTGTCGAATTTGATGTATCAAGCGAGACACTTGTAATGCCTGGCTCAGGCCGCAACATTGCGCTGGCTGGTGTCGATCTGCTACTTACCTTTTACAAGCGCTTTGGCATCGAGGGAAGTTATGAGTTCGAATATAATAGCCTCTACCATGACCACTTCGCCTATTTCGGTTTAAACGTGAGATTTTGACCTTTCAGAGGATGTATAAACTAGGCAAGCTTTTGCCTGGGCTTATTTTCCAGATCTACTTTAATATCTATTTTCAATGTTCAAGCTTGCACTAGGAGAAATGACATATGGCGCAGAAAAGACTTCAAAATAAAGTAGCTCTTATTACCGGAGGCTCCCGAGGAATAGGTGCAGCTATTGCAAAGCAATTTGCCAAGGAAGGCTGTCATGTTGCAATCAGCTTTGCTAAGTCTAAAGATAAAGCCATCGCTTTAGTCAAGGAACTCGAGAAAGAAGGAGTCAAGGCTCTCGCGCTGCAAGCAGATCAAAGCAATCCATCACAAGTGAGAACGCTTGTCCAAAAAGTGGGTGAGCATTTTGGAAGAATTGACATTCTAGTCAATAATGCAGGCATTTACTCCGGAGGCTCCATCGATGACCCTCAGCTTGACGTTGATGGAATCACAAGACAACTTGCAGTGAATGTAATAGGGGTTTTCACAGCAACACACGCTGCAGTTGCATTTATGAAAGAAAATGGACGCATTATCATCATAGGCTCCATCAATGGAGAGCGCATGACCATTTCTGGAGGAGCTGATTATGCAGCTACAAAAGCCGCTCTTGTTGGATATACACATGGTTGGGCAAGAGACCTTGGCCCCAAAAATATCACGGTGAATCTCGTGCAGCCCGGCCCTATCGATACAGACATGAATCCCGACAACACAGAATTTGCTGAGCTGATGAAAAAAAACGTGGCTTTGGGACGTTATGGCAAGCCAGAAGAGATCGCCTCTGCAGTTACCTTTTTGGCGAGCCAAGAAGCTTCATACATCACAGGTGCTACACTTACTGTCGATGGCGGTTTTTTAGCCTGACGCTTTAGTTCTTCTTTAGTGAATTATGGCTTATTAACCTATTTTTAGCAGCCCATGCCACTACGGGTCTTTGGGTTTGAATTTAAACTTAAACTTTAGCATCTTTTCTCATCTATAAAGCACACGATTAGCGTATGACTTGAACCCTGTGAGAAACAAATGGCAGCCATATCTTCAATATCCAGATTTCGTGAAACGCCTCAAGCTGAGAGCAGAGAGAATTGGAAATCCATAGCAACATATCATGCTCAGACAACCTTCCAGGAAAAAATTTGTCGAGTAGGGAATATAGCCATATTAGGCCCAGCCTTGTATGGCGTCTATTCATGTTTGACTGGGCCCATGGGAGCCATAGCTTATGTAGGAATTGCGCTAGCTGCCCGAAAGGTTGCCTCAACGGTAATTGGATATTGCGTCTACCCCGCTGCTCTCACCTCAATGCAATGTGGCGAGAAAAGATCTCTGCAAAAGATGGGTCAACAGCAAATCCAAGCCCTGAGAGATGAAGGCTTTTTTTGTAAAAAAATCACCTTGTATAAATCAGGAACAAAATATTCCGCAGTCCTTGCCGGTCATTCTTCAACGATTAATAACGGTAAGTGGACGGTTCAAGCTCTAGGCAATATGATGACTATGGAGCCGCGGATTAAATTCTATGCAAAAAGAAATGCCGAAAATAGAGAGAGCAATACACTGCTGATAAATGGTCCCTCGGTTAGCGCAAGTGGAGGATGGCCGACTCGCTACCAAATGGGAGCCGGATTTGAGGCAGGTATTCAATTCCTAGAAAAAAAAGTTCGCGCGACCCACATTGCAATGCGCGGCATTTCTTTGGGTGGGGGCATGATGGCTGAGGCCATTTTAAACCACGATTTTTCAACAGGACAAACAAAGAAAATTCGCTACTTGTCAATCTCTCACTGCACATTCAGCCGACTCTCTACGATTGTTGAAAGCATTGTGGGCCCAATCGCTGCTCCGATTTTTTATATAACCGACACCGAACTCGATGGAATTGGGGCAGCAAAAAAACTCAGTCAGTTAAATATTCGCCAGATCATTATTCAAGGTATTCAGGGCAGCGACGACGTAATCCCCGACAGCGTTTCTTTAGCGCATGCATTGCACCAAAAAAGGCGCCTTCCCCATAAAGTCTTTCTTGAATCCGCTAACATCTCGCATGATGAAGAACTGCCCAGGGATATTAAAACTGCTCTTAATCGTGAAATATGTAACTTTTTTGACGAGACAAGCTCCCCCAAATCTTACTTAAGTCAGTCCACGTCTCGCATAATGAGCGCCATCAAATGGCTATTGCGAATGCGTTAGACGTCTTCTCCATGGAAATAGCGAATTATCAATTGGCAGTTATTCTTCGACTTCAAGCTCTTCGGGTGCTTCTATTGCGGGAGCTTCTAGGCGGAAAAGGTTGTGACGCCAGAAAGCAGGAAGAATAGGATCTTTACTTGGCTGCTTTAACATGGGGTTGGAAAGAATGATCGCGCCCCACGTTGTCTCGCCATCGCCGAAGTCGACCTTGACATTGAGAACGGGCTTTTTAGGTGAGTTTTTGAACTGCATTTCAATGCCTTGTTCATCTCTGTATTCTGGGAATTTTCTGTGCGCGGCTCGCGCTTCGCGAATACGATTCCAAATTTCTTCAGTCTGAGTTGGTCGGCGTGTCCTACCTATGTCGTTATTATTGATCGCGCCACCCGAGAGAAGGACGTGAGCGTGATCATATACGCTATGATATTTTAAGGTTTTTTCGTTCAGTCTGGCAAAAAGTTCAACTGAAAGCTGCATGAGGGCTTTCATCACAGGACGATCACCATTGAATACTCGATCGTTGTCATCTGCGCCATGCCGCACCGTAAAATAAGGAGTGCTAATGTCCAAAGCGCTCCTTCGAAGAATAACGCCAGTAGGGACAGGCCAACAATCTTCTGTAAGTTCAAGACCACCATTTGTGGGAGCCCAGTTGTAATTGATCGAAAGATCTCCGAGCCAGTTGGTGCCATCTTCGGAAAGTACAAAGACTGTTTTCCCAGTCAAAACCTGAACCGAATTTTCATAAGAAGTTGGAAAGGCATAAATGCCTACGTCTCTTTCGGTTGGACGGTTGTGCTCAGCACAACGCGACATGCGAAAGTCACTAATACGCACGCCACATGTTGAATTTGGGGTGTTATTAAATTTGCCTTGATTAAGGTTAACCAAAAGCGCATTCATCTCAGTTATGTTGCTATTGAGTTGATTATGTTGAGCAAGACCAGGCGTGCTAAAAATGAGGCTAAGAAGCCATTGCACAAACTTGCAGACGTAGTAAGCAAGACATGAAAGCGCCTCTATGTCTTGATTAAGAGCATCCACGTCCATTTTCAACGCGTCTCGCATGCTTAGGGTTTCTTGCGCAAAGTTACTCGCCCGAAAGCAGATATTTCTGAATTCAATCAGATTCGTCGGAGCATCTTGCTGCAAAAACTCTTTGATTTGAGCGATACGTCGGTTACTGATTTGTACCAAATGATCCCCGACCTGGTTGTGGGTGAATCCCAAGTAGTAGGCGAGGCTATCCCAAAAGCCCTGAGGCTGTCTTGAAACAATGCTGACTCGGCCTTCATCTAAGACTAGAACCTTCTGAGCAACGAGCACCTTCGGAAGATATTGCATACTTTTCAGATCGCGGTATTCACGCACGCAGTTAAAAGATGCGTCTTCCTTTTCTGTAGGCGTGAGTTCACCCATGTTAAGAAGAAACCAAGGCGTCAATGTACGTTCAACAATCTGCCAGGCACGTATTCTAAGATCTTTGCATACGCTTGCAGCATTCCCGCGATCTTTGAACGTTAAGAAACTCAAGATAGTGCCTTGTAAAGCTTGGGGCGCACCAGCGAAATTGAAACTAACTGTTGCCATAAATCCTATAATGTTAATGCCAATTATTTTAACAAATAATTTATTAAACATAAATAATAACATTTTATTTAAAAAATAGAATTAAAATTATTTATAGTGCAGCTTGAGATTTAGAAGAAGGGCATTTTCCTGAGGGTATCTACAAACTAACGCTTAGAAATTTTGCATGGGACAATTTCTCTATTCCTGATATTTATTTCTAAAACGCACCAAAAGTTGCACTGTGAAATTTAAGACGCTGCTTTCTCTTTACGTTGTGGTATTCGCATCCACTTTTGGATTTGCCTCCATGGTCATTATCTTTACACCCATGATTATGCAACCTCATTGGGATGTCATCGACCCAGCAGCTTCCCTCTCATTTAGAGTAATCATCCTGGGATTTCTGCTTGGGCTTTATCCACTAGGCCAGTTTTTTGGAGCCCCTTTTCTTATTCATTTTTCCGATAAGCATGGAAGAAAACGGGCGTTTTTAATCTCCCTTCTTATCACAGCTTTCGCCTACGTCGGCATCTCTTTATGCCTTTATTTCAATCTCTTGATGCCTCTTTTTGGTTTCGTGCTTTTAGCTGGCCTTTCAGAATCAAATCTAGCTATTGCAGAGTGTGCTATTTCAGATTTTGCCCTACCCCATCACCATCGTCTTCTGCTTACTTACATTCACGTCGCTTGGAGCGCAGCTTTCCTTTGTGCAGCCATCATGGCCGTAATTTTTTTCAACGACACGATTGAACTCTTGCCACACCTCGCCACCCCCTTTGCGTTCATCGCAGGCTTATTGCTTGCCAGCTGCATCTGGATCTTGGCTTTCTTTAAAGAGACGAAGGAAAAAGCAACCACAACTTATATTCGTGCAGAGAAAGCTTTCTCCAAATTCCTTAGCGCATTTAGTGAGAAAAAGATGCGAACGTTCTATGGGATTAATTTCTTCTTTTATCTCGCTATCTTTGGCTTCTTTCGCGCCTTTCCGATGCACCTCGTCCATCATTTTAATCTTTCCATAGCGGACCTAGCTACATTCAGCATCTGGATTTCCATTCCCATCATCTTTACCGATTTCTGGTTTACCGGTTGGGCACAAAAGAGATTTACGACCAAAAGCCTTCTGATATTCGGCGGCCTACTCACCAGCCTCTCTATGTTTTTAATCGCCCTTCCGATTGCACATGGACCGCTTCTTTGGATTGCCCTCTTTTTAACTGCCTACGGAATCGGTTGCTGCATGCCTCTTTGCCCCTTCTACATCTCCCACAAAGCACCAAGCCAACTCTACGGAGAAGTTTTAGCCCATGATGAAACGCTGCGTACCGGCGCAGAAGCCTTTGCAACCCTCACCGTCGGCCTTCTCGCCGCAGTTTTCATCCCCTTTCCCCTGATTGTCTTTGCCATCGCCGCCTTCATCGGCACACTTCTTATCGCCCTAAAAAAATAAGCTGCGCTGTTCTAAGGATATACTCTAGTCAACGCCTTTAACTTGTAACCCTCAGCTCTGCATTCGATGTGAACTGTTTCCATTTTGGAAACAGTTGCTTTTCACTTGGATGGATGCCACATATAGGGAAATGCTAACATGCGATACTCTCTGAGATCGGAAACTTTCCCATTCTTCAATTTCGCAATCGTAATTCCTTCAAACACTTCTCTGATTTTTTTGCCTTTATATGCAAAAACCCATTCACAAATGACCATGTCACCACAAGTATAAAAGGATTTAATCTCCCATTTTTCTACAACGTTTCCCTGCTTATGCCAATCCGCTATCCACTTTTTGATAATCTCCTTGCCACGATAAGTCGGCCCATGGGATTCAATTACAATGCAATCCTCATTAAAAACATCGAGGATTTCAGCCTCGCTTCCCTTCTTCCATCCATCTATGTATCTTTGCATCAAAGCTCTTTCGTTCATCAAAACATCTCCAGTTTTAGGAATCATACAAAGAAAAAAGAAATGGCATGACCTTCAAAAAGTTGAAAGCTAATGATCAGCGCTTTGATCGTGCCGCAAAAGCAAAGTAGTAGAAGTATCTATCGAGATCTTCAAGAGACGTTCCATACTCACTGCTTCCTAATACAGCAGCACAGAAAAGTTCCCGAGCACGTGTTAACTCTTGTAACCGTTTTCTCCACCTGGGATCACCAATGGTCAAGTCAAACAATTCCAGAGCACGTGAAACCGCACTATTAAAACGCTTTTCGTCTCCTCTTGCGCGGATTGTACGACTCACTTCGCTGCCGATATTGCCCAGCTGTTCAGCAAGGGTAAATTCAAACCATCTTCCTGTGGATAGCGATTGATGCTGAAATTCTGCCTTCATCACGTTAGATTTACTTAACTTGCGCAAGATAGTCGAGAATTCGCTGTTTCTCCACAGGATTAAAATCATCCCCATAGAATTTTAAGAATATTTCCTGTCGAAGCGCCACCGGTGAAATATCGGGATTCTCACGCAATATGGCACACTTGACCAGATATCTTGAAGTATCGTTCATGGAACACCCCATCCTAAACCGTTCCTCAGGTGTCTTCATTCGAATCATTTCACACATCTTTTTCGTAATTTCTGGGCTTGTGTCATTCATAGATTTTTACCTTATGGATGATTTGGATCAACTGCTGTTCTTGAGATTAATTATTCAGCTATCCTCTTAGACAGCATTAAAGCTCCAGAATTCTTTATTCGAGGATTTGAGAATACCTGTCCTCTTGCTGCGCTTCGATCTCAGCTGCCTTGGTCTTTCCTCCGGCCATATAGTGGCCGATGCTGTGTGTTGCGCGATCTTGGCAGGAAAAGCAACCTGGCTCTGCGTGCGAGTATTTCATTTCGAGAGGGTTAGCAATCAAAGCTCTAACCAGCCTAGGCCCTGCTCCGGGCATGCCTGTGTGGGCAACTTTTCTGTTGTCCACGAGGAGAATGTCTCCCTTCTGCCAAATGGTTGAACAATAGAACTTTCGCATCAAGTCAGCCAGATGGTTGATATCTGTTTCTGAAAAGCAGGAGTTCACTTTTTTGAATTTTTCACCTGTTTTTTTAAAGGCCCTAGCTGTTTTCCATTTGGATATAGTCATCTGAAACAGCTCTTTGGGTGAATGAAACAAAGAAGCAAAAAACACAAAAACCTTTTCGATGGTCTTGAAGATCGAATGAGGCAATTTCCAGACAAACCGATGCCAAAACCAAGTATCACCCTGGTAATCTTTCAGAAAGCACCTGCGTAAAACTCGATCTAAGGTGGGCAAAGAAAATAAATTGATCTGCAAGGCTTTCTTTTGTGTGACGGGGTGTAAAAAAACGCTCGGTTTGTGCATGAGGATAAGTTTATCTTCGCCCTCTCCAACGATTGGCAAATCAAATTGTCGGCAAATTTCTTCGACTGTTTCCGAGTCGGTTTTATATCTGACTGCAACATCGCTAACTAACCACTTGCCCACGAAACACACCTTGTCTTCTAATTTTTTCTTGAGCTCAGCATCGAGGTGTTCGTATACCTTTTCCATATTCACAAGGCCAGTTTCGCCGCCCATTGTCGAAGGTTTACGGCAACAAAATGAAATAAAGCCAGGCACGTCGGGGTTGTAATAGTTTTCGCTATGAAACCCACCGAGATACAGTGTTCCACCTGTTTTAAAAATGGTATTCGTGTGCAAAACGTACTTTAGACTATCAACTCTCTCCCGACCCTGTTCAGACATGAAGGCATCGCTAATGCCCTTTAAGCCGTTTATGCTGAGAACAGCATTTTCAAAATCATGATCCGATTGAATCGCAAAGCCTCGAAAAAGCAGCGCGCCATATTTTGCAACGTCTTGCATGAGATTCGCTGAGTTAGCCTTAAGAAAATCCTGCAAAAACTTAACGTCAGTGTGCTCTTTTGCTTCAAAAACAAGCGGCATGTCAGTTTCGAGCGAGTTGATGAGACGCTCATCTTTTCGCAAAAACCTCGTCGCAACTCCATCATAACTATTGAATGCCATCGTATTCTCCAGAGAAAAAAAGTATTATTCACTCCGTGTAAACCATGCTTTGGAGTGTTTGCAACAAAAAAATTAATAGCGTGCTCTTTCTTATCCCAGAGCTTTTTAACATGAGGAAAATAAATATGTCTGCTGTAAGTATGCGATATGCTGCTTGGGAAGATAAGCTTGTGCTGTTTGGAAGAAAAGACCCAGACGTGGTTTATCTTAGGGAGCTGGAGTATGACCCAAAGATAGAGGTCACTGGCGGATTCATACGCGTAAGAGGTGAAAAAGATGAGGATAATGGGCCTCGCTCTGACATTGTAGAGTTTGTGAAAGGTAGACTTGAAAAAGAAGCAGGTTTTCGTCTCAAATCCACAGAGGGAATGAAGCACGGCGATCGCGTGTGGGTCTCTATCACGATTAAAAGATAGAGTCTAACCACAAGAAAGGGCTGTCTTAGTTCAGCCCTAAGTGAAGCTGTTTTTAAGTCTTGATCTTTGCTGCTTTTTCCAAATATTGATCAGCATCGTTTCAAGGAGAAATCGGATTTTAGTCCCATGCCTTTAGAGGCATGGGATATAAGACTAGAAATCAAAACGTGCTGTAGCGGTTAGCCCCTGAATATAGAGATTTCCATTGGGTAAAATGCTTTTGCTTACTACGTCAGTACTTAGGACAGAGCGAAACATATTTTGGTTAAAGAATACCTGAAAGCCATAATCTGCTGCGAGATCTATATGCCATTTATTCTTCGCAAAATAGCTTCCCCATCCCAATCCCAGCTTAAGGTCAACGTGTGTTCTTAAATAGTTAACGTTATTTTGTTTTAAAGAATAAGTGCTGTCATCTGAATCAATAGCTGCTTGAACGGTCCTTAAGTTATATTGAGTAAAGAGAACATCGAATTCTCCATTACCGAATAACCTATAACCGGCGCCGAGATTCCAATTAGAACCAATACCAACGCGCGGACCAATTCCCCACGAATGGGATTTTTGATGGACGTACGTGGAAGGCGAAATCAACAAAGCAGCAGCGGTTGTATTGACATAGTCAACTGTGACTTTTTGATCAATTATGGCTCCTCTCAAACCGATAAACGGTCTTAAGCAAAGCTTTTTTCCAACAAAGCAATTTCTTGCTAAATCCCAGTCAATTAAATCCATTCGCAATTTCCACTTTTCCGATCCAGAACTGTAAGTAGGATTAAGAAATGCAGGAAATTGCCACGCAGGGATTAGATGAATTTCTGTGTTATTAGGGTTTAGATTTTTCCGAACAGTTTCTGTGGATCGAAACCAGGTATATTCTATAAATGTATCCCACTGATCATAATCGAAATTCATCCCAAGGCCTACTTTAAAGCCGGGTTTATAACGGGAATTTAAATCTACATACTTTCCGTTCACTATGTCGTCGGAATCTGTAAGGTCAGAGACAATTCCGAGCTCCATGTTTTCCTGTCTGGGCTGCCAATAAATAAAACTTCCCAAGAGGAAAAGATCGTAAGATTGATCTACATCGATGCAACAGGGAGCATTGTATCCTGCCATCATTTGAGATGTTCTATCTTCCTTCTGAGACGTATAGGGTGCTTCATCTCCTATGACGTATGAAGTGGCTAAAAATAAGGGTAAAAGACTGGATTTTTTGAATGTTAAAAAACGCATCTCTGTTTCCTGGGTTTAGTTATAAATGGGGCATATCGAGCTCTGTTTTTTCGTAATTGCTGACCTTTTAGGGAGGACTTGCGCCTAAAGCAACTGTTGTATTTGTTCCACTTGTTGTGATTACTCCTTGTCCTGGAAGCACTGGATGAAACACTTGGATGGATGGAGCAATCTGAGTCACAAAACTTAGGCCGCTATAACTACCTGTATTGTAGGTCACTTGTAAATAAAAATTGTTTCCATTTACCGGAAAGGGATTGTTTGGGAGCGCAGTAAAAGGTCCCGAAGCAGATGTGCCAATTAGCACCGTCGCATTACCTGGCGGATTAACAGTCGCATTATAGCTCGTTGTGTCTGCATAGGGATTGGGAAAGTTGACTCCTGTTGATAAGTTGTTGAAGTTCACGATGATGGTTGCATTGTCGTTATTTGTATTGGGATTAACGATGACAATAGTTCCATCTGTGCCCAAGAAATCAGAATATGCAGAGGTGTAAAAAACATTCGGTGTCCCGATTGTTAAAAGTGTCCGTGAATAAAAATCATACCAAGGATTATTTGCTACGCAGGAACATCCGCTTAGCAATGCACCAAGCTGAGAATTATTGTTAAAATAGTTCGAGCTGCTTGAAAAGAAATCCCAAGAATTATCTTGGAGATAAGTATTGGTTATTGTGAATGGCTCGGGCCCTTGGCAATTCAGAGGGAAAAATCCTGAAATAATGGACGTGGCAAAAACTTTTAATATCTGGGCTTGGGTCGTTGCAGATGCAGTTCCTGAAATGGCGGGCGCATAATCACTAATAGCACCAGTAAAGAAAGCTTTAGAGCTTGTAGGAAGAGGAAATATAACAGAATTTCCATTGTCAGGGCCGCCTGAAATGGTAAACCTAAAGCTCCCATCACTTGCCTCACGTCCTTTGGCAGTAGCGGATCCGTTTACAGTTGTCGCATCGAGAACAAGATATGGAGTAGGGTTCGTCTGCTGATAATACGCTTTGGCCCCTGACTGTGTCTTACCACTCCAGACTGCATTAAACCAGCTGCATCCTGGATTAGAAGGAAGAGCTGAGCTTAGAAAATAATCTGTGGGAAAAGTAACGCTACTTGGGTTGGATTGAGTTTGTGAACTACCCATGGCGGTAGCAGGTGCATAAATACGAAGATTGCAAACAGTGCTGCCGGCAGCAGGTGGATTGGTATAGGTAGCTACTAACCCTCCCCAATATGTGTTAAAAGGGGCCGCCAGAGAATTCAATGACGTATTATATCCATTAAACACATTTGCAAGGCCCACGCCTGACGGCATTCCCGTAATGGCGCAAGCATCAGTATAGGAAGAGCCAAAGAAGAACTGATAATTAGCACGAACTAAAAGAGGAAGCCCAAAAAAATCCACGCCGGTCAGGTTTAGATTTAATCGATTTAGTGCGTTACTCCCCAAGTCGAATTCTATTTTATCATTTAGAACGTAGTAGTTGTCATTCGTAACATCAAACTCTGCGGGAAGCTGTAAAACACCAAGATTATTAATGAAATATGTCAATGGCTGTTGCAATGAGATCAGAATCCTGGAGGACTTCATGACATTAGAGCCAGAAATGCCACTATTGCCATCGTTAGGAATATAGAATGTGTAAGTATTAGCACCTGCATTTGTACTAAAAAAACTCAATGGATAAGAGTACTGCGGTGAAGAAGTGGATGAAAGATAGGTAGAAGGAGTAAAGGCCGTTATTGTTGCTTCTGAGCTACCGTTGAATGACAAATATTGCGTACTGGAATTGACTAATACTGCAACGTAGATATCGTCTGCCGATAGGCCACTATCATTGACAAAAGTAAAAGGTAAATACCCTGATATTTGCGCTGGTGTGGGGATTCCAGGGCAAGGGGCCACAGGAGGAGGAACCACGGCCGGTACAGGCAGTTTGGGCAAAGCAGGAATTGGCGAAGGACAAGTAGCATTAATTACAGCAAGTAATAGACATTGGATGCAAATGAGATAGATGAACTTACGCATCACAGACTCCGATTAAAGATAAGTACAAGTTGATTCACTTTGGACACAATAATAAAAAAATTTTAGTCTAAAGATCGTTATGATTTACGACAAATTTTTATTTGTTCACTGCAGCTCTCTATTTTCCATCTGCAAAACAGCTTTTATGAAAAGAGGAATATATTAGGGCTAGGTGCAAGATGCGCCCTAGTCGATTCCAAGCTTGATTCTAGTAAAGCGGGGGTTCTTCGCCTATTTTGGACCAATTAGAAACTGGCGTAAACTGCATGAGATAGGCTCAATAGAATCAATGGGCTAGATGTCATCGAATTCTACTGACCTGAGCCCTTTTGAGCCAGTTTTATGTGGCCTAGTGCGTAAAATTTGCGTAATAAACTTTAGGTAGCACCATGTTGAATTAACCAATTCAGAACATATTTAGGACATTTTGCCCAAATCTTTGCCCAGTTAAGAACTGTTCCGCAATGAGGTGGATTATTTCCGTAATGAATTTTTGCATTGATATCCGCTCCTCGTTTTAACAAGTATTCTAAAAGTTCAAAATTCTCATCAAGTGCTTTTTGCTTAGATACTGCCCACATAAATGGAGTGAGAGCTCCATCAACTCTATCATGCCATTTCCCCCATGCGTTAACATCCATTTTTTGTTCTTCAATTAGCCACCTCACCAAATTTAAGCAATTTGGATCAGTATTTCTTCCTGCAGCATGATGTAGTGCATTTGCACCATTAGGAGTAAATTCATTCATTGAACATCCTCTTTTGGAAAGCTCTTTCAAGAGTTCAATGTCTCCATAAGTATACGCTCTATGTAGAGGTTTCCACCCATCATCATCTTTAGCATGTATGTCAGCTCCGTTTTTTAAAAGTGCAAGCGCGGTTTTTCCAAAATAAATGCCCGAATGGAGCGGAGTCCTTCCATATAAATCTGCTGCATTAACACAAGCCCCATTTTCGATAAGAATACACAAAGCTTCAAAGGTATCTTCATATTGAGAAGCATAGTGTAATGGTGTTTGTTTTTGTGCCAATTTAATATTGATATCTGCCCCTGAATCTATGAGAAATTTAAGAATTTCAGGAAATGGGAACGCCGCAGTAATCGCACATTTTTTCCCGCTTTGTGCTACTGCATTTATATCTGCGCCATTTTTAACTAATAGTTTTACCGCATCTAAATCGCCGTTCTGAATTGCACAAAGAAGTGGAGGGATTCCCAGCGAGTTATTTTCGTACTTAGTAAGAATATTTAACTCATGATCCAACGGACTAACTTCAGCCAAATCCTTAGCAGTTGCATTCCCAAACGAAGCGGAGAACCCTATCAACCCCAAGGTTTTTAAGTTTTTAGATCTTGATTCACTTGCTTTTTGAATCAGACCCTCCATTTCCCATTTCATCTGCAGAGTTTTAACTTGTGTGCTTAACTGATTTCCGCGGATCGTCGCCATGAGCAGGTGCCCTGCACCTTCTAGCCATCTGCCATTTTGGAACTCGTGCATTGAATGAGAAAGGCCAACCAATATCTGGACAGCAAGAGAAGCGATTGCAATCTCCAATCCTCCATCAAGAAAGAGGACAAGATAAAGAGCATTGTTAGCGATATTCAGACAGCTTTCTAGTGCCTTTTGATGCTCTCCAACATATAAATGCTGGATCAAGTGGGTGAGCTCGATAATAAGATCATGCCCCGTGGTAATAAGCATACCTGCAGGATGGGCGAAAATTGTCCCAGCCAATGCAATAACCGCAATGACTGTTTGAAGCAGCATGTATGCAACTTCGCTGCAATTGCCCCCTTTGATGCTCTCGATCAAATTAACGATACACGTCACAGAGCGGAGGCCGCCCATGGCGAGCGAAATCGGTTGGCTTAAGGGCTTGTATAAGCTGAAAAATGGAAGGGCAACAGTTCCAACGCGCTTGCAGTCATCTGCCCACGAACGATCGTACGATGGCTCGTCGATATCATTCGCATATTCACGATGGTAATAGATGGGCTCTGAAATTTCGACTGACTTAGTTTGTAATGACATATAACCTCCAATTTAATTGCGGAGATTATACGATAAAAACACAAATATTTAATTAATAAAGTTAATTTAAATTGAAAGCATTTTAAATAAACTTTTTTAATATATACTCTATGAAGACTTACTATTAGCATCCAGAAACTAATCGAGATCTATTTGAATAAGTTGCGCTGAATGAGATTCAACATTCCCAATCGTGTTTGTATGGCTCGTATTCAAGCATAGCCAAACCGACTTGAACCGCATCAGTGAAATGCCAGGCAAAAGATTTGTTATATGCGCATTACTTTTGAGATCCCGGGGATCCAAGTAAATGGATTCAGGAATGATGATTAGGATTCCTTTGCCATATTTTTTTATTAAATCATCGTACGAAGCTTTTGCGTCTTTTTTCAATATAGACTGAATGATAGGCCCTTTTACTTCTTGTGTATAACTTGAAGAAGGCAAATCCAAATCCAATGATTCATAACGCATCTTTTTACTATTCAATCCTTTTGCTAAGGCTTTCTGTTCAGGCGTACCACGCCTCGGCCACGCAGTTGTTACCTCTACCCAGTCGATAACCCTTGTATGGGTATATTCAATGATTGCCTCAGGTAAAGCGCGCCGTTCCTTTATAATTGCATCCTTAAGCGCGCAGAAGAGCTTAAGGGCTAAATCTTCAATTGCTTTTGTACGTTCAGACATGATTAGCGACCTTCTAAAATTGAAGAAGAGCGGTGTGCCCCCTCGCGCCGCTCTCGCGGCTACGGGGGCTCGGGTGGTTTGCAGAGCAAACTCACCCGAGACTCGAGTCACACTCGGAAGCCAAACTTTTGGCTTCCTCGCCCCCAATAAAAAAACCCACCGATTGGTGGGTTTATTATTGGGGGCGGTGTGACTCGAACACACGAAGCCCGAAGGCGAGAGATTTACAGTCTCTTGTAATTGCCACTATACGACACCCCCGGAAAAAGAATGCTGGCGAAAGGAATTGAACCCTCAACCATCCGATTACAAATCGGGCGCTCTGCCAATTGAGCTACGCCAGCAAAATAGAGGTTTGGTTATAACAAAGGAAATCTTTCCTCTCAAGTCCTTTGTAATAGCTTCTTAGAGCGGTGTATCCTTGGTGTCTGGATGATCTTGAGGAGGAGGTGGGGTCTGAACCTTGGGGGCCACGATGCGCTGAAAAAAGCCTGTGGAGAGCTTAGCGGCTTTATCGGTTTCGACAATTTTCTTGCCTGTTGCCGGGCCACCTTGGGGGCCACCATTGGACAAAACCTGAGCATCAAATTTTTTGTGCTTAACTTTGTCTTCACAGCACTTCTTAAACTTCTTTCCTGAGCCGCATGGGCAAGGGTCGTTACGTCCGACTTTTTCCATTTGAACCTATGCCTCTATAATGATTGATCCAATCTCTCATAAGAAATATAATTTTTCGCAGAATTCTACTTCAGAAAAAAGATGAAGTCAAAACTAAATGTCTCTTTTACTCGCTAAAAACCTACAGGCCTCGTTGCCTATCGCCTCCCCTCCTTGGACTAAGCTTGGAAAGAGGCTGGAGAGCATGTGTCGTAAGGCTATCTACGAATTTTCATTGCTAGATGACAGCAAGAAAATCGCCTTGGCCTTAAGCGGTGGCAAAGATAGCTTGGGTCTACTTTTTCTTTTAAAAGCTATCTCTGGGCGTGGGCTGCCAGAGCTAGACTTGCATGCGATTCATGTGCAGGGCGAGTTCTCTTGTGGTGCTTCGATGAAAGAAGATTATTTACAAAGGGTCTGTGAAAAACTGGGTATAGGCTTTAGTGTATGCACATCTGAACAGAAGCGTGAAAAATTAGAGTGTTACAGTTGCTCAAGAGAGCGAAGGCGGCTGATTTTTGAAGAAGCTAAGCGTGTGGGAGCTACGACGATCGCTTTTGGGCACCACCGTGACGATAGTAATCAGACGTTACTCATGAATCTTTTACATAAGGCGGAGTTTGCGGCCCTGCTGCCCAAAGTGCCTATGCACGATTATGGCATTACCATCATCCGGCCTCTCATCTACGTCTCTGAAGAAGAGCTAACAGAGTTTGCCAAATTATATGGGTTTGCAAGGCTGGTCTGTCAGTGTCCGGTGGGTCAAAACTCACTGCGCAAAAAAACAGCTAAGCTGATCTCTGAACTGAAAGAGCTCTATCCGAACGTCGAGGAGAATCTGGCGCAAGCGGGTTTAAATTATGGCTCCGATAAAGCTTGTAGAACTTAAAACGCGTTGAACTTATTATTTTCTCTATGACAACACAATTTTTCGAGCTCTCGGCTATCTTCCTTTACCTGTGCGTACTTTTAGCCATTGGCTTTCTATCCTATCGTAAACAGCAATCTGCGGCAGATTTTATTATTGGCAGCCGCTCGCTAAATTGCTGGCTAACAGCTCTTGCAGCGCATGCAAGTGATATGAGCAGCTGGATGTTTATGGGCTACCCTGCAGCGGTGTTTTTGAGCGGTTATATCAGCGCATGGACGGCAGTGGGCCTGATTGTCTTCATGTTTTTGAACTGGCAGTTGGTTGCGCCTAAAATTCGCGTCGCAACTGAAAAATACAACAGCCTAACCTTCTCTTCTTTCTTTGAAAGTCGGCTTGCCGATACTTCGGGAATGATCCGTCTTTTTACGGCTGTGATGTCGCTCTTTTTCTACACGATTTATATCTCAGCGGGTTTTGTGGGGCTGGGAATTTTAATCCAAACGCTCTTCGGCATCCCTTATGAAATAGGCATCGTGCTTGGAATTCTGATCGTTGTGCCTTACGTCTTCATCGGAGGTTATGTCACTCTTGCCTGGCTGGATCTATTCCAGGGGTTATTTTTGATGCTGGTAATTCTGTTTGTGCCCTTTTATCTTTTACCTAAGGTTGGTGGCTACGAAGCTATCTCCCAAACAATTACGGCCAAGGGTCTGGTGAATACGATGTTTCCAGATTTTTCGGTTAAGGGATATCTGGAGATTCTCTTCATGATTGGAGGCTTTGGCTTGGGGTATTTTGGTCAGCCACATATTGTAACCAAGTTCATGGGTATTAAGCATGTCGATGAGATGTCCAAATCAAAATATATCGGCATGAGCTGGATGACTATTTCACTTGCTGCGGCAACTTTTGTGGGATTAGTCGCTATCGCCTATTTCAAAGATGGGATTAACGACCCCGAACAAGCATTCATCTTAATGGTAAGCCAGAGTTTTCATCCGATGCTTGTGGGCCTTTTCCTCTGCGCAATTTTAGCCGCAACAATTAATGCCACTAGCTCTCAAGTGCTTGTGCTTAGCTCCACGCTAACTGAAGATTTTTACAAGCGGATGTTCCGCAAGACGGCTTCTTCAAAAGAATTGCTTCTGGTATCGCGCCTGGGTGTCATTTTCGTAGCCATCCTTTCTTTTCTGATCGCATTTGCTAAAGTGAGCTCGATTTACGCACTGGTGCAATATGCTTGGTCTGGTTTAGGCGCCTCTTTTGGACCTTTGCTTCTGCTCTGCCTCTATTCGAAAAAAGTGACTAAGGAGGGTGCTTGGGCAGGAATTCTTCTCGGGGGCTTAATCTCTGCGATCTGGCCCTCTTTCTCCACCATTCCTCCGCTTATTCCAGGTTTCTTTGGAAGTCTCTTTGTAATTTTGATTGTGTCGAGCTTTACGTCAAAAGAATCCCAGTCAAAAATTAAAAAATAATTTATGGTGAGAAGTTATAAAGCTCTCGCTATAGTTTCTTAAAATTTTAGGATCATAATCATGCAAAAAAAACTACGCATCTTGATCACCAATGACGACGGCATCGACGCACCAGGGATTAAACACCTTTGGGCTGCTCTGGTTGATCATTTCGAAGTATTCGTTGTGGCGCCAAGTTCAGAAAAATCTGGAACGGGCCTGGGTATCACCATGAGAGATCCTCTTCATATTCAAGAAGTAAACTGGGGCGATAAAACTCGCGCATGGAAGATCTCTGGAACTCCAGCTGATTGCGTACGCATCGGCATGAGTTTACTTTTAGAGGGACGTCCTGACCTGATCGTTTCAGGAATCAATCGCGGCTCAAACTCTGGAAGAAACGTGCTTTATAGCGGAACTGTCGGCGGTGCAATTGAAGGCGTACTCAGAAATGTTCCAAGCGTGGCTTTTTCTTGTGAAGAATATTACAATCCAGACTTCGCCTTAGCGCAGAAGTATGTTTTGCCGATTGTCAATTACCTGCTGGCACACGCTTTACCTCCCGGCACATTGTTAAATGTCAACTTCCCTACTTCCTCCGACATTCGCGGAGTGAAGCTCGCAAGTCAAGGACGTGGTTTTTGGATCGAAAATCCAGAACAAAGAATGCACCCTGAAGGCACACCTTATTGCTGGTTAGGTGGAAAATGGCACCATCAAAATGAAGAAGATCACAGCGATGTTGCACTCTTAAAACGTGGCTACGTAGCTGCTGTTCCTATTCATGTGCATGAACTAACAGATCAGCTGGCGCTAAATGCGCATCGTGAGCAATTTGAAAAGAAAATGCTCTCTTCTCACGACATGCTTGCAACAGCCGATAAGAGCTCTTAGTTTGAAGTTGTCTTAGCTTGTTTCTTGCGAATTTCACGTTCAAAGGAATCGAGGCGGATGAGAGCTTCTCTTTGAGCTTTTTCTATGAGATCTCTTCCCCCTTCTAATTTGCATAGCCTGGCTAGTTCATCTTTGAGCCCATCTGCATACTCGTGTTCATAGTAAGCGGGGTCGATGCCCTCTTGCTCAGGGTGCGCCAACTGAAACTCTTTGGCTTCGATGATCAGATTGATGAGGGCGCTAAACAGCTTTTTTAATTCGGGCAGGTTTGCGGCAAGCTCATCACGGGTATGGATCTTCTGCAAATCTAGCGCTATGGTGCGACAAAGCGCTTCGCCTTGATATTGGTAATCTTCAAGCGAATTAGGCGAGCAGCCGAATAGAAATAGAAGCGGTAAAAATAGATAAATCATTTTTTTGTGGCGAGTTCCTGAGAAGCTGTCTTAGCCCTCCAACCTAATTAACCCTCGGGAAAAAGTCAAAAACTTCAAGGAAATGTAGAGAAGTGTTGAGTAAAATTGCTCCGCGCATTAGATTGTAAGGTCTTTATTTTGGGCGCATAGCTCAGTTGGTAGAGCGCCTGTCTTACACACAGGTGGTCATAGGTTCGAGTCCTGTTGCGCCCATTTCGATTTTCTGCGGGAGTAGTTCAATTGGTTAGAGCACCGCCCTGTCACGGCGGAAGTTGCGGGTTCGAGCCCCGTCTCCCGCGCTCTTTTTGGTAAGTAGCCCAAATTACCTAAAGAGCGTCACATTTTTTCTGTACATCCATACCCTCCATCCGTATCTTAGAGTGTGTAAAGCCAAGGAATTTTTTAATCTATGCCCATGCTTCGCGCAAAGACCCGCACGACCATTCACCATGTCATGTCCTTCTTTTGGATCATGATCGGGGCTGGCCTTGCCGCAGTATCTATCCGCATCTTCCTGCTTCCGAATCAGCTGATTGACGGCGGAATTGTGGGCGTGGCTCTAATTCTAGCTCGCCTCTTTGGCGATAACTATCTCTCCTACTTCCTGATCCTGCTGAACATTCCGTTTCTGCATTTGGCCTATACATATATCCGTCGCACCTTTGTGATTCACATGGGAGCGGCCGTCGTCGTATTTGCCGGCTTTCTTTGGGCTTTAGAATATGCGCCTCACTTCATTGGCGATCCGCTCGAAGTAATCGTGATCGGCGGCGCAATTTTGGGGATTGGCGTGGGTTTAATTATCCGTCATGGCGGCTGCCTAGATGGCACTGAAATCCTGGCGATCTTGATCAATCGCCGCAAAGGGTTTACCGTCGGACAAGTCGTGCTCTTTATCAACGTCTTCATCTTTGGCGCTTACGGCTGGATTTTTCAGGATTGGCACATTGCAATTCGCTCGCTTATTACCTACATCGTTGCGTTTAAAATGATCGACCTCGTAATCGTGGGTCTAGATGAACTTAAGTCTGTGTTAATCATCTCCTCCAAGCCAAAAGAGCTGGGTGAAGTGATCATGAAAGAGTTGGGCTTAGGGCTGACTATCATGCATGGACGCGGCGGGTTTTCTGGCGAGTCACGCGAAATCCTGTTCATCATTGTCGAACGTCTAGATCTAGCCGAGCTCAAAGAGATTATCTTAAGAGAAGATCCTGCAGCCTTTATGGCTATCGAGAATCTGCATGAGGTGGTTTACGGAAAACAGGCTTACGTGCCCTATAAGAAAAAGGGTCGCAGTAAGCTCTTTTCAAAATCCTAAGCGGGAGATAGGCAATGCAAAGAACCCCTCATAATGGCGATCTTTGCCCTCTTCCTCCTACACAACACATGATCGACGCCTGGCGCGTTTTTCGCATTCTCTCAGAGTTCGTAGAAGGCTTTGAATCGATGATCTCGATTGGACCATCTGTCTCCTTTTTCGGCTCTAACCAAACTAACACTTCAGATCCCTACTATAAACTTGCAGCCACCTTAGCCGGCAAAATTGCTAAAAAAGGTTTCGCGGTGATCACTGGTGGAGCCTCAGGAATCATGCAAGCAGCTAACGAAGGCGCAAGATCAGTCGATGGTCGCTCATGCGGCTTATGTATTGACCTTCCTACAGAAGAAGAGCCAAACCCCTATATCGATCGCCGATACCTGCTGCGCTTTCGCTACTTCTTTGTACGCAAGGTAATGTTTGTACGCTATGCACAGGCCTTTGTCGTCTTTCCAGGTGGGTTTGGCACACTCGATGAGCTATTTGAAGCACTTACCCTGATGCAAACAGAGAGAATCAGGCCCTTTCCTGTTTTTTTAGTAGGTAAGGAGTACTGGTCTGGTCTCTTAGACTGGCTAAACAATACGGTTGTAAAAGCAGGCAATCTCACTTCTGATGATATGAAACTCATCACGGTGACCGACGATCTTGATGAGATTGTGAGCGAAATCGAATCGCATTTCCAAAAATCTGCACGCGTCGAAAACTTCTAAAAAGCTTTACTTTCCTTAAATAAAAAAGCCCAGGTCTTGAGACCTGGGCTTTGTTGAAGAATGAGAGATCAGGTTTTTCTTTATCCTGATTTTTTCATCCTTTGCCTTAGTAGTCGAAGCGTGCGTGCACGGTCAAGCCATGGAGCACGAGATCACCCTGTGGGAATAGATTAATTTGAGAGGGAGCTTCGAACTGATTCCACCAATATTGCGCTTCATATGCCGCGCCAAGATTGATGTAGCGATTCTTGCAAAAGCAAGTTCCCCAATCAAACCCTAACTGCAATTGCATATTTGGACGGACGCGGTGCTTATCAGCATTCAAATTGACAAGCACTAAACTACCGGTGTCATTCAAATTATACGTTCTTGAATAAGCATCTCTTTTTCCATAGAGCAACGCAGCATTAAGGCTGCCAAATACTGCCCATCTTGAACCATAGCGTGTGCTGATTCCAAAACGAGGTCCAATCGCGAAAAAGTCGCTTCGCTGTTTGGCTCTAGTTACTTGTGAAGGATCAGTTAATACACCTGAATATGTAGTAACCACGTCTTGATCGATGCAAGCACCACGTAGACCAACTTGAGGTCTGATGCTAAGCTTGCGGCTAAGAAATAGGCTACGACCGAACTCAAGATCTACTGTGTTGTATTTAAACTTGAATCGCGCTTGCGCTTCTGTAGCTGTTGCACCTGACGTTAAGTTCTCAAATGCGTTTATAATGCCATCTGATGAGCCGGTTCTTGTGGTCTTTTTTGAATGGAGCCATGTCCAGTTTACATAGAGATCCCATCCATCATAAGGCAAGTTATAGCCAAGGCCTACTTTAAAGCCGGGGCGGAAACGGAAGTGAGGTTGCTCAATTCTTTGACTTTCTTTAATCGTGCCATCTGAAGATGTGCGTATTTTTTGCTTAATACCATAGTCGATCTGATCATCAGTGACTTGCCAGTAGATAAAATCAGCCGTTACAAAAGGTCCATGCACTCTATGTGCACAGCCACGCGCTGTTGGTGTGATTACTGGTTGCTCTTCTTGCGAAGAGTGTTTGTTTGAATTTCCATCTGCCCAGCTAGCAACTGGCAAACCGAGAAAAGCGAGAATATAAGCTGCAGATTTAATCAAGTTCCGTTGTGAATCCATTATGTATCTCCTTGCAAGTTACAAATTCTGTAAATTTTTAATAGTCGTGCAATACAGGATTTTTTTACAAGAAAAAGATTATGAAAATCTTTGCGATAAATATGAAGTTTGCTGTGAAACTTGATTGAGATAATCGCCATATTCGCTGGCGGAAAACTTTTTCGCGAGCTGCTTTAGATCGTCTCCAGAGATATATCCCATTTGGTGAGCGATCTCTTCTATACATGCGATCTTAATTCCTTGGCGCTCTTGAATGGTCTGTACATACGCTGCTGCTTTTTGCAATGCATCCGGCGTACCTGTGTCCAACCAAGCGAAGCCCCGACCTAAAACACGCAGATGGAGTGATCCTCTTTTAAGATAGGCAAGATTGATATCGGTGATCTCAAGTTCTCCTCGCAAAGAAGGCTTGAGCTGTTTGGCAATCTCTATTACATCATTATCGTAAAAATAGAGACCGGTTACGGCATATTTTGAGCGTGCTACTTTGGGCTTCTCTTCGATCTGAGTAACGCGAAATTTCTCGTCAAATTCCACCACGCCATAACGCTCAGGATCTTTCACTTCATATCCAAAAATAACAGCGCCAACTTCTAATTGACTACTGAGTTGAACAAGCGTTGGCAAATCATGGCCGTAAAAAATATTATCGCCCAAAACTAATGCCACACTGTCATCACCGATAAAAGAAGCTCCAACAAGAAAGGCCTGCGCGATACCTTGTGGCTCGGGTTGTTCAGCATAAGAGATCTGTAATCCAAGATGAGAACCATCGCCAAAAAGTTGTTCAAAGCGCGGGAGGTCAATTGGAGTGGAAATGATGAGAATTTCTCGAATACCCGCTTGCATAAGAACCGAGAGAGGATAGTAAATAAGAGGCTTATCAAAGACGGGTAGAAGCTGTTTGCACGTTGAAAGAGTCAGCGGATAAAGCCGAGTGCCTTTCCCACCTGCCAGGATAATTCCTTTCATGGTTTTCTCTCGAGAAGCTAGTTTTTAAGCGTGCGGTAGATTTTCAACTAGAAGTGCGTATACTCCAGGAAGTCCGCGATAATGCTCTTTATAATCTAAACCATAGCCCACCACGAAACGATCTTCAATCTCAAACAGTACGTGATCTGGCCGATAGTCTGTTTTATGTGGCACCATCTTGGAAAGAAGGACGAGAGATTTTAAAGCTTTTGGCTGCTGCAGTTGCAAAAGCCTAATAGCTTCAGATAGAGTCGCACCAGAATCAAAGATATCATCGACCAGCAGGACATGCTTATCTTTGACATCGATGTTTTCAAGACCTGAGAAAAAGAGTTCTCCGCGTTTCGTGCCTCCCTGACCATAGCTTGAACTTTGAATGAACTCGATCGAGCAAGGGATTTGTAAATGGCGGATTAGATCAGCTACGAGGCAGAGCGCGCCTTTCATGATCATCACAATTGTAAGTTCTTGACCCTGGAAGTGCGCATCGAGCTCTTGGGCGACTTCTGTGATTTTATCCAGAATTGTCTGTTCAGAAATAAGAAGCTCTAGATGAGCAGAGTTCACTTTTCTAGTCTTTTTGAAGGGTAAAGTTGCATCCATCTGATATCATTTGGTCGATGTAGTTGATGAAGTAATCATGGCTTAAGAAGCGTTTATCTTCAAACATGAAAAGATGGAAAGGAATAGTTGAGTAGACGCCACCTATGTGAAACTCTCTCAATGCACGCTTTGCAACGGCGATCGCCTCATTGCGATCTTTTCCCTTAACAATCAACTTTGCAATCATCGAATCATAGTTAGGCGGAATGCGATAGCCAGAATAGCAGGCGCTATCAATACGCACATGTGGCCCACCTGGGGGGATATAGTATTCTAAAAGACCAGGTGAAGGCGCAAAATTGCTAGCTGGATTTTCCGCATTGATGCGGCATTGAATTATGTGGCCAGTAAAAGTGATGTCTTTCTGCTTAAGTTTGAGTTTTTCACCCATAGCTACGCGGATCTGTTCGCGGATAAGATCCACACCCGTGAGCTCTTCGGTAACGGTGTGTTCCACCTGAATGCGCGTGTTGACTTCCATGAAATAGTAGTGGCCTTTCTCATCTAGAAGAAACTCAACAGTGCCCACTGAGTGGTAATTTGCCGCTTTAGCAATTGCAACAGCCGATTCACCCATCTTTTTTCGAAGTGCTGCATTCACAACCGGGCTTGGCGCTTCTTCGATAAGTTTCTGACGTCTACGTTGAATTGAACAGTCACGCTCACCTAAGTGAATAATATTTCCATGCTTATCTGCCAAAATCTGAACTTCGATGTGGCGTGGATTGACCACCATCTTTTCAAGATAGACATCTGGGTTATTGAAGCTGGCTTCTGCTTCTGTGCGAGCTGCCGCGAACTGACGGATAAATTCATCAGCATCATGCGCAATACGGATGCCTTTACCGCCGCCGCCGGCTGTAGCTTTAATGAAAACAGGAAACCCAATTTTTTTAGCTTCTTTAAGCGCTTCTTGCACATCCTCGATGACCCCTTCAGACCCTGGGATAACCGGACACTTAACACTTTTAGCGGTAGCTTTAGCACGCGCCTTATCACCTAGAAGAGCGATGGATTGATGTGACGGACCAATAAAATTGAGGCCGCAGCTTTCACAGATAGAAGCGAAATTTGCATTTTCAGCTAAAAATCCATAGCCTGGGTGGATCGCATCTGCGCCCGTAACTTCAGCCGCGGAAAGGATGTTTGAGATTTTAAGATAGGATTTTTGCGAAGGGGGCTCACCGATACAGATCGCTTCATCAGCAAGTAGAACGTGCAGAGCTTCAGCGTCAGCCTGAGAATAAACCGCAACTGTCTGCAAACCTAGATCGTGACAGGCTCGGATAATCCGGACCGCGATTTCACCTCTATTTGCAATAAGAACTTTTTTCATAGTTTAGACAATTCGAAAGAGCTTTGTGGCAAATTCAACAGGATGGGCATTTTCCACAAGAACTTCAGCTAAAGTACCGCTTACGCCTGCTTTTACTTCATTCATAACTTTCATGGCTTCGATGATGCAAAGAACTGTATTCTCTTCGACACGATCGCCAATTTTAGCAAACGGTGGATCATCTGGAGATGGAGCATTATAAAAAGTTCCAACCATGGGAGACAAGACATGTTTGCCATCTTCTTTCTTAGGCGCAGGAGCCTCAGCGTGGCCTTCTTTAGCAGGAAGAGCAGATGGTCGCGGGTGATGATGCTCGCTTTCGCGGGGATGAAAATGCGCAGCAGAGTAGAAAGGAGAAGGCGGAGGCAAAGCAGAAGAATGAGCCATTCCAGGCTCATCATGACGCTCGAGCTGTAATTCGAAGCCGCTCTTTTCTTTGATGCTTAACTTTTTGAGACCGGCGCGCTCCATAGCGGCCATAAGTTCTTTGATCTGTTTTAATTCCACAACTTATACCCTCTGAATATATTCATTAGTGTGGCAATCAACTTTAATGATATCGCCTGTTTCGACAAACATTGGCACTTCGATTTTAGCGCCTGTTTCTAAAATAGCGGTCTTGGTCGCATTGGCCACAGAAGCAGCGGATTCGCTCGCCTCAGTTTTGACAACCATGAGCTCCAAGAACTGCGGGAGTTCCACAGAGAAAATGGTATCACCATAAAACATCGCTTTTATCTCGGTTCCTTCTTTGAGAAAGTGAACCTTATCGCCAATTACTGTGGCAGGAACAAGCACTTCCTCAAGATTACCGATATCTAGGAATAGATAATCTTTTCCTTCCATGTAAAGAAATTCAAGCCGGCGCTCGACGAGAGAAACCTCATCGACGGGCAGATTTAGCTTGAAGTTCTTCTCGATAACTTCATCGGAGATTAAGTTTTTAAGCTTAGTCTTAATGAAAGGTACGCCTTTAGCGACCGTCACCTTAACAGCTGACTCGACACGATAAACCTTTCCATCAACGCTGAGAATCATCCCCGGCGTGATCTGGTTGCTGGTCGTGACCCCTTTCTTTACTTCAGTGTTCACTGTTGACATGCTTAATAACGCCCTTCATCTCATTAAGTTGAAAGATAGTAAAATCTACAGCACTCTTCGGCTCGACGCTGTTTAGCCCACGGCCATTTTTTAGATGCACTGTTTTAAAGCCTAGCTCCTTGGCGGGGACGAGGTCGATGTGAATGCGGTCACCGCAGACGATCACCTCAGGAGGAGAGAATCCCAGCTCTCGAGCAAACTTTTCGTAGTAAATTTTTTTGTTTCGGTCTTCCGAAACCGCAATTCTACTAAATAGTGTGAGATCAATACCAGCTTTTTCCAGTTTTGCAAACTGTACTCCTGGGCAACCCATCGTTACCAATCCAAGTATATGCTTTTCTTTAAGATGCCTCAGAATTTCCATCGCACCTTCAACCTGCTTAAGGGGCATCTGGATTAGAGGGTTCTCAGTCAGCGCTTTCATCCCAATTTCAAGAAATTTCTCGTCAGCCTGGTGAATCTCTAAAAATTCTATGAGCGTGTCCCGAGAAGTGAGCTTTGTTTGATCCAGCTGCTTGATCTGAGCAAGCGCTTCCTCTTTCTGAGCAAGCACCAACCCCTCTTCACACATACACTGAAGAGCCTCGGCCAACCTGATTGGCGTGATGCAGCCAGAAGTATCGACAAGGGTGTCGTCTAGATCAAAGATTATTAACAATTTTCATCAACTCTTGTGCAAGTTTTTTAGTGTCATGGCGAATTAGGCTGCGGCGCAATAGATCTTTCTTGGGTCCAGCTTTTACCTCTCCTAAAAGAGGCGCACACACAATTCGTGCGTCTTGGAGATCATTTGAAACCAGATCGCCTTCTTCCGCATAAACCTCAATCAATTCTTTGGCAGGCTTCTGATTATTTACCAAGACAAAGTCAAAGATATCACTGCCGATATAACGGGTTAGCTCTTGCAGATAGTGGCTCACCTGAAAACCCGTTGTCTGTCCTTTGCGGTTCATCAAGTTTACAATGAAGACTTTCTTTGCCTGACTCTGCTTTAAGATATCGCTCATGCCCTCAACTAGCAAATTCGGAATAAGAGAAGTGTGCAACCCCCCTGGCCCCATGATCACGAGATCGGCATTCATAATTTCATCAATCGCATGTGGATTAGCTTTCGGATAGGGCTCTAAATAAATGCTCTTATAGCCCTGGTCGATCTCTTGTGAGAGGTAGATCTCCTTCTCGCCTTCTAATACGCGGCGATTATTTAGAATCATCTTCAGGCGCACTTGGTGCGTTGTAACTGGAATAACTTTTCCACGAATGGCTAAAATTCGACCCACTTCGTCCACAGCTTTTTCAAAACTTCCCGTGACTTTTTCAAGCGCTGAAAGCAGCAAGTTACCAAAACTATGTCCACCTAATCCGCCATTTTCAAAGCGGTAATTCATCAAGCTGCGCATGAGTCTAGAAGAATTAGAAAGCGCAACTAAACATTGGCGTACATCTCCTGGTGGAAGAACTCCGAGCTCATCACGCAGAATTCCCGTGCTTCCCCCATCATCAGCCATAGAGACAATGGCACTGATATCGACATCGTAATTTTTAAGACCCTCTAGAACAGCAAAATTTCCTGTTCCGCCACCGATCACGACAATTTTTTTCATGATTTTTTCTCTTCCACGGTCACAAAAGGCAATGTGGGGTTAAAGTATAGAGTACAAAAGCTTAAATTTGAAACTGTTCTCACCAAAAAATCTGTATGTGAAAGCAGCAGACAATCCATCACCGCCTGCTCTCCTATCCCATACTGATCTTTATCAGCAAAGTGCACTGGTTTACCATTTGTTGATCTTTGAGCATCAATATAGAGGATCCGATCTTTAAACTCTGTTGAGATTTCATCTAAAAACTGCTGTTCATCGGTCGCTACAAAGATTTTATAGCCATCAGACGGAAGTTTATCCACAGCTTTTCGGATCTCGACAAATATTTTTTTAAAGGAAACACGTCCAGCTTCTCTTTTCTTATCGGTTCCCCGAAAATGGACTCCTACCACAAAAAAATCTTTAAAATTCTTATCCACATAACGCGCCACCTTCTGCTTAATTTCAGGCTGGAGATGCACATGTCTTTGGATAAGTGCATACCCCTCCTGCCTAGACATAGATTTGAAAGCAGCTTTGTGAAATTTGTGAATCTGGCGATGTGTAACAGTTTTAACCTGCGCATCATCTGTGGCTCCAAACTGGACCGGATCGAAATAGTAGCTCCACCAATTAGGACCTTTTTGCGCGTCATAATACAGCCCATTACATCCAAAATCGATGCGGCAGCCGACCCAGCCCTCTTCTTCATAAAAATGTAGAAAGCCCAGTGTGGTTAGAAAAACACTGAACAAGCCCGAAGCATCACCTGGTGAGCGCAGCACCAAAAATGAGGGCTGCGTTGAATAGGAAAATTCTTTTGAAAAGGCAGCGCTCGGAAAAAAGAGCACCAATAGAAAAATCAGTGAACCTCGCTTGATCAAGCAAGTTCCAATTTTTTAAACTTTGCGATCGCCTCTTTCATATTGGGTGTTTTGAAGAGATAGTCCCCGGAGACAAGCACATTCGCTCCTGCCTCAACGCAACTCTTAGCCGTCTCTCCATTCACACCCCCATCGACCTGAATATCAAAGGGCGGCAGACTGGAGTCTTCTAAAGAAACCACACCACCTTTATAGATGCTGAGATCTTTGCAGAGCTTACGCGTAAAGCTCACCTTCTCTAACACTTCGGGCATAAACGCCTGTCCGCCAAAGCCTGGATGGACAGTCATCAATAAGATGAGATCGCACTTGTCCAGGAATTTGGGAATCATGCTCTCTGAGGTTTCAGGATTAAAGGCGAGTCCAGCTTGGATTCCACATTTTCTAATATATTCGAGAGTCTCCGCAACATCCTCGGTGGCTTCAAAATGAAAGGTGATACGATCTGCACCAGCTTCAATAAATCGTTCGATGTAATCGTAGGGATTGTACATCATGATATGCACGTCCAAAAAGAGATCGGTGGCGCGATTAACCGCAGCCACAGTCTTGGGGCCCATAGTCAGATTGGGCACAAAATGGCCATCCATGACATCGAGGTGTAGAGCATCCGCCCCTGCATCTTCTACCCGTTTAGCTTCGTCGGCCAAATGGCCAAAATCTGCAGATAAAAGCGAGGGTTCTACTTGGACTTGCCATTTCTTCTTCATATTTCCCTTAAGTCTAATGGATTGGTTCCCAGGATTATACCGAACTCTATTGATTTGTAAACACTCCCGAATCCTTCGCCTTCTTTCTCGGGCACGAAAATTCAGGACAATTGGGACCGCCGTGACTTGCATAGCTTGCATTCAAGCAAGAAACGTGTAATATTCTTTTCCTTCACCTAACGGAGATTTCTTATGGCCCATAAAATAGACGGTGTAAACAAGCGCGCCCCAGCATATATGGGCGAGCTTGCTCAAAAATTAAAACAGAAGGCTGGAGATGCGCCGGGTGTTGCTTCTCCTAAAACTGAAGAGATGCATAGGGATACGATTGAAACAGGCTGCTGCAGCTCACTCGACGGCATTTTGCCAGCGTGTATTTTAGATATATTTGCCAGTATTGGCCGCTGCTTTAATTCGTTCTTCCAATGGATTACAGGTGTATTTTCATCAACCAAGAATGGAGAACTTCCGCCAGGCCCCGATGAAATTCTCGATGAACAGCCTGGAACGGGTGCTCCGGATGATGCCCCAGACATGGAAACTGGTCCTAGAACTCCATATGTCCAAGGCCCACGCACTCCAGCTAATCCTACCCAGATGGATGCAACTTCTCCAACTTCAAAGCGTGTTGTGCTGATGCCGATCGCGCCTGCTAATCTTGGAAAGCTACAAAAACAGATCGACGCCGTCGTAATGGGTAAAGACCAAATATTTGATAAATTTGAATTTCCATGCAACGTGCTCTTGCGCGTTAACTTTGCACCTCCTCGAGGTAGTGTTCAGCCAGCTATTCAACATCTCTTTACAAGTGCATATACTAGTGAAAGTCAATATGTGAGATATCAATCAGAAGTCCGAAAATTTATGACTAACTTTTCAGGACTGTTGGGAACTCAAAAAATTTTAGAAGATTCAAATGTGACGCTACTTTTCTTACGTGTCACTAAAAAGGGTGATGGCAAATATAACGTGGTCAGTCTCTTGCACCAATCAACTAAAACTTCGAGCTTTGAAGATATTCGCAAAGATCGCTCTTCACAGAAAAATGTTTCTGCTGACGCAGTTAGAGATCTCTGCAACAGCTTGAACTTTGCTGATAATATCGAAATCCCCTACGACAAGCTTTTATCATAAGGTAGCTAATTGAAACTCTGACAAGAGCGCATGCAAAAATTGTGCGCGCTCACTTTCTTCGCTACAAAAATAGATATAGCCTAGATAAAGAGTCTCGCCATTTTTAAGATGCAGAGAGACAAGTTTAGAGGCGTTGAGTTTTAAGGCAGCTACTGCAGCATAAATCTTTGATTCCAGTTCGGGCTCTTTGAGTGCAATCATCACAACAAACGCCGCGTCCGGCTCAGCATGTCTGAGATCAAATCCCCGCTCTTCATGACTATTGTCTTTAACCTCAAGCAAAAGCTCAAAAAGAGCCCTTAGATATTCCGGATCGAGCACGCTGCGCCATTCAATGGGAAAAATTGCGTGAAAGAAATTCTCCAATAAAAACTCATGAGATTTTGCAAGCTCCCCGAGCAACCCTTTCAGATTCATCAGCGTTTCCATCTGCTTGACCAACATACCTCCATTGAAGTCGCGCACCTCACCGACGCGCTTTTCAATCTCTTTAATAATCTCCCGCCGCGCACGATAAAAATCTACCGAGCGATCTTTGCGCAAAAAATCACGGGCGGGCATTTTGACACGTATAACGCATGCCTCTTTAAAATATTTCCCGCGTATCTTTCCGATCTTCTTGATGCGGTCAAAAACGAATTTAAAAGGACCCTTCTCTTCTTTAAAGATCTCTTCAAAGGAAGGCAGATCAGGTTCTGTTACTCTCACGATGATCACGCTGAATGCAAGTGCATCATCTAGCTGTCCATCGAATGAGAGGATCACATGGGGAAGATCACGGGCATATTTGACCTGTTTGGAAAGAGTAATGATGTTACGCATCACCTCCTCTTCATTGCGCGGCATAAAAACTGACCGAGTAAAACGCTCGACCTGAGCCTTTATCTCTTCGGGAAGGCGATAACGTAGTTTTTGAATCTCTTCTAGAGAAAACTCCTCCTCATCCTCTTTTTGCACTTCGACATAAATCGTCTTGATCCTCTCCTCTTTATTCTCCTGAAAAAAGCAGGATTCTTCGAGAATCTTTAGATGAGGAATAACCACGCATAAAGCTTTTAGTAAATGGCGCTCTTCAAAAAGCTCATTTTCCTGCAGAAAGTTCAAGCCTAAAAAGAGTGCGAGCACGGGTTTTATTCCCAGAGGCTGATGCAGCTTTGTTCGCATCAGCTTTAGCAAGAGAGCATCATTCTTGCCGCGTTCTTTTAACCGTTTATGAAAGAGATAAAGCACGGAAATAATCCGGCTCATATGGTGTGAATCACGCGAGGCCTTGAACTCCTCATGACAGCTAACAAAGAAGTGCTGCATTTGGCTGAAAATATCATCGTCAAACTCGAGTGGCCGGCGTCTATGTAGTGCGCTAATCTTTTCTTGAATTAAGACAGTCTTTTCATCCACCGAAAGCCCTTTGATCTCCAATATACGGCTGGCATGGTAAACCGATGTCGCGCCCAGCTGAATTTCGGCTTCAAGAATAGGCAGAGCGTGACGCACTTCATCAAACTCCTGCTGATCATGCAAGTGGAGAACAAGTTCTGCAAATGTATAAACTTCACATCCAAACTCAGGAAGTTTGAACTCTGTGGTAAAAAAAAGACCGACATTGAGCGGTTTGCCAGGAAGCAACCAGCGCGTCATCATATCGTGAAAAAACTTTCCCGCATGTGGGCGAGCGCGGCAAAGTAGAAATACGGAGAGATTCAAAGACTCCTTCTCCCATTCAAGCCAGGTCACAAGCGGCAGCGTCTCTTGAAACTGTTGGCAGCTCTCCTCTTCACCTGAGAAAATCTGAGTCGGCAGAATTTTTTGCAGGGCGCCGCGCAAAAGTGCGCAATAGAGAAGATGTTGGCTTGGATCTGAAGAGAAATCAAAAAGCGGAACAATCTGCGGATGATTCAACATCCTTCCTCAAATTGTGCCTGCGCAGGACGAATTCCGAGCTCGTCGCTAATAATCGTACCTTCAGTCAGATTTTCCGGTGCATTGAATGAGAGTACGTGTAGAGGCATTAAGTTTTTCTCTGCGAGCAAGATGGCTCGCTCATGTAAAACTTTTGCTCCCTTCTTCACAATTTCTAAAGCTTGAGGATAGCTAAGCTTATCAAATAGAGTCGCATCTGGATTTTTCTTAGGGTCTTCGTCGCAGATGCCACGCACATCTTTATAGAATTCCACTTTCTCAGCATTTAAGGCGATGGCCAGTGCTACTGCCGAAGTATCTGATCCCCCTCTTCCGAGCGTGGTAATCTCACCTTCACGGCTCACGCCTTGAAAGCCGGCTACAATTACGATCTTGCCTATAGATAGATGGGGAAGTAACCGGAAGGGACGGACTTCGATGATTTGAGCATCGTTATGGCGAGAGCTGGTAATAATCCCCGACTGGCTGCCAGTAAAGCTGATCGCCTCTCGGCTTTTGGCGGCGAGCGCCATAGCGAGCAGAGAAATACTGATCCGCTCACCTACCGAGATCAACATATCTAATTCCCGTCTTGGAGGGTCTACGTTTACCTTTTTAGCAAGAGCGATAAGTTGGTCGGTTGTATCCCCCATAGCGCTTACTACTACCACGATCTGCTGGTAAATATGTGAGCGCTTGAGGATAATCTCAGCAATTTTTGAAAACTGTTCTGCCGTAGCAACAGCCGCACCACCGAACTTCATCACCAACGCCTTCATATCACTTAACCTCAAGCACTTATATCACAAATAAACAACAAAAAGAGTTCTTCACAAGTCAAGACACTCTATTAAAAACTTCTCGAAGATGCAATGCATAATTTACACCATTGCTTTTATAACTAATCTTTTGTTAGGATTCCTCGACGAACGCATTCTGTCTTTATTCGACGAATCCTCTCCCCACCGACATTCGCGAAGGGCAAAAAGCTATTGATATGATTTTTTTATAAACCCTTAGGAGAAACCTTTAACATGTCCAAAAACTCAAAATACGACTGGAATGACAGTCAAGTTATCGACGATGTCGATTTCAAAGAAGAAGATGCAAAGCAGTTTAAGAGCTTACTAACTAGAAAAGAAGAGACTGCCGGCGAAGGCTCTGTTTCTTCCATGAGTGCAGGACAAGTTTTAAAGGGACGTGTTGTTGAAGTTACGAAAGATTTCGTCGTTGTCGACGTAGGCCTAAAATCGGAAGGTCTGGTGCCTATCGATGAATTCACCGACATGGCTGAACTCTTCCTAGAAAATGAAGTTGAAGTTCTTCTGGATCAAGCAGAAGGATCAGACGGCCAGATCGTGCTCTCTCGTGAAAAAGCACGCCGTCAAAGACAGTGGGAATACATCATCCACCACTGCAATGAGGGTTCAATTGTTCAAGGTAAAGTTATCCGTAAAGTCAAAGGCGGCCTGATGGTCGATATCGGGATGGAAGCTTTCCTACCCGGCTCGCAAATCGACAACAAGCGTATTAAAAACCTCGATGAATACATCGGTGGCACTTACGACTTTAAGATCCTTAAGATCAATACAGAACGCAAAAATATCGTCGTCTCACGCCGTGAGCTCTTAGAAGAAGAGCGTATTTCACGCAAAGCTGAGATGCTCGAAAACATCCATATTGGCGAAGTGCGCAAAGGGATTGTGAAAAACATCACTGACTTCGGGGTCTTCTTAGACCTAGATGGCATCGATGGTCTTCTGCACATCACTGATATGACATGGAAAAGAATTAAGCACCCATCTGAGATGGTTCATCTCGGAGAAGAGCTCGAAGTCATGATTCTACATATCGACAAAGATAAAGGTAGAGTGGCTCTGGGAATGAAACAGAAAGAAGAAAATCCATGGGAAGAGATCGAACAGCGCTACCCACAAGGTACTCGCGTCCGTGGAAAAATCGTTAACCTCGTACCTTACGGCGCCTTTATCGAAATTGAGCCAGGCATCGAAGGCCTAATCCACGTTTCAGAAATGTCATGGGTTAAGAACGTCTCCGATCCAACAGAAGTCGTCAAAAAAGGTGATGAAGTAGAAGCGATCGTTCTCTCTGTCCAAAAAGAAGAAGGCAAGATCTCTCTCGGCATCAAGCAAACAGAGAAAAACCCTTGGGAAGAAGTCGAGAAGAAATATCCGATCGGCAGCAACGTACAAGTTGAGATTCGCAATCTCACCAATTACGGTGCCTTTGTTGAGCTAGAACCAGGAATCGACGGCCTGATCCACATTTCAGACCTAAGCTGGATCAAAAAAGTTTCACACCCTTCTGAAGTCTTTAAGAAGGGCGATAAAGTCGACGCGGTCATTCTCTCTGTTGACAAAGAGAGCAAGAAGATCACTTTGGGCGTGAAACAATTGAGCCAAAACCCTTGGGAAAGCATCGAAAAGACAATGCCTGTTGGCACACTTGTCAAAGGTGTTGTAACTAAGATCACAGCTTTTGGTGCCTTTGTTGAACTCGAAAACGGAATCGAAGCTCTTGTGCACGTAACTGAAATCTCCGATCAGCCTTTTGGCAAAGTCGAAGAAGTGATCCAAAAAGGTGCAGAGATCACAGCAAAAGTGATCAAATTAGATCCTGAGCATAAGAAAATTGCGCTCTCGGTCAAAGAGTACCTCGTCGACACGAACAAGCATAATAGCGATGACATTGTTGTAGGCGCTGCTAAGCCTCGCAGTCAGAGCAAGAAGAAGAAAAAAACCGCGGCTGAGGAAGAAGTTACCTCAAGTCAAGAGGACAAGGGGAAATAATGAATAAAGACCTCGTTGCAATCTTTGAGTATCTCGAAAGAGAAAAAGGGATAAAGCGGGATGTAATCATCTCCGCAATTGAAGAGTCTCTTCGTGCGGCTGCGCGTAAGAGTATCAAAGGTCACATCAACGTTACCGTCCAGATCAATTCAAAGACGGGCGTGATCGATGTGATCGCTCAAAAGGAAGTGGTAGACAAGGTCACCATTCCTGAAGAAGAGATCTCTTTAGAAGATGCTAAAGTCTTAAATCCTGATGCCGAAATGGGTCAGTGGGTCGATATCACGATCACACCTCAGGATTTTGGACGTGTAGCCGCTCAGACAGCGAGACAGATCATCTCCCAGAAGCTGCGTGGTGCAGAACGTGATGTGATCTATGAAGAGTATCGCCATCGCGTGCACGAAATCGTATCAGGCAGCGTGAAAAGAGTGATTCGCGGCGCAACTTTGATTGTCGATTTAGGCAAAGTCGAAGCTGTAATGCCCGATCGCTTCTATCCTAAAACTGAGAAGTACAACATCGGTGATCGCGTACAAGCTCTATTATGGGAAGTAAGAGATACAGAAAGCGGCGGCGCTGAAGTTATTCTTTCGCGCTCTCATGCAGAATTCGTGGTGCAGCTTTTCATGCAAGAAGTTCCAGAGATCAATGATGGCACAATTGTCATTGAACGCATTGTAAGAGAAGCGGGCTACCGCACGAAACTTGCCGTGCGCTCTTTAGATACAAAAGTCGATCCTGTTGGCGCTTGCGTAGGTGTACGTGGAACGCGTGTGAAAAATATCATTCGCGAACTCAACAACGAAAAGATTGATATCTTCCCTTATGCAGATGACCCGGTTCAATTGCTTCAAAACGCGCTGCAGCCGATTGAAATCAAAAAAATCAGCGTTAGTGAAGATGGGGAGACTATCTCTATCGTTGTGGATGACGAAAGCTATCCTAACGTACTTGGAAGACGTGGCATGAACGCTCGTCTCAACGGTCAATTAGTCGGGGTAGACCTAGAAGTTCAAAAGATGAGCGATTACCAGAAAGCGATGACCATTGAACGAGCGGAGCTTGCCACAGTAGAAGATCCTACTTTAGATGAGCCTCTGAAAGTTGAAGGCTTAAGTTCAATGATTGTCCAGAGTTTGATCAGCGCCGGGTACGATACACGTCGCAAACTTCTAATGGCTACGCCAGAACAACTCGCAGCTATTCCTGAGATTAGCGCGGATATGGCAGACAAGATTTTGGATCAAATTCGCAAAAAAGTAGGAAAGTAGAGCGAAAGCTTTACCACTGTTTGAAAAAAATGAGGAGTGACCGTTGGCCAAGAATTTAAAGCTGAATATTAAAAACGCCCAACTTGCTGAAGCATTAAAGCTCGGCAAAGTGAAAAAGGCACCAGCGGCTGCTCCCAAAAAAAAGGAAGCTGAGCCTGCAGTCCCTCCTGCCCCTATTATAGAGGATGCTGCGCCGAAAAAAGCGCGTGCGAAAGAGGTTGTGGCAGAGGCTCCGGAAAAACAAGAAGCGCCAAAGCTTGAACCCAAGTCTGAACCAAGATCTGAATTAAGGCATGAACCGAAGCAAGACAAGTTCGAGCCAGAAACTAAGCCTCAAGCTCCTGAAAAAGCGCATTTTGAAGCTGAGGCCGAAACGCCTGCAGCCACGCCACGTTCTGAAAAACCCCAAGTTCCTGCTGACAAACGCGTACCTTTAGAAAGAGCCCAAGAATATAGAGACTCGCGCGATGAGCGACCTGCTTTTAGACGCTCTTCTCCTCCACAGCAACAAGGAAGCAGACCTCCATATTCCTCACCACAACAAGGTGGAAGGCCTCCCTATCGCCCTCCTTATAGACCTGGTGCACCTGGCCAGTCTAATGCCCCGAGTTCTGGTGGTTATCAAGGTAATAATCCGCGTCCTAGCACAGGCGGCTATCAAGGCAACAATCCAAGACCTAGCACTGGTGGTTATCAGGGCAGCAATCCAAGACCTGGTTATCAAGGTGGTGGCGGCTATCAAGGCAACAATCCAAGACCTAGCACCGGTGGTTATCAAGGCAGCAATCCACGCCCTGGCTATCAAGGCCCAAGACCTAGTACGGGCGGCTACCAAGGTGGCGCACCAAGAAGAGAATTCAGCCTACCCGGCCAAGTTAGAAGACCTCCTCCTGGCGCAGATGTGCCAGGTCAAGCTAAGCCTGGTGCAGCTCCCGCAAGATCTCGACCTGAAAGTGGCGAAGCTCCGCGTAAACCTGGCTTCAAAGAATTCCGCGATGTTAAGCCGCAAAAGCGTGTAGAATCTCATCGTGCATTTGACTCTAGAGATAGACAAGGCCTACGCGTTTCTGACGATGAAGCTTGGCGCAAGAAAAGACCTGCGCAAAAAATGCGTTCCAGCGCCATGGAAGAGATGGTCATCCGTCCTAAAGAGCTGAGCGTACGCATTCCTATTAGCATCAAAGATCTAGCTATGGCGATGAAGCTGAAAGCTTCGCAGCTTCTAGCGAAACTGCTAATGCAAGGCGCTGTCTTAACTCTTAATGATTTTCTTGATGATGAGACTACGATTCAACTTCTCGGTCACGAATTTGACTGCGAAATTAAGATCGATCGTACCGAAGAAGACCGCATTCGCGTCACTGATAAGACGATTAAACAAGAGATCCAGGAAACTTCTGCTGCCACTCTTATTTTACGTCCTCCAGTCGTTACGTTTATGGGCCACGTCGACCACGGTAAAACAAGTCTAATTGATAAAATTCGCTCAACCAATATTGCCAGCGGTGAAGCTGGAGCTATTACCCAGCACATCGGCGCCTTCAAGTGCCACACGGCTGTGGGTGATATCGCTATTTTAGATACGCCTGGTCACGAAGCCTTTTCTGCAATGCGTACACGCGGCGCTGATGTCACAGACATCATCGTTCTCGTCATCGCCGGCGACGAAGGTATGCGCGCTCAGACACTCGAAGCGATCGAGCAAGCTCAAAAAGCCACAGTTCCAATCGTTGTAGCCCTCAATAAAAGCGATAAACCGAACTTCAATGCTGAAACGGTCTATCGCCAACTCGCTGATAATAACCTCCTGCCGGAAGCCTGGGGTGGTACGACCATTACAGTAAACTGCTCTGCGCACACTGGCGAAGGAATTAAAGAGCTGCTTGAAATGTTAGCTCTACAAGCTGAAATCTTAGAATTAAAAGCTAATCCGCATTCTAGAGCTCGCGGCACCGTAATCGAATCTGAGATGCACAAAGGCATGGGCCCTGTAGCTACTCTGCTCGTTCAAAACGGCACACTCCGTTTAGGCGATGCATTAGTCTTTGGTCAAAATTGGGCACGCATTAAGACAATGCATGATGAAAAAGGCAAGGAGCTAACCGAAGCTGGTCCTTCTACGCCTGTGAAAATCACTGGCCTATCTGGCCTTCCAGATGCCGGCAGCGAATTTATCGTTGTAAAGAACGAAAAAGAAGCTCAGGAAGTCTCTTACGAACGCGCCTTAGGCAAGAAAAGTTTGCAACAAGCCAAACGCGCACCAATCGAAGCTCTTATGCAGCAGAATGGATCGAAACAAGAGAGAAAGACACTCAATCTTATCTTACGTGCCGACGTTCAAGGCTCGCTGGATGCGCTTAAAACTTCGATCCTTAAAATTGTTTCTGAGAAAGTAAGCATCAACATCATCTCTGCTGATGTTGGAGAAATTTCTGAATCAGATATTCAATTGGCATCTGCATCGAAAGCACCGATTCTCGGTTTTCATACACAGATTGAAAGCCATGCAGATCGCCTGATTAAAGCGACAAAGGTTGTGGTTAAACTTCACGATGTTATCTACCACGCTGTGGATGATATCAAAGCCCTCATGTTGGGAATGCTGGATAAAATCCCGCAAGAAAACGATACAGGCTCGGCTGAAGTTAGAACCACCTTTAAAGCTTCTCAGCTCGGCGTAATTGCGGGCTGCCATGTGATTGATGGAACCATTCGACGCAATAACCATGTGCGCGTCTTGCGCGATAAACAAGTTATTTGGAAGGGAGCAATTTCTTCACTGCGCCGTATTAAAGAAGACGTACGTGAAGTCAGCAAAGGTTTTGAGTGCGGTATCGTTCTGCAGAACTTCAATGAAGTCAAAGAAGGCGATATTTTGCAGGCTTATGAGATTACCTACCTGCAGCAGGAGCTCTAAGCTTGGCCAAAAAACGTATTGAACGTCTTAATTCTCTTTTAAAAGAGGTGCTCTCCGAGGTTATCCGCAAAGATGTGCGCGATCCCCGGTTATCCCCTCTTTTTAGCATTACACGTGTGGATATCACCTCAGATTTGCAACACGCCAAGGTTTATATCAGCGTGATTGGCACGCCTCATCAAAAAGAAGAAACGATCATAGCTCTTCAATCTGCCGCAGGTTTTATCGCAATCACCTCTTCAAAAAAAGTTGTGATGCGTTATTTCCCCGCTTTGAACTTTAAACTCGATCAATCCTTGGAAGAGCAGCTGCGCATTGAAGAAGTGCTCGGGCAGATCAACCAGGAGAAAAGAGCTAGAAAAGTTCCTCCGACAGAAGAAGAGGCTCCTGATGCATGACCTCAGCGGCATTCTGCTTGTCGATAAACCCAAAGGCAGAACTTCATTTAGCCTCATCCCCTTTTTAAGAAAGCTCTCTGGCCTTCAAACCATTGGCCACGCGGGCACGCTCGATCCTTTTGCAACAGGGGTAATGGTCATCCTATTGGGCAAGCCCTTTACCAAGTTATCAGATCAATTCCTCTCAAATGATAAAGAGTATATAGCTCAAGTTCGTCTTGGCATCGCCACCGATTCTTTCGACTGCGACGGAAAAGAGATATCTAATTCCGAGAAGATCCCCACAAGGGAAGAGATCGAAGAGAGCCTTAAAAAATTCCAAGGCACCATCCTGCAAACTCCTCCGATGTTTTCTGCTAAAAAGGTAAAAGGCAAAAAACTCTATGAGCTCGCGCGAAAAGGCATAGAGATCGAAAGACAGCCGGTCGAGGTCACTCTTTCTACGCGTCTTTTAGATTACAACTACCCTCTTTTAGATCTCGCTATTACCTGCTCGAAGGGCACATATATCCGTTCGATTGCAGATGAGCTCGGTAAAGCTCTAGGCTGCTTTGGTCATCTATCGGCCTTAATTCGCACCCGCAGCGGCACTTTTCACCTCCGTGACTGCCTCTCTTGGGACAAGATTTCAGCGCCAGGCTTTGATCTGCAAAGCAGCTTGAGAAGGTAGCTTATGCTAGTAATTGAAGATCTACAGAAAGTCCCAGAGCTCTCCCGTCCTATTGCACTTTCGATCGGCAACTTCGCCGGCGTGCATCGCGGACATCAACAACTACTTAATCGACTAAGAGAAAGAGCTACAGATAAAGGCACAACGGTCGTGCTCACTTTCAGCAACCATCCGCTAGAGGTGCTTACGGGTAGAACACCAGCAGCCGAGATCTGTTCATCTGAGCAAAAACTAAAACTTTTAGAAAAAGCCAAAGTCGATCTGGTGCTCCATCTTAAATTCACACCAGAGCTCGCCAAAGAGCCCTTTGATCTCTTTCTTAGGCAGATAAAAGAAAAGGTTCCGTTTTCGTTTCTCATCCTTGGCCAGGGAGCAACTTTTGGAAAAGGAAAAAAAGGCGATGAAACCCATGTTAAAGCTTTAGAAAAAGAACTGGATTTTCAAGCTGAGTATCTCCCTAAAACAGAGATGGATGGCCGCGCAATTTCCTCTGGGTGGATCCGCGAAGAGATAGAAAAAGGCAACTTAAGCCAAGTAGAAAAGCTGCTCGGCCGATCATATGATATGCAAATTTATAAAAAGGTATAACCATGGCAGAACTCTCTTGTGGCATCGTAGGTCTTCCGAATGTTGGTAAGTCCACACTTTTTAATGCGCTTACGCGAAAAGGCGCACCTGCGGCTAACTACCCTTTTTGTACAATCGATCCCAACGTGGGTATTGTGGATGTAGACGATCCGCGCCTGGCGATTTTATCCGCCATCTCCGGCAGCAAAAAGCTCGTCTACGCTACCATGACTTTCGTCGATATTGCAGGTCTAGTAGAAGGCGCTTCACAAGGAGCTGGATTGGGCAATAAGTTTTTAGCCAATATCCGTGAAGCAGACGCCGTGCTTCATGTCGTGCGCTGCTTTGAAGATGAGGATGTGATCCACGTAGAAGGATGCATCGATCCCCTCGATGATATCGCTGTGATCAATCTGGAACTGATCCTTTCTGATATGCAGATGGTCAATAACGTACTGCAAAAATTAGAAAAACAGTTAAAAGCTAAAAAAGATCTCCAGCCAATTTATGAAACACTTCAAAAAGCCCAACGCCATCTCAACGAAAGTTTGCCGCTTAGAAGTCTAGATCTGAACGAAGAAGAAAAAGAGCATTTACGTGCCTATCCCTTTTTAACAGACAAAAAAGTGTTGTATGCCACCAACGTAGCTGAAGATTCTCTCCCCTCAATGGAGAATGCCTATGTTGAAAAGGTGCGTGACTATGCACATAAAGAAGGCAATCGCATAATTCCCGTCTGTGCAAAACTCGAAGAAGAGGTCACACAGCTATCCAATGCCGAAGCGGTAGAGTTCTTACAAACATTAGGCTTAAAAGAGACCGGCCTTAATCGCCTGATCAAAGCCTCATTTGAGACGCTCGATCTCATCACTTTCCTTACCACCGGAGAGATGGAGACGCGTGCGTGGACGATTAAAAAAGGCATGTCAGCCCAAGAAGCCGCTGGCAAGATCCACACCGACATTCAAAAAGGCTTTATCCGCGCGGAAGTCGTCTCTTACGAAGATTTTGTGAAATACAATGGTAGAGTTGGCGCACGTGATGCTGGAAAAGCCCGCTCGGAAGGCAGAGAGTATATCGTGCAAGATGGCGATGTAATCCTCTTCTTCCACAACTAATTAAAAAAAGCGGAGAATAGATTCTTGCAAAACCTGCTGTTTGTCACCACCACTCGCTTTCTTCAACCTATGCTCATAAAAGAGTTGCAAGAGATGGGTGTGCCCAGTATTCGCCAGGGCCTAGCGGGCGTCTTCATTCCTAGAGAAATGCACTGGGTCTATAAGATCAACTACTGCTCGCGCTTTGCCACACGCGTGCTTTGGCCCTTTGCACACTTTCGTTGCGAAAATCGCGACGATCTTTACCACAACACATATAATATAAGTTGGCCTGATATCTTCGCTTTGAACGAAACTTTTGCCATCGATTCTAATGTGACCAGCGATACGCTACGCCATAGTCTTTTTGCCGCCCAGGTGATGAAAGATGCGATCTGCGATCGTTTCCGTAAAGAGTGCAACGGCCGCCCTTTCGTGCAAGTTGACAACCCAGATGTGCAGTTCAATCTTTTTATTCACGAAGGCATCGCTACTTTGAGCCTCGACACTTCAGGTGCACCTTTATTTAAACGCGGATGGCGCAAACAAACCGGCGACGCTCCTTTGCAAGAATCGGTAGCCGCAGGGTTGCTCGATCTAGCGAATTTCTCGGCAGATGAGATCCTTTGTGATCCCTTCTGTGGAAGCGGCACCATCCTCATCGAAGCCGCTTTTAAACTCACGCGTACACCGCCAGGCTTCTGTCGTAATACCTGGGGATTTTTCAAACATCCCGAGTTTGAAGAAGATGAGTGGAAGGCTGTAAAAGAAGAAGCCGATAAAGCGATCTTGCCTATGCCGAAAGAAATTCTGTTTGGATCAGATAAAGATCCGATGGCCATCGAAATGTGTCAGAACAATTTGCGTAATGCTGGCTTTGAAGATGCAATTACTTTGGATTGCAAAGACATTCGCTCCTATTTCCCTGAAAAGGCTCCAACCTTAATTCTTTCCAACCCTCCTTTTGGTAAACGCCTCAAAAGTTCAAACGAACTCTATCAAGCTCTTGGCCACTTCATAAAGACAAGATGTACAAAGAGCTGCCGAGCGAGTATCCTATGTCCTGATGAAGCTCTTATCCAGAGCGCTGAGCTCCCTATTTCCGGTAAAGTACCACTCACTGCTGGCGGCCTCGATCTCTTTCTGTTCAATTTGACCGCAGAAAAAAAATAATAGGATAGACAGGATTCCATTAATTTTCTTTCTCCCTCGGTGTTCTCTGTGATCTCTGTGGTTTGATTCTTCATCTTTCTTCAGCTATACTGAGCACACGAACCGATTAGTTGAAATTTTATAGGCTTCTCGAATGGCAGAAAAAAGTGAAAAGGCGACCCCGAAGAAGCTGCGCGATGCGCGCAAAAAGGGTCAGGTTGCAAAAGCCCAAGATTTTCCTTCTGCCCTCACCTTCATCGTTTCAATTGCTGCTACAATCTTATCTGGCAGTTATCTCTATGAGCAACTTTCGACCTATCTCATTAGCACCTTTAAGCGTTCTGCCACAGAAATCGATCTAGCTAATCGCGCAGGCAGCTACCTTTCTGAAGCCATCACCGTGATTATGAACTGCACCTGGCCTGTGCTTGTAATCACTGTTTGCGTGGGCGTAATGACCAATTTTCTATTAGTAGGACCGATGTTTTCGGCTGAAGCACTCAAGCCCGATCTCGATCGTCTCAATCCGGTCACAAACCTCAAGAACCTTTTTAAATTTAAAACTTTATTCGAATTAATCAAATCGATCCTGAAGATCACAGGCGCAATTATCCTCATCTATAGTGTTGTTTCGAACAGCTTAGGTGACATCATCTCTACGGCCGGCATGCCACTTTCAGGCATTTTGGCCGTATTTAATAACTTTCTCTTTAAGGTGATTATCCGTGTGGGGATTTTCTTTTTAGCCGTGGCGGTAGCCGACCTCGTTTTCCAGAGACGCAACTTCGCTAAAGAGATGCGCATGGAAAAATTTGAGGTTAAGCAGGAATTTAAAGATACGGAGGGCGATCCTCATATTAAGAGCAAACGCAAACAGCAAGCGCAAGAGCTCGCCTATCAAGAAGGACCTGGAGCCGCACGCAGAGCCCGTGCAATTATTACAAATCCGATTCACATTGCTGTCGCAATAGAATATGATGAAGAAAAAGAACCGGCACCTAAGATCATAACAATGGGTCAAGGCCCCATTGCAGATCGCATCGTCAAAGTAGGCCAAGAGAACAATATCCCGATCATGCGGAACGTTCCACTTGCACATACTCTTTTCGAAAAAGGCAAAATCGGCGAGTATGTACCTGAGGAAACCTATCAAGCGATAGCAGAGATCCTCAGATGGTTGAAAGGCATCGAAGCCCCCGAAGCGTTGGAACGAGAACTATTTAATAAATAACTAAATGAAAAATTTCATCGCGAACCTCTCTAAAACACTTGGTGGGACAAAACTCCTCGCCATCATTGGGCGCTCAAGCGATATCATCTTAGCCTTCTTCATCATCATCATTATCATGGTGATCATTATCCCAGTATCGCCCAACGTACTGGATAACCTAATTGCTCTTAACCTCACCGTCTCGATCGCACTGTTGATGGTGGCACTTTACATCCCGAAAGCCGTTAACCTTTCGATGTTTCCCTCTCTTCTTCTAATCACTACCCTCTTTCGATTGGGAATTGAGATCGCAGCAACTAAACAGATTCTTTTGCACGCTTACGCCGGTCATATCATCTTGGCCTTTGGTAATTTCGTCGTTGGGGGAAATTTCGTTGTCGGCGGTATCGTCTTCTTAATTATCACGATCGTTCAGTTTATCGTTGTAACCAAGGGTGCCGAGCGCGTCGCTGAAGTTGCCGCGCGTTTTACCCTCGATGCGATGCCAGGAAAACAGATGAGTATCGATGCGGATATGCGCAGCGGTGTCATCGATGCCACCCAAGCCCGAGAACTACGCCTATCTCTAACTAAAGAGAGCCAACTCTACGGAGCCATGGACGGCGCGATGAAGTTCGTTAAAGGGGACGTCATTGCAGGTATCGTGATCGCTGTGATCAACATCGTTGGAGGCTTGATCATCGGGGTTGCTATGCACGGCATGACCGCGATGAAGGCAGCACAAGTTTATACACTGCTTTCTATCGGCGGTGGCCTAGTCACCCAGATTCCTTCCCTGCTCATCTCGCTCACTGCCGGTATCGTTACCACGCGCGTCTCTTCGGATAAAAAAGATTCAAACCTCGGTAAAGAGATCTCTGATCAGCTCCTCGGGCAGCCGAAAGCGATCATGATCGCAGCTGGCGTGCTTTTTTCCATGGCATGGATCCCTGGCTTTCCCCGCACCATCTTCGTACTTCTTGGGCTCGCATTAGGCGTTGCAGGAACGTATACCTGGTATAAAACTAAAACCAAGGCCGCCAAGAGCGCAGCCGGTATCGGTGGCACACGTGTGGAGACAGACGTCGAAGGTCACGCCGTAGTAAGAGGCCCGGCCGACGAGTATGCCTTAACATTACCAGTTATTTTAGAAGTTGGAAAAAACTTATCCCTTCTGATCAAAAAAGACCGTCAAGGCTTGACCTTTGTCGAAGAGATGATCCCTAAAATGCGCCATGCACTTTATCAAGATTTAGGCGTGCGCTTCCCCGGAGTACACGTACGCACCGACTCTCCTACACTTGAAGCCGATGAATATGCCATTTCATTGAACGAAGTTCCGATCGTCCGCGGCAAAATTCTCGAAGGCTACCTACTTACCAACGAATCGCCTGAAAACCTGCGCCGTTATAATTTACCATTTACAACAACCAAAAGCACCACCGGTCAACCTTCGCTTTGGGTCGATAGCAAATATCAAGAGATCTTGCAAAAAGCTGGCATCAAATTCTGGCGCCCACTCGATGTCATGATTTTGCACCTCTCTTTCTTCTATAAGCAGTATGCTGCCGAATTTATTGGTATCCAAGAGGTACGCGGAATCTTAGAATTCGTCGAAAAATCCTATCCAGATCTCGTAAAAGAGGTCACGCGTCTTGTGCCACTTCAGAAGTTAACAGAAATTTTCAGACGCCTTGTACAAGAGCAAGTTTCGATTAAAGATCTCCGAACCATTATGGAAGCGTTAAGCGAATGGGCCCAGACAGAAAAAGACACCGTGCTTCTAACTGAATACGTGCGCTCTTCTCTTAAAAGATATATCAGCTACAAGTACTCCCAAGGCCAGTCAATTCTCTCTGTTTATCTTATGGATCCTGAAATCGAAGACATGGTGCGCGGAGCGATTAAACAGACCTCAGCCGGTTCCTACTTGGCGCTAGATCCCGATTCAGTGCAGCTGATTTTGCATTCAATGCGCTCAACGATTGTCCCCACACCTGCCGGTGGTCAGCCTCCTGTGCTCCTTACTGCAATTGACGTACGCCGATTTGTGCGCAAGCTCATCGAAGGCGAATTCCCCGAGCTCGCTGTCGTCTCCTATCAAGAGATCGTCCCCGAAATCCGCATTCAGCCTCTTGGCCGCATTCAGCTCACATAATTTAAGTCTTCGATCTTTGGCGTTTTCAAAATAATTGAAAGCTCTCTATAAGAAAGAAAAGACGAGGGATTATGTCGCGCCATCTCGGTTGGATCGGTTTGTTTATTCTTTCAATGCTGTTTTTTGCAGTAACCTATGCACTCTATAAAGCTTGCGAACCGTTTCTGCCCAATACGTTAATTCTATTTTTCCAGAATCTTTGCAGCTTGATCATCATTAGCCCCTTCGCCTTAAAAGGTGGAAAAAAAGCTCTTGTCACCTCCAAACTGCCTCTGATCGCGCTCAGATCCCTATTCGGCCTAATCGGAGTCTATTTATTAACACTTGCACTGAAAACTGTTAACCTTTCTGAGGTCGTTCTTCTAAATAATAGCGCCCCTCTTTATATCCCCCTGATCGTCTGGCTCTGGCATAAGGAAAAGATTTCATACAAACTCTGGATTGGCCTAATCATCGGCTTCTTGGGAATATTCATCATCTTAAGACCAGGTTTTGATTCGCTCCAAGCAGGTCTAATTTTTGGGTTTTTCTCAGGGATTGCAACCGCATTTATGTTTGTAGTTGTCCGCCAAATTGCACAAGAGCCTTTCTTAAGAATCCTATTCTATTACTTCTTATTCTTCTGTCTGGTGTTAAGCCCCTTCCTTTGGTTTCACTGGGCTTTGCCCCCTCCCATTGTCTGGCTCTACATTATTCTAGCTGCCATCACGATGATCGGGGCCCAGACGTGCATGACAATTGCGTTGCGCCATGCCACTGCTCACGAAACCTCACCTTTCATTTATACAAGCGTAATTTTTGCCGGTTTAATCGATTGGATCTTCTGGAATATTAAACCTGATTACATTTCTGGAATCGGCATGGTTGTCGTGATCATCGGATGCGTTGTCACCCTTCTTATCACCCACAAGGGCAACACAAAGAAAATATGAGAGTTGCTCTTCTTAAAGTTATTGCCTTTACTATTTAATCGAGCAGCGATAAATCAAGGATTGATAAGAGGGTGTCCAAAGAGCTAGCTATGCACGACGAACCGATCAGAACCTCTCGCGTCAATCCGATCGAATCTCAGCGCGCCCAACAGGCGAGAAAAGCTGAAGAGGCGGGCCGCTATGCCATGCAAGCGGAAAGCATCGAAAATGAGTTTACCCAATGGACTGAGACTGCAGCTTTTAACCCTCTTGCCATGGCAAGACGTTTTGAAACCCTAGAGACACGCACGCGTAGAAAAGAAAAAGAGAGCGAAACAGAAAAAGCCGAAAAAGAAGGCATTCAAGAAGTCCAAGCTGCTGAAGAGATCTCCGAACAGTTTGAGCGTAAAAATCCCGAGCTGAGTTCACGCACGCTGCTGCAGCTGCGCGCACGCGCAAGCGGCAAAGATACTAAAGACGGGCTGCTCAAAAAGGTCCTTGATACCTATCCCGACTTCTCTCTTGCAGATGAAGCATTGGATTACCTAATCCAATCAGGCGATGCTGAGCTCATTAAAGTTGCACGAGAAGTAAAAAAAGAGATCAATACGATCTATGCGCGTGAAATTAAAGCGGGTAGAAATATCGCGCTTGAAGCTAGGCAGTTCTCGTCTCAAGGCTTAGGAAGCCCCACCGCGCTTCGCGATCTCTATCGCGACATCACAGGCAATCCACGTGACGCCCTGACACTTTTCGATCAGCTCTGCGGCTCTTATGAATATGATAAGATGAAGACCATCATCGACTTTGTGCTTCACTCCCTTGGTGCAGATCTTAAATCTAAAGGCCCATCAATTTCACCTGGAGAGCTGCATCGCCTTTTTTCTGAAGCACGCGATATGCAAGCTATCTTAGGTGTCTTTCGCTTCTTTCGCACACGTATGAATCTTATCACTTCTTCATTTCAAAGAAGCGGCATTGCTCTTCCTGGTCGTATCACCTTCGAACTTCTATCCAGGCTCTTCATGAAATATCTGCAAGAGCGCTACCCTACAAGCGACAAGGTGATGCAAATGGCTATTCAACTAGCTTTATCGGAAGAGGAAGAAGCCCAAATCATCATCTTTACGCAGATGCGTGATGCCATAAGACAGGTTGCGCCCAAACTCTATCGATCGAATCAACATCGCCAAGACGCCCTTATGTCTTTTATCGAAGCGTTGGAAGAGCTTGAAGAAGATGAAGATGATGAGCAAGAGCACCCCAAAAAGCAGAAAAAATAAGATTTAAGTTATGGATCGCTTTCAAGCCCTACTCAATCAGATCAGTCCGCTTATTCATGTGCCACTTTATTCTGATCGCAAGCGCGCCGTACGCCTCACTGTAAATGAGACCTTGCATATTCAAATCGAAGATGATGAACCTAAAGATAGACTCCTGATCGCAACTTTTATCAGCGAAATTCCTGCTGGAAAATATCGTGAAAATCTACTTAAAGAAGGGCTTAAAGCCAACGTACCCTATCCGAGAATCGGCACCTTTGCGTATTCGGAACGCAATAACCAGCTCTGTCTTTTCGAATATCTAGCTTATCCGAATCTTACAGGTGAAAAAGTTGCCGACAGGCTGGCCAGTTTTATTGAAAAATCCCTGCTCTGGCGCAAAGCTATCGAAGGAGGGATCCTTCCCACAAGTAATGATAACGAAATAAAAGTTAACAGGTCTGTTTTCGAACATTTATGACAGCCGATCTAAAAAAAACACTCTTAGACTCGCTCGCCGGCCCGCATTGGGATAAAATCGGCATCTCCCATCATCATGGCTTCGATCTACCGCTCTCTGCGCTACACAGCAAAAATAGTTGCGGCATCGGTGAATTTTTCGATCTTATTCCTATGATCGACTGGTGCAAACAGCTTAAAATGGATGTGATTCAACTGCTGCCACTGAATGATTCTGGGAATGATCCTAGCCCTTACAACGCGCAGTCAGCATGCGCCTTAAACCCCATCTATCTATCTCTTTATAAACTGCCTTATCTCGACGAAATACCCGAGCTCAAAAAGGATCTAGAAGAGCTACAACTTCTGACAAAAACGCAGAAAATCGCTTACCACCAAGTCAAAATTCAAAAGCTCTATTGGCTGCGTCTCTATTTTTATAACGTGGGCGCAAAGCTGATAAAGCTGGATGATTTCCAACAGTTCATTAAAGATAATGACTGGGCAATTTCTTATGGACTCTTCAAAGTTCTCAAAGACATCTTAGAGCAAGGTCGCTGGCAATATTGGCCTGATGAACTTAAAAATCTCTCTGCAAAGCGCTATAAGGAACTCGTCGATCTCTACTGGCCTCAAATCGGCTTCTATCTCTGCCTCCAATATCTCTGTTATTCCCAGCTGAAAAGCGTCAAAGAATATGCTGCAAAGATGAATGTACTATTGAAAGGAGATATACCCATCCTTATCAGCCCCGATAGTGTGGACGTCTGGCATCACACAGATCTTTTTAACTTAGATTACGCGGCTGGCGCACCTCCAGATCCTTATAGCCCCGAACAACAATATTGGGGATTTCCGCTCTACCGTTGGGATGTCAAAAAGAAAACTGGATATAGCTGGTGGAAAAAACGCCTGCAAGTAGCCAGCAATTTTTTCGATCTATACCGCTTAGATCATGTAGTTGGACTCTTCCGCATCTGGGCAATTCCTGTGGGCGAGCCACAAACTCTCGGCCACTTTATACCGACAGATGAGTCTCTTTGGATTCCTCAAGGTAAAGAGCTGCTTACTATGATGCTCACATCTTTCATGATGCTGCCGATTGCCGAAGACCTTGGTACAGTCTCGCCAGATATCCGCCTCTGCCTTACACAGCTGGGTATACCTGGTACAAAAGTCATGCGTTGGGAGCGTTATTGGCAGGAAGATAAGCGATTTATTCCAGAAAATGACTATCCGCCTATTAGCATGACTTGCGTATCTACACACGACTCAGAAACACTTACGCTCTGGTGGAAAGATTCAACAAAAGAAGCCATAGATTATGCAACCTTCAAAGGATGGGATTACAAACCAGATCTCTCAAAAGACCAACGCAAAGAGATCTTATGGGATAGCCATCATACCGCCAGCCTCTTCCATATCAATCTTCTTCAAGAGTATCTCGCTCTCTTTCCAGAACTGATCTGGTCGAATCCCTATGACGAACGCATCAACGTTCCGGGCAAAGTTCTCTCCTCAAATTGGACCTATCGCTTTCGCCCCAGTGTTGAAGAGCTTATCGCTCACACAGGACTAAAACAAGAAATCCAAGAAATCATCTCCTCTCCCACCGTTAAATCCTTAGTTAGTAAGAGTGCTTGAGCAAAAGAGGTAATTCCGCTAGATTCAGGCTAATAAATAGAACACTATAACACCTATGCACATCAATGTACCTATGGTCCCTACGTAGCTCCTCCATAATAACGGCGTTGTTTCTTTTGCTTTTTTCTCCGCTTGCGCTCTCGGCCAGAGAACGTCCAGATGCAAAAGAAGCAAAGAAGGCCTCTCTTTCTATAGAGGAACTCAAATTAAAATCTCTCTTTAACAGCTTAGACCCTCTCTCAATTACTCAACATTTAGCCTTCTACGAACTCTATCCTAACTCCAGCTACGGACAAGAAGCGCTTTCTAAAGCTTGGCAGCTTTTAAACGGCGGAAAAGAGATCAATGGCGCCACAAACCTTCCCTTTCCCAAGTTCGACATCCAAGCCATCATCTCGCTGATTACACGCCAATCCTACGACACTCCCCCTCTGCTGAATGCGGAGCAACTCGCACTCATTGAAAAATTCAGCGAAAGCCTAGCTAACTATAAGCTTAAAGGCCACCAGACATGGAAAAATGAAGAGCTCTCCCAGCTTCCTTCCGAAGAAATAGATCTGGCTCGTGCACTGCTTCTCTATCAATTCGATCAGCATCAAGATCCTCTATTTGCCGCCAGACAATATGAAGCCAGCATCGATCTCATGGCCTTGCAAATCCGCGCACGCTTAACACCTAATGCCTCCGACGAAGAGAAGATCCGTGAAATCAATCGCTTCATCTTCCAAGAAATGCTCTTTCGCTTCCCGCCCCATTCGCTGCATGCTAAAGACATCGATTTATATACTTTTCTTCCCTCAGTACTCGACAATCGCCAGGGCGTCTGCCTAGGCGTTTCCATCCTCTACCTCTGCTTGGCTCAACGCTTAGATCTGCATCTTGAAATCATCACACCACCAGGTCACATTTTCTTGCGTTACGAAGGCAGTGACGGCAAAGTGATCAACATCGAAACAACTGCGCGTGGCATCCATCTGCCCGATGAAGTCTATTTAGGCATCAATACACGCAAACTCGAAAAGCGCACCATGAAAGAAGTTGTCGGGCTGGCTTTTATGAACCAAGCTTCCGTCTTCTGGGGAAAAGAAGATTACAAAACCACAGTTGAGCTGTATGAAAAAGCACAACGCTTTCTTGGCGACGATCGCTTATTGAAAATGTTTCTAGGTATGAACTACTTATTCATAGGCAAAAAGAAAGAAGGCAAAATGCTCCTTCAAGAACTCAGCAACTACACCTTCGATTCCGCCGTTTCAGCGGAAACATTACCCGATGATTATCTCAAAGGCAGAATTGATGCTGACGGACTTAAAGTGATCTTCTTGCCCGTAGATGAAACGCGTGCTTCTGTAGTTGAAAAACAGAAACAGCTAAAACAACTACTGCAGCGCTACCCCCTTTTTCGCGCCGGTGTATTCCAACTCGCCACCACCTGGCTACAACTCGGTAGAGGCAGCGAAGCTTTAGAAGTTCTCGAACAATATCATAAGATCGACCCTAACTCATCCACAGTCGAATATTATCTCTCTTCAATTTCCTTGCAGCGCATGGACTATCTAAATGCTTGGAAATTTCTCAAAAACGCCGAAGCGCTTACACAAGCGCGCGATCATAATCCCAAAGCCTTAAAAGGCATGCGCAGCCAACTTCGCCACATGTGCCCCGACCCGAATTAAACCATTCCCTCCTCTCTTTTTTTCGTGCCCGTGCCCGCGTGAGTGCCCGATCTTTTTTTTCTTTTAATAGTTGCGGATTTGATCCTCTTCTCTTAAAAAGAAGAAAAAGAGGCCCATCATGTTTTTAAGAATTTCTATTTTCTGTCTTGCTAACTTTTTTGCTGCGGGCGAGCTCATAGCAGTTAGCCTAGATCAAATGATGACGCCTGCTGATAAAGAACAAACCGGCTATTCCAGTCTAAATGCAGCCCAAAGACAAGCCCTTGACACTTGGGTTGGACAAAATTTTTCTCCCAAAAGCTCAACCTCTCAAGCTCAGGGTGTAAAAAAAGGGAATTCCAAAATCGAATATTCCACCCTTTCTCTCTCGCTTAATATCGACAGCGGCCAAAAGCTCATCTTAAGCGATAACTCTCAGTGGGAAGTTGCACCAAGTGACGTAGATACAGCTTCTACATGGCTCTCGCCAGTCCAAATCAGCATCCGCCCTAGCGACGATCCCAACTATCCTCAAAAGCTCGTCAACCTGGAGACTAATACCTGGGTTAAAGTAAGACGGGTAGCCCCTATCCCTTCTGAATAGAAGTATGATTTTCGGCATTTGTCGCAAAAGATTAATCTAAGCGATTTATCTTATATCGGGATGCTTTTTTGATCCCTTCTTGAGAGATAAGTCCTTTTTCTATCAAGTCAGCTAGATCTCTTTGCAAAGATCGTCTATTAACTCCAGGACAGAGAGATTCATAATCCTGGATCGTAAAATCTTCTTCTCTTACTAGCAGACTTTCCAAAGCTTGTTTTTGTCTTTCAGAAAGCTTGTATTGATGCACCAAAACATCCAATTTCATCGCATGAGATCCTTTTTGCTGGATTTCACGCATTTGGGTCTCTAGCGCCTTGGTGAAATATTCGAGCCAGCTTGTCAGATCCATGTTGTTGTTTCTGACTGATTGGAGTGCTTGATAGTAATCTTGTCGATTCCGATCGTAATACTCACTAATTGTAAAAAGTCTTTTAAAGTCATAGCCTGAGCGATAGAGACATAAAGTAGACAATAGTCGAGATGTTCTGCCATTACCATCGATAAAAGGATGGATATGGACGAGCTGAAACTGCGCGATCCCAGCTACAAGCACGGCAGGAATTGTTCGTTCATTCTGCAGCCAATCCACCAATTCATCCATATGGATAGGAACATCGTAGGGTGCTGGCGGAGTATAAATAATCTCTCGGGTTTTTGAATTAGCCACGTAATTTTGAATAGCCCTGTATTGCCCTGGCTGAGCACTATTTCCTCGCACGCCTTCGACAAGACGCCTATGAATTTCCCTAATTAGAGCTTCGGTGATTGCTCCTTGAGAAAACACATAATCCGCAACAAAATCAAAAGCCTTTCTATAATTCAGCAGCTCCTTTACATCTTCTGAATCGACACCAGACATTTTTTCTCCAGCAATGAGCCTCTCAGACTGGTCCAGGCTTAAATGCGTACCTTCTATATGCGTTGTATGGTGAGCTTCCAAAATCAAGGCACGGGCCTGCATTTTAGACACCCAATCTTTCGAAAGCTTGGCAGCTTCAAGAAATCCTCGAGTACGTTCAATTGCAGTAAGCGCAGATGCAATGGCGATAGAAATTGTGAATTTTGGTTGAAAAGGCATGTTTTTACGACACTTTTTTCTTTATTATGTCACAAAAAAGCACCTTTGACAACTCTCTTTTGATATTTACGACACTTTTACGACGCTTTTTACGACATAATCTTCCAAAAAATGTCGTAAAAATGGGGTTAAAAATAAGCAGAATTTGTGACTTAAGCACCTAGTTCTCCACCTCTACCAAGAAGCTCAGGCAGCGGCCTTGCACTCCAGCGGCGCATTCAGCAATCTCTAATTTAAGTCAGAAGAGTCGAAAGAACGCAAAGCTATTTACGGTGCTTAATCTTATTTAAGCCATTGAGGGCTGCAATGCGGTAACCTTCGGCATAGGTGGGATAATTAAAGACCTGATCGATGAAATAATCCAGCCGCGCACTAAAGCTCATGGCTACCTGGCCAATGTGAATCAGTTCGGTCGCAGCACGACCAATAATATGAATGCCTAGAATTTCTAGTGTATCTGCGTGGAAAAGAATCTTAAACAGCCCAGGGTCATTGCCAGAGATCTGATTACGGGCGATCTCATAATAATACGCACGCCCCACTTCATAACGAAAACCTAGCTCTTTAAGCTGAGTTTCGGTGTAGCCGCATGAAGAGATCTCAGGGATGGTATAAATGCCGATAGGATAGAGAGTCGGGAAGTGATGCGTAGTGACCCCAAATGCATGACGGCTAGCGAGGCGCCCTTGCTCCATGCTCGTCGAAGCAAGTGCAGGCAAGCCAATCACATCACCGGCCGCGTAAATATGTGGTACCACGGTTTGAAAGAGCGCATTCACCGGAATGTAGCCCTGCTTATCCACCGCAATGCCCGCTTTTTCTATCTGCAGCCGTTCGACATTCGCCTCACGGCCTAATGCATAGAGCAGCACCTCTGCACGCAAGATCTGTCCATCGTTGAATAGAGCTTCAACGTGATCATCTTTGCGGGAGACTTTTTCAAGCTGGACATTACCCACCACTTTCAATCCTAAACTACTTAGAGCCTTCTGCAGATGGATCCCGATTTCATCATCGAGGAGTGGAAGAAGATGCGGACGTTTATCTGCCACAGTGACTTCAGTGCCTAGCGCAGCAAAAAAGCTCGCATACTCTGAACCAACAATGCCGCCACCCAGCACAAGCATCGTTTTGGGCACATGGTCGATACTTAAAAGACGCGTGGAATCGAGAATTTTTTCATTGTCGAAGGGAATATTCATGGGGTTGCGCGGCTGCGATCCACTAGAAATAAGGAAATACTCGCCTTTGATACGCTGCAAGACCTTTCCCTGCTCATCTTCGATAAAAATGAGGTGGGGATCTTCAAAACGCGCTCGGCCTGCAATCAGGCGGATCTTATTTCTTTCAAATTGCCGTAATAATACCTTGCGCTGTTCGTCTAGAATTTTATTGAGACGGTAGTTGAGATCATTAATCGAGACCTCTTTTTTCAAGCTCTCTTGACCGTAAAAACTTCTCTTATAAAAATCTGTTAAATCGAGAATTGCCTCTCTTAGTGATTTAGACGGGATTGTGCCTGAATTGAGGGAAGCACCCCCAATCACATCTTTTTCGATCACAATGACCGATTTTCCCAGCTTAGCAGCTTGGACAGCGGCTTTCTGACCTGCCGGCCCCGACCCGATGATCACAAAATCTGCGTAGAGTTCTTCCGGCACCTCTTCGAACCTCCAGTCCATTAAAAAATAAACTTAACAATCTAAGCACGCATTGTCAAATTAAACAAGAATCGTCGAAAATGTTGTTCTATAACAAACGAGTTGTTATGATCGCCCTCATTCAACATTTGTTCACGAGTAAGAAGATGCCAAGAAAATGTCAAGTAACAGGCAAAACCCCAGCTAGGGGCAACAGCTACGCAATCCGCGGGATTGCCAAAAAGAAAAAAGGGATCGGCCTTAAAGTTACAGGTGTAACTAAGCGCCGCTTTAACCCTAATTTGATCAAAAAACGCTTCTGGTTTGGCGAAGAGAACCGCTTCGTGACACTGACACTTTCAGCTCACGGAATGCGCATTCTCGATAAGCGCGGCCTAGCCCCTGTAGTTCGCGAAATGCGCGCTGCCGGTGAAAAAATCTAAGCAGAAGCTTTTTGCACTTTTTCTAAGCATAGCCGCAATTTTTTGCGGCTATATTTGGATTGCCCTTGCGGCTCCTACAGAACTCGTTCCAAGCCCTTCGAATCCCCTTCTACTCTACTCGAATCAATCTCGCAACGATCTACAAACGCTCTTTGCTCAGGCTATTAAAGAAGCAAAAAACTCCCTGCATATCTCCATGTATGCTCTGACCGACCCCTACCTCCTTTCATTGCTGAACAAGCAGGCTAAAAAAGGTGTAAAAACAACCATTTTTTATGATCCTACCGCCACGACAGAACTTCCCCTCAATGACCACTGTTTTGCCTATCCGATCCATTTAAGCGGCGCGCTTATGCATCGAAAAATCTTGATCGCAGATAACGAGAAGGTATTTATCGGTTCGGCCAACTTCACCACCACTTCTTTAAAAATTCACGATAACCTCGTAGCTGGGATCTTTCACCCCGAACTTGCGCATTTTTTAACCCATTGTGAAAGTTCATTTTTTAATTTTACAAATGGCGAGCTCTGGCTCTTGCCATCCATGGAAGCCTTAGAGCGCCTAATAAAACTCTTACAAACGGCCAAAAACCAGATCTATGTGGCCATGTTCACCTTGACCCATCCGCGATTAACTCAGGCCTTAATTGACGCCCATGAACGCAAGGTCGATGTCCGAATAGCGGTAGACCACTACACCGCCGAAGGAGCCAGCCTATCTACGTTAAATGCCCTGCGGCAGGCGGGCATCCCTATTCATCTTTCAAGCGGCCAGCAGCTATTCCATCATAAGTGGGCCCTGATTGACCAATCCACCCTCGTTCTAGGCTCGGCGAATTGGACAAAGGCCGCCTTTACGCATAACCAGGACTGCTTTATTATCTTGCCTGATCTTGCTTCAAAACAAAAAAATCAAATTAAGAAGATCTGGGAAATTATTGAATTAGAATCTATTGAACAATAATACGAAGCACTTTAATAATTAAGATTATATGCACACAATGTGGATCATCTTCTCAGTAGCCTTTCCTCTCTTTCTATTGATGGATCCCATCGGTAACGTTCCGCTATTTATCTCCCTCTTGAAGCGATACAACCCGGCAAAACAACGCAAAATTATCCTGCGCGAACTCTTTATCGCACTGCTTGTCATCATCAGTTTCAACTTCGTGGGCGATGGGATTCTCGCACTGCTAGCTGTCGAGCAATATACGACGATGATCGCCGGCGGGATTATCCTCTTCTTAATCGCGTTGAAAATGATCTTTCCAAATAGCCATGATCATGATGGTGACCTGGCGTATCAGAAAGAACCTTATATCGTACCTTTAGCGATTCCATTGGTGGCAGGCCCTGCAGTTTTAGCCGCGGTCATGCTCTTTGCACACGATCACCCTATCTCTATCACTGTTCCTGCAATTATTATTGCGTGGCTAGCTTCGGTGATTATTCTTCTGGCAAGCTCCTTCTTAAAACATCTGCTCGGCTGGCGCGGGATCTCAGCTTGCGAACGGCTGATGGGTCTTATCTTAACTCTAATCGCTGTAGAGATGTTCCTCAAAGGACTCACTCTCTATCGGGCAACAGTTACCTAAACGCTTTATGCAGAACATCAAAATGACCATTGCCTATGAAGGCACAGCCTATTTGGGCTGGCAGAAAACCCGTACGGGGAAAAGCATTGAAGCGGAATTAGAAATTGCGCTCAAGCGCATCTTGCAAGAAGAAGTTACGCTGCAAGCTGCAAGCCGCACAGATCGGGGCGTGCATGCCCATGGACAAGTGGTTAACTTCTTTAGACAGCGCACCGAAATGGATTTAAACCTCGTACAGAAAGGCTTAAATGCTGTGCTGCCGAAAGATATTTCAGTAAAGTCATTAGAGGAAGTTGAGAGCACATTTCACCCAACGCTTAATTGCACCGCTAAAGAATACAATTACATCATTTGCAATACACCCGTGCAACTACCCTTCTTTCGCCATAGTTCTTGGCACGTGAGTGCTCCTCTTTTGCTAGATGCGATGCGCCAAGCTGCCCAGACACTTTTAGGCGAGCACGACTTCTCTGCTTTCTGCAACGAGCGCGCGCTCTGGTCTAAAAGCAGTATCTGCCGGCTTTTAGAAATCACCCTCACCCCTTTTGAAGATGATCGCCTCAAAATCTCCATCATCGGCGACCACTTTCTCTACAAAATGGTGCGCAACATCGTAGGCACACTGGTTTATGTGGGGATGGGCAAGCTCACCTGGGAAGCAGTGCCTCTGATCCTAGCTCAAAAAGACCGCACGCAAGGGGGCATTACTGCACCTGCACACGGCCTTGTGCTTAAGCAGGTTTTTTACACTTCAACTGGTTCTTGAACAAAACAGCTTTATTTACCTAAACTGCTGCCATGATTTCTCGAAACGATCCCTGCTGGTGCGGAAGTAATGCCAAGTGGAAAAAATGCCACTTTCCTACTCCCCCGCCCTCAGGTCCCATCTATCTCGCCGAGCAGTATCTAAAAAAATTCGGCATCCTCATCAAGAATGCAGATCAGATCGCCGGCATCAAACACGCATGCACGCTGGCAGCAAGCATTCTAGATAAACTATGCAAAATGGCTGTGGCAGGCGTGACCACCAACGCATTGAATGAGTACGCCAACAAACTGCACAATGAAGCCGGCGCGATTCCCGCCCCGTTGGGTTATGGCTCTCCCCCTTTCCCTAAAAGCATCTGCACCTCTTTAAACGAAGTGATTTGTCACGGTATTCCCAATGATATCCCCCTAAAAGAAGGTGATATCGTCAATATCGATGTCACCTCGTTAATCAATGGCTATTATGGCGACTGCAGCGCGATGGTCTGTATTGGAAAAGTAGATGCGGACAAGCAGAAAGTCGTGGATGTTTCTTACGAATGCCTCATGCGCTCAATCGCCATTTTAAAGCCCGGCGTGCTGCTGCATGAAATTGGCGATGTGATTGAAGATTATGCTCGCAAACAGAACTGCTCAGTCGTGAATCAATTTGCAGGACACGGCATCGGCATTGGCTTCCATGAGCCACCCCAGATCGCGCATCATTATAATCACATGAAAATCCCTCTTGTCGAGGGCATGACTTTTACGATCGAACCCATGATCAACGCCGGCGTACGCACAGCCGTTATCGATCCCAACGATCGCTGGACCGCCCGCACCGAAGATGGCCGCCCCAGCGCTCAATGGGAACACACCATACTTATCACCGCTTCTGGCTACGAAATCCTCACCAAGCTCCCTTGATTCTTGTTTGGAGTGCGTGCGACAAAGTCGCCGCACTCTAAAAAAAACATCACTTGTCTGCTAGTCTTCTAAGAACATCGTCATTCTCTTTGACAGTCTGATTTAGCAGCTTTTTGAAATGTGAGTCACTCTGATGGCAAAGCGAGAGGATACGCGCAACGGTTAGAAATCCCTGCTCGAAACGATCCAGGCTAAAATGCTCATTGGGAGCGTGGATGTTGTCATCATCGAGGCCCATGCCAAAGAGCACGGCATCAGCGCCAGATGCTTCTACAAGCGCAGGAACGATGGGAACGGACGCCCCACACAATTGATAACGACATGGCTGTCCGAAGACATCTTCGAGGGCTTGCGCAGTAACTTTAGCAGCGGATGAATTCATAGAAGCTTGAAAGGCTTTTGCACCTTCAAAGAGTTTCGTTTCGACATGCATGCCTTTTGGGGCGTGCTGCGTTAAAAAATTCAAAACGCTCTGCCCAACTTTTTGCGGATCTTGTTCGCCCACTAATCTGCAGGAGAGCTTCGCTTCAGCTTTGGCAGGAATCACAGTTTTAACTCCAGCGCCTGCATAGCCGCCTGTCATGCCATTAATCTCGAGCGCCGGACGCAGCCAATTTGATTCCAACGGCGAATAACTATTCTCGATTGCCAAAGCTTTTACGCCAAATTTATGCGTATATTCCTCAAAATCAAAGCGCATATCCAACTTTGCCAGATCATGTCTGGGAAAGGCTTTTACGCCTTCATAGAACCCAGGAACCGCAACTCTTCCATCTTCATCCCACAAACGCGCCAAGGCTGAAGCTAAAGCTCGATTGGGATTCAACGCAATGCCACCATGAATGCCAGAATGGAGATCCGTATGAGCATTGCTATATGTAACAGTGCCAGTTACAAGACCGCGCATTCCCAGCGTAATGCCTGGCACATTAGCTTTAGGCATATCGAAATCAATCACAAATAGATGGTCGGCTTTAAGGTCGATCTTCTTTTGCGCAAGAAAAGCTGTTGTGCCTTTGCTGCCACACTCTTCTTCACCTTCGATAAAAATTTTAAGATTAAAATTGGCCTGTTTAGATAAATCTAGAAAAGCCTTAATTGCGCTGACTGAATAGAAACACTGTCCTTTATTGTCGACGGCTCCGCGTGCATAGACCACATTGTCTTTTAACACGGGCTTAAATGGATCAGAATGCCAAAGTTCAAGCGGATCGACGGGCTGCACATCATAGTGCTGATAAATTAATACCGTAGGGCGACTTGGTCCTGCTTTCAAATGCGTGGCAAATACCACGGGCTTCCCACTGGTTTCTAAAACAGAACTATCAAGGCCAATCTGTTTCAAATAGCTTGAAAGCCATTCAGCGGTTTTTTGAGTTTCGTTTGAAAATTGCGGATCTGTGCTGATGCTGGGAAAGCTTAAAAAAGTGAAAAAATCGCGCAGAATCTCTTCGCGATGCGCGTCAAACCAGCGTTTGAAGTCTGCGACTGTTAGAGACATATCAACCTCTGATTAGAGTTGGATGTCGTCGTCGATAACGCCCTGGGCGCTTTCAATAAGATAGGCTGCAAGACAGGCATCACCCTCATAACTCATCTCCACTTGCATATTGCCATCGGCGGATGGCTTACCGCATGTGATGAGGATGTAACAAGAATGATTTTTTGCTAAGACTTTTTTAACATCTTGAGGAACTTTTCTTTTTGTTAGCTGAGTGCGTTGTAAAATATTATTGATGAGTTTGCGCATAGACTTTTAAGAAAAGCTCCTAATCCAAATAGCTATTTAAAAAGTTCTGATGACATAAACAAGAATTTATGTGCAAACAAAAACATTTTTCTATGTAGCAAATCATATTTATAAAGGCACTCTATCGAGTTGACAAATGAGCCTAAAAGCTATTTAATTAATGGGAAAAGCGGAGCATTAAAATGTCTGTTGTAAAGCGTATTTTTTTATTTCTGGTGATCAACGCGCTTGTACTGGTCACACTCTCATTAGTTCTAAATCTCTTAAATGTTCGCCCCTATCTCACGGCTTACGGCATCGACTACAAATCTCTCATGATTTTCTGTCTAGTTTGGGGAATGGGAGGCGCATTTATCTCCTTTGCACTCTCGCGCATCATGGCCAAATGGCTCATGGGTGTGAAAATCATCGATCCTAATACGCATGACACGCAGCTGCGCTCTCTTGTCACACTGGTGCATCGCCTTGCAAGACAAGCGAACCTATCTGCTTTGCCAGAAGTAGGCATCTATGACGCCAAAGAAGTAAATGCCTTTGCCACGGGCCCTTCACAACGCCGAGCGCTGGTAGCTGTCTCGCGCGGACTACTTGAAAGAATGTCTGAATCGGAAATTGAAGGCGTGCTGGCGCATGAAATCACGCATATCGCCAATGGCGATATGGTCACCATGACACTTCTACAAGGCATTGTTAACGCCTTTGTTATGTTCTTGGCACGCATCCTTGCCTCCATCTTCTCAGGCATGGGACGCGGCCGAGACCAATCAAGCGGAGCCTCTTATGGCTCTTACATGATCATGGTGTTTGTCTTTGAAGTGCTGTTTATGGTGCTCGGCTCGCTTGTGATTGCAGCCTATTCGCGTTTTAGAGAGTTTCGGGCTGATGCAGGCGGAGCGCGCCTTGCCGGCAAAGAGAAGATGATTGCAGCTTTAGTATCGCTGCAGGGAACTCAAAAAATCATGAGCCCACAAGCCGAGAAAGCCGCCTTCCAGGCATTTAAAATCTCGACACGCAACAAGTCAGGCTTCCTAGCGCTTTTTGCCACACACCCTCCGCTTGAAACCAGAATTGAAAGATTAAAGCAGCTTTAGCTAGTTTCATGAGCCGTCCTTAATGTCCTTTGTCCATTAAGCTCAAAAAGAATTAAGCAAGCGTGCTTTTTTCTGCAGGAAGAAGAGCAAAGTGATGGTCTAATGGGGTGAGCAGGCCTTTTTCAATGCTGTAGACAGCGTCTGGCTGCATGATCTCGCAGAGGTTTCTTAAGCTTTCGCATTTGAGGACAATAAAGTCGACCTCAGCCAATGACGAGAGAAGAGAGACGAATTCTTCATCTGGCTCATTATCGCGCACATAGACGATGAGCTTTTTCTCATCTTCTTTGCCAGAAAGTTTGCGGATACTTCGGAAAAGGACAGTTGACATGCCGTAGTTACTTTCAAGACCGAGAACGATAAAGCGTTTGCCTTTGAGCGCTTGCTGCAATGCAAAGAGATGTTCTTCATCAAAGATCTTATTCTCGACATCGTATTCGAGCAGGCGTTTGGCCATATCAGCTAGGTGGATGCAAGCACAGCCGAGGCGCTCGATTGCCATACCAGCTGCAATATTGGCCAGTTGCGCCGCATGCTTAATATCGAGACCATTAGCGAGTGCAATGCTAATCATCGCCAGCACCGTGTCACCTGCACCCGTTACATCTTTGACTTCTTTGGAGCGCACGGGAAAGTCGAATCTCTCGCCTTGGCGATCGAACAGAGACATGCCCTGCTCTGAACGCGTAATGAGAAGCATGTCGACATTGCAAGAGTGCAAAATCTTAGCTGAAACCTGATCTAAGTGAACATCATTTGTCATTTTAGCAGCGGCATAGGCTTCAGTCTGATTAGGCTTAAGCACCGTGGCGCCTTGATATTTGGAAAAATCATCGCCCTTTGGATCTACAATGACTGGAATGTTGCGCGCTTTGGCCATCTCAAAAAGAGCCATGAGCAGTGAGCGAGAGAGAAAGCCTTTGCCATAATCTGACACAGCGATGATCTGGATATTTTCTAAAAGTGTAGGCAGCTGATCGACAACTGTTTGTTCTAAGTCTTCAGCGATGGTTGAATAGGTTTCAAAGTCGACGCGGAGCACTTGCTGTGCATCGGCGATCAGGCGGTTTTTAACCGGAGTTTTAAAGCCTTTTTCAATAAAAAGTCCGCTGACATCTACGCCCATCTTCTCTAATTCAGAACGAATCGTTCCACCCGCATCATCACGGCCGATACGGCCAATGGCTTTAACCTTCGCTCCCAAAGAAATTAAGTTAAGCACGACGTTACCGGCGCCACCTGGGAGACTCTCTTCACGCTGCACAAGCAGAACTGGTACGGGAGCTTCGGGAGAGATGCGTTTGACTTTGCCCGTGATATAGGTATCTAGCATAAAGTCCCCGATCACGAGGATATTGGCTGGACAGAAGCGGCTGAGCATTCCGACTAATTTTACCATCGCTTTACCATCGATTGTCCACTAAAAGATAATTGCGCACGTAATCGCCTACGGCTTCTTTAACATTAAACTGAAAGGGCTTTTTTGTAGAGTTATAGCCATGCTTAGTGAAGTATTTGGTCATGTCAGCACAGGTGTAATTCTGATACTGCTTCACAAGATCTGTCGGCATATCGACATATTCGATTACTGGAGGGCGGCTAGCTGCATGAAAAAGCGCATTCGAAAGATGATTCCATGTTGTCGCCTCACCCATGCCAATATTGAAGATCCCACCCAGTGAATTATCCAAGAAATCACAGGTCATTTTGACCGCGTCTTTGACATAGATGAAATCGCGCATCTGATCGCCATGCCCAAATTTTTGTGGCTCTGAGGATTTAAACAGGCGAATTTTGCCATCGCTAAGCACAGCCGGAAGCATTTTGTAAACCATCGAGGCCATGCGTCCTTTGTGGTTTTCGTTCGGGCCATAAACATTAAAATATTTCAAGCCAACCAGGCGATCGAGCACACCTTGGCGTTTAGCCCACTGATCGAAAAGATGTTTCGAAAAGCCATATAAGTTGAGAGGCTTTAATTCGTCGATTAAGTCATGATCATCAGAAAAGCCGAGTTGGCCGTCGCCATAAGTAGCTGCAGAGGAAGCGTAGATAAAACGCTGGCCATGTTTAAGCGCATATTCTGCCAGGAGCACCGTAAAACGGTAGTTATTCTCCATGAGATAGTCGCCATCAGCTTCGAGGGTATCAGAGCAGGCGCCTAGATGGATAAATGCCCTAACTTCCTTTTCTCTTCCTTTCAGCCACTCAAAAAGCACATGACGTGAAATGAAGTCCGTGAATTTTTTCCCCAGAAGGTTCTTCCACTTCTCAGTTTTTTTGATGTCATCAACCAGAACGAGGTTTTCAAACCCTAGGTCATTAAGATGGCGCACAAGACACGAGCCAATAAAACCAGCCGCGCCAGTGACTACAATCAGGGGGTTTTCTTCTTTAGCAAATTCCATATGCACGCAGTTTAGCAAAAGGTGGGAAATTCATACCACTTTTCCTCGCTTCTTCGCACAAAATCCACCGGATAAAAATCTACTTTGGCAATATTTGGCGCAACTTCTTTGCCTAAACAGAAAAAAGCTGTGCCACTACCAGTCATAACGACATCTTCAAAATTCTGATTCAACTCATGTTTGAGCGTAAGCAACTCAGGGGCGAGTTTAAAAGAAGCAGGCTCGAGATCATTGAAAAAGTGAGGCTTTCCATCAAAGAAACTGGCAAGCGCTTGTTTTGGATCACGAGCCTCAAGTGTTGCCACTTGGGTATTCTGATAAACCAGAGGGGTACTGAGTCCGCTTTTCGGCTTAGCAATCCATCCTTTCTGAATAGATAAAGGCGCGAGGTTAGAGAGTATCTCCCCGCGTCCTTCACAATAAGCAGTTCCATTAGAAAAAAAGAAGCTCACATCACTGCCGATTTCTGCAGACCAGAGTTTCAACTCAGAAAGAGAAGCCGGGCTGCCCGCAAGTGTATTCAAAGCCCATAAGGTTGTGGCCGCATTGCTGCTACCGCCGCCGAGGCCCGCTTGAATAGGAATACGTTTTAAGAGATGAAAGTGCGCATGAATAGCAAGACCGGTTTTTTTGCGAAAAAGGTCTGCGGCACGCAGAACTAAATTTGAACGATCGCAAGCCAGAGTGGGATCATCACAAGTTAAACGATCTTCATCTGCGCATTTAACTTCTAACTGATCGCCTAAGCTTAGGCTTTGATACAAAGAGGCTATCTCGTGATAGCCATCTAAGCGTTTTTTTATGACACGAAAAAAAAGATTAACTTTCGCAGGTGAGAAGAGGACAAGATGACCTCCAAAATGATTTGGAGGTATCACTTAAGCCTGCTGAACAGGTTTCTCAGGCAGCGCTGTTTCACTTTCAATTTTGAGTGTGAAAGCTGCAGGAACGCCTTCTTTTAAACGTAGGTTGAAAGGATGCACACCCAGCACCTTAATCGGATGCACGAGCAGCAAATTGCGTCTTTCTAGCGTTACGCCTTCGTTTTCAAAAAGTTGTAGGATGTCGGTTGCGCCAACAGAACCATACATATGGCCTTCTGGATCAACTTTCACTTTAATTATGAGCTCCATGCCGTTGATACGCGCAGAGAGTGCATCCGCTTCTTTTTTGTCCACTTCAGCACGTAGTGCACGTTCTTCTTTCAAACGAGCTTGCATGCGCAAAGCGTTTTTATCAGCAACAACTCCTCTCTTCTTAGGAAGGAGAAAATTGCGTGCATATCCTGGCTTCACTTTCACGATCTCGCCGCTGCGTCCAAGATCATCCACGTCGTCGATGAGTAGTAATTGGTATTGTCTTACCATTGTCGTTCTCCTATTAATCTTGGGCTACAAAAGGCAGTAAGGCCATGTGCCTTGCTCTTTTGATCGCCTGTGCGAGTTGTCTTTGGTGATAAGAAGAAACCCCAGTGATACGGCGAGGAATAATTTTTCCACGCTCTGTAACAAACTGTACGAGGGTATCAATATCTTTATAATCAATATGTCGAACTCCAGCTGCCGTAAAAGGACACTGTTTGCGCCTTCTGACAAATGGTCCTTCGGGTATGTTGCTCTTTTTTGGAGGGACGCCCTTTTTAAAATTGCTAGTCGTCATTTCCCTGTCCTCACTCTTGAACTATCTGTTTAAATTCCAATGTTTCCATCACTTTTTCTGTTCTCAGTGTGAGGAAACGAATGAGATCCTCATTGAGGTGATATTCTTTCCACATCTCTTTGATCGACGGAGTTGGCACAGAAAAATAAATTAAATAATAGTACCCTTCACGCCGTCCATTAATCTCATAAGCTAACTTGTGTCGGCCTTGATCGTGGATTTTATGGATCTCCCCTTCTTTTCCTAAGATCGAAGAGGTGATCTTATCGAGAGCTTTTTGACGCGCTTCCTCGCTTAGAGTAGCACTGAGGATATACATCCCTTCATAAAGCTGCTTCGTCTGCTTTGCCATATCGTTTCATTCTCCAATTTTGCGTAAGCGATCTTTTGGTCTATTATCGATCGCTTACATTCATCAATCTTTTCCGTTGAAAGCGCGCATTGCGCCTTCAATTCCCAAAGAGAGCCAACTCTCTACTGCCTCGGTTGCATTTTCGATGACCTGAGGTAAGTTCTGCTTCTCTTCAGAAGTAAATTTCCCAAGCACATGCTCGGTGAGCGCTTCACCGATCTGTTCTCCGATCCCGACTCGCAGGCGCGGATACTCAGATGTTCCAAGGTGCTGCTCTATGCTTTTAAGACCATTATGGCCTCCACTACTTCCTTTGGCTCTAAAGCGCAGCCTGCCAAAAGGAAGAGCGATGTCGTCACAAACTACCAGCAAATTTTCGTGCGCAATTTCAAAATATTGCTGGCACACACGCACTGCTTCACCACTGCTGTTCATGTAAGTCAAGGGCAGCAGCAGCACTATCTTTTTCCCTTCAAAATTCCCCTGAGCTAGCTCTGCCGCAAAACCAGAGGTTTGGCGAAAAGCCAACCCTTTTTTCTGCGCGTATGCTCTTAGCACACGAAAGCCGATATTATGCCGCGTTTCGTCATAAGCCTTGCCAGGGTTGCCAAGTCCTACAATCAGATACTTTTGCACCCCTTCGGCCATAGCTCAATCATTAACGTTTAGCAATCACTACCACTACTTCATCCAAGCCCGCTAATGGACGAACGCCTTTTGGAAGCACGATGTCCGAAAGACGCTTAGATTGGGCAATGCCCAACTCACGCACATCGATCATAAATTCAGTGGGGATATGTTTTGGCAGACATTCTACTTTTACAAAGCGAATGACTTGTCTTAAAAACCCACCCAATTTAACACCTGCGCAATCAACGCCGCCTGTGATATTAATTGGCACTTTCACTTGAACAAGCACATCATCATTTAGCTCTTCAAAATCGAGGTGCGAAACTTGATAGTTCGTAATTTCATATTGCACTTCTTTCAGAATCGCTTTGCGTTGCTTGTTGCCCAAAACCAGTGTAAACACTGTTGTAGGAAGCTGTCCGCTTTTAATACTTCTCATTGCGGTAGCATATTCTGTGCCATTCACAACGATCATTTCCGGTTCTTTCCCTGGAGCATAAATAATGCCTGGGATATTGCCTTCGCGCCTTAGCTGCTTCGTATCGCTCTTTTTCTGGCTGGCACGGGCCGTCACTGTAAATTTCATGGTCTTCTCCATTCGTCTTCTTCTAAATAAATTGTATACGCATGTCCGTGAAGCTAGAAAAAATCGGCTTCTTCAGACCACAAGTCAAGGCGATGATGTACTAAACAGGGAAGAGATTGACTTCGCACCGACGATAGAATCTATCGCCTTAGCAAAAAGAGGGGCTACGGACACGATCTCGAGTCTCTCTTGATTGATCTCGGGAGTCAATGGCACCGTATTACTAACCAGCATCTTCTCAATCGCACTTTCTTCGAACGCCTTTCCAACAAAGAGGCCATGTGTAACTGCACCGCAAACTCGCTCTGCGCCTGCATCTTTACATACCATAGCCGCCGTCTTCAGCGTCTCTCCTGTCGAGCAGATGTCATCGACGATCAGGACATCTTTGCCCTTCACGTCCCCTATAAGGGCATTCATCTCTACTCGCTTTGCACTAACTCGACGCTTGTCCACAATTGCATATTCGCATTTAAGCGCTTCTGCAAAGGAACGCGCTAACTTAACACTCCCAACGTCTGGAGCCACCACCACACACTTGTTCAACTTTAAACGCTGCACGCCTTCTAAGAGCACGGGCCGAGCGTAAAGGTTGTCCACTGGGATGTTGAAAAACCCCTGAATCTGCTCTGTATGCAGATCCATTGAGAGCACTCTAGTTACTCCAGCTCGCTCAAGAAGATCAGCGACGAGTTTAGCCGTAATCGGCTCTCTTGCTGTTCCCTTGCGATCTTGGCGCGCATACCCAAAATAGGGCAGCATAGCCACGATCGATCGAGCGGAGGCGCGCTTCATAGCGTCGACCAAAATCAACAATTCCATGAGATAGAGATTGGGATGTCGTGCGACAGACTGCAAAAGGAAGACATCCCTACCACGGACGTTGTCTAAAACATGAACGCCTATCTCACCATCTGGAAAAGTCTCAATTGTCACCTTACCAAGTTGCACTCCGACACAGTTTGCAATTTGCTCGGCCAGCTCCGGGTGGGAGGTGCCTGCAAAGAGCATATATCCATTATCATTGTGCATCTTGTTTACTACTTTGGGGTGGAAGGATTCGAACCTCCGAATGGCGGTACCAAAAACCGCTGCCTTACCACTTGGCGACACCCCATCAAATGGCAAATATTAAAAATTCAAAGAACCATGCTACTAAAGCAGCAGATTTTAAAGCAATATATGAAGACAACCTTCCCTCTTGCGCGATATTTCCAGTATTTTTGAAATTTTTTTTAATGATACCGACTATAGACATGTCGGATGGTGCGTCCGTTGGCGCCCCTCCTGCGACCACCTTGCGCCTCACCTCGACTTGCCAAATCGCGTGCTCGGAAGCGGTCCGTGCACAGCACTGTCCCGCCCGCCTTTTGGCTTTCCTGCGCTGCAATTTTGCTTCGCGATCTGAGTCGTTGGGCTGCTCAACGCGTTCCCTCCCCATTAGCTTCGCTTGGGGCCCCTTCCACGTCATCTCGCAGAACCTGCATAAAATGAAAAAGCAACCTTCTTAGAATAGCACTGCGAGACGACGCGAGAAGGACCCGCACCGCAAGGTGTGGGAAGCGAGCGCTCGAGCAGCCCGCGGCCTCGGATCGCAAAGCAAAATCGCACCCGCAGGAGAGCCGTAAGGCGTACGGGGTTGTACTGCGTACACCCCGTCTACGAGGATGCGATTTGGCAAAGCGAGGCGAGGCTCAAGGGGGCCAGCGGGGTGGTTCCGAGAGGGACACGTAAGTGCCCTCCAGAACCCCCGACATGTGAGAAAGAGGCTAAGAAAAAACCAAACATTCCCAAAAAAATAAATTACTTATTATTGGGGGTGGGTGTTGATGATGTGTTTGAAGCGGCGGGAGGCTTGGTAGTGCTCGATGATGGGGTCGTCTATGGCTTTTTCATCGCCTGGGTGTCCGGCAACTTTGTACCAAGCGAGCGGCAGATTGCGCAGATCGATGCCCATCGCCTTGAACTCTTTGCTTAAAAGCACATCTCTAAGACCAGCCTGATCCCAGAACTCTTCCGTACGGTTCTCGCGCATCATCTCTTTAACACACGTTTGCGCCCATTTGCGCAAAAGCTCCTGCGACTTTTCCGTGTAATTAGCAAAAACAGTCCCAGACATCACTTTGGAGAGATTTGTATCTGGCAGCTCAGGATTGATCCGCACAGCAAAGTCTGCAGAGAAAACATCCAGTAAAGGAGGCTGCTTTACAAACACCGCATCCGCATCCACCCATAACACCTTTTTTTTGAGCTCTTGCAGCTTCTGATAGAGAAAAAAAGGTTTAAAGGCGCAATTGAGCTCCCAGCTTCCAAATGAGTCGATCCCATCAATTGAGGTTTCCAAACCAAATTTCTTGCAAGAAGCAATTAAGTTTTTGACTTCATCTTGATAAGGGGTGTTCTTTGTAAAAAAAGAAACGATGACAGGAAAATTTGCCATATAACTCTCCGTGAGTTAAAAAATAATTATAAGAAATCTTGTAACCCGGGCCTTTCCATGCACATTATTCATGTTGCCACAGAACTTGCCCCGATTGCCAAAGTCGGCGGATTGGGCGACGTGCTCTATGGGCTTTCAAAGGCACTCGTCAAGAAACAAAAAAATGTTGAGATCATTATTCCAAAGTATGACTGTATCGATTACAGCCAATTAAAACATCTAAAAGTTGAGCTGCCGGAACTGCTTTGCACCGAAGGATCTACGCAGATCAACAACACCATCTGGTCGTGTGAGTTAGAAAATTTAAAGGTGCTATTTCTCGAAGCACATCACCCGTTAGATTACTTCAATCGAGAAAAGATCTATGGCTGCCCTGATGACATCGAACGCTTCACCTATTTTTGCAGAGCCACCCTCGAGTTTCTGCTGCAATCTAAACGCGGGCCGGAAATCATCCACCTCCACGACTGGCCCACAGCGCTCATCGCACCGCTATATAAAGAGGTCTATCAGCCACTCGGCTTAAAAACACAGGGCATCGTACTCACCCTGCATAATTTAGAATATCAAGGAAAGTGCCTTCCCAGACAGGTTACACGCGTAGGACTTAATCTAGAAAAGCCAGAGGTCCGCGAAAAGATGCAAGACCCAGCTATTCCAGCCAGCATTAACCTGCTCAAAGGCGGAATCGAATATGCCGATCAGATCACAGCAGTCTCCCCTACCTATCTGAAAGAGATCCTTACGCACAAAGATGGATTTGGCTTACATAGCGTGCTCGTCAAGCATGAGAAAAAGCTTACCGGCATCTTAAATGGCATCGATGAAGAGTATTGGGATCCAGCTAAAGATCCGCTTCTGCTTAAACGCTATAATACCAAAGAAATTACCCGTCCTGAAAGCTTCCAAGCTGTGCTCGAAGCAAAAGCTGAGAATCGCCGTCATCTACGCCGCCATTTCAATTTGCGAGAAGGTGATTACGCGCTAGTGGGTTCGATCACGCGTCTTGTGCCGCAAAAAGGCCCCGAGCTTCTTCTTTACGCCTTAAAGCGCACGCTACTAAAAGGCGCAGAGTTTGTGCTTCTGGGCTCCGATCACGGTTCTGCAATTGAAAAGGCCTTTCTTCCTTGGAATGGAAGAGAACAGAAAGTGGGGATCTCCATCGATTATAATGAGGCGCTCTCTCATCTGATCTTTGCCGGAGCAGACATGCTGCTTATCCCCTCGCGCTTTGAGCCCTGCGGGCTTACCCAACTCATCTCACTACGCTATGGCACCGTACCCATCGTACGTCGCACCGGTGGCCTGGCAGACACGGTTTTCGATATCGATACTTCAGATCGCCCAGAAAACGAGCGGAATGGTTTTACTTTTGATTATTTCGATGCAGGCGGCATCGACTGGGCGCTAGATCGCGCACTAAATTGTTGGGCAAACGATCGCCCAAAGTGGGAAAAGATCATGCAGAATGGCATGCGAAAAGATTTCAGCTGGGCAAAATCCGCCGACACTTATCTCGCACTTTACCAAGCCCTACTCACCAAAAAGGAAAAAGCTGCTTAGTTTTCTTAGACCCAGAGTCTGTGCAAGAAGCGGCCCAAGCCTTGCCAGATCCAAGAAAGAGCAAACCCAATCCCTGCCAGCATCTGCTCCCAGCAGGAAAGCGGAAGGGGGTTCCCGTCAAGTTTAAGATCGTTTATGCCAGGCGGCAAGCGCTCATGAATTTCTTCCTGTGTCAGATCAATCAGGTTGTGCGAGATGTAAAGTAATCTAAGTGCCGCACACTGCCTAAGATCTGGGTGAATGGCGGTGATCTCGTTTGATGAAATATCAAAAACTTCTAGCGCAGTACATTGCCCAATCCCTGCAGGAAAGGCCGTAAGCCGGTTTCCATTCAGGAAAAGAGCCTTTAGCCTATTAAGCTGCCCAATGTTAGGGAAATCTGTAAGCTGATTTTCAGCGAGATCGAGTCGTGTAAGTTGCTCACACTGCATTAGCTCAGCTGGAAGGCTAGTTAGCTGGTTTCCTGCAAGAGTAAGATGTTCTAACGCTGTAAGACGTCCAATTCCGCGCGGCATGCTTGTAAGCCTGTTGCCTCCGAGATCGAGAATCTTTAACTTTGTACATTTTTCAATTTCAGCAGAAAGTGTAACAAGATACTGATCTGGAAGAAATTCACGTGATTCTGCCGGAAGAAAAAGTTGTGTCAGACCTGTAAATAACCCGATTTGCGGAGGAAGATACTTTAGACCACAGCTGTAAAAATTAAGGGCGGTGATTGCACTAAGCTCAACTCTATGCTGCTCCATCCAAGTTTCAATAGCAGCGATCTTTTGCACCAGTCTTCCCTCTAGCCCGTCATATAGCTCGTCATAAAACTGCTGAGCTTGTGGAAGTGCAGCTCCTATTCGCGTAGCAAAAATACAAAAAAAATCACAGAGAATTTCAGCTGATTGTTTTGAAAGTGCGGCTAATCGGTCGGGATCGAGAATGGAGGCAGTAGCCACAGGAACCGTCATATCCGCCGCATGAGCTATTATTCGTTCATAAACAGCTTTAACGCGCGCAGCATAGGTGGGAAACTGAAGCTGCGTGACTTTGTGCACATCTCGCGCAAGCTGAGGCTTTTGCAGATATGCGTTCCAAAGCTGTGTATAAGTATGCTCAGAAACCTCTTGTCGAAACCGTTTTGCAACAGGTTCCAAAACAGCAGGATTTCCGACAAACTCCGCGATGCAATTTAACGGATCTCGGTTCAGAGTTCCTAATCTAGAAACCACCATATTTTTTTCTTGCCTATCAACAGGGAGTTTTAAGCTTCTTCAATAGTCGCTTGGCTACTATTAGCTTGGTCACTAACAGACGAAGATACAGACGAAGATTCCGGCGCTGGAATGGGCGGAACAGGCACAGGCGGATTGGTCGCTTCAAATATTTTACTAAAAGAATTTACCAGATCGTTAAACCCAAGGATTCCACGAACCAAGGCTTCAATGACCGCAACAATGATCAATGCCGAGCAGCATAGCTCGCCAATTGCCTTTCGAACAAGTCTTTCACCCTCTCCCATTATACGATCACTAGGCCCTTTCTGAAATTCTCTGATTGAGGGAATCAAACTAAGACATACAGAAGAAAATTGACAGTTAGTTTGTTGCCCTATTGGATTATTCGGTCTTACTTCATTATCTCTGAGTGGAGGAATTAAATTAAAGCTTACAGAAGGAAATTGATAGCTATTTTGCCGTACTATTGGACCACTCATAATTACCTCTTTATTTTATTTAGTAATCAATACATAAACATTACATTGATGCACAGATTATACAACTAAATTAATTAAGTAGGAATACGAATGATTCTTTAATTTCTTATTAAAGCTTTTCTTATATAAATTCTATTTGCATAAATGTATTCTACACCAGAATAAAGCGTGTAAATACATGCAATTAAAACACTAATTAAACTAATTTTTTGTAACGAGTGAAGTTCAAGATGGCCTAAAGAATAAGGTATCATTAAAATTATAATTAAAAATGCCACTACCGCTTGGATGACAGCTTTAATTTTACCGCTTAAACGCGCTCCTAAAGCCACGCCTCGCAGCGCACAGAGAGTGCGTAGAGTGCTGATGATCGTATCGCGATAGAAGAAGAATAGGACGAGCAGAAGTGGAAGTTGAATAAATCCTTGAGTGAACGTCAAAAAAACAGTTAAACGAAAGATGCTATCTGCCATCGGGTCGAGTAGCTTACCCAGTTCTGTCACCTGATTCTTCTTACGCGCAAAAAAGCCATCAAAAAGGTCGGATAGCTCAGAAATGCCAAGTAAAATAATCAGTATATAAGGAAGCAGCGTTAGGCTGATCCCGATTTGCAAATGATAGAGATAGATAATGAGGAAGAGAGGGCTTAAGAGAATACGAACCAGCGTAAAGGAGAGAGCGATGCTCACAGCTAAGACCTCGTTTTAAGAGGAATAGTAGCCGTTTAGTAAAAATTCTTGCATCAGCTTTCTTTCAACTTTCTCTTAAAGCGAGCTGTCCGCACGCGGCAGCGATGTCTTTTCCCTTGGTAAAACGCCATGTGACGTTCAATCCGCGGTCGGTTAAAACACCTTTAAAAGCTTCGATTCCTTCTTTACTTGGACGGCTAAGATGCAGGCCTTCAACCGGATTATAAGGAATTAAATTGACGGTACACTGCTCGCCTTGCAGCAAATGTGCGAGTTCTTTTGCTTCCTCAAGACCATCATTAATCCCTGCCATGAGCGTATATTCGTAGGTGATATCGCGACGGGTCTTTTCAGCATAAAAACGCATGGCCTTAAGAATATCTTCCAATGCATACTTACGTGCGTAGGGGATAATTTTTTGGCGAATACGCTGATTGGGTGCATGCAGAGAAAGCACGAGATTAACTTTGAGTTCTTCATAGGCAAACTGCGTAATTCTATCAATCACACCCACGGTTGAAACCGTAATGCGGCGCTGTGAAAGCCCAAGCCTTGTAGTGTCGCAGAGCAGCGCAATGGATTTTACCACCTCGTCATAATTTTCCAAGGGTTCGCCCATGCCCATGTAAACCACGTGCGAAACGCGCTCGCCGATTTTGGTGAGCTGGCGATGGATTTCAAACACCTGTTCGAAGATCTCAGCAGCAGTTAAGTTGCGAATAAGCCCTTTTTTGCCTGAAGCGCAGAAAGCACAACGCGCAGGACAACCAACTTGAGAAGAGACGCAAACCGTCCGCCTATCAAAAGAACGAATCAAAACAGATTCGACGAGCTTGCCATCGGCTAATTCCCACAAATACTTAGTGGTCTCATTATCAGAAGATTCAACTGTTTCACGGAGTTTAAGTGTGTTTAGCTGAAAGCCGCCGGATAGTTTTTGGCGCGCAACTGCGTTCAGATTGGTCATCTGAGCCCAGTCTGTCACTCCTTTTTGGTAGATCCAATCTAGGATTTGACCTGCGCGAAATGGTTTTTCGTCGTTGGCAAGCAGCCACTCTTTGAGTTCTGCTTCTGTCGTGCTGTGAAGTGATTTCATTAAATAGTTTTCTGGTGGCGAGCGTGCAGGATCTGGTAATTATTTGTACGTCTTTCTCTTTGAGCAAGCATGCGATTAGCTTCTTTTGCTTCTTCGAGCAGTTTGCGCACATTTGCAATGCTGCGATTGATAACGCTCGACGCGCTGCGGTAGATCAATTGCTGCAAATCGCATGGCGTAATCTTTGCATTCAAAGAAAGCAGATTAACTGATCCTTTTCTAGCTGAGCTCAAAGCCGATAATGCTGCCATAAAGATTCTCCCTAATGTGAATGGAATAATTCTACTCCATACAATAGAAAAGTTCAAGGGAAGCGGACGTGAAGTAAAAATTTTAATTAGCCGGACTTCTTTTCCAGAAGGCGCCCTTTACATTCTTCCATCCCCAGCTGAGCAGGCGCAGGTTGCTGCGCGCCATCCAAGCGACTAAAGCAGGGCTAAGACCAAAATAGATGATGATAATGGCTAACGTCTCCAGAAAATTACGTATAATTTTTTTAAGTGGAGAAAAACGATATTCGTAATCTGTGAGCACACGTCGGAAAAACATTTTTTCAAAATTAGGCGCAAGATAGAGACGACAGATCAGATCAAAGCCACTTTGTAGAGCAAAGAAAGTGCGGAAGCCGCCAACGCTTTCAATGGCAGTTTTGCGGAACCAGTAAGCTTGCAACGAAGGTGAGATTTTCCCGCCTTTCAGCGCCAGGCGGCTCAGTGGCTCCATGAGCACCTGTGAAGGCGACATGCTATGCCGCTGCATACAGCCGCATGCGATTAAATCTGAGGATGGATTGGTTTCGATAAATTTCGCTTGGAAAGTAAGCGCATGTCTTGAGAGATAGTATTCTCCAGGCAACAGAAAGTGCACATACTCGCCTTTTACTAGCGTCAAAGCTTGATTCATCATTGCAAAGACATTCGAGCTCTTGGCGAAAATCACCTGATGGATTTTAGATTGATATGAGGCGATGGTGGTATTTTCGCTCGTCTGGCCATCGACCAAGATGATCTCAAACCGCGCAAAATCCTGAGAAAGAATGCTATCTAACGTGAACGGGAGCAGATGTGCGCTGCCCTCAGGTACGGCCACCACAATCGAAAATAGTGGGTGTTCAGACATGCCCCTACTATAACCCATCACCCATTCAAATTACAAGGCGCTCTTCTCCTTTTCATCCCGTAAAATTTTAAAAGACTTAGTGATCCGAAAATTATGCACAGCCGAATCTAATTTGCAGGTCAATCCACGAATATCGATAATCCGTGTAAAAGGAGCTGGATCCATAATGTAAGCCTTCAGTTTCTTCAAACTCTTGATATTTCGCACATCAACTACATGCAACCTAGGTCCACACTGAACAGATAGACATTCTAATTGTGGCAATTTTAAGGCTGAAAATTCAAAAGCTGGTTTAGTGAGTTCTCTATCAATGAACTGACGCTCATCTTCCGGAAGATGTTCCCGATATTCCTTTGAAGCACTGTTTTGCAAATGATCAAGATCTAAAAAAAGCACAGTTAAATTAACTAAGCGATTAATCGCTTGAGCAGTAAATATTTGCTTACAATAGTTGAGCGTGAGACAGGTAACTTCTCTGCTTTGGTCGAATAGATCTTTTAATCCTTCTTCATTAAGCGCTGAATGATAAAACTCAAGCATCTGCCGATTTTTCCATTGAGAGACCGCCATTGCCGTTGGAACAGTTATTCCTGTTTCGTTCGCACTAAATAGCTGAAAAGAAGATCGATGCGGACCATCTCTCATTCCTATTTTCAGTGTTGGATTTTGTGCTTGACGTAGACAGGATATACTTATTAAGTGCCTTGTCCATGCCATACCTGTTTTACGACAAAGCATCTCAGCATCAAAAGAATCTTCTGGATGAGCCCACATGTCACGTTCGAAAGGCAAAAAGGATAAGACAATATCTTGTAGATCTCCAATAAGAAGAATATCTAAAGGCAGTGGATAGCGCGGCTCGCCGCGTCTTTCATTTCTGTCGCCTCGAAGACGCTCAGCTGCCAGCTGAGTAATGAGTTTTCGGCATGTCGTTTGTTCAGCAGCGCTTGGTTTTTTATGAAGAAATCCAGCTATGCGATCACCGATCCCATTATTAATCCTCGGAAAACGTTCTAATACTGGATTTGCTCTAACTAACAAAGACATAGAAACCTCAATTTATTAAATAATTAACACGGAATAGCATCTATATGCTTACTTCACGCAAAACTTTAAAACGCGGATCATTTACATAGTCACTCACTTTGCAGGCCGTTCCACGTACATCGATAACCCTTGTAAAGCGAGCAGAACCAAAAATCGTAATATCCAAGGTCTTCAAACTTTTGAGGTTTCTGACATCGACCACATGCAAATCAGGTCCCCAGTTCAGGGTTAGTCTGATTAAATTTGGTAATTTTAATGCTGAAAAATCAAACGCTGGTTTGTCGAGCTTTCTATCAATGAGCTGACGCTCATTTTCTGGAAGATGTGGACTGTACTCTTTAGAGGCAGCATTTTGAAATTGACTACTCTGCAATACAAGAACGTTCAGATTAACTAAGTGATTGATTGATTGCGCAGCAAATATTTGCCTGCAACCTGCAATTTTGAAGTATGAAACCCCGATGCACTTTTGCAGTAGTTCGTCTAAATTATCGTCGTTAATATCTGAGTCCGTAATCTCAAGATATTTCTGGTTTTTCCAATGAGTGCTTGCTTTTTCATACGGAGAGACTGCTCTCTCATCATCTGCACCGTTTAACTGATATGAAGCCGGTTGTCCATATATTTTCAGCCTGGGATATTCGGCTTGGCGCACCCAGGCTATATTCCTTAGGTGCTCTGAGCACGCTTTACCGGTTTTAAGACAAAGCATCTCAATGTCAAAAAAATCGGCTGTATGTTCAAGAAATCCGTTTCTTTCGTATTTAAACGGCAGAAAAGACAGGACAATATCTTGTAGGTCTTTAATAAGAGGAATATCTAAAGGCAAAGGTTCGCCAGGCATCTCATCTCTCTCACTCGGAAAACGTTCTAATGCTGGACTTGCCCTAATTACCAAAGACATAAAAACCTCAATTTATTAAATAATTAATAAAGTATTATAATATAAATATTATTAAAAATCAAATAAAATCACTAAGAGTAACAACAGATTAGTTTAACCTAAACAACTTAAAATAAGTGTTTTACGGCATTTTAGAGCTAAAATATTTTATATCCTGCAAATCCTGTAAATGATTTATCAAAAAGAGCTTGGCTGGCTATGAAACTTACTTTTCATACCCTAGTGCTCCCACAAAGATGTAAAGCTGCGGCTTGAAAAATTCGCAAGCAGCTTCTAAGATGGTCTTCATGCTTACATTTCAACAACTTATCGCACGGCTGAACGAGTTTTGGGAAAAGAAGGGCTGCGCCATCCACCAAGGTCATGACCTTGAAGTGGGTGCCGGAACCTTCAACCCCGTGACATTTTTACGTTGCCTCGGCCCAGAACCTTATAGCACAGCTTATGTTGAGCCTTCGCGCCGTCCGCAAGATGCGCGCTATGGAGAAAACCCAAACCGCGTGCAGCTCTTTCACCAGTATCAAGTGGTGTTAAAACCATCGCCTCCAGAGGTGCAGCGCTGGTATCTCGAATCTCTGGAAGCAATTGGTCTGGATCTCAAAAAGCATGATATTCGCTTTGTGCATAGCGATTGGGAATCGCCTACTTTGGGCGCTTGGGGTCTCGGTTGGGAAGTCTGGTGTGACGGGATGGAAATCTCGCAATTCACCTATTTTCAAGCTATCGCGAGCCTGCCACTCAACCCTGTTTCAGCCGAGATCACTTACGGACTGGAAAGGCTAGCGATGTATGTGCAAAATGTCAGCAGCATCTTCGACTTGAAATGGAACGACACATTGACTTTCCGCGATATTTCGCACCAAAACGAGATCGAGTGGAGCACGTATAATTTCACTGAAGCTACCACTGAGATGTGGCTGACCCATTTCAACGATTACGAGCGCGAAGCCAAAATGCTCATCGCGCGCAACCTTCCGATCCCTGCTTACGACTTTGTTATCAAAGCATCCCATGCCTTTAACATCCTCGATGCGCGCGGTGTGATCTCCTCCACCGAACGCAACGGCTATATCGGCCGCATCCGCGATCTTTCTCGTCTTGTGGGCTTAGAATATATCGCATCGCGTGAAAAGCTAGGATTTCCTCTGCTTAAAAAAGCAAAAGCGGCTCGTCCAAAAACTGCTATCCTACCCAAAGCTCCGAAAGCCTTTAATCCGCAAAAGCGCCAAGATTTTCTGCTTGAAATCGGCTCTGAAGAGCTTCCCGACAGCTTTGTGCCAATCGGTTGCAAAAACCTTGAAAAAGGAATCGAACGCCTACTCACCGATCATGCGCTCTCATTCGAAACACTTAAAGTGTTTGGCACACCTAGACGCTTAGCAATTCTAGTTAAAGGTCTGGTGGAGGGCACTGAAGATAAGAAGATCGAAAAACGCGGCCCACCTATTTCAACTGCATTTGATGCACAGGGTAAACTCACAGCTCAAGGCGAAGGTTTTTTTAAAGCAGCGCAGCTACCTGCTTGCACGCTTGCCGATATCCAAAAAGGCAAAATTAAGAATCTTGAATTGCGCCAGATCAAAGAACATGATTATCTTTTCGCATCTATCGCTGAAAAGGGTCAATCTACCATGCAAATTTTAGCAGATGAACTACCCAAGTTAATCAGCGCGCTCGATTTTCCGAAAAAGATGCGCTGGGGAAGTTTGGATTTTAGCTATGCACGCCCATTGCTCTGGATAGTAGCGCTTTTTGGCAAGCACGTTATCCCCTTCCAAGTGGCAAAGATCCTCACAAACCGCTTCAGCTTTGGCCATGCGCAGCTAAAACCGCAAAAGCTAACCTTGAAAGAACCTAAAGCATACGTCTCTACTCTGAAAAAAGCCTATGTAATGGCAGATATTGATGAGCGCAGAGAGAGTATCCTCAAACAGCTAAAAGCCATTGAGAAAAAGGTCAAAGGTGAAGCGCTGATGCAAAGCCGCGTGCTCTCCGAAGTGCTACATCTCACCGAGTGGCCACGCCTGACTTCAGCAACTTTCTCCCCTAATTTCTTGCGCGCCCCGCAAGAGGTGCTAATTTTAGAGATGGTGCACCATCAGAAATACTTCCCACTCGCTGATCTCAAAGGAAAGCTAAAGAATCAGTTTGTGATCACAGCCGACACTACACCTACGGAGCTCATCCGCAAAGGGAATCAGAAAGTTTTATCCGCACGTCTTACTGATGGGGTTTTCCTCTACGAGCAAGATCTCCAGCAACCGCTTGAAAAATTCAATGAGAAGCTCAAATTAATGACCTTCCAAAAAGAGTTAGGCTCAATGCTGGATAAGGTCATGCGTCTTACAAAGCACGTCGTAACACTTAACCGCGCACTTTCGATTGCTGACGAAAAAAAGGTGCTGCGCGCAGCTTTTTTGAGCAAAGCTGATCTCTCCTCTGCTCTCGTTGGAGAATTCCCAGAACTGCAAGGCACTGCCGGACGCTATTATGCACTCGCGCAGAAAGAAGAGCGCGAGGTAGCTGAAGCCATCGCCGAACAGTGGATGCCACGCTCTGAAGATACTCCTCTTCCAAGCTCACCTAGCGGAATCATTTTAAGTTTGGCAGACAAGTTTGACAATCTTCTCGGTTATTTTAGTGTCGGCTTAAAGCCCACCTCTTCAAGCGATCCTTTTGCACTCAGACGCCAGACGTTTGCACTAATCAAGATCATGATCGAAGAAGAGAAGAGCGTAAACTTGGAAAAACTTTTAGAAGCATGCGCACTTGAATTTGCACCGCTGAAAAATGATCCCAAGATGCGTTTAAAAGTGATCGAAGAGATTTTACATTTCATCACTAGTCGCGCTAAAACCGTGTTTGAAGATTATGATTTTAATAAAGATGAGATTGAAGCTGCTCTGCGCGGTATTTGCCTCGATCCATTCGATCAATTCCGAAAAATCAAAGCACTCCATGCTTTCCGCAAAAATGCCGTTTTCCCCAAGCTTTTAGAAGTATATAAGCGCGCTAAGGGTCAATTAGAAAAGCCTGCGGAAGCTGTGTTTGAACCAGAGCTACTGCGCGAACCCGCTGAGAAAGCACTCTGGAGTCATGTGCAGAATATTCACCACAATTTAGAATATTCGATAAAAGAGAGAAATTACATCGGCGCCTTCGAGCATCTGGCTACATTGCAGCCCTACATTGCACGCTTGTTTGACACCGTAAAGATTATGGCGGACAACTTAGAGCTGCGCAATAATCGTGTTGCTCTGCTGCAAAAAGTCTTTGCTTATTTTGAAAACTTGCTCGACTTCAGCAAGATTCAAGAGATGAAAACTTGAAAGGCTTGAAAAGGTAAATTCATGGGTCACATTCCCGTAATCGATCTCCACTGCGATCTTCTCAGCTTTTTACAAATGAAAGGCGAAAGAACGCCCTTCGATCCCCTCTCGCGCGCTTCTTTCTCACAGATGAAAGAAGGTGGTGTGCGCCTGCAGACACTAGCTATTTTTACTTACACCGAAGTTGGTTCAACCAAATCTGGGCAAGAGCAGGTAGAGATCTTCTCGCAACTTCCGCACCGCTATGATGAACACTACGCTTTTTTCACCGGGCCAGAATGTTTTGCGCAGCCAAACGATAAAGTTTATGTGACGCCGGCTTTTGAAAATGCCTCCGGCTTCTGCGAAGAAGATGAACCTTTGGAAAGAGGGCTTTCACGTCTGCAGCATCTTTATAAAAAGCTGAAACGCATTCTTTACATCAGCATGACCTGGAATAGCGAAAACCGTTTCGGTGGCGGCAACGCCTCTAATGTGGGCTTAAAAGAAGATGGCAAGCAGCTACTGCGTTGGATGGATGGCAAAAAAATCGCCATCGATTTCAGCCACACCTCGGATGCGCTTGCTTTCGATATTTTAACATTCATCGACCAGAATAAACTTAAGATACCAGTAATCGCTAGCCACTCTAACTTCCGTGCGATCACTGACGTGACGCGTAATTTACCAGACGAGCTCGCCCAAGAGATCATCCGCCGCCGCGGCATCATCGGCTTTAATCTCTTCAGCCCCTTTATTGGCACACAGGATCCGCACAATCTGCTCAAACATATCGAACATGGCTTGAAACTAAACGGCGAAAACGCCCTCTGCTTCGGCGCAGACTTCTTTAATGATGAGGATTTCCCTGATCTCAAAACTAAATATAAGGGCAAACTTTCCTTCTTTGAAGAGTATGGCAACGCTTCCTCTTATCCACGCATGCTTCAGCTCTTCGAGCACAAGCTCGGCCTCTCCACCCCCCTCGTGCACGCCCTCGCCTCACAAAACTCACTCAACTTCCTCAAAAACACCTGGAGTTGAACTGAGTAAAGCGAGTTTCGAAAAGTCTATTTTTGACTCCGCATATGATAGAAATGTCTGCACTTTCTTGTTTCTGCATGCATTATTATCGTTAAAACCTGTCGCCTAAAAACCGATATGAGAATCACTTTTGCCAGAGCTGTTGAAATTGGTAGAGCCTTTCATAGACAAATCCTAAGTTAGCGGTGTTAGGATTAAATGGAGCTCCTTTTTGGATCAAAAGCTTTGCATTTTCATACTGCCCATGATTGATAGCAGCTTGTAAGGGCGTCTGCCCACTACGATCGCGGTAATTCACATCAGCGCCATGTTCGATCAGCAATTTAGCAACTTCTTTATGCCCTTTAGTTAAGGCCAGTTGTAACGGGCGATGACCATTGCGAGCGTCATCATTAACCAAGGCTCCAGCTTCCAATGCTTTTTTGACCTGTTCAATGAGCTGTTTTCCTTTGCCGTCTGCAATCAAAGCGGCAAGAGAAACTGGCACGGGCTTTAGATACTCTAAGCCATCCACATAACCTAGAAAGAGAGTCTCATTCCATAAATCGAGCGCTGCTTGATCTTCAAAAGAAATAAAACGGCGCACATCATCTCTTAAAGCCTTCCAATCTCTTGATTCAACGACCTTAGCCAACTCTTGCTGTAGCCACGAAAGTGTTACTTCTTGTGGTGATTTCTTAAGACAGCTAGCTAATAGAGGTAGATTGATTGGCCACTGTTGAAAAATATACCAGGTAAAATCGTACCAATGTCGTCCCTTCTCTTTTTTCAGATCGAATAGAGCCGCAACTTTGCTTGCAAATAAACTGGATCGATCTAGCGCAGTGATAGGAAATGAATAGGGAAAGTCCATATTTTTTGATTCAAAATGCGATCCGGAAGGAGGATGGGTATCGATCTCAAACTTAATCGACAACTTCTTATTGGGTTCAAACGAGCGTGCGTGAGTTAAGATTAACACTTTTCCAATTGAGTCATTTTTTAGAAAAGCTCGTTTCCTTTTGGCATCAGCCTTTGTTCGATCCTCAATAATCATATCGAAAGCATAAGCCTTGAATTCTTCTTGGACGACCCGAAGATATGACTCCCATGCAAAATCAGGATGGGGCTGAAGCGTCCAAAAATCCAGATCTTCTGAAAAGCGCGTGAGACCGTAGGCCATTCGCAGACAAGAACCACCAATAAATGAAGCGTGCTTGAAAAAATCTGTTCGAGCTAAACCACAAAGAGCTATTGCCTGAGCGATTTCGCGGAGCGCATTTTCCTCTTCTTGTTTCGTCCGAGGTTTATATTGCTTTAACTTATCTTCAATGATTTTTATATCCATTTGTTTTCCTTAAGAATCATTCGAGCAAAGCGACGTACTCGAGGGCTGTGATAATAGCGAGCAATTTCCTCAAGCATTTCTTTATTGGCTGCTTCAACTAAGGACTCATCCAATCGCAAATCTCTTATAACTTCAGCAAAAGTCTTCCATTTTTTGCGACGAGCATACATGTAGTCTGCCAAAGCTTTCCAGGGATGCGCGATAAGACAAACACCATCTTTGGTTTCTTTGCGCTCGACAGCCATATAAAATTGATCTCCAGGAGTGTGTTCATAACTGAACATGCCGATTGAAGTTCGAACAGAAAGACTCTTTTTAGCGCTGGCACTCGTTGTCGTGTATACAGCTTCAGGAATCCATCCGTGATAAGATAGAGCAGACTCAAAGCTGATATAAGAAGGACCGTAAAGGTGTTGAGCAATTTCAAAGGTGTCGATTAGAGAAGAATTGTTTTTTTCGATTAGATATAGACCTCTTCTCAAACGAGTAAGGCGCCCATCCCCCAAGGCACGTTTTACCCAGGAATAGCGACGGTCTTCACTACCCCCAAGCATAATTGCCAGGGCTGTATCGTGAATGTAAGGCTTGGCACATTCTAAGATCATAATTTCTCACCAGAAACTGGCGTTTTGTGACAGTTTCTATCTTAAAAATAACATTTATGCCAATTTCATGCAAGAAACTGTCACAAAATGACAGTTTCTTGCATGAAATTTAAACCAAAACATCGCAAATTATTAATTATTAGCTGCTTAGGACTTTCAGCTTTAAGGTAGAAAGCGTAAGCCTTCGAAAGGGGTGATTTTTGCAGAAGAAAGATGGTGACGGTGATGCGCAATGATGCGATAGAAGAGATCAGGCCCGATGGGCAGATAGCAGAGCACACCTAAAAACTTCCACTTGCCCCCGAGTAGCCAAAATAGGCGCATAGCGCCTCTGCCATAAACCCATACTCGCTGCTTTTCAGTTTGGTAGTTCTCGAAGAGAATCAATGTGTTTTTCTTACGTAATTCTGCATAGCGTCCAGTGAGCTGCTGCTCAGCGGTTTTGCCCGAGAGAGGTGCGAAGAGAAAAATCTCATTACGATCGATCTGCAAAAGCATTCTGACAGCTTTTTGACAGAGAGGACAAGTCTCATCAAAGAAGAGCAGGTGCATCTTTCACATCTTGGATTTGCGGAGGATTTTTTCTAATCTCATCGAACTGCTTGGCTAATTCCAGCACTTCCGATTCATCGCATTTGCCGCTGTGAATCTTAACGCGGATCTCTTCGCGCTTTTGCAGCCATCTACGCGTGAGGATTTGACGGATAGTTTCGACAATCCCTTCCTTAGCGCGTTGCAGATTGATCTTCTTCTGCATGATCTCGGATAAGAAGAGCTGATCTTGGGCATTTTCTAAGCTAGCACCCAGTGCTAGAAGATCGCGCGGTTTATTCTCAGCAAAGCATTGCATGTAGAGTGCAAAGAGCTGCTTGCAAATAGGCACACGAAAATGCGTCTCTTCGAGATTGTTACGGATGAGCTCGACTAGTGTTGGTTGACTTTCGCCGATGAAAAAGAGCCAGCGCATTAGATCTGTCTCTAAAATACGATCGGGGTCAACTTTTTGTGGAGCTGAAACAATTTTATCAACTTCGGCCCTTGGCGTAGGCAAAAGTTCTCTTGGAGCTTGAACCATCTCTTCAGGCACGCGCGCCATTTCAGCTAAGCGGCGCAGGCTTTCATGCACCATAATCGGATGTTCCCACTGCCGGATTTGTGCAGCAATGGTGCGCACAATCTCATTTTTCTGCGCCGGTGAATCGAGATTATGTCCACGGCCGAGATATGCAAAAAGAAACTGTAAATAGTGCACGCACTTATCGAGAAGCTTCGAAAAGGATTCTTTGCCTCTCTCTCTTAAAAAAGCATCGGGATCTGTGCCCACAGGCAGAGGCACAATCGAAACCTCTATGCCTTTTTTCTGGAAGAGATTACCGATTTTAGCAGTGGCCTTGAGACCCGCCTCATCGCCATCCATGGCCAAAAGCACATGGCTTACACCTAAATGCACGAGTTCTTTGACATGATCTTCCCCGAAGGCTGTGCCCTGGCCGGCCACTGTAAAATCAAAGCCTTCATCGATGAGGCGCAGAGCATCGATCTGTCCTTCTACGATTAGCGCTTTGCGCTCTTTGGCGATGCGCTGGCGACTATAACTTAACCCAAAAAGCACTGAAGATTTTTTAAAAAGCGGTGTTTCGGGTGTGTTAATATATTTACCACCGAAAGTCTCCTCTTTGAACTTACGTGCCGAAAACCCAATCACCATGCCGCTGGCATCGCAAATCGGGAAGGTGATGCGATCGCCGAAAAAATCTCTTCGACGGCCCGATTCTGCTACATGCATTAAACCAGCTTGTTCGAGCAGCAGGGCATCATTATTGTCTTCGATCAGAACCTTTTGAATGAATTCGGCATGCGGCGGCGCAAAGCCGATGCGAAATTTCTGCACAAAGTCGAGGTCGATGCCTCTCTCGTATAAATAACGCAATGCATGATGGCCAATGGGCGTATGTAGCAGCATGAAGTGGTAGAGTTGGCAGGCGCGCTCGAGCATATTTTTAAGCGCAGGCTTATTTGGGCCTTTACCTTCTTGAGCTTCATCGCTCTTTTCTAGAACAACTTGAAAACGCTCAGCTAAGTGCTCAATGGCTTCCACAAAGCTCATTTTGAGGTAGCCCATCAGAAAGGCGATGGCATCTCCATGCGCGCCACATCCATAACAGTGATAGTGGGTATCTCCGCGCTGAATTGTAAAAGAAGGAGTCTTCTCGTCGTGAAACGGACAGCAAGCTTTATGCGCAGAGCCGCTTCGCTGCAAACGCAGATGCGACGAAACGACCTCGACAAGATCGATCCGTGCACGCAACCCATCTAAACTCTCTTTCTTATACAGACCCATACTTCCCTATAATAAGGCAAGGTTGGGTATATACCAAGATCACTCTACTTTCAACCACTTCAAAGATAATTTGACCAAAGTTTTGCAAGAAGCTCTTAATTAAAAATCGGAAAAAGTTTAAGTTGTTGGGTTATGCACAATAATGTTGAACCCGCTTCATCCTCAACCAGCCCTCGTCCGGTTGCTCAATTTAGAGCCACCCAAGAGAATGCTCCTGCACCTCATTACACAGCGCATCTCGCATCTTCTGTCACGGAAAGCCAGATTCCTCCTCCGCCCGCACCAGAAGTTACAGATTCTCCTCTAACTAGTGTGCAAGAGCAGATCAAAAATGCCATGATCCCGCTTCTACTTGATATTTTTGCGCTTAAAGACGCAGCAATTCAAGCCTGCAATCCATCTACCCGCCTGCAAAAGCAGCCTGAACTTTCTGCGGAAGCAGTTAAAGAAAAACTCGTGGAACTCAAAAAAAATCTCCAAGCATCTATGTTATGGAATGAGACCTGTTTAAAACAGGTTTGCAAAGCGCTTGAAGAGGTCGATGAGTTTTCTAAAAGCTCTACAAAATCTTTTTCCGCAAGCGAAACACCCGTGGATCACAAAAACTGGCGTTCTTTTTCCGCCGACCTGGCTAAAAAACTCTTTAGATCATGACCGCAGCTACCGCTTCCCCCATGATGGTTCAATGGGAAACATTAAAAAATAGTGTGCCCCACGCTATTTTGCTCTTTCGTCTGGGCGACTTCTACGAAGCATTCCATGATGACGCCCTGTTGATCGCCAAAGAATTAGACATCACGCTGACCAAGCGCCAAGAAATTCCCATGGCAGGCGTGCCTTTTCATAGCAGCGAAGGCTATATAGATCGTTTAGTATCGAGAGGTTTTCACGTAGCTATTGCTGAACAAGTCGAAGATGCACGTTTAGCTAAAGGCCTGGTGAAACGCAAGATCGTGCGCACGATTACCCCTGGCACTTTGATCAATTCGAGCTTACTGCCTGAAAAAGCCAATAATTTTTTAGTCTGTCTTACGCAAATTAACCGCTTGTTCGGCGTAGCGGCGCTCGATTTAACCACCGCCGAATTTCGCGTGTTTGAAACCGATGACAAAAAGCTCCTCATCGATGAGCTGCTTTGTATCCGTCCGGCTGAGTTATTAATTTCGCAAAAGTTTCAAAAAGAACAGGAAACGCTCCTAGCGGAATTGAAAACGCATGGACAAAGCGCTATTACGGCAAAGGAAGAGTGGCATTTTGATCATCAATATGCGCTCGATCTTTTGCTCAAACATTTTAAAATTCTCAGTTTAGATGGTTTCGGCCTCAAAGGCATGGTACCTGCTATCAATGCCGCGGGCACGCTTTTGCGCTACGTGCAAGAGGATTTAAGCCTCGGCGTGTCGCACATCCAGCTCATTCAAGTGCAGTCTCCTTCCGCATTTATGGCTCTTGATCATGCAACATTGCGCCACTTGGAACTCCTGAGCTCCAGCTCTCCCAGCAAGAAGAGCTATGCGCTGCTCTCTCTACTCGATCAGACCTCTACCCCAATGGGCGGACGTCTTATGCGCCAATGGCTTACCCATCCACTGCTTTCGGTAAGTGAGATCCACCTGCGTCAAGAAGCACTCCACAGCTTTTTGGATGATTCCCTTCATGCACAGCAGCTTCAAAGAGAACTCAATCAAGTGCGTGATCTCGAACGGCTGATCATGCGTATCGAAACAGGCTATGCCACCCCGCGCGATCTATTTTCCCTTAGACTTTCACTTGAGCCCATTTTAAACATCTCGGTGCTTCTAAAACATTTTAAGGCACCTCTCATCCAAGAAAGTTTGCTGCGCTTATCCGACCCCTCTCCACTTTGCACGAAGATTAAAAATGCATTAGTGGATGAGCCCCCGCTGCGCCTAAATGAAGGTGGGATTTTTAAAACTGGCTACCACCCACAGCTCGATGAGCTACACACTTTAAAAGAGGGCAACCACGCCTGGATCGCCAGCCTGCAGACCGAACTTCGCGAGAAGTCTGGCATCAAAACCTTAAAAGTCTCTTATAACCGTGCGTTTGGTTATTTTATTGAAGTCAGTCGCGGCCAAGCAGATAAACTTCTTCCCTATGCTGAAAGAAAACAGACGCTGGTAAATACAGAAAGATTTACCACCAAAGAGCTCAAAGAGTATGAGCATCGCGTGCTTACCGCCGAAGAAAAGATGGTCACGCTCGAAAGTGAACTCTTCCACCAGTTAAGAGAAGAGATCGCTCAAGAAGCACAAAAAATCCGCGAGATCGCGCGCGCACTTGCCATCATCGATTGCCTACTTTCCCTTGCGCTGGTGGCAAAAGAGCAGAACTACATCTGTCCACTCGTTGATGAAAGCGATACTTTACAAATTGAAGAAGGACGCCACCCTGTTTTAGAAAATGCCCTTGTGGGCGAGCGCTTCATTCCCAATGATGTTTACCTCAACTCCACCAACAGCAGGCTGCTGCTCATCACGGGCCCTAACATGGCTGGTAAATCCACTTATATGCGTCAGATTGCATTGATTGCCATCATGGCCCAGATGGGTTCATTTGTGCCGGCAAAACAGGCGCATGTGGGCATCATCGACAAAGTATTCAGTCGCATTGGCGCAAGTGACGACCTCTCACGAGGTCAATCGACTTTTATGGTCGAGATGACCGAAACCGCCAACATCTTACACAACGCCACCAGCCGCTCGCTTGTCATCTTAGATGAAATTGGCCGCGGCACCAGCACCTACGACGGCATCTCGATTGCCTGGGCTGTGGCTGAACACCTCCTCAGTAAATGCCCGAAGACGCTTTTTGCCACGCATTATTGGGAGCTGACAAAACTCGAAAATGAGAAGACCGGTGTGGTAAACGTGCACGTGGCCGTGCATGAAGCTAAAGACACGATTGTTTTTTTGAGAAAGATCGTTAAAGGCAGCACAGATAAGAGCTATGGCATCCATGTGGCTCGCTTAGCTGGCCTCCCCCCTTCTACCATCCGCCGCGCCCAAGAGCTCTTAGTCGTTCTAGAAAAAGAGTCTTATCACCGGCAAGCTGCGCCCACTAAACAGTTAGAACTCTTCGAAGCCACACCTCCCAAGCCCGAACCCGCCTGCCTTAAAGAGCTTCGCGAGCTCGACCCTAACACACTCTCTCCGCTTGAGGCCCTGCTTAAAATCACACAGTGGAAATCCACACAACAAGCTTAAATCTAGCAACTCATCTTTACTTAATCTTTAAAAAGACCGCTTGACGAAAGACACCATAGGAAACTATCGTTTGTCAGAAAAACAGCGAGGTTATGATGAGTGTTGCAAGAGTTAGTCCTACTAGAGAATATCTTGTCCCTAAAGCTATTCCTCGCTGCGGCTGTCCTTCATACGTGGTGCCCACTTGTCAAGTTTCTACTCCGCGCGAGGGAGAACGTAGAGAAGTAACCCATAAATTTGCTCTGATGGTTTTGACCCATTACACAAAAGAGGGGAAAATTAAAAATTCGCTGCCACTTGGACCTATTCATCAGGAATTAGAGTTAGAGTCGCTCGCACTTTATTCATCGGGTTCATCTAACATTTTATTAAGCAAAATGAGCTTTGATTGTTTAATTACTGGAGCATCCGGTGAAACCTTTCGAGATTATCTCTGCTTCGATTTGAAAATTCCCGGCGTAAACGGAGCAAAGGAAGCAGTATTTTCTTATGATTCGATTGAAGCTACATACGGCGGCAAAAAAAACCTCTATGACACGCTCAAACATTTTTATGACTTAGGCCACCAAATTGCCGCCCCTAATGGCCGTGGGCATGGCCACCATCCAGATTATGATTCAACAAATTCCAAACATGACCAATACATCCGCCATACTGAACAGCTCCTCGTTGCCTATTTTGCCTTGCCCGAAGCGGCAGAGATGCTCTGTAACCGCTTAAGAACTGAAATTCGCGGAAAATATCCAGATGCCTCTAGCGTCAAAGTATACAATATGGGACTGCATATGCATTCAACCAAGACATGCTGTGCCCCATGTGAATACTCACTCGTTGGCCTGATGAACGAGCTCAATGGTTTTATGCTAAACGGAAAGCCGTTAGGCTTTTTATCGAACTTTAAGCGCATCTGTGCGGTTCCAAACCCACAGCTCTTATTTACGCTCCCCAAAAAATCCCCTTTCAGGCTTTTGGTAACTGTCTCTGCGAGCGGAGCAGATGCAGATCATAAGAAACAACCCACTTATTCCCGATGTCAGCTGGCAGTGCGAGACCTTGCCTCGGATTATAAAATTCCAGTGAAGCACGAAGTCGTATCACGAACAATCTTCACGGCCATGTTAGATAGTGGATACGATGCGCGAAGGATTCTTCCATCTTCAGCTTCTACTTTGATCGATAAGACCATTGGAATTAGCGGTTCAAAAGCTACATCTGGAAGCTATGGTACGATCGAAAAAGCACGAAAAGCCAGAGATGAGGAAAAGGAAGCAGTTGCTGTAGTAATGGACAAAGTGGCTCAAATGCTGCCAGTTTAAGAAAAGTAATAGGCATTTTTTAATAGATCGACCTCGATCTTGGTATAAGAAGCGATCTGTGATATATTGAATATATGCGCTTTGATATCGCACAGCTCGAGCAGTTCCCCAAGGAAACCGGCGTCTATCTGATGAAAGATGAGACCGGCAAGGTCATCTATGTCGGCAAAGCCAAGCAATTAAGAGTTCGCTTAAAACAATATTTTAAAGGGCATGATGACCGGCCCATGGTGCCGCACCTCGTCGCCCAAATCGCCCACATCGATACGCTGCTCGTTCCCACTGAAAAAGAGGCTCTGCTGCTTGAAAATACGCTGATAAAAAAACATCAGCCAAAGTTCAACGCCGTCCTAAAAGATGACAAAACCTATGTCAGTTTGATGATTAACAATAAGCATAAATGGCCCATGGTGAGGCTCGTGCGCTACAAGGGAAAACCCAGTGAAAAAGCGCTCTACTTTGGACCTTATACCAGTGCATACGCCGCCAGGCAGACTTTTGAGCTCATCACCCGCCTCTTTCCCCTCCGACAATGTTCCGATGAAGAGTTAAAAAGACGCAGCCGCCCCTGCCTGCTTTACTCCATCAAGCGCTGTATTGCACCCTGCGTCAATCTCTGCACAAAAGATGAGTACGATGATTTTGTAGATGGCGCGATTAAATTCCTGCGCGGACAAGATAAAGATGTGGTCAAAAAACTGCATGCAGAGATGGAAAAGGCTTCAGAAAATCTCGAATTTGAAAAGGCAGCGGCGCTGCTTAATACCATCCGTCAAATTGAACACGTCACTACCCAAGGCCAGCTCGTGTTTAAAGCTTCGGGCCGCGACTCGGATGCTCTAGGCTTATTTACGCATAGCGATGAGAGCATTCTGATGCAGCTCTTCTTCCGCGAAGGCAAACTCGTGGGCTCAGAACACTACAACTTCTATCACGTAGCCCAAAAAGAGAGCGAGATCCTAGAAACGTTCATTATGCAGCACTACAAACAGACATCATCGCCTCCGGCTGAACTCCTGCTTCCGTTTGAAATTGCTGAACCTAAACTCATCGAAGAGATTCTGCAAGAAGCGCACCATAAAAAAATTCATCTGATCGTGCCGCACAAAGGAGAGAAAAAAGAGCTCGTGTTACTCGCAGAGAAAAATGCAAAAGCTACCTTTGAACAAGAGAGAAATCAGCAAGAGCTCAAAGAGAAGCTGCTGCTCGATTTACAAGAAACCTGCGCACTCAACCGCTATCCAAAATGCATCGAATGTTTCGACACGTCGAACATCTCGGGCACGGATCTTGTGGCAGCTGTGATCGCCTTCACAGATGGTGAACGAGACCGCAAACGTACGCGTCTCTTCCGCATCCGCGACATCAACAAAGGCGATGATTATGCTGCGCTGCATCAGACACTATCCAGACATCTCCTGAAAGCCAAGGATGCCGATGATCTCCCAGATTTAATTATTATTGATGGAGGAAAAGGTCAACTTAATGTCGCCCTAGAAGTTTTCAAAGAACTCGACATCGCCTCAGTCGATGTGATGGCAATCGCCAAAGAAGCCAGCCGGCACGATCGCGGCCTCAGCCAAGAGCGCATCTTCCTGCCCTCTCAAAAAGAACCCATAATTCTCGATCTGCGCTCTCCTCTGCTTTTTCTTCTGCAAAAGATCCGCGATGCCACGCATGAAAAAGCCATCGGCTATCACCGCAAACGGCGCCAAAAGCGCACCATTACTAGCACCCTCATCGATATCCCTGGCATCGGTAAAACTAAAATGCTGCGCCTACTTCGCCATTTCGGCAGCCCTAAGCGCATCTTCGAAGCCTCCGAAGAAGAACTCCAGCAGATCAAAGGTCTCACCCGCCCCGACATCGAAAAACTACGCAGGCATGGTAAGTAGAATCACATTCAATGGCCTAGAAACTTCCGCAGGCCCGCAAAGCCGAGGCTACTGTGGTCGTCGATGTTGTCGTAGTCGAGGCCCAAGCCGCCAGGGGCATCGCCCCCAACAGCCGAAGAAGAATTCCCTCCTACCACTACTTGGTAAGTCGTTACTCCATATCTAACTGTATCTCCAGATCGGCTAAAGGTCCAGCGACCCTCTGCGCCCGTATCATCGCCCAGATGGCGCTCTCCAGTGACTACCTGGTGTGCTGAAACAACAGTAGCTAGGTCAAGAGCAGAAGGTTTTTCTTCATAACCAACTCCAGTCTTCGTGTTTACATCCCTTATAGCTTGTTGCTCCCAAATATAAGGTTGACCCCTAGCTACCACATCTTTTCGCATAGTGAGCCAGCAAGCTGGCTCGGCTTTAGTCTTTCCATTTTGGCGAAGAGTATCTGTAGCATAGTTATAATATTGCAAGCGGTGTCCTTCTTTGGGAGTTTTGATGAGTTCCCCCAGGACGTTAAGACTATAATGATAAGAGATTCCAGTAGAAATATGCGTGACAACTCGCGGGCGAAGAACTGGAGGAATATGAGTGTCACAAATTTGCATACCTGGTTTGATCGGATCCGAACTAAACCAAAATTTATAAAATGTGTTAAGGTCTAGTTCCTTCACAGGATCCACTACATCGCAATCCCAATACTTCAGCCACATATCTCGACCAAAAAAACTGTCTCTTTCACTTATTACATACCCTGCAACAATTTTAGCCACGTCCCAGGAAACAGACGAAGATGGACATGTGTTCATGGACTCTTCGATTAGTGCCGCGATCTGAGGCTTATGGCATTTTAAATATAAGTCCGTTGAGACGGGGGCTTTTGTAGAAGACACTGCTAATGAAGACATAAAAATTCCTGGTTTATAATTATTAATTCGTAAAATTATACTTAATTTAATAAATTAATTCAATACATTTACCATTCATTAAATAAATTTAAATTAATATTTATAAATGAGTTAGGAAGACGCTACTGCTATTCTAGGAGGGGTACGCTTTCGCGCTAGTTTTATGAGACACGCATTGCATCAATCGAGGGTGAATTTGACGGCGAAGAGCGCAGCTAAAATCCATGTTAACCAGTGCACGTCGCGCCACCTGCCAGCTAGAAGCTTGCAGAGAGGATAGAGTAGAATGCCAAATCCGATGCCTGTGCCGATGCTGTAGGTAAACGGAATGCCTACAATGGTCATAAAGGCAGGAATGAATTCAGTCGGATCTTTCCAGTCGATGTCTACCACCGATTGCAACATAAGCGCGCCAATCACGATAAGCACGGGTGTGACAGCAAAAAGTGGAATGGAAGCCGCCAGCGGCTCAAAAAAGATCGTCAGCAGAAAAAGAAGGCCGACGGTGAGGGCAGTAAGTCCGGTTTTTCCTCCGGCTGCGATGCCCGATGCTGACTCAATAAAAACTGAGCAGGCTGAAACTCCCAGAAGTCCAGAGAAGGTGGTGCATAAAGCATCTGGAAAGAGCGCGCGACGTAGCCTCGAAAGCTGTCCCTTACTATCTAGGAATTTACCTTGGTGAGCTAGCCCCATCAACGATCCTGAAACATCGAAAAGACCGATGAAGAGAAAAGAAAAAATGATCAGCCAATATTCTGGACGCACGGCACTGAGAATATCGAGCGTGAGAAAAGTTTTAGAGGTGAACGTGGGAAGAGCAAACACACCTTTCCACTCAACTACGCCGAGCAGCAATCCCCCAATCCAACAGAAGAGAACACCACATAAAAGTGCAGCGGTGATCCCGCGACTAATTAATGCCGCGATAAGCGCAATTCCCAGGGCTGCGAGTAGCACCTCGGGGGTATGAAGATCTCCAAGGGCCAGCAGAGTTTGTGAATGCGCAACGATGATTTTAGAATTTTTGAGACCAATGACCACCAGAAAAAGACCCACACCTGCCGTCGTTGCAATCTTAAGTCCTTTGGGAATACCGCGAATAATCAGCTCTCGTAAACCGGTTATCCATAGAAGAAGCAAGAGAATCCCTGAGACAAATACAATGCCGAATGCTGTCGGAACTGCCACGCCTTGCCCCAATACGACAGAATAGGTGAAGTAGGCTGCCATCCCGATGCCAGGCGCGAGTGCGAACGGATAATTCGCATATAGCCCCATTAAGCACGAGCCTAAAAAACCAATCGCAGCTGTTGCCAGCAAAGCAGAAGCAAAATCCACCCCGCCATCGGCCAAAATCAACGGATTGACGATGAGGATGTAGACCAGCGTGGAAAACGTGGTTAACCCCGCCAAGATCTCGCGTTTGAACAAGTTACGACTGAACAAGGGAAGACTAGAACTCTTCACTATAATGTCCAGCTTGTAGAGTAGGTCTCTCTTTTACCCTTTCTCCAGATTTTTCATCTAAAGAGGAGACAAGGTTTTTAAAGACAACGTGCACGCAGCTGACATGTAATCCGGTTAACTTGCTAATAAGACGTGAAACTTCGCTCTGGATCTGTTCGGCTTTTTCAGGAAGAGAAACGCCGTAAGCCACATTGACTTCAACTTTTATCCGAACCGAAGGCGCTTTCTCATCTTGTTCAACATGAATGCCCTTTAATCGATCGGTAAGTTCACGTCCTAAAAGCATATCGATGATGTTGCCCTCGATAAGAGAAACACCTTCAATTTTAGCTAGAGCTTCTAGCACAATAGATTGGAACACGCGGCTTTCAATATCGCGCACGAAGACAGTTTCCGGCAGTTCGAACTCTTTGGTGTCTATTTTCTTTAAGGGATCAGTCATGGTATTTTTCTCCTCTGGCAATCTGAATTTAGCTGTTTAGAAATAATAGCGAAAAGAGACCTGAAAGCAAGCGATTAATTGGCGCCCCCTTACAAGATGAAGAAAAATGGATACAAGCTCTATCTTTAAATTATTTTTTGAAAATCGCGCTAAAAAGCCTCCAAAGGTTGTTTAGAATGATTTTCCTCTATATTATTGAGTACATATGCAAATGCTTATCACGATAGCTCTTGGGATCTTGATGGGAGGAATCGCCTCTCACTACGCAAAAGACCGCGGACGAAACCCTAAGGCCTGGTTTGGGATCGGCCTCATGCTGGGAATCCTTGGCATTATCCTTTTATTTATTTTACCGAAGTTAGAAGTGAAACCGGTTGTTGAAGCCAAAACGCCTGAACCTCAGCTCCCGCCCGATCGAGAAAAGAATATTGCACACAGGTTCTGGTATTATCTAGACCCCGAAAACAAGCAATTTGGGCCCATGAGTTTTTATGGCCTCGAAGATGCCTTGAAAGAGGGAAAAATCTCTTTACGTACGTATGTGTGGAATGAAGATTTAGCGAATTGGAAAGAATTTGGGGAGTTTGTCTCCTCCCCTTCAGAATAAGTCTTCGAGAATAAAACTCTAGCTTCTCCCAAACCATGGGAAAAGCTTGAAAATTACCAGCTAGATTTAGTTACGCCAGGAATCATACCCATTCTTGCCATCTCACGGAAGCAGAGGCGAGAGAGTTTGAATTTTCTCAGCGTTCCACGCGCTCTTCCTGTTAGCTGGCAACGATTGCGCAGACGCACAGGAGAAGAGTTGCGAGGGAGTTTATTGAGCGCATTTTGCGCTTCAAGCTTTTCTTCTTCGCTCTTATTCAGATCGAAAACGATCGCTTTGAGTTCTTGACGTCTGTCCCACTTCTGTTTTACGAGACGTTCACGTCTTTTTTGCTTTGCAACTGCAGATTTTGTCGCCATAAACCTTTACTTATTCGTTATTTTTTACGAGCTGGACCTTTTTGCCGCTGTTTGCGGTTGGGGTCGGTCTTATTGATCACATAAATACGTCCACGCCGCCGCACAATCTTGTCTCCTTTAGAGGGATCTGCTTTGACAGAGGCTTTAACTTTCATAGTCTTATCATTCCTCGAATAGAAATTTTCTACAATTAGTCATCTCTTATAGCTTTTAGGTACGATTTTCTTCAAGCCGAAGATGGCACTTGCGCTTTTTTGTCTAATTCGGGATAGTTTATTCCAAAATTTGTAGCATTTAGGGACTAAGATGAAGCGCACATATCAACCAAGCAAACTTAAGCGCCAGAGAACATGCGGATTTCGCAAAAGAATGAAAACGGCGAACGGACGGAAAATCGTCAACAGTCGCCGCCGCCAAGGACGCAAGAGCCTCACTTACTAGGCTTTACGTTTCCGAAACTGGCCAGAATCCGCAGCAGGCGACACTACCAAAGAGTCTACCAAGAAGGACGCAAGTTCATTGGTGATACGGTAGGCATCGACCTTCGACTTGGGGCATCTCCTTGCCCAAAACTCGGCATAACAGTTGCAAAACGCCATGGAAAAGCTCATGAGCGTAACTATTTTAAACGCCTTGTTCGCGAAGCTTTTCGCCACTCTTACGCCATTTTGCCTCTAAATTTAGAGATTAACGTCTTTCCGCGCCTCTCTTTAGATAAGGTTACAAAAATGGGTGTACAAGCAGACCTCGCCCGCCTGGCCGCAAAAATAAAAAAATAAATTTATGGAAGAACACTCGCTAGTCGAGAAAGGTCTTGCCCAACTCAACCCCGAGCAGCAAAAAGCCGTCCGCACCACAGAGGGAAGAGTCCTCATCCTCGCAGGAGCCGGCAGCGGCAAAACCAGCGTGCTCGCCTGGCGCATCGCCTATCTAATTCACGCCAAACAGGTCGAACCTAAAAATATTTTAGGACTTACATTCACAAATAAAGCCGCTCAGGAAATGCGCGAACGCGTTTCTAGCATCGTTGGCCGCAAAATGGCCAAAGAGGTCACCTTGTGCACCTTTCACAGCTTTTGTGCACAGGTGCTACGTCAAGAGATTCATCACCTCGGCTACACCAAAGATTTTAGCCTCTATGATGAGCAAGATGTCAGACGCCTACTTAAACAAGTCGTGCGTTCAGAACTCGAGCACGAAGGCGACCTACCAAGTTTAGAAGGCACAATCGAAAAGATCAGCCTCGCAAAAAACCGCGCTTCATCAGCTCAAGATCTTTCTACCGACGCATTCACTAAAAAGCTGTTTGAAAGACTGCAGATCTGCATGCGCGCCTATAACGCGGTAGACTTTGACAGCCTGCTCGCACTTACGGTGCAACTTTTCGAAGAGTTTCCTCAAGTGCTGAAACGCTTTCAAGAACGCTACCGCTACATCTTAATCGATGAATATCAAGACACCAATCCTGTTCAATACCGCCTCGCCGAACTATTGGCACAAGCCCACGACAATCTCTGCGTCGTCGGCGACGATGATCAATCTATCTATGGCTGGCGTGGAGCTGAGATCAAAAATATTTTAGACTTTCGTCCCAAAACAGCCATTAAACTCGAACAGAATTATCGCTCGACACCCACCATCATTAAAGCTGCGCATGCTGTGATTGCGCGCAACAAAGAAAGACTCGGCAAAGAACTTTGGAGCAATAAGGAAGCTGGAGATCCAATTTCTCTCTTTCACGCCCCCACTGAAATAGAAGAGTCTCAAGGCATCGTTGAACGGCTTATCTGGTTTAATCGACACAAAGGCATCGCCTGGAAAGATATGGCGATTCTCTATCGCTCAAACACGCTTGTTCGCCCACTCGAAGTGGCACTGATGCAAGGTGCTTGGCAAAGACAAGATCAATGGGTGCGCGGCATTCCCTATCAAGTTTTTGGTGGCACGGAATTTTATGAGAGAAGCGAAATCAAAGATCTCTTGGCTTATCTACGCGTTATACAAAACCCTCAAGATCAGGAAGCACTCTTGCGCATTATGAATGTGCCAAGACGAGGCATCTCAGATCAAACACTAGATTTACTTACACAGAAAAACCGCAAAGAGAATATTCCCCTCTGGCAGCTTTTAAAAGAGCTCGATCGCTGCCCCGATCTTTACTCTCAACTCTCTGAGCGCGCTAAAAAAGGCATCGCCAACTTCCTGCGCATCATCGAGACAGCTCAGACAAATTTCGCCACTCAGCCACTCTCTTCTGCCCTGCAATGCCTAATCGAAGAGATCGATTACAAAAAAGCGATCTCCGAAGAAGTGAAAAGCGAAAAGATGCGCGAATTCAAATGGGAAAACGTCACCTATTGCACGGAAGTTTTAAAAACTTATGAAGAAGAGATGCAGGCGCAGGGAAATGAGAAAGAGATCTCATTGCACCATTTTCTCACCAACACATTGCTGAATGGCGAAAAGCATGAAAAACGCGAAAAAGAGTTCAAAGAGAATCGCGTCAGCCTCATGACTTTCCATGGCGCCAAAGGATTAGAATTTGAAGTCTGTTTCTTGATGGGCCTTGAAGATCATCTTCTACCGCACGAAAAATGCACCGGCACACGCGGCGTCGAAGAAGAGCGACGGCTGCTTTATGTGGCCATGACCCGCGCTAAGAAACACCTCACCCTCACCATGGCACGCAGCCGCAAACGCATGGGCAAAGAAGTCAATAGCTCTCCCTCGCGTTTCCTCTCTGAGATCCCCCGTGACTTTCTCAAAGTCACCTCCTGGAAAAAACCCGACTAGCATCCAAAGAAAAAGCCTACCCCGGAAGACCAGGATAGGCTTTATAGAGCAAGGAAAAGCTCCCTCTTACTTACTCTAAGAGCTCTCTAAAGCGTTCTGCGACCGCTTCATTTATCTCCTTCAAGCAATTCGGCATGTAAACTCCGCCTTCCATCTTTTCGCTTGTGCAAGAGTTAATCAGCATATTGAAACATCCAACTGCAGTACTTAGTGACGTAAGTGTTCCAAATGGAAAGTAACGAACAAGCTCTCTCCTTAAATCTTTTTGACTCTCTGGAAGACAGCAGATAAAGGGCAACGCAAGAAGCGATAAAACGCCACGCACGACAGTCTCAATAACGGCAAGGAGAGCAATGGCTGCACAGCCAAGTCCGCCTACGAACTTGCGAGTCATATCTTCGGGTGCTTCGTTGCGCCAATCAAACAGGTTGTCTACTAAATAGACTGAAACGGATAATTCCATTGCTTCACAGGGCGTTGTCATAGATAACCTCTTAGTTGTTTGCTATGGCAATAATTCTACAATTTAATGCTATTGCAACAAACAAAAAATGCAAAATAAAAATATCATTATATAATAATATCAAAAAATATTTTTTAGGTGAATAAACAAAGAAAAAGCCCATCCGGGAGACTGGAATAGGCTCTATAAGAGGAAGGAAAAGTTCTCTGTTATTTACTCCAAGACTTTTCCAAAGTGGTCTCCTACCGACTTAATTAGATCTCCCAAACAATCCGGCTTGTAATCGTTGCCATCAATCTTTTCGCTCGTGCAAGAGTTAATCAGTATATTGAGACTAGTGGCTGCAATAGTTAGCGCCAGAAGTGTTCCAATTGGAAGGTACAGAGCAAGCGCACCTCTTAACTCATTTTGACTCTTTGGAAGACAGTAGATAAAGGGCAAGGCAAGGAGCGATAAAACACCACGCACAACGGTCTCAATAACAGCGAGAAGAGCAATGGCTGCACTGCCCAGTCCGCCTACAAACTTGCGGGTCATATCTTCGGGTGCTTCATTACGCCACTCCATAAGGGGGTCTACTAGAAAGACTGAAAAGGTTCCCTTCATTACTTCACAGGAATCTGACATAAATAATCTCTTAGTTGTTTGCTATGGCAATAATTCTACAATTTAATGCTATTGCAACAAACAAAAATACAAGATTAAAATATTTTTTTAAAACCATGATCTTTTAGAGATTTGAGAAGTTTTATAAAACTCCTCCTTGCGGCGGGAGTTCTTTGGCAAGATTCATAGTGATTTAAAGTGCGCAAAGACTTCTGGATAAGTGAAGCGCAAGTGGTCTATGCCTGCTCTTATGCAGTCAGGCATAACCTTTACAACGTCAATGGAATCATCGCAAATATTGCTTACCATTGCATTGAAATAACTAGCAACGGTGGCCATACTTCCGAAAGTTCCCCACACTAGAGCTGCTACAAGTGTATATTTAATTTCTTTCTGGCTCTCGGGAAGAAAATACATAAAAGGAAGAGCAGGAACACATAAAACAGCTCGAACAACAGTTTCGATGATAGCCAACAGAGCTAAAGATGTAAGACCGAGTCCACAAATAATCTGACCACAAGTCGCGTTGTGCTCAACTGCATTATTGCGCCAGTCAATTAGATCCTCGGCCAAAGATCCTGAAACAGAAAGCAACAGGCTACGACACTCCATAAAAACCTCTTATTTTGCGATAAATAATATTGTTTATTATTAATTACATCAAACAAAAAAAACCAATCTAAAACAGAAATATAATAAATATTTTAGATTGCACAGAGCACTCATACAAAGAAAAAGCCTATTCCGGAGACCGGAATAGGCTTTGCTTAATGAGACTAATTGAATTTTCAACTCTTTAAGGGTTAGGTCTTCTATGCCTGCCGTGTACAGGAGTAGGCTCAATAATGTGATCAAAGTGATCCCCAGCACCCCTAAGCATGTTCTCCACGCACTTAGGTACGTAAGCTGAGACAAGAATCGCCTCATCTGTGCAACAGCTTCCGAATATAGCGACGAAACAGCCCATTACAATACCCGCTGAAAGAAGCGATCCCATTGGAAAGGCAGCCGCCAGCATCTTTCGTGTCTCATCTTGACTCTCTGGAAGACAGTAGATAAATGGCAGGGCAATAAGTGATAAAATGCCGCGCACAACAGTTTCGATTACCCCAAGAATTGCAACGCCTGCGAAGCCCAGTCCGCCTACAACTTTATGCGTCATGCTATCGGGCGACTCATTCCGCCATTCCTGTAATTCCGCTGCTAAATATGCTGATACTGATGCTAAAATTATTTCACGGTCTGCCATAAATAACCCCTTGGTTGTTTGTTTATGGCAATAATTTTACAATTTATTGTTATTACAGTAAACTAAAATACAAAATAAAAATATTTTTATATAAAAACATCAAAATATATTTGGATAGATAAGCAAAGACGGCACAGAGGGCTGCGCACTCCGGACGCTAACCGCTCATACAAAGAAAAAGCCTATTCCAGAAACCGGAATAGGCTTTACTTAATGAGATTACTTGGATTTTCAACTCTTCAAGGGTTGTATGCTCCGCGTGCAGGAGCAGGATCAATAACGCCCTGAAAATGCTTACCAGCATCCTGATATAGAGCTCCCATGCAATTAGGCACGACGGCGTCTATATTAATCGTCTCATCGGTGCAACAGCTTCCGAATGTACTGGCAAAACAGGCAGCTGCAACAGCTGCTGAAAAAAGCGATCCCATTGGAAGGTAAACCAGTGCCTCTTTTAAGTCTTTTTGACTCTCTGGAAGACAATAGATAAATGGCAGGGCAATAAGTGATAAAATGCCGCGCACAACAGTTTCGATTACCCCAAGAATTGCAATGCCTGCGAAGCCCAGTCCACCTACGACTTTATGCTTCATACTATCCGGCGATTCATTCCGCCATTGTTGTAATTGCGCTGCTAAATACACTGTAACAGATAATTTCATCGCATCACATGCCATAAATAACCCCTTGGTTGGTTGTTTATTTATTTATTTATGACAATAAATTTATACATTATTATTTATAACATCAAACAATAAACTTAATTAAATTTATTTTATATAAAAACAACTCTTTTCGGAGACCGCCATGCTTGCGGATGTATTCTTTGCCCCAGCTGCCTATCCAATGAATAATCACAGCTTGAGGATTAATGCCCGAGGTGGGTTGAAGATTATAAATCTCAGGCAGTTCGCACACAGAAAACTTCTCAGCAAAGATGAGACGAGAAAGAAGGAGTTGATCACCCCAAAAGATAGCATTAGAGTTGCGTGCTTCTCCTGCCCATTTACGGATCAAGCTAGATTCTTTGCGATAGAGCACCACTCCAGAATTATAGAGAACCTCGCCCAGAAGCAGGGCGGGATCGCCTTGGCGTATAAGCGGCTCGCGCACAAGTCCTAGTTCGGCCTCATTGGGAAGCAATTCAAATAGCGGCTTAAGAGATCCGAGAATCTCGCAATCGAGATCTAACCAGAGAGTCAAATCAAAGGGTGTCATTTGCATAGCTTGGGGCTTTTGAAACCAAGCTTGTCTGGCCTTCCAAATTTCTTTACCGTAGATCTCTTCCCATTTTTGGATCTGCTCTTGATCGAACGCCTCGCGTTGTTTGATGGTGCTTATGTCCACGGTGGAATTTATGACGTGAGCGCGCATTGCACACCAGGCGCGTGCATCAGCTGTCATGCCTAAATCCACCACGGTTATGGGAAGAGAGTTCTCTTGGATATAATTGGACCACCACCAAGGAAGTAGCCACTCTTGCTGCGCATCAACGGCGATGAGAACTCCAAGAGAGGCTTGCACGAATTTAGACTATTTGACGTAAGTTTTAAGATAATCGATGGTTTCGGCGATCTCTAGCTTGTGTGAATCTGGTGCGCTTGTGTAAGAGGCGTTAGCATGCTGCAAAGCTTCGCTTACTTCGTTTTTGGTGAAGAGAAATTGCGCCATCATCATTTCAACTTTCCATACATTTTCTTTGTCTTTTTCACCAAACTTTTTAAGATATTCTAGAAGTGGCTTAACAGCTGAACGAGGGTTGGCTTTCTTCTTAAGGTTTTGCGCTTTTACTTGGAAATCGAGAATGGCGAGTCTTAGCTGTGAACCTTTCAAGTTTTTTGGATCGCGCTCGAGAATCTTTTCACGTATCGGTTCAGCTTCTTGCTTATTTCCACAGGCCAAATGTTCGGCATATTTTTCTAAGAGAAAGAAGGTGCTCTTATCTTTTTCAACTCCGACTTGCATTAAACTATCGGCATAGCGTCTGCATTTTAGATCACGGGCTTTAAGATAGAGCGGTTCCAACTCTTCAACAGGCAGATCAGATAGGTTACGATTATCTACTTTGCCATGAATCTCTTGGTAATCTGTGATCATGGTTTCCAAATGATGAGCATATTCGCTTGGGCTCATGGGCAAATATCCCAATCTAAACATCTCTTCTTGAGAAGGGCTGATCACCACCAGAGTTGGCAGCTCATCTACTTCATATCTAGATTTGAGTTCTTGCACTTGAGCTGTGGTCGCATTTTTTTGCGAAGGACAGTTCAACCAGACTAAGTTCACTTGGCTTGTGACGATGTTAAGAAAGCCGGATTCGCTTAAAATCTCTTTGTCTAGCTTTTCTGTCCATGGACACCAGCCCGATCCCATAAAAGCCAAAACAAGCGGCTTGCCATTTTGCTGGGCTTTATCAAGTGATTGAGAAAAGTTTTCGCTCCAGACTGCTGAACGCCGGTTTTGCAGCAGTGTGCGTTCGAGCTGATCGCGCGGGATGACTGGCACTAAGAGTGTCTTGCCTTCCACCTCATTTTGCTCAGCAGAGATCGAAGAAATCATTAGAGAGGCTGACAAGAAAAGAAATATACGGTGCATTATGGGGTAACCTTGCTAAAATCGTGGAGCGCCACACCCAGTTTGTATAGAAAAATGTTTAATTTTCCACCAACCATTATTTTTCGTCACCGCCGCGAGAATTTAAAAAAGTGCAGTTTGCGGGGCTTGGAAGGACGAGATGACTTGCGTTTTTTCACCTACCCTTCAGACATGCTGCCGCCGGTTCCAAACTATATTTTGCTGACGATGGATGGGCCTGCTCTCTCAAAAAAAGATTGCGCATCTGGACTCTTGCTATTGGACGGCACCTGGCGTTATGCGGAAAAGATGCAGCGCCAGCTCACTCACCCTTTAATTGAACGGAGCATTCCCCAAGGTTTTCAAACCGCCTATCCTCGCCGCCAAGATGATTGCAAAGACCCCACGAAAGGGCTAGCTTCGGTGGAGGCGCTTTATATCGCCTATCTTGTGATGGGAAGGGATCCAAGCGGCTTGCTCGATCATTACCATTGGAAGGAAAAATTTTTAGAGGTCAATCAAGGTCTCCTATCCTTGACTTTTTCATCCTAATCGCCTAAGTTTTAGTCTTTTTTAATACTAAAAATTCGCTGTGCAACAAAAAATTTACCCTGCCGAAGAGCATGGTCTTCCCCTAGATCAGGTTGATCGCGAAGCTCTCTATGTAATGGAGAAGCTGCGAGCCGCTGGATATACCGCCTACCTGGTGGGAGGAAGCGTGCGTGATCTCCTTCTGGGGAAAAAGCCCAAAGACTTTGACATCTCTACTTCTGCCGAACCAGAAGAGATCAAACGTCTCTTCAGAAATTGCATTTTGATCGGCCGACGTTTCCGTTTGGCACACATCCGTTTTGGAAAAAAAATCATCGAAGTGGCCACTTTCCGCTCTGGCGATCTCGAAAGCACAGATCTTGTGATTCGCGATAATAAATGGGGTTCTCCTGAAGAAGATGTGATGCGCCGAGACTTCACCATCAATGGATTGTTCTATGAGCCGGCCTCTCAGACGATCATCGACTATGTGGGCGGCTATCCTGACATTCAACGTCGATACCTCAGAACGATCGGTCAGCCTTTTGTTAGATTTAAACAAGATCCTGTGCGCATGATCCGCCTGCTAAAATTTCAGGCTCGCTTTGGTCTTGATGTCGATCCGGATGCGCGCATTGCACTTCTTGAGTGTCGCCATGAGATTCTGAAAAGTTCATCGGCACGCGTGCTCGAAGAGCTGCTTCGTATGCTCGAGTTGGGTTCTGCCTGTTCTTTCTTCCGCTTAATGACTGAGCATGGTCTTTTGCAGCTCATGCTGCCTGCGTTAGCCGAATTTCTGGAGAAGGATGAAGGCCAAGAGATCTATGCTTCTCTGCAAGAAGTAGACGTTACTTTCCATGAACCGCCCGCTCCCCTTCTTGAAAGGCCTGTGCTGGTCAGCTGTTTGCTTTGGCCTATTTTTCAGCGCCGCATCCTCACACGTTATGAAGATCGCGGTAAACATCCTCACCTGGGCGAAATTTATCAAGAATCGATTGATCTCATCGACGAGATCTTCCACACCTTCTTTCAAGTTTCGCGCCGTTTAAGAATTGGAATGGCCTCGGTTTTAACTTCGCAATTTCGCTTAACTCCCTTAGAAAAAAGGCGCGGACGCCATCTGCGCGTTCCGCACGATCCCGATTTCCCTCTTGCCCTTGAATTCTTAAAAGTGCGCGCCTCTTTAGAACCTGGCTTACAAAAAGTTGTAGAAGAATGGTCAGAGGTGCTGAGTACGCCCGTAGAAGCGCGTCCAAAAAAGCGCAGAAGAAGAAAACCGAAGTCTAGCGCTCAAAAAGAAGAGGGCGGTCACGAAAAGCGAGGGCACAATGAAAGTGAAGAGCCTAACGCTTGAAAAAGGCCTTACTCTTTCTTATGTCGGAAAAGATCTGGAAGAGGGAGCTCTACCTGCGCTTTTCTATTTCGCGCTATCTAATGAAGAGAGTCTAGGGCTCGATCCCTTTAATCAGCCTGTAGCTTTTCTAGCGAATCATGCAATGAATTACCCTGTGCGTATCTTCTCACTAACACTCCCGTTTCATGGGCACGGACATGAGATTCCTCCAACTAAGGCCTTGATTTATTGGGCCGATGAGATCTCCAAAAGGCACAACATCATTGAAGAGTTTGTGGATTTGACCAAGAGAGCCGTCGATAAGCTCATAGCTCTGGGCATGATTGTGCCCGATCAAGTAGGTGTGGCTGGGCTTTCCAGAGGTGCGTTCATCGCATGTCACGTGGCAGCTAAAATTCCTGAGATGCAGACGATTTTAGGCTTTGCCCCTCTTACTGAACTTACCTATGCCAAAGAATTTCACGCGCACAAAGATGACTCTCTTGCGAAGAAACTAGGCCTGCACAACTTAATCGATTCGTTAATTGGCCGTTCTTTGCGTTTCTATATTGGCAATCTCGATACGCGCGTGGGCACTTCGCTTGCTTTCCAATTTATCGATTCTCTCTCTCAAGCTTCTTTAAAAGCGGGCATCCGTTCTCCAAAAGTGGAGCTGATCATCAGCCCTTCCATTGGGCATCAGGGGCACGGAACTTCGAAACAGATTTTTGAGCAAGGCGCCGCTTGGATGGCCGATCAATTGAGGATAGTCCATGCCTAACTCTCAACCAGATCTTTTTATTTTTGCTGGAGAGGCTAGCGCCGATCTACTCGGGGCAGAACTTCTTAAAGCTTTCAAAGAACAAGGCGAAACTTTGGACATGATTGGTGTGGGCGGACCCAAAATGCGCGCAGAAGGATTTAGCTGCATTGCGAAGATGGAAGATTTTCGCGTGATGGGTTTTGTGGATGTCTTCCTCGCCCTGCCAAAACTCACCAAGCAATTTTTCGCTATCCGCGCTGCGATTTTAAAAATGAATCCAAAGATGGTGCTTTTCATCGACTATCCTGGTTTCAATGTACGCATGGCGCGCAGCCTTCGCAAAAAAGGTTTCAAAGGCAGACTGTGTCACTTCGTCTGCCCTTCCGTGTGGGCATGGGGTAAAGGGCGCATTCCGATTATGGCGAGCACGTTAGATCTTCTCTTAACAACATTGCCATTTGAAGGTCGTTTCTTTGCGCACACACCTCTTAAGGTAAAGTATGTCGGTCATCCGCTTGCCGAGCGCATTAAAAACCACCTGCCGCGCAAAGCGCTCTCTTTTCCTGGACGCCGCCTAGTCAGCATCTTTCCTGGCAGCCGCAAAAAAGAGATCGAGCGTAACTTCCCCTTATATCTTCGCGTGGCCAAAAGATTGATCGCGGAAGATCCATCGTTCTTTTTTGGCATCTCGCTCTCGCACACCTCATTTGCGCCTCTGCTCAAAGAAATTGTCGAGAAAGAGGGTTTGATTTGGAAGAAGGATATAACGTTAATCGAGCCCGAAGACACCTACGCCCTCATGCGCGCATCCGAGGCAGCGATCGCCAAATCAGGCACTGTCACACTTGAGCTTGCGCTGCATAAAGTTCCTACGGTTGTAACTTATGCGATCTCGCCACTGGATCTAATCGTGGTGAAATGGATTTTACGCATTCGTCTTCCCTTCTACTGTTTGGTTAATATTATTAAAGAAGAGCTAGTCTTTCCTGAGCTCATCGGACCGGTTTTTACCGAAGAGAGCCTTTATTCCCATATCAATGCCTTTCTAACTGACCCTAAAACTCAAGAAGCTTGCCGTCAAAAATGCGAGACGATCGCAGCTTCATTAGGTGAAAAGGAGTCGTTGAAGGAAGCCGCAAAACTACTACGAGAATCATTATGATAATTTATGTCGATCGCCTAAAAGACGGAAAGGTGGAGATCATTAAAGAGACGCTGCCCCCTGAATTTCTCGGAATAAACGAAGCTGATCTTAGCTTTGTCAAAGAGATCACCATTCGCGGCGAGGCCTATCTAGCCGAAGATCACCTCTTTATTAGTATCGATGCCCAAACAGCGGCCCGCCTGCCCTGCCAGATCTGTAATCGCGCAACTGAGCTGCCGATTCATATAAAAAAATTTACGCATACCGAAGAGTTAAAAGAACTTAGCTCTTCTACTTATGATTGCGGCCCGCTTTTGCGAGAGGCCATCTTGCTCCAGATTCCTCCCTTCATGGAATGTGAGAAAAATAAGTGCCCAGAACGCAAAGATATTAATAAATATTTAAATAAGCAAACTGAGTCGATACATTTTCCTTTTGCGGATCTGGATAAACAATAATTGCTTAGCGACAATCCTTTAAAAAAAAGCACAATACTTCTACTATACTTGGAATTGAATAAATCTAAGGAGCCTTCACTATGGCAGTACCACGTAACCGCACTTCTAATGCGCGGAAAAATTCTCGCCGTTCGCACCATGCAAAGACACCGTTAAATGTCGCTGCATGTTCTAACTGCAAAGCACCAACCCTGTCTCATAAAATCTGCACACATTGCGGATTCTATGACGGCCGAGCAGTGATTCATGAGAGGAAGAAGTAACCATCAGCCGCGTATCGCTGTCGATCTGTTGGGGAGCGACACGCCGCCTGAAAAGCTTTTACCCCCTCTCTTGGCTCTGCATGAAGAATTAAAAGCAGCTATTGCTTTTACGCTTTTTGTATCCCCAGAACTCGCAGGCAGTGTCCCCAAAGACATTTCCACCGTAGTTTGTGAAGAGGTAATCGCCATGGATGACGATCCTCTAGTCGCGGTTAGAAAAAAGAAAAATTCTTCGATTATACAAGGCGTGCGCCTGATGCAAAAAGGCGAAATAGACGTCTTTATTTCCGCCGGCAATACTGGTGCGCTTCTTGCTGCAAGCCAAATGATCCTACCCCTTCTTCCAGGAATCGATAGGCCAGGGCTTTTAACACTTCTGCCAACTCGTCATAAAGAGATCGCGATTATCGACGTAGGTGCAAACATCACCTGCAAACCCGAGCATCTTTTACAATTCGCTTTAATGGGCATCGCCTATCAGAAAAGTCGCGGGATTGAAAAACCGAGCGTGGGCCTGCTTAACATCGGCACAGAACCCATTAAAGGCACGACCGAACTAAGAGAGGTCTACCAGAGGCTTCAGCAACTTTGCAAAAAAGAGAGCTCGGTCTCCTTCGCTGGAAATATCGAAGCACGAGATGTGTTTAAAGGCGAGATCGACATCTTGGTGACGGATGGCTTTTCCGGGAATATTTTCTTAAAAACGGCCGAGGGACTGGCTACTTTTATTCTTGAGCTTCTCGAGGATAATGCCCTGGAACCCTCCTCTCTTCCACAAAAGATGGTGCTAGCCGGCTTACGCCAACGCTTATATTACGCTGAATATCCAGGCGCTATTTTATGCGGCGTCGAAGGCATAATCGTTAAATGTCATGGTAATACCTCTGCGCAATCTTTAATCAATAGCATTAAAGATGCGGCGGACTTGGTGAAGCAGGGTTTTCTGGAAAAGATCAAATCCGAACTTTCCCGCACTTCTTAGAATCGAATTTGAATCTCTTTAACGGGCTCTTTTAGTAAATCATTTACAGGATAGGCAGGATAGTTCCTCCATCCTTCATATCTTGCCTGAATCTGCATATCCTGTTTTCTTCCAAAATATTAGAGCTGCATGGAAAGAGGACATAGAGCAAGAGAGAAGAAATTCTCTTTTTCTGTTGGTTGTTCTTAAAGAGCAGTTTTTTAGTAGAAAAACTTCCTATTTTCGCCTAATATTTCCTAAAGACAAATAGATTTAAGTAAATTTTCACTTAGCGAGCTACCCAATGCAAGAGATTCTTTTAAACATCGAATCCAAAGAGAGACGCTACGCCCATCTTAAAAACGGCGCTCTTCATGATTTGATCATCGAACGTAAAAAAAACCGGCAGTTGGCTGGGAACATCTACCGCGGTAGAGTGACCAACATCCTGCACAATATTCAATCGGCATTCATCGATATCAATGAAGGTGAGAACGGGTTCATCCACATCTCCGATATCATCGAAAACACACAGAAATTCCAAGAGATGTTCGAGATGGACTTCGATTGGGAGTATGAAGCTGAAGGCACGAAGGCGCAAAAAGAAGCTGACATCGCCAAGATACTCAAAATCGATCAACCTGTTTTGGTTCAAGTTGTCAAAGAACCCATCGGAAGCAAGGGCGCTAGACTAACTTCAAACATCTCGATTCCTGGGCGCTATCTGGTGCTATTGCCGAACACGCCTCACCGGGGCGTTTCTAGAAAAATTGAAGATCATGCAGGAAGAGAGCGTTTGAAAAAGTTGATTCAAGCTTTTGAGATGCCTAAAGATATGGGTCTGATCTGCCGTACTGCCAGCGTAAATGCCACGACCGAAATGCTGGTCGATGAGGCTACGGATCTTTTAAAGACTTGGCAAAATATCGCAGAGAATTTCAATAAAGCCACAAGACCTACTTGCCTTTTTGAAGAATCTGATCTTATCAAACGCGCAGTGATGACTGCTGTCGACAAGAAGTTCGATCGCCTGCTAGTAGATGACTACGCCACATTTCAGATGTGCAAACGCATCTATGACAAATATGATCACGATGAAGGCCTTAAAATTGAGTTTTATCGCGATAAAACGCCTATGTTTGAGCGTTTCAATGTAGAAAGAGAGCTCGACAAAGCCCTGCGTCGTAAGATCTGGCTGCCCGGTGGCGGCTATCTCTTCTTCGATCGCACTGAGGCGATGTTCACCATCGACGTTAACTCTGGAAGAAGCACAAAATCTTCCTCTTCGACTGACGTAGAAGAAACGCTTGTGCGCATCAATATGGAAGCGGCCGATGAGATCGCAAGACAGCTGCGCTTGCGCAACATCGGCGGTTTGATCATTTGCGATTTTATCGACATGCGTTCTAGAAAAAATCAGCGCCGCGTTCTCGACCGTCTCAAAGAAGCGATGAAAGATGACTCTGCAAAATGCACGATTTTGGGAATGAGCGAATTCGGTCTGGTGGAAATGACAAGACAGAGAAGCCGCGAATCGCTTATGCAAACGCTCTTTACAAACTGTCCTTATTGCACAGGCAACGGCATGATTAAATCTCATGAGACTACTTCTATTGAAATCGAAAGAGCTTTGAAAAAGCTCATCGGCGCCCAGCAGCAATTCGGACTCGAACTTATCTCCCACCCAGATCTAGACCACTTCCTGAATCATGGAGATAAAGAGTATTTCCGTAGGCTGGCTGAAAGCGAGAACGCTCAGCTGCAATTTAGAACAAATGACAATCTTCACCTGAACGACTTTCAATTCTTTTCAACGACCAATGGAAAACAAATCGAAATCTAAAGGCAGTTTTGTAAGCAAACTGGAGGAAGCGGCAGCTCAGGGGAAGCTTTCTCCTAAGCTTAAGCTGATCTTGGAGAATTTTTATCTCTGCTACAAAGAAGCAGTGGAAAAAGGCAACGACAAAGGTCTCGATCACGATGCTCAATTCTATACTTTTTTGGAGCTGGTAGAAACACAACTCGTCTCTCCGTTTACCTTTGCTCCTTATCATGAGCACATCCGTGTGCCCTTTGATTACTATCAATTTGGCAATAATTTTGCACGTCCACTGATCGATTTCGCTAAGTCTACTGTAATGGGGCTTGCTGCAGCAGATGAGGCTGTAGAGCAGCTTAAAAATCGCGAGAATGTGATTTTTCTGGCTAATCATCAGACGGAAGCTGACCCCCAGGCTATCAGTCTGCTTCTAGAAAAAACTCATCCTCTGCTCGCCGAAGACATGATTTTTGTAGCCGGAGAGCGCGTAGTAACTGATCCACTAGCGATCCCCTTTAGCATGGGAAGAAATCTTCTCTGTATTTATTCCAAGCGTTATATCGACCATCCACCCGAAGAAAAAGCTAAAAAGCAGCTGCATAATAAACGCACCATGCAGCTGATGAGTGAGCTTTTAAGCCAAGGCGGCAAAAGCATCTATGTAGCTCCAAGCGGTGGGCGCGATCGAAAAAATGCAGAGGGCAAAGTAGAAGTGGCAGCTTTTGATCCTCAGAGCATTGAAATGTTCTATCTAATGGCTCAAAGGGCTGGAAAGCCCACACATTTTTATCCGCTTTCTCTCGCGACCTACGACCTTCTTCCTCCCCCAGCAGATATTCAGATCGAACTTGGAGAAACGCGCGTGACTCAGATGGCAGACATCCATCTCGCCTTTGGATCTGAGATCGACATGGAGCATTTTCCAGGTTCTGACATGAGCGATAAACACGAACGAAGAAAGATGCGAGCCAATTATATTTGGAATCTGGTAAAACAAGATTATGAAAAAATTACTCACTCTCGCCAGCGCTCTTGAACTTCTTTTTGCTCCCCTCTTAATTGCGGAGCAAAACAACGAAGCTAGCACTCGTCTGCTCTATCAAACAATTGAAAACGCTACAGCCTATCCTCTTTTAAATCCTGCCTTAGGTGAGCGAAAATTCGATAAGATCCAACTTAAAAATGGCCTGCAAGTTTATTTAATCTCAGATCCGGAAGCCAAACAATCGGCAGCTGGTCTCTGCGTTGAAGCGGGTTCGTGGAATGATCCGAAAGAGTTCCCTGGCATGGCGCACTTTCTAGAGCACATGCTCTTCATGGGCAATGCAGCTTATCCTAATGAGTTTGAGTACATGCACTTCATCGCCGACAATGGCGGAAAAGTCAACGCCTCAACTTGGCCAGATCGCACGATTTACATGTTCTCGATCAATAATGATGCGTTCAAAGGCGCTTTAGATCGTTTTTCTCACTTCTTCATCGATCCACTCTTTCTTACTTCTTGCATCCAGCGTGAGCTGCATGCCGTCGATCAAGAACACGCTAAAAACATTGAGCATGATGGCTGGCGCCAGTATATGGTTTTCAAAGAGACTGGCAATCCTCAGCATCCTAATGCGAGCTTTTCAACCGGAAATGCCAAAACACTCGGCCATATTCCTCAAGCCGCTCTTAAAAAGTGGTATGAAGGGCATTATAGTTCTGAGAAAATGCGTCTAGTGGTGCTCTCGCCTCTTTCCTTAGCTGAACTTACGCCTCTTGTCACAAATACTTTTTCGCAAGTGCCTGTAAGACAAGTTGTAGAAAAGCCTCTGCCAGATCAACTCTCTTCTGCCCAGCAGCGCGGGCATATGATCTACTTGAAGCCTATTCGCGATCTTAGAACACTCTCGCTTATGTGGGAGATTCCTTCTGCCCTCTTCGACATGGATAAACGCTCGATGACCTCACTTGCGGCTTATGTGCTCAATAACGAGACGCAAAACAGCTTAAGCGAGCAGTTAAAACGCGAAAAGTTAGCTGAATCGATTAGAGCTAGCTGCGATATGCAATCTAAAGGCAAGCTCCTCTTTACGATCGACGTCAATCTTACTCCCCAGGGCATTACCCAGACTGATGCGGTCATTGCGCGCATTTATCAAACTCTTGCCCGGCTTAAAGAAGAAGGCATTCCAACTCGCCTCTTTGAAGAGATGAAAAAAATGTCGGTCTTAAGCTACCAGTATCAATCGCGCGAGGATGCTTTTGGATTCATCTCAAAGCATGCCCATGACATTTTGGATGAAGATCTCGCAACCTATCCAGAAAAAACCCTCATTCCGAATATCTATGATTCGGACTTTTTGGCAACTTTTCTACGTTCGCTTACACCTGAGAGCTGCATCTATTTCCTGCAAGCTGATCCTGATAAAGTGGGCATCCAGACGGATAAAAAAGAGAAGTGGATGGAAGCTGAATATGCTATCCGAGAAATCCCCCAGAATAAATTGGCAGCTTGGGCAAAACTCGGTCCGCACCCTCAAATTTCTCTTCCGGCTCAAAACCCCTTCCTGCCAGATTTTTCTAACCTGACACTCGCCCAAGAAGTCAGCGAAGCGCCTGTTATTCCTACTCTTTTAGCAGATGACAGATCGGGCAAACTCTATTACGCCACCGATAAACGCTATCTCGTGCCTGAGGTATTTGCCTCTTTTGCCCTAAAAACACCTCAACTCGATGGCAGCACTAAGTCTGCGGTACTGACAGCTCTTTATATCAAGGCTCTAACTGAAAAGCTCTCTGGTACGCTCTGGTATGCGCAAATGGCGGGCCTAGATCCAGCCTTTGGCATCCAGGATTTAAAATTTGTTGTGGCTTTACATGGGTATAATTTTAAAGCACCTCTGCTCTTAAAAGAGATTTTCGCCACCTTAAAGGATGTTCAGCCCCCGAAAGAACAGTTCGAACTCTACAAACAAGCTCTGCATAGCGACTATGAGAATGACACGAAAGAGCTTCCCCTTATGCAGGCGCGCGAGCTTTTAGAGAGCATTCTTTATAATGACTCATCGACTTCGGCTGAAAAAATGAATGCCTTAAATGGCATCTCCTATGAAGAGTTTACGACTTTTTGCAAAACGCTTTTCAAAAGCTGCTTTGTAGAAGGGCTTGTATATGGGAACATCGAAGGAAGCGAAGTTAAACTTCTCTGGGAAGATCTTAAGAGTTCATTGAGTGCAACTCCTCTTCCAACCTCTATGCAGCAGAGAAAACAGCTCCTGCTTCTGCCTGAAAGACGTGGTCCCTATCTTATTACGCAAACTACTCCACGCCAAGGAAACGGTGTCATCCTTGTTTTAGAGGAAGGACCGTTTACCTTTGAAAAGAGAGCCGCCCAAGAGATCCTGGGTATTGCTCTACAAGAAGCTTTCTTCGATACATTACGCACAAAGCAGCAAACGGGTTATATCGCCAAAGCTTGGCCGCTAGAAAAAGAGAAGCAACTTCTTCAATTCTTCGCTGTGCAATCGAGCACGCACCATCCTAGTGATTTGATTGCGCGCTTTGAACTCTTTTTAGAAAATTTCGTTAAGTTTTTTCCAGAGAAGATCTCAAATGAGCGCTTTGAAGGCATGCGCAACATGCACATCACCACGCTTCTAATGCCGCCTGAGAATCTCTACATGATGGGGCTTAGACTCAATAAGCTCGCATTCGAATATAATGCTGATTTCAGCTGGATCGATAAGCGTATTGAAGCTGCTAAAAACCTCTCTTATGAGAGAATACAGCTTCTTGCTCGAGAGTTTCTCTCGCGCAATAACCTAAGGCGCCTGGCCGTGCTAATGGAGGGTGTGCTTAATCGCGAGAATGACTTCCATTATGAGTGCGTCTCTAAGGAAGATATCTGCGACCTCGGCGTTTACATCTCCTCCAACTAGATCTTGCAGAAAGCCTACTAGTTTATACACAAAACAAGATGCGCAGGACCAGGCAGGATAGGGAAGATATCTTGCTTATCCTACCGCTTGCGATCCTACTTATCCTGTTAATGTGTTTATTCCAGAGAGTTTATTGCTTAGTTGATGCGCATCACTGCGCATCAACTAAAAGAGTTTACGGACAACTCTTAGATCATGGATTTAACGAGGCCCAAGACATTCTGTTCGAATGAAGGCAGACGGAAGTCGCCTCTTGCAGAGGGCGACTGGGTCGTCTGGCTTAAAAGAGTCGTCGCTCGCGATCCAAGCTCGGCGATGTCACAGAATGCATCACCTAAGTTGTGTTTTTTTACAAATGAGACGTTAAAGCTTTCCCACCAGATATGTTGAGCAGAAGAGTTCTCAGTATTATCCAAAAGCAGTCTCTTGCCTAGATAGATCGCCTCGTTGACCGAGCAGGAACCCGTTTTGGTTATTACGAGATCTGAACAAGCCATAATCTCAACTACTTCCTTGGTGAAAGTGCGAAGATGGAGGTAAACCTTATCTTTGGTAAGCAAACTAGTGTAGGCGTCGCACTGGTAAATCACTTCGCCGCCTTGTGCAATAGCCCAAGTTTTGATGACTTCAGCAATCTTGCGGTTTCTGCCTACGCAGACATTTAATTGGAAACCACGTCCAGTAGTGGCTTCGAGGGAAAGCTTAGAGAGCTCTTGCGCGTAATGCAAGATCGTATCGCCGCCTTCAGCACCCATGATGATTGTAAGCGTCGATAGCCCTTCGATGATCCCATGCTTTTTCTTTAGCTGAACAACTTCATTCGGCTGATATTTTTTAAGACAGGCTGGTCTAACTGGAAATCCAGTTACATGTAGATGTTTTGCTTTAAGGCGACCTTCTCGCACGGCTTTTAATTGCAGATCGGGATCGTCATAAGGCAGTGCAACCCGCAGTTTTGCTTCTTCAGATATCAGCACTTCATCCATCCCCAACAGAAAGGTTTCGCTATCGAGATCGGTTGGAAGAATAACAAAAGGGATATCGCTTGCTTGTGCAGCCTCAAAAAGGGGTGCATTGATCATTGGAAAAGTTGAGATAATGAGCGCAGGTGTATTGCCAGCATTTTTTTGCAGATATCTATTGAATAGCTTTTTTACGCGCTTGATCTTGGAGCGCATATAGTAAGTGCCCACATGACAAAAAAGCACTTTGATAAAGCGGTGATGGCCTCTTCTTAAAAGGTGATTATAGAGGTCTTCCGCGGTAAATCTGCCAAAGGTGAGAATACTGAGAAAATCAATCGGACGGAGCATGTGGGAAAGAGGATTGACTACGTCAACATCATATAGGTCGCCTAAGATCTCTTTTAAAGAGTCGCCAGCTGCTTTGTGCCCACCTCCACCTTCACTGATCAAAACTAAGATTTTTTTCTTTTGTGCTGCGTCACTTTTGACTGCTGTTTCTGTATTGTACATATTATTTTCTAGCGCCATGTCTTTGACATTCATTGATATTGTCCAAGCTGCTGGAGAAGTTTAGCGACAAGTCCGGTCCAACCCGTTTGATGGCTGGCTCCAATACCGGCACCATTGTCACCGTGAAAGTATTCGTAGAAAAGGAGGTAATCCTTCCAATAAGGATCATCCTGAAAGGTGGAATTACCACCAAAAATCGGTCTATGCCCTTTAGAATCTTTTAAGAACATGCGGACCAAACGGTGAGAAATTTCACTAGCGACCTCCCAAAGGGTCATCATTTTTCCAGAACCGGTGGGACACTCTACCTTATAGTCATCGCCCAGATAGTAATGGAATTTCTGAAGTGATTCAATGATTAACATATTTAGTGGGAACCAAACGGGTCCGCGCCAGTTGGAATTCCCCCCAAATAAGCGGGTCGAAGATTCGGCTGGCTCGTATTTTACTGTATACTCATGCGCATTTAATTTGAGAGTGTATGGGTGTTCTTCATGATATTTAGAAAGTGAGCGAATGCCATAAGGACTCAAAAACTCTTTTTCATCTAACACCTTTGACAAAACACGCTTTAATCTTTCAGGAGTCATAATCGAAAAGAGTCTTCGACCCTCTCTTCCGGGTTCACTAGCACAAGCCATTTTATCACAAAGATCTCCGCGGTTTTTTAAAAACCACTCGAGACGTTTATTAAAGCCCTTAAATTTTTCGAGCTGCTCGGGTTTCAATACAGTCACCGCAAAAAGCGGGATAATACTCACCATCGAGTGCACTTTTATGCGTTGGACGTTGTTACCTGGCATGAGCAGTAGATCATAATAAAAGCCATCCTCTTCATCCCAAAGCGGGACTTTATCGCCACTTTGAAAGTTGATTGCACCGGAAATATACAGAAAATGCTCGAAGAACTTACTCGCCATGTCTTCATAGGTGGGGTTTTCAACTGCTAGCTCTAATGAAATGGTGAGCATATTTAGACAATACATCCCCATCCAACTTGTCGCATCCGATTGATAGAGCGTTCCTCCATCGGGAATCTGCTCGCTGCGATTGAATACACTAATGTTATCCATGCCTAAGAAGCCGCCTTGAAAGACGTTTCTACCACCGGCATCTTTACGATTGACCCACCAAGTGAAGTTGAGCAGCAGCTTTTGAAAAACACCTTCTAAAAAGAGACGATCTTTCTGCTGATGCAGCTTTTCTCCCATTTTATAAACACGCCAGCTGGCCCACGCATGCACAGGCGGATTGACATCACTAAATGACCATTCATATGCGGGCAGCTGTCCATTTGGATGCATATACCACTCGCGCATGAGCAAAAGCAGTTGCTTTTTAGCAAAATCAGGATCGACCATCGCAAATGGTAGTGCATGAAAAGCGCTGTCCCAAGAAAAGAAACCCGGATACTCCCATTTGTCTGGTGTGGAGTGAATATCGTCGTTGTATAGATGCCCCCATTCTCCATTTCGATCGATTTTTCTTTTTGGAGGTTTACCGATTTCTAACGGATCTTTATGCAACCAGTCGTCGACAATGTAGTGATAAAATTGTTTATTCCAAAGCATGCCTGCTAGCGCTTGCCTTTGAATTTGCTGCTGCTCCAAGGTCAAATAAGGACAGGCGAGCTCATGATAAAACTCATCCGCCTCGCTTTTTCTTTTTTGGAAGGTCTCATCGAATTGCGAAAATGCAGAGGAAGCTAACTCTGGCTTATCTGAAAAGCGGAGCTTTATCTCAAAAGTAGCACCAGGTGCGATTTCAGCTGAGTAATGCAGAGCAGATTTTGTGCCGGTTTTATTGGGGTTTACCGCTTCAGAAGCTTTATGAATAACATATTCATGAAAAGCATCCTTCACATATGGAGTGGGATTGGGACGGTTAAAAACGCGCTTCATGTTGGTCTCATTCTCAGTAAAGAGCGTTTCAATGGGCTGATTGAAATAGAAAAAGCGTTTGCCATATTTTGGATGTTCAGCTTCTAAATAATTGCCCTTAGAAGATATGCGCGGCTTTGGCTGCCCCTCTTTCCATGACCAATCATTGCGGAACCAGAGTGTCGGAAACACATGTAACGTTTTGGGTAAATCTCCTCGATTGGTTGCCTTAATGCGTATCAAAAGATCTTCATGATCTAGTTTGGCATACTCAATTGAGATATCGAAATAGCGATTCTTTTCAAACACGCCTGTATCGATCAGTTCATATTCGGGTTCGGTGATGCTACGTTTTTGATTCTCTTCAACTAACTTAGCGTATGGATAAGCTTGCTGGGGATATTTGTAGAGATAGAGCATGTAGCTGTGCGTGGGAGTATTATCCAGGTGAAAATAGTACTCTTTGACATCCTCGCCATGATTCCCTTCTTTGCCAGTAAGGCCAAACAGCCTCTCTTTAAGAATGGGATCCTCACCATTCCAAAAGGCGGGAGCAAAACAGAAGCGCTGATGATTATCTGAGATCCCTGCAATACCATCTTCTCCCCAGCGATAAACTCGCGAACGGGCTTGATCATGCGTGAAATAGTTCCAAGCCTCTCCATCCTCACTGTAATCTTCACGAACCGTGGCCCACTCTCGTTCACTGAGATATGGTCCCCAGCGCCGCCAGTGCTTCTCCTGCTTGCGAGCTTCTTCAAGCCGCGCTTTTTCAGCCGACATCTGCTTTTACCTTTGCATAGGTTTTCAAAGTCAGATATAGAGAATCAAAAAATTTGTAAGATAGAGAAATCCGTCAGAATGACTTGGAAAAAAATAAAACCTTACCTTCCTCTGATAATACTCATTGTGCTCACGCACCTAGCCTATTTCAGCGGCGTTTATAGCTATCTCAGCATCAAAACCTTTAGAACAACTCATGAGAATTTGCGCCTATTTGCGGACACGCACTTACTTCTTACGCCCCTGATCTTTATAAGCATCTATGTAGTAACAGTTGTCCTCTGCTTACCTGGCCCCATTTTCTTAAGCGTGATTGCAGGCTTTCTTTTTCATCAGCCTTTTGCGACGATTTACGTCATTTTAGGTGCGACACTTGGAGCTTTTCTTTTCTTCTCAATTGCAAACTCTGCGGTGGGAGAGCTGCTTTTTAAAAAAGCTGGGCCCAAACTTCGAAAAATGGAATTAGGAATCGAAGAAAATGCTCCCTACTATCTGCTTTGTCTAAGATTTTCAGAGGTAGTGCCTTTTTGGCTGATCAACATCGCTGCAGCTTTTTTCCGAATCCGGCCTTTTACTTTTTTATGGACAACAGCCGTGGGTTTTTTGCCCAGCGCTTTTGTCTTTTCTCAAGCAGGCAGAGGGCTTAACACATTTCTTCAATCAGGCGCAGACTTCTCATTTAGCGATCTATTAAATCCTGAAATGAAAATAGCCCTGTACGCGCTAGCACTGCTAGCTTTGCTTCCAGTGCTATTTAAAAGATGGAAAAAAAAGCGTGATAATTGAACCTATGGCTATTTAAACAGGCAAAGGAGCGCCTGGCTCAATAGGTCTACTGCTGCGGAAAAGGTGAATACCCAGACAGCTTAAAATGTTTTTAGCCAGATAATAGAGCACATAGATAATCCGATAAAGAACCTGCGTTCCCCAAAAAAGGCGCGTTCTCTCATACCAGGCAATCTCAGCCCCGCGGGTAAAGTTATCGAGCTGAAGATCGAGATCTTCACCGATGTATTGAATCTCTCGCACTTTCAGTTCTTGAGAATTAGCTGGATCAGCATGCCGGTATGGGTGAGGACGGAGGCCGGGAATATTGCCTTCAAGCGGCACACCATTAAATTCAGTAAGATTGACCTTCACTCGAGGATTCTTAACCCCATGACCCACATGCCGACGTCCTGCGTGATCAGCTGCATCTCCCTCTTCCACATCTGGGCTGCCCTCCGCCGCTCTGTGTAGGCCGCGATTGCGAAAAATATGCAGGGTCAGATCGGGTTCAATATTGCCTTCCTCTAAAACAGGAAGTGCATTAGCCCATGCACTAAAATTATCAGCTGTCTCCACATCAACGCTCGGACCATTCATTAAAATGGCTTCATTTATATGCTCAGCAAATCTGAAAGCGCCGTCTTTTGTTAAAAAGATATCAGCTATAAGTCTTTGTAGTTGAGAACATCCGAGGCTAAAACCCACAGCGCGCAATTTTTGACCTGGACTCAAGAAATCTGGATCTGTAAATAGTTCATAAAAAAGCTCACGCGCTGCCGAATAGCCCAGTTCGCCAATCTTCTCGAGCATATCGTTTAACCAGCTCTCTACGACATCTTCGGAAGTAAGCGCGACTTGAGTTGGGCGGAAATAGATACTAGGGCTGAGTGTAGAATCTGCAGCCAATGGCTTTAATGCATAGGCTACAAGACCATCTCCTGTGCCAATTTTTTGATAGACCGTGAAATAATCAACACCGCCATTATTGTCGGGAGCAGGAATAATCTCTCCTACTTCTAACTCGAGATTAACAATAATTTTTCCCATGCGCTGAACGAAGACAAAATCTGGTATATCAGCTCTTTGGGGGAAATCTTCTACGTTTTGGGTATACTCCAGCTTTTTTCTATCCAAACTTAGCGGGTTATGCGTAACAAGATCATAGCATGAATGCGGACCCACGCGCGTGATCGGACAATCCTTTCCGATATAGCGTATCGCCTTTGCCTGTTCCATTAGTTTAGTGATTTGCTCACGGGAAAGAGAAGCTAAAGGCGTGGCTCCGGCTAGCTCTTGAAGATCCTGGGCAAAGAGTCTGTCTCCTCCTACCCCGACGGCTTCAATATCGTTCAATTGTAAAGGTCTGCCGCTTTCAATAGCTTGCCTGAAGTTGAACTGATAACGCTCTGAAAGTCTTACAATTCTGCTTGCCGAATAGCTCTGTCTTACACTCGCTTCAAAAGCCTGCCAGGTCTTGCGGTTAACTTCACGTTGAGTCTCTGGAATCGAGCTGGAATAACACGTACAAGAACAACCGAGCTCTTCAGCATCTGCAGCAGTGAGCTTTTCTCCATCGAATATGAGAGATTGATGCGCCTGCATCTGCTTTGCAGCGTGATAAAAATCATGCAGCGGGAGGGTGCGATCAAGAGCTGGAGTGGTCATAAATAAATTCTATATCTAAAAATTGTGAAAGATTAAGTTTATCAAAAGATTTCATTTCAATAAATAACCAAAAATCTTTTCGACAATACAAAAGATTTTAATTATTCTTCTGGCATCTTCATATTATGGTAAACCACATCCACATCATCGATGTTTTCTATCCATTCAATAAGCGCAAGATTTTCTTTGAATTTCTCTGAGTCACACTCTACGAGCACCTTAGGGATCATTTCTAGCGTCGCCTCTTGGCATTTGAGGCCCATCTGTTCAATTTTTTCCTTAACTTGATTTAGAAGATCTGGCGGAGTGGTAATCATATAGAGCTCTTCATTCGCTTCAAAATCTTCAGCTCCAGCTTCACTTACAGCCAAGAAAAGCTCATCTTCATTAGCATCCTTTTTTAAAACTTGGATGATCCCCTTACGATCGAAGTTAAAAGCGACAGAGCCTGGATTTGCAACGTTACCGCCGCACTTGTTCGTAGCAATGCGCATTTCAGATGAGATCCGATTTTTATTATCTGTCATGACCTCAGCGATAATCCCTACCCCGCCGTGCCCATAAAGCTCGTAGGTCATCTCGATATAATCAGCCTGCTCTTGGCTCGAGGCTTTCTTGATGTTGCGTTCTATATTATCGTTTGGAAGATTGGCTGCTTTGGCCTTCTGAATGACAAGCTTTAGTTTGGCATTGGTTTTTAGATCTGGGCCGCCTTGTTTAACGGCTGAAATAATCTCTTTTGTCAAACGCGAATAGAGCTTGCCTTTGATGGCATCTGAGCGCGCTTTGCGATGTTTGATGTTTGCCCACTTACTATGACCGGCCATATAACAATTATATTTATAAGTATTTTTGCATCATGATCTTTGAGATGTATTCTCCCTGATCTTTAATGAAGTGCGTTTCGACTCCATATTGAGTGAAACCCATCCGTTGATAAAGATGGATGGCGGGATTTCCTTCATAGACTTCTAAATGGAGGATCTCAATTTTAAATTTCTCTTTGGCAACTTTCATCAGATAAGAAAGAAGCACAGTTCCAATTCCTTTATTCCGGAATTTTTCGGAAACAATAATAGCAAAAAGGCATTGATGCGCCAACTTTTTATATGGCTGTAGATAGAGATTGACTATGCCACAAGGCACGCCATCCCATTCGATGGTAAAACAGGCTTCATATTTCGCATACCCTATCCAGATTCGCACAGCATCATCGACTTCACGCTCATCGAACATGGGAAACCAGCGAAGAACTCCAGGCTCAAACAGCCAAGTTTTCAGATGCTCGGCATCTTCTGGCTGAGTCAAACGAATATGCATATTTGGCGGCATGGTCATAAAGTGCTCTCGAATAACAGGCGCGCACGGTAACGATCACCTTCTTTTATAAAACGCTCTTGCCTTGCAAACTCTCGAAAGCCTTGCTTTTGCAGTAAGAAAATGATGGGATTTTCTTCATATACTTCCATGTGCAAGATCTGCAGGCGAAAGTAGTTTTTTGCCAAATGCTTTAGATTTTTGAGCAGATATGTACCGATTCCTCTTCCTTGATGTTTTGGGTCGACGATCATCTTAAATAGGCAATGATGCGCCACTTTGCGATAAGGCATAAGAAAAAGTGTGCCGATGGCACAAGGCACATTGTCGATCGTGCACGTTAAACTACAACTCCAGCGGCAGAAGCTAACCCACGCTTGGGCAGCGTCATCTACTTCTTTTTCTTCCGACATGGGAAACCATTGAAGCATTCCATGTTCTTTCAACCACTCTTTGAGCAGTTGTTCATCTGGAAGCTGGGTGTAGCGCACATCGAGACCGGATATTTCCTTCATTTTTACTCACACAAACTCTTTTACCCAAACTCTTTTAAATACGCGTTGATGAAATCATCAAGCTCTCCATCCATAACTGCGTGGATGTTTCCTACTTCATATTTAGTTCGCGCATCTTTGACAAGCGTATAGGGTTGAAATACATAGCTGCGGATCTGACTTCCCCAGGCGATCTCCTTTTTTTCTCCCCCGATCTCTTTGATCTTCTCTTGCCTTTCACTAAACTCTTTCTCATAGAGCTTGGCGCGCAAGAGCTTCATACAAGTCTCTTTATTCTGCGTCTGGCTTCGCTCGCTTTGACAAGAGACCACAATTCCGGAAGCGGCATGTGTAATGCGCACTGCTGAATCGGTTTTATTGACGTGCTGACCACCTGCACCTGAGGCGCGAAACGTATCTACCCTAATATCCTCTGGCCTGATCTCAATCTTGATCTCATCGCCAATTTCGGGTGTCACATCCACGGATGCAAAGCTCGTATGTCTTCGCGCATTACTATCAAAGGGAGAGATGCGCACTAGCCGATGCACTCCCTTTTCTGCTTTGCAATATCCATAAGCAAAAGGGCCTGTAATTTTGTACGTAACGCTTTTGATGCCGGCCACCTCACCTTCGGACACGTCGAGCATCTCAACTTTCCAACCACGCTTATTCGCCCAGCGCTCATACATGCGCGAAAGCATCAGAGCCCAATCGCAGGCTTCCGTTCCACCAGCGCCAGAGTTAATACTGAGATAGCAATTTTTGGTGTCTAGCTCGCCTGAGAGCATTTTGCGCACTTCAAGCTCTGCTAAATTTTTTTCGATCGTCTCAAGCTCAGCATATAAATCTTGCACGAGCTCATGCTCTTCGCAAGCTTCAGCTTCGGGAAGAAGACTGGCTACGTTATTAAAACGTTCTTTCGTCTCGTTATAAGGAATTGTCCAGGCCTTAAGATCTTTGCTGTCGGAAATGACTTTCTGCGCATTGACGGCATCATCCCAAAAATTAGGCGCGGCCATCTGATGTTCTAACTCTTCGACTTTCTTCTCTTTGGAAGCTAAGTCAAAGATACCTCCACATATGAAGAAGTCGATTTTCTATGCTCTTTAATCGATCTTGTGTCTGTTCGTTCATATGGGCCCGTTTAAAAAATTCGAATCTGTGATCTTCTGTTTAAGACAGCTTCTAAAGTTATGCAACACATCTTAAAAAAAGTCAAAAGCTCCTCTCTATCTTTTCCTCATAATATCGAAGATCTAGTTTGCAGACACCCTCTTAACCTTTCCTTTACAAGAATCGACACCAAAATCATAATGGTGAAAATTTTACCTTTAAATCAGGAGGATACTAAATGTCATCAATACCTAACGTTGCCGGTCATCAACACGCAGCACTACATCATCTTCATCAAGAAACTCTTTCCTCAGCCGCTCAAGAAAGTCCAACTTGCTGGCAACAAACAGTAGAGTTTGCTCAAGCTGCAGGTGTTGTAATCAAAGAAGGTGCAATTCAAGTTGGAACGTGGATTGCTAATCAAACTATGTATGCAGCAGCTTGGTTAAAAGAAGCTTTTTCTTGGCTGGGTCAAGCAATCGTAGAAGTAGGCACTGCGATTAAAGATTGGGCATTGGCTCTATTTGAATTCCTTTGCGATACTGCTGTAAAGGCGTACGAGTTTGTCGCTCCTCACTTTGCGACTTTATCAAGAAATATCCGTGACACAGCAATTGAAACCTACCAATTCGTTGTAGATTTCATCAATGCTCATCCTAATGAAACTATCGTTGGCGCTGTTGCCTTAGTTGCCGGTGTAGTTGCTACGCTTGTTATTGAACGCGTTTGCTGCTGCTGTTGCTAAGCTGCATCTAAGAGAGAGTTTACAAAATAGGAAGAGCTTTTGCTCTTCCTATTTTTTTAAGACAATTCGAAAATCTTCGGTTAGAGAGTAGTTCCAAAACCAACTCGGTTTGGATATGCTTTCTTGTGTGAAGGTGAGTTTTCCACCCAACATTTTTGCTGTAAGACGCATGCCATCTTCAACTTCGATGTTCATGGGACCATTGAAGGTCACATCTTCAGCATAGAACTCTCCGCTTCCTAAAATAGAGATACGGCACTCTTCTGTACGTATGATCTCTTTTTTCCAGAAGGTATGCTTCCCCTGCCAATCAATTCCAAGATTGCGCACACGTACGTTATTTAGCACACACTTGCCCGCTTTTTCAGAATAAGCAAGCACACCCTTGCTATCGCAATGACCTAAGGGAGATTTGGCGATGATTGAAAGACTTCCATCTAGATCCAAATTAACCACATCAGCCTCAGTAAGCTCTAGGCGCAATTCGCTGCCAGATGTAATCCTTCCTCCGCGCACTTTTTGGGTGATTACAGAGTAAAGAGGGCCAAGCGCAGGATGGTAAGAAAAAAGAAAAGGAAATGGCACTGCTTTTGGAGACTTGATGAATTCCATTTTGCATCCTTCGATCAGCAGCTGGCGAGCATTTTCCATCATATCTAAGAAACAGCCCTCGGGCGTTTCGTTAAGCGGGCTGCCTGCTGTAAACTCGCGCTTGACCGTTGAAATGGTTTTTCTGCGCTGATTGAAGGTGAGGAAAGTATTAAATTCTTGTTTGCGTCTGCCTTTAGGAAGAGGCCGAGGAAAGGATTGCACAAAACAGTCCGCGATATTCTGCATAGTTGACTCAAGCCGCGCAACTTCCTCTTCCACCAGCGTATCTTCTTTTCGGTAAACCACCTTCTTTGGATTGATCACAACACCTGGAAAAGGACAAGCATCAACCGCACGGCTGACTCCTAATAAATCGACGAATAAGATGTTCGTGTTCGATGAGAATTTGGAGCGTTCCGGGTCTTTTTTCTCGGTCTGATCAACTAACCGACACTTGTGAAAGTCGCAATACTCGATATTTGTGAGCACATATTCCACCGATTCTTCCATTTTGCGTTCGAGCAGAACGTTGATCCCTTCCATTGCGCCAACTTTTCGCGGACAGGAGGCAAAACCAAACACTTTGTCTTCTTTGCAGCCAAAACCCGTAAATGCAAGCAATCCATAATCAGTGCCTGCAATGGGATTATTGATCTGTCTTACTAACGCCTTTTTCTTTCCCTGAGACATGAGCCATTCGAATGTCTTGCTATCGCGAGCCAACTTCCAAATCACTCCATGTCCACCCGGCTTCATCAATAATTGCAGCGGCCCTTGCATACACCACTGTCCTTTGGTATTCATGGAAGGCACAGCAGGCTGAGAAAAAAAACGGAAAGAGTTTTTCGGACGTCCAAACCAGCTATGTGTTTCACAGATCGATAAAATTTGAGCGTGATTGTCTTTTTCTTGAGAGGTCATCATCACAACGGGCGTGCACAGTTGCTTGCCGAATAGCTTATAATGCAAATATTCACGCGCTTGGAGATCTCGAATCATGCCCTCTAAAAGTGTCATGCCACCAAATGGAAGTTTGGCAGCAGGTAGAGGAATGCCCGTTCTCATATCCTGCAAATTTAAACGATCTGCGGCTCCGCCTACGGGGTAGATCTCAGCCATCTCGGCGATTTTTTCGATGCCGATGACAATAGCCTCTCTTACTTCTTTAGTCTCTTCGGAAATATCGATTCCTTCCGGAGCGTGATAGTTCGCAGTTAATGGTAATGTAGCTGGCGTTTCGCTTTCGAACATGCAGCGCAGCATGAGAAAATGGTAACCGACAATTCCGCCCACTTCGCGATAGAAATGCTCTACGGCAAGCAGCTCTTCAACGAGCGCATGTAGTTTCTGAAATGCCGCTGGATCTCTAGCAGGAAAATCAAAAACACGTTCGCCTTGATCAATAGCAATCACAGCTTTGATCACCAGCTCGAACTCTTTGGAAACTCCGCCTAAAAAACTGCGCAAGATGCTGGGTTGACACAAAAATTCTTCGACGCGTGGAAAAGCATTTAGAATTTCAACTTTCTCATCGAGAGATGTTGCTAATTTTAGCTTTTCAACAAGCGAAGAAAGGAGCACAAATTCCCCCTTCAAAGACCCCGTTTCTTGCAAAATATCAGTACTCGTAACCATGAAAAACACCTTGCCATTCTGCGCCGCTAAAAGGCAAGTATTTCCTGGAGTGTATGCTAAAGATTTTAAACGTCCGAATGTAAAAAATTTTAAGATTCTAGGTGCTTTCATCGATTTTTTTTGACTATAATGTCTCGAGAGAGATACAACAGTCTTTCGAGGAAAAAACTCAACAACCCTCGAGAGTCTATCCATAAAAGTTCTGTTTACTTTAAGGATAGATCCTTATGGTGAGTGCCGGAGGCAGTAGCTTCCCGAAGCACTTGATATATAAGCAATCCAACTTGGTTCTTAAAATCAGGTAGCAAGTTGGGCAAAGCATTTTAAAGGAGAATCCACATGGCAAAAGAGAAAAAATCTAAATTCATGCAGCCAATGAAAGTTAGCGAAGAACTCGCAGCTGTTGTTGGTAGAGGTCCAATGCCTCGCACAGAAGTAACAAAAAAACTGTGGGCCTACATTAAAGCGCACAAAAGACAAGATCCTAGCAACAAGCGTAACATCCTTCCAGATGAGAAACTCGCTAAAGTTTTAGGAAACAAAAAAGCTGTCAACATGTTTGAAATGACCAAACTTGTTAGCGCTCACCTTTCTTAATTTCTCCGATGTAGAATGCAGCTTATAGCTGCATTCTACATCTTAGTTTTTGCATCTTAGCTTTTGAATATGCCTTATTCCACACCACTTTCTAAATCTCTTTCCATATCAGTGGTTCTGCTTGCCGGCGGAATAGGGTCTCGCATGAAAGCAAGCACACCTAAGCAGTTTCTTTCTCTCAATGATAAACCCGTAGCCTTACATAGCTTCGAGCTCTTTGCTTCTCTTGAAGAAATCTCAGAGATCATTGTTGTTTGCGACTCCCAATATCATTCGCTCTTTCCTTCAACTGTAACCTTTGCACTGCCAGGTGCACGTAGGCAAGACTCGCTTTATAATGGCCTGCAAAAAATTTCTAGCCTATGCGACCTCGTCTGTGTACATGATGCCGCACGCCCTCTTCTCCAAAAAAATGATTTACAGACTCTTCTTGCAGAAGCTTCAAACCATCGCGCTGCCGCACTAGCCATGCCGGTGAAATGCACGATTAAGCAAGCCGACGCCCAAGGATTTGTCACCAGCACACTCGATCGCTCTACTCTCTGGGAAATGCAAACTCCCCAAGTTGCCACACCAGCGCTTCTTGCCGAGGGATTAAAAATTGCTCAGGCAAAAAATCTCACCATAACCGATGAAGCAGCCTTGGTAGAATTGACCGGCCACGCAGTTAAACTCGTGACTGGCTCCTATTCTAATATCAAAATCACGACGCCCGAAGACTGGGCGCTTATTGAAACTCTGTCTGCGTCATATGTTTAGATATAAGATTATTCTAGCCTATGACGGCACAAACTATGGAGGCTGGCAAGTACAGCCGAATGCCACCTCTATTCAGTTTCTTGTGCAACAAGCTTTATCCACCATCCTACGCGTGCAAACGCATGTTTCTGGCTCAGGGCGTACGGATGCTGGCGTACACGCACTGGCACAGACAGCACACTTCAACAGTGATGCACCTATCGACACACATCGCCTGCTGGCCTCTTTAAATGGCCTTCTACCTCAAGACATCCGCATCAAGAGCATCGAAGAGGCGCCTGCCACCTTCCATGCGCGTTTTGATGCCGTAGGCAAGATCTACCACTACCACTTGCATTTAGGCCGCGTTTTAGATCCTCTCAAACGTCTTTATGCTACGCATATCCACCATGAATTAGATTTATCACAGCTCAAACAGGCTTGCTCCTTCTTCCTCGGCACACATGATTTTACCTCTTTTGCAAATGAAGCCCATCGCGGTGCGGCGGCGCGCAACGCCGTCCGAACGCTTCAACGCTTGGATGTTGTACCAATCGAGGGTGGAATACGTTTAGAATTTGAAGCTAATGGCTTTCTGTATAAAATGGTGCGCAACATTACCGGCGCGCTTTTAGAAGTAGGTAAACAGCGCCTGGCGCCTGAAAAAATTCAGGAAATCCTGATGAGCAAAGATCGCAAAAAAGCCCCTGCCGTAGCCCCGCCACAAGGCCTCTTTCTCGTCCAAGTCAACTATTAAAATGGAGTCATCATGGCAACAGCACCTCGAGTGAACATATGCGACCTAAATGAAATTTACTCAAAAATTGCATATACCCTTCCACGGGAAACGCTTGAGTCCTATTTGGATGGAAAGGCTTTTGATAATAAAACGAGTTATTCCCCCGAAAAAAGAGCAGCGCTTGAGAGAGATATCATCAATATTTTTGATAGGCAAAGCTATAGAGCAAAACTTCTTCATGCGGTCATCTCAAATGGCGCTCCGGGTTGTGGAAAAACTGTTCTAATGTGTGCGGATCTACAAAAGACAAAAGATTCTGGTGAATTAGGTTTCTCTTATACCGATCCAGATGATGTCTGTTTAAAAGGGATGACAGAAACTTACCAAGCTGAGCTACAAGAGGCTCTTTCATCTTTAAATGCCCAAGAATTTGAATCACAAGCAGCAAGAATGGCAGCTGAAAAAAGCGTCCGCGTGGAACTTTATAATAGATGGCGTCCAGGTTCAAATGCTGCTAACCACATCATCCTCGCGCATCTAATCATGAATCAATTTGCATTTTATTTTGGAACCACCGCAACCGGCCCACAAACTCACCTATTCCTTAAGCTTCTCAAGGATACCGGTTATCACCTTAGACACTTGCACCTTACTGCAAGCGACGAGGTTCGCTGGGGTTCTGTTCAAGAGCGAGATAAGACATTTGTGCAGACCACTGAAGTCGATATCCGTGAAAAAGGAAAGCTTTTCCCACAGCGTATCGCTGATACTTATATGAAATATGCCGATGTGATTGAATTCTATCACCGTGCAAAGGTTGATCAGACGGCTGTTTTAGGCGCAACTTGGGTAAGAAATGGCCAGACAGAAAATGGTAAACTCACCATTCATAATCCTGAAGCTTATGCACAAATCAAGACTGTTCACGATGTTGCCTGCGAGGCATTAGGAAGAAAAGACATCCTTTGGAAAGACGCCGTCGAAAAACACTCAGAATTTGTACCACCCCCGCCCCCAGCTCCTGAAGCTGGCTATTGCGCTTGCCTTGAAAACTTTCTCCCTTCTTGGCTATTGGGAGTATTTGAAAGCGTTGCGGTCTGTATCGCATCGCTTGTGCAAGGCGTTCGAGGCTGGTTCGTCACATCAAATGCTTAAAAACCTGTAGAAGGAATCTCTTCGAAGGATTCGAAGTGGATGATGCCTTTGGGCAGTATCTTAGATTGCGGATGTGCAAGGGGTGCAATCAGTACCCCTTTAACTCCAGCGCCTGTTAGCGCTTGAAACCCACGCAGAGAATCCTCAAAACCGATCACTCGATCTTGCGGAACCGCCAGCTGCATCACAGCCTTTTGGTAACATTCCGGATCTGGCTTGGCATGCGTGTAAAACTCACGCGTGATCCAGTGCGCAATAGAGCCCAGCTCTGGCAAAAGCTCCTTAATGCGCTCGATCTGCTCAGCTGTAGAATTCGTCACCACACACCGCTTGATATTCGCTTGTTCGAGTGCTTTTAAAAGCGGCGCCACTCCAGGCATTAGCGCAAGCTTGCCGGATTTCAGCAGCTGCATATAGGCTTGTTTCTTTTCAGCATAGAGCACTTCCCATTTAGGCTCTTGTGCATGTAACTCAGGAAACTCGGCATAAATCGCATCGCGTAGGCCTGTTGCATTAAAATGCGCTGCCCCAAAGAAACGATGCAGCGTCCATTTCAATTCAAAGCCGCGCTGCTTGCACATTTGCACATAAGCGGCAAAGTGCAGCTCTTCTGTATTTACCAGCAGCCCGTCAAAGTCAAAAAGAAAGAGCTGGTAATTATGAATCCACTTCAAAGACATAGAAGAAGCCTAGTATTTAAAAACAATAACTATACCCCATTGGCCTCTTAAGCAGTATCGAAAAAATGTTTACTTTCAACTGCAAGTCATGCTATAAATTTTTCGCTTTACATAAGGAGGCATCTATTATGAGCGCTATTCAACCCAACCCATTGATTCAACCACAAACACATACTGATCAGCCGCCGCTGGAAGATTTTACGCCGCCACAACCCCAAACTCAGCCGGTACAGGACACAATCGCTCCAGCAAACACGCAAAATGAAAGACCACTTCCTCCTGATGAAACACCTGAAGAAGGTGGCTATTTTTCCTGTTTGGCAAACCTGCCGCCCTGCTGCCTCATAAGCACCATCTTTAAAGGCATCGGTTCTTGCTTTTCTTACCTAATCAACACAGTGTTATGCTGTTTCGGCTATCGAGCAGAAGCAAGACCAGAATTCGAGAAGATTAATGCGCAAACCGCAGCCAATCTTGGCCCTTTAGCTAATGGATTAGAAAAATGGAAAGATGTATGGGATAACTTTAGATTTCCTTGCGCCGTCACAGCTGTAGTTAAACTCGCTAGAGCTGCCGGTGGAGAGCCAATCCATTTCGAACACCAATCCCAATACGCGCGCAAAGAAGATTTTACTCTTTATGTAGATGCGATCAATCTCTTTGCCCAAGACATATCTGCCAACACCATTCCATTAACCGTTAACGATGGGCTAAAAATTGCGATCCTTGCTACGCATGATGTTAGCGAGCAAGAATGCGACTATTATTGTCAGTTGGATGATGACATTACCCAAGGACCTAAAACTAGAGAAGCGGTAATGAATTTGGTGAGTGAAGAGCATCCATTCGTAGGAGCTTATTTAAGTAGAGATAAGCTGTTCTACAACCCTGTCGTGACAGAGAAACCAGCTGATGAAACACCGGCAGAGACAGACACAGAAACTGAGGTCTAATCTAGCTATCTCAGCTGCTAATTAAGGGGCCTTAACCGGCCCTTTTTTCTCTCTTAAAATCCACATTTTTAACCTCTTACGCATTTTTTACAAAATTAAAACATTTAGAGGGTGTCTACAAACTAAACCTTCGATCTTTGGAAGATTTGAAGAACTCCTCCTTCGGGTAGGAGATTCTTGCTGGCGTTGTTTTTTTACTAAAAAAGATAGCTTGCCTTTGGCAAGCGGCCTATCGCGATCTTTTTCCTCCCCCCTCCTCAGCCATGTCATCTCGACATTGTCTTCGTCAGAAGAGAAAAAACCTCATCGAAAAGCTTCTCAAATCTCTAAAAGGTCTACTTTGTAGACACCCTCTTATAAAATCGAGATTGTTTCTCTATAAAGCATAATCTTGTTATAATTTTCGCTCAAAAAACTAGGAGATATCTAATGAACGCTATTCCACCAAATGCTCAAAGAGCAGTAGATTCAAATCAGCCTGAATTAGGCAGCCCCGCTTTTTACGCGCGTCAACAACAGAGAGTTGATACACTAGACACAGCAAATAGAGAGAATGCTGACCGACCAGCCGCAGAAGGCTGCACTTTTACCTGCTTTGTAAACCATCTTATTCCTGTACTTAAGGGAATCTTCGAATGCCTCAGCACCTGCGTCTCCTATCTTTTCAAAGCTGCACAGAGATTGTTCCAGGGTCAAACAAGGGAAACAACAGAGCCCGAGCTAAGAGATCCGGCAGGAGAGCCAAATACAACACCTCCAATTGCAGCACCTGCTGAAGATCCGGCTGACATTCTCGCTCCTATATCAACTGGAACACAAAGGCCTGCAAGACCCTATCAACTTTTAGCCAACGAGTTTGATACATGGAAAAATCTCTCTAAGAATTTCCCTTTTCCGTGTGCGCTTACTGCTGTAGTTAAAATTGTTACCCAGGCAAGAGAAAAACCCATCTATTGCATTCTTCAAGAGCAATATACCAATAATCTCCCTTCATGCTTTGACCTCGATGTTCAAGGTCTCCGAGACCAAATCTATCCTTACGTCTCGGGATCAAACGCATTGGAGAATTTAGAAATTGATCTAATTGCCGTGTATGGCGAGAGCCCAGAGACGTGCCGCTATTTTTATCAAGCAAGTCGATTTAAAGGTGATGGTTTTAATAAGTGGTCATTCACAGAAACATCTAAAAAGAGTGTTCATAGTTTAGTAACGACTAGCACCGCTTTTGAAAGTGCAGGTTATGATAATTCCAAGGTTTTCTACAGACCTGAAGCTACAGAGTAAGTCTAGAACTGAGCGCACTCCTTCCCCCGCGAAGGAGTGACATTAGCCGACTTTTTTTCTGACCTCATCGATCACGTAAACGAGGTCTTCAAACACAATGGCGCCGTCGTAGCGTTGATCGTTGATATAGAGCGTTGGAGTGCCATTAACACCACTGCGCACGCCTCCCAGAAAGTCGCTGCGGATCTTCTCCGCAAAGCCTTTATTGGTGATAGAACTTTCGAGGCCATCTCCTGGCAATCCTAACGACACCCCCAGAGAAATTAGCATAGGCAAGCTTAGCTCTCGCTGATTCTCAAAGATGCGGTCATGCATTTCCCAAAAACGCCCTTTGGTATCTGCAAACTCGGCAGCTTCAGCAGCCATTTCCGCATGAGGATGAATTTCAGCTAAAGGAAAATTGCGAAAGATAAATCTAAGCTGCTTACCGAAACGCTCTTGCAGCTGCTTAATAACGGGATAGGCCATTCCGCAATAGGGACACTCGTAATCGCCATACTCAACTAGGGTAACTAGAGCCTTCTCATCGCCTTGAGTATGATCATTCGGAACTACAGGAACCTTTAATGTTGCCATGTATTTATTCCTACTTTGGTAGTTTTTCAAGCGCTTCAAGGATGCCATCTGCCCCAGGATTTTCTCCCATGGGCGCAAGATAGCTCCACGCGATGACTTTATTTTTATCGATTACAAATAGCGCACGTTCACATACGCCGGCCTGTTCTCGATAAACCCCATATTTTCTGGCAACGGCACCTTTGGGCTCAAAGTCGGAAAGCAAAGGAAAATGCAAGCAGCGATGCTCTGCAAAGGCAGAGTGGCACCAGTCTCCATCCACCGAAATGCCTAAGATATCAGCATGATATTTGCGAAATTCTGGCAGGATTTCATTGTAAAGCGCCATCTGATCGCTGCAGACCGGACTCCAATCAGCTGGATAGAAAGCGATAATCACAGGCCTGCCTTCGAATTCGCTTAGCGAAATCGTCTGATCAGGCGTCACGTGAAGGGTAAAGTCAGGAGCAGGAGTTCCTGGAGCTAATATTTTGTTTTGAGCCATCTTCCCCTCTTAAGTATTTTCTTGAATCTATATCAAGTTTGGAAGATTGAAGACAATCCCTTAAAGAAGCGCGTCAGGAACGAGCTTTTGCATAGGGAGGAAGAATATCAGTAAGGGGTCCTATGCCATGCAAACGTTCTACTGACCCATTTGGAGCGTTCAATTCTCCATATTTAGCTCTGCTAAACTCGCCTAAATACCCTTCAGAAATAAATAGTGCTGTAGACATGAAATCGGGTCTTTTCCACTCCGTGGCAAGTTGAGGACGCCCTATAGCAGCGAGATCTCCAATTTGCCCTTTTAGTGCTGGCGTAAGACTTTCTTTTTCCATAAGAGAGAGACATGTTTGCGTTAGAAACTTTGAAATAAGATGAATCCTTACATTGAAATCCTCTTCAAGTTTTTGATAATTTGCTTCTAAATATCGATCAATAGGAAAGTGACCAAAAACAAAGCAGATATTTTTTCTCTCCAAAAATGACCCGTTTTTTTTCAGGTAGAAAATAAGCGAATCTAAATAATTGTGGAACTGCCTAGCTGAATAAGCCCCATCATCAAATAGGATGAAGTTGTTCGATCCTGATTCCTTTAGATGCTTAAATAGATCTTCACCAGCTGAATGATGCCCGATTTGGAGAACTCCTTTGGGCATTTGTTCTACAGGCAAATAGCGATAAGCGATATCCGCCATCCACTGCTGGCTCTTACCTTGAATAGAAAGAAGGTAGTAGTCATCCCATTCTAAAATCGAGTCGCGCAGTTGCTGGCAAGACAGCTTAATCGAATGGCATAATTCCCGAAATGTAATCGCTTTTGTGTGATGCATCAGCCACCTGCCGGCTTTCCTATAATTACTTTCTAGCAAGTTAATCGCATCGAGAGTGGGGTATAAATTCACAATCGTTTGCTTTCGAGGTAAAGCCGGAATAGGATGCAGACCCATTTTTAGTGCTCGCTGCGCTGTTGCAACAAGATTTGGGGTGAACAATCCAGCTTTCACCATTGTGCGTATTTTATCCCACCGGCCTAGTTGCCGACTCGCCTGGGGGTTCAATTGACGAGGGAGTTTTGCTTGTAGCTCAACCAGATCTGAGAAACGCATAAAAATTGAGAGGAACTCTTGGGCACCGCGAGATAAAACATTTAAGAGGTTAATAAAATCTGAAAATCCGGCTTTTTTTTCTAAAGCACCCAGCTCTAAAAAATATCTCACCAAGCCTTTCATCTCTTGAATTCTTATTAACTCTTCATTGCTGATCCCTGGAAGCGGTTCCGAGGTATAGGGGGTGGATTTTGCCATTTGTACATCTTCGAGATGGCTTAACAGCTCAAGACAGAATGTGCGCACCTTCACCCCTTCGCTACTTTGCGCTTCCTTGGGGCCTGTAAAAGGAGGAATGTGTGCAACAGTGCCATTCAATGGTGGGGGCTCATTCTTTCTTCGACGTGTAATTACATAGTTTAACCCTATTAGCATAACTCTTTGGAAAATAGAGCCCTCATATTCAGGCAGCTCTGATTCAGCCGTGGCTGTAATTTTGAGTTCTAACACTTGAGCAGATGTGAGGATTTGAGGAATGTTGAATTCTAGTCGAGGATATAATGGTGCGGGTGGGGTTGGATCTACATACAGACAGCGCACTAAGACAATTTCAATAAGGGCCACAATTCCACCAAGAATTGGAACCGCTTCTATAATTGCCACGATTCTGTGCCCCCATTGAGAGCATGCGGGCATGTCATCCCATGATCTATTCCAGTGCCTTTCGACCAGAGTTCCTCCGGTCAATGTTAAAGCCGCAAATAGAGTTTCACCACAACTTAACTCGTAATTATCTAGATAAATTCCCATCTAAACAATTATAGCAACAACTGTACAAATCAACAATACTATGTCTTCGAGTTAAAAATATTATTAATGATAATATATTTTTTGATTGGCAAAAACTAGCCACAAAATCTAGAAGGTTGTATATTAGTTGTATTATACAACCATTTAGGCTGTTATGACGAATCTTTCTGCTGAAGGGATCAACCTCTTAAGACAAAACGCAAGGTCTGTGGTACGAGAGCTTGGTCTGCTTAACGATGCGTATTTTGAGGTAGGGGTCACATTAGCTGAGCGTCACCTACTAATTGAATTAACCACTTGCCAGCGCCCTACACTCGGAGAAATCGCTGAACGGTTGCTCATCGATAAATCTACGGTAAGCAGGCTAATCACCAAAGCTGTGAAAAAAGGTTATGTCGAATGCTCTTCAGATGAAAAGGACAAAAGAAAACGATTTCTTCAGTTTACTGAGGCAGGAAAGAAGACTCTCAACACTTTTGAACCGATAGCCTTTAACCAAACCAAAGAAGCGCTTGAGACTTTAAGCGCAGACGAGATCGAGCTTGTTCATCAAGGAGTTGCCCTTTATGCAAAAGGTCTCAAAAATTCGCGCTTACAAAACAAGGGTGAAAAATCAGATACAATTGAACCTAGTTTTGAGGATTTGCAAGAAGTACATCAGCTTTTGAAGCAGAAGGGTTATACGCTAGTGCCGTTTAGGCAAGAACATGAGCTTGGCCTCTATGAAATCTTTCGAGAAGTAGTCGATTCAAGCAGCCAATTTCCTTATGAGTGCAACTCAGTGCAGGAGTTTCATCGCCAGTTTCTGAATACAACATCACATGTATATGTGTGCCTCTCTCCTGATCAACAAGTGATCGGCGGTTTCTATATCCGCTCGAATTTTTCCGGCAGATCTAACCACATTGCCAATGCAGCTTATATGATAAGAAGCACACATCGAGGTCAGGGCATTGGTGCTCTTCTGGTTAAAGCCTCACTGCATCTCGCTAAAGATTTAGGGTTTCACGCCATGCAATTCAATATGGTGCTTAGCCAAAACAGCATCGCGATTAAGCTCTATCAAAAACTCGGATTCAAGATTGTGGGCAGCATCCCAGCGGCAGTTCGAAATCCTGATGGAAGCTACCAAGAGGGTTATATTATGCACCGTAAACTAGAAAATTTGTAAATTGAAGGATCTTATGACAGAAGAAAAGCAGATTGTTTCCAAAGAGGATACGTTCGATAAATTAGAAATTCGCCTCGGTCGAGTAATCAGCGTGGAAGAAGAGCCTTCAGCACCCAAAAAAGCCTATCGAATGAAAATTGACTTTGGAAAATTTGGAATTAAAACCAGCGTTGGAAGATTTACACAGCATCAGCCTGAGGAGATAATGGGCCAGCTTGTGCTGGGTGTCCTAAACTTCTCCCCAAGACAAATTGGAGAAACTACTTCAGATGTGCTTGTACTAGGCGTGCAGTTTCCTAAAGCCGATAGTGGAGAGGCCACATTTATCACACCCTCTGTTCAAGCTAAGATCAGCGGAAAAGTCTTTTAGGTAAACAATGAAAAAGATGAAATTTAAATTTTTCCTGCTGGCAATGGTCTGTGCTTTTACAGCCGGGTCCCAGGATGTATCGGCCTCTCCTGCCCCAGCGAGCGGTAAGCAAGATGTCCATATTTACAAAATTGAGTCTCTGGATCAAATAGCAGCCTCTCAACCTGCTCGAACTGTTTATTTTTTCGATATCGATGACACACTTTTTGATTTGCCCTTTATGCTCGGGTCAAAGGCTTGGCGCAAATACATCGCCTCCGCTACAAAAAACGATCCTACACAAAATTGGCATGATATTTTCTCGCTCTTTATCGCTCGTTATCATCATCATAAAACGGTAGAAACTCACACGAGTCAGTTTATTCAAAAATTGCAAAACCAGGGATATGATGTCCTTGGTTTGACTGCTAGAGAACGTCAAGTATGGTATGACACACCTACGAATGATATCGACTCGTTAACAACTAGCCAGCTTGAGTCTGTTGGAATCAGCTTCCAAGACCCTCAAACTTATGCCTTTTTATCAAGTTCTCCCGAATACTTTAAAGGCACCTTCTTTGCCGATACTGAGCCGAAGGGAGAATACTTGCTGAAGTTGTTTAAAGGAGCTCCTGAGCTGCCTGAAAAGGTGATTTTCATCGACGACAAACTGAGTCAAGTAGAGTCCGTGGCCTCAGCATTGAACCAACTAGGTATAAACTACGAGTGCTACTGGTATGTCGCAACCGACAAAAAAGCCAGCCAATTTGACCCACTCATCGCAAATATTCAACTCTATTACTTTTGGACTTCCAAGGGTCAAAGGATCATCAGCGACGATGAAGCTCGCTCAATCGCCAAAGAGCACCCTGATCTCACAGCTGAATACTATCTTAGAAACTGTTTCTCAAATTAGGCCCTTTAGAAATTTGTGAAGATTTTTGATGAGATTTTCCCGCCTGAAAAAGCGCGAAGCTAGAAGTAATATAAATTCACACAAGCGAGCGAGTGCGGTATATCCCTGCCTCTTTATTTGTTTTTTGTCTGGATGAGATTGGCTAAATTTAAGGGAACCGTAAAACGTATGCCTTTCTTTTTTTGGCCATCTGTAGCAATCCCTTTTCATGTAAATTTTGTAGATCGTTCCTAGCAGGATCATACGCAATCTGGTGGCTATTTATATGAGCTTCTATTGTGTAGTCTGCACCCAGATGCCTCAGGGCATGAGCTAACAAAAATTCTTGCCTATATTTAAATTTTCCAATTTTATAAAAATCAGTATTATTTACTAAATCACTGATTATAAATTGGTTATTTATTGAAATACCAAATTGGTAGGTGATAGACACACTTAAAAATCATGCAAGAAGGCTATTTTGCTACTTCGGCTATTTGATATTGCTGAATCAAACTGGGATTTTCAGGAGTGAGAGCCAAGCTGATGCGAAGATTAGCTTTCGCTCCTTCCAGCATAAAAGAACCGCATAGCTGGTTTTCGGGTAGTATGGCACCGATGGAAGAGATCTTGCCCGCCTTTTCAAATAACTCAGTCGACTTATTTCTAAGCACTTCAAGCGAATGATCTTGAAAGAAATTTTCTGCAAAAATGCCGCTGGTAGCTGCATTTTCCCAATGAGGTAATAGCTTTAATAGCTCATCTCGACGGTCGCACAAGAGTTTTGAAGGCGGTAGTTGTCTTGGCTTTAATTCAGATTCCACTAAAAGCTTATCAAGCACATCTAGGTTTATTTTTGACATTAGAGCATAGGTGAGGTTTGCAAATGAGATCACCCCTAGCCCATACTCCGGCAAGATAAGCCAATTGCTGCCAAAACCGGGCAATCCTCCACTGTGTCCTACGAAGATTCTCCGCAGAGAATCACGCATACATCGCAAACCATAACCATATGCACTTATCATGGCGCATTCAGGGCCATTTGCATATTTAAAGTCTGTTTCTAATTTCATGAAATTCCAGGGATGATGCATCTCGCGTAGGGAACTTCTTTTAATTGGGCCCGATTCAAGATCATCGCGTGGGGGCCAAGCAGATTGATGCAATGCAGCATATCGGCTAAATGCTTCGATAGAAGTAATCATTCCGCCCATCGCGCCAAAAATTCCATCTCCAAGCAGTTCTTCTTCCTTCCATTTCTCAGCAATCCGTCTATAACCTCTTGCCAATTGAGATTCTGAAATTTCGGTGAACTCCCAAGAAAACTCTTTCATCTCAAGAGGTAATAGAATCTCTGCGTCGATGAATTCACTAGATGAAAACCCCGTTACTTTTTTTATTATATAACCCAGCATGGCGTAGCCCATGTTGCTATATTCAAAAATAACTCCGGGTGCATTGGAAAAAATGACGCCCTTTTTCAACAACGCGATGAATTCTTCATCAGTCTCATCCAATTTTCTATCGACCCAAGGATCATCTGTTGGAAATCCAGCCGAATGCATTAACAAATCTCTAATTGTGATGAGCGGTGAGTCTTTAGTTAACTGCTGGTTTTTCATTTCAGGAACATAAAGAACGACAGGATCATCCAGCCTTAATTTACCTTCGTCGCGTAGCTTCAAAATTGCCATGGCAGTAAAGCTTTTGGTCATCGAGGCAATACGAAACATCGATTTAGATGTGGCTGGAATTTTTTTATCGAAGTCTATGTAGCCCCCGCTGCCTGCATGCACTAATTGTCCATCCAGTAAGATTCCATAGGAGTACCCAGGAAAATGGTTCTGCTCAGCATATTCTCTGTACATCCTGTCAATTTCAGGGAAAATAGCTTTGATCTTTGCAAGGCGATCACCCTCCTCAAACGAGGGCGGAAGATAAGATTGAATATTTCGGCTCATTTCTATGCCTTTGCCCAGTTCTAAATCTTTATCGCTTTTCCTGTGGAATGCGCGATTAGCTTTCCGGAAGAATGTATGGAAGCCTTCATCTCAATGATCTTACGCCGTTCGTTTAAAATTTCTCCGCGAACGATCAATAAGCTCCCGACCAGAGCTGGTGCAACAAAACGCACATTCATCTCTGCGGTTACGGCTCCTCCATAAATCACACAAGCTAGCCGTGTCATTGCTTCGTCAAGAAGTGTGGCGATGATGCCGCCATGTACAACACCCTGCCACCCTTGATATTTTCGATCAGGGGTAAATTGCGCAGTGGCAGTTAGCCCGTCTACAATCCATTCTAAGCGCATCCCATCGGGATTATCCATCCCGCAAACAAAGCAGCGCTGATCGTCAACCCACGGCAACTTCTTCATTGGTCTTCCATTCTTGATTCATGCAACAACAATTGATTCTTAACGAGAATCCGTATTTTGATCAGTCCAGTGAATGATTTTTTCAGTTTGCGGGAACTCGTCACCGCTTTCTCACAACCTGCAGATATATTAGATTACAAATCCGCCAAGCTTCTCATCAGTTTTTTATATTTTCTATTTAGTTTTTCGAAATTCTCACGAAAGACATCTGTTTTATTATCTTCAACAGATTGGATGACTAAGCCACCACTAGGATTGACAGAGATTTGAAAAAGAGCATTCTCAGAAATACCGGCTGCTTCTAATAGGGCTTTATCTATTACAATGGCTCGGCTTTTTCCATGCTTGGTTAAACGCTTAATCATGTTTGCCTCCCTCTTGTATCTACAATGTTATTACTAAGCTATGTGGAGAGATCCATAAGTTTTCCTAAAGAAAAATTCGCCACGCTCCCTCCACCCCAAGATTAAGTCTATATAAGTTCTTTAAGCGCCATCATCGTGTTTCAATTGTTCAACAAGTATCCTTCTAAGCCTTGGCTTTGAAGAATGGCTTCTGCTGTTTCCCAAGAAATGGGGTTATTGTTTCGCACAGTTTCTAAAATGCGAACAATGCAGAGCCCCACTTCGGCATTTTGCCCCACCTTTTGAGCTTTTTTTGCGTATTCAATGGCATCAAAAAGCACGGCATTGGCATCGCTGTAAGAAATCCTATTTGCTTCAGGCAACTTGTCGTTGACATGGCTTAGAATTAAGAAAGTAGCTCTGCCGATTAACTTGAGATTCCCTGGGTTGACGTAGGTCATGGTATTCCCCACTACTCGCCCTAATTTTGCCATCACGCCAGTGGAATGAGCGTTGACTAACATCTTCAATCCAACATGCTGACGTAGTTCCAAAGGATCTTGCTTATTTTCTAATGGCAGCTGCACAACTTGCGCCTGCGGAGAAAGCGAATAAATGGTTTGGATTGCAGGATGTTCATCAGAAAGAGGAGCGGATGGCACTAAGATCACCGCTATATTTGCTTGTCTTTCCGCAAAGGTTCTAAGCCAACTATGAAAAGATGAAGAGGGTTCTGCCAATTGTTCTATTTCATTGGAAAAGAGCACCATCACACCTAAGTCGTTCGCGCCTGGGCCACGTGCCTGCACATTCGCTTTAGAATAAGAAAAGTCATAGAGAAACTGCTGCTCATTGCCGGCATTAGTTAAACTTCTTAGCGCCGCGGCTTTTAGATAAGGATCTTCGATGTCTTGAGAAAACGGCAGCTCATAAAATTTTCTATCTAGCCCATAAAATGGACGTCCCAGAAAATTTTCCCAAGCTGAGAGTTGATCCTGCGCTGGTGTCCAAACTTGGATCCATGACTTCCTTGGTGCTGCATCCAATGTATCCAAAGGAAATAACCTGAAAGTGGGAGCTCGCTCTGTTGAATCAATAAACACCGTAATCAGCGCTTTCTGTGCAAAATAGGTGGAGGTGTTTTTGTTTGCGTAAGTAGCAGTCTCTAAATCAGTCAATTGACTGATGGGAACTTGGGCATCCTGCACAGCTTTTTGTATGGGCAAAAAGCTAAGAAGCCTTTCACGCATGTGGGTTGCATGAAAACCGAGAGATTGCAACTCCTCTTTGGAAAGATGTGGCTCGAGTAATTGATACACAGCCTGTTCAAGGATAACACCAACCACAAAAGTTTCACTGGTAGTGGCTTGCATTCTTGTAGAGCCTGTGATCGACTGCGGCCCTGTAAATAGACAGACTTTTGTGATTGCTTCGTTCTCTAGAACACTACGGCTTCTCTCGAAGGGAAACAGCACTTCATCGGGGTTATTGTAGATAAAATAAAGATGCTTTTGAGCTTCACTCATCCAGTTAGGAGCTTCCTTATCATATTGGCCCAAACCAGCCAAAATAGTTCCAATCACCGAAGATGTTTCTCCGCCTTCGGTAACCGCAAAAATCACATCTCCTCTCTGGATCTGATGATCGGCGAGCTGCAGCTTGCCAATCAGTTGGAGATCTTCGAATCCCTCTAAGGAGCTTATCAACGCGCGGTCTGCTCCGGTCATTTCACCGATCAATCGATTTTCAATATTTGGAAAATGCGCCTTAAGCGTTTCCCACTGAGGGAGCGACTGCATTTTTTTCCAAAATGGCCGCCAGAAAGAGCTCTCCATTTGTTTGGCAAGCCTGCCCGTTGCACCGCATCCATAGATGTAGATTTTCTGATTTTGCAAAATTGCCTGTTGAACAGCGGCAGCGGCTTGATCGAGAAGCGTAGTATCTTCAGAAAGTTCCAGAATTTTCTTAGAAATATCTGTGTCAACACTCAAAAGGGCTTGAATTCCAGCGAGAGTGTTGGTTTGGATTTTGTGACTCAGATCCCAAGTTTTAGCATGCCTTTGCTCTGTAACTAGTGTATGGAGCTGAAACTGCTTTTTATTGGCGACAAAATCTCGGGACTGCTGCGATGCTTCAATTTCAAACATATCTAAGACAGAATGTGACTGTGAAAAAACAGGTATACACAGTGCAAACGCAGCGCATATTTTTCCATTATAATTTCTGAGTTTCATCTTGTACTCCCTTGCGATAGTTTTCTTACACACTAAAATCTTGCGAGATTCGAGAAATTGCCACCATATCATGACATCCATTATATATTGCATATTGAACTCAAAGATAAGAAAAGGTGGTGCTAATGCATTTCAAGATCAGGCACTTTTTCACTAAGATGCAGGATATTCTCATTACAGATTTCCGCTATCTTCTGCCATGCGGATTAAAATGGTTCTTCCATCGAAAAATCAAAAGAGATATTTCTCTTCTTCAACTGAAAAACCGTTCTGGTAAGAAAGCTAGTCTATATCAACATGGCAATTGGAAATCCGAAAATAAAGGGACTCAGGTCATTCTAATTTTACACGGATTATACTCTCATCCTTTTGTGATGCTTCATCTGGCAGAAATAGCCAAGAAAACCGGACCTACATTTAGCCTTTTTGTTAGATACGATGAAGTAAACTTGGATAATCATCGCTCTCTCATAAAACAAGCCATCGACAGCATAGAAAAGACATTGCTCGATCAAGGCTATTCTCTCAAAGGGATGGTGTTGGTAGGCCATTCAATGGGAGCAATCGAAGCTGCTTACACCGCATTTGTAGAAAAGGATAAGAGAATTTTATCGGTAATTTCTATTGCTGGACGTTTGAAAGTTGTAGAGTCAGCCACGAGCCCTTGCAGAGAATCTTTAAAAGAGACTCTAGATAAAATTTATGAAAGGGTGCAATCAAACCCAGATCTTCCCTTATATCAGATTGTAGGCAAGCGCGATTGGAATGCATCGCTAGAATCTACGCTTATTCGAAGGAACCCAGGCTGCTATCATATCATTGAAGATAGCATGCATTTTAATATTCTTTTCCATAAGGACACCTACACAAAACTGTCCGAATTTTTACAAAAAACTTTATAAACCCTAATCCCTAATATAAATATTAGAGAATATGACATGCTCAAGCTCTCAATCTTAGGAGAATAAAGATATGTCCTATAAAGCCATTACAAAAACGAGTTATGAAGCGACAGCAAACGCATTTACTCGTAATGTTGCAGATCTGGCACCTATAACATCAATTGAGAGATTCATTAAACTTCTACCTTCTAACGCGAAAATTGTCGATATAGGATGCGGTTCAGGTAGAGATGCTAAGATTTTTACAGAAAATGGTGTGTCAGTATTCGGCCTGGATTTTTGTAAAAATTTAATCGATATCGCTCGATCCAATGCTCCTCTTGCTGAATTTCAACAATTAGACATTGAAGAGATCAATTTTCCTGCAGCTTATTTAGATGGAGCTTGGGCTTGTTGCTCCCTTTCACACATCTCAAAAGCTACATTGCCTTTCGTTTTGTTAAACATTCACTCATTCCTTAAAGAACAAGGCTATTTCTATCTAACACTCAGAAAAGGTTCTGGCGAAGGATTAGAAAAAGATACTCGCTACCAAGGAGATTTTGAAAAATTTTGGGCCTCCTTTGAAGAAAAAGAGATCGAGAGCATCATTCAAAAAGCCAAATTTAAAGTGCTCGAATGTTGCACAGTTCATAAAGAAGCTACCTATCGAACATTTCCATGCATTAGAATGTTTTGTCAAAAACAATAGACTTTACCTCTATGAAAATTTGCTTAGACACTCTTAAAATGAATGTGGTCAAAACGGCTGAAAATGGCGTGGTCAATCACGAGACAATTTTTGTGTTTTCACAAAAAGGAGATGTAATTTCTGCTGAATACTCCGGCGGGAAAATCCGCCAGGGATTTTTAGTAGGAAAGTTCCTTGCCGAAAACCAGTTGACGTTCAGTTACTGTCAGATCCAATTAGATGGAAAACTCGATAACGGACTTTCTACGTGTGAATTATCAAGAAATGAAAATGGCAAAGTCACGCTTACTGAACATTTTGAATGGAAATCTCGCCCAGGAGAGTTCGGCACGAATATTTTCCAAGAAATCTAGTTTTTTGGAATAGCAAAGGCCACTATTGCGATTTACCTAACTTCTCCTGTTCGAGCAATGAAAGCTCTTCATCAGTCAGTGAGGTTTCCACCAATTCGATAGGCACACCCTGCTCTTCAATTATAGCAACGCGATAACCTTTCAAAGGGCTATAAGGGCCAAAGAGTATTTTGCAGCCTTTGATCTCAGTATCTAAATCATCCACTTGAAAGGCGATGTGAGGGACTTGCGTTACAAGTTCTGGCAGCCCGTGTCCCTCAGGAAAACGATGCCACTGAATATGATATTTGTTCTGCTCGAAAGGAGTGGAGTAAAACTTGAATCCTTGCACTTCAACAAGGCTCTCATCTTTTCGCTTTTCTTTAGTTGGAATTCCGTAGTGATGGTATTTGCGCATGTAGAGTTGCTCTTCGAATAGATTTTAGTAATTTTACTCTATACGCTGATCAAAAATTCAAGGAATAAAAAAAGCTTGCAATCGGCAAGTTTTTCGTATTATGTCGAGTTTAACGACGTCGCAAGATGCAAAACAATAAGAGGCATTTCTATGACAGGATCTTCTGATTTCCGACTAACTAGAATAGCGCTGAACAATGGAAGCGGCCATATGCCTGCACTCGGCTGTGGCACCCTGATTCCCAACCCCACTGAAAGCAAAAACGCAACTAGAGATGCGCTTGCGGCCGGATTTCGACACTTTGATTGCGCAGAAAGATACCGAAATGAGCGCGAAATAGGCGAAGCATTGCAAGCAGGTCTTGCCAGCGGAATTAAACGTGAAGACCTTTTCATTACCACCAAGTTGTGGAACACAAACCATCGACCAGAACGCGTTGAGCCGGCTTTTGAGGCGAGTCGAGAAAGACTCAAGCTCGAATATTTAGATCTCTATCTCAGTCACACCCCGTTTGCCTTTCAGCCTGGAGACGAGCAAGATCCACGGGATCAAAGCGGCAATGTCATCTACGATAAAGGCGTGACTCTGCTAGATACTTGGAGAGCCATGGAAAGTCTTGTGGATCATGGTAAATGTCGGGCCATTGGATTGGGAGATATTAGCTTGAAAGAGCTACAACCTATCTATGATGCTGCGCGCATCAAGCCAGCTGCGATCCAGATCGAGTCCCATCCCTATCTACCAGAAACAGAACTCTTAGAATACTGCAAAAAGAGAGGCATTATCCTTTTGGCTTTCGCGCCATTAGGTCATGGCATGCGTCCGGGATTGCTTGAAGATCCAGTGATTTTGGCAATCGCTGCGCGAGTTAAAAAGACGCCAGCGCAGGTTCTGCTGGCATGGGCGGTGCAGCGTGGCACGGCCGTGCTTACTACACCCAAAACTACAGCGCGCGCAAAAGAGAGCTTCGACATCTCCTCTCTTCCCGAAGATGCTTTTAACGAAATCAATCGCATTCAGACTAGGCAGAGACTCAACACAGTGGTGAACACAGGCGTTCCCGGCTTCATCAAAAGAGGTAGCTGAACGGATTTTTTTGGGGTGCGAAAACTTGGTCTTCTCTTTTAATATTCAGCAAAATGGTTTTCCGGCAAAGTCTGCCCACCATCAATAATCAGGCTTTGGCCTGTAATATAGCTTGCTTCTTTTGATGCAAGAAAAAGAATTGCATGAGCAACATCTTCAGGGGTACCCAAACGGCCTAAAGGTATTGCGGGAATCATATTGTTAGTATGTTCTGAACCTATAAGGTCTTCAGTCATAATATTTCCTGGCTCTACAGCGTTTACGTTGATTTTATACTTTGCTAATTCAACTGCAGCAGTTCGAATAAATCCTGCTACTCCTCCTTTAGAAGCCGTATAATGAGAATATCCCGGGAGAGCAGTTTGTGGACCGGAAATAGATGATGTAATAACAATTTTTCCATGTCCCTGAGACTTCATTGTTGGTATGCAAGATTTGACTGCTAAAAAAGTACCCGTCAGATTTACATCGATTACTTTTTGCCATTCTTCCAGTGTCATATTTTCAACTCTTGCATGTGGATAAATGCCTGCATTATGACAAAGCACATCTATCCTCCCATATTGGCTTAAAGCTTCAGCAACCATTCTCTCCATGTCTTTTGGATTGCTTACATCAGCTTTAATAAAAATCGCATTACCTTTATTTGCTTGAATAGCAGCTTTTACAGCTTTGAGGAGAGCTTCATCTCGCCCTACTAAAACAACGTTTGCACCTTCTTCAGCGAAGAGAAAAGCTATTCCACGCCCTATTCCTCTTGAAGCACCTGTTACAATGACTACTTGATTGCTAAACTTTTTGACGTCTTTTGACTCACTGAATGTCTGCAAAGTTGTGTCTTCAGCATGAATTGATGTAGGATTGGGCATACACATTCCTAATAAGAGTGTGACAATGATTTTCATCATAAAGCTCTAATGGTTATATAAAATCGATAAAATTAAAAATTTATTGTATTTCCGAAAAAAATAAAAAAACTGAGTTAGCAAAAGCTATTCAAAAATTGGTTTTTGGTTTTGCCTCCCCTATTTTTAACAGGAAGATGGTTTAAATCCAGCTTTAGCGATTATTACAAAAATCCAAGGGGTTACAAAAAGAAAAAACAGGAAACATTGTCATTTCTAAAAATGTCTCCGGGGTTTTGCCCAGCACCGGAGCGTTCTCGAACCAATTTCTCGAGGGAATGAAGCTTCTCTATGAACTAGAACCCCTTATCAAAGTGAAACCCTAATCTCACAAATCAGCGGGAAAAGGGCGGCAAAGTAGTGAGATATGCCTCTTGATGGAGAGACACCGGCAAAGCCCACCCCCCTTCTATGAGCTAGAGCTATCTTTGGAAGGATTCAAAACCCTCTTTAGGAACGTGATTTAAAAAAAGCGGCTCCAAGAAAAGCGACAGCAAGAGCACAGACTCCACCTATCAAAAGGTAATTAGTCTCTTTCTTTGTATGAGAAGCCTCTTTTAATGAATCCATATCTTTCAGAAAGCGATCTAAAACCTCATTAAATTTCTGAGAATTCTGCCAAAATACCCCGTGCCCTCCTTTAAGAAGATGCACTTGGTTATTCCATAGGTTTTTGAAAGTAACTTCTTTTTGAATGTAATCATTATTAATCCCTGTATCATCTTCACCGCAGACAACAGCTACAGGCTTATTCGACGTCTCTACGATCTCTTTTTGATTTCCCCCTATACCTTTTTGCATAGACGCAATGAGACAAGAACGTGCTGCCCCGTGAGTTCTCAAAGTGGCCTCCAATAAAAAGGGAGCTTCTTTAGTATTAATCCCTCCTTGAGCAACAAAAGTTTCTGCTTCTTCTGGACTAAACTTCTCTTGGCTCATCAAATGCAAACAGGGGAATGGGCGAAATCCCCGACTGAATCCTTCCGCAGTAAGAGGAATTGGAGGTGTACCAGTGATCAAAATCCCTTGAGTCCCAGGCCATCTTTTCAACAGATCAATGGCAATATGTCCACCAAGTGACCAGCCGACAATAGACGCTTTCTGAATATTCATTTTTTGGAGAACATCTATTGCTACATCGGCATAGCCAGGCAGGGAATAGGTTGCTTCGGCATCTCTTGCATTTTCGCTTTTTCCATGACCCGGCAAGTCTATTGCAATCAGTCTAAAATTCCGTCCAATATTACTTTCAATGCTTTTCCTGAAGACTTCCTTGCACGCCGAATTGCCATGAATAAACAAAACCGCAGGACCATCCCCCTGAGATTCTAAGACTGAAATTTTTCCATACTGTGTCTGAACCGCATATTCTACCGGCGCTGCCATAGATATCTTCCTTGTTAAAAGAGGTGCCATTCTATCATCAATAAGCATTTCATTCTAGCAAGGGACCCTTCGGCGGGCAGCTAGTTGTCCAGTCGGCTCAGGGCCCGGTTCGCTATCTGCTCACCTGCTCCGCACTACAAAGGCCCAATGGGCCTTCTTCGTGTATCCGCAGCCAAACTTTTGGCTTTTTTAATGAGAGAATTTATTGAGGAAAAACGATCTCGGATGGAAGAGAAGTGGAATGAACGGATAGAAACTGTTCTATAACAGTAACCAAAGTAACTGGAGTTTCTATCATCGGATAATGACCCGAGGCTTTGCAACACTCCAAATCTGCATTCGGATACCACTTCAAAAAGGTATTACGCATGAGTGCTTCACCTAAGATTCCAGAATCATATTCAGCAAACAAAACTAACATCGGCGTTTGCAAACCTTTTACTGATTGAGAAAAATCAGTATGAAAAAACATGTTCATATAACCGAGGCGGCCTTGGCTCGTAGAGTGTTTGCGAATATCTGTAATCATTTTCTTAGCAAAGGCCTTTGGATACCGATTGCCAGTCAATGTATTGACAAACTTCATAGCAGCCTCATCATTGTCTATGGCCATGCCTGCAAAAAAATCTACTATCTCTTTAGGTCCAGGCGTTCCACAAGCAGGGACAGGTGTTATTGCAACGACACTTTTAACCCTTGAAGGATTGTCTACAGCGATTTTTTGAACAATCATACCAGACATAGAGTGTCCAATCAGATGAAATTCATTCCAAGCCAAGAAATCAATGAGCTTAATAGCGTCAGAACTCGCTTCTTCTACTGAAAATGTCCCTTTCATTTCTTTGGAACCACCATACCCACGCAAGTCTACAAAAACATAAGTGTACTCGTCAGTGTTTAGGTATGGGATCATGAAATCATAGCTTGTCGAATCCGTCGTCCAGCTGTGCATAACGAGGACTTTTTCTTTTCCTGATCCAATTTGTTTGTGGGCGATAAATTCCATATCTTGATTCTCCGATGAGCTAAGGATTTGCGCTGATAAAGTCGACATGAAAACCAAAAGAACGCTGATAAATGCAGCCAATTTTGAAGAAATGAATCGAAACATGAGGAGCAACTACTAGATTCGTGATTTGACTGGCGTTTATGACAAACTGATGTCTTTCAACACAAGCAAAACTTGATGATTTTCTTGGAAACCACTATCAAAATTAGTGACAACAAAGAAAAAAGATAAGTTGTATAAAAATCGATTCTTTCTTCACTCAATATCAGATATTTACAGTAAACTACTTTTGACAAGGAAAATTATGAGACGTTTCAAGCTTTTGTTTTTAGCTTTAATAATCGTTACAGGCTTGAACTCGTCGCTGTTTGCGATTCAAGAGTCGCGCTATGAAGTCTTTAGGCAAACCGATGTTATGGTGCCCATGCGCGATAAAATCTGTTTAGAAACTGATCTCTATCTTCCTGCAAATGACGATGGTGTGAGCGACCAAAAATTTCCTGCCATTTTACTGCGAACTCCTTATGGCAGATTGGGTTTCAATGACGAGGTAATTAATGCAGATGGAAAATACTTTGCAGAGCATGGCTATGTGGTAGTGATCCAAAACACCCGTGGACGTTATGGTTCTGAAGGCATTTGGCATATGCTTACTGACGATGGACGCGATGGCTTCGACACTTGTGATTGGATTAGCAAGCAACCTTGGTCGAATGGCAAAGTGGGAACAATGGGGTTCTCGTATGTAGGCGGCACTCAGCATGCTTTAGCAATGGAACATCCTCCACAATTAGTAACTGCAATTCCTGCCGATGCAATGTCAAATATGGGTTTTGCTGGCATACGTAATGGCGGTGCGTTTGAGCTCCGGTTTTGGAATTGGGTTTTCTTTCTCGCAGCTCCTCATGGAAGTCGCCAATCAACCGACCCATCAATAGCCCCAATCCTTTTGGATATGAAAGAACATCGTCTTGATTATCTCTTAAATCTCCCCCTATTGTTAGGAAAGACTCCCCTCAAGTTTGTTCCAGAATATGAAAAATGGCTCGTTGAGGCCATGAGCCATGGCATAAATGATGAGTTTTGGCAGCAAAATAACATTATCGATTTTGCTGACCAATATAAAGATATTCCCATTTACCTTGTGGGAGGCTGGTATGATTCTTGGGCAGGCTGCTCAACAGCTAATTATTGCGCATTAAATGGCGCGATTAAGGGGCCTGTTTATTTAATTATGGGTCCTTGGGTCCATGGACAACAAGGAGCTTCAACTCATGGTCAGGTAAGCTTTGGAGCAACTGCAGCAATCCCCGATTCTCATGCTTGGCAACTTGAATGGTTCGATCATTGGGTTAAGGGTATTGAAAATAGCGTCGGTCGTAGTGAGCCGTTTGCTACTAAAGTGCGCATCTTTGTAATGGGAACAGGAGATGGAAGCAAAACAGCAGCGGGTCACCTAAATCATGGTGGTTATTGGAGAAACGAACAGGAGTGGCCGCTTGCACGTTCCAAAGCCACGCCCTATTATTTACAATCTGATGGACGACTTGATCTATCGCGTCCAGAAGAGGATACCGCTTCTACAAGCCTCATATTTGATCCAAACAATCCTGTTCCAACCGTTGGTGGGAATATATCATCTGGCAAAGGAATTCTATTAGCAGGTGCTTGGGATCAACGAGGAGGAGCTCATGTCTGGAATATGCCAGAGCCAATCCCATTGTCAGCACGCGACGATGTACTCGTATTTCAAACTCAGCCGCTGTCCGAAGATCTCGAGGTAACAGGAGAAATCAGGGTCAAACTTTGGGTTTCCTCTTCTGCTGTCGATACGGATTTCACAGCTAAACTCATCGATGTCTATCCCCCAAACACCCATTTTCCAGAAGGTTTTGATTTAAATATTGTTGATGGGATTAAGCGCGCTAGATTCCGTGAATCGCTCAATAGAGAAGTTTTGATGCAACCCGGTACGATCTATCCATTGGAAATCAAACTATATCCAACTGCGAATGTCTTTAAAAAAGGACATCGAATTCGTCTGGATATTTCGAGCAGTAATTTTCCCCGATTCGATGTAAACCCCAATACTGGTGAAAAACTCAACCAGAGTCATCGAAAAGAGATCGCAATAAATACGATTTATCATGATATCGAACATCAATCCTATATTGAACTCCCGCTAGTCCCTATAAATACTCACTGATAAGGAAGTTTTTTTGGAGTGCGGGGATTCGTCACCGCTTTCTCTCAATTGCGGCTTGACGCGATTTCTTTCTCGATGCTGCACCGAGACAAGTCTCGGTGGAGAAAAGCGGTGACAAGTCCCCGCACTCCAAATTCGGAAAAGTCTAGCTTTTGGCTTCTTTCATCGGCAAAAAAAAGAGGCCCCGAGGGGCCTCTTTGTGACAGGACTCCCCTTCGGCGGGCAGCAAGCTGTCCCGTCCTCCGGGCCCGGTTCGCACCGGTACGGTGCTCACTTCGAGTTCCTGACAGAAGCTAAACTTTTAGCTTCTTTCATCGGCAAAAAAAAAGAGGCCCCGAGGGGCCTTTTGTGACAGGACTCCCCTTCGGCGGGCAGCAAGCTGTCCCGTCCTCCGGGCCCGGTTCGCACCGGTACGGTGCTCACTTCGAGTTCCTGACAGAAGCTAAACTTTTAGCTTCTTTCATCGGCAAAAAAAAAGAGGCCCCGAGGGGCCTCTTTGTTTTGCCGATGACAGGACTCGAACCAGTACCTGATTGCTCAGAGTAGATTTTGAATCTACCGCGTCTACCATTTCGCCACATCGGCATCGATATCCGAGAAAGATTAGAGAAATCCTCGAAAAAGGGCAAGGGGCAGGATGATTACTTTTTAGCGCGGGTGGGTTTTGTGGCGGTCTTAGGAGGTGGGGGCGCCTCGGCAGGCTCTTCCCAGGGGTATAACGCCCGCTGGCGCTGCTTGGGGGCTTCCACGCTGAATTGATACTCATCGTGGTTGCGCTGGATATATTCGCCCATGGCATTCTGCTTGCGCATTCTATCCTCTTCCGTCTGCTCCATATTCGAGCAGCCAGCCAGACTTAAAAAAGAAATTAGAGATAAAACTTTTGTTATTTTACTCATCTCATATAATCCAAAATTTAGAGGGGTCACAAATGTGACGTCCCCAAATGTAACCATCAAAAGCGATCAGGTCAATGTCTTTGGATAAAATTCTCGTTGTTTTAGATCGTAAAGAAGCTGCCCTTTTCGAGGGGATGACTCAAAAAAGATTTGAGCCTATTTTTGTAGAAAGCGGAGCTAGGGCTAAGCAACTTATCCAGGCGCAGCATTTTGACTTAATCATTTGCGACGTGGTACTTCCCGATTTTTCCGGGTTAGACCTGCTGAAAATCGCCAAAGCTGAAAACCCCCAATCGCAGGTCATACTCCTAAGCGATAGCGAATCGCTTCCGCTGGCGGCTGAAGGATTACGCTTGGGCGCTCTCATTCATCTGCTGAAGCCTTGCTCTTTCGATACGTTGGAAGCGGTGATTGAAAAAGCTCAGGAACAGGCCCATCTCATCCAAGAAAACCATTTCTTACGCAAAGAGCTCTCCTCCTCGGCACTCACGCGCAAAAACCGCATCATTGCTGAAAGCGATGTAATGAAGCAGATTTTACGGGATGTAACCAAAATCGCCCAGAGTTCTGCAAGTGTCTTTATTAGCGGCGAATCGGGAACAGGCAAAGAGGTTATCGCCGAAGCTATCCACTTGATGTCATCTCGAGGGGCTTATCCGTTCATCAAAGTCAATTGCGCAGCCGTCCCAGAAGCCTTGATCGAATCGGAATTTTTTGGGCATGAAAAAGGTGCCTTTACGGGTGCAATCAACAAGCGCATCGGGAGATTTGAGTTAGCCGATAAGGGCACACTGCTGCTAGATGAGATCTCCGAAGTTCCCTTAACTGTGCAGTCGAAACTGTTGCGTGCAGTCCAAGAGCAGGAGTTCGAACGTGTCGGTGGAGAAAAACCTATGCGCGTCGATGTGCGGCTCATCTCCACTTCGAATCGCAATATGAAAGAAGCTGTTGAACAGAAAATCTTCCGCGAAGATCTCTATTATCGTTTGAACGTGGTGCCAATTCACCTAGCTCCGCTAAGAGAGCGCCGCGAAGACATCCTGCCACTGGCTAATTTCTTCTTGGAAAGACTCTGCGCCGAAAATAACAAGCCTTGCAAACGCTTAAGCCAAGATGCGCAAAATCGAATGCTCAACTATCCTTGGCCGGGCAATATTCGCGAGCTTGCCAATATCATCGAGCGGCTAATTGTAATGCAAAATTCAACCGAGATCACCGCCAATGATCTCTGCTTGGAAGAGCCTGGCTTATGCTCGATTAGACCTGCCGCTAACTCTGTGCCCTTAACGCTTGCAGAGATAGAAAAAAGACACATCTTAGAGACACTAGCTGCACATAATAACAACCGCACGCACACAGCCAAGCTCCTAGGCATTAGCATCCGTACGTTGAGAAATAAACTTAATCTCTACGATCTCTCCCAATCATAAATTTGGGATTTCAGCTTTGAAAACAAAGTAACTCTTCCATTAACCTACTCTCTTTTAAATTACGAAAATTGAGAGCAAAGACATGTCTGTATCTAAATTGTTAGGCTGTTTCTGCGCTCCTGTCGATCCTTCAGACTTGTTAGCCAAAGCAACTGAATATGCTGTCAATAAGGGTAATCCCGCGCAAGCGCGCCGTTGTTATCAGCTAGCTGCTGAATTGGGAAATACTGAGGCACAATATCATCTGGGCTGGATGTGTCAAGAAGGCAACGGCGGACGTTTAGATCTTCTTGCGTCGATAAAATGGTGGGGAAAAGCTGCAGAAAATGGGCATGTTGCAGCGCAATTTGCGCTTGCAAAGCTGCTGATTGCAGGCCGAGAAGGCGTGCCAAAAGACACTGAGCGCGCAAATCAAGTCTTCGCAAAACTAGGAATTGGTATCGTTTTTAAAACTTCGAAAATTGAGGGCTAAACCATGTCTGTATCTAAACTCGGCAGCAGCGCTGCAGCTGGCTCATCACCCACATTTACGCCAAGTACTGAGCTAGAAAAAAGCCATGCTAAAATGTGGTGGAAGGACTCGGTAGATCCTAAGACACCTGAGGGAAAACGCCATATTGAGGGCATAGTTATTACTATGTTATTTCACGCAAAGAGGCATTCTAACACTGGTGGTGATGCCATAAGAGCGCGCTGGTATTATAGGCAAGCCGCTGAATTGGGAAGTGCTGAGGCGCAATATCTTCTAGGCTGGATGTGTCAAAACGGTGAGGGCGGAGAAAAAGATCCACTTGAGGCCGTAACATGGTGGGAAAAAGCTGCAGCACAAGGACACTCTGGGGCAAAATTTTCTCTGGGTAAACCAGCTGTTTTCCGTCCTACACCCCGTAAGATCGGTTCGGACGATTCTGATTCTGAGGCTGAAAGTTCAACTCCCTCACCTGCTAAAAAAAGCGAAGAAAAAAAGAGTGCGGCTCCATCTGCAAGCGTTAACAGCTCTCATGAAGAGCTCATGAAACGGGCAAAGGCGGGCGATGTGCAAGCATACTTTGAAATTGGAAAGCTGCTTGAGGGGGAAGGAACAAAGGTGCCGGAATATTATAAAGCAGCCTTTAATATGTATGCAAAAGCTGCTGACACTGGGCATATTGCATCGCAACATGCTTTAGCTAAAATGCTCCAGGTGGGTCGAGAAGGCGTGCCAAAAGACACTGAGCGCGCAAATCAAATCTTCGAAAAGCTGCGCACTAAAGGATTTTTTTAGACCTCTTGAGTAATTCCATTTGCCCGTTAAAACCGAAGATTTTTTCAGGCAAAGCGAATTACACAAACGGTCTATTAGCTCAACGTAGCAAGTTGGCTTTCGATGATCTCCTGCACGCGTATCCACTTAATTCGCTGCTGATCGATCAACTCTTTTTCAGAGTTGCCCATGTAGCGTCCGAGCAATCGATCAAGTGCAGGAACTGCCACAGCCAAGAGCGCTTCATACGCGCTCTCGCGCTGCAGATCAAACTCAAGCACAGAAATCTTGGTAGACGGGAAAGGGCCAGCAGCGACTTTTATTTCTTCTAAAATCTCTTCGCAGAGAGACTGACATCTACGCAAACTTAAACGCAGCTGTTCATAGAGCGCAAAAATGCGTGGTGCGGTAAGGCTATTCATCTTTAGATCTTGAATATCCGCGTGCAACCTGCCGCGCAGATCTATCGATTGAATGAGATGCTTATCTGCTAGTTCGTTCAAGGGAAGATAGTCGATGTCAGGAAAACCGAGTCCCCCATCCGTAGCATTGATAAATTTACATTCGGGGTGGGCCTTGGCATAGGCTGCGATGCATTCTGATTCCATCACCCATTTCACCAGCGTGTAAACAGTGTTGCCGGCGCGATCTTTGCGACGCAATAGACGATCTGTGGAGCGTTTATCTTTCTTAAGCGCGCTTTTATCAATTGCATTTTGCGTTACGACACCTTCAGCATACCGCTGTTTGCCAGTAAACGCTAAATCGACACCCACGAGCACAATCGGACTGCAGCCAAGCGAACAAGCATAAGCGATTGCTAAAGTGGTCACAGAAAAAGCTTCGCGGCCGAGATCGGGTCCGATGGCCGTGCCTTCGATTGAAAGGCGCTCTTCCATCCATGTTTCAAATAAGCCGCCGGTGTCCGATTTAAGGTAGCCAATCGGCCCGTTACACGTTAAGAAAACATCAGGACGAAGCCTGCTGGCAAATAAAAGCGGGACTTCAAAAGCAGAACTAGCCCGTAGTCGATCGAACTCTTCAGGGTTTGGATCGAGTGCCATGGCTAAATGCGGCTCTACACCTTGGTTGCTCAAAGCTGCAATGGCAGATCCACCGGCGATGATGAGCGCCTTGTTTTCAAGTGTTTTGAGCGTGCTGATGGCCGATTTAAGTGAAGGTCCGGCTCCGCAAATAATCGCAGGCACGCCCGCGTATTTGCCTTCGAGTTTATTAGCAAAAAAAGCATCAGGTAGACGCTTCATATTGGGCGCCAAGTTAGTGAGGAGCTTATGCGCAAATAGCGCTTCTGAAAACAGGGCATGATAGGAGGAGCTATTACGGAGGAGTTGCAGCCGAATGCGTGCTAATTTGGCTTTATTTTTTTTGGTGTAGGCAGGCAGCGCAGTTACCGCGATATGTGCGCATGGAAAGATCTGCGCTAGCTCTTCTGCGTCCACTTCCCAATTGCGTACAAAACGTAGCACCACTTGAGAGTCTTCTAAAATTTCAGCGGCGAGTTCAGTCTGAAAAAAAGTAGCCAGCGCGCCTAGGTCATCTTCTAAAAAGACGACTCTTCGCTGAGTCGCTTTTTTCAGCCAGTTCTTCAATGCAAAATATCCATAGCCGAGCCCAATTCCATAAACATAGAGGATTTCAATCTCTTCGAGATCGAGTGCGGAAAACCAGCTGCTCGTCTCATCTGCAATGCTCTCAACGGCATGCAGATACTCTTCTTTTTTGCCTTTTATGCGGCGCGCATTTTGCTGCCCATCGGCATTGCTAATTAGCTCATATGAGAGATAGTTGTCGTAAGAGAGAAAAAAGTAGAGGTCTGGGTAGCTTTCTAAAAGTTTTTCGGCTTGCATTAACACGTCATGCTCTCCTCAGTCTCCCCTTCGAGGACCCCTTGTGTATTCCAGATGCGATCTACGCCTTCTTTTTTGCCGAGGCAATAGAGCATGTGCCGTTTGAGTTTTCCATCTGGATGATAGAGCAGTACTTCTCCATCTAGCACGCCTTTTTCATAGAACATAAGGCTTTTCAGCTTTCCATCTTCGTAATAATACTCTTGCTTACCCTGGCGTAAGCCATCTTTAAAGCGCTGCACACTGCTAATGGTTCCATTTGGATAGTATTGCCAGGTTTTACCCTGCTGTTTGCCTAAATAGAACCAGCTACGCGACAGCACACTTCCCTCTTGGCTGTAAAAAATCGAAGGCCCATGCAGCCCGTCATTTTTATAATAGCAGCTACTTTGCACTTCTCCATTGAGGTAGAGAGTATTTGTACGCTCTTGCTCTGGGCTGAAGGCACACTCTAATTTTAGGTCGAGCTCTTCATCTTGAATGATGAAGCGGCCATTTGCGATCTCATAGATTTCTTTGTGCATGAATGATTCTCTTTAAAAAAAGAAGACGATGTAAATAAGGCGATGCAGCTTGTGCATCGCGCAGAAAAAGTGGCCTCCAGATTTGCCACAAGGGATCCAAAAAAGTGCGGTAGGCAATCTCTTCTTCAAGTTCTACTTCTAAAAGAGCGCCCTCTCCTTTTTCACCTGGCAAAATGGGGTAGCTTTTCTCAAATAGCGTCAGAAGCTGCTCACAGAATTTTTCACAGCGCTTGAGACTTTCTTTTATTGCAGCGCTCGTATCAGATGCCTGGGAGTTCGATGCGCAGCAAAGTGGTAACTCTTTTATTTTAGTGTGCACCATGCCTTTGATATCGAGCATCTGCTGGCCATATTGCTGACGCGTTTGCTCCAAAGACATTCTGGGGATACCGTTTATGCTTAAGCCGCCTCTGGTGGCATTGATGAACTGTGCATCTGGATGCTGCAGAACAAACTCTTCCATCCAGCTTTTGGCCATCAGCCAGTCTTGCTTGGTATGCACTTTTTTGCCTTCTACATCCAGCGCTTCGATAAACTCCGCCCCGATCTTCTCATCCACCCCTGCAGCATACACACGCTTCGATGCTGAAGAGAGCTCCACACCCACTAAAATAATCGGCCGGCACCCCAATGCATAAGCCAGCGCCAAACAAAAGGTCGATACATTCCAGCCTCCATCAAAGGGTGGTTCATCGAGGTTCATTTGGCTATTCATCCACTGCTCCACTGGGTAGCCGCCGCTATCGGCTATCCACAGCCTTTCTCCCTGAACCTGTGCCAGCAATTCTTGAGCCACCCGATTCTGATAGAAAAAGGGCACTTCAAAAGCGCTCTGTTCTAAAAAGCGGCTCAGCGGTGGCGCGGGATCAATCGAGGCCATCATGTCAGGCATAAGCGCAAAATTAGAAAGCACGTTAAGCGCCGAGCCACCAGCTAAAATCAGCGCGCGGTTTTCCCAAGCTCTCACCTGTTCGATATCTTCTTCCAGTGAGGGACTAGCACCGCAGATAAGCGCAGGAATGCCCTCAAAGCTCTGGAATAGTCCACGGGCGCATTTTGCACGCTCAAGAGAAGGAAAGTTAGTTAAGTAATTGGAAAGAATTCTGGCTCCCATGTCACGAAAATCGGAGGCCACAAGGTGAATCCCCAAACGACAACGCTCGATTCGAGCAAAAGCCTCTTCGATATGGGCTTCTTCATCCGTAAAGCAGCGATAAGAAAAGCGCAAAAAGAGCAGCTCCCAGAGTTGGGCTTTCAGCATCTCATCATCAGCATTTAATGAAAGAAATCGAACTTTTGGATGTTCAAATAGCTCTGCAGAAAAATCTCCATCTTGCCTCAAAAAAAGAAGATATCGCTGTTCTTTCTGTTCGAGCCAAGCAGAGAATCTATGCACAAGTGCCTGTGCGTCCTCTCCATATAGGCAGAGCACATCAGTTTGTTCAAATTCAAGAAGGTCTGACATTTTTTAAGAAATCGAGAAGTTGTGCATAGGATGGAAGAAATGGAAGAAAGGTGAACCCCTCTCCTTTCTGAACACGATAACCGAATAAGACCTCATCTTTAGCTGCCATGGCAATAAAATAGGCCCCCACAAAACTGTTATATCCTAATAGCTGTTCTTTCGCGTCCATGCCCAGGTTATCACTTTTGCATTCGATAAGCAATAGAGGATAAAGAGAATATTGCGGGTGGATCTCCTTACCAAAGCAGAGGATATCTAACCGCCGTTCAGGCAGTTTTTGACCTGTTAAATGAGAAAGCTGACTAATTTCGCGTTCAATAGCCAATAATTCTTTAGGATAGCCGAGCTGCTTGACCATCTGCTGCAGAAGGGCTTGACGAACAAGCTCTTCAGGGGTGGCTGCCACCCAGATGCCCCGCAGCTCATCGAAAATCTGGCGTTTTTTACTCTGGCAGGATAAGCCCATAATGGCCATCGTTGCGTCGGTAGATCACTTTGAGTTTCTGATCTTCTTCACTGCGGAAAACCAGAAAATGATCGCCTGAAAGATCCATCTTCATGACAGCTTCTTCAGAAGTTAAAACCTTTAATGGCAACTTTTCTGAGCCGATGACGTGAGGAGTTTGATAAACATCATCTTGGGCTTTTTTGGTTACCTGCTCGATATCAGAGTTAATCTCTTCAAGAACGTTGTAAGGATGTCTGAGAACGTTAACGGTGATATCAGTAGCCGTGAGCTTCTTCGCATGGTGATCGCGGATGCGATCTTTCCAGCGGCGAATCTTCTGCTGCAAGCGATAAACCGCCTCATCGATAGAGGGATACATATCCGTGCTGTCGGCAGAAACTTTAATTTTAAAGGTGTCGAACTTGGCGACAATCACCACCACATGCTCGATACGCTGGATATCCATAATCACATGGACTTCCAATTTATGGCCGTGGAAACGCTCAAGCTTAGAAAGCTTATCGCGTAAATAATTCTTCATGGCTTCCGTCACGAGGACGCTTTTGCCAAAAATCGTTAGCTTATACCCTTCAGCATCTTCTGCTTCGAACTTGCTTACATCCACCATAAAATGTCACACGCCTTTTTGATTAAAGATTATTTGCCAGATTATCCATTAACCTGAAGATTTGCAACCGATTTTAACTGCCGCTTTCCAAGCTGCCCGCAAGCCGCCATAATGGCTCGTCCTTTTGGATGACGCACCAACGTCTGGTAACCGCGTTCACGCATCCTCTTGGCAAATGCCTCCATCACCTCTTCTTCCGGCGGCGCGAAAACACCTCGACTTTGCGAATTATATGCGATGAGGTTCACCCGCACACGCAATCCTTCTAAATATTGAGCAAGCTCGTCTGCATGCGTAAGAGAGTCGTTAATACCGCGGATCAGCACATACTCTGCAAAAATTTGCCGGCGTGGGTTGGCGCAATAGCGCAGCAAGACCTCTTTTAGCGCCGCCATATCCCATTTTTTATTCACCGGCATGAGCCTAGCGCGCACGGCATCATTGGGCGCGTTAACAGACACAGCCAGATTGATCGCCGGATCCATCTCCTCCATAAAACGCACAAGCCCATCCAAATGCCCGCTCGTCGAAACCGTGATGCGCGAGGGGCCGAAGCCCATGCCCGTAGGCTCAGTCAGAACTTTTAGCGCTTGTGCCAGCTCATCAAAATTATCCAGCGGTTCCCCCATTCCCATAAACACGATATTGCGCACCGGCCGTTTCATCTTCTGTTTGGCATAGAAAACTTGAGCGACAATTTCTTGTGCTGACAAAGAACGTAATAGCCCCATCTTAGCCGTTTCACAAAAGGCGCAGCCCATGCGGCAGCCGATTTGCGAGGAGATGCAAAGCGTGATGCCCGATTGCATAGGGATTAACACCGATTCACTCTCTCTGGCATCGTGATAACGGAGCAGAAACTTCATCGTTTCGCCTTCTTCGCGCACAAGCGACAACTCTGGCAAAGAAAAATCTGTAAGTTCAATGATCGCACGCACAAGATCTTGCGCCTGTGTTTCAACCCAAGGGTCTTGCTCAGACACTTCGCCCCTGCGGAACCATTCACTATAAAGTTGGCTAGCATGACGCTCGCCTTTTCCTAATGTAGAGACGACAAAAGCTGCAAAACTTCTTTGTGTGTGGCAAAAAATCGAGACTTTAGAAACCATGAGAGTGAAGAGGGTGAAAAAAGTGCACCGAACAGGACTTGAACCTGTAACCACCCGGTTCGAAGCCGGGTACTCTATCCGATTGAGCTATCGGTGCATTGAAGTTGAAAATCTAGAGACTTTTAACAAAATCACTCTTTTAAAGGAAGAAATGGAAGAGACCGAGGGCATAGTCCTTAAAAGCATCGATTTCAAGGATCATGAACGCATTATTACTATTTTCACCCGCGATCTGGGCATCGCCAGCTTGATCGTGAAAGGCGTGCGCGGCGGCAACTTGCAAAAACTCGCCATCACCACCCCCTTCTGCCAGGTAGAATTTCTTTACAGCCGCGGCAAATCCGAGCTTTTGCGCTACCACGATAGCACCGTGCTGCATGAACACCATGAGTTGCGCACCCAATACGCTCATTTAGAGGCCGCTGGCCTCATGGCCAAAGCCATCCTCCAGTTCCAGCTCCCCGGCACCCCGGCGCCCACTCTATATGCACTTTTTGAACGCTACCTCAAAAAAATCCCCGAATTCCCCAATCCACTGCCCCTTACTACAAGCTTCCTGCTTAAAATGTTACACCTAGAGGGGCTCATCTCAGAAGACAGTCACGACGGCAGAATAACCTCTACCTTCACATCAGCTGAAAAAGAAATTCTTAAAGAACTGATCCAAAGCCGCAGCTTCCAAAAACTCAGCCAGCTGCCCGTTACGCCCGAATTCGCCAAGAAGATAAGCGACTTCTTCGCGAGCCGTATTCAAGGAGATTGATTAGACCTTTTATGCACCTAGAAAAATAGCCTATTAATCAATGGAATGAGCAGAAAGAAACTTCTCGATTTTCGCAACCAGAGCAATTGGAGTCTCTATCATTGGATAATGCCCCGACTCTTTGCACCACTCTAACTTAGCATTCGGGTACCACTTCAAAAATGTATCGCGCATGAACGCTTCGCTTCCTTCAAAGTCATGTTCACCAATTAAGACTAATATAGGGGTGGTTAGGCCTTTTACGGATTCAGAGAAATCGGTATGAAAAAACATGTTCATGTATCCAAGGCGGGCTTCGCTCGTAGACCACTTACGGTTATCTGAAACCATTTTCTTAGCGAATGCCTTCGTATAACGATTGCTAGTCAATGTATTGACGCATTCCATGGCAGCTTCATCGTTGTCTAAGGCTGCACTTGCAAAAAAGTCCATCATCTCTTTAGGACCTGGCGATCCAGAAGCAGGTACCGGCGTTATTGCTACGACGCTTTTAACTCTTGAGGGATTGTCTACAGCAATTTTTTGAACGATCATACCGGACATTGAGTGCCCAACCAGATGAAATTTACTCCAGGCTAAAGAATCGATCAACTTCATCGCGTCAGCACTCGCTTCTTTGACTGAATATGTCCCTCTTATATCTTTGGAACGACCATAGCCGCGCAAATCTACAAAAACATAGGTAAAATCATCTGTGTTAAGATAAGGAAGCATAGAATCGTAACTCGTCGAATCGCCCATCCAATTATGCATGACAAGTACTTTTTCTTTTCCTGATCCAATTTGTTTATGAGCGATAAATTCCATATTTTGGTTCTCCGATGAATTGAGGGATTGCGCCGGCACAGAGAATACGAAAGTAGCAAGAAAAGCGATAAATCCAGTCATTTTAAAAAAAATGGATTGAAACATAAGAAACTCTAGGTTCGTGATTTAACTGAAAATCATGACAAAACTGATGTTTTACAACAAGCTTCCAAAAAGAACGTAGAATTGATAGAAACCGAAGAGAGATGCGAAAGGGGGGACTCGAACCCCCAAGAGGAAAACCCCACTACCACCTCAAGGTAGCGCGTCTGCCAGTTCCGCCACTTCCGCAAAGAAAAGCGAACCGATTCTACGTTTAGTAACATATTCGTTCAAGAGTTGTCTTCGTTCAGTCCGCACTTGCCTACAAATAAATTTTCTACTAACGTCTCTCTGTTCATTGCAACGGAGACCTTTATGAAACGACTATTTTCACTCTTTTTTCTACTCCCCTTGCTTTTAGATGCAGTTGATCGCGAAAAAATCTTTTCAGGAAATGAAGATCCTGTCCTCTTCCATCACGTCAATGTGATCTCAGGACATCTCAATCTTTCATTAAGTGATGGCGAAGTGCAGGGAGCAAAATCTCTTCCACTTACCCGCACCTACACAAGCGCCGGTGCCCTTGAGCGCACGATCAATCAACCTGATCTTATTCTTAAAACTCTGCGCGGTGGCTGGCTCATCCAAGGCGGATGGGGATACTTCCCTCACGCCAATCTCTTAATAGAACCCTCTTCAAAAGTAAAAAACTACAAAGCCTACCTCGCCCAACCTAATGGCACCCTGATCACATATTCGTTTAGTCACAAAGAAGACAAAAACACGCTTTACTTGAAGCCTGATAAAGCTCTTACGCCAGGCTCAAGCGATAAAAGTGCGCGCACAAACCCTCGTAATAATCTGTTGCTGCTCGAGCTAAAAACGGGTAAAGCTACTCTTACGCTTCCTGATGGAGCAGTCCGCACTTATGCAGGGCCTTCGCTCGTGGCGCTTGGACCCCAATTCAGACAGGCGTTTTTCCTGCTTGAAAAAGAGGTTCTCGCCAGTAAGCACTGCATCCAATACTCCTATGATAGTGCAAAGCGCTTAAGTCGTGTTTCCGTTACCAATCCAGATGAGACCAAAACTTTCGCCTGGATAAACTTCGATCTGTTTCAAATGAGTTCGCCCTTCCAATTTCATGCGCTGACTTCTAATGGCAAAGAGATCAACTATCGCGCTATGAATTATAAGCTCCGCGATTACTTATGCGATGTACAGAGCAATTATGCTCCGCACGAAGCTGTAACTTACGCACCCGGACGCAAAGGAATTGGCGCGCGCTTGGAAAAGTTCTATTTGGATGATAAATTGCAGTTTTCCGTCAGCTATTATCTCCCACCAGATGATAAGAGCGATAAAAAATGGGCTGATCACCCTGAAGAAAAAAGCTTCGCAACTGATAAAGTTAGCCTATTAGAAGCTCCGATTGGACCAGATGGCCAGCTGCTGCCAATTGGCCAGTTCACGTATTATCCAAATCACACTGACGTGCGTGATGAAAACAATCTTCTCACCCGTTACAACCATAATGGCAAACACCTCTCTTCAATCGAATACTACGACAAAAATGAACGCCTGCAGTCGACATTGAAATTTCTCTGTCAAGGTGGCCACATGTGCGCGAAAACCTTGTTAAATGAAGTAGGCCAGCCGATTCTTTCCAAAACATTCTCCTATGATGACGAAGGCAACCTGCTTGAAGAAACCCTCTGGGGAAATCTTTCCGGCGTCTTTCCTGTGGAATTTTCCTTGAATCCAGATGGTTCTCTATCTGGGTCAGAAACTTCACGCAAACACTTCACCTATCTCCCCCACTTTAACCTCCCGCTGGTGGAAGAAGAGGAAGATGGCCTGACATACAGATACACTTACAAGAAAGACACCAACCTGCTCACTTCAAAATTCACATGCATGAAGACAAAAGTTTTGCGCCGTGAATTTTTCGCATATGACGATGATAACCTTCTGATTGAAGAGATCGTCGATGATGGCGACTCATGCGATCCAGCTGAGTTCAGCCAAGCCACAGAACGTAAAATTAAAAGATATGAGCTCGATCCCGATTCTGGCTTGCCACGCTTCTTAACCGAAGCTTTTTGGGATCCGATTCTCCAAGATGAGACTCCGACTAAAAAAATTAGTTACACACATGACTCTTTTGGGAAACTAATTGATACACAAGAAGTGCCAATCGAGGTCATTAAAGAAATTATTCCCACAAACCCAACCGAACCATTAACTGAAACGCCCCCAACTAATGAGGTCGCGGCATAAATGGATAATAGGGTATAAGGGGATTATTCACTTTTTTGGAACCTATGCGTTGCACCGGCTATTGCACAGCCTCATCTTACGACATCCCGCGCCTTCAACAGGAAATTCAGAAACAACTTCCTAGCCAGATGTATCGGGACGTCGTTCATTCGCAAATCCGTGAGGATAAGCGTATTAAGGGCGATGTCTTCTATTTCAACTATGGCATTGTAGTTTTCTGGGGATTTACCCAAGAAGAAGAGCAAGAGCTGCTGCGCTCCCTAAAAGACTTCGAAAAAGAACCCTATCATAAGCCTGAGATCGATGAGTTCACCTATGTCTATGGTGAAGCCATGAAGATCGAAGAAGATGAGATCGTGCTGCAAAACAAGAGCAGCCTCACTAAACTGGCCATCTCTTACGGCATCGCTCAATCGGTTAAGCTCACCATTTTTGAAGAGATGATCCAGAAAACCATCGATCATACCAAGCATCTGCCCTCTTCCCTGGCCAAGCATGGAAAAATCGCTCTAACGCGTAAAGAAATCTCTCAAAAGATGGGCGAGATCTTCATTGAACGCAGCTTTATTAACCTGCATTCAGAAATCCTCGATACGCCTGAGTTTTTCTGGAATCACCCCGAACTTGAGCCTTTCTATCGCCGGACAGCCCATTATCTGGATGTCACTAAGCGCGTAGAGCTTCTGAATAAGCGCCTCAACGTCGTGCATGAACTTTTCGAAGTACTTACAAGCGAACTCAACCACCAACACTCCTCTCGCCTCGAGATGGCCATTATCGGCCTAATCGTCATCGAAGTCGTGCTGGCCGTTATGAAAGACATCTTCCACCTGATTTAAAATAATAATTTTATATCAAAGCCCACCCTTAAATACCGCTCTTGTAAGTTATAGTATGTTTGTATTATAATTTTTGTAACTTAAGAGGTAATTATGACATCAGGCATTACTCCCACAAATCAAAAAATTCATACTCAAAATGACATTGCGCCCTTCTCAGCGCATAAAAACCAGTCTCAAGCTGATTTTAGTTCCTCTTCCTTATCAGCTTCTACGCAACCCCCAAAGAATGTTGCAAACTCATCCTGGGATTGCCTTTCTGCCGTTTGGGAATTTTTCGCCGGCTGCTTAAGCGATATTGGGTCTTTTTTCCAGGGCATCTTCTCCTTTTTCTTCTCTGCTGCAGAATCGCCCCCGCTTCCACTTACCCCATCCCAGTTAGTCTCTGCTTTTTGCGAGAAATGGAAAAAATTTGATCGTACTGTTGCACCTACTCCAGAAGCTATTGCCGAGTGGGGAAATGAGCTTGAAGCTCTTCCTGATACAGCACGCCATAAGGCTCTCATGAAATTTTCTGAAGGAGAACGCAAGGGAGGCCCTGTTTCACTTGCTCAGGAATTCGAGTTCATGAAAAGAGCCGTGGCTAATAACGAAGTCTTAATTTCTCTACAGAAGTGGCTAATCACACAAAAGCGTATAGAAGCTTTTCCTAAAGTCGAACAATTTTTCATGAAGTGGAGTAATCCTCTAAAATCTGCTAGTCTACAACAGATGCAAAGCGTATGGAAGACAGAGATGGCCGCCACTCTCGCTCTTTCATCTGAAATTGCTGAATATGCCATTCAATCTTACATTCATGATCACGCTAAAGAATTCCCCGGTTACATGGGTGAATGGAATGAGCAAATGAATGCTAAAATCACTGCAACTATCTTGGATTCATGCGCAGATAATTCGGCGCTTCTAGGTCTTAGAGAGTGGCTTGCAATGGCCAAAACTGAAAAGCACGAATCCAAAAGAGGTCATTAATTAAATTATTAATCGAACATTAATATTTAATTAATCTGTATTTCCGAAATGCCATTCATTAATATCCTACAGTATGGTTACCAAACCAACTGTATTAACTTCCCTCACAAAGGCTGAAACAAAGAGTCGCCAAGCGGACTCTCACCCTCAGCCCATTCCCACATTAATGCGAAAAGCTCTGATGCGCGCAGGCGTACTCGAAAATGAAATCCCTAATTTCTTATCTTGGGCGTTCGAAGGCAGAGTCCCCTCCACCTTCCATGAGCTCTGTGTGATCTGGAATGAAAAATTCGGCAGTCAGTTATGGCTGAACGTACAACAATTGAGCTCAGCTCAAGAGTGCTCAGATTTTTTCTTCCAAATGGGCAAAGTCTTTGTAGATACACGTTCAAATAAGAGAAAATCTTTGCCGCATATGTGCACGATTGTCTAAGATGAAAATTTCACAAATTAATTAGAGTAAAAGCTTTAATCATTCGCAAAATACTCATATATATAAGAAAAAGCGAGAAGATAGATCCTGATTATGGCTAAAAAATACGATGAAAGCACAGTTCTCTCCCTAGATGCATTAGCTCACATCAGGTTGCGCTCTGGGATGTATATCGGTCGTTTAGGCGATGGTTCCCATCCTGATGATGGGATCTACATCATGCTCAAAGAGGTGATTGATAACTCGGTGGATGAGTTCATCATGCGCCACGGATCAAAGATCTCTATTGAGCTCGATGAGAAAACCTCAACCGTCTCTGTGCGCGATTATGGGCGCGGCATTCCTTTGGGCAAAGTCATCGAGTGCGTCAGCCAGATTAATACAGGCGCTAAATACAACGATGATGTCTTCCAATTTTCTGTGGGTCTAAACGGCGTGGGTACAAAAGCCGTCAACGCCCTCTCCTCTAGCTTCACAGTTAGAAGTATGCGCGATGGCGAATTTGTCGAAGCGCACTTCTCAAAAGGAGTCTTGAAAGACAAGAAAAAGGGAAAAACTAAAGAGCCTGACGGGACGTATATGCAATTTACGCCCGACACCGAAATCTTCAAGAAGTTTGCCTTCCGCCAAGAACTGATCATCAAAAGACTCTGGCACTACGCCTATCTCAATACAGGGCTCACCCTGATTTTCAATGGCCAGGAGATCCGCTCGGAAAATGGCCTGCTCGATCTCTTAAATGAAGAGGTCAAAGAAGATCGCCTCTATGAACCGCTTCACTTCCGCGGTAAAAACATCGAATTTGCTTTTCTGCATGCTTCGAGCTATGGCGAAACCTACTTCTCATTTGTAAACGGTCAATATACGCGCGATGGCGGCACGCACCTTTCAGCTTTTCGCGAAGGCATCCTAAAAGGCATCAACGATTTTGCGAAAAAGAACTTCCAAGGTATCGACATCCGTGAAGGCATCGTCGGCGCCATCTTGGTTAAAGTGAAAGATCCGATTTTCGAATCTCAAACAAAGAACAAGCTATCGAATAACGAGATTCGCGGCCCGATCGTGCAAGAAGTAAAAGATGCCGTGCAAGATCTGCTCTATAAAAATCCAGAGACTGGCCAAAAAATTATCGAGCGCGTGCTCTTTAATGAAAAATTGCGCAAAGAGCTGGCCGCCGTCAAAAAAGAAGCAAAAGAGAAACAGAAAAAAATCTCTTTCAAAATTCCCAAGCTTCGCGACTCGAAATTTCATTATGGCGACGGCTCAAAAGAGGGCGAACAATCGGTTATCTTCCTCACCGAGGGAGAATCGGCTTCTGCCTCGATCGTGATGGCCAGAGACCCACTTACGCAAGCCGTGATGTCACTGCGCGGCAAGCCGCTCAACGTGCATGGCATGAAGCTCGATCAACTCTACAAAAACGAAGAGATGTTCAATCTCATGTCGGCACTCAATGTAGAAGATGATCTCGCCAACTTGCGCTACAACAAAGTGATCTTGGCAACTGATGCTGATGTCGACGGCATGCACATCCGCAACCTGCTGATCACCTTCTTTTTAACTTATTTCGAAGGGCTTGTCTTAAACGGACACCTCTACATCCTTGAAACCCCGCTTTTTAAAGTACGCAACAAAGAAAAGACACTCTATTGCTACTCACAAGAAGAGATGCAGACAGCTGCGGACACACTCAAAAAAGGCGTGGAAATCACCCGCTTCAAAGGACTTGGAGAGATCTCCCCAGATGAATTTAAACAGTTCATCGCCAAAGACATTCGCCTGCTGCCGGTTATGATCCAGAACCTCTCGGATATTAAGCCCACCCTCGAATTCTACATGGGCAAGAACACTCCCGAGAGAAAAAGCTTTATTATGCACAATCTTGTAAACGACCTATAAAACGCCATGGATGATCTCAAAGAACAGATGAAGGAACACTTCATCAAGTATGCCTCCTACGTGATCCTCGACAGAGCGATCCCGAACGTGGTTGACGGCCTAAAACCCGTGCAAAGACGTATTTTAGAGATCCTCTGGCGCCAGAACGATGAGAAATTCCACAAAGTAGCGAACATGGTTGGACAAACCATGCAGTTACACCCACATGGCGACGCACCGATTTACGAAGCTCTCATCAACCTCGCCTCAAAAGGCTTTGTGATGGATAAGCAAGGAAATTTCGGTAACATCCTCACGGGTGATCCCTCGGCTGCTGCACGTTACATCGAAGCGCGTCTTTCTCCCCTTGCCCGCGAAACACTTTTCAATCCCGATATCACCAAAAAAATCCCATCTTACGATGGACGAAACACCGAACCCGTAACCTTGCCCGCCAAAATCCCCCTGCTGCTCATGCAAGGCGCCGAAGGGATTGCCGTTGGGATGTCCACACGCATTCTGCCACACAATTTTGCAGAACTGCTCGAAGCACAAATCGCCTGCCTCGAAGAGAGAAAGTTTAAGATCCAGCCAGACTTCCCCACCGGCGGCATCGCCGACACCAGCCAGTATGAAAAGGGCCGAGGTAAAGTTAAGCTGCGCGCCAAAATTCAGATCAAAGATCCCAAAACACTCGTCATCCGCGAGATCTGCTATGGCACAACCACTGAAAGCTTAATACGTTCCATTGATGAAGCCGCTAAAAAAGGCAAAATCAAAATCGAGGCTATTAACGATTATACCGCTAGCGAAGTTGAAATCGAAATCAGACTGCCTCGCGGCCAGTATGCCGAAGAGATCCTCGACGCGCTTTATGGCTTCACCGAATGCGAAGTCTCACTAAGTTCTCAGATCATCGTCATCAAAGATGGCCACCCATGGGAAACAGACATTCATGAGATTTTAACTTACAACACCCAGAATCTAGTTGAGTTTCTCAGACTTGAACTTCAGATCGATCGCGATCGCCTGCTTGAAAAGATCTTCTACAAATCTCTCGAAAAAATCTTCATCGAGAACCGGCTTTATAAAAAAATTGAAAGCGTTAAAACCCTCGAAGCCATTCATCAGACCCTCGAGACAGCACTTCTGCCCTTCGAGAAAAAACTGCTGCGCAAACCTACCCACGACGATCGCGAAAAACTCCTGCAAATTCCTATCCGCCGCATCTCACAATTTGACATCGACAAGAACAAAGAAGAGATCGCCGCACTTGAAGAAGCCTTAAATCGCGTGCTTAAAGACCTCAAAAACGTCAAAAAATACACCATCAACTATCTACGTGGCCTAATCGAGAGATTTGGCACCCAATACCCCCGCAAAACGCGCATCAAAGCCATCGAAGAAATCGATCGCCGCGCCATCGAAACCAAACAGATCAAAATTTCCTATGATCCGCAAAGCGGATTTGTCGGCACCAAAGTTTCCGGACCCATCCATCTCGAAGGCACCAACTTCGATAAACTCCTCGTCTTCTACAAAGATGGAACCTACAAAGTTACCAACATGCCCGAGAAGCAATATCTCGAAAATGCTGCTTGGGTAAGCGTCGCCGACAAAAAAACCATCATGAACGTGGCTTATAAAAACAAAGAAACCGGCCTCGTTTCAGGCAAACGCTTCATCGTCGATAAGTTCATCCTCGAAAAACCCTACCGCTACCTCGACGAAAACCAAGAACTCCAATTTATCTCATCCAACTCCGAAGCTGCTATTGAGCTTCACTTCGTTCCCCAGGCCCGTCAAAAAGTCAACAAGCTCCGCGTCACCCTCAAAGGCGTGCTCGTCAAAGGAGCCCAAGCCCGCGGCACCCGCCTGGCCAACCAAAAAGTCAAAAAAGTCACCCCAGCCTAATTAAAGCGCGCGCGCGATCACCTCGCCGCGCGCTTACTTCGTGAATAAAGATTTGAATAATATTATTTAAAGTTTTAATAATACTCCGGAAAGTTGTTTTTCCTGTGGGATTTTTTGCGCACACGATCCCATGCCGACAACTTCTAAAACGGTTATTCACCTAGGAGGAACCCATCATGTCAGTCCAATCTTCTACTAAAGTTGATCTACAAAATATCTTGAGCACGTTCTCATCTTTTGACGCATTTGCTTATCGCCTAGAGCTCCCTAGAGCGCTTGAAAAAAACAAAAAAAGAGAAAGCAACCCGCTACTCAGGGGCTTTCGCATTCCATCCGAAGAGGAGGTCTCATTAAAATGCGCAAAAGCAATAAAGATCGCAAATGAAAGAGTAAATAAATGCTTAAGGGAAACAGACACACCGCCTAGACATTACACTCCCGAACCCCCGAAAGTAAAACTGCCTGAAAACTTGTTCCTTGCAAGATCTATAGCAATGCAAGAATTCGGACCCCAAAACTTATCACCATTTGTTTTTAAAGAATTACCCAGAGAAATGCTCCTAGCAACAACATTAGGAAGAATGGATTACGAATCTAGAGGCAAGTCTAGTGTCCCGGTTAGTTCTATTTATGACCCGCGGATCGTTGGCATGCAAGAATGCGGCTTTAATTTATGCGGTATCGCCATACCTTCTTCTCAACAACTAACCTTTATAGGGGGCGGCACTCTTGGACTTGCTACCGGAGTAGCCTCTCTCTTAACTGGTAATCCGCTGGGCATCATAAATCTGGCTCTTGGAGGCCTAGGATTCATGGGTAGCTGTTCTCAAGCCAACGCTGAAAATATCGAAGCCACGGTTACTGATTTGAGAGCTGAGAATATCAGATCAGCTGCAACAACCACTAGACTAGAAGAAACAGTTACAAATTTGAAAGCTGAGAACGCCAAAACAGCTGCGACAAACGCTGACCTAAAAGAAACAGTTACAGATTTGAGAGCTGAGAATGCCAGAGCAGCAGCGACAAACGCTAACCTAGAAACCCGTAATACCGAACTAGAATCGCTTATTCAAAACGGAAATCGCGTGCTACGTGACCAGGTCGCTGAATTTCATCAATTAAAAGAAGACATAGCTGTTGCACGCGCAAAATTAACTGCCGTACAAAGAGACGTAAGAACCACCACGGATCAATTACAAGAAGCCACAACATCTCTACAAGAAGTTCGAAGAGAAACCGTAGAAGCTACTCGGCACTTAATCGCAGCAGGGCGAGAAACGGTGAGAAATATCAATACCGCCATCACTGAAGGAGCTCAGCACTTTGGCGCTGTTGCTAGTGATTTGAGAGGAGCCGCAGCTCCGTTTGTAGGACCAGATCCTGCATTCCCTATATCGCCACTTCGACAAGCTCTTCGCGTTTAAATTTATTAATCCCCAGCCAAAGAGAGAAAGATCACAAACGATCTTTCTCTCTTTTGTTTCTGAATCATTTGAACCTATTCAACCAAGTTAGGTAGGCTTCTAAGCCGAACGCACACCACTCTTACTTGGATAAAAAATCGATGGTATCTTCAGTCACACTTCAAAGAGTAGCGGGCGCGGATTTTAACTGCTCCATTTGCCTAGGAAGCAACAGCACACGCTTTTTTGCCCATGTAATAAACTCAAAAGGCGAAATGGGCCACCACGTTCATGAGAAATGCCTCAAAACCTGGCTGCATACGAAAAAATCTTTCAAATGCCTTATTTGCCAACTCAACTTCGATGATAGATCGGTGCTCCCCTTGCAAAGACCCCGCCCACGCGTTGTTTACGTGCCATTAACCCCTCTTGCTGAAGACACCTGGGATTCCCTAAATATGGGAGCCGCCGCCGCAGTGCTCCCAACAGCCTCATGCATAGCTGCAGCACTAGTTTTAGGATTATCACCTTCCTCTCATTCCCTAAAGGATAGAGCCACCATTCTCGCTGATGAATCACTAATGTGGACAATCGCACAAAACGCCCTCGCGGTTGCATCCCTTCTTTTCTTATCAGTTTCCTCTATCAGCTTCGCATACCTCCGCCACCGCCGAACCTAAAGCAAAATTTAAAATAATATTCACCTTTGATACTTATTTATAAAATTAACTTAACAGCTTTTTTTATAATAAAATTTACTGCAAGATAACTAATAATTACTATATTTAAATAATCGAAAACAATTAAGCAACAACATATAATTATCGCCATCTTCATTTAAATATGGTGTAATTATGTGTTCTTTAAGATTATCCCCAGAATGCCTTCCTTCTCGTTCTATTTCAAATATGCTTTCATTTCTCTCTCATCAAGAAAGCTCACTGCTTGCATCAACTACTAAATCTTGGAATACAAGAATTGATCTGATCTGGGAAGCATATGCTGCTAAACGTTCTGGAGCTAACGGCCTTGATAAAGTAAGCGACTATTTAACTCACTTTGATTCATTACCCTCTCGCGGATGCTGCACGATTCATACCCATGATGGACGTGTTTCGTATTTTAAAAATGATGCCTTGAAAATTTTCACTATCTCTTTTCGCGGAACGAATAACGTAGAAAATGCCATCAATGACCTATGGCTTGGGCGCGAGGATATCACAAAACTCAAAGAGACGATGACATCAGAAAAGATTGCATTGAAACAAAATGCATGGACGCCAGGTACCGAACTTACTGAGGAACAAATTACAGATCTCTCAAAGGCAAAAATCCAGGATGCAAATATTTCAGAAGCTACTAAACGCAAAGTCTCAGAGATTTTTACAAGGAGGGGGTTCACACCTATAGAGATGTCTGCCTTTGCAAACGCCCTCAACAGGATCCATCTTCCTAGTATCTTTGATACATTGGATAGCACGATACCTGTTAATGAGCGAATGACCAGAAAAGCTCACAGATTGATATCTCATGCTTTCTCTAGTGCAAGTACTAGATTCACACCTGAAAAAATTTCCGAACTCTCAACTAGTCTTCTAACAGTCAAAGCTAGCAATATAAAGACAAAAACCCAGCGGTTCGAATTAGCTCATAGAATCATATTTTCGATTTTTCAAGACAAGTTTACCTCAGAAGAAAAAGAAAGAGTAAGGGGAATGCTCCAGAGGGTATTAAAAACAGATATTCCCTACGACTTTCAATCTTTTGAAATGCACAAGGGATTTGCCTATGAATACAGACAATTGAGAGCCGACATTTACCATAAATTAGAAAATGAATTCTTCCCACTTGCAGTTTGCAATTGGCGTATCTTGATAACGGGGCATTCTCTCGGTGGAGCTATGGCAACTCTTTGTACAGCAGATTTGCTAATGAATAAAGTCGCACCTGCTAGCCACATTGCTCTTATTACACTTGGGTCTCCTAGAGCCGTGAATTATGATTTCGCAAGATGGATTGACTCTCAGGGCTTATTCAAGAATATTCGTGTCGAATATGAAAATGATTTTTTTACGTCTGTACCTGCACAAAATAATGGAGCCTTCTGGCATCGCGGTAAACGAACACATTTGACTATTAATGCAGATAGTCACGATCGAACAGTTGCTTCCACATATGGAGAAGAAAATGGCATTGTGAGACAAGCTGGCAACTTAGTTTCTACTGCTCTAAGAGTAACAGATGGGATAGATCCTGCTATTTCTCGAATTACAACAAGCACCATAGGCGCTGCGATCGATCTCGGTGGCAGTATAGCAATTTTCGCCCTTGACCTTCTGAGCATCCCATTTGTTCTCCCATTTAAGGGCTGGTCTTCTCTTGCTCGAATACAACCTCCTTTATTATCTCCATTTTATAATCATGCTTATTATTGGAGTTTTGCACCGTATCAAGAAAATACAAGTCGAAAGGATATTGAGAGAGCAAAGTCAGCCCTTAGCTGATTTTTAATAGATCAGAGACTTTCAGAAGCTATCTATTGCCTGAGTGAGAAATTTGAAGCTGATGAAAAAAGCCTGCTCACCCGTAAAGTCTGAGTCCAAGACACGCCATGTAGGGCGCAATAAAAATTAAAGATATAGCTAATGTTGTGAGAGCTAGCCCAAAACTCGCAGTGAAAGTGACTGGGAACCCGACATAGGTTGTTACTGCAGCTGCTGAAGCATTTGGAGCAAGCAATGACAGGACCGCAAAAGGCCAAAGGACTAAAGTCGCTATTCTCATTAAACAGCTATCATTTCTTGCACAAAGATCTAAATAGTATCCCAGACACGCACCAACAATTAGGGCGACTGCATAAAACACCCCACCAAAAACCATGCCACCTACAAAAGAGAGCTCTGTAACTGCCATCGCTGCAAGACCACCACCGATTGCAGTCAAACTACCAGTGATTACATAAGGCACAATTCCTGGATCTGGATGAATTCTTGCTGCCATAATAAACCTCAATTAAACCTAAATCTAGAGTAGGATTAAGGCGCTAATAATACGTAAATATTAAAAAATTGTAAAGATTTAACGAGAGAGCTTCCTTTTATCCACTGACGTATTTAAAATTTAATTTACCCACCCAAGCAAGTCTCAAATTTGAATTTTAATGATTAAGCCTGCTCACCCGTAAAGTCTGAGTCCAAGACACGCCATGTAGGGAGCAATAAAAATTAAAGATATAGCTAATGTTGTGAGAGCTAGCCCAAAACTCGCAGTGAAAGTGACTGGGAACCCGACATAGGTTGTTACTGCAGCTGCTGAAGCATTTGGAGCAAGCAATGACAGGACCGCAAAAGGCCAAAGGACTAAAGTCGCTATTCTCATTAAACAGCTATCATTTCTTGCACAAAGATCTAAATAGTATCCCAGACACGCACCAACAATTAGGGTGACTGCATAAAACACCCCACCAAAAACCATGCCACCTACAAAAGAGAGCTCTGTAACTGCCATCGCTGCAAGACCACCACCGATTGCAGTCAAACTACCAGTGATTACATAAGGCACAATTCCTGGATCTGGATGAATTCTTGCTGTCATAAAAAACCTAATAAGTTGATTGTGTAGGCCTTTTTAAAGACCCTCCTAAAAATTCACTTCCTAACTCAACACCACAGATTCCGAAGCAACTTTCTCCAGCCTCGCCTTCTTTGCGATATACTCATCAGCCAAACGAGATTTAAACATCGGCACTTTTTCCATCAGAGCATAGAACTTTACATCTAAATCCGCTAAGCTTTGAGCATTCTCAATCTCGAGAGATGCCTGCACATACGCCGGATCCACAGGCTTATTGCCGTATCGAATAGCTCTGTTAACCTGAAGCAACTTGCTAGCAGTTAAAACCCACCAAATGCACAAAGGGCTCTCTACGCAGATCGAAACATAAGTCAAAACGTCTGGATTACTCAGAAGTTCCTTAAATATATGTGTCAATAGTTTGATAGGCATCGAGACCAACCAAAAAGTCAGCATCCAGATTCCATACTTTTTATAAGCAAAATAGTAAGGGAGGCAGAAGCCGATCAAAGACATAATTGCCATACTCGAAATTATGTATGTAGGACTCTCCTGTCCAGGCTCAAAAAGGCATAATACGCACCATACCATTGGTATTACAATTGTTCGAACAACGTGTGCGATCAGCCACTGCTTTCGGATTTTTGCATCACTTTCACTGAGCACTGGATTAATCTTAGACATTTTCTGCTACTCCTTAAAAATTCTTAAGAATCCAGAAATGAAACCAGAAATTCCGATTTCAACACAAGAACAACCATGCCCATTGATCCTTGACATTTGAGTATTATTCTTTAAGATGCATTCTCCTTGAGATTTTAAAACCTATGTAGGAGAAACAATGAAAATAAAATTCTTAGCCCTATTTTGCTCAATCTTCATTTGCATCACACAAAGTACATATTCAGATTGTCGAGGCTGCAATCAACATGAGACCGCAATAACTGCTCCTATTCAGAAAACTTATCTTCAACCCGACCAAATCGCATTCCATAACTCCAAAATCTATGTTCAGCTTGAGGAAGGTATTTTTACTGTTCCCGCAGTTTTCTCTGATCAACATGGCTTATATATTCCAAATGAAAAGCAACCTCGTGGAAGATGCGAGCCTTATGAATGGAAATGCCCCAATCCTAGATGTGATAAATGCAATGACTTTTACAATCACAGATGTCCCTCTTGCGGAACTGAGATGGAATGAAAGTTTTAAAAGCTGGAATCGCATTTCTATGTCTTTTTGGCATTGCTTTGGGCCTCTATTTCTCTATTTCAAAAGATGACCCTATCCGCAAAGCCTTAAGCACCATCCCAGCTGACGAAAAGCTGTTTCTAGAATACTTCTTCCGAGACCTATTGCTCCGTGAAGGCGGAGCGTATGTTCTTAATGGAACCAAGCCTATTACTGAAGAAGATTTCGAGTCTCCTACCCTTCGAGAAGTTTTTTTCTTTGGAAATCGCTTTCTTAAAAGTGCTGTGCTTCTCAAAAAAGGCTTTGAGATTTGGAACAAGTACCAACACCTTTTCCCCTCTACTAAGTACGCTCTACTCTGCTATCAGAATAAAACTGATGGAACATTTCAAGTTCTCTTAATCAACAAGAAAGCAGTCGTTAACGAAATCGAAAAAAACATCGAAGATTTCAAAGCCATTCTTGGCCCTACAATCACTCCAACTGCCCTGCTCGAAAAAATCATCAGCGAAGATAAGCACCTATCAGAAATTTTAAACGAGCACACAGGTTTGTTTGGAATGCTCCTCGGATATGGAAAGCACAACTCACAGCTTTTCTACCAAAGAGAGATGCTTCAAGATCAAATTGAAGATAATCAATTCATTCCCAAAAGATTCGAGCTGATCGAAGAAAAACTAAACGCAGCAGAAAAAAGATTTCTCGCCACAGACCCAAAGAAAAGAAGAAACCGCTTGATCTTCACCTCTCTCCCAGCCTTTGTCTTCGATCCCGAGCATCCCGAAACCCAAAAACTCCTAAAAAGCTACGAAGAGCAAAGAAAAGAAATCACAAAATCTTACCAAGACGTCTCCTTTTTAGAGACCTTCCTTAAGAAATTCACTTCCTAATACAACCTCTTGACGTTTCATTTCCTAACTCTGTAGAGTTTCTAATCAATTATGGGGTTTTCTATGAGAAAAAAATCTATTAACTACACTTATACAGCAAAACAAAAAACAACAAGAAAACATTGGCTATTTGTTACTGCTGTCCTCTGTCTTGGAATACCATTTCTTTACTATTCTGCGATTTACATCTTATCAGGAAATATTCGTAGCGACTACACCAATTCAATATTGGAATCTGCGATTAGATCATTCTTCGACTCATTGGCTCTTTGTCTCTTGTATTTTCTTGCCTATAGAAGACCCGGAACACTTTACCTCTCTTATCTACTTGTTGCAGGGCCATTTTTCATGGCAAAAGAGTTAATGTTGTTGTTGTTGAGACCTACTGAAAAGTGGGACCTTATATTATTTGCTGTTAATCTATTAGTATGTTCTGTGTGGTACACATTAAGTCTTCGTTTAAGAAAAATAAATATAGAAATCAAATTCAACAGGCAAATTTTTCAAAAATATCTGTCTGCAGCATCTTTAATGGAAAGTTCCACGACTTTAGAAGATTTAGACGTGCAGTTTTTCGACTTAGTTAAGAAATGGCCTCAATACGAGCCCGATTCCACTAAAAGCTATCACTTAAGAAAAGAAAATCTCCTTACAAATGCCGTGCAATAGCAGTGCAATATTTATCCCCTAGGACTTGAAGAAAGCACTATTTTTTAAAAAAATGAGAACAGAAGAAGAAAAAGAGATATGAACTCTTTGCTTTTCGTGAATTTATCTTATTGAAGGAACTTTACAACCTAAGAACTAGAGAAACATTTATGAGTTTAATCCTTGCTCAAAGGCCAATCCAACAGTCACCCCTGCAACAGGTGTTCCAGATTGGAGGAAAGCATAACCCGATGCGCGAGATATGCAGTTATCTCGATGAAACAGCAGTTTCAGCTGCATGTAAAATTTTCCGACAAAGCAATCAGCAAGAGATGATTGTTGTGAGCAAACAATTGTTAAGTAGAGTCACTTCATTAAACTTGGCTGTTGAGGGAAATCTCAATCTAGAAGAGGCCACCGAAGCTTTACGCTCTCTTTTGCCACAGCTGTCAGACTCCGTAACCGCTAGAATTCCCCGTAATCATCTAAATTATTCCGATGCTTTTGAGCTTTTTTCTGAGGTTGAAGATTGCCTCGTTGCCGGCGCTTCTGATGCAAATAAAAATAATATTTTTCGATATCTTAGCTACCTCGAAAAATTGAAAAACACCCTAGGAAGAGATGAAGACAGACATAATCCTCTCTCAAGAGAAGAGAATTACAATATATTTAAAGTTCTCTGCAACGCTCTTCTACACGAAAGCCTGACCAAACGTTTTAAGAAAGCTGTTACAGAACTCGAACAAGGAAATCAACCTCTTGATATAGATAATCCCGAGAAAATTTCGAAGTGTCTAGGAGCTCTGTTTCAAAGCCAAAAGCAATCTGCAACTACTTATTCTCAAGTACATCTTCTAGAATTCAATAGAATTCAAGCTCAATACGCCGGGAATTTTTCTGTAGAACGTTTTATGCAGCAAGAACGGCTCGCACACGAAGAGGATAAATTCAAAGACTCGAATTATCAAAAACTTTGGGAAGCAATTAATGGAAGATTTCGACTCCTTCAAATTGATATCGGACCCAATCCACCAACCACGCCTTTTCAAATTAAAAGATGGATGCGACTAGAGGAAAACGCTGCCTATCTCCAAAGAATAGATAGCCTACATATTCATGGATTATCCCATATTCCTCCTGAGATTGTAAGGCTAACAAACCTTCGAGAGCTTTACTGTATTGGAAATACGTATAATTATCTTAAAGAGCTTCCTCTTTTTTTGACTAACCTACCTAATTTACGTTGCCTAGACGTTGGACATAATCGAATCGCAATAATGCCCGAACCGATTCACCGACACATAGCTGCTTTTTCACCAATTTTTCCCGATCTTTGCCGATACGTTCTAGTTCTATGTACCCACCGGCCATGTCATATATACATTGATCATACCTACTTGAAACAGATACCTTTCCGTATGTGGTTCAAAATAGACATAAACAGCCCTTTTCAATCATGTTTATCATTTACAGGGTGGCACAACAACGCTTGGGGTCTTTTATTGCTGATCACTCTCTTCATGCCTCTTGTTGTTCTAAATTGGCTGCTTCGAGATCTAGTCGAACCTATTGTAAGCTTCTTCAGAAATCTTTTAGGCTATGGCAACATGATAGAGGTCGAACCTCTACAAAGAGGATAAAATGATAGCAACCCTCTTACGGCCAAGAGATGAATGACATTGTAAACGGCTCTTAGGCTCAGAATAGAAAGTGATCCAAAAAAGATAGATACCTAAAAAAATTCACTTCTTGACTCACTTTTTTCGTATTAATTCGGCCACGTTGAAAAGACATTCTTTCTTACATCATGCGCGATCGGAGATTAGAGAGGACCCTCGAGATTTCAGCTGAGGTTTCATAATCAAGAGGCGGCAGGATTCGCGGATTAAGTGACGATGACTCAGTAAAATATCCAAAGACTATATTGACAAGATCTAATGACATTGCCAGAGACTCTTTAAAGATCAGCCAAGTGTCATGCAATTCAGCAAAGGATATGAGAATGGATCCAGCAGTGCGGGCAATCGGTTCCTCAATGCGTCGAGAAGGGGTTAGAGCAAGTTGTTGGAGATGGGTGAAGAGTTGCTCTCTATCATTGCGATGCAAAAGAGCTGTAATGAATGGTGTAATATTATGATATCGTCCAAGAAGCGTATTGATTTCTGCTGAAGGAACATCTCGGCTTCCTGGGGAATAATGCGCATCCTTTCTAACTAACCAAGTGATGAGTTCGGGATTAGGACACTGTGCGCGAACGGCCATGTACAAAACTGTTCGTCCGTGCCTGTCTAAAGCGTTAGGGTTACGCGGGGGAGAAACTTCGAGCTCATCAAAAGTAACGGGCGGCTCACGATAGATTAGTGGGTGCGCCAGTTCTATCGTATGATCAAACGGCGGATGAGCAATAGCCACCGCAGCCGGCATGGGAACTAATGCAGCAGGTGGCGCAATAGCTACAGCGGGAGGGACAAAGGGTGGTAAAGCGGCTGGCATCTCGTTAAAATAGGAATAAACGTATTTAGCAATTAAATCGACGATTGCAGCCAAGGCCCCGATGAGGGGGATCATCTCTATTGTTGCAATGGAGTAGTGGAGCCATTTCCCTACACACGTAATTTGTAGATCATTGGCCTGAAGCAAGTGATCATCCGCTAACTCATACTGCCATGAAAAATTAATTGAGCTTGCCATGTAATATTTATTTTTACAGTTAATTTTTGATGCAATATATTTTATTGGTTTAATTCAGGTTTACAACCAAGAAAATCGCATGAAGAAAGGATTTTCATCAAACTTCTTTAAGAAGCTTAACTCTTTCCTGACATTCTTTCCATTGCAAGATCTCTTTCCTTGTAAGCACCCTCGGAAAAGCTTACTCTCTCCAAATGCACCAGGCTAGGTAGCTGCGATAGTTACAGCGCTCTCAGGGCTCAGAGGAACCATAGACGCAGGTGGTTTAAAATCAGAGCCAAAAATGGCGCGAGAAAGTTGTTTAATGACTTTCGATTGATCAGGGCTAGGCTTTATTAAGCCATTTCAAACCTTCCGCTTTATTAGGTTGTGCAACCAACCCATCATTATGCATTATTGCCAAACGGTATTGCGCGCCAGCATTTCCGCCCTCTGCCGCAACTTTAAGCAGCTTTGAAGCTTCCTGATAATTTCGCCCAACACCCTCACCCTTATAGTACATCTCGCCAAGCTTGAAGTAAGCTTGAGCAACCTCGCGAGTTTCACTTACACTCATAGGTTCTGCACACGCTTTTGCCGTTGGGGATGCCGGAGCTTCCGAGATGCTACTCTTACAGCTATCATAAACTTTTGAGGCTTTACACTCTTCTCGAGGTCCTCTTTGTGTTGTGAGAAAACATTGACCATTAGGAGATGCTACTGGTTGGATTGAGCCCAGAACTTTTACTGCCATAATTGAATTTCCAAGTATATTTTTTCTAAAACACAGAAGAGTTACAAATAAAACTCTCAAAGAATGCAGAAAAAATTTAAATTCGTTAATCCAAGCGAAGCAGTTTTTTGCTTATATTTTCCAAGATAGAAACTTTTTAGAGCTTACTCTTCAGCAGCTAATGGAATAAGGATTTTCTGTCTTAATTATAGATATAAAATGTCGGTTTTTGAGCCTGATTAGGATTTGCAAATTTGTAGTTTTTGACAAATTCCTTAAGAAGCTTTTGGACTGCTCCTACAACCTTATCCTCAGATTTAATATCCAATGGTGAATCTACAAAATCGTTAATAGACCATACCCTTGGCATGGATTTTACATTGGTTTTACTGATAACAACGGAAGTCTCAACATTGAGAGTAACTCGGGAGATAGGAAGCTCTCCTCCATCCCATTTAGAAACACGACCTATCAAGATGTTTAATATGCTCCCTGTTCCAAAGCCATTCATATCCTCGCTTTTGGCTTTGATGATAGTTCCTATGGAACCTAGCTCCTTTTCGATAATTGCTTCGACCTTCTTATTAACCTCAGAACTTTGAAGGGAATAAGGAGGAATCACAGCAAAGGCGTTTAGTCCTTCCAAAGGATTGCCACTGAAGAAAACTGGCACGTCTTGAAAGTTTAGGTAAATTCCGGGATTCCTCTTGAGTCTCTCTATGTTGCTATCTTCATTAACGTTATCCGCACAAAATCCATGCGCAGAAAACAATGTCAGAATCAATAGATGTGTGAGTGTTCTTTTCATACTCCTCCTTCATTTACATATAGAGGCAAGTTTTGCTTATTTGGAGGGATGTGATTTTCTTTATTATTCTTCCAGCTTTGCCATTTCCTAGTGATAGGAGCAACACAAGCCTTCCAAAATTCGCCTGTTTGGCAGCACTTTAGGCCCCTTACAAGTAAAACCTCAACAGCACCCACCAAGGTTACTTTGATTGCAGGACTAGGAGCTTGGAGCGCAATGACCTCCATGACTCTTGCTACACCTGTCATAATTTCCTCACACCATCCAGGTTCAGGGGGCTGGCTAGGACCCAAGATATCATCGTAGTTATTCCGTGCCTGTGGCTGATTTTCCTGTTTAGTTCTCTTATCTTTGCAAGCAACAATCATGTCTCGAAAGTGCAAGCTATTTACTGTGGGCCTAGTCATGTTACGAAAATGAGGTTTGTTAGTAGATCGGCTAGCAGTTTCTTGAAAAGGCTGACGTTCTAAGCAATTACCGCCAACATGACCGACAATTATTTGGAGTTGTTGGATTGCCCTTTCAGTATCTTCCTGCATTCCAAGATTATCATAGCTAACAACCTCTCCAAATGCCGCTCTAAATGCAACAATCAACGCAGTCTCTATATTCTGAGACCGCCCTAAGAGAGAATTAGCATTTTGAAAATCATCAACTGCTTTTTCATATTGAGCCGACAGCAGGTAACTCTCCCCTCGCGAGACATAAAGTTCAGCCAGCTCATCATATTCAGCCGGATGTGTATTAGCTATCTCTTGAGTTTCTCTTGCGATTACGTCTTGAATCGATTCACAGGAGCTATAATCTACTTCGCGAGCGTAGGACGCGCCTACAACCAACATACAGAAACAAGCCAGAAGAAACATAACTCGATTCATTTTCGACCTCCTGCATAAGAAAACATTTAGTTTGTTCAGGCAAGCCGATTAAGTCAAGGCGAGCTACTAAATTCTTTGTTTTCTACTCCTTGATTAAGCACCCAGTTTTTTAAGAAGGGTTCTCTATATATCAAACCCGCTGCTAATTTCTTTCATTCTTGATAGTCTAATTCATCTGTCCTAGAGAAAAGCAGTAAAAATGCTGAGAAATGCAGGAAACCAACTGCGGTTATCTACGATCTGATGTCCACATTAACGGAAATTATTCCTTGTTATTTTAAAGATTATAAAATATACATGTAATCAAACAATTTTTGTATTTGAAAACTATCTTTATTGAGAGTTCACAAAAAAGCTAGGACAGCATATCCTCTTAGAGAAATTATTTTTCCGGGGAAATATAATGCAGACTTTTCAGGCAGCAAGTCATTCGACCAAAAAAAATGAAAGCTTAGCATCTTTCACCTTTCCGGACTCTCGTCCTTTCCCCTACCCACCTTTAGATGACATTGCAGATCTGAAAACCCAACTTCCTGCAACAGCTATTATAAATGGCAGTCACCATAGCACTCAAACCACCCTGGTTTCTAAAGACAATCTACTTTTCTGCTATCGCGCATTGATAAGAACAATCGAGGCATGCTTAGAAAAACGCTATACCGATTTCGATGCTCATACAACAGCAAACTGTTGTCATGGTATGGCACTCTTGGTTAGGGATCTCATCCTTGCAGTATTGGAGTTAGATCTATATCAACTACAACAGGAAGCCGCACAGAAGATTCAAAATCTTGAAAAGGCTACGGTCTTAAATAACCAATGTTTATGTGAACTATCGGTGCCAGGATCTCTCATTGATTTAACTTGTCTCTATGTGCTTGCCTTTATCAAAGAAGCAGATCCCCAGCGAGGAGGGCGAACGGTCACAAAAAAATTAAAATTGATAAGCCCAGTAGGCACTCAATTTTGTGATAAGATCATACGTAATCTGCAAAAGAATTTTTCTAGCTTTGTTGCAATTCGGTACAGTCATTATCTGAATAAAATAAAAAATGGAACGCGAATCAACGGAGCTCCTATTGAAATGTGGGGGCAATATGTAGCTCCTAATAACCTCAAAATTGATCGAAATGGAATTCATTACGCATCCAATCTTTTTTCAATGCAGGTCTCTTTAGCACACCTCATCCTTTCCAAGGCAAAAATTGCTATAGTTAATGACTTAATAAGCACCACGGGAAAACTGCGAGGGCGTTATACTTGCCTACTTGAAGGAGACGGGCAAGAACATTTTACGGTGCTGAATGATGAAAACATTAAACTAGATCAATCATATCGAAATGATCCAGTCGTTGTTTTTGGAGGGTGTGTGTACTCAGATCAAATGGATTTGGATATGTTGGTAAATCGGACAAGCCGATGGCTAAATCATTTTCCAAGCTTAGTTTTAGCCTGTGACATTTTTTACCCGCAATTTCCAAGCGTAATGAATGATCCAGAATTCGACAGTCAACCATTGATTCCTAGAGAGCAACTATTAAAAGAAATCATAGACGTTCATTCAGGCATCCAAGGAGTTTCTTCCTCAGATCCATCGCTCTTTTGTTTAGCTCATATTTACCCTGCAAGCGTTGATCAAATACTTAGAGATGAAGAAAACGAAGACAAAGCCATATTACCAACATCTTACATTCCTGCTAATAAAACATCCTTAAATGCTGAGAATGAAAGTATCTTGGCAGCTAATAAATAAGATGGGGATTTCATTAAGCCTATGTTTTTTCACCTAAGAAAATCTTTCTAATTGCCCAAATCGATTCTTCTAGAAAACTAATAAATAAAAAAACCATTAAGCTTGATCCAAAACCACCAATCAAAGCCCGCCATGGTTCTCCAGGATTATGAATAAGAACGATAGTTGCTGTAACTCCTCCCATAAACCAACAAAAAATATTTACAATTTTTTCTAATGGTCGAGGTCTGTGTCTGACCAAAATTTTAACTAAAAAAGCGAGCAATAGGACTGCTCCTAAACTGGATATAAAATTATCAGCCATCTCTTCTAAAAATTGCATAGGTGGAAAAGTTTGAAGAAAAGCATAACCGGCAGTACCAAGTAGCCCCACTATTGCATATTCTTTTATGCTCCATCTATGAGGGAAAATCATTTCAAATCCGGCCGATGCAAAGTAAATATTAACTAGATTTACACATATCGAAGATAAAACTAAAAACCCAAAAGCAAACACTAAATAAACATTAATTCCATAGCCTCTTTCATTCGCAGTAAACAGTCCTGAAAATTCTGAAATATTTAGGTAAATACTAAGCACCTGAAATAGAGAAACAAAAACAGTCATAAGCGTTAAAGCAAGAAATGAATCAGCCCTTGAACGCGAATGTCGAAAAAATGTGGGTAAGTTAACAACACCTGGCAAAGTTACAGACATAACTGAAATTATGCCAGGCATAGAAATTCCCCATGTTCCAATGAAACTTACAGGTTTATTAATTACTATAATTGCATAGAAAAGAAAACTTAGTAGCAAAGGAAACGCTATGACACAGGTCCATTTTATTAAGCGAATTCCTCCAATAGAAAGTAAAGCCGTTAACAGGCCAAGCGCTACTCCAATTCTTATATCTCCTTGCCATTTTTGATCATCTGAAAAAAGAACACTAACTCCAGCGCTTACAGATTTGATTTGCAAAAGATACCAGGACAAAAATGCAATCATCAAGATCCAAGCCGCCAATGTGCTGCCACCTTTGCCAAGATATTTACGAATATTTTCGATTGCATTTTTCCTTTCAACAGCTGCCATGGAGATGATGGTTAATCCAATTATCCAAAGAATAATATTCCCAATACAAACTGAAATGACTGCTGTCCCTGCTCCATATATCACCGAGAGTTGCCCCCCAATTATTATCCCTGGTAAGCCTAAAGCTGTGCTTTGTATGCATGATAATTGCCAGAAATTTTGGTGGCGATCTGGTATGTGTTGATATTTTTCCATTTCTTCCTTACGGCGAAGTCAACTTAACAAATGACCTTTTAAGAACGTTACTCACCGACAATCCTAAAATCACAACAGCTAAAATGGCTAGAACTCCGATCAATATTGGTGGGTATTTTGTGGTCATTATGCCACAAAACTGGAGAATGTTTAGAGTCGTAGAAATTAGCCAGGCGAAAAAATAAGTTCCTTTTTCGAGACTACTTGGTGAACGCCGAAACAATAGAGAGAGTACATAGGCTAAAACCAATACAAGACACAGATTTACAAGGGCATTATCGGTCGTATCTAGAAGTGAGTGCATAGAGAAAATATTTGCCACAAGGATATATATTGTTGTTAGACCCAGGCCTAGGATTAGGTATTCTTTTCGACCTGCAAAGATTGGTGCAATTATTTCCCAGCCGACTGAAGATGAGTAAACGTTTGATACGTTTGCACATACGACTGAGACAAAAATCAAAATAATTATGAAAATTTTTTGCGCTGTACTGCTAGCTGCAAAATTTATACCTTCTTGAGACTCTAGCCACGGACTAATAACGGGCCCAAGAAAAAGCCCCGCGATGCTAATCGCTAAACTGACTAATTGGATAATGGTTAATGCATTGATAGATGTCTTCCATGAACGGCTATGCCGGAAAAATGTCGGTAAGTCAACGGTAATACCAAGGCTTGTTCCCAAGGCAATTGATAAGCCCATCAATGAAATGCCGACAGTCTCTGATGATATTGTTTGTAAGGGCGACGTAAAGAGTACTCCGATAAAAACTAAGATCAAAATAGGAAATGAAAAGACTGCTAACAGGCGAAGGACTACGATTCCTTCCATACAAAAAAGCGTGCTTAGAATTCCGAGAACAACGCTTGTTTGAATAAAACGATTAACGCCTTCTCCGGTATTTAAGGGAATGAGTTGAGTTAAGACATTGCTCGCCAAAGTTGTTTCAACAATAAACCATGCCAGAGTTGAAGCCAATAATAGAGCTCCAATGAAATAACCCCCAATATTTCCTAGGTAATCTTGCGCAATATCAAGAGCACTTTTTCGTCCTTTATAGCTCATAGAAATAATGCCATAACGAATGACCCACAGTATGACATTCGCTAACACAACTGTTACGACAGCATCGGTAAAATTCGTGAGGTGACGAATCAAAACACTCGATGCCAAAACGGGTAAACTAATAATACCTGTTAGCTGGATGACGGCAAGCTGCAGAGAGGATTGATGAGTGTCAGGAAGCGTATGCGCTTTTGCCATATAAGCAGAGACCTCTTTTATAGCTCCATAGTTTGCCACCATAATCAAAGGTCGAGAAAAATTGTATATAACTTTTTCTAAGGCGAGTGCTTTTAGATTTTGCAAGAGGTGGTGAGGCAAAAAGCAAAAACCTTCATTGCGAAAAGCTAGTTCTCGCTACCTATTTCTTTTCAGCTTCGGAATTGAGCTAAAGGGCTTTGGGCTTGGTGGCTAGAACCTCGAGTGAATCAACTTGCTGGGTCAGTTGGGTTTGTTGGAAGTCGATGCAGAGGTGTTCGGGATAGGCGTTGGTAAATTGAATGTGAAATCCTGAGGGGATCAGATGGGTACACTCTTAATGAATGTCCATACGATCATCCTTCACGCCATGGGGATGGAAGATGCAGTCAGAAAAGTTGGGTTTTCAGTAGTTACCGTTCACTTCGATAAGTGTAGAATTTTCCCAACTATTTATGCAGTGAAGTAGAGCTGATTTTCTTTGGAAGAGATGAGTAGTGATCTAACTAAAAATCAATCGAAAGCAGTCGCCATTGGACCTATAGACCTTGTCATGCTGACAAGGTCCTGAAACTCCTTGACATAAGTGATGCGGATGTTTCAAGCTTAGCACTCCAGAAGACCGAGTGCTTAAAAATGCCTTAAACCACAGAAAAAGGATTGTTGATATGACCAAAAATAGAGAACAGCCACAACCCAATGCTCCATCAATACCAAGTGATCCGAAACTATCGAGTGGAGAAATAAATGCCTTGTTAAGCGCCTTAAACAATCTATCGGTCAAGTTAGGAGAAGCAACAGGGGCAATTGTCTTTGTCGAAATCCAAATGCGTTTAATCTGTCAGTTATCTGAACCAGCGCGGATAAAATTAGTTGAACATACAGCAAAGTCTCGAGATAATAGAAAATCATATTGGGAATGTGATCCGGCGCCCCTAGCCCAAGCAATAGCTGACATATTTAAAGCAGTTTTGAACGATGAAGAACAAAAGCAAATTCTAATAATTCCATCGTTAAGAGCCAAACTCCTCCATGGTGAATTAATCGGTCTGCTGGAGCGTTTGGGAGTAAATCCGCTAAGCCGACAGATGACTTTATTAGCAGGTAGTCTTCAGGCGCAGAAAGTAGAAGCCAAGGACATCGTAGAGGCTATCAAATGCATCGATCGGAATGATGGCTTGGGAAAAGTACGGCGTCATGCATTGACAACGTCCGGTATTCTTGAAAGAATTATCAAGAATCATCTTTGCTCTAACTAAGAGAACATAAAAGGCGATATTATTTTGGTTTGTAACTGAATGTTTTTAAAACGTCTTTTGCTAAGTTCATAATTTTTGTCCATTCTGGAGTATCTATGAATTCTTCCGGAAAATCATTTTTATCGGCGAAAATCCTAAATTCATCATGGAACTTTTTTAGAATTTGGTATTGACTTTGTGAAAGTCCATAATCTTGATAGTTTTCTAAAATAGGGCCACCATCTCCGAAAAAATCATTGACGGCTTCATCAAAGTCATGGCATTCCGGACCTGTTCCTTCTATCCATATCTTTTTTTGATATTCTTTATTAGAAATGCAATAAAGATTTCGCAAAAACTCTTCAACTACATCTTTTCTATTAATTTCCATTTATATGGCTCTTATAAACAAACTCTTCAAAGGGTATATGAGCTTCGGGAGCATCTGATGATTTATCAATTAGGCACGAAAATTCTGGCCGACAAGTCGCTACCTAGTTAGCCACTCTAAAGCCAAATCAACCTCATTTTGTTCTTGGTAAAGATTATTGATTTTTTGTCGGTCCATCTTATATTGCTCGAATAGCTCTTTGTCAGTTGGATAGAGTCCGTAAGTTCTAAAGACAGGCAAAAAGAAAGCCTCACTAGTCGGGCCATATATTTGTCCTATCTCTTGGTAAAAATTCGAAGAAAACGAGGCAAAAAAATCACCCTGCTTACCAGGCGTATTGTCATATTGGATCATCCATTCGAAAAACCAAGAATTATCTCTTCCAAATCCTAGGAGGATTCCGAGTAGGACGTGATGTTTTTGTACATCATTCCAAAATTTGGAATCTCTGTTTTCAACCTCGAAAACAACTTGAAAGGGATCAAAGCCATAGCCAAGAACCCTCCGAAAATCGATATAATTTGCAAGAAGCGTTCTTATCATTTGCTCGATGTTCACAAAGAATAGATTATCAATGCTGTTATCATATCGATTGGGGAACCTTCCAAATAAGTATTGACTGACTGGAAAGCGACGCTTGATTTGCTCCCACTTCTGAAAATTTGCCTTAAGATCAAAATGCTCTCTTTTCAAAACAATGAGTCTCTCTTTTTCTTCGGAGGAAAGAGATTCAATCCGTGCTTTGTGTTCAGCTAGTTCTGCTTCTGTAGCTGGATCTTCGAGAAGAGACCAAGACATTGGTTTAGTCCCATATAAGACGTAAGCTCCGGGATCATCAAACAAGAGGTCATGGAAAAATTCTCGAAGCCAAACACGTTCTTCATTGGTTACATCAAACTTAGAAGTAGAAGATGTAGCCGTCTCAGATGCTGAGCACAAATTGGCTACAAATGGCGAAAGCGGACAGAAAAACACAAGCAGCAATAGGCTATTCTTACAGACAATGCTGAAGCTTTTAGCGAGAAATTTTCTCTTCATATTCATACCCTCTTACTTGGTGGCAAGGACTTCGATAAGCGAGTCAAGTTGCTGGGCTAGTTGGGTTCGTTGGAAGTCGATGCAGAGCTGCTCGGGATAGGCTTTGGTAGATTGAATGCGAAATCCTGAGGAGGTCAGATGGTTTTGGATAGATTCTTGGGTGTGAAAATATCGGCTGTAGGTGTGTCCGTTGGAGGTATAGGTGGTCATTCGAGTTTCTTGATCATAGGCTGCATCTGGGGTTTTGGCTTCGAAGCAATCGGTGGAACGCACGACTACGAATATTCTGCCGCTGGGTTTTAGCACACGATAAAGTTCTTGTAGGGTTTGTTCGAGGGTGTGTCTGGGAAGGTAATGAAGAACTAGGCGTGCGTAGATAAAATCGAAATGGTCATCTGTGTAGGGCAGCGGCTTGGCTACATCTTCTAGCTTGATATCGATTTGTCCAAGAAGCCCGGCTGATTCAACATGCTCTTGGGCAAATTTTAAGCCATTTGGATCGATGGTAGTGGCAACTATCTGACGTTTAGGGTTTGCATGCGCCATGCGCATTTCTGCTACGCCCCCGGTTGAAATGCCAACGCTATAAACTAATCGATCAGCGTCTGAGAGTGCTGCAATGCCGTTATTTTCACTGATGGAAGGATATGTCAACTTATTCATGCGTCTTCATTTTTCATCAATAAATCAATTTTTTGCAGCTGAAATAGAATAGTGCCTTTCATGAAAGCACCACTTTCCTTCGATGAAAATGATCTTTCTAACTCACATTCAATGGAAAATTTACTCCTAATTTTTTGGATCTCTGCTTTGAAAGTCTGACATAAGAAACTCTACCTCTTTATATTTTTTCGCTAGTTGATCGATCCAATTTGTATCTCTTGAAAAAACTTCCCAAAACCCACCGTCAATCATCTCGATAACAGTATCGCAAGTTTCATACATTTTTTGATCTTCTTTATATCGATGAAGATTTTCTTTAATTCTACATCCAATAATAAGAACCTCAATTTCCTGGAAAATTTTTTTAGAAAGCTCAACTAATGATTCAAAGGTGCAAGTAAGCCCTTCTTCAGACTCATTGACTTTTTTTTCTAGTTCACAGATCAGCTTTCCTTCTTTTTTAATGGGAGTTACATCAAACCATAATAATGCCCAATTGAACTGATTTGCATATGGAATGTCTACTAATATCTCAGAAAGAGGAATACACTTCCCATCCCTTATATCAGATACCCTGAGTCCCTTAGTATTCATAAATAGTTCCATCCCGTTACAGGTTGACCTTTGGGATCTCTAATAGGAGTTCCTCCGGTAGGATTTGGTTTATGTTCGTGTTGATGAGGATTTGGATGATTCTGAGGCCGGCCGTGGTCGGTAAAATCAATATCGCGCACTGGATTACCATGCTCATCAAATTCCCTTGCTTGAGGATATTCCCCTTTACGCCCTCCTTTTGTACCAAGTTGAGTATGTGGAGCATCTACATCCGGAATATGCACTCCATCAGGAGTATTGGGCAATGGCCTATCTGGCACATATACATTAGTGTTCTTTTTTGCCTGAATAAGGGCATTTGGTACCAGGCCAAAGATGTTTTGGGCGGCTCCATTAATTGCTTCGTTTGTGGAGTTTCCTGAACTGATTAAATGCTGGTCGATCTCGTAGCTCACAAAAGCTGTCACCGCTGCAACAGCAACTAACTTCCAAGTTAGTGCCAATAGGGGAACGGCAAATATAAATTGCCCATCGGGATCGACATAATGGAAGGGGTTGTTGAGGACATACTGGTAGAGGTTGATGCTGTCGATGAAGCCGGCGGGGTCGATGGTTAGCCAGCGGGAGCTAGCGGGGTCGTAGTAGCGCTTACCGAAATAGATGAGGTTTAGTTCGGGATCGAAGCGTTTGGAAGCATAGCGCCAGGGGTTGAAATAGCTTTCTGTTTTTGGGTTCAGTTCTTCGCCAAAGGCGGTGAAGGTGTAGCTGTGGGAGCAGGATTTATAGTGGAGATCGATGAGGCGGCAGATGCTGCCTTGGTAGTCGATGATGGGTGCAAAGGTTTGTCCTCCTATCTCGATGGCGATGGTTAAGGGGAATCTTTTTTGGTTTCTGAGGCCGAGGATGCGCAGGTTTACGGGTGCTGAAGTGGTTGTAAAGGCACCGATCTCATTTTGTCCATCATAGAGGTAGTGCTCTTGGGTAGTGCGTGTTCCCCAGAAAGAGGGGGCTCGCACGGTTTTGCTGAGGCGTCTATCGAGTGGGTCGTAGGTGAACTCGACAGTGACTTCAGCATTCTCGGCTTTGATGAGGCGGTTTAAAGGATCGTAGGTGAAATTAAAAGCCCCTGAGGGGCTTTTTTTGAGGATCTGGTTGCCATTTAGGTCGAAGGTATGTTGGAGATCACCTGAAGTAAGCAGCTCGTTCAGGGCATTGATTTCGCATGTTTGGGTGTTTTTCTTGGTGCGGTTGTAGAGAGAATCATAGGCGTAAGAGGAGCTATTTTCTGAGGTGAGCTGCGCTAGATCATCGTAGGTGTAGGTTTGTGGGGTTGTGTCGATGTGTCTGCTAAGAAGGTTGCCACAGGGGTCAAAGCTGTTTTGTTGGAGGAAATAGCTGCTGCTTGTGGAAAGGTTCTGGCCTTTCAAATCGGTGCTATGCATGACTTGGCCAAGGTTGCCAATCAAGCTTTCAACTACGAGATTGCCATCTTGATCGTATAGGTCGTAGCTATGGGTATAAAGTATTTCTCCAGAATAGGAAGCACGTGTGACGTTTCTTAAGAATAGTGGGTCGTATGTGTAGATCACTTTTCCTTTGTCAGGGAGAGTCAGAGTTATAGGTCGATCAAAGGCATCATAGGTTTTTTCGATTGCGAGGCCCCCTGGGAAAGTTTCTTTTAATATGTTGCCGGAGGGGTCGAGTTCTCGTTGGATAGAGCTTTTCTGCACTTCATCTGTGGCGGTGAGAAGTTGTCCTAAACAATTGCGCAGGAAGGAGAATTGGATCTTTCCGTCGGAAGAGTGTAGATTTTGAAGGTGACCCATTGGGTGATAAGCATAGTTGAGGCATATGCCATCGGGTAAGGTTTTGCTTGCGAGTTTACCGGCAGGGGTATAGGTAAAAGTGGTTGTTCTGCTGTTGCTAGTATTAAAGGCACGAGTTAAAGATGCTGTTTGGTTTCGGTTGTTATAGGTGTATTTAGCGAGTTGGGTGTTTTTGTAGAGAGTATTCTCGTAAACGTGATCTTTTCTTAGAGTTAGGTTGCCGCTCGGATCGTAGATTATTTCTTGGCGTGAGATGAGGACGTTTAGAGGATTTAAGATCTCTTTTTTGACCAACCTGCCATGTGCATCCTGCGTCTCAACCCTGATAATGTTACGTGGATCGGTTTCTACAATTTGGAGAACTTTTTGACCTAGTTGGTTGGTGTAGTTTTCATCATAGGTGGTTTTGGTCAAATAGCCCAGCGCATCTTGTTCCTCGATCTGTCTATGAAAAGAGTCGCATGTAAACGTGTGAATGGCTTCCTTGCCATTAATGTAACGGGTGATTGTGTTCTGGTTGCCATCTTCGTCATAGGTATACGACACCCTGGTAAGCGGCTGACCTAAAACATCTGTTTTAGACTCCTCTATAAGACGTCCTTCAACGTCTCTTTTGTAATGAATCAGAAGTGTGTTATCTCCATTGTATTTGTGGATGGTTGCAAGTTGGCCAAGGATGTCATAACTAAAATCGCTGATTTTGCCGCCAAACTCCTCGCGGGTTTTCCTGCCAGCACCATCATAGAAGTATTGGATTAGATTGCCTTCTCTATCGGTTTCTGTAAGGAGATTAAAGCCGTTGTAGGTGAAAATTTCCTCGGCAATCGCGCTGCCGTCGGATGAGATGTATGTTTTTGAAAGCGTTCTGCCAAGTACATCATTTTGATACTGAACTGTAAGTCCATCAGAATCTGTATGTCGGGCGAGTTTTCCATTCTTGAAATAACGAAAGTGCTCTTTGCTGCCGTCTGGATATGTGATCTCAATTGGAGATCCATACGCGTTATAGCGATAGGTGGTTACATTCCCATTGGCATCTGTTTTAGTTAGTTCTCTTCCGAAGGGATCATAGCTTGAGAATGTGGTAACAGAAGAGGCTTGGCCTTCTGCAGAAATAACTGATGGAAAGTCGGTGCATGCAACCTGATTAACAAGAGGATCATAAGTGTAATGCGTTGTATCAGCGAAGGGCTCTGTTTTTTGAATCAGGCGATCATGCGCATCGTAGGAATAAGAGAAAAAATGCAAGATCTCATCATCCCCTCTTTCCATTTTTCCGCGCAGGCGTCCTTTTGTGTCGTGATGATAGGTTTTGAGTAGTCTTTGAGAAAAATTGGTCGCGCTGTCTATTTGTCCTTTTGGATCATAGGCATAGGTGGCTTGTTGTCCTAGGCGATTTGTTTCAGAGATGAGATCTCCGCGCTCATTGTATTGTTTATAGATGGTGTAGGCGAGTACTCCATCAGCATCGTAAACCTCTTCTTGCACAACATTGCCTTGCTGGTCATAGATTAAATGACTTTTTTTCAAAGGCACTTCAATGCCGACTTCCCAATATTTCTCTTCTATCCATTCGGGCATATGTAGGAAAGGGACTTGCTGGCGCAAGATGTAATTTGTAATTGTCCTTTGCGAAACGCCCAATAGGGTGTCTTCATCAGCACTTTCCCCATCATCTGAGATCTGCTGAATGAGATTGTTGCAGTCATCGTATTTGGAGAACTCTCGAAGAAGGATTCTATCCCCATCCTTTGTTAACTTGGAAGTGACGAGGTTAGAATGGGGAAGATAGGTATAGCAGATGACTTTGCTATCATCACAGGCTTCTTTTAACAGCAGGTTTCTGCCATCTTGAGAAAACTCGCGTGCGATCGTGTAGTCTTCTTGAGTGCCACTCCCAGTTAAATCACCGTTAAAGACTTCCAAGATTGGATTGCCAAAAGCATCAAAGTTGTAAGATCTTTTGTAGAGAATGTTTTTTTGACCATCACGCATTTCAATCGATTTGAGCCAGTTCTTTTCAGTCCAGGAATAGGCTTTTTCTTTTTTGAGTTTCCCATCTTGGTCAAAATAGTGGATTGCATTTGTGAGCAGGTTTTTTGAGAAATGATAAGTGATCGAGGTCCCATCGCTGTTTTTAATTGTGGTTGTGCCTTCTTTTTCTCCAGCAATTGGGGGTTGATAGGTCAGTTCATGAACAGGATAGAAGCTATCGTTTTGACCTACTGGAAGTAAGAGCTTATGCACTTTGAAATGAGACTCCTTTCCAAAGCCCGTATGTTCGCATTTAAAGACATCGTTTTTTCCAGAATATGAATCTAATAGAAAGCGATCGTTATAGTTCAGGCTTTCATAGCGGTAAAAAGGACTGCTTACGGATGTGAGAATAGACGGAGAAGAAGAACGAGATTCTTCATGGCCGCCCTTTATGCTCATCCTCCAATGAAGAGGTCTTTGTTGATGGGTGTAATCGACTGTCACGCCAGAAGAAGAGACATAATGCTGATTGTTGCGGGGCCTATGGATGGAGGCATAAACAAAACGCTCTTTAGGATCTAAACTTTCCATAGCCATAGCTAAGGAATTTTGAGTATAGGTGTACCTAATCACTTTTCCATTTGGCAGAATCTCTTTTTCTAACGAAAGCATGAGCGTTCCAGTCAATGGAAATTTTGCGCGATAAAGACGCTTAGTTCCATCAGGAGCATGAACTGTAACCAGCTTACTTCCCTTGTCGCACGTAATGCGTGTATTTCTAGGGTCATACTTACCGCTTGGAAGATCTCCCGCAGCGTTGCTTAATGCATACGGAGGAGATAAAAGAGTGGTTGTTGAATAGTTAGGACCAGATAAACGAAACGCCAGCGTAGTTCCATTGGGATCAGTGAGATGCACCTCCATGCGCTGTGCATCTAATTTGAGTCGAAGGTATGGAAGAATGCGCCACCCCTGATAATTATTTTTGAGATGCTCTTGCAAGTAGCGCTTGTTCCACTCTTTTCGGTAACGTTTGTGTTCTGGAAAAGAAGTGGGCATGTAAATAGGAACATAAACACGGCTAAGGCTGAGGTTTTGCGCGCCTTTAACGATCAGGTCAGTTTGTCTTAAAACAAGTTGACCACCGAGAGGGCTAATCAACCCACCGATGAGATAACTTGGTTCGCTTGTAAGTGCAGCAACTTGATCGGGAGTAGAGAGAATAAACTCTTCGTGTGATTCTTCATCTGAAAAAGCAGCAATTGTCAGTAAGCAACAAATCAAGCTCAAAAAATAGCGCTGCATTCATGCCCTCCAAAGTCAAGAGGGAGAATTCTTAATACATGTTGCCCAGAAAGTCAATGCTTTCTGGATGTTTGTGTGAAATTGCAGGAATGATGAAAGCTTGTGCAATAAAAATTCACACAGTTGTGCATTTTTTCAAAGTTCTAGATATTATTGAGAGTGCGATTTAAGGAACGGAATTTTAATAACTTTCAAAACTTGAAAATAATATGGCAACATTACCGCCGACGCTTTCTACTTTGCCTCGAGATCCTTTGAATCACATTGCAATTTTTGTGAGGGATCATTACCTGCTGTCACAGGTGGCGAAGAGATTTGGAGGGGCTTCAGAGGGGTATTTTGAGCGCCTTTGGAGGGCTTATGGTGAAGAGAGAGCTTTGCAATGCGAAGTTCAAGCTATTTCTCATCTTTCATCCCCAATGTTGTGTGTAAAGGATCTCTATAAAGGAATTGTCCAACGGGCAACTGATAGCAACATTCCACCTCTTGCAAATGGTCAAAGTAAATTCGATCCTTCGAGACTGTCTGCGATTGCTCTTTCTTTGGCGGCTGATCTTTGTACCTTTTTTACTATCTTTGCTGATCTCCAATCAGATCCTAAACCGCTTGTTTTCCATTCCGCACAAAAATTTCTTTCCCGTTTGCCAGAAGATCTTACTGCAAAAGCAGAGGCTATCAGTGCATGGATGGGGCGCCATAAGCGTGAGCTGTCTACTATCACATCTTTAAATCTTGAGAATCGCAATCTTACTCATATACCTTCACAGATAGAGAGATTTACAAATTTAAGAATCCTCAATCTAAGTCCCAATCAGTTTACTACCTTTCCAAAAAACATCGGTCGGTGTCCAATATTAAAGGAGCTAAATCTCCACGACAATCAACTCACAGCTCTTCCTGTCCAGATCGGAAAATGTGCAAAACTAAGAATCTTTAACGCTTCTTCTAACCAGCTTACATCCTTATCGGGCGGCATCGGTTTATGCGAGGAAATAGAGCATCTAGATCTTTCAAACAATCAACTTACGGCTCTGCCTGATCAACTAGGGATGCTTACTAAGCTGAAAGTGCTTAACTTTGCTCAGAATTTATTTACATCTTTATCTGGAAGAATCAGTTCATGCTCTGCTCTGCAGCGTCTCAATCTTAGCGGTAACAAGCTCACAATTATTCCTGCTGTGCTAGGTCTGCTTGCTAAATTGGAAACTCTCGATCTTTCGTATAATCAGATTACAATTCTTAATGGAGGAATCCGTTCCTACTCTTCAATACGGCATCTCAATCTGAGACATAACAAGCTCACAGTTATTCCTGATGCACTCGGTCTGCTTGCTAAACTGGAGGATCTCGATCTTTCATATAATCAGATTACAGTTTTTGCAGCAGAAATTATTCGATATAACATATTGCAACGTCTTAATCTTTCCAATAATAGACTTACTTCTGTTCAAATAGAAGTCGGCGCCTGCACCAAATTGGGGAATCTCAATCTTTATGGGAATCATCTAACAAACCTGCCTGAGGAAATTTTTGACCTTCCTGAATTGCACCACCTAGATCTTTCGAGCAATCAATTAACAACAATATCCAGTCGAATGGGCTCTTCAAGATTAGCCTGGCTTAATTTATCTGGTAATCCTCTTACGTTTTTACCACCTGAAATTCAACGTTGTAATTGTTTTATTGAAGTCTCTCCTTTCCGATTGGAATTTTTGGATGGAATTATGCATTTGTTGCCCCCTGAAGGTGTTGATTTGCCCCCCATGCCTCCATTGCCTGCTTTGCCAGAGCTTGCTGAAGTCCCAGCTCAGTTAAACTGTTTCCAATATATATTTCGAAGCATTGGGATGGTCTTTTCTTGGATCGCAAACCAACTACTGTCTCTAGTTCATAGCCTTATTCAATGCTTTCAGAAAATTTGCGAATTTTAATAACTTTCAAAACTTGAAAATAATATGGCAGCATTACCACCGACACTCCCGACATTCCAGGCGTTACCGCATGATCCTTTGAACCTCATTGCATACCTTTCGGAACAGCCACATTCGATGGCACAGGTCTCAAAGGGGTTAAGGCATATCTCGGATGCCTTTTACAAGCCTCTTTGGGTTGAATGCCAAAAAAAATGGGCTTTAAGGTATGAAGTTCAAGCAGTTTCGCATCTAGCCTCATATCGAGAAAAGGTAAAGGCTGTTTGCATAAGAAATTTTCAAAGAGCAAAAGCCTGTGGCATTCCACTTATTGAACCCACTCAGTGGATATCCAATGCACCAAGATTGGCTGCGCTTACGCATTCTTCTGATGCTGCTCTGAATCACTTTTTTGCCTTTTTTGCTGATTCCGGACTTGCTCCTGCAACGGCTCAAGACGTTATTTGTCGTGACGGAGATTTGGCTACGATAGCAAAAGCTATTGTTGATTGGATGGAAGAATACAAGTTTTGGCTGGGCACTTTCACAACTCTGGACTTCAGTAATCAAAATCTAACTCAGCTGCCAATGCAGATCGGGTCATTTACAGGCCTGAAAACACTTAATCTCTCCGGTAATCAACTTGAAGCCGTACCGTTTACAATTAATCAGTGCAGCATGTTAGAGCTGCTAGATCTCTCAAATAATCGGATTACAAGCTTATCTGCTAAGCTCTTTCCATTAACTGCGCTACAGACTCTCAATCTTAGTGGAAATCAATTAACGGCCATACCTAGTCAAATTGGAGGCTGCCGTGCTCTAGGATTGATCGACCTTTCGAGAAACCGGCCCATACGTCTACCGCCGGAAGTAGCTTTATGTCCCTATCTGTATTTGATTAAACTTCCTTCTGATATGTCCTTGTATTTTGGTGAAATTCAACAACTATTGCCGCCTAGAGGTGAAGAGCTTCCGATTCCCCATCCTGAACCTGATAATTGCTTTTGGCAGGCATTAAGGGGTATTGAAAGCGTTTTTCTTTGGATAGCTAATTTGGCAATGAGTTGGTTTGAGAGCCTGGTTCTATATTGCAAAGGCTCATGAGTTCTGGTCTCACTCCTCTTCTTCTGGCTCGGGGTTGGTTTCTTTGCGGTGGCGGCGTTCGGGTGGGGCTTCTTTGGGCTTGTTGGCTTGTTTCTGGTCGAGGCCCATGGTGAGGGCGGTCATGCCGGAGAGGCCGCCGAGTTGCATGGTTTCGATGGCGGAGCTGGGCACGATGACGATGGTTGAGTTATCTTTGATGCCTTCATAGAGCATGTTCATGGCGCGGAGGTGGAGTGCGACGGGGTTGTTGATGTAGGTCTGGGCGGCTTCGCCGAATTTTTCGGCGATTTGGCGCTCGGAGTCGCCGAGGATGACGCGGGCTTGGCGTTCTCTTTCGGCTTGGGCTTGCATGGACATGGCGTCTTCGAGGGCTGGGGGTATTAGGACGTCTTTGATCTCGACGGAGATGACGGTGATGCCCCAGGGCTCGGTGCGTTCATCGATGATCTCTTGCAGTTCGTGGCTGATTTTGCTGCGGCCTTCGAGCATGTCTGAGAGCATGGTTTTACCGATGACATCACGGAGGGCTGTTTGTGAGGCCCAGCCGATGGCGCTTTGATAGTCGGCGATTTCAAGGGCGGCTTTTTTTGGATCGATTACTTTCCAGAAGAGCACGGCGTCAACATCTACGGGCACGGTATCTTTGGTGAGGGTTTTTTCGGCTTTAAAGGCGGTGGCGATGACGCGGATGTCAATCCAGTATGAAATTCTATCGATGATGGGGATGAGGAAAAACAATCCTGGGCCTCTTAAAGCGCGGAAGCGTCCGAGTCTGAGAATCACGGCGCGATCCCACTGGTTCGCAACTTGAACGGAACTGGCAGCTAGGCATGCAAGCAGAAGTGTGACGCCAAAGATCATTACCGCGCTTCCTGGCATGGTTTGATAGGCGGGATAGCCAAGTGCTGCGCCTACACATAAGATGAAGATAAATAAGAGGGTTGAAACAGAGCTGTTTTTCATAAGTGTGCCCGCGAGTGATCTCGCTTTTTTTAAACATGTATCAAGCTCACCCTACTTATTCTTAAAAAACATTTCCATGGTTAATTTGATGAGGCCATATCGTTAAATTTTTCTTGATCTTTTGTGCGTTTGCACTATGCTTTTTGCTCGCATGACCATCAAATCCTTATCATCTTCCTCTTTTTCTTCTCTTCAAGATCTTCTTCTTTTGCCGCGGGTGCGAGATGATGATGAGTCGTCTGTTAATACTGTCGACAAAGCGTATGACCGAACTAACAGCGTACGGCGCACCATGGAGTCTGAAGATCTGGTCAGACGGGCGCTTTTAGAAGGGCCACTTCAACATTCTGATCCTGTCGATCGCTATGGCAGTCTTCGGCTAACAGCGCGTGTAACGGGTGGGGTAATTGCTGCTGCAGCAATAGTGCCTTATCTCCAGGTTTCTATGCGTTTGTCTGCAGGAATAGCTCAAGCTTCTGCTGTGGCAAATAGTATTGCCACCTGGGGCTTTGAATTCTGGGCGCTTAATCAGACGATTAGTGAGCCGCTTGGTCCAAAAGGAAGATGCGAAATCCTGCTGCTTCAGCGTAACTCTTCAGGAAAATGTTGCGTGGTGATCTTAACCACCACGGTTGTGGCATTGGCTCTTTTATCTCAGGTTCCTATTGCGTTTGGAACTTTTGATTACGATAAAAACCACACACCTGTGGGATTTGGTGTTTTACTTGCCGCAGGAGCTCTACCCATTATTCGTTCTCTACAACTTTCATTAAATGCTCTGCAGCTGCATAGGTGCAGATTTGATTACGTTCAGAAAAAAATCGAAGCGATTCGCTCTGAAGTGGTTGGTCTTATTGATCTGCATCGTGAGCTCTTTGTGGAGACAGCGAAGCGTGAGAAGCTCTTCTTTCTACAGCTACTTGCTCCTTTGCGTTATGGTGATGATCCAAATAGGTTAGATACTTACATTTCAAAAATCTTAGGGATTCCTCCAGAGTTTGCAGCTACTCGAGCAACTCCCCTTTCTGGTCGTGTGTCCCTTTTCATTGGGTTATGTTTTAACGTTTCTTTTCAAACAGCCTGGATGATGTATGCATTTTCCAAAACTAAAGCCTATCTAGCGAATGACGACGGCGCCGCGGGTACTCTAGCAGCTGTTACGGTGGTTTCAGGCCTTTATCTAACCAGTAGCGCGATTGTTAAAATGACACAACGCGTTGCCAAAGCTGTCTTAAGTCGTTTATGTTGCCGAAGAGAGAAATCGCTATCAGAACAGCTCGAACCCAAGCTTACGGTTACACTCAGATTTATCGGCCTGCTGATAAACCTTACGGCTCTTCGTACCTCATTGGTTATTTGGGAAGATTTCTTCGACAAGAATAAAGTCGAGCAAGTCTATTTTGGTGTCACCATGTACGCTTCTCTCTTCATGCTGCTTTCGACGTCCACCCTAGATCTTATCGATGACATTGTGGAGATGGTTGTCCGACATAAGGGAACACGTGAAGATCGACGCATCTATGATTTTTATAACGAGCTTCATTGTTTCCAGCACATCCTGCGTGACAGCTCAGTATTTGATTTCAGCATTTTTGTCTTAAAGCTGCCTGAGTCACTCAGGACACAAATACTGCAAAGAGTTAGTTTGAACTTAGAAGACCTCGAAGGCTGTATGGATACAGATAGCGTGGTTGCCCAAGCCTGAAATTCAAGACTAGATTTATTTAGTTAGAAAAATCATCTTTTTCTAACTGATATTGTACAAGCCATTCAGGTTTTTTATACTTTATAACAGCAAAGGCTCCATAACGTGCGGTCCCTGATAGAGCATGATATGATTTATCATCAAAAATACCATTGTTAGACCAGATAGTGCCAAGAGATTCGCCGCATGAGTTTAAAACCAGAGCATTTTCGCTTAGGTCCTTACCTTTTTTTAATAGAGCAATTACAGCTCGTGTATCCGAAAATTCACTTAGATCGGTAGCAGCTTCATCACGTTCAGTAATAGAAGCTGTTTTATCAAAAAGCAAATTCATAAGCATTTCCACCCTATCTTTCATTATTAATGAACCTCTGTCTATTTATAATACAGGTTCTCAAGGGGTATGTGTCCACCAACATTGACACCCCCCGTTTCTCCTGTAAATGGATTTATATATAACTCTTTTTCAAATCGTGCACTAGCTCTAGGAACATTACTATTAACATGTAGACCCTCTCTAAAACTAGCTTCGGGCTTAATCTTTAATCTCCAATCAAATTTGTTAAATGAGTTGAAGTTACCCCATGTTTCTGGTGCACCGGGTGAATTAGGAAATTTTTCCCAACCTTTGCTTTTTGCCCAGCCTCTTAAGATACGGATATTGTTTTGTCCTGTCTCTGAAAGATTTCGGGCAGCCTGGTGAAAGCGATTTAGTTGAAGTTCTTGAATAGCGGGCTTTGATATTTTCCGCAAGTCCATCATTCCTCTAGCTGCAGAGAAGCCCTTCTGAGCAAAGAAAGAGGCTCCTTTCACAACAGCTGCGTAAGCGCCGACTGCAAGCGTACCTAGTCCTATGCCGTCGTTCGTTCCGTGGCGGAATAAGCCATATCCTCTGTGGTTCATATCGCCAGGGAGGGCACTCTGCATCCAGCGCTTGCCTGACGCATGCAGGGCTGCGTTAGAGCGTTGAATTGATTCCCAATCTTGAGAGAAGGTGCTTCTACCACTCATCCAGTTGACAGATCGGAAAGGAACAGTTAGTCCCCAACCGGCTGTGGATAAGAAAGACGCGGTGTTGAGAGCGAAGTCGCCGATTCCATGTGCAGTACCAATGCCAGCTTGCTTGAAATCGTTGGTCGTGAAAGTTGAATACTGACGGCTGCCCAAGAGTCCGTAGAGATCTACGTGAGTAAGCGGAGAGTTTGAAACAAAGGCGTACATGTTGGGACCGGCATCGAGGCCAAGCGGATCTGGCGTGAGCCAGCGGCCGTAATCGGAAAGGTAGTAGCGGCGGCCAAAGTAGACTAGGTTGGTTTCTTCATCGAGGCGTTTTGAGGAGAAGCGCCAGGGGTTGCGTGAAAGAGGTATAGGATGCTTCGCTTCGCCAAATGCGGTGTAGCGATACTGTTCACAGGTTTGATCTGAAACCGAGACAAGCATGGCGACGTTGCCATGGATGTCATGCAGGGGTGCGTAGGTTTGGCCATGAAGTTCAAGCGCAACGGCTGCACCGATTTCAGCTTGAGGGGTTTTTCCGAGAATGCGCAGCTCTTGCAGTTTGCCACGAGCATCAACGGCGCCTATTTCATTCTGATCATCGTAAAGATAAAAAACTGTCTGAGTGGGCTTCCAGAGGCCATTTTCAAAAATATAGACGGTTTTTGAAAGTCGTCGGTGATAAGAATCATAGGTGAACTTGAGACGCTGGGTGATGTTTTCGATGCTGATAAGACGATCCAAAGCATCGTAAGTATAATGCGCCTTAGCATGAGAGCTTGGGTTGCCATCTGGATTGTAAGTAAACTCGGTGGGCAGTTGATTTAAGCAATTGACTGCATAGGTAGAGGCGTCTTTCTGGAAACGATTGTAGAGCGAATCATAGCCATAGGTATGGTCTTTTTCTGAAACTAACTGATAGAGGTCGTCATATGCATAATCGAGTGTTTCATTATGGAGACGAGATTTGAGAATGTTGCCAACCTCATCATATCGCAGAATCTCGTGCGAAAAATAGCGTGAGTTATAGCTAATAGGTCGTCCTGCTGCATCGTAGGTGCGGTATAATTGGCCAAGGTTGCCAATCATCTCTTGAGAGAGAGGGTTCCCGGCAAGATCGTAGCTAGAATAAATGTGTGTATATTGGGCGTTACCATTTGAGTCGCGGCGTGCAACAGCGCGCAGATAAAGCGGATCAAAAGAGTAAGTGACAAATGAGTTGTCGGGAAGATCTAGGCGAGTGCGGCGGCCTTGTTTGTCATAGCCATTTTGAATGCTAAGATCCAAATTAAGATGATTGGATAGTGTTTCGCTAAGAAGGCGGCCTTTAGGATCATAGGTGCGTTTCAAAGTTGTTTTCTCACGCTCATCTCTACTTTGCAGTAAATGACCTAGGCGATTGTGGATGTAAGTATAATTGATCGTTTCATCGGAAGATTTTTGTGAGCGGAGATGATCAAGTGGATCATAAGTAATCGTAAGAGTGATGCCACTAGGCTTGGTCGTTTGAAAGAGCAAACCCTTGGGTGTATAGGCATATTCTGTAATTTTTTGCTCTGAAGTCCCTGCTGCTTCTGTAAGCATGCTGAGTCGATTTAGAGGACCATAACTCCACAATGTGGTAATGGTTCGATTGGGATTGAAAAGAGCGCTTTCTTTGCGGAACAGATTATCATTGGCATCATAGAAGCTCTCTTCTCGATAAAGACGTTCATTTCGCGAGTTACGTTTCTCAAATGTAGAACGCAAGTAATGCGAGTTAAAGCGCTCGATAAATTGAAGACCCAGCGGATCGATAGTTGTCAGTTGATGTAGTTGATCGTTGTGAATAAAGGAGGTGCTATTTCCCAGTGGATCTTTGTTTTCAATTAGGCGATTAAAAGAATCATATTTGAGAATTTCAGTTGATTCTTTTCCATGCACAAAGCGCGTAGTTGATTTTCTGTTGCCTGCTTCATCATAAGTGTAGGTAACTCTAGAAAGAATATTTCCATACGCATCTTCTTTGCGCTCTTCCAAGATATTATCTAAGAAATCGTATTCGGTGATGGAGAGAAGATTTTCTCTTTGGACAACATTAAGTCTGCCTAATGAATCGTATGCGTAATCTACGCATTCTTGATTCTGCTCTTCGAAAATGATGCGGCCAGCACCATCATATGCGTAAAAGGTCGTGCTGCCTTCTGCATTGGTTTGAGCAATTAAGTGATAAGCATCGTAAGCGAAAGTTTCCTGCGAACAGATCTCTTCTTGCGAGGAGATTATTTTAGACAGGATGCGTCCAAAAACATCGTAGGCATATGTTGTCTGTGTGCCATTTTGATCGATCTGTTTGTGGATAGTTCCATCGAGATTATAAATGAACTGCTCCTCCGTGCCATCTGGATGCTGGATGCGCATGGGTTTAGAGTAGGCATTATAGGTTGTGAGTGTGGTGTAACCTTGCGCATCGGTATGTGAGATTTCACAGCCTGCTGCATCATAGATCGAAGAAATAACGGATCGCAGCTCGCCCACGGCCTCTGGGTGGGTTTCTTTGAGATTGCCTAATGCGTCATAGACATAACGCGTCTCATATCCATGTGGATCACGTGTCAAAATCTTATTGTTTCTTTTGTCATAAGCATGATGCGTAATGCGTATGAGGCTATCATCCCCTTCTTCCTTGGATTCAATCAGTCGATTCGAGTAGTCATACTTCATTTGCAGAAAACTACGGCCGCCGAAACTCTGAGAAAAAGTCTTATTCCCCACTTCATCATAAGCACTTTTAGAAATCTGATTTAACGCATTAGTTTCTTCTTTTAGGCGTCCTTTCTCATCGTATTTGTACGTGAGGCTGAAGCGTAGTTGATCATTTGCATCATAGATGTCTTTTTGAGAAATCCGTCCGCCCGTTGTGTAGTGAAGAACAGTTTTCTTGAGAAGCTTTTCAGTTAGCCCATCCCAATATTTTTCTTCGAGAATTTGAGGCATCCCAAAATAAGGTTGGTCGCTTTTAGGATAAATACACTGGATAAGGCGTGTTTTAACATCGCTTAAATCATTCTTATCTGGTGTTGAACCATCATCGGTCAGTTCGCGGATCAGAATTCGATCGGCATTATACTCATAGAATTTCCGTCTTCTAACCTTACCTCGCTCATATGAGAGCTCCAAAGTAGGAAGATTAGTGCCTGGAAGATACTCATATCTAATGTCAGACCCATTATCTTCGCTGCGTCGAGTGAGAAGGTTTCTGCCATCTTGAGAATACTCAAAACGTTTGGAGTAGGCTTCGACGCCGTTTTCAATGGGAAAGTTATTAGAGTCGAGCGAAAGAGAAATGCCCTGTCCGCTCAAATTTCCATAGAATTTTTCTTGCACAACATTCCCATGCTGATCATAAAAATAGCGCGTGGCGTGCATAGGTCTGCGATTTTCATCTAAGAGAATTTTGCAAAGCAGGTTCGATGCATCTGTTGCATTGTTTGATCCCCAAACGAAGCGCGTGCTATTGTATAGTTTTTCCGGTGTTGAAAACCGATCGATAGAAGTCAGGCGTAGATTTTCGTCCCAATAATAATGAGTTGGTACACCCTCGGCATCAAAAACCTGAGTTTTACGACTTGGAATATCGTAATAGAATCTTCGTGTGGGTAAAGAATTAGCATCTGTTCCTACGGGAGCTGAAAGAGCTTTAACGCGGCAGTAAAGAGGATCGCTCATCTCTCTAATTTTTGCGCCATTGTCATTTTTACCAAGATTGTAATAGCTAACGTTGAGACGACGTGAATTTGGAAGGAAAATTTCCGAGAGAAGTCTCCGACCACCTTCGATATTTTGATATCTCATTTCTTCGGGAGGGAGATCTGAAGAATCTATATGATGCAAATACCAGCCACCACTTTCTTTAGGACCATCACATAAATAGCGATATTGTAGAATGCGCCCATCACTCGTATGTACATCCAGATTGCGTGTGTCTAAATACTTATGTCCTTTCTTCTCTTTCAGACTACCATGAAAGTGAAAGGTAGCTTGGGCATAAGTTTTTTGCCCGCTAGGATCCGCAGTGCGTATTGAAGTGATCTTTTCATTGTCCCAGCTATAGATAATTTGATTACCATCTGGCAACCCCTCGGAAACGAGAATAAACACAACTTGCGAATCATCAACATCTCTGGCCTTTTTTTGTTCTTTGGTAAGAGCATTGTAAACTCTTCTGGTTCCATTTGGACAGTAGACGATGAGTTCCTTACCAATGCTACTTTCTCTGACATACTGGTTTTTTAAGTTGTTATTAGCAGAAAGGGCCCCTCGAGCAGTATTCGTAAGTCCTTTGGCATCCGTGGTTAAGTCTAGCGGCAGAAAGATCACTTCCTGGGGATTTTTCTTCTTTTTATGAGGCTCAATTCTTCGATTTGAATGATATCTCAAAACTGTGCCGTTCGGCTCTATCAATTTTAAGACACCAGTTGTAAAAAGAACCGCTTCGTTACCAGGAAAAAGTCTCCAGGTCTTCTCTCCTTTTGAGCTAATATACGTGCGCTTCAGATGCAAAGGCTCGACGCCTTGGACAACAACATCTTCTTCAAAACTAAAAAGATCGCCTGTAATAGCACTGACAAGGCCATCGACAAGAGAACTGGGATCATTCTCAGTAACAGCCACCTGCCCGAAAAGAGTCGTAGTAACTGAAAAGAATAAAAGAAGAAAATACTTCATAAGATTTTATTGGTATCTTTACGAATATCCGGGGATTCTGTTCCAGGTAGTATTTTATTTCAATGAAGTAATTGACTTTCTCTGCGACTTGTATTAAGAATTCTTCCTCTTTGCACAAGCTTTCATGTTTTGTGTTTTCTTTTGGAGGGAACGGATGATGCGCTATTTATTGAGTCTGATTTGCTGCTTATTAACGGTGGGTGCTTTTTCTGAAGAAGAAGATCAGGATGCATTCATCATTTCTACTCCAGATCAAGTTGCGGCACTTTCAAGTGAACCAAACTATCTCATTGGTGGTTTGATCAGTCCTCTGAGTGGTCAGCCTGTTTTAAGGCAAACAGATCTTGTTGTTAAAGGCGCTCAGAACCTAAGCCTTAGCCGCACGTATATTCCGCCTTACATGCCCGTTGCTTTCGAGAAACATAAACATAACAAGAAGGAATGGGATAAGTATCACTTACATCAACATATACGCGACAACTATAAAGGCTGGCAGTTTTTACCCCACCTGAAACTTCGGCTAATCTCTCGATCTATGGAGGTTCATCTTACTGATCCCAATGGAATGACATTGGCTTTTCATTTATCAGGTCCAAACTATTCAACAGCAACTTTAGCCTCCCCTTCTTATGCAATCACTAATACTGTAGGCGAGCTACCAAGTGGCAAATATGATCCACGAAATACGAGAATTTCTTACGAAGATAACGGCAATAAACTCGTTGTTCATGCACCTGATGGAGCTTCTCGATTTTACTATAGAAAAGGAGCCGCAAGCAAACGTTTATACATTCTTGAAAAAGAAATTCTCCCTAATGGAAAAGTTCTCAAATACACATACGACGAGAAACTTAAGCTAATCTCCGTTGAGAGTTTAGATCCTAAAGAACGTTATGTCTATGCCTCTATTCGCATTCAAGAACCTCATGGTTCATTTCACTTCCTTTCTTCTACTGGTACGACTGTTGACTATAGTTACCAGAGAAGGCCGATACACGTAAGAATCAAGGAAAAAGCCAAGGGTCGCGAAACTATTCAAGAATCTAATTACACCTGCCGTCCGATTCTTACTTCTGTAAGCAGCCCATTTTACCGATATGAGAGCTTGAATTATGGAGACCGTTTTCTATTAGACTCATATTTTGGAAAAAATGAAGTTTTCAAATGCGAACACGCAAGTTTTGGAGAGGGTGTTCCACATTTCAAGGTTCACAAACTCCTTTTGCCGGTGGGTCAAAATGACAGTTTTTATCCTGTGCATGAAATGGTCTATCAGCCACCAGTGGCTGGAGAAAAAGCCGGGACAACAACAGTTAAGAACAGTGATGGAACCTCAATCACTTATCATTTTTCAAAAAACCTTCTGACGACGGCAATTCAATATTTCGGACAGGATGGCAAACTCAAAAAAGAGAAGATCTTCTCTTGGAGCGAGAAAAACTGGCTTAAATCTATTGAAATGCGAGATGACCAGAACAACTCTCTCTACAAAAGATCTTACGAATTTGATGGATTTGGCAATCCAATTTCCGAAATCTTCGTCGGAGATCTAACGGGAAATGGCGCACAAGAGAGCTATACCATTACTAGAGAGTTTTCCCAAGATGGACGAAACCTTCTTCTAAAAGAAGCGCATGAAAGTGGAAAAGTCATCTGTTTTGCCTATCTTCCTAATTCAAATCTTGTCACTTCCAAGATAACGAAAGACGGTGACAGAATTCTTCTCCGTGAATTTTCAAAATATGACGATTGTCACAATCTCGTTCAGAATATTTTGGATGATGGAGAAAGCTCTGATGAGAGCATCCTAGCTGGGGTTACTGAGCGAACGATCACAAATTACACATTGCGTCAGCAGGCTCCATTCCTACATATGCCTGAATGGATAGAAGAGAAATATTGGGAAGGTGGCAGTGAAAAACTGCTGAAAAAAATTCATTTAATCTACGACCAGCATGGCAATATTGCACAAGAAGAGGTTCATGATGCGGATGGGATACTCGCATACATCATCTACAAACAATACAACGAGCGTGGCGACCTTGTCACAGAAACAAATCGTTTAGGACAGCAAGCCACTTATACTTACGATCCGCGTGGACGACTTGAAAGCTCTCTTAATTTTTCCCAGAAACTGCTTAAAACTTTTCATCATGATATGAAAGGTCGTTTCCGCGAGAAAATAGAGAAAGGCGATGGCGAAATTGCTCATGCTTTCTCTTATGCATACGATGCTCATGATCGCCTAATTCAGAAAACCGAGCCTTTCTCTGATACAACACATTACACCTATGATCCGCTTGTCAGCCAGATCACACGGACAGATTCTCCTTCTGTGACTTCCGCGGATGGGCAGGCCATCCCAGTTACAACTTTTGCAACTTATGATCCTTTTGGAAGAGAAGTAACTAAAGTAGATGCAAATGGCCATACAACGACCTACCGCTATAACGCATACGGATCACCGACTGAGATCACTTACCCAGACAGCAGCAAAGAATATTTCCGCTATACCAAAAAAGGAAAACTTGCAAGCCACATAGATCCCGATGGCCTTACCATTCAATACCAAAATGATCTGCTGGATAGAGTTCTCTCAAAAACTTACATCTCAGCTGACGGTAAAACACTCGCTGAAGAAGTTTTTACCTACAACGGTTTTAATCTCCTTACGGAAACCGATCGAGAAGGCAACCTGACTCAATACACTTATGATGGTACCGGAAGAAAGATCCGCGAAGAGTTTTGTGGCAAAATCACAAGCTTTAGCTATGACTCACTAGGGCAGCTTTCAATCCTTTGCAAATACAATGGAGACAACACCCTTCAAGTTCATTACAAAAGAGACGTAGAAGGACGTGTAATCGAGGAATCTCAAACAGACATCTCGAATCAGCTTCTTACTAGAATTTCCTATACTTTTGATGAAGACGGCAATCGAAATACCATTGTGCGTTACATCAATGGAAAAGAAGCGATTAACGCATTTACTTATGATGCTTTCCACAGGCTGATCGAAGAGCAAGACGCGCTTGGCTATGAAAGTAAAACAGTCTATCAAGAAGCTTACACTAACCAACTCGGTCAAAAAGTGTTGCAAACTTCGACAACTGACCCAAGAGGCGTCACTACTGTTGAAACTCAAGATGCCTATGGCAGGGTAGTCAAAAAAGAGGTCTTAAATTCTCAAAAAGCGCCAATCTCAAGTGCAGAAACTTACCATGATGCAAATGGTAATCTTACCCTACAAAAGGATCATTTATTCGAAAATGAGCATTACCTGAAGACACAGTGCACAAAATATACTTACACAAACCGCAATCAGATAGCCTCCTTAATACGCGCTTTGGGAACTCCAAATGCCAGAAGCACCACCTTCACCTATACGCCTTCAGGCAAGAGAGAGAGTAAAACTCTGCCCGATGGCATCAGCCTAACTTATGGCTATCACCCCTTAGGTTATCTTCAGAATTTACAATCATCCGATGGGAAAATTCAGTTCACCTTCCTGCGCAACCGGTTGGGGCAACTCCTCTGCGCAACTGATGAAGTGCAAAAGAGCTCTATCCATAGAGAACTCGATCCCTGTGGCAACATCATCAGAGAAGAGTTTCCAAGTGGCCTTACCCTAGAAAAAACTTATGATGCTTTTGATCGACCTCTGACTTTGACACTCCCAGACAAAGGAGAAGTGATCTACACCTATGACCCATTATTTTTACGAAGTGTTACACGCACCTCTGCAGGTGACACTCTTTACACGCATAGTTACGACCTATATGATCAAGACGGCAATCTTGTTGTTGAAAGCTTGATTGGCAATCTCGGTCGCGTGATGCACAGCACAGATTCCAAAGGTCAAAAGCTATCTATCAATTGCTCATACTTCTCGCAACAGAACCGCTTTGACCCTTGCGGAAATCTCGTGAGCAGTACTGTAGATGCAACTCCTCAAACCTACATCTATGATGATTTATCACAGTTAACCTCGGAAAAAAGCAGCCCAAGTAGCTTCATTTACGCCTATGATTCTTTATACAATCGAACAAAGAAGAATGACCAAATCTGCGAAACCAATGAGCTGAATGAACTACTCAGCTCAGGAGACATCCGTTGCTCTTACGATCGCAATGGCAATCAGACCCAGCAACAGAGCTTTTCTAAGACTTATAATTTTACCTACGACCCCTTGAACCGACTCATCAGAGCTGAAAATTCTGAAGTCACCATAGAGTTCGCCTATGATCCATTAGACAGACGCCTGAGCAAAACCGTGCATTCTTCCTCATTCTGGGGAAAATATGTCGACGTAGAGCACTATCTCTACGATGGACAAAACGAGATTGGAGCTTTCACTAGCCCAACTTCTGTCAAAAACCTGCGCGTTCTAGGACTTACAAAGCCACATACCCTCCCCTCAACGATTGCCATCGAATTAGGAGGTCAGGCTTTTGCACCCATACTTGATTACCAAGGCAGCGTGCGGCAACTCATCGATCTCTATTACAAATCGTGTACTGCGAGCTACAACTTCACTGCCTTCGGTGAAGAACTCAATCCAAAATATGAGAGATATTTCAACCCATGGCGCTTTGTCTCAAAACGCTTCGACCCCGAACTCAATCTTATCTACTTTGGTAAACGCTACTACGATCCAGCTCTGGCTCGCTGGCTAACAACAGACCCAGCTGGCTTCGTCGATAGCATCAACCTTTACCAATATGTGCTGAATAATCCATTCCGTTATTGCGACCCTGACGGACAGTTTCTACAGCTTGCAGTTCCTCTTGTTATATGGGGAGCTGAAGCTATTTTTCCTGCACTTGCCACTTACGTTGCGCCTCTGATTTATGGAGCCGTAACAGGAACTATTGCATATGGTGGCTACAAGGTTGTTCACGCATTAAATCAAGCTGGACAAAATACTTCCTTCAATCCGATGGAGAAAGCTTATATTAATAGATACATCAGTCAGCAAGAAAAAGCGGCAAAAATGCAAAGGAAAAAGAAGGGAGAAGTGGATGCGAAACTATCCGATGACCCTCTTAATGATCCAAATCTAGAAGATGTAAGTCATCCACAAGCCAAAGAAAAAGGACATCATAAATTTAAAGACAAGCGTACTGGTCAGATAATTGAATATGATAAAGCAAAACCGGGCTCACCTGGCCATAAAGGACATGATCATTACCATCGACCTAATCCAAATACAACAGGAGAAAATGATACCTACCTCGATTCAAAAGGAAATCCCGTTCCTGATGGTAGTGAATCTTCACATCTTTATCCGCCCGAATGGATTTGGTGGAAATAACCATTTACTAGAGTACAATTATTTATGAATATCTCCAAATATGCGGCCTTTTTTCATGATGGATCCGTTTTTGATATTAAACATACAGGAAGCAAAATTGAACTTTCAATGCGAAGTGCAGAGATGGACGAAGAAGATGTCAAAGATGATATTGTCCTCTCAAAAGATGATCGCATTCAAGGAAAATTACATATTGAGGGGATCAAAAGCATAGAAATCAACAGCAAGCTTTTTTTAAACGTGCTACAAAAAGAGTATGATAATGGAAGGATTTTTGATTTCGAAATCGCGGAAAATTCCATTGAATTATCAATAGACTGGGTAAATTTCCCTCCTCATTCAGAAGTTAATGATTTTTCAGTTATTAGGATTGAAGCTAGCAACATTTACTGGGAGAATATTCCAAATCTAGTAGATCCAAAAAACGCCTAATAAGCTTATCGATAAAAGATCTTCAGTTGCTTTATAGGCCTGCGACAAAATTCAAAGAAATCAATTTTTGGAATCTGACTTTGAAAATAAGATCTCAAAAATTAGAACCGATAACCCAGTAACAGACGTCCGCCGAAAATATTCAAGTTTTCCTTAGCGTTAAACTTGAGATAGTAGGGTTCTAGTTGAAGATCCCATTGTTTGGTATCACCTAGATGCCAAGTTAACGGCAGATCAATTTCGTATCCCCAGCTATTTTTAAGAGATCCTGTTCTGTACAAGATAGGGCTTTCAAATTTAATTCTCCCGCTGAAGCTGCGCATTCCTTTTAAGATGAGTCCGAGATCAATTGATGGGCAAATATCGAAGACCGTACGCATTCCAAGTGCATAGTAACCCCAAGATGAAGTCAAACGCGTGCTGTTTCGAAAATACATCTCTTCAATGGTCCAACTTGAAGTAGAACGGGAATAATAACCTCCGAGTCCTAAAAATGGAGTCATCAAGAACCGTGATCCTGCCCGAAAGTTGTATCCTAAACGGGCCTCAGCATGAGCGAATCTAGTTCTGGCCTTATATTCCCAAGAGTAATTGCCAAGAGAATAGTATGGATTAAAGTTATAATGCTCTATGTAGCCGCGTTCTTTTCCAAGAGCGTAGAGACCGTCGATACCGGCATAAATCGCTTTTGGTTTGAAGTAATCGTATCCCGCTTTCACACCTCCTAAAAATCCATGCGATTTTACTTTGGTTTGCGCTTTATGGTTATGATCGCGCATGTAAAAAAGATCTGGTCCAATGTAAACTCTATGGGGATTCTGAGGATTTTCTGAAAAATTTTCCGCTTTGTCTGCGAAAGCCATTGAATAGAATATATTGCTTGTCACGCTAAGAATCGCAATCATTGTCATTCGCATATTCACTCCAGCAGAAATCAGTTTAGTGGCAGAATCGTATCTCTAAATTAACGATTAAAAAAACTAAATTAAAGTATACTAATCGCATTAAAGATTTTAATAAGTCATTTTCTAGATTCGGCAAATTCATATTATGATCTTTGAAATGCCTTCAGTAATTGACTTATCACTCTGGGTGAGATTTTCTTTACGGGATCCTTGTTAGGACTTAAACTACTTGCTGTTGTTGAAGAACAGAATGGCAAGAAAGGAAAAGGATTAATGGCGGCGGCTCCTATCGGTTTTAAAAGAGCGCAAGGACAAGGGTTCGAGTGTTATATTTGCTATCAAGATGATGGTTCGAATTTTGTGGCACACGAAGATGAGGGAAGTGAAGATGGAGGCATGATACATCATGTTCACGAGACGTGCCTCCGGGTTTGGCAGCAAAAAAGCAAAAACATTGAATGTCCTACATGTCGAAAACCTCCTCATAGAAGCTTCCTAGTTCCCCTTTCGACAGATATTTCCGAATCGATTAAAACTGGTGTTTTCATTGGAATCGCACTAACTGCGTTTGGATCGACATTGGGGAAAATTTTACTCGTAGCCACAAGATCATCTTTATTTTGCTCTCCTCGAACTCCGTGCTTCTTACAATACACGCTGGTTGCGGGAGGGGCTTTTACGTTGCTTCTTACTGCTGGTATTTTGGTGAAAACTCGCTGGTGCCCAAGAGAACATGAGCATGATCTCTAAATTGGAGGAATTTTGAACTTTAGATTCTTGAATATTCCGGTGTTCATTCATCCTTCGTTCTGGCTCTTTTTGCTATTTTTTACGGGCATCATTCGGGGAGTTTCCATCGAAGGCCTCATTTTGGGAGGGGTTTTATTCCTGAGCTTATTGGTGCATGAGTATGGCCATGCTTTAACGGCTCTGTATTTTGGAGCGAGGCCTATAATTACCCTGGAAGCATTTGGCGGCCAAGCGCAATACGATAGTTATAGAATTACGCCCAAGCAGCGCTTCATCATTACCTTAAACGGGCCACTTTTAGAAAGCGTGTTGATTGGCCTTTCTTATGCACTTCTCGAGATGGACATTTTCGAAAATTATTATGTGCGCTACTTCCTATCTGTGACGCTGCGACTGAACATCTTGTGGTGCTTGCTCAATCTAATTCCCGTTGTGCCGCTTGATGGCGGGCACATTCTTCGTTATCTGTTGGAGAAGAAATTTGGAGAAAGTGGTCAGAAACTCAGCTCGATAATTGGAGTTATGTGCGCAGTTGGCGGGGCACCTATTCTCTTTTACTTGGGGTATTTCTTTTTTGGCATATTGCTATTGATCTTTGCTTATCAGAACTTCCAGATGATTCAAAAACCTAAAAGCTTGCCTAACGGTAAGAATCAATATAGCCGCTATCTCAAAGGGGTTGAGGCGATTAAAAATAATGATCTTGAAAACGCCAAGCTTCTGCTTACCAAACTCTTAAAATCTAAGCAAAAAGAGATCAAACACGCAGCGATAGAATCTCTGGCTAAAGTCTACATTCAAGAAAACGAGAGTCAAAAATCTTACGAACTACTTTTACAGGCGGATCATGAACTTCTCAAAGAAGGCAAGTGCCTGCTCTGCCAATTAGCCTTCGAACAGAAAAACTATGCGCTTGTGGGTAATTATGCCTGGGATATCTACGGTCTCAATCCCTCCTATGAAATCGCGCTGCTCAACTCGAAAGCCTTTGCCTGTTTGAATCAGCCGTCAGAATCGGGAGCTTGGCTTGAAACTGCTTCTCTGTTTGGAACTGACTCCAAAAAGAGCATCGAAGAGCTATTGCAACAGCAGATTTATGCGTCGGTTAAAGAGCATAAAGCCTTTCAAGAGTACTCCGAAAAAATCGTCGCGAATCTCAACAAATCAGAATAAGCGCAACGTTGGTGCTCTTGATCGATTAATATTTTTACTTTATCTTCTTCGCCAGAAGTTTTCTCAAAGGAGATTTTATGGCGGCTGTCACAAAAACAAATCCTTTATCGGCGCTTGGTGGTATCGACTTTCCGAAGGCTCTGGTCAATGTCAAACAAGTTCAAGGAGACGTGAGTGGCACTGCGAATAAAGGCAATGCCTACTTCAACAACTCCACCATCAACGTACAAATTTTCGTGCTAGACCCCAACAGTGAAGATGCAAAAAAATGGCTGGCCTTGTCCGCAGTTGCTGCGCTTGCAATCAAAGCCGCGCCCCCAGAAAAGAAGAAAACACTTATCGGCTTTTTGTCAGTCGCCGCAGGTTTAATTGGAATTTTAGGTGTGTCGAAATTCATCTGGGAACTTCACAAACAAAACAGCGAAAATAAACAGAAAATCCAAAAATTAGAAGCAGCGTTATTAAACAAAGCTTAACCAAATAGGAGAAGAATTATGGCAACCACTACTACTAAGATTACAAATGTAATAGGACCTGTTACTTTGGGTCCATATACCGAAAATAGTTTAGTCGACCAGAGTACACGCATATCAGTCTCATTCAAGGGTCATCCGGCAGCAGCCGCGCTTCTTCCCGTAGCCGTGGGAAGCCTGGGATTTCTTGCACCTGGCATTTTAGCTAAAGTCAATGGGGCTATTCAATTTAGAGAAGATCAGAGCTATCTTTCTCGCCTGAAAACTCTGGGTGCTTATTCCTGGGAACATAAAGCGGAAAGTCTTGCAGCTGGAGTCAGCTTTGCAGTTGTTGCAGCCCTGCTCCTTAGATAAGGACTATCTGAAAAAATTACTTTACGCATTGAGAGATAAAGTGCTAGTTTCAGAGAAAATAGGTCTGTGAATATGGCTAAGGCAAAAAGCAAAGAAACTAAAAAACTCGACCAGCTCTATACATATTGTAAGAAAGCAGCTGGTGAAATGGCGGGCTATCCCGTTCGCCACTTTTTTGATTATTCCAAGTTACATCGCTTTCTAAAGTTCCACATCAACAACCTGGGAGATCCATTCCAAAAGCGGGGCTATTTCCGGGTTAATACTCTCGACATTGAAAAAGAAGTAATCGATCGGGTGGCTGAATTGTTTAATGCTCCCAAGGATAGTTATTGGGGATATGTAACAAGTGGCGGAACGGATGGGAATATGTACGGACTTTATGCAGGACGCGAACTATTTCCTGAAGGGGTCGTCTTCTATTCTGATCAGACACATTACAGCATTCCTAAATGCTTAAGAATCCTACGCATGCAATCGATTGTAGTCAAAGCCCAGCCGAATGGCGAAATAGATTATGGAAACTTGCAGTGCTGCTTAATGGCCGAGAGAAAAGGTTTGGATAGACCACCCATTATCATGGCCAACATTGGCACGACAATGAAGGGCGCTGTCGATGACATCGTGCGCATTAAAGAGATCATGGCCGACTTAAAAATTAAGAAATTTTACATCCACTGCGACGCGGCTTTTTTTGGCATGATTCTCCCCTTTTTGCCCGATGTAGAATCACAGCCTTTTGACTTTAGAGTAGGTATTGATAGCATCGCGATCAGCGGCCACAAGATGATCGGCACTCCCTACCCTTGCGGCGTTGTGCTTACCAAGAAGTCGAACAACGAAAAGATCGCCTCCTCTGTTGAATATCTCGGCATCAACGACAATACACTAGCAAGCTCGCGCAATGGGATCTCTCCCCTATGTCTTTGGCTAGAGATAAACTGCGCAAAAGAAGGGAAATTCCAGGAAATCGTCCAAGATTGCATGGAAAGAGCAGGCTATGCGATTAACAAGTTTAGCGAGATGGGCATCAAGGCTTGGAGAAACAAAAACTCCTTCATCGTGGTTTTTCCGCGTCCTTCTGAAAAGCTCGTCAGAAAGTGGCAAATGGCCGTGCAAGGCGAGATCGCCCACATCATTACACTGCCGCATATCACGCACAAACTAATCGATTTAATCATTGGGCAAATAGCCGCAGATTTGAAAAAGAACAAACACCATAAAAAAAATCTACCCACGATTCTTCCCTAGAGTTTGATTTGCTGCGCAGAGGAAGAAGCACAGAATAAATGGACTTTTCAAAAAAACAGGGTCGAACAGTCCTTTTTGCGGTCACCATAGGGAACCTTCTCGAATGGTATGAAATCTATCTATATGTCTATTGGGCACCCATCATTGCAAAGATCTTCTTCAACTCTCAATCACAACTCGTCAACCTAACGCATACCCTTTTGATCTTTGCGATAGGGTTCCTAGCACGCCCTCTTGGTGGTGTTTTTTTTGGAAGGCTCGGCGATCGCATCGGGCGCCGGAAGTCTCTAATTCTTTCGCTTGTCGTTATGACAATCCCCACTTTTGCCACAGGTCTTTTGCCCACCTATGCCCAAATCGGCATGGCAGCACCCATCCTTCTACTTTGTATGCGTATTATGCAGTCTTTCCCGGCCGGCGGAGAGTTGCCTGGCGCCATCTGCTATCTCTATGAAAGCGCAAAACTCGATAGGCGTCGCTACTTATGCAGTTGGGCTGCTGTTGGCTTCCAAGTTGGGATTCTGCTCAGTACCATTGAGTGTTTTCTTCTGGAAAAAACTCTCTCCCCTGAAGCGCTGATCTCCTGGGGGTGGAGGCTCTCGTTTTTAGTGGGTGGAATCATTGGGCTCGGCGGTCTTTTCTTGCGTTATCGCCTGCATGAAACGCCCCTTTTTAGAGAGATGATGACCCATGAAAAGGTGGTCAAAGAGCCTCTGTGGGAAGTGTTGAATAAACACAAAAAAGGCATTCTGATGGGGATTCTCTTCTGTGCTTTTAACTCTTCGGCTTTTTACCTGCTCACGGTCAATATCCCCAGTTTTTTGGGGGAACTCCTAGATACAACTTACGAAGACAATCTGATTATCACCTGCATAGTCTTAGTGTGTATTACCGTCTTACTCCCTTTTTTCGGAAAGCTCGCAGACAAATACAATAACAAGAAAATGATTGTGGGAGCAGTAAGCGGCTCTATTTTTCTGCTCTATCCCCTATATCTTTCTATTCACTACTCCTCGGTATTTTTCTTGTCTTTGACAATGCTGATCTTTGCCCTCTTCTTCACGTGCATCTCGGCGTTGATCCCCTTCTTTCTCTCCGAGCTATTCCCCACGCATGTGCGCTTTACCTGCGTAGGCGTGAGCTTCAATATTGTGGATACGGTGATCGGCGGATTCACGCCCGTTGTCGTGCTCTACTTAACTCGTCTTACCGGAAATCGAGCTGCCTTTTGTTGGGTGCTCTTGGTTTGCGGCCTACTTTCTCTTGTCGCTTATATGATGATGAAAGAGCGTCACAAAATTGAGACGTAATTAATTTTTTATTACGGATATTAATAAATTTTATACTAGATTAAATAATCATTATTATTTAAATTTTTGCGTTTGTTTTGTTATAATCTTTCAAGCAAATTGAGAAATTATGACATTTATTCAAATTAGAGCAAAAAGTTCCGCAAGTTCTGCCTATCCCTCAAGCATTGAGTTAAGCTTGCTGCCTCCCCAAAAAACATTTTATCTTCCTTCGGCTTGGCTAAAACATTCATTCTCGTTTGGAAATGCCGCGGATCTTGCTGGTTGTGCCCAGGTTTGTAAATATTGGAATTCGTGTGCTGAGCCGCTTTTGGCACGTCTTTATCGAGACGTTTTTTTCCCTTCCATTCTCTTAGGAACAGATCTTTTAAAGTTAAGAGGTTATTGCGAAACGCGAAAGGAACTAATCTTAGAGAATGTTGAGCAAAATCGCTATGTGGGCAGCGTGCGAGAGATGTTTAAGGGTTTAGGTGACGAACGTCTCCATCATGGAATTTCTCGTTATAGCAGCCAGTATGGCTCTTTATTTTTTAAACAAACCCGAGAAGCAGCTGATGTGTCGCAGGCCTATGTGCTGAGAGTTAATATGCACACAGGAGCTGTATTAGATTGCTTCCCGATGAAACCGAACACCTTTCTGCAGCATCGGCCACATCAAACGCTTGATGCTGAAGTCTATGTGTCTCCAAAAGACGAAGCAGAAGCATTGTCTCTGGTTAGATGGCGTATACCCAAAGATGAAGAGATCTCCCCTTCAGAGGTAGAACTTAACATTAAAAATTCTTTAAGCCAGTCTTTTTCTGGCGATTGTGTTGCCCATCAGATGGGTAAAAAGACCATTCTATTTAACTCTAGAACTGGGAAACACACTGGAGAAATTGAAATATCTTTTGCAGCCATAAAGGAAACTCAGCCATTTCCTCAGGTATGTGTTTCGGCAATTTGCCAGCAAAAACTTTGCGTAGTTGTAGCAAAAGAGCATGCATATAAAATGAATGAGAGAAATGATAGCCTGCTTATCTTTGATCTTAAAACAGGCCAATATGAGGATGTGTATATTTCGAGTGTTGTGTCGAGCCTGCATATGCCGAAACTCTACGTTACGGCTCAGTACGTAATTATATATTACCCAAAAAACCCAGACTTAACCGTAATAGATCTGAAAGAACGCACCATATTTAGGATGACTCCTGATATCTTAGTCAACGCATATCCGTTGAGAATCCAACGCCGCGAAGCTGCTAGAACATCAAATTGCCCTGAGGGAACATCCGCGGTTGACTTTGTAAAGGTGGTCCACTTCTTTAATCTGGTGGCCTTAACTGTATTCGGACGCACAAGGATCTATGATTTGGCAACGAGGACACACTTAGCTACCTTGATTCACGCATTTGATGAGTTCTACCATGCGGCTTGGCATGATGGGATATTTATGATCGCAGGAAACCGCTCGAGGCGAACTATACAAGAGATAGAAGTCTTTGATTTTGGCTCTCAAGGACCTTATCAAGCAAATCCGCGCCCTAGCTTGATCGCTGCCTGCTTGAAACCTTTTATCGACTGCTGCTGCTACGTTCCACCTTAAGGTTTGCCACCCTTGCCTCCTCCTCCCACTTGAGATTGAACATTCGCATTACCAGAAACGTGAATGTACCAGCTAATTGCCAGAAGGCCACTGACAAACTGCTGCGTATTACGGCCTGCGACTGAAAACCAGGTGCCGGCAATAATGCCAAAATCTTCACTGAAGTTATATTCAATCGCTGGCGCTAGATCAAACTCAAAAAAGGAAGGAAACCCCACATCAGCTGGAGCACCGGCAGTTGTCACGCCTCTTTTTCCTCTAAATGGACTCTTATTTCCATAGAAAGCGACAAGATCTAAAGCAAAGACCCAGTTTTTTGAGAGAGTAAACTCTAGCCCAATCAGTCCGGTATAATTATCCCCAGGCTTAACCGTGCCCCGCGTGCCAAATCCTCCCCCATATGAATTGAATCCCTCAACATGCGTCTTGGTAAAAAAGTCATAATTAAGACTCAAACGTGCGCTTAAATAATAGATGCTGCTGAGATGATAAAGATTCGCAAAAGTAACACCAAATCCCGTGTCATATGAACCGCTGCCGGTGCTATCGGTGGCGTTTTTATGAGGGCTTAAGTGTTGATATTTACCTGTTGGGAAAATTTCTCTTACGGTTAGTTTGATCGCTGGATACCAGCTGCCCGGTGTATTCTCTAGTAGTTGAATGTTAAGCGCCGTGGGAAAGTCGCCAAAACGCGTGGCCGATTTGCCTTGTGTGCGCTGATAGAACATCTGAGGATCAATCTGGAAGTCCATCCATTCTGTTAATCCCACCTGAAAGAAAATCAGCGGATTAAAACTAAAAAAAGTCGGCTGCGACTCGGTATGCCAATCGCTTTTATAATACCCAAATATATCCGAGGCAACGAAGTAGGGCTCAAGATAGAGATCGCCCAAAGGCACGACATGTCCTGATGGCGAAAGCAGCGTGCCTGTAAACCAGGGGCCTACCTCTTCTTCTTGAATAAGGGGGATATCGGGCTGATCACCTATGCGGCAATAAGCTGAAGCCGTAGGTAGCAGCACTGCAAGCGTAAGCAAGAGCGTACAAGCAAATCTCGAACTTCTAAAAAAATTATTTGTTTCCAACAGAAGAGCCATCTTCAACTTATGTATTAATAAATATTCGAACGGTGGACTAGAGAGAAAAATTTGTCAATATAGAGAGAGTTAAATGAAAATCGAATGATTTTTTATAAAAACAAAATTATAATTTAAAAAATTAATAAAGTTGCAAACAGCTCTCACATCAAATAAAATAGATGCAGATTTTTATATTAACTATATTGGAGATTTTATGGTTTCTGCCGCTGGTGCGCAAAATCTAGGTAATGTTCTCGCAAATCTTGAAGGATTCTTTCATACAGGCTGGAGCGATAAGCCCGATCCCAGAACTGATAAATGCGGTCATACCCATGATTTAGCTACTTGGCAAAGCATCGAAAAAGCGGCTCAAGCGGCTCAAACGCAATTCCGTTGTCCCCACTCTGGTGAGCCAATCGATCTCAAAGAGCTCTATCCAAATCTAGCCTTCAAAAGCGTTTCGGAGCAATTACGCGCTCTGCCAAGATTGCTCATAAAACATGCAGAAACGCAAGAACAAGCCACGCGTACTCTAAGGCTAATGGCTGAGAAGCTATCGATCGCAGACCGTCGAATTGAAAATCTCAGAACTACAAGTTGGTTTTGGCAGCTGAAAGCAGAAATAGAATGCACAACGATCGCAGGGTGCGCAAATTATGCACTTTCTAATGAAGAATTAGCAACAGTAGCTAGAAGACCGATTATGCCAAAATCTGGTCCTTTAGATATCCGAGAAATTGCTTTGAATATTCGCACTGCGATCGAAGATGGCATTCAGCTTATGCCTATTGAAAAACCTCAGCTAGATAAGTGTGGCCATACTTATGACTTTTCAACATGGCAAGACTTGAATCGCAGGGCTGAAGATAGTGGTAAACCTCTTCAATGTCCCGATTCTCAAGCAGTTTTAGACCCGAAAAAACTTTATCCTAATCTAGCTTTACGACATGCGACAGAAGAACTAAGCGCGCTTGCAGAAATTCTCGAAAATCAAGTAAGAATATCCAATAGAAATCGAGCTAACCTAGAACTAATGCAGAGACAAATAGCGCTCAAAGAAAGACAGCTTGAAAATCTTACGAGCACGAGTTGGTTTTGGAGATTAGATGCTGAGATCTGGGGCAAAGATTTATCAAAAAGTAAAAATTATGGTCTTTCAGATGAAGAGTTAGCAATTCTTGATCAGAGACCAGAATTTGAAGTCCTGCCAGAAGTAGATCTTTCTCTTGTTCGTCGTGAACCCGAAGAAAGAAAAGAAGCAATGGGAAAATCATGAGCTACACTCCTTCAATCTCGAGCCGCCAAGTCAATGGTGTCGATTTAGTATACTTAGAAAAACGCAATGCTTTAGGCGAAGTGGAGCAGAGTATTGAATTCTGTCCAGATCAGCTTTCTTCTGCGGATCAATTAACCTTTTATCGCTGCCTGTGGCAAAAGGTCAATACAGATCAAGCCGAATTTGATTCAATCTTGCGTAGCACAATAGCTGAGCATCCACAAGCAGCGCCAGCTCCTCGCTTCAATTTATTTTGCTCGCTTGGAACATGTCTTTGCGATTTCATTTCTATGATCTGGGATAAGATCTCTGCTTTTTTTGCCAGCTGCTGCAAAAGCTAAGCTAGGCTTGATGCGATTTCTTTTTCATCGTGAAAAGATTCCAAACGTCTTAGAATAGCTCTATTAATCTAAGGGCATTCAATAAGCATGAAATATATTTTTCTGATTTTGATTAAAGCCTACCAGCTGATGGTGTCGCCTTTTATTGGCAAGAGCTGCCGCTTTTACCCGAGCTGTTCCGATTATGGAATGGAGGCGATTCGAAAGCATGGTGCCTTGAAGGGCGGCTGGCTGGTGGTAAAACGTCTAGGGAAATGTCATCCTTGGTACCCAGGTGGCGTTGACGAAGTTCCCTAAAAATAGCTTTTTATCGATCTGGGATCTCGAGGGTTTTACCTAAGCGGAGGCGTTCACTTTCTAAGCGATTGAGCCGCATGATCGAATCGACGGTGACGCGGTATTTGCGGGCAATCTTCCAGAGATTATCACCAGCTACTACTGTGTGCGTGCGTCGCTTGGTCGACTTGTTAGGCGTCGCTTTGCCTTGGGAGGTATTGGCTTTACGCATTTCCAATGGGCTTGCCTCTATGAACGCATCTGCCAATACCTCTGGGGTAGCTTGGGGAGCTGCGGCCGCAATCGATTCAGATGGTGGTGGCACGAGGTGAGGTGCAAAGCGGTGCAAAGTTGCAAGGTGATCGTATGGTTCAGGCACCACCTCTGTGGCACTAGTATAAAGCAGGGTAGCGGCTTTTTTCCAGACAGCATCGCAGCGCGGGCTGACAATTAAGTCGCGCGCAAAGGTGATCAAAGCTGGATAGTTACTCGGCAAGATGTCGAAAAGTGTGAGCACTTGGGCATCGCTCATACGCTTAAAGGTATATTCTAGATCGGTTTCCAAGAAAATTTTAGCAGCAATAGTAGAGCGCTGATCGAGATAATCGAGCAGTAAGCTGCGGCGTTTTTCAAGCGAGAGATCTTGTGCTTGGCGCTGCTGCTCTGTAAAACTATTTAGAACGTTCCAATCGCCTTGAGCCAGCATCTCAACCAGAACTTCCCTTTCCATTTTGAGGCCGGTACGAGTGAAAAGCAGGAAAAGCGTATGGAAATGTGGGGTGAGGTAAAAAGCTTCGAGAAGTGAAGGGTCGCGGGGGAAGTGGTTGCGCTGGATCTCAAAGAAGAGTCCCTGCGAGGTAAAAGGCCACTTTTCTGTGCGAGCGTAGTGCTGGATCGCATCATATTGAAAGTCGGCCAAGCTAGGGAAAATAATTAACGGGATCTGTTCTTCGCCCTGGGCATTGCGAAAGGGAATAAGCCGTTTTTGAATTTCAAGGCCGCCTAGCGCACGCTCGAGGTTGAAATGGTGAAAGGCAACCAAGCAAGAAAGAGCTAGATCGCGTCTTGTATATCCATCTTCAATGAGTTCTTTATTATCCAGCCGCAGCAAGAGATCCTGGAAAGAGAGCATCGAATAGGCGCGCAAAAGCTGCTCATTGGTGATAATAGGAACAGAGCGCTCTTTAGCTATGGGCTTAAGCTCGATAGGCACCGAAACCTCTCGCTCTTTTAATACGGAATAGACGAAGGTCGCCAGCAGAAGAATATTTAGTGTTCCGCTGACAATAAGGATCTGCGTGAGCTTGCGCGTACGCTGAATGAGTGGGGCTTCTAACGAACTTTTAGACATAAGTAGGGTTTTGTGGTATCTTCATCACTTTAGCAATTTGTTGAATAAAGGTAGAGTGTGAAAGTCCCTTTATCCTGGTTGAAAGATTTTGTTAACCTAAAGCTCTCGCCTGACGAGATCGCAGCTACGCTTACAACCGGCGGGCTCGAAGTCGATAAAATTGAAGAGCTGGACGGCGACATCGTCTTTGAAATTTCGCTGACGCCCAATCTGGGCCACTGCATGAGCGTGCTTGGAATTGCACGCGAACTCGCTGCACTTAAAAATTTAAAGCTCACCTCCCCTCCGCAAGAATTTAAAGAAGACGCACAGCATAAGATTCAGGACATGATCTCTGTGGAGATTAAAGATAGCGCGCAATGCTTTCGTTATGCCTGCCGACTGGTGATGAATGTGAAAGTCGGCCCCTCGCCTGATTGGATGGTTAAACGTCTGGAAGCGTCGGGTGTGCGAAGCATCAACAATGTGGTAGATATCACCAATTATGTGATGCTCGAACGAGGACAACCGCTGCACGCCTTTGATTATGACAAGATCGCAGGAAAAAAAATCTGCGTATCTTCAAACATGTCCTCTAGCGTGTCTTCAAGCGTGTCCTCTAATTCCAACTCCTCTTCGCTTAAAGCACTGGATGAAAAAACTTATGAGATCCCAGAAGGTGTGCTGCTAATTACAGACGCCAAAGAGCCTCTTGCCTTCGCGGGTGTGATGGGCGGTCATGACTCCAGTGTTACTGAAAACACAAAACGTCTGCTGCTGGAATCAGCTTTCTTTACTCCGCAAGCCGTACGCAAAGCGAGCAAGCTTCTTCATCTGCGCACTGAATCCTCGCAACGTTTTGAAAAAGAGGTCGATTTTGACGGGATCCCGGCTGCCTTAGATCGAGCTTGCGCACTTTTACAAGAGCTCGCTGGCGGCTTGGTAGCCAAAGGCGCTATCGATGAGATCAGCCAACTACAAGCCCCCAAACCGATTGTTTGCCGAATTAATCGCGTCAACCAGATGCTGGGCACAACGCTGAGTTTGCGTGAAGTGGCAGCTATTTTTGAAAGGCTTCAGATTCAGATTAAACGTGAAGATCAGGATGCCTTGCATGTGATTGCACCGAGCTTCCGCAATGATATCAAAACTGAAATCGACCTCATTGAAGAAGTAGGGCGCATCTACGGCTACTCGAATATTCCGCTTGCGCATCCTAAGCACATTACCTCTCCACTCGACTCTTCTCCGCTTTTTGTATTTGAGAAGAAAATGCGCGAGCAGCTGCTAGAAGAGAATTTACAAGAGTGTATCACCTGCGATCTAATTAGCCCCGCTCTTGCGGAGCTAACCGCAGAAGCACCAGATCCCGCATCTTGGATCTCGGTGTTGCAACCAGCCTCAATAGATCAGTCTGTCTTACGCACATCGCTCTTGCCAGGTCTTTTGCAAGTGGTAAAACTCAATCGGACACATCAAATCAAAGATGTCTCAGCTTTTGAGATCGGACGCATCCATTTTAAAGATGGCCCTCATTACAAAGAACAGACCGTCATTGGAATTATCTGCACAGGTATAAGCGCGCCTTACCATTTTGATCCAAAGCCACGCGAAGTCGACTTTTTCGAGCTTAAAGGCAAAATAGAAAACTTACTTTTAAGCCTCGGTATTACAAATGCTACTTTTGAACAGTCGCACTTGCATAATTTTCACCCTGGAAGGCAGGCGCGCATTAAAGTCGGAGACGATATCATTGGGTCGCTCGGCGAGATGCATCCTGGCCGGCTACATGTGCTAGATCTTGAGGCCCGCGTCTATTTCGCCGAGCTCAATCTACATGACCTGATGCGCCTGGAGCATAAAGACTGGAAAGTTGAAGAGCTAGCAGTCTTCCCCGGTTCAGAAAGAGACTGGACGATGACTTTAAAAGAGGAAGCGCCTCTCGGGCATATCTTCCAGTTGATCCAATCTGTGCGTTCACCCTATCTTGAAAAAGTCGAGCTGATCGATATCTATCGAGATGCGCGCCTAGGAAAAGAGAAGAAAAATGTGACCTTACGCTTCTTTTACCGCGACAAGGAGAAGACGCTTTCTTTCGAGGCGGTTGAGAAGGAACACACAAATATTGCGGTAGAAGTAGCCAAAAAGTTAGAGCATCTACTACACTGAAGATTACTAGTGAAATAATCCACGTTATTGAGGGTCAGTTATGAAAATGAAATTATATTATCTCCTTGGAGCTTTAGCGATTATTACGACTGGCTGCAAGGATTCGAACGACAATGGTCAAGTCATCTCTCAACGCTATATCCATAAATATGGTTATGCCGTCTCTGCTGATGAATGGAAAATGAACAACTATCCAGGACAGGTGATCACTCACCTACGCAATGGTGCCACTATTACTGCTAACTTTGAAAATGGCATCATGCACGGGCTGTATACGCGCACCTATCCTAACAGCCAAACTGTTGAATGCTTCTGCGTCTATAACCAAGGCCTCCTCGTTAAAGAACAATTTTACGACTCTAAAGGCATGCCTGTTCGCGAGCGCGTTCAGCTCTCTCCTACACGCCATGCTCTTACTCTCTGGTATGCAAACGGCACACCACTTAGCGTAGAAGAGTATGCAACTGATGAACTCATGGAAGGGCAATACTTCTCCGTGAATAACGAGATTGAAGCACGTGTTGAAAAAGGCCAAGGCAAACGCATTAAGCGCAATCAAGATGGCGTCCTTATTGCAACCGAAGAATTAAAGCAGGGCTTTGTCACCAAACGTGAAACATTTTATCCAAGCGGCGCACCAGAGAGCATCCTCTATTTCTCTAATAATAAGCTGCATGGTGAAAAACGCACTTTCCTAGAAACTGGAGAACCCCTTGCAGTAGAAGAGTGGATCAATGGCAAACTCCATGGAAAATCGACCTATTTCAAAAACGGTACGCGTACTTCAGAAGTCACTTATCTCAATGGCCAGAAAAACGGCATAGAGACGCATTTCGTCGATGGCGAAAATATTTCTCAACAGAGCTACTGGTCAAATGATGTTAAGCACGGACCTGCAACTTACTTTGTAGGTACGACTCCTGAGATCGAATACTACTACGCTGGAGAGAAAGTCTCTAAGAAGCAATATGAAGAGCATGCTCACCTCGATGAGATGATCTCTCAAATTTCTCCAGAGCTAAGAGCCAGCCGTTAGATGAAATCTGCACTTAAGAGAGGCTACGCCTGTGGCCTCTCTATTCAACTTAAAGTTTTCACGGATCATTCTGGAATTGAACGCGTAAGCTTATCTCACTCGCCTGTTAAAGGAGAGCTGATCTGCGAAATTGTTCAATCAACTCCTAATGAAGCTCCAGATGAGGCTCTAGATGAGGCCCTGGCTAAGAAAATTTTCTCCTGGATGGAAAGCTATGCAAATAAGCGCCAGCCTAAAGTAGAGTTGCCCTTAAATGTGCCCAAAAAAGGCCCATTTGCCAGCACTGCGCTTGAAATCATTAAGAATATTCCTTTCGGAAAGTATGAAAGTTATCGCACGGTTGCTGAAAAAGCCGGCAGCCCTAGAGCTGCGCGCGCTGTAGGCAATACCTGCCATGACAACACCCTGCCCTTCTTTATTCCCTGCCATCGCGTACTTAAATCGGATGGTTCACTTGGGGGCTTTGCCATAGATCTGAAACTAAAAGAGCTTCTGCTCGAATTCGAAGGCTGCCTTTAGCTTTCTTCCATAAGTCTAAGCAATACAAGCATCTAATATAAAGGTGTTTACAAGATGTAGAGGATCGCCTTCGGCGGATAGGATGTGCAGGATACAAAGAAGTTTTTTTGTCTATCTTGCTTATCCTGTCCGCCGAAGGCGATCTTCTCCATCCTGTTTTTTTAGATGACTTTAACCGCTTAATGGATGCGGAGAATTAGCGAGCCTGGTTGGGTTCTTCTTGGTTGATCAGCTCATTTGGAATAGGCAGCTCCTCATTTGCTACTGAGGTAGACTCAGCCGCAGGAATTAGAGATGTATCCTCCTCATCCTCTTCCACTAAGACCATTCTTTCAATCTCGCTGGGATCTTCCTCATCCTTCTGATCACAGCCAGTAAGTGCCAAGCCAAAAGCTAAAATGAAAGGGACGTATTGTCTCATGAAAAACCAACCTTTTTTTATCCATATCCTAAATTAATCCGGAAATTCTTCCAAGCTAAGCCTATTGTTCAAATAGAGATCGGGCACGCACACGGGCACGTTTCACGAAAGAGTCAATGAGGCTTTCCTTTTCGCGCCCGATCTTATCTTTTAGTTATTTGAGATAGCCCTATTGCTAAATTCAAAGGGATGGGCTATGAGAAACTTATGACCAAAGAAGAAATGCTGAGACGTATCTCTGAGCTCGAGTCTTTGAATGACCAGCTAGCATCAGAGCTACGCTATTTAGATAAGCTGCTGAAACAGGTGGGTTTTGAAGAGGGTCTTCGAACGCTCAAGTTCGCAGCTGAAGAAATGCTAGATCAAGATAAAGAAAGCAGCGCATAAAGCTCATCCAAGGCGGGCTCTGCCGCTTCTGGCTCATGCTCGAGCAAACTATGCGCAAGCGCGCTCTTATGTTTTTTCAAACTTAACATCTTCTCTTCAATTGTACCCACAGTGACATAACGCCTAGCGATCACGGCAGAGCTTCGTCCCAGACGGTGCGCACGATCGATTGCCTGCTCTTCTTGGGCATCATTCCACCAGGGATCATAAAGAATCACTGTATCTGCAGCGGTGAGATTTAACCCAACTCCTCCAGCTTTTAGGCTAATAAAGAAGAGCAAGAGCTCGGGATCTTCTTGAAATTTCTGTACGGGAGATTCGCGATCAGTTGTAGAGCCATCCAAACGCACGTAAGACCAGCCCTTTTGACGCGCGCGCTGTTCCATTAAGCTAAGCATTTGGGTGAATTGGCTATAGATCAGCACCTTGCGCTTTTCTTGCACCGCCTCTTCAAGATCTTCCATTAACCGCTCGAGCTTGCCGCTTTCCCCTTGAAAATCAGGGTCGACCAGCAGCGGATGGCAGGCGATTTGTCTAAGGCGTAAAATCGCTTCTAAAATCTCCATGCGATGGGACTTTGCTCCATCTGCTGCGATTTTTTGTAGAAGGCCTAAGCGCTGCCTTCCCACCCAGTCATCATAGAGAATCTTCTGTTCACTGGACATATCGATCCAGATCTGCTGGTTGATTTTAGGCGGCAGATCTTTAGCTACTTCTTCCTTTCTTCTGCGTAAAATAAAGGGTTTCAGGCTTTTTTTAACTTTGCTAGGCACAGCCGTGATCTGTGCTAAGAAAGTCTGCCTTGGTCCCAAAAGCTCGGGCATTAAAAAGTGGAAAAGAGACCAGAGCTCTTCCCAACGATTTTCAATCGGTGTTCCCGTGATTGCCAAGCGAAAAGAGCTCTTCAACTGAAAGACCTGCCGCGCAGTTTGTGAATCAGGATTCTTAATCTGTTGTGCTTCATCTAAAATGACACCGGTGTAGCTTAAACCCTGCAGAAAAGCCCCATCCAATCGTAAAATCGCATACGAGGTTAAGATAATAGAATGCTGCTTGAGCAATTCCAGATCCTTGAGACGCTCGCTTCCATTGTGCACATAGACCGCTTGCTCGGGGAGAAACTTTTCAATCTCGCGTTTCCAGTTGAATAAGAGAGAGGTGGGCACCACAATCAGAACTTGAAAGGGAACTATTAGCGTAGAAAGAAAGGCCAACACTTGGACCGTTTTACCCAGCCCCATTTCATCGGCGAGAAGCCCGCTACACCCTTGAGAAAAATGCGTTGAAAGCCAATTCATTCCCTCTTGTTGATAAGGGTAAAGTGTACCTACAAAACCCGTGCCGATTTCTGTTTTCTGCAGCTGATTGTTAAGCTTTAGCCGCCCTTCGCTGATTTCAACGGCAGGATGCTCCAAGAGCGGCTCGAGCAAACCTTTGTGATGTTTTTTCACCAAGATGCCTTCAAGTGTGATCTCTTCGCTCAGCAGGTCTCCACAGAGAAGCTCAACCGGCCCCCGATCAATTAACCCAATACAATTGTCTGAGAGGGTAAGAAATGGTTCTCGACGTTTTAAGGGTCCAAGCGCTTCTTGAAGCGTATGCGTGATTTCACCAAAACAAAACTTGCCCTGCACTAAAACCTCTTCGCCGTGTTCTTTCAGTGAAAGCTTAAAATCACTCTGTTTGAGCAGTTGACGTTCTTCTAAATCGAAAACTTTCCAACCCATCTCTAAAAGAAAGGTCAGACTTTGCGTTACGTAAGCCAAAGGACAGTAATACCGAGAATTGGACATCAGCTTGGGTTTAAATCCAGCCTCTTGCAAATCTTTTTCCCAAGTAAGTTCTAGCTCTTTGTTTCGCCAGCCCATGGATGAATCATGCGCAGCCACTTTGCCTCGGCTTGCATAATCAAACCAGAGATCGGCAAATCCGCCACTGCGATCTTTTAAAATCAGAAACGGCAAAGCCTCCAGGGCGTATTGGCTTGGCGGCGCATTCTTCCAAACAATCTCGATTTCGCCTTCTAAATCCCCTTCTTCAATTTGCGCGCGGAATTTTTCCTGCTCATCCCCTCGCAAAAGTGCTGTGTGAGGAAAAACTAGTTTGAGCCATTTGCTATCGATCTTCTCTTGGAAAAATTGCAGCATGCCGTCGCAGATAAACCAAGGAGGAGAGCCTGGAAAAAGCAGCTCGCATCCAGAAACTAACTTCTCTTTTCCTCCAATCAAAAGACTCCCTTCAACTTTTAACGCCCCATCTTCTTCGAAAAAAAGATGATAACGCAATGCAGCTTTGGCAAAGGGATCGACAAATAGACGCTTGCCCTTCCAGAAAAGAGAGCCACAACTCGCTAGCGACTTTAAAACTACATTCGCATCATCTCGAGTCAGGCAAATTTCATTAAAGACAGCTGATTCAGCCTGTGCGCTTTTTGGTGAGATGCCTAAAGATTTCAGCCTAGCTTGGATTAGAAACTCTACAGCACCCTTCTCCTTGCCTTTAGTCAGCGAAAGCAAAGTATCGCGATAAAAAACGCGTTTAGAACCTTGGCTATTGATCTTGATAATTAGATGCTCAGACTTTTCTGCAACTTCTAAAGTAAATGTGAGGGCTGATGTCACAGATAATGATACCATTTACGAAATGGCTTAGGGTGAGCACCCTTTTCAAAAGGACGAAGGCGCGGAGCACTTTGACAAGCTTCAGAACAGCAACCTAGGGATTTTTCTGCGCACTCCGGACACGCCAAAAAGAGTGCGTTGCAGTCCATATTCGCGCAATTATAATAGACATCCGAGGCACAGCCACACTGATGGCACTTGCTAATCACTTCCGACTCTTCTTTCTCGCTAATGGGCACTGTGAGCCGATCATCGAAAACAAACAGCTTACCCAGCCAGTGCTTCTGCCCTTCTTTCAGGCCATACTTAATGACGCCACCTTCCAGCTGATAGACCTTTTCAAAGCCCTCGCGCTTGAGCAGTGCCGAATAGAGCTCGCAGCGAATGCCGCCAGTGCAATACATCATCACTTTGGTCTCTTTTGGAGAATGAGATTCTTTCAGTTTTTGAGCAAATTCGGGAAATTGACGGAACATCTCGAGTTTCGGCAAATCTGCCCCCTCAAAATGCCCCACTTGCCACTCATAATCATTACGCACATCTAGCAGCAGCGTCTTTTCATCGCGCTCTTCTAACATTTTGCGCCACTCTTCTGGAGAAAGATGCTCACCACCATCCTCTAATTCAACTGGCTGATCTAATGCAACCAGCTGTTTACGCACTTTAACCGTCATGCGTGGAAAGACATGTTCTCCATAGTGGTGGATCTTAAAATCTGTCCCCTGAAAACGCGCATCGCTTTCCATCCATTGCATATACTCAGCTGCAACATCTGCTGAAGCACTCATCTGTCCATTAATCCCCTCTTCGGAGATGTAGATACGGCCACATGCATCCTTTCCTTGAAAAAAGGTGTGGTGCCTTGCTACTTCGGCAGCAGGGTCGTTAATCGGGATAAATTTGTAGTAAGCTAAGACACGGTAATTCATAAATATCTGTAAGAATTTATAGGAAAGATGAGAAAAATTAAACCAAATTTAATCATCAAACCTGAACAGCGCGGGCGCTAAATTAAATTATTTAATACATAGATCTAGAGTGAAAATTGCTGTTTCTTCGAATTAGTGTAACCGGTAAAATTGCACCCAAAACTATAAACAAGGAAATTTTATGTGCACCCATTTATGTGGTAAAATGACTGTATCCGCTTCCTTGATTCTATTAGAAGAATTAATCGATTGGCGCAATGATATCTACGATAGGTCGTCAATAAATGATTTTGGACGCAGGCTTATTGCCGCACCAGCACTCTTAATTTTACCGATTCTCGGCCTTATTGAAGCAGTCGTACGAGCAGCTTTATCTCTACTCGCACTTCCTCTTATTTTGTGTCTTGCAAATGACAATAAACTCAAACGAGCTCTTGCGCATTCCTTTCCAATCGGAGCATTTTATTCCTTAGCCTCTTCTATTATCTGCATTAATCATTTTATAGAGAATGTGTTTGCTCAAAAACTTTCTAAAAATTCATGCATATGCCTTGTTCAACCGGGAAAACTCATCGAAGTGTGCCTGATAGGGTAGATTTGATAGAGATATAAAACATAAAAAGATGGGGTTTTTAAATGAGTGCCTGTGAAGGATTAGCTTTTTCCACTTCTGCTACGCTTACTATAGGCTTAGTCACCTGGCGTAATAATCCCAATGGATCAATGAATGATTTCGGACGCAAAGCTGTTAGTGCACCTGGTTTTATTGCTTTAGCCCTTCTTGCCACGATTGAAACTACCGTAAGAGGTGTTTTAGCTCTCCTCTCACTACCTTTTATCTGCTGTCTTCCTGAAAAAGACAGGGAAACAGTTACATATGCGTTTGTAGCCGGAACGCTTTTTACATTCGGAACTATTATTGGTAACCTTACGATGTTTGCTAAAAATTTTTTTGTTGAAAAAGTTGATTTGCAAACATGCCAGTGCGCCTTTCAGCCAGCGGTTAGTGTCGTGACATATCTCGGCAGAAAACATGCAACTCCCTAAGTTGCTGTTTTCATGAATGGGCCGATCTGCTTAAAATAATTCCTTATTTCGACTACTTATAAGGAGGATCTATGACCCACTCATCTGCACTTACTTTTCAAAGTCCCCGCTCTGCACGCTCATCTCTTTCATCCTATTTGACCGTGGGCCAATTGTTATCTTTTCGTAACGAATCGGATGATATCGGGCGTAAAATCTTTGGAGAGCTCTGCTTGGCAGGATTAGCTATTCTGTCCATTATTGAAACCGTTGCCCGCGCAATAATTCTCGCCATTCCATTAACCCTCCTCTACTGCGGATGCTGTTGCGCAGATGAAAAGCTACTGTTTTGGGGGGTTTACGGAACACTTTTTTCAGCTGAAAACTTTGTGAACTGCCTGGTTGCAATGGTGGTAAATTTCTGCAAACAAAAGCTCGAATATGACGACCTTGTTCCCTGCTTTGTCGGCCTCAATCAGGTCGTCATAGGCTGAAAGCTTAAGTTGCGTCAAAAGAAGACACTAGTATATAAACTTACATTCGAAATAAGCACGATAGAATAAATAATCGAAGATTTTATTTACGTCTCACTCAACAAAAAAACGGAGATTTTATGGCACACACTATAGGCCGTGAATTTGCTAGCGGCGAAAATGCAGTACTTTCATTTTCAACTTACCTGACAGTTTCCCAAGCCCTTCCTTATCGCAATGAGTCGGACGATGCTCTGCACAAGGTCGTTGGAGGCCTTATGCTAGCTGGTCTTGCGCTCGCTTCTCTAATCGAAGCTGTGGTGCGTGGAGTTATTGCTGGTATCGGAGCGCTTGTTTCTCTTTGCCTCCCAGAAGATCAAAAAAAGATTAAAGATTTCTTATTCACTCATTTCACATTTGGAGCACTAATTTCAGCTGAGAACTTCTTGAATTGCATTGGCGCCTCAATCGAGAACGTGCGTAGCGAGAAAGTTGTTTATGATGAGATTGCTCCCTGCATGAACGGCTGGAATCAAAAAATCCAAGATAGTTACTTCAACTAATCATAAGGCTGTAGAGAATTAGACAAAGCTCACATTAAATTTTAATGTGAGCTTTTTTTTAAATGCCTCTGTATCCCCTCTCAAAATCGCAGAATTCTCGCTTTTTTCTCATTACGCTTGTCTAAAAAATATGCACTATTCTAGCATGTATGGCACGTCTTTGACTTTAAGAAGCTTATTAGGAGAAAAAATGGCTCGATATACCGGTCCTCGCAACCGCATAGCACGGCGCTTAGGCGCTAACATCTTTGGACGTGCGCGCAACCCACTTCTTCATAAAGCAAGTCCTCCGGGTCAGCACGGTGCCAAACGCAAAAAGAAATCTGACTTCGGAATCCAGTTAGAAGAACAACAAAAACTACGCGCAGCCTATGGTCTGCTCAGCCGTAAACAGCTGATCCGCTATTATCAGGAAGCACTACGTTCGCGTGTAAATACAGTTCAACTCTTCCTGCAACACTTAGAATGCCGTTTAGATACTGTTGTTTATAGACTCAAGCTTGCTCCAACAATTTTCGCAGCTCAGCAGCTGGTTTCTCACGGACACATCTTGGTCAACGGTAAAAAAGTAGACCGCCGCGCTTTCAATGTAAAGCCAGGCATGGAGATCTCTGTTAGACCAAAATCTCAGCAGATCGCAATTGTAAAACAGGCCGTAGAGAACCCGACAAACTCAGTCCCTGAATATCTCTCTGTGGATCCTGCTAAGTTTTCTGGACAACTGCTTGTCAATCCAGGCGCCGATCAGATTCCTCTCCCATTGCCCATCAACGTTCCGATGGTTTGCGAGTTCTTAGCTTACACAAGCTAAGAAACAGGAAAATCCTGTTTTTAAGGAAAAGGCAGCGCTAGCTAGGCAAGCGCTGCCTTTTTTTTGCAAATTTTCAGTTATATTTAATTTTTCCTTGTTTTTTCTTTTATAAAAGCTTAAAACTTTTCTTTCTATAAGCTTTAGGAAAAACCTAAGCCGCCCTGATCGGAGGGTCCTTAATGTCGACAGTAGAAGTGGTAGAGCAACGTCAATCTCCTTTGACGAAGTACCCATCTGCAAGCTGGCGGGAACTTTTCAAGCTTTCATTGCCACTTATTGCCGTACTTCTATCTGGCTGCTTGATGAGTTTTTGCGATCGCCTCTTCCTCGCGCATGCCTCTTTTGAGGCCTTCGAGGGGTGCGTGAACGCCGCTTACCTATGCATGCTCTTTCAGCTGCCCTGTATTCGCATAAGCAGCATGGCGCAGATCTTCATCGGCTTTCACAAAGGAGCCAATCGCGCCCAGCTCATCGGAGAGTGTGTGTGGCAAATGATCTGGTTCTCAGTATTTTCTATGCTGATCACTTTCCCAATCAGCCAATTTACAGGTTCATTCTTTCTGGGTGGCACTGCTATCGAAAAGCCTGCCATGACCTATTTCCAATGCCTTATGTCGGCGAATTTTCTTTTCCCTCTAGGAGCTGCACTCTCCTCATTTTATATCGCTGAGGGCAAAACAAAAGTGCTCTTTCTCTCCACACTCTGCGCACAGCTATTGAACATCGGCCTTGATTACCTGCTTATTTTTGGAATAGATGGTGTTCTGGCACCACAGGGTATTTTTGGAGCAGCAATTGCCACCGTCATTGCGCAAGGTTCCTTTTGTGCCATTCTATTTGGAATTTTTTTAAAACGGCGCTATCGCGATCAATACGCTACGCACAACTACACCTTTAAATGGAAACCCTTCTGGCATTACGTACAAGTGGGCATTCCACGCGCTATTGCGCGTTTAAGCGTTCTGGTAGCCTGGGCGGCTACAGCTCGTCTAATGACGCTTAAGGGCGGGGATTTCTTAATTGTGCTTTCAGTTGGTGGAACGCTCTTTTTAGTTTTTGCTTTTATTAATGAAGGCTTGGGTCAAGCCATCATGACAATTGCCTCAAGGTTGATCGGCGCTAAAGAATATCTATCTCTGCGTAAATTACGGCGCTCGGCTTTTCTTTTCCTTACACTTTGCATGGCGCTCCTCACACTGCCTTTTATAGTTTTCCCAGATCTTCTTCTCTCTTTCTTTTTTTCAGAGCCTCCATCACTCTCAACACAAGCTCTGCTCCACCGTGGGTGCTTTTGGATCTGGATCGCCCTGTTCTGCAATGGTTTCAATATGATTGGCTTTGGCCTGATTTCAGCCGCGTGTGATACAGTTTTCCATATGATGGTCAATAGTTTGGTTTGGCTAACAAGCTACCTTCCTGTCTATCTGATCTATGAGCTAACCAACTGCCCACCTGACATCTTTTGGCTTGTCATTGCGCTTGAAGCGTTCTTGATCGGCCTCATCTTCCATTGGAGAGTAAATCGTAATCACAGCGAACACTCCTCCTTCGAGAAATGCCACGTTGATCTCCTCTAGAAAACAAAATGATGTAAGAGACCAAAGGGAGTAAAAGAACAAAAAAACTTTTTTTGTCTCTTAGGCTTTAATGTTCTTCTGCTTTTCACAGGGATGTGTAAAAAAAGCTCTCGCCTAGATAGCGAGAGCTAAAGCTAGCAAATTAGCTTAGATAGAAAAGATAGGGCCTTTTAGCATGCGATAAGGCTTGCACTCTTCAGGAGCACAGTTCAACGCAATTGGAACAAGTTCGCTAATGCGTTCACGGGTCCTAGGACTACCATTGCGGTATAGCCAGCCACTAGCCGAAAGTTCAATTTTTACTGTTTTATGATGAACTGTTCCATCTGCTTCAACGTAAGAGAGGAAATAGTGGTACATATCTTTTCCAGGACGAAGCATGTAAATAAAAGGTGCTTCGTTAAGAAGCAGTCTTTCACTTGCAACTTCATCGAGTTCATTCCAAGCAGGATGTTGCTTGATCTCTGTAATTTTCTGCGACATCCATGTCATCTCCGTAAGGGACAGCGAAGCCTTATTTAAAATTCCTGACATATCAACCTCCTACATACAAGGTCATTTCATTGAACATCATTACCTGGCTTGCCCAGGGGGCCATTTATGAATGCATGCGTGTTTTGTTTGCGCAGCGATTCATAAAGAATCGGCAAGGATTATGTGAGTTAAAAATAAAATTGCAAGAAAAAAACAGAAAAAAGTTTGAATGTGAAAAAAAATTATGGTGTTGCGATGTTTGCAGTGGAAAAATCTACATGCCCTGTCTTTGGGTTGACGGCTACTTTTAAGCGCTGTTTACGCTGGAACTGCTGCACTTCATAATAAATCGGAATGATCGGCATCTCGTGCAGAAGGATCTCTTCTGCTTCGCGCAAATAGTTAAGCCGTTGCGTGCGATCTACCTCTTTGTCCGCGGCATCAAGGCGCTTCTGGTAACGCTCATCTTCCCACTGAGCAAAGTTGACTTTCTCAGAGGCATACCGGAAAGCATTTAAAGTATAGATTGGATCGTTAATCCACGACTTCCAGCTTATGCCTCCAATTTGGTAATCACCATGTGTCATTTTATCGAAAATAGTATTCCATTCATAACTATCAACGCGGCAATGAATCCCAAAAAGTTTTTGCCATTGACGAGCAATGAGTGGTGCGGCCTTGTCAGCTATACCTCCCTTAGTTTGAATAAGAGTAATCACTGGAAACTCTTCGCGCGTTATACCTAGCTCCTGTAATGACTCTTCAAAAAGGCGAAGAGCACTCTCACTATCACCATCGACTATTCCTTGGTCATGAAGCTGTGTGAGGACAAGAGGTAAGGGAGTTATCGCACTTGAACCATCATATCGCAGCTCTTCGATAAGAGACTTTCGATTTAACGCATAGGCGAGAGCCCTTCTGAGTTTTGGGTGATTAAAAGGAAAAAGCCTAACGTTGAAGACATACCAAAAGATTCGCGGAGTTGAACAATACTCTGCTTTACCCGCTAAGCCTGTCGTAAATGAAGGGTCCCAAGCTCTTAGAGGACGTCCCACCCAATCGGTTTCGTCATTCTTAAACATCTGAAGGGCCGTATAACTATCATTTTGCGTTACAAGCACCTGATCAAGTGAGACTCGTTCTTTATCCCAGTAAAGAGGATTTCTAATCAGTTCATAGCCGTGAGTTACACTACGCTTCTTTAGTTGGAAAGGACCATTACAAACATATCCTCGGCCCTCCTGATCTGACCAATTTGGATGGATTTTATCAATCTTATGATTCACAGGAGTATACAAGGTGAGAGCAGCGAGTTCTAAAAAGTAAGGCGCGGGGTTTTCAAGTTCTACCACGAGCGTACGTTCATTCAGAGCTTTAACTCCAACCTCATCAAGAGAAACACTTCCTTCTTTCGCGTTTTTGGCATTTTTAATCGCATAGAAGAGATACGCAAAAGTTGTAGAAAAACCCGGCGAAAGAATTTTCTTCCAAGAATACTCAAAATCAAAAGCAGTGACAGGATCGCTATTTGTCCAGAGACTATCACGCAAATGAAAGGTATATTGCCGCTTGTCAGCCGAAATCTCAAAACTTTTGGCCAGCGCACACGCTGGTTTGCCATCGCTGCCAATGCGCATGAGCCCCTCAAAGAGCAGTTCGATGAGTCGTTCAGAGTCTTCGTCCCCTCCGATACGCGGATCAAGCGAGATCGGAAAGTAAAGATAACTTAAACGCAAGATCTGCTGACTACAGATTTTATGCTGCCAGGTAGATAAGGCCAGCTTTATTATATCTAAAAACTTGCGCTGCCGTTCTGGGTCGGAGCAATCGTAAATGAAACCGCTGCAATATGACCCTTGAATATCTACGTGCGTAGAACAAAGAGATTTTGGAAAAAGCTCAAGTTCACTCAAGCTACGCTGAATATACTCTCTAAATGAGACCTCTCGGGCGCGAATCAGCACAAAAGTATTCTCGCCCCTCTTCTCGCTTTTAAAGACGTAACTTTCTCTCTTGGGAAGCTCTTCTGAGATAGCTTCTAAGAGTAGGCGGAAAAGGGTATGGAGCTGCTCAAGCGGCAATGTAGCTTGGATCTCAATTGGAGTAAGCGCATAGAAAAAATCTTCCAGAAGATCGGGATGATGAAGCGATGTAACTGGAAATGCCTCTTTAAGTTGAGAAAACTGCTCGACCTGTTGAAGAATCATTCCTCCATTATAATCGCGCACCTCACCCACTGCCTTGTTTAAGATCTCCATCACATTCTGGCGAGCGAGATAAAAGTTAACCGAAGAGTCAGCGCGTAAAAGTGAAGATTCTTTTGGAATACGCAGGCGGAAAGTGTTTGCTTCTTTGGGATACTTCTTACGCAAATACCCAACGATTTGGACGCGGTCTATTTGGAAATCTGCAGATTCATCCCCTTCGCGAAAGAGCTGATCTAAAGATTTAGCATTCTTATGCAGAAGTCTGACTAGCACAATCGTAAAAACTAGATCGCTACCGGATTGCTGCTCTAAGGTAATCATCACTTGCGGAAGATCTGAGAAATATTTCAACTCTTGGCTTAAGATCAGAATGTTCTTCATGATCTCTTCTTCATTGCGCATCATGAACACAGCAGGAATGAGTTTTTCTACGCTCGCTTTAAGTTCGTTCGGCAACAGCCTTTTAAGCATTCCCCTTTCATGTACATCGATTGGTTCGCCATTTCGCTTTTCAATCTCAAGATAAAGGGTGCGAATCATGTCATGTGGAGACTGATAGACATAAAAAGAGCCTTTTACCGATTGCACGTGAGGAATGATCTTTTGAACCGCTAGTAGAATATGTTTCTCTTCAAAGAACTCATTACGATCGAGCAGACAGATTCCAATCATGAGTCCGACTACTGATTTTGTGCCAAAAAGGAATTGTAAACGCGTCTGGGCCAAACGCAACTTGAGATGCCGCTCGTTTGGAAAGAGGGCTACAGAACGCGCAATGAACTTACGCTTTATATGATGTGCGGCAAGCACTTTAGCTAGGTGTCTTGAAGATCTACTTTCCAAAAACTCTTTCGATGAGAGAGCCAGAAGCCGTTTTAGCTCCATGAAAATTGTCTGATCGAAGAGGTGGGGAAATTTTTTGATGAGGTTTGCGAGATCTTGAAAGATTAGGGGCGCCTTGAAATCATCGGAAAGATTTTTTACTTCAAGATAGCTGCGTGCAAGATGAGGAGCACGCATTGCCTGCCGAACTTCTTGAGTGAGTTGCGGCATGTTGTTTTTGAAATCATTGAGCTGCATGGCATCATCCGCGAGGATCTTGACGTGCATACCGAGAAAGCTCTCATGCGGTAAATTCTCGAAATGGAAATAGAGATGCTGTGTCGAGAGAATGCTGATTTCTTTATTAGGGATAAGGCGAGTGTGCAGAAACTGTACAAGCAGTGTTTCTGCTTTATATTGCTTTGATGCCCGGCAGAAGAGAAAAAGCGAGAAAATCTCTGGCACAGTGTCGGGCAACTTTGCGGTAACGAGAGGAAAAACATCTTCGACCCAGGTAAGAAAATCGTGCTCATCTTCAAAGCAGCTGCGTTTCGGCACGATCTCGCCTAAAACTTCCTCAAAGGAGCGCAAATACTCCTCTAGAAGAGGAGCGTTTTTTTGATTGCCGAATTGCGGACGGATCCTCCAAAGAAAACATTGCGCGCTATTTTCTTTTGGGGTCCGCGAAAGTGGAGAGTCTGTGTGCATCAATTAAGTCAGTTCTGGTGAAGACTATTAAAAAGACAAAAAAGATTTATTTAAATACTTATTTCATCTACTCTAGCGTTTTCTACTACAAGTTTAACGGAAAGAGAACTCTTTCGATGCTCTTTTTTAAAAAAATAATATCACCTAAACTTAAGACAGCCCTGTTATTTATGTGTCTATTTGCATTTCTAGGATGCAGCAAAAATGACAATAGCTCTACATCTTCAAAAAAGTCATCCGGAGATCTTCTTCCAATTAGCTTTGGAACAGAAATCCGCTCTCTAGATCCGAGCATCGGCATCGATGGTCAGTCCCAGGTTACCATTAAGATGCTTTTTGAAGGACTTATGACATTTGACTTAAAGGGGAATTTAATCCCAGCTCTTGCTAGGAGTTACAACATTTCTGCAGATCTTAAAACCTACACGTTTACTTTACGTGACTGCAATTGGTCAAATGGTGAACCGATCACTGCATATGACTTTGAATATTCCTGGAAAAAAATAATTGGGGGGAATGGAAAGGGATCATCTGTACATAACTACTACCCAATCAAAAACGTTCGAAGCATTATCAAAGGTGAAAAAAGTGTGGATGAAGCAGGAGTGAAGGCTATAGACGCCAAAACTTTCGTTGTCGAGCTAGAATATCCCGCTCCTTATTTCCTTGAAGCTGTGGCGACTTGTTCATTTTTTCCTGTAAATGCTAAAATAGACAAAACTTATCCTGAATGGGTAACGCAGGTGGGTGATCTTTTTATCTGTAGTGGCCCTTTCGTACTTGAAAAACACAAACATAATGATGAGCTCATTCTGCTCAAAAATCCGGAATATTGGGATGCTGAGCATGTTAAACTCCCCGGCATCAAAATTGCCATTGTCAAAGAAGCCAACACTCAGCTCATCATGTATGAAAAGGGAGAGTTAGCATGGATAGGCAAACCATTTTCATTACTTCCTCCTGATGCTGTTCCTACACTTAAAAACCATCATGAGTTCTGCTTTGTACCTTCTATGGGCGTACACTGGTATTTCATTAACACTGGAATCTTTCCTTTTAATAATAAAAAAATGAGGAAGGCATTTTCATATGCGATCGATCGCAAAAAAATTACAGATCATGTTGTACAAACAGGAGAGGAGCCAGCTTTTGGAGTTCTTCCTAAAACTTTAGAAATAAGCTCTGTTCCTTATTTTTCCGATAATAACCTTACTGAAGCCCGAAAGCTCTTTGCGGAAGCTTTGCAAGAATTAGGCATCACAAAAGAGCAACTACCCCAAATCGTTTTAAGCTATCATACCCACGAGTACCATCAGCGCACCGCACAAGTCATCCAAGAGCAGTGGGAAAATGCTTTTGGCATCCAGGTTAAGCTTGAACAAGAAGAATGGAAGGTCCACTATCAAAAACTGCTAAGCGGTAATTATCAAATCGGCTGCATGAGCTGGCATTCCTGGCTGCGCGATCCGATCTACATCATGCAGACCTTCCGCTACCGCTTTGATGGGATTAACATGTCTCGCTGGGAAAATCCTCAATATCAGCGCCTATTAGACGCCGCCGAACAAGAGTCTAACAAAGAAAAACGCCGCGCGATCTTTTTTGAAGCTGAAAAGCTGCTCATGGAAGAGATGCCCATCATCCCAATCTATTTTACCTCGATCTGCTACGCCAAAAAAAATGGTTTAAAAGACGTCTATGTATCTGATCTTAACCAGATCGATTTTCGCTGGGCTTCCTTTGAAGATCAGCATTAGTTATTCCTGCTCATCCACTCTCTGTCCACTTTGTCTTTGAAAAGTCTTAATCCCTAAGAGCTGAAGCATTTCATCTGAGCGAACAAGCCAAGCAAAGCCGATCAAGGAGCTGAGAAAGAGTAAGCCCAAAGCTCCACAATGAAGCATTTGAGCTGAAAGATCTGTTGAAAAAACCACTTCTTTTCCGGTTATAACCGCCAGCGTTGGGTCGTTAAAAAAGAAATATCCCGCAAAAAGCGTCAAGGTAGAGGCGGAAAGTGTGGCCACGCTAATTTTGATCAAGCCACGTAGAAATGTGCGATCGAAAAGTGAGCCTATGTGCTGTTGCAAATGTTTTTTGAGATAGAGGAAGTTGAACGCGGCAGCCACGCTTGTGGCAACTGCAATGGCCGAGGCTCCCCAATGGAATAAATAGACGAGAAGCGTATTGAGCAGGACATTCAGCAAAACGGACAGAATGGCGGCTTTGGTGGGCAATCTAAAATCTTTCCGAGCATAGAATGCTGGCGCGAGTAGCAGCACAAAAACTGCAGGTATAAGACCAACTATATATCCCCAAAGGCACAGAAGTGTTTCATAGGTGGCGGTTTGAGTAAAGTCGCCATGTCCATAGAGCAGGTTAACTATGGCAGCTCCTCCCACAAACAGGGCAAAGGTAGCGGGGAGAATGAAGCTTAAACAGCGGATCAAAGAAGAGTGTAGCAGCTCTCGAAACTTCTCCCAGTCAGCCGCTTCGCCAGCACGAGATAGAGAAGGAAGAAGAGCTGAGGAGAGCGCGATGCCAAAAAGAGCTAAAGGCAGCTGATAGATGCGAATCGCATACCAGAGATACGCTGGTCCCTCAAGCGAAGCGGCGCGAGCAAAGAGCGCGTCAAGCGTACTATTAACTTGAACAGCTCCTATACCGGCTACTCCCAAGAAGAAAGGTGAGATGACGCGGCGCATCTCTGCTGAAAAAAGCTTAGGACGGAAAAATTCTTTTAGAGGTAGAGCCTTGCGGAAAAACTCCATGGTCTTTGGCGCTGTCATCATCCATTGCATGAAAAAAGCTAGAACGATTGCCACCGAAAGTGGTGCCATGGCTTGCATGGCCCCCCGCTCTTTTAGCCACCAGATACCAGCTATCCAGACAGCGTTGAAGGCCACAGGTGCAAACCCCGATAGAAAAAATTGCTTTTCGCACTGTAAGAGTGCCGCCCCCAAACCGAATAGGCAGATAAACAGAATGCCAGGCATCATCAGCATCACTAATTGAAGAATCTGTGCTGTATTCTCCCCCACGCCGATTTTAAGCCAGCCCCACAGACCAACTTCGATGCTTAAAATTATCACTACCAACAAGACAAGTAAGGAGAAGAAAATGTCTCGAAAAAAACGCGCGCTTTTCTGTTCCGATTGAACGCGCAACGCTTCAAAGTGTGGAATGAAGCCGTTTGACATCTGCCCCTCACCGAAGAGCCTTCGAATGAGGTTGGAAAAGCGAAAAGCCACCATAAAAGCAGCGACAGCGGGATGGCTGCCAAAGCACCAGGCCATAGAGAGGTCGCGCAAAAGTCCGGTGACACGACTAAGCAGTGTCCCGGTTAAAAAGTGGAATGCAGATTTAAAAACTGTGGCGGACGGCTCTTGTTGCTTCACTTAAAACCATTGTAAAGTTGCCTCTTTTCTCCTACAATTTAGCTTTTTTTGGAACCTAAATATGAAAAAAATTCCTGCGGATGAATTACTCCTCGGTGCGCATACCTCAATTGCAGGCGGCGTACATAAGGCTCTTTTAGAGGGGCAGTCGATCGGCGCCACCACAGTTCAGATCTTCACGAGTAACCAGCGCCAATGGGCTGGCAGGCCTATTCCCGAAGCTGAAGTCGCACTCTGGTTTAAAACATTAAAAGAGACTGGCCTGAAAAAGATCATGAGTCATGATAGCTATCTGATCAATCTCGGTTCTACAAGTGACGATAGCCTGCAAAAAAGCCGCAATGCATTTAAAGAGGAAATTCAGCGCTGCCATTTGCTGGACATCACCTACCTAAATTTTCATCCAGGCGCTGCACTTGATGGCACGGAAGAGCAGTGTTTAAACAGGATTTCCGAGAGCTTGCTCGAGATGGAGCCCTTACTCGCAAAAGGTTCTACACGGCTGCTTTTAGAAGCCACGGCAGGCCAAGGCTCTTCGGTGGGCTACAAATTCGAACATCTCGGCTACATCATCGATCGCGTGCATAAAAAAATTCCTGTGGGAGTTTGTATCGACACCTGCCATATTTTTTCTGCAGGCTACGACATTCGCACTAAGCAAGGCTGGGATGAGACGTTGAAAGATTTTGAGCGCATTGTGGGCCTCAAACATCTCTATGCTTTTCACATAAACGATTCGATGAAACCCCTAGGTTCAAAACGCGATCGCCACGCTCCTTTGGGCAAAGGTGAAATCGGCTTGGAATGCTTCAACACCATGATGACCCATCCCGATATGCGCGATCTGCCTAAATATTTAGAAACTCCTTTCGGCCCCGACTTGTGGCGCGAAGAAATCCAAATGCTCAGAGGCCTTGCATGAAACACACTAAAATTAAAATGATCCAACCGACTGATCTCGGAAAGACGCTCACTATATGCGGCTGGATTCGGACGATGCGAGAACAGAAGAACTTCGCCTTTCTCGAACTGAACGATGGATCTACTTTAGCTTCGCTGCAAGTGATTGTTGAGCCCTCCCTGCCCAATTATGCAGAACTGCTGCCCCAATTAACTACCGGAGCCTCCGTTGCCATTACGGGCACGCTTGTGGAAAGTCCTGGCCAGAAACAGAAGTGGGAATTAAAGGCACACGAGATCCATCTTTTTGGAACCTGCAGCACGGAAGATTATCCCCTGCAAAAAAAGCGTCACTCATTTGAGTTCTTGCGCACCATTGCCCACTTACGGCCACGTACAAACACGCAAGGCGCCGTTTTGCGCGTGCGCAATGCTCTTGCTACAGCTACGCATGCCTTTTTCCAAGAAAAAGGATTTCTCTATGTGCATACGCCGATTATCACCGGTTCCGACTGCGAAGGCGGCGGCAAGCAGTTTGCAGTTTCAAGTCTTGATTTAAACAAGCCACCGCGCCTTTCAGATGGCTCTTTGGATTATTCTCAAGACTTCTTTGGCAAACCGACCTTCCTGACTGTTTCAGGGCAGCTGAACGGAGAAACAGTAGCCTGTGCGCTTTCTGATATTTACACCTTCGGACCGACTTTCCGCGCTGAGCCCTCGCAAACCACTAGACACTTAGCTGAGTTTTGGATGATCGAACCAGAAATGGCTTTTGCAGACCTAGCTGACAATATGGATTGTGCTGAGAGCTATCTTAAGTTTGTGACCCAATATGCGCTTGAACATTGCAAGGAAGATCTAGAACTTTTCGATCAGTTCGTAGAAAAAGGGCTTCTAGCTCGCCTCACACACGTGGCAACCTCGCCTTTTGTGCGTCTCACTTATACTGAAGCTGTTGATATTCTGAAAAAATCAGGACGCACGTTCAATTACCCTGTCGAATGGGGCATGGATTTGCAATCTGAACATGAGCGCTATCTGGCCGAAGAACACTGTAAAAAGCCTGTTATCCTCTATAACTATCCAGAAAAAATTAAAGCTTTCTACATGCGCGCAAATGAAGATGGCAAGACGGTAGCTGCGATGGATGTGCTGGTGCCAAAAATTGGTGAAATCATCGGTGGCAGCCAGAGAGAAGAACGTCTTGATGTCTTGAAAAAGAAGATCGTCGATTTTGGCCTAAAGCCAGAAGACTACTGGTGGTATTTACAGCTCAGACAATATGGCACAGTACCGCATGCAGGCTTCGGCGTTGGATTCGAGCGCCTCGTGCTTTTCATTACCGGCATGGAAAATATCCGCGATGTGATTCCTTTCCCACGTTTCATGGGTAGCGCTGAATTTTAAGCGCGTCTCTTGAGACCGCCTAACGCCGCGGCGCCCAATCCAAAAACGAGGACGGCCAGCGTGAGGATAAATCCGAAGTATGGAAGAGATGCCAAGATAAAATAGAAAACTAGCCCCACAGCTAATGCTGTGAGCCGTTTCATATGAAAGTGTGAGCGCTTCAACACCTCTTCTGTTGCCCACAAAATCGAGAAAATTTTTGCTGTATAAAATCCAATTACGTTAAGTGCAATTAACGTGAGCGCAAAGGGCACTCCAAGAATAGTCATCAGCAGGAGCAGCGAGGCAAGCGGGAGCAAAATCAGCAGCGTAAGCCCATAAGTTAAGGCCTTTATCGGCTGGCGAGAGAGCGCATCGAGCGCGGCATCGACGTTTTTAGGAAAAAGACGCAGCAAGATCCATCCGATCACAAAACTATAGATGAAGTTCATCAAGATCACAGCCAGTTTTGAGCCAGCTAATAACTTCTGAATCCACCCACCTTTGAACACGCGATGTACAAAAGAGGGATGATGGATAATTTCTCCGCCAATTTTTGCATCTGGTTCGATAATGGCGTCATTGCTACTTCGATATTCTACATCGCCGGCTATTGCGGCCTTAGATGAGATGCGCATCTTGCCCACATAAGCAAACAAACGCTCTCCGATCGTGCCAGAGATGCGTAGAGAAGATGCAGAAACTGAAACATCTTGATCAATTTGAGACGCTAATTCAACACTTCCTGCTGCGCAGACTAAGCCACCTTTAATGCGCGCCGACTGAGCGAGATGGACATTTCCCCCAACAGCGGTAACATTGTTCCCAACACTCCCACTGATAGTTACCTGTCCTGCCAGCACGCGAATGTTATGGTCCACGCGCCCTGACATGTCCACATTTCCACCACAGATCAACAAGTCGCCCTTCACATGCCCATCGATGATTATCTGAGAGGCCAGCACATAGACGTCACCTTCGACTGTCCCTGAAATTTCTACGCTATTTCCCATGGCGAAATAGTTGCCGTGATGCACGGTATCCGCCGATAGAGTTACTAAACCAGAAACACGTTCATCTTCGGCAAAGACCACCGAGGAAAAGAATAAGAGTGAAATGATTAAACGTAACATAGAACGCCTCTCTCCTCTTCTTTTTGCTGAAACACGCGCAGCTGCCTTTCAACCAAACCATGCAAGCTCTCTTTGCAAAGCAGGATCTCTTGTAAAAATCGACCCTCTTTAACACGTAAAAGCTGGCTGACCTCTTCGATATTGAAGAGTGTGATTTGGGGATGACGTCCGATCTGTGGATCAACATTGCGTGGCACGCATAGATCGACTAAGAGACGGGTTTGAATGGGCTTTTCATTATTTAATTGCGCCGGTGTGATCAGATAGTTGGTCTGATTTGTTCCGCAAATTACGACAGGAAAATCCTGCCAATGATTTAGCATCTGCCAGTCTATCAACTTAAGTTGACGATCAGAGTCTGTTAGTAGCTCCTGCGCGCTGTAGATCGAGCGTGTACAAAGCGTTAGGTTTTGCACACCCTTTCTTCTGAAAAATGTGAGGATTTTGCGATTAATGGCGGAATTTCCCACAAAAAGGACTGGGCACTGCTTATCTCCAAACTGTTCAAACAGGTGAAAAAGCGCTGATTCTATGCTGATGCTTCCCTTAGGGAAAAAAGTGGAAGAGCGAAGCTCCTTGGCAATCTTAAAACTTTTCTGGAAGAGGAAATGCAGTGCGCTAGGCAAAGAGGGACGATACAAAAGCGCATTTTCATAAGCCTTTTTAACTTGCCGCTGGATCTCGCTTTCTCCTAGGATAACACTGTCTAGGCCCGCCACAACCTTTGCCAGATGCGTAAAGCACTCATCGCCGAAATAAGAATAGAGATTGTGCTCAAATGGCGAATCGATCTCTTGGCGAAGCAATTGCAAAATCACACTATGCGTGACTGCAAGATCCAAACTACTGAAGTAAATCTCTGTACGATGACATGTAGAAAGAAAAAGAAAGCCGAATTGAAGAGCATCTAAGGCTTCCGCGCCAAAAAGTTTGGACGTAGCTTTTGCTAGACGTTCACGTAGGGAAAGTTCAGAAGACTTAGCATTGATTCCAATCACTCCAACCCGCATCGCAAAGCTCCTTTAGCTCGAAAAAAGAAACCTTACTAAACATAAAATTTCAGTTCGATGCAAGCAAGAATTGCATCTGGTGAGATTCGCAACAAAATTGAGTAGTGATAAAACTCAAACTCCACCCTGTTACGGTGTAGAGTTTGAGTTAGAGTTAAACGTGTCTACTGAATCTATGATGATGCGGCTTTAGCTCCAATAATCGCACTGAGTACCGCGACTCCAACAAAATTCAATTTGTCGAGAGTAGCTCTAGCAAATCCTCCGCCTTGGTCTTGGGGTCTTCGATATTCCTTATGACCATAACCTCTCTCATTACCACCACAGATCTGATCGCAGCCGTTAGATGAACAGTACTCTAAGCCAGGAATTTCGCGAGTTTGGCCACAAATCTCGACTCTCATTGGATCTCGGTCTGTGCAACTTCTAAATAAACGGATTCCTGCGCAAGGAAGGCAACAGATGCCACAAAAAATAGAACCGACTATTTGCCTTAAACCGTCACAGCGTCGATCTGATAAGACTGTTACAACTTGTGGAAGAGTGTGATCCACATAATCTTGCGTATGTCCCTGCCAGTCGTCTCTTATCCATCTTCCTTTTTCTTCATCGCGCTGAGGTTGTTGCGTACCAGGTTGCGGCGCTTGGGCTACTCCTGCTCCTGGCATTACTGGTAATGGGGGCTCATAGCCTCCTGCTGCTCCTACTGGTGGTGCCATATTCCCTTACTCCTTATTTTTAGGGTTTTTCCGAAGCAGCAAAGGATATTCTGAGCATTAAATTTTTTACAAGAGATATTGAAGATTTTTTAAAGATTCGAATTGGCTCAAATCTCAACCTCTAAAAAAGTTAAAAACTAGTCGTTGAGACAAGAGAGGATAGATTCGGTTTCAAAACCACGACGCTGCAAGGCTTGAAAGAGTTTGCCTTTTCCCTCACGTGTGCTCAGATCATATTTTTTAGATAGCTTAGGAATTAACGCTTTGATGCTGCTCTGCTGATCTTCTTTTTTAATACCTGTAAAGGGAAGTGCGCCTTCTTTATGCTTCAATTTGGCCGCGATCAGAAGAGGCCCCTTGCCTTTTCGCATTTCGCTTCTCACCATCCTTTCGCGCTGCTCAGCATCATTGAGATAGCCTCGCTCTAAACACTTATCTATGACTTTGTCGATGGCAACCATAGAGAAGCCTTTTTGGGTAAGTTTTAGGCGCACTTCTTTGGAAAAATAGCTCTTTCTTGCTAGAAGCCTCAAAATGCTTTTATAGGCACCTTCTTCTTCGAATTTTTGTAATTTCTCTTTCAATTCCATGAGGGAAAAGCTAGAGCGCAATTCGGACAACTTATTGATAAACAAATTTTTGGGAATTTTGCGCCAGATTTCGCCTTCAACTTTAAGCTCGAGATAATCGGGCTCTTCTTCACTAATATTAATTTCTAAGTTCATAGCTACCAAATATTTACAACAGCCACCATCAAGCTTCTTGGCTCGATTTATACTAAGTTATTTAGGGGTTTTTTATTGCACACTAATTCTTTACAGGTAAAGATGTATCTTATGGTAGATAAAATCCCGGGTTCACTTCCTCCCACTCCCCAAGGTCCGACACCACAAAGCGGACCTGCTGCACCTTTTTCTGGACAAACCAGCGAAGGCGGAGATCCTGCACTTGCCTCTTGGAGACAGATGTTTGGAGGACAAGCCTCCGATGCAGAAGTGAAACGCTGTATGGATATGGTGGTTAAAGATGCTGTCGATCAGCTTAAAAAACAAGCTGCTAAGTCGCGTGAACTACGTAAAAAAATCCAAAAAGATCTTGAAGAAGGCTAGAAGATCTTCCTAAGAAGCTTCTAATACAAAGCCCGACGTGGTAAACTAGCTCCATGTCTGACTCTACTGCTCAAATAATTTTTGTAAATCCTGAGGAAAAAGGGCTGCGGCTTGATAAGCTTCTCACTGCCCGTTTTCCTAACTATTCGCGCACCTATTTTCAATTCCTCATTGAAAAGGGATGCGTTCTTGTGGGCGGACGTGCATTAAAAAAGCGGGAAGAACCCAAAGTCGGCGAAGAGATCGAGCTCTGTTTTCTTTTAACGCCCGAAATTTCGCTTACTCCTGAGAATATCCCCTTAGATATCTTATACGAAGATGAGCACCTGCTCATCATTAATAAACCTGCCGGAATGGTGGTACATCCAGGCCCGGGTCATCCAACCGGAACTTTCGCTAATGCGCTCATCCACCACTGCCAAAATTTAGTCCCTGTTGATAGTTCTGATATCCGCCCGGGCATCGTCCATCGTTTAGATAAAGACACTTCAGGCGTCATGCTAGCGGCTAAAAGTCAGCTGGCACATCAAAAACTGGTCGCACTCTTTTCATCTAGGCAGATTGAGAAATACTATCTAACTGTTTGTGTCGGTTCGCCCAAAGTAGAAAAGATCCAGGAGCCAATCGGCCGTCATCCCCGCCGCCGTCAAGAGATGGCCGTTTGTGAAAATGGAAGAGAAGCGATCACACTTTGTCGCGTGCTGGCAGAAAAGAACCCACTAGCCCTTTTGTCCATACAGATTTTAACCGGTAGAACACATCAAATCCGCGTTCATCTGAAGCACATCGGTCATCCAGTTTTAGGCGATTCAGTCTATGGTTCTGATAGCATGAATCAAAAGTTTGGAGCAGCTCGCCAATTGCTACATGCCCATCGCCTTAAATTTCTTCATCCTTTCACTTCAAAAGTGATCGATATAACCGCCCCGATCCCTTCCGAACTTACCAATCTCGTTCCTCTCTCATAGAGAGGTTAAAAATATAGATTTTATTTGTCGTTTTTCAGTATCGTCAACTATTGACTAAACGCTTTTTGCTTAGCGAACTGGGAATTGCTCTGCAAGAAATTCACCATAGAGGGCACAGAGAGAGAAAAACAACGCTCTTTTTTACTCTGTGATCTATGTAGTTAATTTCTTCAACCAATTCGCAATTTTAAAATAAGGATCGCGTTATGAAAGAGTTTGTCGAATACATTGTAAAAAATCTGGTCGACCACCCCGATAAAGTGCGCATAAATGAAATCGGTGGAACAAATACACTCATCATCGAACTCTCTGTTGAAAAGTCTGATATCGGCAAAATCATTGGGAAAAAAGGCAAGACCATCAATGCGATCCGTACCCTGCTAATGTCAGTGGCAAGCAGAAATGGCATTCGCGTTAATCTTGAAATCCTTGAAGAAGAAGGCGGAAAAGAAAGCGCTGCAGAAGAAAAGCCAGAATAAGCTTCGAATTTAAATTCGAAGCTCTAGCTTTCAAGATGTGGAAGGCATGGAGAGATAACCGCTTTACGCGAGTTAATCAATCCAGCTTCATATTTCAAAACTGCAATCGGTAAAGATGCTTTTTTAGCACGTATCCTTGAAACAGACGCAAAACTCTCTTTGAAGATCTCTTCATACATATTTGCGTTATCCCCCAAAAACTCTACTTCCATCTTGTGATTTTTGATCAGTGGATGCACACGCAAAGCATTGAGAAAACTATTCAAATGCGCGATCGCCAATTCCGTGTTAGGAATCCAGATCCAAAGTTCATCTTTATGCTTGTACTCTTGAGCAGCTTTGCCCGCATAAAGATCTTCGGCTCCGCTAATTGTGCTGATCATGTGTAAATGCAGGTCGATTTCACCCTTCTCTTTACTGACCTGCAGTGCATCCTCATACCAGGCGGCACGTATGCGTCCTTGATGCTTCTCGAAGGTCGGAATGTTCTTAAGAAAAAGTTTGGTTTGACCTACGCGGCAGCAGCCATTCTGCTCTTTTGTATCCGCAAAGATTGTAGAGGGCAAGCCTCCTACACAGAACATCAAGTTATGCTCTACCATCTCTTCTTTCCCGCTATATATTTTGCGGTAGAGTGAATAGGTGTCGGTATCTTGTAAAATGTGATGAGCCGCAGCTGTAACAAACTTTTCGTCTCGAGGGATGTGATCGAAGGAAATAATCTCCATTTCTTTTCCTGAAATGAGCGATTTCAAACGATTCAAGAGCTCTGCAACACATTCGACATCTTTGAAAGAGACTTTGGTGAGTAGATCAGTGTCATCGAAGATCGCAAAGAGGAAATGCAAGTATTCGATAATTTCACGCTGCTTATCCACGAAGTAATTTTTCTTTTTCTCGATGACTAAATAGCGTTGTAGCAGCCTCTGCAGAATACGTTTGTTCTTCGGTATGGTAAGATCTTTTTCTACTTCTTTTATCTGAGCTTGAATCTCAGGCAGCGTCATTCCAGCCGTGCTATAGTTATCATTAATCTTGAAAGCGAGGCTGGCCACAAGCGTATTCGATGATTGCGCATCGGAAATAAGCGCCATAGGCGGAGAGAAGGTATGAATAGAACTCTTATGGTGATCGATTACGCTGATCACTTCGAGATAAGCGGGAATCTTGGTCTCATCGCGATTGCAAAAATCGCGCAGTGTGACAGTGCCTAACGTTTGCTTAACAAGTTCACTCGCATAAATGACTCCCAAGGGAATCAAACGTCCATCTTTATCGGCCGAAGTGACGGTTAGATAAGGGTAAGTCCCAATCTTGCTGCGCACCTCATTGAGATCGGCGTGCGGACTTAAAAAGTGTGCTTGCAAGCCAAAAACATCTGTTTTGATGCGAAGCGCTACATCCAAACTTTCGACATATTTCCCAATGTTTTGAATTGCATCATCGAGCGCATGGATGATTTTTTCGAGCTGCAAGAAGATTTGCGGGCGGTTTTCCAGAAGATACCCGGCCTTATCGAACAGCGAACTTTTTTGGAGCGAGATCACCTGATCGATAAACTCTTGAAAATCGACAATCGAAAGCGCTTTCATGGCCAGCGCAAAATCTTCAAAGGTGCATTTCAACCCCTGCTTGACTTTCAGCACCTTAACTAGATACTTCTCAAAGTTTGCCTTCTGATGCTCATTCAGTTTCTTAACAGGCTGCGTCTCATCTAGGCTGCTCTTAAAAAGAGACTGAAAAAAAGGTTCTAGATCTTTGGTCGAGAGCTTCTCTTTTGCAAAAAGTGAGATTAGTTTCGCGTGAAGATTATTCTCAAACCAGCGCAAAGCTTGGCTCAGCATCATAATCACCTGATGGACGCTTTCCACATCCATGCTGCGCCAATCGCCAAGGTAATAGCCGAGCTCATCGACTAAAATCACCGCATTGTGGCTTCTCTCGTGCTCAAGCGTAAGAGAAGATTCATGCGTTTCTTTTTTATACACGCCTTTTTGCGTCATTAAATCGAGGCTAGAAAGCGCCAATGAACTTTTTGTTTTAGCGAGATTTTGGAAAACATTCTCACCGAAAACTTCATGAAAAAGAATTTTGATGTCGATCTGAGCAGGCGGTGTGTTTCCAGGTACGTTCCAAATGTGCATTCCCTCACCGACACGTGCCGCAAAGGCATCTACCCAACCCCAAAAAGAGGCCACAGTCGTATCGAGATCTGGAGAGGAGTGCGCCGTTACAAAATGGCTACCAGTGTATTTTTTGCCCATTCCAATTGGGAAGTAGGCTTGATACTCTTCACGGGGAAGATATTTACCTGCAATATGTGCACGTACTTTGTAGTTTTCTTCGGCAGAAATGCCAGAAAGCTGGTTGAGCCATAGTTCAAAATTAAAAAAAGCGTAAGAATCTAGCACGCGTTCTTGATTGATGCGATCGATAAAATCGAGGACCGCGCCTAAAAGAAAGCAAGGTTCGGAAGCTGACTGGATGAGTTTGAGTAGAGCCCGTCCTACCTGCTCACTCTTGCGCATCTCAGTTAATTTTTTAAATTCAGGCGTTTGAAATTCTTTAAATACCTGATCGAGGTTTCCAAACTGGAAGCGTGAAATGACATAGTCGCCAAGGCTAGTTGGCTTATTTGAACTAGGCGTCATGGTCTTTCCGTTGCTTTAAGTCATTTAAGAAAAATTAGTATAACGGATCGAGCAGGACTCGAACCTGCGACCACCCGCTTAGAAGGCGGGTGCTCTATCCACTGAGCTATCGATCCAAAAAGAACCCCATGTTATACCAAACACGAGTGATTTGTAAACATCTCTAAAAGATCATGGTTTCAAGACAGCTTCTAAGGAGATAGAGGAGAAGTTGGCGGGTATTCTTCCCTTCTTCGATAGACTGCTTTTCTATCTTCTTGTGGAATAGGCTTTGGATAATCCAATCTGACAATGTCTAAATTGACTTTATATCTTGGGAAATCTGAAATAACTTCTTCAGCTACGCATTCGGCTGACTCACGATCCTCTTCTGAGATTTCGCCGTCATAGTAAAAATACAAATGAAATTCTTTATCTTTCCATTGAATCATAGCTGCTCGAAGTGCAGGAGAGACGCTTCCTAATAGAGCTGTGTTCATTGATAAAACAGCACTCGTATAATTAATTTCCTGAAATTCATCATCGCTCTTTGGTGTTTGCTCTTGTTCAGATAATACGCTTTTCTTTTTCCCCCATTGCCTCTTTTCCTCTCCAAACAATGTACTCATCAACCCCCTCATGTACAACATGCCAGCAGCCTTTTCTCTTCGCAGATAGACGATTTCACCTTCCCCTTGAGGAATGGGCTTAGGATAATCCCATCTGAGAATATCTTCTTTGAGTTGATAATCAGGATAATCCGATATTACTTCTGTGCCTACACATTGAGCTGAATCACAATCGTCATCGGAGATTTCACCATCATAGTAAAATGACAAATGTATTTCTTGATCATCCCAATGAATCTTAGCTGCCCTAAGTGCAGGAGAGACTTCTAGCCATAGTGCTCTATTCATCGACAAAATTGCGCCAACTCGATCTATTTTATGAAATTCACCGTTATTTTTTTGGTCTTGCGGGGACAATATGAGCTCCTTTTTTGCTATAATGAATCGTTCCTATAGTTGTAGCAAATTTTTCCTTGGTTTTTTCATCAACAAAATATCCAATAAATTCACCAAAATCAACTCTCTCGCGATAACCAGGTTCACCAAGCACTCCGGCAACTTTTTGTCCTTTTCCCGCATGCACTTTTAAAAGCTTTTCAGGCTCAGGATGAGTCCAGATTCCTTAATTATAATTTCTTATAAAAGAAAAAACGGCGCAAAAGTACTAAGGTTTGAAGTTTTTGTCAAACAGCTCACAGAGCTTTCAAAGATCGAAGGTCTGATTTTGAGACGGCTTCTTAAGGCGCTTGCTCGACGTTTACCGGAGACTGCTCTATTTGCTCTGAATAAGGAGCGGGAACATCTTGGCTTTGGCTTAACTTACGATAGTCTTCAAACGAATGAATGATGTGAGGGCGAACGAAGATAATAATATTTCGTTTCTCATCGCGTTCTTTCGTCTTGCTAAATGCTGCCCCAATAACAGGCAGGCCGCCCAAACAAGGAATGCCGCTCTTATGGTGGGATTTGGCATTACGCGCCATCCCGCTCAACACTAAGAAATGCTTATCGGGAATATGCACATGCGTCACCATATTCGCCTTGGTGGTTCGAATACCGTTTACGGCTGAGCTAGAATTATGCAGATCTCCCATGCTTTCGGTGATCTCTTCGTTGATGTCGAGAGTAATGACATCCCCTTCGCCTAGCATAGGTGTAATACTTAAGTTTACCCCGATGTCGCGATATTCGATATTGGCCGCAGTCTGCTGAGTTTGACCGATCGTCTGAATGACAGATCCTGTGAATGGAATGTTGTCACCGACAAAAATGGTCGAATTCTTGTTATCCTGCGTGATGATCTTCTGATTCAAGACGATTGTACTGTCGCCGTCCATCTGCAGAGCAGAAACTAAAGAACCTAGAGTAAGATAGGATTTGCCTTTGTGACGGATGATGTCACCAATTACGCCTAGATCAAAACCATTCCCCAGTGGAACCTGGCCGAGGCCCGTCGGTGTGCTATCGGCATTGATCGATTTCATGGTTGAAGCAAACTGCTGGCCGCCGTGATCGGGAGAAAAACCTCCCATTCCAAAGCCTAGCTTATCTTTATATTTGCCACCCAAAGCCCACTCAAGGCCAAATTCCATCGCTTTGCGCACATCGGTCTCAATTACCAATACCTCAATGAAAACTTGGCGTAGAGGCACATCCAGAGAGCTAATCAGCTTTTTTAAAGCGACAATGGTCTCAGGATCTCCAGAGCAAAGGAGAGAATTTGTCATCTTTACCCACTGCATGGATTGAATGGCGTCGAGCAGTTTGGTGGGTTTTTCGGGTTGATTGTGTAGATCAGCGGCGATTTTTTTGATCGCCTCATCGATTTCAGCACCTTGATGATATTGTAACTTGTAGACAAAGAACTCTCTTGGCTCAGAAGGAGTAGCTGAAGGAGCAATAGCCGGTATAATAGGAGGCAGTGCAGGCGTTAAACCTGTTAGGACATTAGCAGGCGGTTGTGTTTTTGCCAGCTCTTGCAAAGGAGATGGGATAATAGCTTCTTCGACTTTCCTTCTCTCATTAGAGGCGTGATGCGCATCTTTAGACTCTTTTCCACCTTTATGAATGACATAGTAATCCTCTTCGCGAGTGACACCCATTCCATGCATCTTGAGCATTTGGATAAGCGCCTTCAGCACATTTTCAGAGGCGACCGGCCGGCCTGATGCAAGCGTGATATTGAATTCAAGTTCTTTACTATTAAAGATGAAGTTCACTTCTGAAATGCGACTAACAAATCGAATGACTTCGATTACGGGCACGTCATTAAAATTGATCGTGTGTCCGCTCTCTTCTTTTACGATCACGTCTTCAGATGGTGACGCTAAGTCGTCATCACCCAAAGCCATAATCGGCATAACAAAGAGCAGTCCAATTCCAAGAAGATGTTTTGTGTTTAGTATCGTCATAATTTGTGGCACGCCACGAACATAATAAGACGACCCGTTCTTTTTTTAATAGTAATTTTGAAAAATTTTTCACTTCCTTGCTAAAAATTTCCATTTTCCTGATAATTGACACGCGACCTGGAGAAAATTTTCATGAAAGCTACAACTATCGACAATCTTGATATGCGCATCCATGAGCGCTACGCTCAGGATCAGCAGGCTCTCGATAAGACGTTTATTACTGAAGCACAGCTTCTTTCCCCAAGCTTCGAAAAAGTAGCCACCTCTTCGATTTACTCTTCTAAATGGGAAGAGCTGTTTGAGATGGGTGTGAAAAATTTGCCATGGGCGGCTTTCTCTCCTCCTCCATCTTATACACGTCAGCCTAACCGTTTCTTTTCATACCGGATTCTTCCTTCTATCTTCGTTGAAGCAAGCGATGAGGATGGAGAGCATGATGCGCAAGAAGAAGATCAAGAAAAAGAAGAGAATAAAAACGAGATCTTGAAGAAAGCGCTGAATGTCATAAAAGGAAAGAATGAAGATACTTTTCTCTTCGAGCGCGACAAATCCGCAGTCGTCACGCTCCTCCAGACCGTCCTCAACCTCAACCACATCCTCACCCAAATCAACTCCCGCAAACTCCAATATCAGAAGGGATAGATAAAGAAGATATATTGGGTACGTTTTTTCCTCCTGTTCTCTAGACATGTCGGATGGTGCGTCCCGAGGGCGCACCTCCCGCGACCACCTTGAGCCTCACCTCGCTTTGCCAAACCGCGTCCTCGAAGGCGGAGTGTACACAGTACAACTCCGCACGCCCTTACGGGCTCTTCTGCGGTGCGGTTTTGCTTTGCGATCTGAGGCCATGGGCTGCTCGAGCGCTCACTTCCCACACCTATCGGTGCGGGCCCCTCCTCGCGTCATCTTGCAGTACCAATTTAAGAAAGCAAGATCTGTTCGTAATGCTTAGAACAGTTCTGCGAAAGGACGTGGAAGGGGCCCCAAGCGAAGCTAATGGGGAAGGAAACGCTTTGAGCAGCCCGACGACTCAGATCGCAAAGTAAAATCGCAGCGCAGGAAAGCCGATAGGCGGCGGGACAGTGCACTGCACGGACCGCTTCCGAGCACGCGATTTGACGAAGCGAGATGAGGCGCAAGAGAGGCAGCGGGAGACGCGGACACACTAGTGCCGTGTCTCCGACATGTCTAAATTTAACTAAAAAGAAGCTATCTTCTCCATACATCTATCTCCCAAAAACTTATGCACTTTTGGAGTGAGGGGCCATGAGGATGTAGGATTCGAGCTCGTTGAGGCTGAGGGGGAAGTTTTTGTGGCCAAAGCCGATGCGCACGTGGCGCTTGCCGTATTCGTAGCAGGCACTGGGCACGAGCAGCGCTTTAGTCTTTTCCATGAGATCTGCACAAAAATTCACCGCATCAGCTCTTTTTTTCAGGTGGAGCAGCGCCACACATCCCGCTTGAGGCATTTTGCAGTCGAAAAGATCGTGGTACTTCTTTACGAAGTCATGCAACAGCTCTGCGTTGCTACGAACAAGCGCTAAGTTATGTTTGAGAATCTTCTCTCCATGTCGAAGTGCAAGTTCTGCGAGAAACTCCGAGGTGCTGCTGCCTGCAACAGTTGTGTAATCTTTAAGTGCCAAGATCTCATGCAGAAGGATCTTTTCTTTGGTGGCAAGCCACCCTAAGCGCAATCCAGGCAGACCATAAGCTTTCGACATCGAGCCCATGGAGATTCCCTTCTCATAGATATCACAAAACTTAGGCAAACGCTCTTGGGGCTCATGTTCTAAACCTGAATAGGTCTCATCGCAAAAGACCAGCAGGCCATTTTCGCGTGCGATTTCTACAATATCAAAGAGCTTCTTAGAAGGAAGCAAGTAGCCCGTAGGATGCGCAGGCGAGCTCATGATAAGCAAGCGCGTATTTTTGTTGATCAGCTGCTTGAGTTCTGCCGGATCCGTTTCCCAATCTTTATCTTCTTTAGATTCCCAAAAAGTCACGTCGCATCCGAGCGAGCGTGGAATTTCATAATACGGCTGGAAGCAAGGGGTCTGGACAATTATATGATCCCCTTTTTTTAAGGCTGTCATCAAGAAGAGAAAAATCGCTTCTTCTGAACCTGTTGTAACTAGCACTTGATCGGGGTTAATCTGTGTGTATTCTTTAGAGATCGTCTTACGCAAAGCTTCTCCACCTTTAGGGGGAACGTAGCCCAGCTTAAGCTCTTTAAATTGCTTCTCCGCGCTCTTTTCATATCCTAATAATTCGCCAATTGAAAGAGGCTCGCAATCGGAGGTCGATAGCGAATAGGGCGAAGCGAATTCATACTGCTCAAAATATCTCAAGAGCTTGTAATGCGGAAAGTGCATAGGTATTCCAGGGTTATTTATTTGGTTCTTTAATCCCCTGTTACCAGAGCACAAATTAGTAAACAATAGAAGGTCTATTGGATTGAGAAAAAACCGCGACCGGAGTCGCGGTTAAGAAATAACAATCTTAGAAGTTGAAGTCAGCATGCAAGGTCAAACCTTGAAAGCTCAAATCTCCATGCGAAGGCACAACAGTGAGGATATCATCATCGGAGGCAGTTATCCCTGTTGCGACGTCTAAAATACGGCCATCATGGGAAAAGGCAAGTTCAAAGAGCTCGTTCTGCTGGAACCACTCTGAAAGTTCATAGCAAGCACGCAGTGCGATGTGATACTTGTCATTACACAGCCCTTTTTCCCACTGAAACCCAGCCGCCGTTTCGAGGTTAGCACGCACACGGTTGAAATCTCTTTTGACGGTGATATTTACTGGTGTGAGAGTTGTATGGATGTTTGGCCTGAATCCATTAAAACTCTCTTTTACATCAAATCTTCCATAATTGAGCGACCCACCAACACGTCCAAAGAATCCCCAACTAGGAGTAAAGTGCCAGAGCAGGTCTGCGCCAGCTACTAACCCACCGCCTTTATACTCTAAATCGCCCTTGAACTTTGTATGAGCTTCTAAAAAGTCGATAGTAGGAGCGGCGACGGGCGAAAGGTTCAAGAATGTCCAAACGCCATTGTAATTTGCCTTATAGTGCTGTTTGATCCACACGCCACGCACACCCATATGCGGACGCAAAGTGATGTTTCGGCTAATGAAGTAGTCTCGTCCTACTTCTAAATCCAATGTGTCGAAATTCAGCCTCCAGCGAGCTTCAGCAAAAGAAGCCGTTGGGCCGAGCGCTGCAAACCAGTGAGGAATAAGTTGATGCGATGGGACAGTAGTGACATCGCCGGTTGGGAAAGTCGAGCCCGTTCTTCTTTGGTGAGCTTTATCATGAAAATAGGTCCAACCCAGTGTCACATCCCACTGATCGAAGTTTTCAAAGCGATAACCCAGAGCCACGCGCGCTCCTGGCTTCCACTCGCCATGGATGTCTAAGTCTTTAGCCTTATAGGTAGTTGCATCAGACGAAACGCGAGCATTAGCCGCGTAAGCTAGATCATCTTCATCTGCACGCCAATAGAGAAACTCGGCTGCAATAAAAGGGCCATTTGCTCTGAGGTGTGAAGGGTTTTTTCCTCCCCAAGTGCCGCTGATGTTTTTCTGCGTGCTTTCATCTAGTTGAGTGCGCATATCATTTGAGCCACTGCCATCGGCAAAGAGCGAGCCAGTTAAAGCGATAAGAGTGGTGAGTGCAAATTTTCCAATTTTTGTACTACGTGACATAGTTCTCCTTTTGGGTTAAAGAATTTCATGACGATACAAATTTATTGATTTGCGTGCAATTTTTTTGACGCCATTCTGAGAAATTACAATACGTTTTTGGATTGTGCGTGAAAGAAACACGCACATAAGGTTAAAAGAGAGTCATGAATCTATCTCTTGGTATTATCGGTGCAGCAGGCAAGATGGGAAAAACCCTTCTGCTCTGCTCTATGAAAGATCCTGAAGTTCAGGTTACGGCCGGATGCGACGCTTTTAACTCTCCTTACATGGGCAAAGATCTCGGCCAACTGATTGACGGAGAGCTGTTGGGCATAAACTTAAAAGGAAAGATCGACGAGATTGTAGATGCAGCCGATGTGCTCATCGATTTCTCTCTACCTGCTGCCACAGTTGAAAATGCACGCATCGCTGCTAAGCATCAAAAACCTCTGGTGATCGGCTCTACCGGCCATAGCGTGGAAACACAACTTGAACTCGAATCTTTTGCTAAACAAATTCCCCTGCTCTTTTCCCCAAATTTCAGCCTTGGGATGGCTCTTTGCATCGAAGCTTGCGCTTTTTTCGGCAGGCATCTTAAAGGCTCTTGCTTTGTAGACATCATCGAAACACATCATACCCAGAAGAAAGACGCACCGAGCGGCACAGCACTTGCGCTTGCCAAAAGCCTCGATTTTGAGCGCATCTGTCCGGGAACACTCTTGGAGCAGCCCCGCAATCAAGAAACTGTGGCCATCCATTCGATCAGATCAGGCGATGTTCCTGGGGAACACCGCATTATTTTCGAGTGTCAAGGAGAACGGATTGAGATCAGACATGAAGCTCTTTCCCGAGATGCCTTTGCTAAAGGGGCAATTCGAGCAGCTAAATTTCTAGCTCACTGCTCACCTGGGCTTTACACCATGAAAGATCTACTACATGCATTCTAAGACCGTTTATCTCTCACTTGGCAGTAACCAAGGCGATCGTATTTCTATTTTGCAAAGCGCATTAAAAGAGATCCAAGCGCTCCCCTCTATTGAGCATTTCAAAAGCTCGCGTTTTTATCAGACCTCGCCGGTCAGCCCTATTCCTCAAAATGATTTTATCAATGCAGCTTGCTCCTTCGCATGCAAGCTTTCATCCTCCGAGCTCTTCCAGCATTTGCAAAAGATCGAAAAAAATCTTGGCAAGACTCCCAAAGCTAAGAATGCACCGCGCCTGATCGATATTGATATTCTGCTCTATGACGAGCAGTGGATCGATACCCCTGAGCTTAAAATCCCTCATCCTGGTTTAAAAAAACGTCTTTTTGTTTTAATCCCTCTGTCCGATCTCACTAAAAAACTTATGATCCCTCAGGCGAATGGCAATGTAGAGCAGCTTATCCTTAAAGATTATTTACTTAATTTCCCCAATCGTAATCAGGAAAAAATCTCTTTAGTAACAGACCTCTAAAAGAAAATCATTTACAGGATGTGCAGGATGAAGAAAAAGCTGCTTCCTGTTATTTATATCTCTTCTATGCCCTAAGCTAGCCTGCTCTTGAATAAAAGAGAGAAAAAGCTCATCCTGAATGACACTATGAAACGCGTACCCGTAAAAAATTTCTTCATCGGCGATAAAGAGCCACTTGCTGTCATGTGCGGCCCCTGTGTAATTGAAGGGGAAGATGCTGCACTTTTTGCAGCTGAAAAGCTAAAAGAGATCTTCTCTGCTCTGCGCATCCCGCTCATTTACAAATCGAGCTACGATAAAGCCAACCGCTCTTCCCACGGCTCATTTCGCGGTCCGGGGCTGGAAGAGGGCCTGCGCATTTTAGAAAAAATCCAAAAAGAGTTTGATCTTCCCGTTCTAACTGATGTGCACTCTCCTGAAGATGCTAAGGCTGCAGGTTCCGTATGCGATATTATTCAGATTCCCGCTTTCCTCTGCCGCCAAACCGATCTGCTTACGGCCGCCGGTGCATCAGGCGCGGTCATCAACGTCAAGAAGGGTCAATTTATGGCGCCCTGGGACATGAAAAACGCCGTTGAAAAAGTTCTAGCTACGAATAATGAGAAGATTATTCTCACCGATCGTGGCACGACTTTTGGATACAACAATCTTGTCTCCGACATGCGTGCGATTCCCATCATGCAGAGTTTTGGCTTCCCCGTCTGTTTTGATGCTACGCACTCTGTGCAGCTCCCCGGCGGACATGGTCACTCCTCAGGCGGACAAAGAGAGTTCATTCCCATTTTAGCTAAAGCTGCCATTGCAGCCGGCTGCAACTGTCTATTCCTTGAAGCTCACCCAAATCCAGCGCTTGCTAAAAGCGATAAAGATTCGGTGGTGGCTTTTGCAGAGCTGCCTGCGCTTCTCGAACAGCTTCTGCGTATCTACGAAGTCATCCACGGAACAACTGCATGCTCTTCCGTCGGGTAACCCTCTATACCTTCCTCTCTTTTGGCTTTTTAACGCTGCTCTGGGTTGGCCATATTAGCTACGTAAAAGAGACAGATATTCAAACCTATAAAAAGATGAAAAATAGGCATGAGATCGCCTCCACGCCTCAGGTTTTCACAGCCTCTACTCATCAGACACGTCAAGGCGTCCGTAAGGATATCTGGTTTACACAAGAAGATAAAAACCGTTTGCACACACGCATCGAAAGCGCTTCTTCTCTGCTAACTATCCAACCAAAAGAACATAACTTCGAAGTCGTTGAAGAACTGCAGAAGATCCACTGCTGGATGCAAGATCGCATCTATGTGGGTGAAGGCGGCAAGCTGATGCAACAGATGCGTTATATCGAAGCAGACAAAGGCACCTATCTCTATACAACCCAGCAGTTTTTAGCGCAGACCGTCATCCTCTCGCTCTTTCGTCTGCCCGGACACACTTTGCAGATCGATCAAGACCAATCAGCTGCATTTATCAGAGGAATTGCGCAAGATGTTTCTTTTTCTGTTTCCGGAAAATCCTCACAGTTCCAAGCTAAGAACTTTAAAGCGCAATTTTCCAAAACCCCAGGTAGCAACTTATGAAAAAGCGGATCTTAGCTCTTCTATTTGGCGTGAGCACTCTGTATGCCGCCACTCCCGAAACAGATTCGGCAGCCCTCTCTTCCTCCAACGCAACCTATGATGGAAACGCCTTGGTTCTAACAGGCCATGTCCTGCTTGATCATGGTTTAGGCAAGATGGCGGCAGACGAAGCAAAACTTCAAAGGCAAGAAACAGGCAAAGATTTTCCTTTCTCATTGATTCAACTCGTCAAAAATGTCCAGCTGAGCATGAAGGGCGGCGCTCAAATTAACTGCGATGGAGCCGACCTAGACTTCACGAGCTTAAAAGGCCTTCTCTCTGCGGAAAATGGTGGCAAAGTTGTCTACACAGACAACCTTAAAAAAGGCCTTTTTCGCTTACTGGGTAATAGCGTAGAGCTTAAAATCTCTAAACGTGAAGTCGATCAAAAAAAATCGGATTTTGAGATCGATACCATCTTGGCCAAAGAAGATGTCAATATCGAGTTTGCAAAAGGCTTTTCATTACAAGCGCATCAAGCTCTCTATCGAAAAACACCTATTAAAGACGCTTCTTCAGAGGAATTTCAAGGCGCTGTCACAGCTTATCCAAAAGACGCAGAAAACCCATGTCGCCTGACTCATGGAGAGGATCTCATCGACGCAGAGTCGGTAGATTTAGACCTTGTGCACTCCAAGCTCGCTCTCTTGCATCCAAAAGGCATGCTAACTTCGCGGCTTATGCCAGGCATGCAAAAAGGTGAGTTAAAATTCACCTGCGATCACCTGCTTTGGGATCATCTCAAAAATGCGCTTACGCTTAAAGGACACGTGAACGTGCTCGAGAGCGTCATCGGGAAGCTGACATCCGAAGGTGAGCTTGAGATTGTACACACGCAGCAAAAGCAAGGAAAACTGCTTAAGTCGATTAGCACAATTGGCACAACTTCGATGAGTTTTAAAGACGAAAACGGAACTGTCCACCATCTAAAAACACATGGACCATTTCTCTTCGATCGTAAACCGTTGCGTGCTACTTTTGAAAGCCCTAAGAAGAAAGGCGGTCTTGTTAGCCCAGAGAAGCAAATTTATTATGAGACCGAAGCCCTCTCTCTTTATGCGAACCAAGCGATCATAGAATATACCGCGGCTCAAGGGCATCTCAGACCCACAGCCTTATCACTCAGTGGCAACGTCCGCCTCTTTTCTGTGGATGAGAAAAAACCGCGCTGTGCTCTGGCCGATCGCGTAAGCGTTTCTACCAATACCCGCACGCTTATCTTAGCTGCGAATTCTGGTAAAAAAGTGCTCTTTGTGGATGATTCTCAATCTTTGCGCATCGCAGCCCAAGAGATTCACATTACGCGTGATGCAAAGACGGGCGAAGAAAAAGTTCAAGGCGTAGGCAACGTACAGTTTTCACTCACAGATGAAGAAAACGGCCTGCTTAAAAAAGTTTTCCCTAACTATAAGAGCCCCACATGAGTCACGACCCTATTCTTATCGCTGAAGAATTAGCTAAAAACTACGGGGATAAACCTGTGGTTAATGGTCTCTCTTTGTCGGTTGACAAAGGCGAAGTAGTTGGCCTTCTCGGACCCAATGGAGCTGGTAAAACCACAGCGTTTTATATGACCATTGGCCTTATTCGCCCAGATAAAGGACGCGTCTTTTTCAAAGGAAAAGAAGTGACTAACCTGCCTGTGCACGAGCGAGCGCATATGGGCATGGGCTATCTCGCCCAAGAACCTTCTATTTTCCGTCAGCTCACAGTTGAAGAGAACATTCTCTGCATTTTGGAGACCCTGCCCATTAGTGTTGAGGAGAGAAGACGCCGCTTAGACGAGCTGCTCTGTGAGCTTCATCTCGAAAAACTGACCAAGAAAAGAGCCGCCACCCTCTCTGGAGGCGAACGCCGCCGTCTGGAGATCACGCGCGCGCTGGTTACTCAGCCCTCCCTGCTGCTCTTAGACGAGCCATTTGCCAACATCGATCCCTTAGCGGTTAACGACGTGAAACAGATGATCCGCCACCTTAAAAACAAAGGCATCAGCGTGCTGATCACAGATCACAATGCCCGCGAGATCTTTTCTATCGTGGATAAAAGCTACCTCGTACGTGAGGGAAAGGTGCTGATGTCTGGCTCGGTCGATGAACTTTTAAATAGTAAAGAAGCCCGCTTGTCTTATTTTGGTGAAGACTTTAGATTGTGATTTTATAGACCATCTAAAGGGAGAGCTCTATGTCACCACGAAGCGCCGAAGAGATCGTTGCAGATTATTACACAGGTCTTGAAGAAGCCATTCTAACTGGCAAACTCAATCCCCACAGAATGCATTTCGCTGATGATATCATCATCCATGGAGCTGAAGGCCGCATTGAAGGCAAGGCTGCTGCCATGAAGCTGCTGGAAGAAAAGCTCATACCCGCTTTTACAAAGATTTCGATCAAACACAAGTTCGTCGACAAGAGTTCTGTCTGCACGATTGTAGATTGCCACGCCAAGCATAATCATCAGATCATTCCCGCCGCTGATTGGCATAGAGTCAAAAATGGTGTGATCTATGAAATGTATGTTTTCAGCGACTCTGCCAAATTAGTGCAGGCCTTTAACGCCGCTACTAAACTCAAAAAATCCGCTTAAGTTTAAGAGACTGCAAGTTCGTTTTGCAAACGAGAAATGACTTCTTCGATGGTGAGGCGCTTGGAAGGATTTTTAAATAACATATCCTGAATGAGCCGCCTTTCAAAAGATGCGTCTTTCTCGGGTATTGGATAGTCTCCAGGAACAGGCCTCTTTCCGTATAAAAACTCATGAAAAGTCGTTCCAAGAGAGAAAATATCAAACGAGAGTTCTCTGGGGCTAGGGTTTTGACCTCGACATTCAGGTGGCACATATCCATTGGTGCAACATTCAATTTCGTTCTTGTCTCCGGGAGTAAAGACTCCACCATAGTCATTTAAAACTACTTGAAGTTGATCATCTAGCAAAAAGTTATCTGGTTTAATATCGCCGTGGCCAGCTTTTTGCCTATGTAAAACTGCAATGGATTCGGCCATGCCGAGCATAATTTGCAGTTTCTCTCTGTGTGTTACACTGGTATATGTGGAGCTTTTTATTAGCTTTTGCAAACTTCCTCTGTAAAAAGGCATGTAAATGTGCAGTTTTTTGCCTCCCCTTTTCGAAGTAAATGCTTCTGAAAATGAGATAACATTAACCTGCCTTTCTTGATTTCCAAAACGCTTGAGTTGTGCGATGTCGACCTCTGCCACCTTTGGATTTTTGCTTACTTTTATGGTTGCGCGAACGACCAAGCTTCCATCCAAAAGATTTTGTGCATATTTGACATCTTTCATATATCCACTTCCTACTAAGCGATCTCCACGGCTTGTTTTATTGTATGTAAAATAAATCCCCGTTCGATCTCGATAGAGGGTTCTCTTAAGACCCGTTTCTTCAGGCTTCAACCAGATTCCCCTTTCAGGCGCTAAGGTCAATTCATTAAGCCGGCGTGCGTAGGTAACAGCTTCTCGTAATTCCTTATCAGAGACATTTCGAATTGGCTGACTAAACCGCGTTGCGATCTCTTTTTTACCTTTGATAAGTTTCTTTGCTACTTCTCGATTTATCTGATCTTTTGTCGAATCTAAAGCTAGAGGAAGAGCATGCATTAGCTGTGAAGAGTGTAAAAGCTTTACTGCACGGGCGGTTTCTGTAGCTGGATCTGTTAGGAAGTGGAAAAAACGGAAAACAGCTTTGTACACCCGTATCCAAAAACTATCCATTTTTTCCCATTCCAGGGTTTCACGTGCCAGACCAATGGCTCCGAGCAAGTTTGAACGCGTCTCTAAAGAGACTGGCTGACTTCTAGCTAGGGCTTGTTTGATTCTTTGCGTTAATCCACAAAGGGCCGTAACAGCCTGATCTGCATCCATACTTGTGCGGATCCTGGGTAAAGCCGGAGAAATGACATTTGTCATAATTACAAATAATTATTAATAATAAATATAATTATACAATATTTAATACTATTAATCAATTATTTGTTTAAATCTTAAGCCACTCACTATTAACAACTTAATATATGTAATTGAAAATGAACTAAGTTGCTTATTGAGAGATATTTAAGTCTACGAGAGCTTGTTGGACTTGGTCCACCGAAAGAGTGTAAAGACATTCGCTGCGCTTACTTCCCCCACAGCCATCCATAAAGCAAGGTCGGCATGGGAAAGCCTGGGCTACGACTTTGGCTTGAGGGTGCTGCCATGGCCCCCAATTCTGCTCAGAAGAAGGACCAAAAAGCGCGACGACTGGCGCTTTTAAAGCAGATGCCATATGCAAAGGCACCGAATCGACGCAGATCAAACAGCGCGACATATCGATAAGCGCGCCAAGTTCTTTAAGCGTAATCTTACCACCTAGATCGAGCGCTGCATCTGCTGGGAGATCTTTTAAGATCTCTTGCACAAAGGCACGCTCGTCTGCATCCGGCCCAGATGAGATAATAATTTTGCCGCCCAGTTTACGGATCAGCGAAGCGGTAAAGCTAGGCGGAGGACATTTGAAACGCCATCTTGAAACGGGGTGAATCAGAAAGAAATTTCCCTCTTTTATTCCATGTTCTTGCAGGCATTTTTGCATCTTTTCTCGCGCTGCAGTAGGCACATGGAAAGTAAGCTCCTTTTCATCCGTTTCAGGAAAGATTCCTATTCTGCGTAAAAGGTCGAGCTGACGCTCTACCGTATGCCGCTGTCCATTGGGCGTCTTTGCCATGTGGGTATAGATGCTTCGCTTTCCCCTAAAACCTTTATTTTGAGGATCGAAACCGGCTCGAAAACGACTCTTAGAAAAGAAAGCTACAAGCGCTCCGCGATCGCCTTCGGTTAGATTCACCACAAGGTCATACCCAGCTTTGCGAATCTGCCACAAAAGCTTCGCTTCTTTCCATAAACGCGTGAACAGTGGAAGTTTTTTGATCTTGCGGTCATACAGGAAAAAATTTTTAATCGCCGGATGCCCTTCAAGCATCGGCAAAGTCTCGGCATAGATCAACGCATCGATCTCAGCAGCAGGAAGTCTTTTTTTTTAATAGAGAAAAAACGGGCGAGGTTAGCAGCACATCGCCGTGGTGGCGCAGCTTAACTATTAGAATTCGTTTGACCTCGGAAAGGTCTGGATAGTCCCCGTAATTTTTGAAGCTCATATTGTGAATGAGAATAATTTAGCCCCTTCATATAATACAAGGCAGTTTCAAAACATTTCACGGAGAATAGACAGAATGGCTCACGAACAGACAATTTCCATTATTAAACCTGACGCAGTCGCTGCTAATCACATTGGCGATATCATTTCCCGCTTCGAAAAAGCCGGATTGAAAATCGTGGCAGCCAAAATGCTTCATCTGACTTCAGATCAAGCTAAAGGTTTCTATGCTGTGCATGCACACCGTCCTTTTTTCCAAGAGCTGATTACATTTATGGTTTCAGGTCCCTGCCTGATCATGGTTCTTGAAGGACAAGACGCCGTGGCAAAGAATCGCACACTGATGGGCGCTACAAACCCAAAAGAAGCGGCTCCCGGCACAATCCGTGCGGATTTTGCTAAAACAATCGATAAAAATGCCGTACACGGTTCAGATAGCGCAGAAAACGCTAAGACGGAGATCTCTTTCTTCTTCCGTCCGAATGAGATTCTCTCTCGCTAAAAGTCTATGGTTCAAATTAGAAGCTGTTTTAAGACAGCTTCTAAGCTGTGCGCGGTAGATTAGAACTTGAGGCAGGCTCTCACGGTTAAACCTTGGAAATTGAGATCGCCATGTTTCTCATTTTCTTCTATGATTTCCCCTAATGAACCGGTGGGTGCGCCTCCGATTGTGGGATCGGGATCAAATACAATCGTGCTAAGCTCATTTTGTTGAAACCATTGGCCCAATTCATAAAATGCGCCGATAGAGAGATGGGAGACACGAGACTTATTGCGGCCGAAGAAAGTTTCCCACTGCAGTCCAAGTTGTTCTTCAAGATTGACCCTATTTGTCCAGAAGTGGTTTCTATATTCAAAGGTTCCGCTAATAATTTCAGTCATTTCTGCGTTTAATCGAGCTGTGTTGAAATTTTGTTTTAAGTCAAAGCGTCCTCTAATAATGCTTGCGGAAAGGGAACCAAAAAGATTCCACTGTTTAGAGAAATGCCATTGAAACTCGGAGCCAGTGCGTAACCCGACGCCATTAAAATCATTCTTCGCATTCATACCTGTATCAGGGAAAAGAATGTCGTTATCAACATTCAAAGCTCTGTATACGATCTTGTATTTTTGATCGATAAGTGCACCTCTTAAGCCCACATAAGGTTTTACGGAAAGGCGCTTGCTCAAAAAGAAGTTGCGCCCAAGGCTCAGATCAATCGTATTAAAATGGAGTCTCCAGTTCCCCTTCGCAACATATATATCTCCCAAAAACCCCGGCAGCCATTTGCCGATAAATTGTGTTTCGCCGCTCATGATGACGGGAATAGACATACTGTAATGACCATGCGCGCTCGTGTGAAATCGGGTCCAATTGGCAAAAAGCTCCAACGCATCAGAAGCACCGAACATATACCCGGCGCCAATTCGAAAACCGGGATCCCAGTGAAAATGCAGGCGTTTTTTGGAATCTGCATTGATTCGTCTTGTTGGAGACACGATGTCTATCGATACTTTCGAGGTGAGATCGAGATCATCCTCTTCAGCTTGCCAGTAGAGAAAATCCCCCGTAAGGAAGAATCCGCCTTCACTAGAATATGCAGGATTTTTTCCACCGAGAGTGCCGTGTACATTTCGTTCAACAATCGATTTAGAGTCTTCAGAAGTGAAGGTCTCTGACTCTCCGGACGACGCCATGTCTGCGTAAATGGCACAAGAAGAAAAAATAGCTGCTGAACCCAGAGCTAATTTGAGTGCAGTTGAAAGAGCATCGCGTCGCATAGAACACCATTAAAAATGTTAAAAACACAGATTAAATATTTCTTTACATAACTTTGCAAGGCAAAACGATGTGCTACTCAAATGTCCTCTCAGATCCTCTTTTGAAGAGCTTCTACTTCTTGACTTAAGCCTAGAGGAAGATGCTTTCCAAAGATTTTGAAATAATCGCGAATCCCTTCCACTTCTTTAGTCCACTCACCTTTATCGATGCGAAAGAGTTCTTGAAGCATATCTTTACTGAGGTTCAGTCCGCTTAAGTCTAATGCGCCCTCTGAGGGCACCCAACCTAGAGGAGTAGAAATGGCTTCATCTTTGCCCGAGGCGCGCTCGAAGATCCACTTAAGAACGCGGATATTCTCTCCAAAACCTGGCCAGAGAAATTTTCCATCTGGAGATTTTCTAAACCAGTTAACTTGATAGATGCGCGGCAGTTTACTCGGCTCAATTTTTTTGCCCATATCTAACCAGTGTTGGAAATAGTCACCCATGTTGTATCCGCAGAAAGGCAGCATTGCAAATGGATCGTGTCTGAGCTTGCCAACTTCTCCTTTTGCGGCAGCGGTGGTTTCAGAAGAGAGACTTGCACCGAAAAAAGTGCCATGTTGCCAGTTAAATGCTTCCACAACTAGTGGCACGGTGGTGCTTCGTCTACCTCCAAAAATAATGGCAGAGATGGGCACACCCTCTGGATTATTCCACTCGGAATCTAAAATTGGACATTGACTTAAGGGTGCAGTGAAACGCGCATTCGGTTGAGCGGCTTTGGTTCCTGAAGCTGGGGTCCAGGCCTGGCCCAACCAGCTGGTAAGATGTTCAGGTGGCTTTGGGGTCATGCCTTCCCACCACACATCTTTATCCGCGGTCAAGGCCACATTCGTGAAAATGGTGTTTTTTTCGATCGATTTCATCGCATTGGGATTAGAATCATAAGCTGTTCCTGGCGCCACACCAAAAAAACCGGTTTCAGGGTTGATCGCAAATAACCTGCCATCTGGACCAATCCTCATCCATGCTATGTCATCGCCAACACATTCGACCTTCCAGCCCTTCAAAGTGGAACTCAGCAGCGCTAAATTAGTCTTGCCACATGAAGAGGGAAAAGAGGCCGCAATGTACTTTTTCTCGCCTTGTGGATTGGTTACGCTGATGATAAGCATGTGCTCCGCTAGCCACATATCATCTCTGGCCATCACCGAGGCAATGCGCAGCGCAAAACACTTTTTTCCCAAAAGCGCATTTCCCCCGTAACCACTGCCAAAAGACCAGATGCTCTTTTCTTCTGGGAAGTGGACGATATGCCGTTTATCAGGCGCGCAAGGCCAAGCCACATCTTTCTGACCAGGTTCCAAAGGTGCACCCACAGAGTGCATGCAAGGCACGAAAAAACCATTCTTAAGCACATCGAGCACCTTTTTTCCCATGTGCGTCATGATCTTCATGTTCACCACAACATAGGGGGAATCTGTCACCTGCACGCCAATGTGACCAATCGGCGAATCGGGAGCGCCCATGCTGAAAGGAATGACATACATCGTGCGGCCGCGCATGCACCCTTTAAAAAGACCCTTTAAGATCTTGTGCATCTCTTGGGGATCTTTCCAATTATTGGTAGGGCCTGCTTCTTCTTGAGTTTTAGAACAGATGAAAGTCGATTCTTCCACGCGTGCCACGTCATCTGGATGCGAACGACACCAGAAACTTCCAGGGCGCTTTGCAGGATTTAATGCGACAAACACACCCTTGTCGACCAGCTCTTGACAGATCTTGTTATATTCGCTCTCGGATCCATCGCACAGATGCACATCTGCGGGATTGCAAAGCGCAATGGCCTCTTCAACCCATCGAATAAGCTCTTGATTGCTCGTCCACTTGCGAAGTTTTTCTGCAAACATAAGTAAATCCCGCTTATCTGTTCTTGATTGAGGATACTAAGATTTTGTGAATTGGCGATCAAATCAAAACAGAGAAAGAAGAAAAACAGAAGAATTTCACCACAGAGTCACAGAGAACACTGAGTGAGAAAAAAGTCATTTTTTGCAGGTGAAACAAAAAATGACATCCTCTCGCCGCGTAAACGTCGGCGAAGAGTCAATAATTCACAAACTGACACGCTGAATGCCGTTCTTAAGAAGAGGGACATTGAAATTCAAAATTAAACCTGTTCTACACTTTAGAAGCCGAAGATAGGTAAGTAACTGAGCTGTTAATATTGGGCTAGTTGCTTCGACAGCTTTTATTTCTACTACAATTTCGTTCTCAATGAGAAAATCAATTCGATAACCCCCTTCTAATGTCACACCTTTATAGATAAGTGGTAACGGTTTTTGTCATTCAAAGGAAATCTGTCTAATTTCAAATTCTCGCGCAAGACACATCTCATATGTAGACTCTAACAATCCCGGCCCGAGGTGCTTGTGTACTTCTACGGCAGCGCTAATGATTTTTCCCGTTTTCTCAATTTCCATAGTCGCTCTCAAAAAATCGTTCTACCCAATATTGCGGCAAAGCCGCGAGAGTTTTCTCTTTTCGTTTCACTTACGAAAAGAGAAGGAATTTCTTCTCTGTGCTCTCTGTGGCTCTGTGGTGAAATCTTTATTCTTTCAAAAAAAATTAGAGAGCGTTTTTGCGCTTTTTGAATTTGTCCAGGTATTCCAGAGCTTTGCCCGTGCCTAAGCAGACGGCAAGCAATGGATTTGGAGCGACGATAACTGGAAGGCCTGTCTCTTTAATCAGAGATTTATCTAGCCCTTTGATCAATGCGCCACCACCTGCGAGTACCATGCCGCGCTCGACGAGGTCGGCTGCAAGTTCTGGAGGGCACTTTTCTAGGGTTAGTTTAACGCCTTCGATAATCTGCTGAATAGGTTCAGCTAGACATTCGCGGATTTCAACTGAGTTGATTCTTTTGGTGACTGGCAAGCCCGCTACTTGGTCACGGCCACGCACTTCCATCTCCAGCTCATGATCTCCCAGGGGATATGCAGAGCCGATAGTCATTTTAATCTCTTCGGCAGTTCGTGGGCCAATCATGAGATTATAGGTGCGACGCATGTAGTTAACGATGCACTCATCGAACTCATCACCGGCGATGCGCAAGGAACGCGATTCAACAATACCGCCTAGTGAGATAATCGCGATTTCTGTTGTACCGCCGCCGATGTCGATAATCATATTGGCAGCTGGTTCATGCACAGGCATGTCGACGCCAATGGCCGCAGCCATCGGCTCTTCAATCAGAAGGACTTCTTGAGCTCCGGCTCTGAGGGCAGAATCTTCCACGGCTCTTTTTTCTACGCCGGTGATTCCAGAGGGAACTGCGATAAGAATTTTTGGACGAAAGAGGCTACGAGCAGGCGTTACGCGCTTAAGCAGAGCTTTAATCATGCCTTCGGCAATTTCAAAGTCGGCAATTACGCCATCTTTCATAGGACGAACGGCCAAGATTTTGCGAGGTGTTTTTCCGAGCATGGCTTTGGCTCTATGTCCAACGGCCAGAACTTCATTTGTAGTAGGATCAACTGCCACCACTGAGGGTTCAGCCAACACAATGCCCTTTCCGCGGACATAAACGAGTGTATTGGCGGTTCCTAAGTCGATGCCGATATCGCTGGGGAAAAACCCCGCGTAAGTACCGCATTTGGCAATGAAAGCCTGTCCGGCTTTCAGAATGACATTTTTATAATTCTGTTGATTTGAACTATTCATGAAATTTTAAGTTTTAAGAAGCTCTAATACATCTTCCCAAGTGAGCTTGGATATAGCCTCATCATCGCAGCTCACCACTTTCTTGACTAATCCTTTTTTCCTCTTCTGCATTTCGGCAATTTTCTCTTCAATCGTACCTAGAGTGATTAATTTATAGGCAGATACAGAATTTTTTTGTCCGATACGATGTACGCGGTCGGTGGCTTGGTTTTCAACAGCTGGGTTCCACCACATGTCATAATGGATGACCGTATCAGCCCCAACCAGGTTAAGGCCAGTGCCTCCCGCTTTGAGAGAAACTAAGAAAACAGGAATCGAAGCGTCATCATTGAATTTTTTTACAACTTCGAGACGATTTTTGCTCGAACCATCCAAATATTCGAATCGAATACCCTTTTGCTCAAAGTCAGCGCGCATGATTTGAAGCATGCGGGTGTATTGGCTAAAGATAACCGTTTTGTGCTTTCCATCGATCAGAGTTTGCACCAGATCAAGGAGCATCTCATATTTGGAAGAATCGCCCGATTCGGGTTTTTCTTTTGCAAAGATAGCTGGGTGACAGCAGATCTGCTTAAGACGAGTGAGCGTCGCCAGCACGTGGATTTGTACGCGATCAAAGCCATCGCGCTGCACAAGCTTCGTGAGCTCATCTCGGGCTGAGGCCGCATATGAACGGTAGAGATCTTGCTGTACGTCGCTAAGCTGACAGTGATAGACGATTTCGGAAACAGGCGGCAGGTCATCTAATACATCCACCTTCATACGTCTTAAGATGAAAGGCGCCACTTTTTTACGCAGGTATTCTAAATTCTTAACTTGTTCAGGCCCGCTTACACGCACATATTTTTCAACGAAACGCTCATATCCGCTTAAAAAACCAGGCATGAGGAAGTCAAACAGACTCCAGAGCTCATCCAGAGAATTCTCAATAGGCGTACCAGAAAGAATCAAACGGTGCTCGGCTTGCACCATTTTGACAGACTTAGCATTACGCGTTCCACGGTTCTTAATATGTTGAGCTTCATCGAGAATCACATAAGAAAATGGAACAGCCTTGTAACTCTCAATATCTTTTTGAAGCAGGGTGTATGAAGTGATCACAACATCGTGCTGCACGAAGTTTTCGATCAGCTTCTTACGCTGCGAGGGCACTCCATCAATGACAAGCGCCTTGATGCCGGAATTAAACTTATGAAACTCTTCCTTCCAGTTATAAAGAAGAGAAGTAGGACAGACGATTAGTGAAACTTTCTTTCCGCGTCCATGTAATTGAGAAATGGCAACAATTGCTTGCAACGTTTTTCCCAAGCCCATGTCATCGGCCAAAATACCATTTAGGTACATCAAGCGCAGGCGTTCAAGCCACTTTACCCCTTCGCCTTGATAGGTGCGAAGAGTAGCCTTTACTTCGGTTGGAACAGCCGAGAAGGAGAGCTGTTTTTCGCCTAGCATCTGCTTGCGGATTTCTAATAATTTCTTCGAAATCGTGATCTCAACTGGCAAGCCTTCGAAGGAGTCTGCATCGATATTGGCTAAACTCCATAGCGGCCTTTCGATCTTGTGATCTTCTAAGGTTAAAATGCCAAGCTCGTCGAACACCTGAACAATGTTTCCGATTCTCTCTAAATCGAGTACGAGAATCTTAGCCATCTTGCCACCTTCGGAAGCTTTCTTGAGCTTCGACTTAGGTGATTCGAGTTCGATAAAGGCCTTTTTGGAGGCGACGCATTCCCAGAGTTGATCCAGTTTTACCCCTTTTAGTGAACCCTCTACCTTGAGATCGATCTCATACATATCGATGCGTTCAGTTGGAGTAAGATTCAGCTTGAACTTTGTCTGGTCATAGATGAATTGATCGAGAAGATTTTGCGGACAGTTAAACTTCACGCGGTCTTGATGACGTGGAATGAGATCTGTCATGAACTCTACAATCTTTTTATCCGACTTGGTGACATATGCGCCCATCTCAGGATTGAAAATAAAGTCTGAAAAGAGATCTTCGATGATTTTGCGCTCTTCCACCAGATTACGCGCTAGCACTCCATCATCAGATACAAAAGAAGAGACATGTGCATAGGCAAGTTGCGTTGATGCAGCTGGAATCTTGTGTTTGTCATAATGGAAATGCACCACGGCATCTAGCTCTCCATTTAAGAAAGAGAGATCGCAGCTAGCTTTCACTTGGCCCACATAAGGCAGAGTGACAAAATCTTCAATTACTTGCTGGTTAGCCACATCAGTAAAACGGCTTAGCTCGGGCAGCGCATTCTCAACAAAAGTTCCAAAAAGGGGCTGCGGAATTGTCATCTCACGAATCGGATGAAGATTGCGTAGATGTAAGCGGGTGATCTGTGGGGCAAAACGGTAGTAGGCATTGCGGTAGAGCATACCTGGTTTAGCGCACTCAAAAAACTTCGCCTCTTCGAGCTGCACGATCTGCGTGTCGACAATAAGCGTAGGATTTAAAAGGATTTTGGAAGTCGGAGGCGGAATGTACTCAAGTGCAAAACGGAATTGCGCGGGCTGCAGCGAAAAGCGCAAAGGCGACTCCAAACTACTCTCATATAGACCAGTTAAAACAGGCAGCTCCTCATCTTGAGGAGAAAATCCACGGCGCAGTGCATCTTCTGACGCAAGCTCGAAAGCTTTCGCCAAAATCATGCCAAAAACTTCTCCATCGATACTGGCGGCACGTTGAGCGCGCTCGGAGCCAATTGAGTCGGGAAAGCGCGCGTGATCCATGATCATCCGTACAATTTCTTGCTGGGCTGCGTCAAAAGACTCTATTGAAAAACGGAAGCGCTTGCTTCCAATAAAGAGCAGCTCGCCATAGCGCATTTTTTCCAGGAACTGCTTCACATGAGGAATATGCAGCGGTTTTGAACGCGAAGGCAGACGCAGCGCCAATTGAATCTCAACCAGATTTTTCCCATCTTTATCGCCTTGTGTCAGCGGCGTAAACACCAGCGAAAACTCAGCGGGATCGATCTCATATTTTTCTGGAGCGCGAAAGAAGGGCGAAATAGCCAAAAGCTCAGCGGACGTGACATACTCTTGCAGTAGCTGCTTTTGGAATTGTTCTTCTTGTCTTTGAACTTCTTTACTCTCTGCTTCTTTGATCTTCAGCATCAGATCCGCTTTCTCTTCGACATCGAAGTCTTCTTCTTCGGACATCTGCTTGAAGTCTTCCCCTTTAGAGAAGCTAACTAAAATACGGTCGAGGTGCTCTTCAATATAATAGAGTAGTGCCGCCAGATGCTGGCAATCGTAGTTATAAGGACAGTCGCAATCTGAATCGATTAGCTCGCACTCTTCACGATCGATCTCAATTTGACATTCATAAGTATTCTCAAATTGCCCGCAGATTCGACCGACGATACGCATCACACGGCCGTCCAGTTGCATCAGTTTGGCGGAAACAACCTTACTTTTCTCAAAAAGTTCTTTTCCTTCTTTGACAATATTCGAAGAAAAATCTTGTTTTAGCTTACGAAAGTTGAGCATGCGCCTATCCAATAAGACATTATAACCCCTCTCCTACTCCTTCGCATCCGCTTAGGAAATTTGAAAGATTCACGATTTTCGGTAGTTTCTCCATGCTTTTACATTTTTTCTTTAACTCTCGCAACAAAAAATCTGCCAAAAATCTAAATCCTCAGTAGAAAATTCATTTCTTTGTCGAAAAAGGATGAAAAAAAAAGCTCAGAACTTTAATGTCTTTCTTTTGATTTATTGCGGGTGTAGCTCAGTGGTAGAGCATCACGTTGCCAACGTGAGGGTCGTGAGTTCGAACCTCATCACCCGCTATATCTTTTAGGAGACTCAATGGAAAATCAGCCTGAAGCGCACCAGTTCTCGAATGATGCTGTAAGCGTGACCATCCACCATAAACCCAATTGCCGCGTGGAATATGAGGTTGACGCTAGGCCCTCTTTAGTGAGACAAGCGCATCAGAAAGCTGTTCGAATGCTAGCTAAAGAAATCTCGCTGCCTGGTTTCCGCAAAGGAAAAGCTCCAGAAGAACTCATCGTTAAAAAATTCCCGAACGACTTAGATAAAGCTTGGCAAGAAGCTATCGCTGAGTTGGCTTATCGCGAATGTGCGAACCTCGCACGCGTGACTCTTTTAAATAAAGACACCAGAATCACCTTTAAGATGAGCAGCCACTCTCTACAAGATGGCGCTAAACTCTTCCTTACTTTTGAAACCCAACCTCAACTTCCTAATATCGATCCTAAAGTGATCCAACTTAAAGATGTTGTCCGGCCAGAAGTGAATGATGAGAAAGTCGAAGAGACCATCAAACAAGTACAACTCTTCTTTGCAGAATGGAAAGAGATCACAGATCGTCCAGTTAAAGAAGGAGACTTCGTTCTTCTTGATGTCGACGTCATTGAAGAAGAGCCTGCTGCACGCCTCTTTGCAAATACACGCTTTGAAGTTACGCCAAAATCTATGGCAGAATGGATGCGCAAACTCGTAATTGGAATGAATAGCGCCGAACAGAAAGAAGGCGTCAGCGTTCCAGATGAAGACGCAAAAGCAGAAGACAAAGCTCAGCTAAAGCCTAAAAAAGTACGCATCACCTTAAAAGCCATCGAAAATGCCACCGTTCCTCCAATCGATGAAGAGTTCGCTAAGAAACTCGGTGTAGACACTCTCGAAGATTTGCGTAAATCGTTGCTTCAGCACCTTAATAAGCAAGCCGATGCCCATGTGCAAGAGAAGCTACGTGAACAACTCAATGAGATTCTGCTCAATCAGTTCCCCTTTGATCTGCCCAGCAGCCTGATCGAAAAAGAAACTCAATTCCGCATGAAACAGCTCCTTGAAGACACTCATTTCCAAAAAGAGTGGCAAGCGATGAAAGACGAAGAGCGCAAAAAGATGGTAGAATCTGTCTATACACAGTCAGAAAAAGCCGTGCGCCTCTTTTACCTCTGCCGTAAGGTTATTGCAGATGCAAAACTCACTATCACTGCAGCTGACATGCCTAAGGCCCCAACTAACGCTCTCGAAGCGCTCATGACCCCGCAGCCTAACTTCCATGCTCATGAGCACTCCGAAGTACGACAAGCCGAGACCTACTCGCGCCTCGTCCTCGAAAAGGCCGAAGACTACCTCATCTCCCACGCCACCAAATCCCCTGCCCTCACCTCCAAATAGCGGAGAGCAGATTTTGGTTTATTCAGGGATTGCTTCCTCTTAGTTAAATATAGACATGTCGGGGGTTCGGAGAGGGACACGTGAGTGCTCTCCTGAACCCCCGACATGTCTATGGAGATACAACAAACATATCTCCCACATACTCCTCTTCACCAATTCAAATAAAGTAACAGAGTCTTGCCATAATAATCGGAAGAACGGCAATATACTGATATTACCACCTTGGAGGGATATGTACTCGATCCCGTATGTTATTGAAGATACAGGACGTGGCGAACGCGCCATGGATATCTACTCGCGGCTTCTGAAGGACCGCATTGTCTTTATTGGAACAGAAATCAACGACCAAGTAGCAAATACTGTCATTGCACAGCTGCTATTCTTGCGCGCGGAAGACCCTAAGAAAGATATCAACGTCTACATCAACTCCCCTGGCGGCTACATCAATGCTGGCCTGGCCATCTACGATACGATGCGCTTTATGGGGTATGAGATTAACACTTATTGCCTAGGCCAAGCGGCTTCTATGGCATCTCTCCTCCTCGCTGCTGGCACGAAGGGTAAACGCTTTGCACTGCCAAACAGCCGGATTATGATTCACCAACCATCGGGCGGAATCACAGGTACTTCCTCTGATATCCATCTTCAGGCCAAAGAAATTTTGGTCCTCAAGCAAATCTGTGCGCAGATTACGGCGGAGTTAACCGGCCGGCCGCTTGAGAAGATTCTCGAAGATTCTGAAAGAGACTTCTATATGAGTCCTACAGAAGCCGTGAATTATGGTATTATAGACAAAATAGCAATCCAGGCTCCACGCTTACCGACCGCAGTTAAATAATAGAGATACTACAATGGTAAAAAAGGAAAAAGAAGTGCCCAGCTGTTCATTTTGTGGGCGTACTGAAGAAGCCGTAGAGAAACTCATCTCAGGTCCAGATACATTTATCTGTGATAAGTGCGTAAGACTCTGCATGGAAATCGTCGAGAAAAAACCGATCCACCATGAACTTAAAGTCTTAAAGCCAAAAGAGATCAAAGAAGCTCTAGATGAGTATGTCATCGGCCAAATCAGCGCGAAAAAGACCATTGCTGTTGCTGTTTACAATCACTATAAAAGACTGCGCGCCTTGAATAAGGAAAAAGGCGTTGAATACGTTAAATCAAACGTACTTCTTCTCGGACCTACAGGTTCTGGCAAGACACTCATTGCACGCACGCTAGCCAATATCCTCGATGTGCCTTTTGCAATCGCCGATGCCACCACTTTAACTGAAGCGGGCTATGTCGGCGAAGACGTCGAGAATATCATCCTACGCCTCGTCCAAGCTGCTGATTATGACATCGCCAGAGCTGAGATGGGCATTATCTATGTGGATGAGATCGATAAGATTCGTAAAACGACCAGCAACGTCTCGATTACACGTGACGTTTCAGGTGAAGGCGTACAGCAAGCCCTACTCAAAATCGTTGAAGGCACAGTGGCTAACGTCCCCCCCAAAGGCGGCCGCAAGCACCCTAATCAAGAGTATATCAAGGTCAATACACAGAACATTCTCTTTATCGTGGGCGGGGCCTTTGTACACCTAGACAAAATGGTAGCTAAGCGCCTAGGGAAAACCACCATCGGCTTCGATGCGGCTGAAAGCCGTAATTTCGATGCGACTGAAACCAACTACCTGCTCTCTAAAGTAGAGCCTGCTGATCTAGTGGAATTTGGGTTGATTCCTGAATTTGTCGGCCGGTTTAACAGTCTTGCGAATTGCAATGAGCTGACGATAGACGACCTGGTAGACATTCTGATTAAGCCCAAGAACGCTATTGTGCGCCAATATCAGCAGCTTTTCCAAGAAGAAGGCGTAAGCTTGAATTTCACTGAAGATGCACTCCGCTCCTTGGCTGAAAAAGCCAAAGAAACTGGCACAGGTGCGCGCGCTCTGCGGATGATCGTCGAAGGTCTTCTATTGGAGTTGATGTTTGAGGTTCCCTCTGATCCTTCGATCAAAGAGATCCTGATTGACAAGTCGTGCATCACCGAGCGCACTGCGCCCATAGTTAAACGCACTAATTCAGCTTAGGATTGTGTTGCTTGGAAGTGTGATTAGCTTCTTTTACTTTCGGGACGTTCACGTCTGCTAGGGTCTAGTCCTAGTCCAGATCCGTCGTCAGACTCGTCGTCGGATTCATCTAAATCATCAACTTCTCTGCTGCTAGGGTCATCTCTTCTTTCCACAGGCTCTGCAGCTTCCAAATCAGCCAGAACCTTGTCATGGGCCTGGGTAATGCTACGACCTAGATCCATAATCGCTTGAATGAGCAGCGCAGAATTTGCATGAGTTGCTGTATCTAACGGATTAAAAGTTGCTTCTCCCATTCTACGTCTGCTGAGAGTTCTAAATTCGTAGTTAGGGTTTTTCTCAGCTCCATCTTGCCTTGTACGGTCAAAATCAAAGCGAAAAGCGGCCGCTGCATCAATTTCTTCTGCGGTCATTCTTTCTAGAGCAGCCTTAACTTTATCAGTAAGAGCAGTTAGCTGATCTGGCTTAAAAGGGTCACCACTTTTTCCATCGGGGGTATTTCGAATAAAGGTAACGTCGAACATGACGGGGCCTTTAGTGCCCATTACCGTAATGCGTCCTTTGACAGAATGGATGTTTAATTTGTCGTGATGACTCCCTAAAGCGGGACCACTATCAACCTCAATTCGGACACCTCTAGGAGGGGTAGCTGAAGAAAGAGGAGCAGCCATAATTCACACCTTTATTAAGTTTATACATTTATTATACTTAAAATAATTTATTTAGTCAATATTAAGCTGCATTTATACTAAAGCTTAACTCACTGAATATTAACTAAATAAAAAAGGAGAGTCTTTGGACTCTCCTTTAGCACCTCTTCTTCGCAGAAGATTAGTGCGCCTGAGACATAATCACAGCCCACTGGAGGGACTGAGCTGCCAAGTTGGTTGTTTGGCCGAAGAACTGTTGTAAGTTCTGCGCCGCACCTTCCGTACTTGCCATCTGGCTACTTGTGATCTCAGAAAGAGCCTGTGCTTTTTGAGATTCCGCCTGCTCAATAGCAGCACGTGAAGTATAAGGAGCTTGACCCAATGCACCGGCACCTTGTGTAAGAGGAACCACGCCTTGACCAAGCAAGCCACCGATTCGCTCGTACTGTCCCCACTCTTTTGCCAAGATATCTCTTCGAAGTTCTTTCTGCGCAGCTGTCATCGTCCCTTCGCCCGGGTTAGCAGCGACAGGAGCTTGACCCTCGCGTAATAGATCCACTCGCATTCCGGCTACTTTCTCGGCGTTTGCTGCAGCAACTTCTGGAGTCTTCTCTAGCTTGTTCAAGTCTGATAAGTGTCCAGCAGTTCCGTAGAGACCAACCACTCCACCCGCGATTCCGGCTGCACCACCTGCAATTCCGCAGAAGCCCTGAATCGTTTGTCCCATCGCTTGATTAAGACCTGAGTTCGTAGTCGCTTGTGCAAGAGAATCGACGATCTCCATCTTCGTTTTGATACACTCTCTGATGATTCCGTTAGCTACGTTGACACCCTCATTTAGATCATGGAGGAGACTTCCAGCCATCGCGATAATTTTTCCTTGTAACATTGGGTTAACTTCTGATGACATATAATTAGTTCCTTTTGTATTTATTTATTAGTTTATCTAATTCCTAGAGTTCCATTAACGGCTTCTTTACCAGCTGTACTAATACCCTCGTTAATCTCTCTATTACCTTTAGAAACGCTCTTCGCCAATTGACCCATGTGCGTAAACGCATCTCCCAACTGACTAATCATCCACTTACTGGTTGACTGATAGTTCTGCTGCGTTCCTGTGATCTTAGCGAGCGTTCCGCTTTGGTGAGCGAGCTGTTCTGAAAGGTTAGCGCTCTGAAGATTGTAAGAGCCTTCAACTACGCTTGTAACTCCACCAGCAATACCTGTAAGAGAAGCAACCGTAGCGGCACCGATTCCAGCTACACCACCTAAAAATCCAGCTGCACCTCCAGCTATTCCACCAACCACCGCAAGAGCAATCATATAAGGCTGTATAGCCTTCATCGTGCTTGCATGATCTTCGATCTTCGAGCGAAGCTCGGCGGCATTATGGTTCAAAGTCTTGAGAAGATCTGCTGTTGTCTGAATGCCCTTAGAAATATCATCGGCAGCATTCCCTTGAGTCAGCACACTCTCTCTGATCGCTTGGTTGAGCAGAACAAACAGATCACATAAAGCAACGGATGGATTCCGTAATGCTTGGGAAGGCGATCTACTTTCTGTGTTTAATACGATACTCATTTTTATTACTCCTTTAGGATTATACTGACCAAACCATGTTTTTGAACGACTGGATCGAACCTTGGAACATGTTACTTGCTTGCGATTTCGTCTCGAAAGAAGGGTTAATGTCCTGGCTCATAATCCTATTCATATCGTTCTGGTCTTGCTGAACAAGTGACTGCATGCGCTGAACATTACTGTTCGCTTCACCTTGCTTACCAGTGTCATACTCCATGTGCGATGGCACATAATCCGTATTTCCGTTGTTATCTCGACCTTGCATAATCGCATAGGCAATACCGATCACGGCTGCTGCTGCTGCCATAAAAATAAGACCGGCACCCGCAAAACCTACAGTAGCTACGCCAAAATATCCTAAAACTGCTCCAACGATCAAAAGGGCACTACATACGCCGCTAATTGCCATCGTAGCCATACCTTTACTGTTAATATTGTAAGAAGCCGCTGTTTCTCCCTTTTTACCAGCTTCTGGAAGAAGAGCTGCGCTCTCTTTCCACTCTTCTAAGTGAGTTTTGTATCCATCACTGATAACGCTCTGCTTCGTGTAATCCAGGAAGAGCTTTTCATCAGTTGTTTTTATACTCTTAGACTGAGCATCCATGATGAGCAGCCACACGTTACCGCCGAAGCTTCCTGCTGAATGAGTGTCTTGTATTGCTTGTTCCGACATAATTTACCTTTTATTAATTTTTGTTATTTTCGTGTTCTTTCAGTTAACAGGTAAGAGTGTAAAGCTCCACCAAACATAATACTGTCTTCTTTAATCATGGTCTGTGATGGGTCGATTCCGTTTTTAAACTCTGTTACCATCTTACCGCGTGAAAAAGAGAGCTTCGATTCTTCAGCTTGCACTTGCGCCATCTGAGCTTGAATCTTACGTAGATCCGTATCGATCTTTTTAGAATCGGTAGGATCGGTCTGTTTACTTACTTCAATCAGCCTGCGCAATTCAGCTTGAGCTGCTTTAACAACTTCATTCTGGGCATCAAACTCGCCCTTCAGAACCTCTTCTTTCTCAAGACCAAGTTCAATACGTTCTTGTTGAGCACCCATATGCTGCAACATGATCATCAAGATCAGCATGAAAGCGTTCTGCGAAACATCACTACCAGCTTCCTTCTCTAAAACAGCTGCTGGTGCAGGAGCGCCTACTGGAGGCAGTGGATTTAAAAAACTACTCATAATTTCTCCTGTTTTATTATTCTTTTTCTAACTTCGAGAGGAACAAAAAGCCCAGTCTAATGATTTGGAGGGCATTATCAAGCGAGGCATGGGCTTGGCCTGAAAGAACGCTTGAACGCTCGTTCAAACTTCCTGATGTACCAGTGACCAGAGCAGTCTGCTCTTTTTCGATCCCGGCTTTCAGGAGGTTAGCATCGTTCATCTCAGCCGCAATCACGCCAGCTTTTGAAGCCATATCTTTAAGTGTCGAAACAGCCGAACCAATTTTCGCAGCAGCCAAAGCTATTGCTGCAGGCGGGAATAAAAGGCCTACGCCTAACATGTATTGCCCCACTAATTTAGCAGTTGCAAGGGCGATTGTCCCTGCATCGATGTTCTTAGCATCAGCTAAATTATCTATGCCTAAGGTGCGTAAAGCATCTTTAACGCTATCACTATTTCCGAGATCTTCAAGTTTAGCTAAGCTACCATCAATTTTCTTCTGAACCGCATCGAGTTGCTTGCCATAATTTTCCAGTTTCGTGAGCAGTTCTGTAGCGTTTTGGAGGCCAAGAGCTCCCCCTGTTAAACACGCTTTTTGCGTGTCATCTACATGGTAAGCAATATAACTCTTCAAGAAAGCTTCAATAGCTTTCATGTTACCGTTATACCGATTCAACATCTGATACATCTGCTTCATGAACTCTGAAGAACTTAAATCTCCACTGGCAACTGACTGAGAAGTAGCGCCTGCATCACTAGCCGCAGCTAGAGCTTGCATCACAGCGTACATCGCATTGTCAGAAGTTGCATTTACTGGGTTCATATATTTCCTATTATAATTTATTATTTTATCTACTTCTTAAGGGTGATCATTTAAGTGCTGAATGATCGTATCAATCAATGACCCTAAAGATTTAATAAAGTTCTGACCTACTTGGTGGTCCTGCTGGAGGCTGGCACCTTCAACGTTCAACTGTTGGTTCAAACCAGAGATAAAACTCTGATAGTCACTCTCTACAGTTTTCAACGAAGGTGAACCGGCTTTACCGCCTTCAGTCCACGTTTTAAAATTGCTCGTGTCTGGCTTTTTCACTGCATCACCGGCAGCATGGAAAAGGGCCGCCGCTAACTCATCATCTTTACCGCCAGAAATCATCTCGCCGATCGATTGATTCTTACCGTCTGGTCTCCAGTTGATCTTATCGTTCCAGATCATCTCGTTCGATTCCGCAACCTCGTTCATACCGTCTTTAGTGTACTTATCGATCATGTTGTACTTAGTAGCTAAGTTACGCATCTCAGTTAAGTCTTTCTTAAACGCAGCTACTTCTTTCTTAAATTCAGGATCTTGCATCGCATCCATATCAGACGCATTCGGGTGAGCCGCTTTCCATTTCTGGATTCGCGCGATATCTCCGTCTACTTTTTGCGTGATCGACTGCATATCACTAAAAGCACTCGATTCGTTAGCCATCTTAGCAACTTTGTCGCCGATCCCTTCGATTGCCATAATAAGTTGAGCAATCAGGAAGAACATCGACTGTTCTTTATCGTCATAATTTTTATTGCCTGACTTCTCTAACATCTCGATCATGAGTTGGTTTACATCGACATGTTTTACTGGTGTTGCCATAGTTTTTTATTCCTTTTATTATTGTTAATCTTATTAAGCTGACAGCCACTCTTTCTTCGTTCTTCGCGGAGCCTTTTTCACTTTTTTAGGCTCACATCTCTCATTCGGTTTTGGGGCATTTGCAGCTACTTCTTTCTTAAAGGACTCGAGGAACTCCCAGCTCTCTGGGGTGAAGTTCTTGGGGTCCGATGCATAACTTTCTAGAGTCTCTTTTGTCATTCCCATATCTGAAAGGAGCGTCTCATATTCTCCTACAATCTCTCTCTGCTGAGCGAGGAACGCTTCTTGAGCTTTCTCTTTCTTCTCTGCAGGGGCTTCTTGCACACCCTTTAAGAGTTGAAGAGACTCGGCTGAACCTCTCAGGATCTTCTCAAGTTTCGCTACCGTCTGAGGAGAGCTATTGAGTCCTTTCATAAAGGAAACTAGTTTGTTCTGGTCCATACTTCCTCGTTTTTATGTTGTTTATATTAGTTTGTATTTCCCTATTATTTATTATAGCATAATATTAATTAATTGCTAACAAAATCTTTACATTACAGTAATAGACTCTAAATAAATGAGTTATAAATTAAGAATTATCAAGTAATTGCTTATGTGACTATATTATAAATAGTTATGAAAAACTAACTGCGCATCCAATCAGCCTTTTTAGGGCCTGAATGGCGCTTATGATGGGGGTGTTTTGAAGAAGTTTGATCGTCTATACTACTGACTTTTAATGCTTTAACCGCTTTCCCGGCTAATTCATCCAGGGTTGCTCTTGCCCCTTGAAGAAGGAGCCATTGTCCATCTGTAAAGCTTTGAGGATTTGAGACTTGTGTAAAAACCTCAGATTCAGTTAATTCGGCGGCTTCAAAAAGCTTAGGAGCTTCCAGTTCTAGGAGGGCTGACATCTCTTGCATCTCAGTCAGAAGTTCTGATTTTCTCTCGGCGGATGCTCCTTCCAGCTCAAGCACGAGCTTTTCAAAGATCGCCAGAATCTCTTTAAAGATCTCATCGGGACGGCCAGCCTTTCCACTCATCTGCGAAAGAAGCTCAGCTAATCTGCGTACTTGTTCTCCTGCCATAGTTTTAGCTATATACCTAACTCCGGCGATTTGTAAACACCCGAGAGTAAGTGATCAAAAGCATTTACAGGATCCGCTGCGGCAGCGGATCCTGTTTTACTTCTCGTTCGAACAAGCGCCGGAATTAATCGTAGGGTTTATGATCGATATTTAATTCGGGCACGGGCACGCACACGGGCACGATAAAGATTAAGCGAGAAAAAGGAATCTCTTGCTCGGCGCATTTTCTTTTTGCATTTTTAAGTCCTTCCTTGTTTAATTTTGTGTGAGGTCGATATGCCAACTCCAACGATTACAGAACAACATCTTGCGCGTCTTGCATCTGAGCTCGAGCTTAATCCGCTCGCGCCCAAAGACGAGACTAATACTATGTATATTGAGTTTGGCCCAGAAATGCGCATCTCAATAAAAGAGATCGATGGCGGCATGCACCTCTTTGCCAAGATTGGCACCCTGCCTAAACAGAAACGCGAAGAGCTCTTTATCCTCCTCATGAAGGCTAACCTTCTTGGGCAAGGAACCGGAGGAAGCGCGATCGGGCTAGACGCTGAAGAGAAGTTCTTGACACTCTCTTTAGCTATCCCGTATGACATGAACTATAAGGCTTTTAGGGAAACAATCGAGGATTTTACCAACTTTGTCGACTATTGGCGCACCGAGCTTCTTAGGCATGCTCAGGAAGCGGAAAAGAGCCTATTTTCACAGGAATAACGGATAATGGCTGGCTATCTAATCGCGGAAGAGGGTCCGCTCTCAGGTATCGTACTGCGTTTTGAAGAGGGAGCAGAGTGGGTCATCGGACGCGACCCCGACGTCACCTCGCTTGTGCTTGAAGACCCGATGGTCTCGCGCAGGCATGTAATCATTCATGCAACATCTGAAGGCTACCTTCTAGAAAATCTCAGTTCGGTAAATCCTGCCACGCAAAATGGCATGATTATCACCGATTCTGTCTTGCTCAGCGAAGGCGATATCATCCAGATCGGCAGCACCTTTTTTCGTTTCACCACGCATAAACCAGCCTCTCTTGAAGAGGTTACGAGTGAAGACACGCAAGAACCATCAGCTCTTTTTGAAGAAGGCTTAGAAGATGTAGAAGTCGGCGGAGTCCCAGGTGTACGCTGGCTGATGAAAGTGATCACGGGGCCAAATGCTGGCGCTGAATTTTCGATGAAAAAAGGCTCGATCTACTTAATCGGAAAAGATCCTAATCTCTGCGATATTGTCTTTCATGATTTGAGCGTTTCAAGACAACATGCGCGCCTTACCGTAGATGATCAAGAAAATGTCTTCATTGAAGATATGGGCAGCCGAAATGGCGTTTTAGTCAACGGCGAACCTATATCGGATAAACATCAGATCTCTTCTCAAGATCTCGTAGCTTTAGGAACAACCACCTTCCTACTGATCGACCGCTTGCAAGTGCGTGAGACGATCATTTCACCTCCTACTGTTGCAGCAGGTAGAGCCGAAGCTCCAACGACCGAAGAAGCACGCGCTGAAGAATCTGCGGCTGAGCCTGTAACTACTCTTGGGCCAATGAAAGATTGGCGTGAGATGAGAATTTCACGGCGCCACCTGATTTTCGGAGGCGTAGGCGTTTTCCTCCTCTTTCTGCTCTTTTTAGGCACCTTCTCTCTATTTAGAGTAGAACCTGTAGTAGTAGTTGAAAAGCATGAAGGCGAACAGATTCAAGAAGCTCTCAAAGCCTGTCCCGATGTTCAGTTCTCGTTCACGCCAGCGAGCGGCAAACTCTTTTTAGTCGGCCACGTGCTTACTAATATTGACAAGCAGGAGCTCATTTATAATATACGCAACCTGCCCTTCATCTCCGAAATCGACGACAATATCGTAGTCGATGAGTATGTCTGGCAAAATATGAATGCACTGCTGATGACAAATCCAGATTGGCAAGGCATTTCTATTCACTCTCCTACTCCTGGTCGTTTTGTGATGCGCGGCTATCTTGAGACGCCTGAGCAAGCGATGGCACTATCTGATTACGTCAACGTCAACTTCCCCTACCTCGACAGATTAGATAATCAGGTGGTAGTTGAAGGTAACCTAGCTACGCAGATTCAAGCGATGTTGGTTGAAAAAGGCTTTGGAACAGTAGCTTTTCAACTTTCAAACGGCGAGCTGGTTTTAACTGGCAGAGTAGATGAGAAAAATAAAGCTTCTTACGACGATGTGGTCAATCATTTGAAAGCGCTGATGGGCGTGCGCTCGGTGAAAAACTTTGTGGTCTTATCCACAGCCGAGTCTTCACGCGTCGATCTTTCAGATAAATATGCGGTCACGGGAACTTCGAAAAAAGACGCACAAAATTTTTACGTTCTAATCAATGGAAAGATTGTTGGAAAAGGCGACCTACTCGATGGGATGACAATTACAAGCGTCCAGCCTAATGTTGTTCTTCTCGAAAAAGATGGATTAAAATTTCGGATTAATTACAATCTGCAATAACGGGTGGATCAACCGTTCACGATGGATAGCTGAGTGATGTATTTCGAGCATTCTCGTGAAGGGTTAAAACAGGAGCTCACACAATGTACGGTTTAGAAAAAAAAGCTAAGGCTACTTTCGAATTCGATCTCGAAAAAGATTTAAAGAGCGATCCGACAAAAGTGCACAAGCTCATTAAAACTGTGGAAGAGAAAATTCAAGAGATCAAAGGAAAGCTGCGTCAAGGTTCTGCATCTGCGGAGTTCGATAATTTTGGAGTTTTACTCCATGGCTACGCTGCGCTCCAACGCGTATTAAATAGAATTGCAACGAAGAAATAGGAGAATAATATTATGGGTGGATCGATTAGCCATTCCCCGTGGTCTGGAACAATTAGTTTTGCAACGCTGATTAAGGCTTACATTGCATTACAGAGTAAAGTTGTCTCTGCTGTTAAGAACGTTGCTAGCCGTATTTCGCAAGCAACTCCTGGTAAATTCCTGCTCTTACAATTTCAAATGAGCCAGGTAACGCAGATCGGCGATTCAATTTCAAACTTGATTAGTCAGGTGCAAACTGTGATCAACAACGCAGTTCGTAACCAGAAGTCAGGATAAGTTTTATTATTGTTTATTTTTAGCAGAGGATTTAGCCCATGCCGCAGCTCGATAAGTACAAAGATCAGTTCCTCCTTCTAGTTGAGGCTGGCTTCATCGCCGTTAACCAAGCTGATGAAGACGCTGCCGTAAAACTTTTTCGTGCGTCTGAACTTCTCAACCCTGAGAACACGCTTCCTAAAGTTGGCTTGGGCTACATGCATCTATGCAAGCTCGAACTGAAACAAGCTTGCAAACTCTTTGACGAGGTACTTGCAAAAGAGCCTCAGAACGAGATGGCCAAAGCATTTTTGGGCTTAAGCCTTTCTCTCACACCAAACGAAGTATCAAAAGGCGAGAAAATCTTAGAAGAAGTTGCGCAAAAAGGGAAAGACCAAGGGGTCAAAACTCTGGCCACAACTGCAATTGATTTTGTCGAGCGTTTTGTGAAAAAAGCTCCGGGCCACATGCAACCTCCTCCTGCCAAAGAAAAACCAAAGAAAAAAGCAAAGTAGACCGCAAAATACATTTTCTGAAGAGGTCTAAATAGGCAATGGCAGCAAAAAGTCCCATGGATGAAGTCCCTCGCTCGTCGCGCATCGATCAAACGGCGCGCATTGGCGAAGATCGCCATATTGGCGAACCTGCGCAACCATTTTCTTCCTATATGGAAGAATCTAAAAATGCGACGCTCGGTGGTCCTGCAAAAACATCGCTCTCCTCCCCTTTTGAGATTGCAGCTGGACAGACGGTTCTTCCCGCTACACCAACTGTAGATACCCTGCGCACTCAGGTGGTTAACGCTCAGTCCACCCTAGGCGATGTGAATAGCTACCTCACAAACAAAGATTTGAAGCTCAAGCAATCGAGCAAATACCTCTTAAAAAATAAGCTCCAAGACTCGAATACGCATATCCGTACAGCTGCGACGCGTCTGGGTGCAAATGTGCCTCAAGAAGAGGCGATCTCCGCTGGCGGAGGTCCTATTTCTCGTTTTATTGGCATGGTGACGAACGGTCAAAACATGCTGCATTCTGCTAAGCAGCGCCTGACTCAGATAAAAGACCAGGGCGATAACATGAAGCCTGCGGATTTCTTACTCGTTCAAGTGCAATTAAACCTCGCACAGCAGAGCTTGGAATACTCCTCAGTTGTGCTCAGTAAGGCGATGGACGACGTCAAGCAGATGATGAACATACAGCTTTAATTTAACTTCTTCTACTACCGGGTAGGTTAATGGATCCTAATCCAGAATTTGCCAAATTAATCTCCGACCTCGAAGAGGTCGAACTCACCTCAGTTCATGGTCGCATCACCGAAGTGGTTGGCATGCTTATCAAAGCTGTCATTCCTCAGGTGTCGATGGGTGAAGTGTGCGTCATCAAACGCGCTGGCATGGAACCTCTCTTTGCTGAAGTGGTCGGTTTTACGCGTGAAGAGGCCTACCTCTCTCCTCTTGGTGATATGGCCGGCATCGGCCCTTCTTCAGAGGTAATTCCGCTCAAAATGCCACTGCATGTCAAAATCGGCCCGCAAGTTTTAGGCCGCGTGCTAGATGGACTTGGACGTCCTTTGGATGTCGATACAAAAGGTCCGCTTGAGCTCGATGAGACCTTTCCAATTATTAACACTCCCCCGGATCCATTAAAACGCGCCTTAATCACCGAGCCTCTTTCCGTAGGCGTGCGTGCAATCGATGGTATTTTGACCTGTGGTAAGGGTCAGAGAATGGGCATTTTCTCAAGCGCGGGTGTGGGTAAATCGACGCTGCTTGGAATGATCGCGCGTAATGCCAAAGCCGACGTCAATGTGATTGCGCTCATCGGCGAGAGGGGTCGTGAGGTGCGTGAATTCCTCATCAACGATCTTGGCGAAGAGGGCATGAAACGTTCGGTGATCGTTGTTTCTACTTCTGATCAACCAGCTCAGCTACGTCTCAATGCGGCTTACGTGGGCACTGCTATCGCAGAATATTTCCGCGATCAGGGTAAAACTGTTATTTTGATGATGGATTCAGTGACACGCTTTGCGCGTGCGCTGCGAGAGATCGGACTTGCAGCCGGTGAACCCCCAGCCCGTGCAGGCTTTACACCTTCCGTATTCGCTACTCTGCCAAAACTTCTTGAGCGCTCTGGCAACTCTGAAAAAGGCTCGATTACGGCCTTTTACACGGTGCTGGTTGCCGGCGATGATATGAATGAACCGGTCTCGGATGAGACGCGCTCGATCTTAGACGGTCACATCATTCTTTCTACCGATCTAGCTCAGCAATATCATTATCCCGCGATCGATGTCCTCGCTTCCATCAGTCGTATCCTCACCCACATTGTCGATAAAGAACATCTCCAGTTTATTGGCAAGGTGCGTGAAGTCTTAGCCAACTATAAAAAGAATGAACTTTTGATCCGCATTGGTGAATACAAACCTGGTTCCGATAAAGGCGCAGACTTTGCGATTAAATATATCGACAAAGTCAATCGCTTCCTCAAGCAGCAAGTCGATGAGAAATCCTCTTTCGAAGAGACCTTGCAGCAGTTAAAAGCCCTGTTTAAATAAGAAAGGTATGTTGTGGCAGAGCCAGAGTACCCTCTTGAACAACTAGTCATCATCAAACAAAAGAAACTTGAAGAAGCAGAGAAAGTTCTGCGTGAGAAGAAAATTGCACTTCTCAAAGAAGAGGAAAAACTGGCAAAAGTAGAAGAGGAGCGGGATCGAGTTAAAGATCATAGATACGCCAAGCTCACGCAGTTAAGGGAAAAGTTAGACGAAGGGACCACGAGCGATAAAGTCGTGCAGATGCGTCACTACCTTAAAGTTGTAGATGAACAACTTAAGCAGAAAGAGCAGAAAGTAAAAGAGCAGGCAAAAAACGTCGAAGCGGCTCAAAAGCTGGTGGAAGTGGCCCGAGAGGACATGATCAAAAAACAGCATGACGTGGAAAAGCTCGTGATCCACCGCAAAGAATGGGACAAAGAGATGAAGCTCGAAATGGATCGGAAAGAATCCTTGGAAGGCGACGAAATGGGTTCGGCAATGCACTCAAACCGCAAGCGCGAAAGCAAACGTAAAAAGGCCGCCTCAGACAGGAAAAAGAGATAATTATGGCAGAAATTAGCCGCATACCAGGTCCGAGTGGATCGCAAGACTCTGGCAAAGACAAAAGAATTGCCGATGCGCAAAAATTTAAAGAGCTGATGAAGCCGCATAAAGTCGGCGAAGTCGATGAAGATCAGAAAAAGAAGCGCAAACGCAAAGATGAGGCCGAAGCAGAAGCGGAGGCCGACACTGAAGGCGCAATTTCTGCTCAACCTGATAAGTCCACTTCAAAGATTGCACCTTTTACGTCGGAAGGAACTGAAAAAGTTGGCGGCCCGATGAAAGCGCAACCGGGCGCGGCGCCTTCTGCGCCTAAATCCATGGCCCCATCTAACGGACCTCTGAGCACTCCTGCCGAAGATGAATCTTTTATGAGCACTCTCCCAGCCTCGGCTCCACGAGAAGCGGGTCCAGCTTTACCGAAAAGTCCGACTACCTCGGCCATACCAGAACCCGAAGCTGTCGAATCTGATAGCGAGGTAACGGAAAAAAGACAGCTTTATAAGACCCGAGAAAAAGAAGTTGAAGCTAAGCAAAAACAAGCTAAAACTTACAAAGAAGTTGAAAAAAGCCTAGAGCAGGCGGCCACAAAAGAAGAAGCTGTCTCACGCAAAGAAAAAGAGCAAATTAAGAAAATTGAAACAGTTAATCGCAACGAGGAAAATAACGCCTTTTCCCAAGAGGTTAATCGTGAGCAGAGAGAACGTCAAGAGGAAGCCGGACAAGTAGTGGGGGGTAGCGCAAATGCCGGTGCGGCGATTCCTGGCGGGAAAAAAACTGGCAAAGGTGACGGAAAAATCGAAGAGATCCAAGGAGGGACAAGTCCCACTTCTCCAGAAGGTTTGCGACCAGGGGGAGCCGGACAAACCGCAGAAACAGCGCCTGCAGCTTACACCTATTTACACCCTCAAGTCCTCGATCTTTTTGAGCGCATGGTCGGTGTAGTGACTGTTATGTCCGATGCCGGAATCACGCAAACCACCGTGACTTTATCTAATCCTGAGTATGCAAAATCCGCTTTCTTTGGCGCTCAGATTATTATTACGGAATACGCCTCGGCGCAGAAGTCTTTTAACATTCAGATCGTTGCCAGCCCACAAGGGGTTGCACTTTTTCATGCAAACGTCGATGATCTTGTCGCGGCGTTCCAAAATGGAAAGTACAATTTCAAGATCAATCGCATTGAGGCCTCTCTGGCTGCCGAAAAGCCGCTCTTCCATAGAAAGGAAGGAGCAGGTAGAGATGAGGAAGGACAGGGCGGGCGCAAAAGGTAAAAAATGTCAGTTGAAAGCACACCTTGGATTAAAAAAATTGAAGAAGCCATCGAAGGAGCAAACCTCATTCCACTTTGGGGATCGCCTCCTGCTTTCCCATGGAAAGAATTTTCCAGCGCGCTTTCAGAAGCTTTGGATCTAACTGATCTCAAAATAAAGATTGAAAAGACCGAATGGAAAAAAGCGGAAAACTTTCTCGTGGGCCTGGGACAAAAACCGCACCTCAGCAGCCTAGAGCTCGCCCCTCTTTCCGAAACAGCCTTTATAGGTATTTCATCTGAAGATTTAGAAAAGCTCACAGCTGCTTGTCTAACAAAAGCTCAAGATCAACGCGGTTTTTCACATCCAGATTTTCAAGATGGATTTTTCCATTTCCTTCTCTTAGAAGCCTTAAATGCGTCTGATCAACTCAAGTGTTTTTCTGATCTGACAGCAAAATTAGGTAAGCCCGCATCTTTACATAATGAAGAGGGTGGATATTGCTATGACATCCGCATCAATTTAAATGATCAGCTGGTGCGCATGCGCCTCATCTGTCCTTCAGCCTTTCATCAGGCGTTTCGCTCGCACTTCTCTCTTCACAAGCCCGATCTTACTAAAAGCCCACTAGCCCACGAGTTGATTCTGCCGATTCATATGGAGATCGGATCTACTAGTCTCGATTTAAAGAAATGGAAGGGCGTAAGCATTGGCGATCTGGTTATTCTAGACCGATGCAGTTTCGATCCGCTTCTGCATAAAGGTAGTGTGACGCTTGCACTTGGTAAAACACCTCTTTTCCGCGGCCGTCTTAAAGAGGGCCATCTCAAAATACTCGATTATGCATTCTACTATGAGGAAAGCATGTCCCCTTCAGATGATGAAAAAGAGGAGTTCGAGCAGCTCCCCGAAGAAGAAAATAATGCTCCCACTGAGAAATCCGAAGAACCAGAACTAGAACCTGAAGCTGAAGAGAATCATCTCTGGGAGCCTAAAGAGAACCAAGATGACTCAATAGAAAAACTGCTCTCCGCTCAAATGATTCCGCTTACCTTGACCGTAGAAATTGGCAGGCTGACATTAAGCTTAGAAAAATTGATGCAGATGAAACCAGGCAATCTGTTGGAGCTGGGCCAAAGCGCAGATCAAGGTGTGCATCTTACACTTCAAGGCAAACGTGTGGCGCGTGGAGAACTGGTTAAAATCGGCGATCTAATTGGCGTGAGAATTCTCGAACTTCCCGAAGTCTAATGTTAGAGAATAAATTCTATAAGCAAAACACGCTTCCAGATCTCATTTCCAATGAGAAAATGCCCCCTACTCCTGAAAAGATCGGCCCTTATAAAATTGAAGGTCTGTTGAATAAAGGGGGAATGAGCCTTTTATACTTAGGCATCCATCCTGAAACACATCAGACCCTAGCGATTAAAGTTCTTTCACCCAGCTATGTCACCCATCCAGAAGCTATCCAACATTTTCTGAAAGAAGCGCATATCATTGGAATTACTAGCCATCCGAACATCGTTAAGCTTTACGGGCAGGGCGAATGGGAAGGAGGGCTTTATATTGCGATGGAATTCATTCGGGGTATTTCGCTTTCACAATTCATCGCCCAGCAATCTTTTTCGCTTAAACGCTGTACCGACATCATCTTGCAGGTAGCCTATGCCTTATGCCACCTGCATACACATGGCGTTGTCCACCGCGATTTAAAGCCTGAAAACATCCTAATTACGGAAGATGGCGAAATCAAAGTGATCGACTTTGGAATCGCTCAATTGCATGAAGAGATCAAAGTGAGCTCTCCGCAGGTGCAATTTTTAGGCACTCCCTCATACATGAGTCCAGAGCAAAAGGAGGACTCGTCAAAAGTCACCTATGCTTCAGATATCTACTCTCTTGGCGTCATCACTTACGAACTCGTTATTGGAAAATTAAGCTATGGGATGATCAATCTTTCGCTACTTCCAAAAGGGCTGCAAAGAATCATCGGGAAAACCTTAGCGGTCTCACTGAGTGAACGCTATAACGATATTGTCGATTTCATCACTGACTTATCACAGTATCTAAAATCAGGAGAGATTGAAAAAGACAGACCAGGCAACGACCAGATCAAAGAGATGTTCGAAATCCTGCAGAAAGCCAGCTCCGCATTATTGCCGCTTTCTACTCCCAACTGGCCACAACTCGAAATCGGCCTGGCCAAGCACAAAGGCCCTGGGCAGATGGGTGTTTATTTCGACTTCTTTAAGTTTCCAAACAACACATATGGCATTATTCTCGCCGAACCGACCGGCTTTGGAATTGAAGCCCCGGTTTATATCGCCTCCTTGCGCGGAATCGTGCGTACGCTCATGTATAAAATGCAACCCGCTGCGCGCGAGCCTTTTCAAATCTTGCCGTTTATCTCCGCGGTCAATCAACTTCTTACCGATGATAGCCTCAAGCAGCCCTTTGCCCTCTCCTTTCTGCTTTTAGATCCACTCCAAGAACAGCTCTCCTATATTTCTTGTGGTCTTGGACGATTGATCCATCTGGCACCGGGAGGCGCTGAACCGCGCTTTTTAGCAGCCCAAAACTCTCCGCTGGGAATTCAACTACCTGGCGATTTTTCAGAAACTCTCGATAATTGGAATGTCGGGGACCTGCTTTTTCTGCATTCATTAGAAACAGCCTTCCCCCAAGAAGAGCCCGCCAGAAAAGAATTAGAAGCTCACCTCTCACTTGCAATTTCTGAAAGTTCTATTCTTTCAACAGACAGGCAAGCCGAAACTGTTTTACGTCGTATGACCAGCTTCCCTTCCATCGCTTCTCAGCGCTGCCCCAAGGTTTTGATCGCCATCCGCCGCATCTCCTAACCCATCACACTCAGAAGCTGTTTTAAAAGAGCTTCTTAGAATTCTAAAAGAAAACAGGATGTACAGGATCAGGCAGGATATGAAGGATGGGATAAAGAAAATATCCTGCATATCCTGTGAATGATTTACTAAAAGAGCTCCGCTCCATGTCCGCAGCAAAGGCGTCTGGTGCATTCACGTGTTTACAATAATCCGAAGAGTATTTTAGGATTCACAACAAGTTTCATCATTTTAGATATAATAATTATGAGAGAAGAGTCCTCATTTTGGCGCTTTTTCAGCGTACGCAAGAGCCTCTTTTTTAAGTTCTCCATAGCTGCGCTATCTCTATCCTCATGGGATTTTACGCCTTTGTTGGCAGAGGATGAGATTGGGCTGCTTGTAGACCTAGACGTCACCCAGAAGGACGTCAAAGATGCTTATACGATCAACTTCAACAATGTCTCGATTATCGAGTACATTCGCTTTGTCAGTAAAATTACTGGCTTGAATTTCGTATTCGACGATACAGAGTTGCAATTCAATGTGACGATCGTCTCCGAAGAGCCCATCACGACCGAAAACATCATGACAGCGTTGGTGCAGGTATTGCGCATCCACGGCCTGACTTTGTTAGAGCAAGATAACAGCCTGATCATCACCAAAAATACTAGCGTCAATCAAATTCCAACCATCGTATCTGCCGACATCCATGACAAGCATGTGAAGATGGCGCCGATTGTCACGCGCATTTTCCGCATTAAGAATACCACTCCAGATAGCATTGCTGCGCTAATCAAGCCGATGACCTCTTCTACGGCGCTAATCGAAGTCTCCAGAGAAACTCATCAGCTGATTGTAACCGACATCATCACCAACGTGGATAAAGTCGCTTCCCTCCTACTCAGCTTAGATGCACCACATTCGGCTCTCGACATCGAAACCTATATTGCTAAGCATGTTTCTCCACTAGATCTGATCAATTTAGCTTCACAGATCGTCACACCATTTGCTGAGGGAAATCCCCTTCTTTTTGTTCCTCAGGTTGACACCAACAGCATTTTCATCATTTCTACGCCCTATCTCATCGAACGGGCGATGGCCGTCATGGAAGATCTAGACATGCCGGTAAAAGCTTCGCGTATCTCTGGCGGGATCAATACCTCTTTTTACATCTACATGATCCAACAAGCCAGCGAAGAGCAGATTGGAAGCGCTTTAAAGCAAGTCGTTGCAAATATTAAAGAATCATCTAATCCCGATGATGATTTGATCGATGCACTCAAAAGCATGCGCTGGATCAAAGAGAATAACTCTCTTGTATTTACCGGCACGCCAAAAGCGCTAGATCAAATTAAAACTCTTCTGCCAACTTTTGATGTCGAGCCTGCTAAATCCAAAAGCGCGCTTTCGCTAGGCTCAAACTTTTTGATGTACAAACCCAAAAATCTCACGGGTGAAGACATCACAAAAGGCATGAAAGAGGTTAGCGCCAAACTTAAAGAATCCGGCCTTTCTGATCCTGCTCTTCTGCATACAATCGAGAAAATGCAGTGGGTGCCCGAAACAAACAATCTGCTCTTTACTGGTGATCCAGAAACGCTGCAAAAGATTCAGGATATGCTAACCGAAATGGATAGCACCGGCGTTTTAGGAACTGGCGCAAAAGAATTCTACCTCTATAAATTGCAATATTCCCAAGGTGGCGATGTTTTAAGAAACTTAGAAAAGATTGCAGGCGATCTACCCACCGATGATCCCGCAACGGCTTCTATAGTCAGAACCCTTCACCAGATCAAATGGATCAAAGAAAATAATTCGCTCTTAATCAATGGCCCTACACCTTCTGTTGAAAAGATCAAAGATCTCATCGCCCAGTTCGATGCTCCAGGCGTGCTTCATGGCATAGAGTCTGGCGGAAAATCTTCTTTCTTCATCTATAAGCCGAAATATCAATCAGCAGAATTTATCGAATCTTCATTGAAAGCCATTGCCAGAGATCTCTCCCAGACAGGTCTTATCGACTCTGATCTGCTGCAAACACTCACCACAATGCGTTATGTGCCTTCCAATAATTCGATTATTTTCACAGGAACGCCAGACTCTCTGCAAAAAGCGCAAGGTATGCTGGATACAATTGATATCAAAGGCGCGACCTCAATCCCTGTGCGTAAACCTACCACGGGCGAAAAAGGTGGGCCGCTTGATTATGTTTTATACACACCTAAATATCAGTCTGGACCAGATCTAATCCGAATTTTATGTGAATTTGAGAGGAATCTGATTAATTCTGGGATTTCCGACCAGGCGCTATTTGATACGATTAGCAACCTTAAATGGATGGATGAGACCTCTTCTCTTGTCATCTCAGGTGATGATACTTCTATCAAAAAAGTCCAAGATCTTTTGATTAAATTCGATGTCGAAGGAAAATCAACCGAAGGGATGGAACCTTCGATCGCAACCTTTGACAACACAAGCTTCCTAGTTTACAAGCTGCAGTACCATCAAGGCACAGACATTATCACCGCGATCAAACAGGTGGCGGCTGAATTAGATAAATCTCCTTCTACTGCCACACAGAATTTAGTTGCAGCCATCAACTCACTGCAATGGATTAACGTGACTAACTCTTTGATTGCCACCGGCGAGCAAGACGTGCTCTCCAAGCTCAAAGATCTCGTGCAAAGCCTCGATGTGCCTTTAAAACAGGTCTTTATCGAAGTGCTAATTATCGAAACGAGCCTCAATAACCTGCAAAATTTCGGTGTGCAGTGGGGCAGCCTTGGAAAATACCGCGATAAAGTGGCTCTCGGCTTTGGTAACTTCCCTGGTGCCAATCCGCTTACTGGTAGCACCGGCAACATGGCGCTTTCGCCTCCTCTACGCGCTGTTAATGCAACCACCTTCCCTAACCCTAATACTGGTGGTGGCACAGGCATACCTTTTGTTAACGGATTTGATCTCGGTTCAATCGGCGACATTGTGATGCACAAAGGCCGCTCCTTTATTTCTCTGGGTGCGCTCGTTCAAGCCTTGCAAACTGATGCGGATTCAACCATTTCACTTAATCCTAAGCTGATCTGCCAAGATACAAACAACTCCACAATCTTTGTTGGGCAGAACATCCCCTACACAGGTTCAACCCTCAATGTATCGGGGGGAATCAACACCTCAGTTACCTCGAACATCGAATACCGCGATATCGGGATGAATTTGAGCATTACGCCCTATCTTGGAAATGGCGATGTGGTCACGCTTGAAATCTCAAATGACCTCAGCACACAGATCAATGCCTCGAGCAATCAGAACATCCCTCCAAACGGGATTTTAACCACACACACAAGCTTAAATACTCGCGTGCATGTGCCTGATAAACACTTCTTAGTGCTCAGCGGCATGATCACAGATTCTAAAACACACTTTAAATCGGGCATCCCCTGCTTAGGTGGGCTTCCTGTGATTGGCGCTGCATTTAGCGAGAATGACCGCGCAGACACAAAAAATAACGTTATCATCTTCATTCGTCCCCAGATCATCCACAGCTATAACGAATATAAAGAGATCACAGAGCACCAAGAAAATCTTTATAAAGATGAGATGGTCTTGCCTGTCATGAAAGAAGAGTTCGACGAAGGTATCAATCTCGTCAAGCAACCAGAGAATGAATAGATCGCGATTAGCGCTTCTCTTTAGCGGAATGCTCCTGCTAGCCTCTTGCTACCGTGTCTCAGACGATATCGAGCCAAAGATCAACTATGCTGTGCAGGATCGCTATCTTAAAAGCCTTCCTTCGCCCTTTCCTCCACTTACTGAACGTGAAAAGCAGCAGGATTGGGGCCGCGAATATATCATCGCCTTGGGTTTTGCGCATCAGCTCGATCTCTATCAAGCGATCACCGCCTTTAAACGCGCAGAATTTCTCGTGCCACAAGAGATGCAAGAGCGCAGGCTAGAAGTTCAATATGAGATCCTTCTCTGCTACTTCCTCGCCAAAAAATACACCGATGTAACTTATACCTTTGAAAGAAGCAATCTCGATTCCGTAGATAGCAATTTTCCCGCCTATCACGATCTACTCGTGATCCTATACGATAGCTATAAAGAGAATGGGGATGATGAAAAAGCCGCGCGCGTATTCAAATTGATTCAAGACGAAAACGCTGAGAATGCCGACAAGCTCTCGCTGTCTTCCGCTTTTGAACGTGCAGATATTCCCGCCTTAAAAGCTTATGCCGATAACCACCCCCAAGCGAACTACATCAAACCCTTTCTCGCCGCTTACGAAGAGGAGAAAAAATCCGTGAGTAAAGCCCAGGCTTTAAATGCGGTTCTGCCGGGCAGCGGCTACCTCTATCTCGGCCAACAGAAATCAGCCCTTACAGCTGTTTTGCTCAACGGCTTATTCATCGCCGCAGCCGTCCATTTTTTCCAGCATAAGCACGTTGCTGCTGGAGTTATTTTTACTAGCTTTGAGGCTGGCTGGTATTTCGGAGGGATATATGGTGCAGGAGAAGAAGCCAAATACTATAATGAACGCGTCTATGAGCAGAAAGCTTCTCCACTGATGAATCAGAAAGGGCTCTTCCCTGTCTTCATGCTAAAATATGGTTTCTAGAGACTGTCTCCAAACTCGGCCTTCGATCTTTGGAAGATTCTTGCGATCTTTTTCCTCTCTCTTCTCCGCCACGTCACAATCTAGGCACTGTCTTCGTCGAGAGAGAAAAAATCTCATCAAAAATCTTCTCAAACCTCTAAAAAGCCTAGCTTGGGGACAGTCTCTTTTTTTTGTTTTCTTAATCCCTACTCTTTCTTGGGCCGCAACGGGCTATGAAGAGCCGTGGGGTAAAGACTCCGACCTTCTTCCAAGGGCTGAGAAAGCTCCGATGCAAAAGCCTGGGATAATGGTCAAAGCAGCCAGACAAGCGATTCTCTTTCATCAGAACGTGATTTCGAAGGTCGATGGCCCACGCAGTCACTTCCGTCCATCCTCCTCGCAATACATGCTGCTCGCCATGCAAAAACATGGCTTTATCAAAGGCTTTTTCTTAGGTTGTGATCGTCTGCTGCGTGAAAATGATGATGATTGGGTCTACCGCACCATCGAAGTCAATGGAAAGCTCGTCAAATACGACCCTCCCCCTTGAAAATTGACGCAATGCAAATACCACGCCTAAGAAGCAGGAAGATCTCCTAACATGATCCCCTTGCCTTTTAGGGATATACCGAAAATTTGCAAAAGGTAAGGATAAGCCTTTCGGCGCACCTCTGGGATTTGTTGCTGTTTTAGATCAATCTCTGTGTAGTCTTCTCTTTCTGCAATGTAGTCTAAGATAATATAAATAGACTCTTCTTTAAAACAGTCTAAGAGAAAAGCTGTCTCGCTTTCTAAAATGCGTTCACGCATACAAAGGCGATTCCAAGCAAGCATCTCCCCATCTTTATGGGTAGCAGGAATACGACAAAAGAGCTCTGGAATCAGAGAGTAGTCTCTAATGTATAGAAAAAATCCATAATCTTCCGTGTCCTCTATACGTTCATTGATCATGCTAGTTGCATGAGAAATCAACTGCCCGCGCGTCGAACATGCTTTTTCACATGAGGAGAAAATAGCCTGGAGTTGCTGATGAAAAGAGACAAAAAGATTCAATGATAAAACCTTAACAAGTGAAAAAGTATGCATCCATCTGCGTTCTTCTCTAACATCAAGGTTTAACTTAAACATATGTGGCAATGCAAAACTTCTACATGCTGATCTCTTTTTATCAGTATCGACTCTATTATGTATCAGTTCTGAAGCAACTCTTAATGTCAGTGCGCGGACTAATTCAAACCGATTAATCTCTAAGCTAAGGTGAGGCGCGTTTAAACGGTTATTACGAAGGATTTGGTGGCCATATACATAATACTTCTGCCTTGGCTCAGAAGGATTAAGACTGGGTGGGCGCATGTTTTTAAAATAATCCTCTATTCCATCGGCTAATTTCTTTCTTAATTTTGCTACTCCCCCTTCTCGTTCGTCCACGAAAAGAGCGTCTATAGAGGTCAATATTGAATTCTTGGCATCAGGGGCCTTGAGAATGCGAATGGCAAAAGCTTTATAACTTTCCTTCTCACCTTTTGGAAATAGCTTACCGCCTAGTCTATCCATTGCGATTGGGCGCCAGAAGGCTTCGGAGTTAGCAGCATTTCTCAACACTGTACATGTTTTGCTTATCTGGAAAAATTCCCCGGGTTTTAAAATATCAAAGACAAAGCTGAAAATTTTTCCTAAAAGAGGATCACTAAATTGGGTGATGTTTTTTGGCTTTGGAATCGATCCTATAGCTGAAGTTGTCAAAGCTCTTATTGCCATAATAAATCCCATCTCAATAAATAATTAAACAGATATTTTAACATTATTAATTTAAATTTAAAAAATTATTATGATATCAAAGCTTTGATCGTATAAGGACTGTCTTAACGCAAAAAATTTTAGACTTCGACGAGGCTTAGATCGAGTTCACCAAGATCTCCCATATCTCCGAGGTCTCCGTCATCTTCAGAGAAATCTTCTTCTTCGATCACTTCTTTGATGAGGGGATTTTTAGGGATGAGAGGTTGATCTTTATCTTCACGTTCGCTCTTGCCGCGTAGTGTAAAGACAAGCGGCACACCTTTGAAACCATAGGTCTTGCGGAATTGGTTGACGAGGTACTGTTTATAAGTCTCAAGCATGAGCGTTGCGTTATTTACAAACATCACGAAGTGCGGCGGTTTAATGCCTACTTGAGCGAGGTAGTAGATGCGCAGGCGCTTGCCTTGGAGCATGGGTGGATGGTAAGCCTGGATGGCTTTTTCTAAGAAGCGGTTGAGTTCACCTGTGGTGATACGGCGTTTCTGCGCTGCATCGATCTCTTGCAGAAGCGGAAAGATTTTATCGAGGTTTCGGCCCGATTGAGCAGAGACAAAGAGCGTTGGGCAGTGGCTGACAAAGCTTGTTTCGATCTCTAAACTTTTTAAGCAGTGCTCCATCCGATATCCTTTAACCAGATCCCACTTGTTAAAGAGTAACAGGCAGCCTTTGCCTTGTTCTTCAAGCTCAGTCATGAGGCGTTTTTCTTGCGTAGTGATACCGACTTCAGCATCGAGCATCATGATACAAACATCTGAGCGCTCAATCGCACGCTGGGTGCGCACGGCGGCAAATTTATCAACAGCATCATGCTCCGCACGCTTACGACGGATACCGGCTGTATCGATTAGCGTGAAAGGTTGGCCATCAAAGGTAAAGTGTACGTCAACGCTATCGCGTGTTGTGCCCGGAATTGGGCTTACTACGCAGCGCTCTTCGTGCATGAATGCATTAAGTAAAGTTGATTTGCCCACGTTTGGCCGGCCGATAATGGCGATCTTAATGCCAAATCCTGCATCATCATCTTCTGCGGGGAATTTGATGCCTTCAAAAGCTTTTTCTAAAAGTTCAGCGATCTGATAGCGCTGCACGGCAGAAACGGGCACCATGTTAGTAATTCCCAGGCCATGAAATTCATGGATGAGATTGAGTTGTGCATGGCCATCAATCTTGTTTACAGCGAGGCAAACGGGCTTCTTAGTTTTGAGCAGGGTTCTAGCTACGCGTTCGTCTAAATCGGTTACACCGACTGTGCCATCGACTACCATGACGAGCACATCAGCTTCTTGGATGGCGACTTCAGCCTGACGGCGCACTTCTTCCTGAAATGGGATGGAGGAGTTGGGATCGATCCCGCCTGTGTCGATCACTTCAAAAGGCTGCCCGAAAAAATCGGCTGGCGCATAGAGGCGATCGCGTGTGACGCCTTCCGCTTCATCGACGATGGCGATCTTCTTGCCGGAAATAGCATTGAACAGTGCAGATTTACCGACATTGGGCCGCCCTACTAGGGCTAGCCGTATACGATGTGACATAGACGCTCTCTTCTATAAATTTATGCAAAGATCATAATCGAACCCAGCAATCTTTGAAAGCTTTTGAGGCTCTCGGTTCAATTCCCCAGAAAATTTACATAATAAAATTATAACTACAACCTTACTAAATCAAGAAAAATTGACAAATAAAATTATTTAGTAATAAATAAATCACAATTTTATTATAACTTCCTTCCGAAAAAAATTCTCACCACCCAACTATGACTACGCAAATTAAACTTCCGCCAGCAGATCTACTAGGAAACGCCTTTTCTTTTATTGAAAAACCTCACCTGACAGCCCAAGTTTGTAAAGATTTTGAAAGACCTACAAAACTCGCCTTTAGTTACATATGGCGGGCTTTACAAAATGACCCCATTTTCGCCAGTGATGTGCTTCTAATCCCTTCTGGCCTAACCTATCAGTTACGCGTAAAAATCATCTGTGAGCGAGTTCTTCAACGTGCGCGATCTACGGGCTGTCCGATTCTTCTAAGAGGTGAAGGCGTGTCTTTTGTCGCGAATCTATCAGCGATCGTAGAAGCGACAAGCCTGCATGTTTTTTTCAGCGCGATTAATCTTTCCACCTTTAAAGAGATATTTCCTCCTCTTTTAACAGGAGATCTTCTTACGCAAGCAAAAGCGATCAGCGTCTGGATGCCAGATCATTTAAATCTATTAAAAGGGATAAAGACACTCGCTTTAGATCGCCTTCATTTACATCACCTGCCAAACCAACTTGGCTTCCTGACGGGACTGACAAAGCTCACAATTTCAGGCAATTTGCTAACTAAGATTCCTGAATCGATAGAACTGCTAACTCAACTGCAGATCCTCGACCTAAGTCATAATCTGCTTAAAGAGCTCCCTCCCTTAAGAAAATGTACAGATCTTTGGCACGTTCATCTTTCAAATAACAGATTCACACGGATTCCAGAGATGAAGGGCTGTTATAAGCTCTGCATCCTAGATCTTTCACAAAATAAAATAGTAAATTGGAAGATGATTTTTGCTTGCTTGCCCAACCGCCAAATAGATCTTCGAATTGAGAGGAACCCTGTTGTGCCTGAAAGGCCAAAAATACCTGAGCCTGAATTCCCAAAGCCATCTTGGGTTATCCCAGAGCATCTTCCTCGTCGCACAATTTGCTTCTTGCCTCCGCCTTCTCAACTGCTCTTTTCGTTTCAGTTAAGGGGTACGTTAGCTTAGAAGCTGTACTAAAACCAAATTTTCGATATTTAGAGGGTGTCTACAAATTAGACCTTTTAAACATCTTGGCTCATGAGGGAAAGAAGCTGACGCAGCTCTTCGCTGTCGAGGCCTTTGATCTGATCGCTCTCATCAAAGCCAATCACGCCTTCCATAAGCGTCAATTTCTTTTCGATCAGTTGATGGATGTGCTCTTCAATGGTGGATTTCGTGACCATTTTAAAGACTTGCACGCCTCTTTTCTGTCCAATGCGGTGTACACGGTCTGTTGCTTGGTTTTCACGCGCCGGATTCCACCAACGGTCATAGTGGATCACCACCGAAGCAGAAACGAGATCGATACCGACGCCTGCGGCTTGGAGCGAAGCGACGAACACTTCACATTTTGGGTCGTCGCGAAAACGTTCGAGCTGTTCTCGGCGGTCTTTGGTATTGCCGCGAATCCCGGCAAAGCCAATTTTCTTCTCTTTTAAGTAGAGCTCGATGATATCGAGCATATTCAAATATTGTGAGAAAACCACCAGCTTTTGCCCGCTATCGCGCACCTCGTCTAAAAGCTCAACAAAAAGATCCCACTTGCCGGAGCTGTGTTTATGGTAATCTGCAATATCTCCACTAATCAAGCAGGGGTGATCGCAGATCTGTTTGAGGGTAGAAAGCAGCGAAAAAATGTGCAGATATGGCACAGGTTTCGAGGGATCGCGAAACTCTTTCTCAAGCGCTTCGCGTCTTGCGGCAACTGTCTCACGGTAAAGCGTACGCTGCTCTTCGGATAGTGCACAGTAGGAGATTTCTTCGATCTTTTCAGGTAGCTCCAAGAGCACTTCAGCTTTTTTGCGGCGTAAGATGAAAGGTTTTATGAGGCGCGAGAGGAGGAACTTCTTCTCTGGATCTTGGCTTTTTTCAATCGGATTCACAAAGTTCTCTTTAAACAAGGCTTCCCCTGGCAAATAGTGAGGAACAATCAAATCGAAAAGTGCTTTAAGCTCGAGTAGTCGATTTTCAATGGGCGTACCAGTAAGGCCCAGACGCATATGCGCTAGAATTTCTTTCAAGGCGCGATGGGTCTGTGAATGAGGATTCTTAGCACTTTGGATCTCATCGAATATGGCTACTTCAAATTGGATTTTAGCCAGCGGTTTTTTTTCGCTGCGCAGCGTTCCGTATGAGGTTAAAAGGATGTCATAATGATCTTCCAAACGGCGTCCGAGGCCATGATAAACACTGACGCGAAATTGCGGCAAAAAGCGCTTGAGTAGATCTTCCCAGTGATAGATCACCGAAGTTGGACAGACGACGAGGTATTTTTTCTTATCTTTTTCTGCTTCTTTTATCTGCGCATTGTTAATGGAAGCGAGCAGGCCCATAGCCTGGTGTGTTTTACCAAGGCCCATCTCATCGCAAAGCATTCCCGAAAGGCCATGGGTATACAAGAACCAGAGCCAGCGCACACCGATCTCTTGATAGGGGCGCAAGCGGCTTTGGAAACCATCCAAATTGACGAGCTCGTCGGATTGAAACGAGCGAAACTCTTCCAATAGCTGCCGGCTGCTCTTAGCTTCTTTGCTCGAGCCTTTAGGATCTTGAATCTCTTCGGAAACAGAAAGCTTCAGCCATTCCAGAGTTGAAAGCTTGAGTCTTTCTCCGCCTTTTAGCCAGCGCTTTTTCGGCAAATTCTTAAGCCAAGCAAAGCGCATCTGGCGTAAAAAGATCAGCCCCGCGGTGGTGAAGACGTAGCGTTTATTTTCTGTTAGTCCCTGCCAGATCTCATAAACTGAAGTTGTGCCCACATCTGATTCATAAACGAAGTCGACTAACCATTGAGCTTGTTTGGCTCTGGGATCACGTTTGATTTGCAAAATACGCAGAGAAAGAGTTTTGGGCTTTCTTAGGCGCGGATCGCTTGAAATGATAAAAGGAGTTAATAGATCGAGCTCATAAGAGATAAAATAGGGTTCGCTCGCCTCATCGATTACACGATCTTTCTGATAAGTATCGGGAAGTTTGCAATCTGGAGGAATCTCGGCAAATCCCTCATCTTTGACATACGTAAAGTCTCCAAAAAAGTGCACTTGATCTGCTGTGTAGCCGTTTTTCAGAATGCTTTCAGGTTGCACCAGAATTCTTTGATCTTCATTGAAAGAAAGCTTAAGTCCAGATTTTTCGAGAGGGGTATCTTCGCTATAAAAATTGGGGATCTGTTCGAGCTCTTCAAAATGCCCTTTAATAAATGTAGAAATCTCGTGGGCTGGCACACGTAAACCATTGCGTAATTTAGCCCCTGTGCGACCAGTGCGCTTGGCATAAAAACCACGCCCTTTTACATAGATCCACTCGCCGAAATCGATGATTTCTCCAGCCTCCTCAGCAAATTCCACACGCGTATCAAAACGCAAACTCGAATCGGGTAAAAGTGCGTAGGTCAGATGAGATTCCAAGCTCGAGGGATGCGTTTGAAAGCCTTCGAAAGCCGCAAGCCAGTGACGATGGCGACTAATAAAATCCCCTACAAGTGGCTTTGAAACGATCTTCTCAACTCCTTCAAAGAAGAGATTTTGAAGATGAAAAAAGCCTTTGCCTTCGACATAAACCCAAGGACCAAAATAAGCAGAAGTGGGCTTTTGTAAATCCCCAGGTTCAAAGACAAAGCAGCGGATATGTAAAGTCAAACGCTCATCAAAAAAGAGTTCATATTGAGCCGTGATCTCTTCAAGCTCGAGAGTCGTGCCCGCGAGATATTTTTTTACTAGCTTCGCATGCTTTTGTAATAAGGCGGCAAGACGCTTTTGGGAGATTACCTTTTCACTTAATAAAGGATCTAACCGTCCAGGATAGAATCCCTTTTTTGCCACAAAAAGCCACTCTCCTATCTCAATTCCTTCTTGAAGCTTCGCTTCGCTTTGAGAACCTTCTTTTTGGCCTTTAAAATCTAGATGCATTTCGCGCTTTTGAGGATCATAACTGATCTTCTCAAGCGTCAGATATGAGAGCTCAGAGACCGTCAGCGGAGATTTAACCGTGGCAAGGGCGGGAATGATTTTTGGCCAGTTAACCTCAGCCAAATAAAAGCCGAAAGTAAACTCTTTAAAGCTCACCTGAATCCATTTAGGCAAAGGATTGTCTTCATAGATGAACTCGATCTCGTAGGGAACCCCAGCATCTTGAAGCAGCATCCACCACTTTGCCAAATCTGCCCAAAATGAGAGCTCATACTTCAGCTTAGGTGTTGGCCTTCCTTGTTTCCATAGAGTTAATTCACTATGCGGAAGATTGGAAAATTTGAGAGAGGTCTCTTCAGTCTCAATAGGTCTTTCAAAAAACAGCTTTTCTAAGCGCTTTCTAGATTTTTCATTTAAAGGCGAAATGTAAAAGAGCCTTTTGCCCGTGACTGAGTGCGCTTCAAAGCCATTTTTTTCAGTTTTAAGAGAGCTGCTTTCATAGCCATGGCGTTGGCTGCCAATTAGGCTCAACTGATTCCATAAGCTTCCACGAAAGCGCACATGCAAAGGTTCAGCATGGCCACGAAAGATGAGTTGATAGGCTGCAGCTAAGTGAGCACAAGATTTTTTCTTTTCGGCAGCTTTGCATGTGCAAAAGCAGTCCAAAATTTTGCCTGAATCATTGATGTGAAAAAAAGGCCAGAAAGAGGTCTTGGTTTTAGGATCGTACATCTCGATTTGGTACGTGCCATCAGAGAAGAGGAACGTACGTATCCTCTTCTCATCTAGAAAATCGACAGCTTGCTTCAGCTCAGCTTGTGTAAAATGGGGGGCTTTACCGCTCATGTCTTCAACATGCCTCGCCCATTGTGAGCCTGTCCACGAAAATTTTAGTTTTCAAGATTTCAAGCAGTGAGATTCGCTCGACTTCTGCAAATGCAACAGTTCGCGCGGAGGGGTATAATCATAGCCCAAATCCTGCGCAACAGAAGCATTCGTGACATGGCCTAGGCAAACATTCAAGCCTAGCATCAAACCGGCATCATCTTGAATCGCCTGACGGTATCCATGAGATGCGATTTTTAGAGCATACGGAAGCGTAGCACTTGTGAGAGCTAGCGTCGCAGTACGCGCACAGCCGCCTGGCATATTGGTTACACAATAGTGTACGACGCCATCGACGACGTAAGTCGGATTAGAATGCGTAGTAGGGCGCGAAGTTTCAGAGCAGCCCCCTTGATCGATCGCAACATCGACAATCACAGAACCCGGCATCATCTTTTTGACCATTGCCTTGGTGATTAGTCTCGGTGCGAGCTTACCTGGAACGAGCACTGCGCCTACAACGAGATCGGCTTGACTAATCGCCTCTTCGATCACCACAGGTGTCGAATAGAGCGTCTTCAAAGCAGGGCCATAGAGAGCATCGAGTTCACGTAAACGATTTAAATTCACATCGATGATTGTGACATCGGCACCGAGCCCTAGCGCAACACGCGCAGCCTGAGTACCTACACTACCGCCTCCAAGAATCACAACTTTGCCAGGAGCCACACCGGGCACGCCACCTAAGAGCACGCCTCTTCCGCCGCCAGACATTTGCAGAGAGGTAGCACCCACTTGAATGGCCATTTTACCTGCAATCTCGCTCATCGGGGTCAAAAGCGGAAGGCGCTGCTGTTTATCAGCTACGGTATCATAGGCAATGCCCACTACTTTTTTGGCTAAAAGAGCCTTAGTTTGTTCTGGATCGGGAGCAAGATGGAGATAACAGAAGAGGATCTGCTCTTCTTTGAGCATGGGGAATTCACTTTTCTGAAGTTCTTTAACTTTGATTACCATATCAGCATCAAAGATCTCTTTTGCACTAGGCACAATCTTGGCCCCAGCTTGTTTATACATCTCATCAGTAAAACCAATGGCGACGCCAGCTTGTGTTTGCACGCGCACTTCATGGCCTGCTGCGATCAGCAGTTTAACAGTTTCTGGAGTTGCTCCTACGCGATACTCGTGGTCTTTAATCTCTTTTGGAATACCAATGATCATCTTGTTTCTCCTTCTAAAACCAAATTTCCCGTAAAGCTTAATACAGCTGGCCCCTTGAGCACCATTCCTTTTTCAGTTCTCTCTGTTTCAAAAATAGTATTTGAGCGAGTAACGACTCGAATTCGTCCGAATAGCGGAAACTTTTCAGGTGCTGCAAAAGCAGCAGCTACCGCTGCAGTTCCGCACGCCTGCGTCTCATTTTCTACGCCGCGCTCGTAAGTACGCACCAACAATAAATTTTCGTGTAATACGGGTTGAACAAATGTCACATTGGCACCTTCAGGAGAAAAGTGCGGATGGAATCGCACCACTTTTCCCAAAGAAAAAACCGGCTCTTCATCGATATTCTGGGTGAAAATTAATGCATGCGGCACACCGCTGTCGACCAGGTCTAAAGATCTTCCTTCGAGAGAAATCGCTCGTTCGATAAAGCGGGGCGTAGGATGTAAGACTGCAACTTGATCTTGATATGCGTGGCAAGAGAGAATTGATGCAGCTGTTTCAATTAACGCTTCGTTTTGAATCACATTTAAACTTTGCGCAAAGCGAAAGAGGCAGCGGATTCCATTCCCGCACATGGCAGCTTCACTCCCATCCGCATTGAAAATACGCATGCGAAGATCGGCACGCTGAGAAGCTTGAAGTAAAATAAGGCCGTCGGCACCTATTGCGTGGTGCCGATGGCATAAACGTTGGATGAGGGCAATATTATCTAACGGAAAATGATTTTTCCTATCGTCGATAAGAATAAAATCATTTCCCGCTCCATGATACTTGGAGAAAGGAATACCCAAAAGAACACCCGAGGCTGTCAACTTATGCGAGTTCCTTATAAGAGCCAACAATCTTATCGAGAAGGCCGAATTTGAGCGCTTCATCAGCACTCATCCAGGTATCGCGATCGATGGCTTTTTCAACAGTCTTGGCATCCTTGCCGGTAGCTTCTACATAGACTTCGACAATCGCTGCACGAGTTTTCAGCAACTCCTTAGCTTGGATATCTAAATCTGTTGCCTGGCCTCTGATCACACCACCAATTGAGGGCTGGTGAATCATGATGCGCGAATTACGCGTTGCAAAGCGTCTTCCCGGTGCGGCACAAAGACTTAAAATCGATCCCATCGAGGCGGCAAGGCCTGTCACCAAAGTTGTGACGGGCGAGGTGATCATTTTTACTTGATCCCAGACTGCAAAGCCCGCATCGACTGACCCACCTGGTGAGTTAATCACCAAAAGGATGGGCTTACCTGGATCGGTTAATTCTAGATACCAGAGTTTGCGAATCGCATGCTTGGCGCTGCGTTCATCTACGGCTTCGCAGAAAAAAATACGGCGAGCCTTGAGAAGCTCCTCATCGATTTTATCATCGACAGAGGATGACTTTTTCTGATGGGTAAATTCTGGATCTTCGTTGTTCCTTGGCATGATGCTAACCTCGCATTGGTGAAGTTAAATTGTTTAAGTGATTCTTCTTCCACTCTACTCAATGATAAGTTCAGGGTAAAGAGGAAAGCGGCTGAGCAAGCCGGCTGCTTGCTTTTGTAGCGCGGAAAGCACCTGAGGGTCGATCTTTACTTTTGCCCGGCTCATCCCATCTCCTTTTTCGGCAGGGGCAGGTTTAGTAGCTTTTAGAAGAGAGACGAGCATTTCAGCTATCTCTTTCATCTCGTTTTCTTTCATTCCAAGGGTGGTAAGGGCTGGCGAGCCGATCCGCACACCTGAAGTATACCAGGCTCCTTGAGTATCAAAGGGAATAGCATTACGATTAACCGTAAAATGCGCCTCGCGTAGCGCTAGCTCCGCCTGCCTGCCCGTCAAGCCAAAGCTTGAATAAACATCGAAGACTAGAAGATGGTTGTCTGTACCACCCGTGGTAACTTTTATTCCCTTAGATACGAGGTGGGTAGCTAAAGCATGAGCGTTTTTAACCACCTGCTGCGCATAGTGTTGAAAGGAAGAGGTGTTAGCCTCCTTAAATGCCACGGCTTTAGCTGCCATCACATTGGGAAGAGGACCTCCTAAAACAATCGGACACCCCTTATCGATCACTTCACGATATTCTTCCTTGCAAAGGACTAAGCCTCCTCGAGGACCGCGCAAAGTTTTATGGGTAGTTGAGGTAACCACATGCGCAAACGGAATGGGATCAAAGTTGCCTTTCATCACCTTTCCAGCCACAAGACCTGCAAAGTGGGCCATATCAACTAGCAGAGTTGCACCCACGTTATCGGCAATCTCGCGCATTTTAGCAAAATCGATAAGGCGGGGATAGGCGGAGTAGCCCACCACTAAAATGGCTGGCTTTTCGCGTTTTACCTGAGTGAGAAGAGCCGCATAATCAATCAGACCTGTATCTGGGTTTACATCGTAAGAGACTGACTGCATCATCTTAGCCGAGACATTATGTCTGTAACCATGGGTTAGATGGCCCCCAGAGTTGAGCGAAAGCCCCATCATTTTCTGACCCACAAGCAGCTGTCTTACGCGCTCATACTCTTCAGGAGAGAGCTCATCAATACTCTTTTTCCCTAAAGCTGCCACCTCTTTATTTTGGACGCGCTGGATCAAAATAGCCCAGTAGGCCACCAGGTTTGCATCCGCTCCCGAATGAGGCTGCACATATGCATGGTCGCAGCCGAATAACTTCTTGGCTTCGGCAATAGCGGCGCCTTCAATCGCATCTATATTATCACACCCAGCATAGAAGCGATGCTGAGGATAGCCTTCAGCATACTTATCCGTGAGCAGGTTGCCCATAGAGAGCTGAACTGCATAAGAGGAGTAGTTCTCTGAGGCGATCATCTTTAAATAGGAGCGCTGATCTTTCAGCTCTTGGACGATCTTCTCAGCAATCAGAGGAAATTCACCTTTAATCACATCGAGAGACGCCATATAAGCGATAGCTGCTGGAACTCGCTTTTCTTGGGGTATTTTATGATAATATTTTTCCAGAAATGACATGCGACCCTCCCTTTCTTAAGCTGCGGATTGTGGCAAAAAACAGGAAATGTGGGAAGCTAAAGCTGATTTTTACAAAATTCCTTCAAGATCATTCGAGGAGATAAAATAACAGGATATGCAGGATCGCCGCAAAAATAGAGCATGGGGCGGCAGGATGGAGGAGGATAGAAAAGAAAACTATTCTCTCTTAAATCTTGCCTATCCTGCGCCCCCTGGATTAGGGGGCGATCCTGCCTATCCTGTGACAAGCTTATTAGGACGGGCTACTTAGGCGACGTGGGCAAAACGCGGTGTATACTGCACTGTCTTACAAGCCATTAGACGATGATTTTCACCTTCTTCATAAGACTGATCGTTAACCAGCACTTTGAATTCGCACTCTTTAATTGGGAAATCAGTTTCCCAAACCCAAGTATCGGCGCCCATATTTTTCATCAGTTTGCCTTTTTCCCAGCTTAAACCGCCGCCGCTTCCGCGAATGTATAAAGCATTTTTGAAACCTACGTCAATTTTAACCACAACTTTTGTACAACACTGCTTGGAAGAGGATTCTTTACCAATATGGTGCTTCTTCATATGCATTTCTCCTTCACTTAGGTGGAACTAACTTCATTCTGCATACTTTACCCAAGAGTTGTCAAATAAAAATTTAACACCTGCCACCTCTTTTCTCTTGAGCATTATTGGTATTAATCGATAATGTACTCTTGCTAAAAAAACTTACCATCAAGAGAGAAAAATGCAAGAGCGGCTTCGTCCAATCCTGGACATTCAAGAACTAGACATGAAAATGATCCGCCTCATGCGCGTCAAGAAAGAGCGCCAGAAGGAGCTGCAGCAGATCGAACTCATCCGTCAAGAGCTCAATCAACAGCTGTCTGAAAAAGAGCGCGAGGTCACAGAGCTCAATAAAACGATTCAATCTTTTGAACAGAAGATTCAAGACACATCTGCAAAAGTTAAAAAGCTTGAGACTCAACAGAATAACATCAAAAAAGTCGATGAGTTCAATGCTCTCACTCAAGAGATGACAGCTGCTGAAAGAGAGCGCATTGCCCTTGAGCAGAAAGTCTCTGATATTGTCGATAAAAAGAATGCTGAAGAAGAGCTCTTCGAAAAAATCAAAGATAGCTTAAAGACCTCCGAAGAGAGCAGCAATGCTTTATCAAGAGAGATTGAAGCTAGCATCAAGTTAATCAATGAAGAAGGTCAAAGCCTGAAAGTACAGCGCGAAGCGCTTGCAGCTAAGGCGGATCCTGAAACTCTGCAGATCTACGAAAGATTGCTGCGCAATAAAAAAGATCGCGTTCTTGTAGCGATTGAAAATCGCACATGCAGCGGCTGCCATATTGTTCTGACTGCCCAGCACGAGAACCTCGTCCGAAAAGGCGAAAACCTCGTCTTTTGTGAGCACTGCTCACGCATTCACTACTGGCAAGAGAGCGAAGCACTCGAAGGTACTGCTGTGGCAACTAAGCGCCGCCGTCGCCGTATGGCCAGCACCTAAAGTTTTTGGGAAGGCAAAGCAATCGCCTCGGTTACCGAGGAGGAAAGTCCGGACTTCGCAGGAGAAGATACCAGTGAAACACTGGGGGCTGTAAAGCCACGGAAAGTGTAACAGAAAATACACCGCTACCATTAAGGGCAACTTTAATGATAGACAGGCTGAAAATGCTGGCTTTATGAGCCGGCCACACCTGCAGCGATGCAGGGTGCTGTAAACCCTATCTGAAGCAAGACGAATTATGGGCCACTACTGCTCTCCGCAGGGTCCAAGATACCAAGTCGCTTGAGGATCATGGCAACAGGATCCCTAGATGAATGATTGCTCGTTGCCCGCAAGGGCCACCGACAAAATCCGGCTTAACGCCTTCCCTATTTTTAAAGAGCCATTAGCTCAAAAAGCTCATATGACCCTATTGAGACTTGTTACTCTCCTCTTCTTTTTCTCTACCTCCGCTCTAAGCGCCGAAGTTTTAGATTCATATGCGCAAGGTTACCTCGAAGAATGTGGGGGCCAGCGGATTTTACATCTTAAAGGATCTGCTCATGAGCGAGGTGTTCAGCATGGCAAGCTCCTCAAAGAGTTAATCCAGCAAAATGTCTCCACTTTTCTTGAAGGCAAAAGATCGGCCCTTCTCACTCAACGAGGCATCCATTTCCAAGAAAATTTACCCAACATCCTCAAGCATATCCCCAAACACCTCTGGGAAGAGATGGAAGGCCTGGCAGAAGGCGCAGAGATTCCTTTTGAAAAGATCCTTCTTTTGAACCTCTTTCCTGAAATGTTCCATTGCAGCGCTATTGTTGCAAGTGGAGATGCTACTCGAGACGGAGAGCTCTACCATGTACGCGTGCTCGACTATGCAATAGGAAAGGGACTGAGAAAAAGTGCTGTGCTTCAAGTAGTGGAACCAGATAGTGGCTATGCTTTTTTAAACGTCGGCTACGCTGGATTTATCGGCTCTGTCACAGGGATGAATACTCAAAAGATCGCAGTTGGCGAGATCGGTGGCCACGGATATGGCGCTTGGGATGGAATCCCGATGGCCTTTTTAATGCGTATGATCTTGGAAGGCACCTCCACCCTCAACGAGGCAAAAGAACTCTTAATGCACGCCCCACGCACCTGTGAATATTTCTATATTCTATCCGATGGCAAAGACAGCTCATCGATTGGAGTCTATGCCACGCCCGAACAGATTCAGTTCATCGAACCCGGCACAACGTGCGCGCTGCTTGGAATTGATAAGAAAGTGGGCGTAGATTGTGTGGGCGGCTGCCAAATCAAACAGATGCCTTATCAGACTATACTCTATCGCCCCGATAACTCTATCGCAGGGCTCTTGCAACACCAGCCAAAAAAATGTTTGCTGCTCACAGGTCTAACACATCCTGAACGCTATCCCGTACTCGCTGAACGCCTCGTGCAAAATTTCGGATCGATCGACGAGAAGGTTCTCCAAGAGATCATCCAAGGAGAAGGTGGCAAACTCTCAAATCTGCATAATGCAATCTTCTTGCCCACCCAGCTTAAAATCTGGATCGCGCATGCAGGGCAAAATGACGAGCCTGCTTATACACAACCCTACACTGAGTTTTCTCTGAATGAATTGATCTTACAAAAACCTTGATTCTGTAATCCTTACGACGGCGAAAAATGAGTTCCGTTTCACCTGTCTTTATTCCGTTTAATACTGCCCCTATCCTATTTACTCGGCAGTGTGATTATTCATCGCAACTGCCACAGGTGTGTCGTTCTTGGAGGATAACAATTAATGCTGTCCTTGAACATGACTTAAAGCACCTCGAAGAACCCGAGTTTCAGCCATATATTACGAACGCTTTTGAAGCTTTAAATACTGCTCGAGATAATTACTTCTGCGTATTCAGGCGCTTATACCAACTGCTCGCGCAAGATCTAAAACTTCTTACACCTAGATATGCAGCCACTCTTCGTGAGAGATTTCATGGATGTCTATCTGTGATGAGATTTCTGAGTATGGGAAAAGAGATCTTCCACTTACAAAGAGTTCAACAAATCTGGCAAAGGGTTGGGCAGCAATACCCACATCCTTTTACCATTCTTCCGCAGGATATTACACAGCCTCTTGAGATGAACTTTTGCCTACTCCGGAAAAAAAACATAGCGCATTTTTCGAGAGTCACTCACTTAGATTTAAGCGTGTTAAATCTCTCAAAACTTCCGAAATCTTTGTCTAATTTTGTGGGAATTGAAACGCTCGATCTTTCCCATAACAAACTCACAAGACTTCCCAATTGGCTCAAAGATTTAAAAAAATTGAGGATGCTCAAAATATCTGGGAATCCCTTTCCTGAAAAAGATCGTATGAGAATAGTAGAAAAACTAGCTCTGCTGATGAAACAAAACTTACTCACAGTTGTAACTTCTGATGCAAGCCTTAATATACAGCTTGGAATGGTAAGTGATCACATTCAGGCTCTTTTTGCTATATGGGGCCGAGTTGAAGTTCAACTCTTTAAAAAGCCGCTCAAGCTCACTACTCCAATAGAGATCGAAGAAACTCTAATAAATTTACCCCCTTCTCTTTGTGATCAAGTCACAGAACTTAGTGTAAGAAATGCCAATTTAAATGATTTCCCAAACATATTTACTCGTCTGCGAAAGTTAAAAACACTCGATCTTTCTGGCAACCGATTTACCAACCTTCCCGAGGCGATTCTTTCATTTAAGAAGTTGAGCTTTCTCAATCTGAAAAAAAACCCAATTCCTCCTGCAACCCAACGGCTCATCACAAAAAAAATAGAAGCTCTACCCAACTTTAAAGCCGTCGATCAAGCTTCTAACTGTGTAATTATGTAGACTGAATTTTTATAGATTTTTTATAAACCCCTTATATTTTTATAGATTTTTTGAAGATGACTTCAAAAGTTTTACTATCCGGATCTATAACGCCCTATATATTGCATTTCGCTTTAGACAACGCCTACGTCTCCAGCGTGTGTAAGCCTTGGTGGATTGCGTTAAATAGAATTCTCAAACAAAACATTGAAAATCTAAGTAAACAGCTCAGCCCCTTCTATGCTAGAGCTTTTGAACTTCTCGACAAGGATCATCCAAATTACTATCTGGTTTTTGCACGGCTTAATGTTCTTCTTTTGGCCCGCCTAAAACCACTGGATCTTGAAAGAAGTGTCACTCGTTCTATTAAGCATGATTTTCACGGCTCGTTTTCTACACAAAGGTTTCTAAGAACACATCAAGAAATCGGCTTGTTAGAGGAAGCGGCTAAAAAAATCGGAGGCAGAATCGAGAGGCGATCTTACTTGAATTGCGGGCTCTCAACACCGCACGAATTTCTCGAGCTTCTATATCACGACAACCATGCATGGCGGCGCAAACACATATTGAGTTTGGATTTGCAAAGGTTGGATCTAAAAATATTGCCTCCACTTCGTTTCTTAAATCTCGTGGCTTTAGATCTCTCACATAATAAGTTAACGAAGCTGCCTGATGCTATTAGACATAGCGCAAACCTTCAAATTTTAAACCTTTCATATAATGATCTAACAAAACTGCCCGATGCACTTGGCCATCTTGAAGACTTAAAACACCTCAATATTGAAGGAAACCCCTTCCCGAAAGAGACATTCCCTGCGATAGCAAGGCAAATAGCTGATCTTACGTACTTGGAAACGCTGGAAACGGAATATACTAAGGAAGGGGAACTACTTGATCAGGTTGTGCTAGAAAAAAAATATGGGCGTGCTTTGTTCACGATCTGGAAACAACTCCGCACTGTAGCTTCTCTTCCAGATCTTTTTAAACCTTCTCATCTCCGTACTGCTCTCACAGGAAACAACCCTGTATTTGAACAACTAATTGTCCTTTCTCTAAAAAACCATGGCTTAGAGGAATTGCCTGCCGAGCTTTCTTGCTTTTGCAACCTAGAGGTATTAGATCTATCCTCAAACCGATTTACAGATCTTCCTGATGCCGTTCTCACGCTCAAAAGATTGCAAAAAATCGACCTGAGCAAAAATCTCTTCGAGCCTGCTATTTTTTATAGTATTCTGCAGAGACTAAAAACATTGCCCCAGCTTAAAAAAGTCTATTACGGCGACATCACATACACCTTTAGAAATGGCGAGCTGTCAACAGGTTGCTGCGTAATTCTGTAATAGACCTCTTGCGTAATTCGCTTTGTCCGAAAAAATCGAAGATTTTTTCTCTGGTTTTTAGAGCCAGCTTGCTGGCTCGTGTCGCATTGACGAGGCGACCCCAAATTGGGTCGATGAGGAGATGCGATAAAAACCAGAGGAAAAAGGGTGGTTTTAGCGGGCAAATGGAATTACGCAAGAGGTCTAATAGAAAAAAGACTATTTATCTTTGAGAGCTGAGGGATGGGCTTTCTGGTAGACATCGCGCTTTAAACGCGTGGAGACTTGCGTGTAGATGGTGGTAGTGGCAAGCGAGCTATGACCAAGTAGCATTTGAATAGTCTTGAGATCCATGCCTTTTTCAAGCCAGTGCGTTGCAATCGTATGCCGAATTGTATGCGGGGTAATCTTCCCCGACAGTCCACTAGCCAATAAGTATTCTTCGAATTTGCGATCTATCGAACGCACAGTGATGCGCTTGCCCCATTTGTTCAGAAAGATCGCTTCTTCATCTTGCTGAGGTTGATGGATCTCAGAACTTAAATGACGCTCGGAATCATCTAAATATCTCTGTATCCATGAGACAGCTGTTTGAGTAATCGGCACCACGCGCTGCTTTTTTCCTTTGCCCATCACGCGCGCTTGCCGCCTAATAGGATCGACATCAGTTCGGTTCAAAGCAGCCAGTTCACTGATGCGCAGCCCAGAGCTATAAAATAGCTCCATGATACATCGATCGCGTAGTCCTAGGTAAGTGCCCGTATCCGGAGCCGAAAACAGGCGCTCGACCTGTTCATAGGAGAGCGAGGCCGGAATGGTCTTTTCCAGTTTGGGGCTATCGATCTCATCCAAGGGATTAAAAGAGATAAGCTTTTCTTTACATAGAAAATGAAAAAAAGAGCGCAAGCTCGAAAGGCGACGTAGGATGGTGCGTTTTTTGGCTTGTTTGAAGCTCAAGGCAGCCAGAAACCCGCGAATATGCCTTTTGTCGATATTCGCAATAGGCACAGAAATATTTTCACTCTCAAGGAAAAACCTGAAACTCTCGAGGTCCATACCATAATTGCGTATGGTGTGGACAGAGGCGTTCCTCACGACGCGTAAATACTCTAAGAATCGGGTGATAACTGTCTTGACGTCATCCATTGTGTATATGCTAAGATTAACCAAATTCAAGAATACAAAAACAGATTTTCATGATCACCCTAAATAATATTTCGAAAAAGATCGGTAGCCGCGTTCTCTTTGAGAATGTCACCGTGACGTTTAGCACACATAATCGCTATGGCCTTACTGGGCCGAATGGAGCTGGGAAATCCACTCTATTTAAAATTATCATGAAGCAAGAGGACCCAACTAGCGGAACAGTGACCTTGCCGCGTAAGGTGGGCTTTTTAAGACAGAATATCGAAGACTTCCGCGATTTTAGAGTGCTCGATGTGGTCATCATGGGTAACCAGCGGCTCTGGGATGCCTTTGCCGAAAGAGATCGCCTCTATCTAGAAGAGATGACCGACGATGTCGGAATTCGTTTAGGCGAGCTTGAAGAGATTGTGGGAGAAGAGAATGGTTATGAGGCCGAGGCTGAGGCCGAAATGCTGCTCATCGGAATGGGTATCTCCGCAGAATTCCACCAGCAGCAGATGTCCGCTGTCCCCAACGATATTCAATTCCGCGTGCTGCTCTGCCAAGCGCTTTTTGGCAATCCCGAAGCCCTGCTTCTCGATGAACCGACCAACCACCTTGACCTTGAGTCGATCAGTTGGCTCGAGACCTTCCTGCATCGATACACAGGCACACTTGTTGTCGTCAGCCATGACCGCCACTTCCTCAACGCCGTCACGACGCATATCGCTGATATCGATTATGAGACGCTGATCATCTATTCGGGCAATTACGACGACATGCTCGTAGCTAAAACTGCAGTACGTGAGCGCACTGAATCTGAAAATAAGAGCAAAGAAAAAAAGATTTCTCAACTTCAAGAATTTGTGGCGCGCTTCGGTGCAGGTACTCGTGCCAGCCAAGTACAATCTCGCATACGCGAGATTGAACGTTTAGCCCCCATGGATCTTAAAAAATCTAACATTCAAAGACCTTACATCCGTTTCTATCCACCTGAAAAACCCTCGGGCCAGGTCGTATTTAAGATCGACAACCTTTCCAAAGGTTATGATGGGAAAAAGGTCATTGATAAGGTTACCTGCGACATCGTGCGCGGCGAAAAAATCGGTGTGATTGGAAACAACGGCAAAGGAAAGACCACCTTGCTCAAAATGCTCGCTCAAGTGCTTCCTCAAGATGGTGGCGGCATTGAAGTCGGCCATCAAGTGCAGATCGGCTATTTCCCTCAAAACCACAATGAAATCATCGATAAGCGCTCATCGATGACTGCCTTTGAGTGGCTTAAAAAGCGCCGAGATGGCGTTTACGATCAAGATATTCGCAGTGTGCTTGGAAAGATGCTCTTCGGTGGCGATGACGCCTTTAAACAGATCTCTGCCCTTTCGGGAGGAGAGACTGCCCGCCTCATCATTGCCGGCATGATGCTCTGCAATTACAACGTGCTGGTTTTGGATGAACCTAACAACCATCTCGACCTGGAAGCTGTCTCTGCCCTTGCCTGGGCTCTGCAAGACTATAAAGGCACGGTAATCATCGCCAGCCATGATCGAGATCTGATGAACCGTGCGACCACTAAAACGTTTGCCTTTGAAGATAAAGGCATGCGCATCTTTGAAGGACCGCTGGAAGAATACTTAACGGTTCACGCCAAATAAGCCCATGAGCCAAACGATTCTGCCCGCCGCTCTTTCACACGCTGAGAAACTCAAAGCCATCGAGTATCATTTTGCTCAAATCATGCAAACTCTTGGGCTCGATCTCACGCAGCCATCATTGGCCGATACCCCAAAGCGCGTAGCAAAAATGTATGTCGACGAGTTCTTCTCTGGCCTCGATCCTGAAAACTTCCCTAGAATGAGCTTCTTCGATCCTCCAGAAGCAGATGCCGAGATGGTCTTAATCCGCGACATCACCGTAGAGAGCATTTGCGAACACCATTTCGTTCCCATGAGTGGACACGCTTATGTGGCCTATCTTCCCAATAAAAAGATCATCGGTCTTTCGAAAATCCCTCGATTAGTGAACTACTTTTGTCGGCGGCCTCAGCTTCAAGAACGCTTAACCGCACAAATCGCCAATGCGCTTGTCCACCTGCTCGAAACAGAAGACGTCGCAGTTTGGATCGAAGCGAAACACTACTGCATCGCCATGCGCGGCATCAAAGACACCTCAAGCACCACCGTTACTCAAGACCTCCGCGGTAAGTTCCGCTCCGACTCTACCCTGGCCCAACAGTTTCTATTAAGTATCGGTTGAATATAAAATAATTTTCAAACTATCGTAAAGGTAGCTTAGAAAAGAGGGCATCAGAAACATATGGCTAGAAATGTAGACTTGAACGCAGCTTCTGCAACTCCTCATGAACAGCCTGCTTCCCCTGAAGTCAAGCTTGCACGAGAGCTGAAAGTCCCTCTGCAAAACTTCTCTGAAGAATTAAAAAATCTTACGCCGATGTCGGCCCGCAGCGACCCTTCGCTTTCCAAAATCAGCGAAACGATCATTCAATTATACGACATTGCCAAGCGCGCTGCTAAAATAGAATAGAGGATTTATGCTTAAAGAAAATCTCAAAGACGCAGGGCAGATCTTGCAAAATATCCTCAATCAGCCTCTCTCGATCCCTGGCATGACTGAAACCGTTACGCTGCTTTCAGCTGCCCAAGATTATCAGCCTAACCAAGGTGAAGATTCGGTTCTAAGCAAGGCAATGCTCTCCATCCTGCTTTACCCAGAACCCTCTCAGATCCTGCTGCGCGAGTTGGACATCCTCTACAGCGAAATCAACGTTTAATTCTCACAAAATTTCCTCCTATTCCGCATATTTTCCTCAATATGTCCATTTTTTCTGGACATTCCAAGGAAAACATGCATAATAATATATATGAACTTTGAACTATTTAGAAAGCTGACTCCGATAGAAGTATTTGACTACCAGCTACTTGCAAATTACCTAAAAGATCATAAAAAGCCACGGGATAAGGTCGCGTCTTTAATCACTGAAGGGAAGATAGTTAGGATAAAAAAAGGCTTATATATTTTCGGCGAAGATTGGCGCCGCACCCCAATCAGCTTAGAAATGCTTGCAAATCTCGTCTATGGCCCATCATGCATCTCTTTTGAATATGCCCTTACACACTATGGTTTGATTGCCGAACGTTCTATGGTCATCACTTCTTTAGCTATCGGCGATTCAAAAACTTTTCAAACCCCTCTTGGAACATTTGAATATCGCGCCATTGATAGAGAAAAATTCAAAGTGGGAATAGAATATAGAAATTTAGGAAAGGAAGGCGGCTATTTTATCGCATCTAAGGAAAAAGCTTTAGCAGACCTTGTTTATCGGACACCAAGGATTCGAACTCTAGAACAGCTTCGCTACTATCTATTCGAGGAAATGAGAGTGGATGAGACGATGTTCAGAGCGCTTGATCCACATAAATTAAACGACATCTCTCATGCTTATAACAAAAACAGCGTCAAAATGCTGAGTAAATTATGACCACAACAATTGGAAGTTTATTAGAGAGCTATAACCCTAAGTCAAAAAACGAATATGAAAATGCGATTCAAGAAATCATGCAAGAAATCGCGTTAATGGGCTTATGGAGAGCTAAGTTTTTTGAGCATGCTGCTTTCTATGGCGGGACAGCTCTCCGAATCTTATATGGGCTTGATCGATTCAGCGAAGATCTTGATTTTTCTCTGCTCAAACCGGATCCTACGTTTAATCTACTACCTTTTCTAAAAGCACTTGAGGAAGAATTAGAAATTTCAGGCCTTAAAGTGAGCGTGGAACACAAAATTAAACATCCTCAAGAATCCATACGTTCAGCATTTCTAAAAACTGGAACATTGGAAACTTTCATTCGTATTGGTTTAGATGAATCCTTAAAAAGGCATACTCAATCAAACGAAGTCATTAAAATAAAACTGGAAATCGACATCGATCCACCTGGAGGTTTTGCTACCGAAGTTCGCTATCTCACCAAACCCATTCCATTCTCTGTTTGCACCTATTCGCCTCAAGATTTATTCGCTGGAAAAATGCATGCGGTTTTATGCCGACCTTATAAGGTTCGCGTGAAGGGAAGAGATTGGTATGATTTCATTTGGTACGTGAACAAAGGATTTCCTTTGCATTTGGCTCACCTGGAAACCCGCATGAGACAATCAGGTAATTACACCTCTGAAAAACCACTTACAAAAGAATCTTTCATGGATTTGATGGAGAAAAAGATCTTAGCGTTAGATCTGCATGCAGCCAAAGAAGATATTCGAAGATTCATTAGAGATCCCAGAATTCTCGACGGTTGGTCTACAGAGTTTTTTATGAGTCTTTTGCCCAGAATTCAATTTTCTAATTCAGAAAAGAAAAGCCCGTAGGGTCCAATCTTTGATTAAATAGGGAGTCCATATTTCTTATGGATCTCATCGTGATGCTTTTCGACTTCTAAGTGCGTGAAAATTTCCGCCTGCATATTCAGTGAATTTTTTAAATACTGCTCAATTTGGCTGGCTATCTCATGAGCTTTTCCAAGCATGAGATCTTCAGGAAATAACAGGTGAAATTCCACTGTGATTTTATTTCCGATAAGTCGGCATCTAAGATGATGGAAATCAAAATTTCGCTGTTTTTTTTCTGCGTTAAGCAGATCGACAATTCGCTTATAAAGGCTTATGTCGATCTTATCCATTAACCCGCCGACAGATTTTTTGATCAGTTTGCTACCGGTCCACAAGATATTTGTGGCGGCGAGAATGGCGATCATGGGGTCAAAAAGAGTAATGCCAGTTAACTTCACCAAAAATAAAGCGACGATCGCCGCAAAGCTAGTCCAGCAATCAGTTAGAATATGTTTGCCGTTCGCTTCTAAAATGATCGACTTGTGCTTCTTCCCTTTTCTAATCAAATAGACGCTGAGGACCAGATTAATAATCACGGCAGCTACGATAAAAATTGTGCCGAAGCTGATATTTTCTAGCTCAGAGCCATGTAAAATTTTTAGGAAAGCTTCGTAGTAGATGAATAGAGCGGCGATGATAATCATGGCGCCTTCAAAACCGGCTGAAAAGAAACTTATTTTCTCATGCCCATAAGGGTGATTCTCATCAGCCGGTCTTAAGCTGAACCACATGCTATAAGCGGCAAATCCAACTGCAAAAACATGTATTACAGACTCTGCAGCATCGGAAAGAATGGCGGTCGACCCTGTGATGAAATATGCATAAGTTTTAAAGAACAGCATGAATACGCCAACCAGAAATGATAGTTTCATGGAGAACTTCATGTCTTTTTGATCAGAGGGCGTAAACGAACAGGTATCCATGTTTTACAATCTCTATTTTGGGAAAGGGAAGTTCTTGAGATCGTCGGCAGTGAAGGTATTGGGAAAGATGGTTTTAGCTTCTTGCGCAAACTCTTCGAGGTCTTGATAGCGCGCAGAAAAATGCGTTAAGATTAACTCTTGAACGCCAGCTTTTTTGGCGATTTCAGCCGCTTGTTTAGCTGTGAGATGGTTGTATTCTTCAGCAAGCTCGCGATGACGTTCGAGATATGTGCTTTCGCATAAGAGAATCTTAGCACCCTTAGCAATATCGATGGCTGCTTGGCAATAAGAGGTGTCGACCACCACAGCGATCACATCTCCAGGGCGAACATGGCTTACTTCATCTAAGGTGATGATTCGGCCATCTATTTCTATCTTTCCATCTTGCTCGAGCTTGCGCACAAGTGGGCCCCTCACTCCAAAGCTATCGAGCTTCTGCTTATCAAACTTGCGGGTGTTGGCTTCTGTCACGCGCCATCCAATATTTTCGATACCGTGTTTTAAAAACTTGGCCTCGATGCGGAAGGTCTCATCTTCGTGCACAAGCCCTTCTTCACTCACAGGGTGTTCAATTACATGGATGTTTTCATGATATGCACAGCAGTAGCGTAGGCGATCAAAATAGACCTTGCCGCTTGCCGGATAGTAGCAGTGAATAGGATGCGCGACTTTATCGAGGTTAAGGCGCATCAACATCGAGCCTAAGCCTAGGCAATGATCGCCGTGGAAATGGCTAATAAAAATTCGATTTACCGTAGGTGGAGCAACGTTGGCGAATATAAACTGGCGCTGAGTCCCTTCACCCGGGTCAAAAAGCATCCCCTCGCCATTCCATCTAAAGAGATAAGCGCCATGGTTACGTGTACGAGTAGGCTGCTGACTTGAACACCCTAAAATCGTCAAATCTCTAATGCTCATACCGCCTCACGCGCAAAAAAAGAAAATCTTCCGAGCAAAATGCCAGTCAAGCCCCCTATTACGTGAGCGGTATTTGCGATATTTGCCGATAAAGGCGAATGCGCAAAAAGCTGCATAGCAAGAGAGAAGACTTCGAGGGCAAACATCGCCAACACAAAGATCAGCAGGAAGAAAACTGTCATGCGCGATAAAGGATATCCTTCCCATGGGGCGACTTTCTGGCGCATCCAGATAAAGCCTGCCATTCCAACAACGACTCCAGAAAAGCCTAAGAAGAAAGGACCGCTCACCAGGTATTGAGCTACATTTGAAGCAATCGATGTGGCGATGATTAACAAAAGCATGCGCCATTTACCAGCACGCTCTTCAATCTGCTTGCCAAGGATCCAAAGCCAAGCCATGTTAAATAGGATATGCAAAAAGCCGCGATGTAAAAGACAAGGTGTAAAAAGACGCCAGATCTCTCCCTCGCGAATCTTTTCAAACATCGGCGGAGCAGGCGCATTGGTATCCTTCTCTTGCTCGACGAATGAATAGATGCCTTTCCAATAGGGAATAGCTTCGGCAGCGGCGATCTGCATCTGCTCATCTTTTGGTAGACTATGCACGTCGGCTGCAGATTGAATCGGAAGGGAATACAGCACTTGCGCCAATGCAGAAAATGCATGGGGATAATCAAAAAGCAGCTCTTGTTCAAGAGGTGTAAAACCCATCTCGATAGCAAGAGGTCCATGCTCTTGGACTACCTTCACTTCTTGCAACCCATTCCAGAAGAAAATTAAGATGCAGAGCGAGAGGAAAAAATTCGTAAGTGTAAAGGCAACTCCAAGTTTAGGCCTTACCGCAACCTTAATGCGAAATCTTTTTTTATGCGATGGAACCTCGGGCGCAATATCTTCAACGATTGGATGAACGGCTGAAAGTGGTGCATCTCCGTCTAAAACAAAATCTTGCGGAGCCTGCTTAAAGCGCTCGAACCAAGCTGAGGCGATCTTAAATTGATTCTCTTCTTCAACCCAGACTCTTACAGCATGCTTACCAGAATCGATATCATGATAGGCTTCATAAGAGCATGCAATTCCCTCTTTTTGAGACAGAAAGTCGCAAAAGAGATGGGCTTCTTTTTCATCCGCAAAGGTTCCGAGTAGACGCATGTTAAACAGATGCCTTTATCTTGCTAATGATAGTGGAGGTGGAGAGACCTGGAACCAATGACACAATATGCACACGACCACCATGAGATCGAACTGTTTCGGCTTCAATGCAGTTTTCTCCATATTCAGCTCCATTGACATGCACATGCGGGCGCACTTTCTCTAGCAGCTGGCGCGGATCGGTCTCTTCAAACCAGGTGACATACTTGACATACTCTAAGGCCGCCATCATGCGCAAGCGAAACTCAAGCGGAATGATCGGTCGATCTGGACTTTTATACTGTCTGATTGAGGCGTCGCTATTTAAAGCCACCAGCAACACATCAGCTTGCAATGAAGCTTGATAGATCATCTCCAGATGACCTGCATGTAGCAGGTCGAAAGAACCGTTCAATGTGGCAACGGTTTTTCCCTGTTTTTTGATCTCTTCAATTTTCACAGCAAGCTCACTTGGATGAATGAGCTTACGCTTACAAAAATCTGCATAGCTTTTAGGGGAAAGCGACACGGTAGACCTCATCGTAGTGTTCAACAAAGTGCACTTTAAGGCCTTTTTTAAGGTAGGCAGGCAGCTCGTCGTAATCTCGCGCATTATCTTTGGGGAAAATGAGAACTTTTACTTTAGAGCGTTTGGCTGCGATGAGTTTTTCCTTTAGTCCGCCAATTGGCAAAACTTTTCCTGTTAAAGTGATCTCACCTGTCATGCCTAAATTTTCACGTACAGGCTTGTTCTTCAAAAGCGAAATCAGTGCCGTTACCATGGTTACACCAGCCGAAGGTCCATCTTTTGGTGTTGCACCTTCAGGAATATGCACGTGCACTTGACACTTCTCAAAGAAGCCGATTTTTGGCGCATATTTTTTAACATTGCTATTGAGATAAGACCAAGCGATCTGTGCAGACTCCTTCATGACGTCACCAGCTTGACCGGTCAGTTTCATCTCAACCTTTTCCGCACTCACACGAATTGCTTCAACATAGAGTGTAGCGCCCCCGTGTGAAGTCCAGGCCAAGCCCATGCATACACCCACAGGCGTGTGCTCATAATAGCGATCTGAGGTAAAAATAGGCTTGCCGAGATAGTCTTTGAGATTGCTTTCCGTGATCTGGTAGTGCTCTTCTTTTTTGGTGCGCTTTTCCATGCCTTTGACGATCTTCACGGCTACTTTGCGCAGAACCTTTTTAATTATGTTCTCCAAATTTCTAACACCAGCTTCACGCGCATAACCGTTGATGATCTGCTTTAAAACACCACGTGTAAATTCCACATCAGATAATTTAAGACCCATCGCTTTGCGGTTTCGCGGAATCAGATACTTTTTGGCAATTTCAACTTTCTCCTCCAAAATGTACCCCGATAGCCGTAAGACATCCATACGGTCTTTAAGGGCATCTGGAATTGTATCCAGCACGTTAGCCGTCACAATGAATAGCACATTGGAAAGATCGCAACGCACGTCTAGATAGTGATCCAAGAAATCTTTGTTCTGCTCTGGATCTAAAACCTCAAGCAGCGCCGAGGCTGGATCGCCATGGTAGCTCGATCCCATCTTATCTACCTCGTCGAGCATGATGATTGGATTCATCGCTTGAGTAAACTTAAGCGCTTGAATCAACTTTCCAGGCATCGCCCCGATGTAAGTACGTCTATGACCTTTAATCTCCGCTTCATCGCGCATACCACCCACTGAAAAGCGGTAAAACTGACGATTTAAAGCGCGCGCAATACTTTTGCCAATGCTGGTCTTTCCAACGCCTGGGGGGCCAACTAAACCAATAATACTGCCCTTTACGCCGCCGCTTAACTTACCAACGCTGATAAATTCTAAGATGCGTTCTTTAATATCGTTGAGACCATAATGGTCCTCTTCCAAAACTTTCTTAGCCACTTTTAGATCGTGATGCTCTTGGCTGTACATTCCCCATGGGATAATGGTGAGCCAATCGAGATAATTACGGCAGACAGCATACTCTGCGGATTGCACTTCCAACACGCTGAGTTTTTCTAGCTCGTCTTTGATTACCGTCATTACATCAGCAGGAACTTCGCGTTTCTTTAAACGGCCTTCAAATTTCTCGACATCTACCGTCTTATCATCTTTTTCCAGGCCCAGCTCTTTTTTAATTGTCTTGAGTTGCTCGCGCAAAAAGAACTCGCGCTGCGTCTTGGAAATAGATGATTCGATCTTCTGATTGATGCTGTTTTGCAATTTGCTGAGATCGAGCTCTTTTTTAAGCAGCATGAGCGCTTTATCAATACGCCCTTGCAGGTCGAATGTCTCTAAAACGTCTTGAAGCTCTTCACGGCTGGCAGTAGTTAATGCCACTGCAAAATCGGCGAGTTTACCTGGCTCAGTAAAATCCGAATGTCCTAAAAAGATTTGCAACTCTTCTTTAAACAAAGGATTGAGTTTAAGCAGCTCTTTGATCGTTGTGATGATGCTGATGGAATACGCTTTGAGCTCTTTTGAGAGCTTACCTGGGATGTCATCATGATAAGCCACTTGCGCTTTCAAATTTTTCCCAGCACGCAGCGGCTTGACTACACTGATGCGCTTTTCCATATTAAGCACAACTTGAGCGCCACCTTGCTCCATGGGAATGATCCGCAAAATTCTAGCCAACACACCCACAGAATAGAGATCATCGAACCCAATCTTATAGATGTTGACGTCTTCCTGTTTAGTGAGGAAGAGTCCCATGCATTTATGCTCGGATTTGGCCACATTTTTCAAAATTTCGTAATACGCTCCAGGCTCGATAACGAGAGGTGCGGCCATGCCTGGGAAAAATGGACGTCTTGTAAGGGGGATGACAAAGACTTGTTCGGGCGATTCAGACTGAGCTTTTTCTCTATTCTGATCTTCCTTAATCGATTCCTTGACCGTCTCGACAATAGATTCTTCTTCTGATCCTGGATCGTTGTTCTTTTCGTTATTCAAAATTGTTCCCCATCTAGACGATGTAAATTGTATCTTACGTAGTTGGAAAAATTTACCATCTTACTTAAAAAGCCGCAAGGATGCATCTAGTGTTTTTTCCTTCGACTTGCTATTCTATCTCTCTATGACAGCACTATTAATTGACACTAGCTCTCCCAATGCTTTTATTGCCCTTGCACAAGAGGGAGAACTGCTCGCTCTCAAATGCTTAAACGGCGACAGCCAGCTCTCGAGAAATTTTTTACCATCTATCCAAGATCTCATGCGCAGTTGTGAGCTGGGTTTTAAAGAATTGAACTATGTCGCAATTGGCATTGGCCCCGGCTCTTATACAGGCACACGCGTAGCTGCAACCGTTGGAAAAACGCTGAGTTTCGCGGTGAATATTCCCCTAATCGGCTTTTATTCCCCCTTGGCCTTTCTTCCCTTTGAAGAGGGCTGCTTTGCCGCCCTTCTCGAAACAAAAAAAGGTGATAGCTTCCTACTAAAAGGTAAAAAGAAGCAGGGAAAACTGGTGGCTCCATTCACGCATGGCTATTTCTCTCCGGCCGCCCTCGCTACCCAGCTTTTGGATGTCACGCATATCTTCAGCGATAGCTCAATAGAAGATTCGAGGTATGTAAAATCTGCTTTAGAGCTTCCAAGCTTGGCTGCATATACCTATGAGAGATGGCAAAAAGGAGAGCATGACGCACAAGACTTGGAGCTCCTCTATTTTAATGCTTTAACTTAGGGATTGATCGATATCCCCCCGATGAGTAAGATTAGCAGTGCAATTTTATAACAGCTAGGTTCTAAGATTCATGACAAGCGTCAAACTTCGCCCAGGCGAACCACTCGATAAAGCCCTCCGCGTTCTCAAGAAAAAACTTGATAAAGAAGGCGTTATGAAGGCAGCAAAAGCGCACCGTTTCTATGACAAACCCTCTGTCAAAAGCAGAGCTAAGTCTAAAGCTGCGCTAAAATATAAGAAAATCAAGTCAAGTCCTCCAAAAATTTCTTTCTAGTTAAAGAGCCTATTAATAGATAGGCTCCTAGCACTCGGTTAACACGGGTGCTAAAATCACGCTGGAAAAAAGTCGCGTTTCATGCTATTATTTGTGTAAATCAATTAACTGTAGATGACCCATGACAGATTTTTATCAAACATTAGGCATCCAACGCGGGGCCACTCCTGACGAGATCAAAAAAGCGTACCGCAAAAACGCTGTTAAATATCACCCTGATAAGAATCCCGGCGACCCTAAAGCCGAAGCCAAATTCAAAGAAATCTCCGAAGCTTACGAAGTCTTAAGCGACGAAAAAAAACGCCAGATCTATGACCAATATGGTGCAGATGCCTTAAAAGGTGCTGCAGGTATGGGTGGCATGGGTGGCGGACATCCGGGATTCTCCTCGATGGAAGAAGCTCTACGTACATTCATGGGCGCTTTCGGCGGATCTGCCGGCTCTGACAATATCTTCGAATCACTCTTTGGCTTTGATAATGACGCTTCTGAAAGCAGCGCACGCCAAGGCGCCAGCAAGAAGATGAACTTAACTATTTCCTTTGAAGAAGCGGTCCGAGGCGTTGAGAAAGAAGTGGCTCTTACTGCCTATCAGACCTGCACAACTTGCGATGGAAATGGAGCAGCCTCTCCTGATAGCATCAAAAAATGCGTGCGCTGCCAAGGCACCGGCCAACTACATCAATCGCGCGGCTTTTTCAGCATGGCTACCGCTTGTAATCAGTGCTACGGTCGCGGAAAAATCATCACCAAAGCTTGCCCGACTTGCGAAGGTGAAGGACGCGTTAAAGAAAAACAGCGTGTTACAATCAAAATTCCTCCCGGCGTTGATAACGGCATGAGACTCAGAATGTCAGGCTATGGAGATGCAGGCGAAGGCGGCGGACCTCCTGGCGATTTATACGTCTTTATCACCGTGCAGCCTCACGAAGTTTTTGAACGCGAAGGTGATGATGTGTTGCTCGAGATCCCTATCAGCTTCTCTGAAGCTGCATTAGGCTGTAAAAAGGAGATCCCCTCTCCTCTTGGCAAATCTTGTCGGATTACCATTGCTGAAGGAACCCAATCTGGAAAGGTGCTGCGTGTTAAAGGCGAAGGCATTCCCAATGTACATGGCCAAGGCACTGGAGATCTTTTAACCAAGATTATCGTTGAAACACCCGTTCGCTTATCTGAAAAGCAGAAAGAGTTACTTGAAAAATTCGGCGAACTTGAGAAGGAGAATAACTCTCCTAGAAAGCAGGGTTTCCTCGACAAGATTAAAGGCTTTTTTAGCTGCTAATTTTATCCTCTTCCTTCGGGAAGAGGTAGACCATCAGGAAGGCGCCGATGACGACCAGTATAAACCCTAAGAAGGTATAAACTGAGATTTCGCGCCCCCAGATCAGCCAGTCTACCATTATCCCAAAGATCACGCTTGCATAGAGAAAAACACTGATCATGCGCACGGGCCCATGCTTGCAGGCGAGCGTATAGAGAATCTGAAAAGAAACTCCGGTTAAGCCGATCATTCCAAGCCAAAAGATCCCGCTCCAATCAAGAGAGTTCCAGTTTTGCTGCGGGTTGACGAGCACGACCACTCCACTAGCCACAACTCCGACCAAAAAATAGTAGAATAATGTTCGCTCAAAGGGCTCAGTATAATGCGCAAAACGCAATGCAACGGATGAAACAGCCCCAAACATTCCCGCGATAAGCGCCCATAGCGATGCGACCTGAAAAACACCTTCCCCAGGGTTTAAAACTAGAATAATGCCTAAAAAGGCCACACCAATCCCCCAAAAGATCTTATGTGGAATGGGAATGCCTCTCCATATTAGTGCCACGAACGGCACGAAAATAGGCATGGTATTAAAGAGTAGGGTCGCATCAGTTAAATATAGCGACTTCAACGAGTAGTAATAGAAAAAGATACTCCCAAGACCCGCAAGGCCTCGCACTAGATGGATCTTCCATTCGCGCGTGGTAAGCAGCTGCTTCCAACTCACCGCACGCGAGATCTCAATCCAGATAGCAATTACGAATAAAGAGAGTAGCATTCGGCCAAAAACCATCATCTCAACTGAAAGAGAAGAAGAGGCATACTGCGCCATCGCACCTGTCAGGGTGCTAAAAAGCGAGGCAATTAATACGTAGGGAATGGCCAGGTGTAACTGCCTTTTAGGGCGCATCTTGCTATAAACCTACAGTTAGGATAGTTATCTATGTGGTAGCGCAGAAAAGAAAAATAGGCAATCCCCGAATATGAAGCCTCAACCAATTAAGCCGGAAAAACTCCCTATTCGTTCTTTGGATTGCCACACACTTGGAGAGCTCCTTAGCCAAGCTTATTTTACTCTGGGCCGATTTGAAGCTTTAACAGCCATTTGTGCAAATCCGAAAACGATCTTTTCGTTGCTCGTCAAAGAAGAAGCCTTAAACTCATTACACGCCCAACACATCGAGCTCTTTTTAAAACAACTTTTCGAAGAAGCTTCTACTGCTAAGGTGAAACAAGTTCTCAACTATGAGAAAGCTTGGAAAGAAGCTTCATCTCTCGCTAAAAAAGCTCCCATTTCTCTAAATCTTATTAAAAAAATGCACACAGTGATGCGCGGAAGATCGAATAGGCCCTCGCCTCATCTCGGAAAGTTTCGTTCATTGCAAAACTGGATCGGCCCCGAAGGCGGAAAAATCGAGGAAGCCTACTTTTTTCCACCGAAACCTACGCATGTAGCGGCTTTCATGGAAAACCTAATGCATTATTTACGTGAGACCAAGCAAGACAAACTCATTCAACTCGCGCTTTTTTTTGCACAGCTTCTCATCATCCACCCTTTTATGGATGGAAATGGCCGAGTTGCACGGCTCTTAATTCCTCTTTTTCTCTACAAAAAGAAGATCCTCTCGCAGCCGCTTTTCTTTATGAGCGGCTATTTTATGACGCATCGCGTGCGCTATTTTCAAAAGCTATATGACATCTCTGCAGAAAAAGATTGGGAAGGTTGGATACGCTTTTTCTTAATCGGAATTATCGAGCAAGGAGAACAGAATTGTACGCAAGCAGAAGCTCTTTCCTCTCTGCATGTTCAAATGCGCTCGAGTTTAACTAAGTTGCTTAAAGCCCAAGATGCAAAAAAGATTGTGGACTATCTCTTCCTGCACCCGATCTTTAATGAAGAAGAGCTGCTCGAAAAAAAACTAATCTCTAATGCAGCCATGCGCAAGGCATTGCGTCATCTTGCAATGCAAGGTTTCTTAAAAAGAGAGAAGAGTAAAAAAGAAAAGAGGTGGCTTGCACCACCTCTTCTTCACATCAGCAAACTACACAAGTAGACTTATGTAGGTGTGTTGCCTGGGCCCATTGTTCCACCACCGCCAATTGCGCTCTTTTTGAGCGTAGCTGCAGCAGGTTTCTTTCTTCTAACAACTTTGCGTTTTGCAGGCTTTTTCTTAGCAGCTGGTTTTCTTTTAGCTGGCTTTCTCTTTGCAGCTGTTTTTCTCACTGCTTTTCTTTTAGCTGGTTTTCTTTTTACAGCTCTTTTCACTTTGCGTTTTACTGCAGTTTTACGCTTTTTAGGCGCTGCTTTTCTCTTTGCTTTTTTTGCCATAATTTCCTCTATTGTCGTTTATTCAAGAGTCCGAACCTCTTAAGTCTGAAAAAAGTGACTAGAGATAGACTCTCTGTTCCGAGCTTTTTTTGCTCATGAACACACATTGTCAGCATTAAAAATTTTATTCAATATTGAACAGCAGAACCGAAGAAAAAAAATTATGTTTATACTCTTCGCAAGAATCAATTTGCGCAAAAATTTCAAGGAAGGTTGTTTACTACATATGTAGGAAGAAGATAAAATAGGTGTTAACTATAAATTCTTGTTTTTAGGAGAGATATGAAAAAATTTTTAATTCTTTTTACACTCGCTTCGTTTTCGCTATTTCAACCTTTGCATTGTGAAGAGGCGACATCAGACGCAATGGAAGAATATCCCGTTGTAGTCTTAGGCGGAGGAGTTGGCGCTCTAACTTCAGCCACATATCTCGCACGCGCAGGAATCTCTCCACTTGTTATTACAGGACCTACACCCGGCGGAGCACTTACTCAATCACACTCTGTTCAGAATTGGCCCGGTGAAACCGAAATTTCCGGAATCGATCTCGTTGAGAAAATGCAAGCTCAAGCTCTTTTAAATGGCGCAGCATTACGACCAGAGGTTGTCGTAGAAGTGGATTTTTCTAAACATCCCTTCATCATCACCACCAAAGATCCTTACAAAAATGAATTAAAGAAAATCAAAGCGCAAGCTTGCATCATTGCTGTGGGTTCTGTTCCAAATCTGTTAGGTGTTCCGGGAGAAAAAGCATATTTTTCGAATGGTGTTTATAGCTGTGCAGTCTGTGATGGTTCGCTTTACAAAGATAAGACGGTGGCAATTGTAGGCGGTGGCGATGCTGCACTTACTGAAGCAAACTATCTTTCAAATATCGCTAAAAAGGTCTACATCGTCGTTCGCAAAGAACAATTTAAATCTGTTGAAGAACAGCGTAAACGCGAAATTTTATCTCGTGCAAATATCGAGGTGCTCTATCGCACTACAATCGAAGAGATAAAAGGCGATGGCGAAAAAGTGACTTCGCTTGTGCTTCAAAAAGATGGTAAACAGAAGGGAGAACTTCCTGTTGATGCACTCTTTTTAGCAATTGGCGCAAAACCAAATACAGAACTATTCAAAGGTCAGCTAGCTCTTGACGAGCAGGGCTTCATCCTTCTGGAAAAACAACAACAAACTTCGGTTAAACGCGTATTTGCATTAGGCGACGTTGTCGACCGTGATTTCAACCAAGCGATTACCGCTGCGGGAGATGGTGCAAAAGCTGCCCTCCAAGCACAAAAAGCAATTAGTTTTGCGCCAAGTCTTGCGGAAGAAAAAAAGAAAACCCACTCTGACGTCTCGATTCCAATGCTAAAGAGCTCTAGTCAACTCAAGCAAGAGATTGAAAAAGCGGGCAAGCCTCTTTTCGTCTACTTTTCTTCGCCCACGTGCGGACCTTGCCGCAGTTTTGCTCCTATCTATCAACAATGGGCTAATGAGAACTCTTCAAAAATTCGCTTTTTGAAAGTCGATATTACAGAGGCCTCAGCAGAGCTTAGTAATCGCTATCAAATTAGAGCCATTCCGTGTCTAATTGTTCTTGATAAAGATGGGAATGTCATCCGTAAAGAAGAAGGCACAAGACAGCTTTCTGCGGTCGGCGTGCGCCTTTCAGAGCTGAAGAAAAAAGATCAGCTCGATTCGACTGATATCCGTTAAGAGATTGTCCACAAACTAGGCCTTTTAGAGATTTGCGGAGCTTTTCGATGAGATTTTTTCTCCCTCGACGAAGACAATGTCGGGACGGTGACATGGCTGAGGAGGGGGAGGAAAAAGATCGCGAAAAGATCTCAAAGATCGAAGGCCTAGTTTGTGGACAGTCTCTAATACAGAAGGGCCTGTTCAATAAATTATTGGTACAACAAACCTCTTAACATGTGTATTAATATTTTTTAATACTAAATTAACTATATTTAGTATCTTCAAATCTATATAATATCAATTAATAAAAAAGAGGTTTTTAATGTCAGCAATTTCTCGCTGTTTACCCTGTTTATTTCCAAAATCCCCTCAGCCTGAACAAGCACCTCACCAAGTGAGCGTACAAGCTCAAAAAGGTAAATTAAGTGATATCCCTTCGCTAGACGATCACACAGTTGAGCTAACCCTGCCAGGAAGCGCCGATGTCGCTATGGAAGAAGCACCTAGACCAGTTAAAAGCAAGGGCTTGATTAGGCTCTCTCAACCGACTCTTGCTCGCACGGCTCCTTCTTCAACTCTGCTTGATGCTATAGATTCAATAATAAAGGTTTAAGCATGGCAACAGCTATCGGCTCAACACCACCGACAAATGCACCTATGCCTGCAGCGGCGAATGTGCCTCATGATCCCCATCGAATCCTTCGGGATTTGATTACGATCGTTGCTATAATTGCAATCGGAACGCTTGCTTCGTCGACATTCGCGATTGGCGTTGGAGTGGGCGTTTTAGAATCTCTGGTTTTTTTCCCAGCTTTTGCCTTAGCTGCAAAATGCGCCGGTATGCAACCTTTTGGATTACCGCCAAATTACAACACTTGGATGAGCAATTGCGTGGCACCAATTGTCGAAGAGTGCCTATTTAGAAGCGTGATACAGCCACTTGCTGAAAAACCAATAGCCTACATTCTGCCAGCTTTAACCGTTGAGATTTTAGGCGCACAATTTGCACTAGCCAGCTTAGTCACCATTGTTGTGACATCGCTGCTTTTTGGAGTCTCCCATCTTTTCAATGGTCATCCAAATGCGTCGAGTCAAGCGATTCATGCGACATTAGGAGGAGTTTTATTAGGTATAGTGGCCGTCCATTTTGGACTTTTAGCCTCTATTGCTGCCCATATGGTGCATAATACAACCGCAGGCGCACTTGGCGCCTACGCGGAGTTTGCTTAAGAAGCTTTTTAGGAATTCTTTTTCTTCTTGTCGAGCTCTTCTGAAAGCTTGATCAATTTCTCATACTGCTCAGCGATTTCTTTTTCACGCGCGCTTGTTTTCTTATGAATCTCTTGGATCTTCTGCCTATCACCTTTAGCCGATGCTTCAGCTAACAGGAGTTGATCTTTAGATTGCTCGCCTTCCATTTCTAAAAGCGTTTTCTCAAGGCGAAAAACTTCATTCTCCAAAGTTTTTAGCGCTTTAGTGTGTTCAGAGCCACCTGATTTCCCTTTCTGTTCAGAAGAAGCGGATTTGGATTTAGCCTTAGGTGGTGGCCCTTCTTCTTCCCAGCCCACAGTTTCTAGAAACTCTTCATAACTACCCAAAAAGATCTCCTGCCTGCCAGCATGACACACAACCAATTTGTGAAGTTGCAGACGCTTCAAGATAAGCTCACTGTGCGTGACGAGAATGCACGCACCAGAAAATTCTTCTAGAGCATCGATAAGCGCTTCGACAGACTCAATATCGAGATGGTGCGTAGGCTCATCCAGAAGCAGTAAGTTGCAAGGCTTGGCTAATATTTTGCCCAAGAGAACGCGGCTCTTTTCTCCGCCCGAGAGCACTGAGATTTTTTTCTTAGCTTTGTCTCCACCAAACATCATCTGCCCACAGATGCGTCTTACATCGGTAAAATTCAGCCGCGGGTTGGCTTCTCCAATCTCCTCTTCGATGGTTCTGGAAGCTCCCAATCTTTGAATATTAGTCTGTCCAAAGTAACCAATCAGAGTTTGATCAGCCTGTTTGATTTCACCCTTTTGCGCCGCAAGCTCTTGTGTGAGCAGACGCAGAATGGTGGATTTACCGTAACCGTTCTTACCGATGATTGCCACTCTTTCTCCTCTTTCGATAATGAGTGAGAGTTCTTGGATCAAAGGCTTCTCATTTTCAAAGGCAAAACTGAGCTCCTTCGTTTCAATCATCTTATTTCCCAAGAAAGGAGTCTCATGGAAGTTGAAGTCGAGGTGATAGAGTTTTTTGAGTTCTTCCATAGCAGGAATGCGATCCAGCATCTTCTTGCGTGATTGCGCCTGACCCGCTTTCGAGGCTTTAGCCCCAAAACGATCTACAAAAGATTGGAGATGCTCGCGTTTCTTCTCGAGATTTTGACGCGTTTTGGCATGCACCTCTTCATCGATGACGATCTGTTTGAAAAACTCTACAGTGCCACCTTGAACTTTACGCACTTTGCCCCGATGCAGACCCATCGTGTGCGTCGTGATGCTATCCATAAACTCGCGATCATGCGAAATAAGAATGAGTTCTCCCTTCCAGCGGTGCAAAAAACGCGTTAAGAAGCGCAGCGAGAGAATATCTAAATAGTTGGTAGGTTCATCGAGCAAGAGGCAATCGGGCTCGGAAAGCAGCACTTTTGCAAGGTGCAATCGCAGCTGATAGCCGCCCGAGAATAATTCAGGAGCCAGATCAAACTCTTCTTCTTTAAAGCCCAAACCTAAGAGCATCTTCTCGGCCAAATAGATCAGATCCCTTTCTTCTTCTCTTAAACCCATGCAGGCTTCTTCTAAAACGGTGGGACGCGTAAAGCGGATGTGCTGATCTAAATAACCGAGAACATAACCTTTGGAAAAAGAGATGCTTCCTCGATCGGGTTTTTCTTGGCCCACAAGTAGACGCATTAGCGTTGTTTTCCCCGAGCCATTTCTTCCAACAAGACCGAGGCGCTCTCCTTTATTAATCGTAAAAGAGACATTTTCAAAAACGCTTTCGCCATTATAGGCAACTGTAAGATCATCAGCTTGAATCATTTATCTATATAATAAGAGGTTGATTAAAAAAATATTTACACAATGAATTTCCCTCAGTTTTACCACATTAATTTAATAATGTCTTGAATTAACGCATCAATCTGCGTTAAACTTGTTGCTATGAAAACAAATGGATCTAAATTCTATTCTCTTTCGGAGAGTGTGAACACTAGCGGCAGCCTTGCCTCTAGTGATAAGTCCTTTTGTGTCGTCGCTATTCTTAATATTTCTCTGCTGATTGTGCGCTAACACGCACATACACATTTAACTACCCTCACATTTTTATTTTTCAACAAACAAATTAGAAAAACTAATTAGAGCGCGCCTACTTTGTAGGTACCCTCTTAGCAGAGGAATTATTATGTCATCAACTAGTGAAGTACGCTCATCGCGTACATTAAATGAAGCCGGTCAAATTTTTAATGGCGTGGCTTCTAGCGTAGGTATGTTAGCCGTGGTGCAGCCAGGTTTTGCTATCAAAACGGCTCTTTTTTGCGGGGATGGATTTCCCGCTTTCAGAGCCTTGTACAGCGGATTTGGGATGAATTGTGCGGGTGTTGCACCTGCTCAAGCCACGGCATTTATGGTAAATGGAATGATGGAGAGTTATTTCAAACATGTGAATAACGGGGAGCCCACAACAAATATGCAAAAACTCTTCGGAGGATTTGTAGGAGCAACTGCAGGCGCTCCATTTGCTGCCATATTTGAAAGACCCATGGTCATCCAGCAACGCGAGAAAAATGCCGCCCAAACAGCCATAGCCAAACTCCTCAAGCAAGGATACACGCCGAAGGAGGCAGAGGCAACGGTCCCAAAACCGAGCACAGCCAAGGAAGCAGTAATCAAGATCTACCAACAAGATGGCGCAAGAGGCTTTGTAAAAGGTTTAGGGCCAACCCTTGTTAGAGAAAATAAATTTGGTGTGTGCTTCTTTGCTGTTAGAGAAATCATGGAAGAGTCCATGGAGAATTCGGTGCAAAACGCTAAAGTGCGGAGCGTAGTTGCAAGTGTAGGCACAGGAGCTTTTGCCGGCTTTCTCAGCTCACCTGGGGATCGCGTTAAAACGCTCGTGCAGGGAGATCTCAAAGGCTCCTACTCGCCATGGAAAGTGACGAGAGAATTGGCGAGCAAAGAAGGCTTTACAGCTCTCTGGAAAGGTGCTGGTGCACGGGCAACGCTTGTGGCAAGCGCAATGCTTGTAATGGGAGAAGCTAAGCAGGCTTTTCCGGCATATTATCCTGACTGGATGCACAAAAAAATGTAATCCTTTCAGCGTAATCTTTCATGGGCCCGTGCAAACGCACGGGCTTTATTCTTTATGGCAGTGAAGAGGGAGTAGTAGGTTTGCAATAGGTCTCTTTCACACCTAGCATTAGGAACAGAGAAATAACCAAAAATATAGGAATAATCAGAAAAGCCGCTTTGTAAGAGTGAAGCGCAAAAGCTCGCGCACCATCTACCATTCTTCCATCCCATCCCATGTCGAGAAATTTTCCTGTTAATGGATCAGAAAAGGCTCCAAGCGATGCATCAAATGCATTCATAAAGCCGATTGCCGTGGCGGCCAAAAATGGCTGCGTAACTTCACGAATCATCGTAAATGAGAGCAGAAAGCTGCTGATTGAAAATCCAAAAATAAAAAGCAATAAAGCGAGCAAGGAATAAGAGATACCAGGGGCGTAAATAACCGTCGTTATCGAAAATAACGCGAACAGCGTCCCCCAAAACATTACTATGCGCCGACGACCTATCCAATCAGAAAACCAGCCGAACATAGGCGCGCCTACTGCAAACCCAATGAAAATCAGAGAAACTGATTGCGACGCGATATTATGACTCAAATTAAAAGATTCTGCCACAAAAGGCACACCCCATAATCCACCAAATACCATGACTGGTGCAAAAGCAAAGCCGCTGTAAGCAGAAAGCCACCAAGCTTGCGAATTTTTGAAAATCACCTTCAAGCTATCCCAAAGAGAGATCTTGGTAGACACGATGTGTTTTTCTCTTATGTGATCAGGTGCTCGATCGCGGACGACCAGCCAAAAGATGCCAGCTAAAATCAGCCCGGCAAAACCGATGATTTCTAAAGAATTGCGCCATTCAAAAGCCGCGATAAATTCAGCAAGCGGAGCTTGCCCACCCACTGCACCTAGCATTGCCAACGTCATCATTAGACCTGCCATAAAAGCGAAGTGGCGAAAAGGGAACCAGTTTGCAATCAGTTTCAAACAGTTAACGGCTGCAAAAGCCGCGCCAGCACCTGTTAAAAAGCGCCCAACTCCTGCAAGAAATAGAGTGTCAGCGTTTGCAAAGATCAAACTACCACCCGCACATACAGCAATTGAAATCGTAGTGACTTTTCTTGGCCCAAATTTATCAAGCAATAGACCGGCCGGAATTTGCAGAAGAAGATAAGCATAAAAGTAACAAGCCGCAAGATTGCCGAGCTGCACGCCATTAATGTGAAACGTCTTCATGAGCGTTGAAGTCATCACACTTGGAGAGACCTCCAGCGCATATTTGTAGAACATAAAAAACGCGCTCAACAACCAGATGGTCCACGCCCGTATCGGGTAAGCCAACTTCTCGCGTGTATCTTTCTTTGACATGACGCTCTCCAAAAATAAATTCGATTTATCGCAGTATAGCAAAGCGCTGCCCTCTGCTGTCACCAAAAAAATGTATTGCGAGTTTTAACTTAAATCCTCAAAAATGCGCTGTCAAAAAAATTATAACAAGGAAGCGTCTGTGAAAAACGCACATCGAATCTGCACAGGATTATCACTCATTGCAACCAGCCTTCTGCTAAGTGAAGAACTACATTGCAATCCGACAATCTCCACCGAAATAGCTGTGGAAACAGCCGCGCAAGAAAACTTGCAAGTACCACTATTAGCAGAGGCTCCTGCCGATGTAAAACAAAGCAGGAAAGAAAACACGCATTGCGCTGTAAAAGCTAATGGATCAGATGCCTTTTGCAGAAGGTTCGAAGCACACCTAGATTTCCTATATTGGAAAGCCGATGAAGATGGATTAGAGTATGGCACGAAGATGGTCGCCCCTCCTTTGATCGGCGAATCTTCAACTGCAAAGACAAAATTGCTCGATCTTCATTTCGAATGGGACCCAGGCTTCCGCTTAGGTGCAGGATATACCTTTGATCAGCTCGACTGCTGGTCGCTTAATTTAAATTGGACACACATTCGTAATCACGCTCATGCAAAAGCATCAGCTAAAGGCATTGAATCGCAAACCGGCAGTGTAGATACAATTATCTCTCCATGGGTAAATCTGCTTTTTGAATTGAGAGCTGGAGCCTCTAAAGCTGAAGCGCATTGGCATGTGGATTATAACACTCTGGATCTAGACTTTAGCCGAAGCGTGTCTCTAAGCAAAAAATTCAGCTTAAATCCCCACTTTGGTCTTCGAGGAGCCTGGATCGACCAAGATTATAAAGCTAAATATAAAAGTGTTTTCATTCTTGCGGAAAGTTCGCCTCATTTTACGAGAAATGTAACTTTTAAAGGCAAAAACGAGTTCAGCGGATTTGGATTAAGAGGCGGCACAGAGCTCCTCTGCCATTTGAGCCCCAACTGGCATATCTTCTCTCAATTTGCAGGGAATCTTTTGTACGGCAGATTTAGAGTGAACATGAAGAACCTGCATGATCAAGGGTTAGGAGAAGGAGATATCCCTCCTATGCCTCTCGACTTCAAAGCCTCCGAACATTTCTGGCGTGTGCGCCTCAGCTTCGAAGAAGCAATTGGACTGGGCTGGGATAGATCTTTCCGATGCGATAAGTATCGCTTAAGACTCCGCGCAGCATACGAGCTCTCTCAGTGGCTTAACCAAAATGAACTCTTTTACACCTTCTACTTCCGTGGGCAAGATACAATTTCTAGCGTTCCCATCCGAAGCCAAGGCGATTTAAGTTTTCATGGAATTCGTGCCGGGCTCCAATTCGACTTTTAAAATGGAAAACAGGATGACTAACTAGCTCACCAATAGGGGTCTTCTACTTGGATTGGCCGCATGCAAAAGCTCAGCGTATTTTTCAAGACTTGGCCTTGCATAGGCTCTTTCATAACGTGCATAGGCATTTGGAGATTTTGATTTTAGTCTCTTTGAAACTTCTCTAATAGTTGACCCGCCTCGTAAGCGTTGTCTTTTTAAGCCAAGAGCGAGCAAAAGTTTGTCTTCTGTTGCTCCCATCCCAATAACGCCATTTTCATAGAGATTAACCGCGAGTTGGAATCGCTTGCCGAGTAATTCTTCATATGAGTCTTTTAAAAGCTCCATCACAGCATCTTTAATCATCTCTAAGGCTTCTTTTCTAGTGCGTCCTTGGGTCATGACATCCAGAAAAGAAACTTCGATGAGCCACCCTGAACTATCAGGATCTTTCCAAACTCTGCCTTCTAACTCAATCATTGACGTATACGCTTAAGTGAACAAAGCTAAATTTTTAGCAGATATAAGAATTCCTCAGAACCACTATTCGAAAGTAACTATAGCTTTGAAAAATGAGCAAGATCAGCAGGCATGTATTCCATGGGTCGAGATATCGAAACCAAACGAGAAGCATCTGTTACTAATTGAGGTAAGAGACAGCGTTCAAGATGTTCGATGCGAATCTTAGTTTTATCCGAAGAAACCTGTATTAGTTCATGACTATGAAAGTAACGAGGAGGAGCCACAGTTGTGATCCGTTTTTCTGGAAAATGCCTTCGTACCATCTTAATGGCTGGCGCAAGATCAGAATCGTTCGAAATAACAAGAGCACGGTCGAATGCATCTTGATACGCTAGATCAAGAAGAAACAAAGCAATATTGACATTCGTCTCTTTTTCTTCATGACCAACCCACTTATGATCACAAGATGGACATTTTCGATTCTTCTTTTTGAAGTGTCCGAGAATGGGCACTACCCCTGTTAATTCTAAAGCACGGATATAAGCCTTTTTACATCTTTGTGTGGATTCGGCGACATGTTCAGCATATGCGGAAAAGTAAAACACTTGAGAAAGCTATTCAGTATGAGATTTGAGAAATACCTTTGAGAGAGCTCTTAAATCTGTCCATTTTAGTTCAGAACGACGAAGAGTCGATATTGCATGGTAAAGATTAAAACCATCAATGAAACAAACTACACGTTGTCGATCCATGAAGAACCTTTAAAAAACGTGCCACGAGCCGGAGCCCGTGGCTTTCGCATGGGGTAATCCATGCGGGACGATACAACCATCGTAATAGATCGAAAGATTTCTTGTAAAATAGTTTTGAAAAGGCATTGATGCTACTTTCCTTAACATACTCCAGCCAGAAAGCGATTGCACTTAAGTTAAGGGCTCTAAACCTTGAGCCATTGCAAAAGCAAAGATACCAATTAGAGAAAGAATAGTAGATAACTTCTGATCTAGGAGCTCTTCATGACTTTTCTGTCCCCAAGTTAGAATTTTTGATCCCAAGGCACCTAAAGTTGTCCCCCAGCAGATATATCCAGTATAACAGAGAAGTGTTACACAGATTTTTGCAACCGGAAAAAAACTGTTAATTAAAAAAGATGTAACCAAAGCCAGCAGCACGATTCCCATACTACACGTCAACATTTTCAAATATGAATTTTTAACCTTTGTAGTGCCATTTTCACTCTCTAATGCAGTAGACATTGTAAAACCTCCAAAATTGCTAGTTGAATTTGAGATCAGCAGACTCGAATTTTATAAAATGCACTATTAGGTTTCAAATCTTATAGCTCTAGTCATAGAGGAAAGCTGTTCAAAAACTAATCCGAAGAATGAAGCTTTAGGGGCCACCCGTTGGCGGCTTTTTCTTTGGTTTTTTGGAGAGCTTCAGAAAGTTCTGCATCGATTGAGGTAAGCCGAAGCACATTTCCATCGTGAAGGATCCAAGGGTCAATTCCGCGACAGCGGAATTTTATGAGAAGAGTGGCCTCTGATGGTTCCACCAAGCTGTAGTATTGAAGAGGATCTGCAAGCATGCCCATTCTGTTTTGAATTAATCGATCTTTTGATCCGCGCAATTTGTTCCAAATGACTTCATCTGTGCCAAAGTGAAATTCATTCCAAGAGATTAGGCCAATTTTCAGCCCATGTAAAATCGCATCAGCAAGCCAGCGCGAGGTCACATAATTCTGGGCGCTCCCCCAACAATCTTCGGTCATAAACAGCGAAAAGCGCATCAATTTAGCGGCGAGATCTTTTCGAGTACTCAGCCACTTTCCCTCTACAAAAAACAGATCATTGAAAAACTCTTGTGCTTCTTCTCGAGTTAAAAAGTTCTGAAAAAAGGCGCCTTGAATATTGTAATCGATTCTATCCGCACACAGATTTGGAAGAGACTGTTCTAGCATGCTGAATTTATTCCGCTTTGGAAGAACTTGCTCTACGGAAAAACCGTGTTTATTCAAGATCTCTTCTATGCCCGAAACTGCTAAGTAGAATCTAAAAATTGTAGATTGGTAATCATCTTCTTGATACTCCTTCTCAAAAACCCAATCTCCTACATGCGAAAAAGCCGTATGCGAAACGTCATGCAGAAGCCCTGCGATCTGCTCTTCAAGCGATGCCCCTTTTACTTTTAGAATCGCAAATACACCGAGCGAATGATCAAAACGCGTATACTCTTCGTGGTGTGTTGTATAATAAGCCACGCCATACTGATGGATGGATTTTAGTCTTTGAACAGCTGGCGAATTAATCAATTCGATGAGCACTGGCTCTTCAACTTCAACCGCGCCATAAAAGGTCTCTACCCTTGCACCAAGCAGCTCGAGACTAAGACAAACAAAGAAAATTAATAATCGTGAAGAAAAAGTCATATTTAGCTTTTTATGCTTTCGTAAACCCAAGCGAATATGCCCGAAGATAAGCGAACTTTGACTCTCCGATAATCTGCTACTTCATACTTATCTGCCTCTTCTAGCTCTTTGAGAGAAACTTCAAACACCATCCCTTGAACTTGATCTTTCGGATTGCCTGAAAAGTGAATGATCGAGTGAACATCTTCTCCGCTCTTGGCAATCACATCTGGATCGGTAATTTGTAATTTCTCTAAGCGATAGCCTGGAAGATGATCTACCCTTCCGGTCAATTTTCGCCCAAAGGTCGCAATTTGAACTTTTTCGTATTGCAACGTTCCATAAGAGAACAGATTTTCTGCGTCTTCTTTTTTCATATGTTTTTTGCCACAAAATCTCTATTCAAACGAAACATTTATAATAGAGCACATTTTAAAATTAAAGATGGAGCGAAACGTCCATTTTATTTTTGGAGGTTAGATCTTTGCCTGAAAATCATCTGAAAGCGGGAATTTTGAGAAGAGACAGCTTTTTCGTGTTTCAATGTTGCCTAGGAAAACAAATTTTACGCATATCCAAATTTATACCCTAATGATAACCTTTAGCTCATAGTTCACGAACTAACCTTTACAGGATCAATATATGCTGCGCTGGCTTTGCTTTGCTTTAATTTTGAACTCTGCTTCTTTACTAGCTGGGGAAATTCTTACAACCAGCGATTTTAGTGTGATTGAAGAGATAGCCGAGGAATTAGACAGCAATTCGCTTGTGTTATTTGATGTAGATGCCACCTTGATCGTGCCTAAAGAAGCAATTTTAAAGCCTGAGGGTAAAGAATTATTCAAACAGCTTACTAAGGGTTATAAGGATCGAGATCTGTTTCGGGACATTCGTATGCAAGCCCTTCATTCGCTCGTTGACAATCGAAGCCTTCCTTTTATTCAGAAGTTAAAAGAAAGGAAAATCCCAGCCTTAGCTTTCACAGCAGCTCCTGCGAAAATAAGGGGCGTGGAGCAGCCAGCTGATTGGAGAGTAAATGAATTAAAACGGTATGGGTTTGATTTTAGCAAAACTTTTTCGAATTGTAATTTTTTGGAACTTCCAAAAAACGCCAGCGAACAACATATTCCCATGTTTAAATCAGGTGTCCTTTTTTCTTCCTTTCACCCAAAGGGCGATATTTTAGTCATCTTCTTACAAATGATGGATCTGCATCCTAAAAAGGTACTCTTTGTCGATGATGAAATTGAGCATGTGCGTTCAGTTGTTACATCTTTAGAAGAGCATGGAATTGAATGCATAGGGATACATTACACTGCTGCAAATAATAGCAGCTTCGAACTTAACGCCGAGCAAGCTCGCTTTCAAGTGGATTACTTCGCAAAACATAACGTTTGGCTAAGTGACCTTGACAGCCAAAAATTACTCCAATCCCCATAAACTTTTGCATGATCCTAATCTGCAAGATTTTGTAGGGAATTTTGGTCAAAATTTCTTAGAAAACTATCTAGTAAGCGAACCATATTATCAAAGTCGCTTCGATCAGTAATTCCATAATGCGCATGCACATATCTTGTGGGTATGCCCAAATTGATCACGTAAGTTCCACATCCTGCACCTTGCAGACGACAGCCATCGTGTCCGTAATTGATGAGTTCCGCTTCGTACTGGAATGGGATGTCATATTTTTTTGCCAAAAATGAGAAGCAATTAACTAAGCCATTACTTGGTAACATACTGTTGTCATAAACAAAAATGGTGGGTCCCATGCCAAGGCAAGGATAGTTCGAAAGGTGGTTAGGAAATAAAACGGGGAAATCTCTGGCGATTCCAACTTCGATATTTACCACAACGTCAGGATGCGTACTTGCAAAAACTGCTTGCGATCCTTTCATCACAAACTCCTCTTGAACAGTGGCTGCAATGACAACTTCACAAGGCAATTCTACCCCTTTAAGTTTTTGCAAGGTGGTAATGATTGCCGCAAGCGCGATGCGGTCATCAAAAGCTTTAGCACAATAGCGTTGTGTGCCATTCAGAACTTGAAAATCTACATCCGGAGTAATAGGAAGTCCTGGACGTATTCCTAAATCTTCGGCTTCTTTTTTTGTCTTAACACCAATATCTAAAAACATCTTCTTTTGTGAGAGTGGGGGTATGGTCGGATAGCCGACAATAACGTGAGAAGATTCTATCCCGGTGATCCCAGAAATAGACCTTTTTGGTGTTGAAATTATCCACTTCTGACCGATAACAACTGGATCTATCCACCAACCAACATTATCGAAAAAGATAAACCCATCATCGGAGATTTCCCTGACGATGAATGCGACTTCATCCATATGAGCCATTAGAAGAATACGTGGTTTTTTTGTCTCTTTTTCGCGAAATCCAATTAGGTTTCCCATCTTGTCCGTTTTCATTTCAATCAGCAGATCTTTCAGCTGATCCTTCATGATGTTTCGAACAGGACCTTCAAAACCACAACCGCCTGAAGCGTTTGTAAGTGAGCGGATTAATTCAATCGTAGGATCATTTTCAGCGCTCAAGGAAAGCGTAGCGCTGCAGAGAAGTAGTGTTAGCAAGAGTTTTTTAAGCACGGATGAACCTTTTGTATAGTTTGGTTCGATTCTAATTTCTTTCTGATATTCGCAAAAAGAAATTTCCCAGATAGATCAAAAACTCATAGAGGGAACTTTGAAAAGAGCTCGATAAATTTGAGTGCAAACACAGTGGGAGTCATGTTCTTTTCAAATAGTGCATAGAGAGTGTAGCTCATCGGATTGAGCTCTTCAAACACGGGTTTTATTGCACGATTTTGATGCGCAATATAATCAGGGCAAAGTCCAATCCCAAGACCTTCTTGGACGAGTTTTGCAATTACACTCCAGCTAGAAACTTCCATCAAAATCGGCAGCTCTTTTGCATGTGCTTCTCGATAGCGTGCTTTTAACAAATTGGTCTCGATGCGCTCTTCGGAATCGAGCAGAAAGGGAAGAGCTAAGGGTTTTTTTACCTCTTTGGCGGCATAGAGACGATATGATCCCTTATGCAGGGGGTAACGCTCAAATGGAGAGAGATCATCGTTGTCGAGCAGAATTCCAAAGTCGATCGTCCCCTTTTTGATCCACTCCTTGATATTCGCGTAATGCCCCAATCGGAAATTGATTCTAAGATTCGGCAGATGCTCCTTTGCAAGCTTCAGATATTGAGGAAGACATGCCAATGCAAAGCTATGGGTGCATCCAAAAGTAATTCTTCCTGCATCCCTTGATAAGAAATCCTCAGTGCTCTCGATCGCTTTAAAAATTTGCTTCGCGTGCGTGAAGAGTTGCTTGCCCTCTTCCGTTACTTTGAAACGATTGGGCTGATGCGAGATAAGCCCGCAGCCCAAATTCGATTCGAGCTTATTAATCCCTTGACTGACAGCAGATTGGCTTACGTGGTTTAGTCTTGCGGATGCTGAAATACTACCACTTCGCACGGCATCGCAAAAATATTTTAAATAAATGAGATTTAAATGAAGTTTTGTCATAAGCCCAACTTATAGCATCTTTAAATAATATGAATTTCTCTTATTATTTGCCACTATCCTAATATTAGGTCATCTCAAATTTGGAGGCCTCAATGACAAGCGAGTTTCTAACACTATTTGCAGCTAAAGAAGCTAAGCGATTTAAGTTAAAAGTAGGAATCTTTGTCGTACTGCTCGATCGAGGAAAAGTCTTACTTCTACGTAGATTTCAAACGGGCATTGCGGACGGAAAATATGTTCTTCCCATGGGTGGGCATGATGGCAAAGAGCCCCTCACGCAAGCTGTAATCCGCGAGGCCAAAGAAGAGATCAATATCGATCTAAAACCCGAGAACTTGTCCGTGTGCCATGTGATGCATCGTTTCCATCCCATGCCAGAAGACTTATCATTCGAACAGATCGACGTCTTTTTTGCGGTAAAGAGCTACAAAGGCACCATCACAAACAATGAGCCTGAAAGCTGCGACGAGCTCGCTTTCTTTGCTTTAGACAATCTCCCAACCACCACCGATGCGTTTATTTGTCATGCGCTTAAGTGCATACAAAATGGGCAGTTTTTTTCCGAGTATGGTTTTGAGGGGGTATAATGATTAAGCATCTGATGTTCGCTTCATGTATCAGCAGTCTCTGTGCCGAGAGAGATATTTCTTGTTTGGATTTAAATCAATTTACGCACGGCACAAAAGAAGAAAGGCGAGAGTTTGCCCGAGACTTTGGAAAGGCGCTTGAACAAACCAGCTGTATTGCCATTCGAAATAGTGGGATTGAGCCTACCTTGCTCGATCAAGTGCTTGAGAAAGCAAGCGCATATTTCAAGCTGCCCCTCGATGCCAAAATGCGCGCGAATACGCATGATGGTTTAGTGGGCTACACCCCCTTTCAACAAGAACATGCCAGAGATTATCCCATCGGAGATCTGAAAGAGTTTTATCATGTGATGGGAAATTTGCAGCCCGAGCACTTGTGGCCACAAAAGATCCCGCAGTTTAAAGAGATCATCTTAGCATTTTATGCTGCGTGCAATGCTTGTACACGATCTCTTCTGGAAGCAACCGCTTTGTATCTAGGATGTGAAGAAAACGAGACCATTTTATCTGACTTTCTCACAGAAGATACGAGCATTCTTCGCCTGCTTCATTACCCTCCGGTGGATGAATCTTCATCAAATTCTGGCGCCCACCGCTCTCACGAACATGAAGATATCAACTTGATTACCATCATGCCCAAAGCTTCGGCTCCGGGGTTGCAAGTGAAAACACGAGAGGGAAAATGGATCGACATAATCGTGCCCGATCATACGATCATTGTAACGCCAAGTGATCTATTAGCGCTGATTTCAAAGCAAAAAATCCGCGCTGCTACACATCGGGTAATCAACCCTCCCCAAGGTGACAGCTCCACGCGTTACTCCTTTCCATTTTTCGCTTCTCCGTCAGTTAAAGCTTTTCTTCCAGTACTCAATGAAAATGGCAGAGTAGAATGCTTCATTTCTTACGAAGAGCTGCTCGATAAGCGCTACAAAGAAATAAATCTTAAAAAGGGCTGATATAAATGCCATTTTTCAAATAATGCAAGGCGCTGTTGTCGTAGGTTTCCAAAAACTATATTTTGATGAAATCGAGACCCTCTGTTACAAGCAGATTAGAGGATGCGCAATATGAGTATTTGGCTGCTGGCAGCTTTGTGGTTTCTGATGGCTCTGGTGGCGGATTTCTTCTCATTTAAGCTAAAAATCGCGGTCGCCCTTTGTGAAATCGTGGTGGCGCTTCTGGTAGCCTACCTAATCGGCCTCTGGATGCCTGAATATACCTCTCTCGGATCAGACACTCCTTGGGTTAAAACACTGGCGGGCTTTGGTGCAGTGATGTTGACCTTTCTGGCAGGCACTGAGCTCAATCCCGATTCGCTTAAAGGCCAGATGAAAGAGATCTTGCTCATTGGCCTAGCTGGCTTTCTTATCCCCTTTTTAGGTTGTACAGCTATCGCCTACTATTTGCTGCATTGGAGCATAGCTGCAAGTTGGCTCACAGGCATTGCGCTTTCTACTACTTCTGTGGCGGTGGTTTATGCGGTGATGTTGGACTTAGGGCTAAATCGCACACGTTTTGGAAGAGCTGTTTTAGCTGCCTGTTTTGTGAACGATCTTGGAACAGTTCTTGCATTAGGATTCATCTTTTCGCCCTTCACTTGGAAGTCTCTGGCGTTCATTGGCGCTACGATTGTGGTGCTCTTCATGTTGCCTAAATTGACTAGAAAGACATTTAAAGCTTGGGGCACACGCCATTCGGAACCTGAAGCTAAGTATCTGCTTTTTTTCTTGTTTGGGTTGGGATTTTTAGCTTATTGGTCGGGAAGCGAACCTGTGCTGCCAGCCTACATCATGGGCATGGTGATCGCTTCGATTTTTGAAAAAGACACAATGCTGGTAAAGCGCATGCGAGCAATTACATTCGGTTTGCTGACGCCCTTCTACTTTTTGCGCGCAGGCGCGCTTGTTTCACTCCCCGCACTCTTTATGGCTCCGCTTGTCTTTGTAGTGCTGTTTTTTGCCAAGATGGTGACCAAAGCAATTGGCGTCTACCCAGCTGCAAAAATGTCTAAATATCCCGAAAAGGATGCAATTTATACGACACTGCTTATGTCAACTGGGCTGACCTTCGGTACGATTGCGGCTCTATTTGGGTTAAATAATAACCTAATCGACCAAGGCCAATACTCGCAGATTGTGGCCACGGTGATTGCAAGCGCAATCATTCCGACGCTCATTGCAAATGCCTTCTTCTTGCCGCGTCATCATCTCGAAGCTCCAGGCAAAGAGTCGCCCGAGATACCACTCAATTAATACGGCTATTTGAGGGTGACGTTGCCTTCTTGATCGATTAAAAACTCGCCTTGCTGCAGAGATTGTGGAGCGCTTTTAGCTACGCCAGCGATTTTGTTAAAGTTAAGTGGGACTTCAGGATTGGCGCGTTTTTGAGCGAGCTGCTGTTTATGTTTCTCGAGCACGCGTGACACAAATGGCAAACCGAGTGTGACCGTTTGCGAGAGTCTTTGAGGATCTGTATTTCCTAACTGTGCATTATTTGCGAGGTTGACCAGCACGGCAGGAATGTAAGTTGGCGTACGGCCCTCTTTTTCCCCTTTTTGCACATCGAGTTGCGCGCTGATCTGATCGCGAGTCTTCTGATCGAGCTTAAGCAGTGCAGCACGTAAGGTCTTGCCTTCACCAGGTGTAAAAAGCCTAATCATCGCTCCAAGCCGTGTCAAAACGCGATCGTTGCGATCGGCAGGGTTTAACCCGAGCCACCCGGCTCTGGTAGTAACATATGCATCATAAGCATCCCATTCGCTCTTTTTAGGATCCTCAAGCACGCGGCATGCATCTTGTGTGGCTTGAACGGCCTTGTGTGTAAGTTCGGTGTAAATTAGCGAAGACTGGTTATTGACATGTCCTAAGACTCCGGCCACATCACATGTGTGTACAAAAAAATCAAAAGCGAAAGCTGTCGGATCAGAACTTACAATGCCATTCTCTTTCAGGGTGGTGAGCATGGCGGGTCCGCCTTCGAGATGGGTTACATGTCCGAAATGCGCAAGATTGGCCACTTTTATTAGAAGGGCTTTTGCAGCTGCAGGAAGTGCAATAAAGGAGGGGCAAAGTTCAGGCTGCGCTGCCAGGATGTGCATCGCCTCTCCATGAAAATCATCGTGGTCAGGGGCTGAGGCTCCAAAGGGCTTAAATAGGGTGCGAGCCTTTTCGCTTTTTCCCATATCACCTAGCACTAAGGCGGTTTCCATAGCTTGAGCCATCTCAATCTGCGTGAGCCCTTGGTAGTTCGATTGCAGCAAGCTCTTTCCCTGCAAGTGAAGCGCACGAAAGCTCTCTCTAGAAAGCTTAGTTGCCTCTGGTTGAGCCGCAGTAAATTCCTGATAAGCTTTATCGCTGCCATCGAGGATAAGCTTTAAACAGCGCAGAGTCATAAGCGTGCGATCAAACTCTACAAATTTTTGACCGAAAAGGCGCTCGGAATAAGAGCTACCTAACTTGGCTTCTCCCTCTTCGGTTTTACGCACAGTGCTGTCCGCCAGCCAGAGAATTTCCGGGTATTGAGCTATGCTCTTTTCTACCCACGCCCTACCATCCAATTGTGTAAAAACGATCGGTTGGGAGCTTTTAGCTGCATCTAAATTGAAAGAGGAGAAAAATAGGCTTGCAAGCAGAAGTAAAGATAATTTTTTCATTTGAACCCTAGTTTTAAGGGGGAATTATACGGCTTATGCAATTCCATGGAAGAACTGTTGATGACGCTCAAGCATTTTTTTAAATGTCTTTGCATCGAGCTCTGCTAGTTCAGCCGGAGTTAAGGCTTCCGTATTGGGAATAAAAGTACCGCCTAAGACACCTCGACAGGGCAAGCCGCTTTGATGTTCAGAACTAACTGCAAGCTTCTTGGGGAACATGTAGATATATTCTTCTTTTCCATCCTGGAGAAGGGAATGATAGATCATATAATCCAGGTGACCATTTCCAGCTTGTGTATTTAGCAAAAGAAGATGCCCGCGCACAGGAACGATCTTTGCATCGCGATTGAGCTCTTTTCCGCCTAAACCAGTGCAATTAAAAATACAAGTTTCTGCGATCTCATCAAAAGAGCCGATGTGTTCATTGGTTAATGGAATTCCTAGCCTAATAACCTCTGCCATAAGCTGCTGCATGAGGTGCGTGGTGTCCATATAATAGGTCATGTATTTCAGAAAATTGGAATGCTTCACGCCCTTACCAAAATCCAGCGTAATCTCTTCTGGCGGAGGGAGCAGTTTACGTGCAGCTAAATCTTTAATGCCCGCTTCGGTATCTTTCCCACAATAGACTGGCAGGTAGCGCACAGTCTCTTTACTGAGATAAGCGTGCTTTCCTTGACCGATGCATTCATACACTTTAAAGGTCTCTTCACCGATGACATTTAAGTGCTCTTGCTCTTCTGGAGATGTCTTTACGGAAACAAAAGCAAAATAGCCGCCTGCACGCCATGAGGCTGTATCGTAAATCTCATCAGCAACAATCCCAACTACATTGTATCCAAGACGTTTGAGTTCGATGGCAGCAGTAAGTCCAACGCACCCAGCACCAACCACGCGGATAGGAAGTTGTTTTGAAGAAGCAAAATCGCGTTGAAAAAGCTGAATCGCCTCATTTACAGATCCAAAAAGCGTGGTCCAACCAGCGCCCCCATGTCCATAGCAATTGATGATCTTCTTTTCCTGCCGGATCTCCGTTGAGATATTAAACTCTCCTTCACGGGTCGGTCGTGTGCAGGTTATTCGCTGCAAAATTGTTTCTGCACTTATAATTGGTGGTGTGAGTTTGACTTCAGTAGAAGTTTCTTGAGAAAGCATTTACAAACCTCTTAATCGATAAAGAACATGCAAACTTAGTGGATGATCAAGCGGAAGCTTAGGATGGTGAAAATCACCCTTGAGATCGTGCACCATGCCTATTTTTTCCATCACGCGTCTTGAACGAATATTTGCCGGCACGGTGAAGGCGACAATCTCATTTAGCACAAACTTTTCAAAACCGACTTGCAAGACTGCGCGTGCAGCTTCACTTGCATATCCTTTGCCCCAAGCGTGATAAGCCAGGCGCCAGCCGATCTCTACGCAAGGTGTAAAATGCGCTTCAAACTCGGGCACATTCAGTCCCACAAATCCGATAAATTCGCCCGTGTCTTTGATCACACACGCAAACATTCCAAATCCCTGTTTCTCGAACCTTGTACGGATTTTATTTGCAAATTCTATGGATTCCGCCTCGGTGAGCAGCTTGGGCATACACTCCATGACGCGTGGATCTTTATTCAGCACAATAAAAGGCGCTAAATCTTCAGGCAACCAGTCTCGAAGGATCAGCCGATCGGTCTCTATCTGTTCCATACAAGGTGCCACTATAAATTTCTTAAAATTAAAAATCCCGCAAGAAGCAAAACTTGGAGAGAGTTTGCCACGCTCTCGCTAGAATTTTATTCAAATAAACAAAGCCATAAGCATCGACTTATAAAAAAGGTAACTTTAGAATAATCTGCCCAAATAGAGGATTTTTTCAAATCAGAGGAATTATGTCAGTACGCTTCGATCCTTCAAGTTCATCAGCTACCAGCCCGCCTACTGTTACTTCATCAACGACAACAACTCCTTCAGAAACGGAAAAAACTCAAGCAACAGCACAAAAAAACCTTTGTCCTGGGCCTGGATGTTCTAAACTTGCGACCAAACTATGCGGCAGATGCAGAGCAATTTCTTATTGTGACGCACCATGTCAGAGAGCTGATTGGGAAACTCATCGAAAGGCTTGCATACCTATCAATGCACCGAAAGAAGCTGCTCCTGAAAAAAAAGAAGATCCAGTCGATGCTCTATGGAAATCCATAGAAGCGACAGCTAAATTTTGGCTGGGTGGAGGCATGATAAAAACTCTACAATTTGGAACCTTCGAAAATTCCTGCGCCTTCTGGTCCCACATGAATGAACTTCATGAAGATGTGCTTCATGAGACATTTGCCAAAGCTGCTATGGGACATAAAGGTAATGGTGTTGCATTAGATTTAGGCTGTGGCAGGGGGGAATTTTCTCTTTTTCTTGCCTACACGAAAGAGCAGTCAGAAATAATTGCGGTTGATAGTTCAAAAGCCGCACTGAATCTTTTGGAGGAGCAAGTCAATCGCAGAAATAGCTCTTTGCTAAAGGAAGGAAAATTAAAAACCGTTCATCAGGATATCACCGAATTTAATTTTAACCGCAAATTTGCCCTCATCGTAGCCAATGATGTTTTGCCCTATGTAAATCCGTCAAAACTACGCTCTTTATGGAATAAAATATTCGACTCTTTAGAGCCGAACGGGCTTTTTATGGGTTCTTTATTTTATCGTTCGCAAAACCGCCACCTGTTGATTGTTAGAAAGGAAAACTTGATGAGAGAAATAGGAGCCAATTTTATCGACACACCACATATGGCCAGAAATCTATTAACGCTCACTGGTTATAAAATAGAAATCCTCCAAACTCGTTCTGAAGCTGAAGCAACTATTGATTTTGTCGCCAGAAAACAGTTCTAGCATATCAAGATGCATCTATCCCCCTAAAACCTGGATCAGTCTCTATCTGTTCCATACAAGGCACCACTAAAAATTTCTTAAAATTAAAAATCCTGCATGAAGAGAGCTGAAAAAGTTTGTCCCTCACGCTGAAAGTTTTATCTTGAAACGGAAGAAAGCTATAAACATCGACTAAAAAACGAGGTAAATTTAGAATATGTAGCCCAATTATAGAGGTTTTTTTTCAAATTAAGAGGAAATTATGTCAGTACGCTTCGATCCTTCAAGTTCATCAGCCACCACCCAGACTACTGTTACTCCATCAACGCCTCAGCCTCCTACTGAAACTGAAAAAACTAAGCTAGTAGCACAAAAAAAACTTTGCCCTGGGCCTGAATGCTCTAAACCTGCAACCAAACTATGCAGCCGATGCAAAGCAATTTCTTATTGTAGCGCAGAGTGTCAGAAAGCTGATTGGAAAACTCATCAAAAGGCTTGTATACCGATCAATGCTCCGAAAGAAGCTACACCTGAAAAAAAAGAAAATCCAGTCGATGCCTTATGGAAATCCATTGAAGCAACGACTAAATTTTGGCTGGGCGGAGGGCGAATAGAAACTTTAGGTTTTGGAAGTTTCGAAAATTCGAGTGCGTTCTGGTCATTTATGGCCAAAGATCATCAAGGGGTGGCTTCCAAAACATTTGTAGAAGCTGCGGAAAAGCCTATAGGTAAAGGTGTTGCGTTAGATTTAGGCTGTGGCAATGGAGCATTTTCCCTTTATCTTTTATACAGAGGATGGAAAGTAGTTGCCGTTGATATAGCAAAAGGCGCTTTGGATATTCTGGAAAAGCAAGCAAACCTCAGAGATGGTTCTTTGATAAAAACGGGAAAACTAAGAATTGTTCATCAAGATGTCAACGAATTTGATCTTTCAGAAAAATTTGATGTGATTATTGCCAACGATGTTTTGCCCTACTTAAATCCCTCAAAGCTTCGCTCTGTATGGGATAGAATCCATAATTCTCTAGAGCCTAATGGGCTTTTTATGGGATCTCTATTGTACCGTTCAAAAACTAGTTCTCCGCTCTATGCTCAAATGGTAGAGTTTATGACAAGGATGGGAGCTAATTTTATCGACGGGCCGCAAACCGCTGAAGAGCTATTAAAGCTCACAGGTTATAAAACAGAGATTTTCAAAATTCGGTATAACGAACGAGTTGAAACAACTATTGATTTTGTCGCCAGAAAACCTGCCTAAAAATCCTACAACTCCTTTCAACGCACCTATGCGCAAATCATAAAAAAGCGAATAGGTTCTATTTAAAAAGATCTTCAAACCCCTGCTTAGAGGGCCTATTCGGTGCAGCCGGAGCTTTGCCCAAAAGAGAAAACTCCTCGCAGAAATTGTTCGCGCTGCGATCTGAGATGCATTCTGTGCCCGGAATCATGCAGTCATTTGCAAGGCCAGGTTTGTAATATTTACAATTCTTGCAGCAGTGCAACCCCATATTGCACTTGTCGCACACCGCGCGAAAAGAGAGTTTTCTCATTGGAGGATCTTCAAGATGCGCACCACAATTCCAGCAATCCATGAAATTCGATAGTCCCTTAATGCTTAAATTGGTAAAGAATTATAGATAAGATGCAATTAGGCACGAAACAAATTTCAGTTAAAAAACTCATTCGTGAGTATCCGATCCCAGCCTTAGCTTTTCTTGGGTTAATGGCAGGCATTCTCCTGTTTTTTTTAGGTCAGAAGCAGATCGCCCATTACATCTGGTTTGCTACACTAATTTTGGGTGGCGCGCCGATCGTTTTCAAAACTATACGCGGCATGTTTCAGGGGCAATTTGCCGCAGACATAGTGGCCATGCTAGCGATCGTTACGGCAGTGATCATGAATCAAGATTTCGCCGGCGCAATTGTGGTGCTGATGCAATCAGGGGGTGAAGCCATCGAGAAGTATGGTCTTGGACGCGCCTCTTCCTCGCTAAATGCACTGTTGCAGCGCGCGCCGCGCACAGCCCGCCGCAAAAATGCAGAAATCGTCGAGATCGATGTCAAAGATGTGAAGGTGGGCGATATTCTAATTGTACGCCAAGGCGATCTTATTCCAGTGGATGGCACGATTACCCAAGGGGAAGCTGAAATCGATGAATCGGCCTTGACTGGTGAGCCACTAGCACACCGCAAGACAGTCGGCGGAAAAGTTTTTAGCGGCACCATCGACACCGATGGGGCTTTTGAGATGCGCGCTGATAAACTCAGTGAAGAGAGCCAATATGCGAAGATCGTGCAACTTGTGCGCAAAGCGCAAAGTGAAAAAGCACCTATTCAACGACTCGCAGATCGCTACGCCATCTTTTTTACTCCGCTCGTGCTGCTCATGAGCGCTTTGGGATGGCTCATCACCCAAGATCCTACCACCATCCTATCTGTGCTCGTTGTCGCCACACCTTGTCCACTTATCTTAGCAACGCCGGTAGCAGTCCTTAGTGGAATCAACCGTGCAGCCGAAGAAGGCATCATCGTGAAAGGCGGCGCTCCGCTCGAACAGATTGGCAAAATTCGCGTTGCTGTATTTGATAAAACAGGAACAATCACTTACGGCATGCCGTTTATTGATGCGGTGATTCCTTTCGATCAGATCCCTCCCAATGAATTGCTTTACAAAGCCGCTTGCCTTGAACAGATCTCTGCTCATTCTGCGGCTCAAGCTATTGTAAGACATACAGAAAAACTATTTGCAAGCTTGCCCTTTCCGATTAATTTCCAAGAAGTTCCCGGACGTGGCGTGGAAGGCGACGTCGACCAGCAGCATGTGTTGATCGGATCCCCTATTTTCATACAAGAAAGGCTTGGGAAAGAGATCGTAGACACACACCAGAACTTATTCGATCGGCTGCAAGCTGAAGGAAAACTTGTCACCTGTATTGCCACCGATAGAAAGCTCTCTGGAATAATTGTCTTGAGCGATCGCTTACGCAAAGAAGTCCCTCAAATGATTGAGAGATTAAAACGCTTAAAAGTAGAGGAAATTCTAATCTTAACTGGCGATAGCGCTAAAAATACGGGCGCGATTGCCAAACAAGCGGGGATCGCGCATTTTAAAGCTGATCTTCTTCCTGAGCAAAAGGTGGAAGTTGTGCAAGAACTTAAGCGCAAAAATCCCACCATGATGGTCGGTGATGGCATCAACGATGCGCCGGCGCTTGCTGCGGCCACAGTGGGCGTAGCCATGGGAGCTCAAGGAACAGCCATTTCAGCGGAAGCAGCGGATATCGTTCTTCTCGTCGATGATGCAAGCAAGGTTGCCGAAGCGGTGCATATTGGCCAACGCATGCTGCACATCGCTGTGCAAGGCATTTTGATTGGAATTGGGCTGAGCGGTCTTCTGATGATCATCGCGGCTTTCGGCTACATTCCGCCTGCTATTGGAGCTGTGCTTCAAGAAGTCATCGATGCCGCGGTAATCTTAAACGCACTGCGCGCTAAATAAAGATTATTTTGCTTGCATTCACAATAGATCTATTTTAATATCGATCGCTTATACAATAAGTTATTTCCATATTATGACCGCAATTTCTTTTGTCGATAGAGTTAATAATTTAGCCGAATCTTACCCTGATTACGCGCATCAGAACGATGCTGACTGGAAAGACCAGTTCAAAGAGTATGGCAAGAAGACATGGGGAAATCACGACTATCTCTTGATCAGTATTTCCGCATATCTATCGCAAAAGCTGATAGATTTTGTAGACTTTCCTCAAAAGCGACCTGTTCCTTTTGAAAACATAGGAAAAATGTTACTAGCTGGAATCGCGTTTCCTTTGATCTGCGTTGTCGGGATCGTAGAATTTATCGCGCGCACCATTTTGGGATGTGTAACGCAGCCTATTCTTTGGCTGGCTTCAACATGTGGCGCCGTCGAGAAGAAAACCCATAACTTCTTTCATTACATCGCATTTACTGGTGGATCTGAGAGTGGTATCGTTGCGATAGGTGCTTTGGTCGAGTCATTTTCGAACCTTCTCATCGGCACCATTGCTCTTCTTGATCATTGTACACCGAGAACTACGGCAGCAGAAGCCCCTTAGCAGAGCATCTAAAGCGCACTTAAGCACTTGCTAAATGCCTGCGAGCCATATTTAAGGCGCTTTGAAATCTATCGACGTAGCGTTGAGTATGACCCTCTTCAACCTGTATTTTCAAATACTCGTCGAAAGAAGCAAATTTCAATAAAATTCCATCTGTGTAGATACTAGGATTCCAGCCATCTTCTTCGACACATTTTTTTATGATTTTGGGATATTCTAGCACACTTTCGTATTCTATTGCTTCTACCGACACTGCATAAAGTATAGCTGTGCCTTCTCCTCTAGATACGGGCAGCTCGAATGCCTCAAAACGAGGAGATTTTAATAAATTAAGCAGTTCAAAAACGAATATGCTTAACTTCTCATCATCTTTTAAGTCTGCACGAATAGAGACAATTCCAGATGGACCCTCGCACTGGCCATACCACTGATCTTGTTTGTTGGTGATAAATTGTATTGAAACATTAGGAAACCCTTGCTGCTTTTGACTGAGTTGAACTCGATTGAGCAGCTGCGCTGCTGTTTTTGAGGTCAGCAACTTTGCATAAAGTTTCTCTGGCGTGGTGTAGTTGCCTTTGTTGAGAAATTTGGCTTTTTTAATGACGCGTGCAGAAGCCGTGCATTCTGATTCTTCTTGTTTTCTTTTGCTGCGATGTTTCTGCGAAAGAGTACAAAGTGCTTCTGCTGCATCTTGCTCTTTTTCTGAAGAATCCTTACTTAAAGCGGCTAAAGGAGAACTCATACTTAAGATAGAGGGAGAACTAACGGAAATTGAAACCACAAAAAGCCTATTTAATTATAATTACTAATTGTATAATAATTTATACAAAATGTAAATAATTATAATTATATAAGATTTATTTGCAGTGATGCAAAATTTTACTCAAAACACTAATTATTAAAGATTTAAGCCAAAAAGCTATAAGGCTTCATTATAGTGATCTAACGTGTTGTAGTAATAATCGCGATCTTCATAGAAGAGCTGGCTGACAAGACCATAAACGAGCTTCTGAATACTATATTTCATGCCCATAAGCCCTGTGCCCGCACTAAATCCAGCGCTTGCCAGTGCACCTCCAGTGCAATTAAAAATCGAGCTTAAATAAGGAGCTTCGCCCGAATTCTTTTCGACAAACTCGAAATGCCTGCCCAAATAAGGCATGCAAAGCAAGCCTGAACATTGCTGATTTTCGGGAGGATCAAAGCGATCGACCCAGAGCGCGATCTGATCATAAAAATTTGCGAGTTCTTCGCGCAGCGAAAGATCGATAACTCCTCCTGTTGAGATCAAAAGATGATCGAATGCATAGGAGCCTTTCGGAGTGTAAACTACTGCTTGCTCCCCTTGCTTTGCAGCATTCTCCCAAGGACATTCAAAATGAATAAAAATGTTAGGCAGAGATTTGACCTTATTTAGCGAATAAGGCGTTGGGGGTTGTCCAAATTCAAAAATCCTCGTCATGAACTTCCACTTATCCATGTCAGGTAAATCTGAAAAGTGTTTCAAAAAACCCACATATTCACCCCATCTGGAAACGTTCACATTGCCGAGTTCTGCGCGTCTGCAAAACATGTGAATCTCACTCGCTCCATATTCATGGCTTAAAATAGCATTATCAAATGCGGATGGACCTGCACCTAAAATCCCCACTCTTTTACCCTTGAAAGACTCAAAGTGCACGGATTCGTAGACAGAGCTATAAAGTGATTTCGGCAGATTATTCACAATGAAGGAGGGTTTGGCCCAAGCTCCAGAGCCTTGCAGTCCTGTGGCTAAAATCACTTTTCGGGCATATACAACACCTTGCTTTCCATCCGACTCAATCGGCACGATAAAGCAGGCTTCTTTCTCATCCCATTCTAGCGCACCTACGTGAGTACGATTCACAATAGATAAGTGTAAAGTTGTCTTAAACCAATGAAGGTACTCTGCCCAAATTGTTCTGGGGATATACTGCAATTTCTCCCACTCATCTACGCCATATTTTGTCTCAAACCAGGCTTTGCAAGTTAGGCTGGGCACATTGCAATCTGGGCCAATCACACATTTAGGAGTCTGAAGAGTGGGCATATGTGCATAAGTGAGCCAAGGTCCTTCGAGCCCTTCTGGGTTCTCATCAAAAATAGCCACATTTGTGACCTTTTCTTTGCGTAAAGCGAACGCTAGGGTCATCCCTGTTTGTCCCCCACCGACGATCACTACGTCATAAATATGCGCACCATCCGATCTTTTTTTTACTTGAAGCCATGGGCGCGGAGGATAGTTGAGAAGATCTAGCTCTCTTTCGATTTGCGTTTTTAGGTGATCCAGGCGTGCTTCATGTCCAGAAAGAGGTGTGAGAGTAACTTCTGCAAATGCAGTTGAAATAGCGCTGATAAAAAAGCAGAAAACAGCAAATAGACCTGAACGCATGGCTTATGCTCCGCTAGTAAAAATATCGTATGATATTTTTTACTATGCTTTTTCACAAGCAAAAGGGAACTTCGAAAGAAGCTACTCAAGTCGTGCTAATCCTTTGGCACGGCTCTTCTGGAACATGTATTTAAAAAGTAGAACCGCAAGAATTAGGTAGAAAGCGTCTAGCGCTAAGCTAATCCAGAAATAATGAAGCGGAAAAGTTCCTTTACTGAGAATTGCGCGCATGCCCTCAAAGATGTAAGTTGTAGGCAAACTCCAAGCAATAGATTGCGCCCATATTGGCAATATTTCAACTGGGTAGAAAACAGCACTAAATGGCGCGAAAACAAAAGCGATCATCCAAGCAAAGGCTTCCATCTGATGGCCCCAATAGATAATCCCGCTTGCGGCTAAAAAGCCAATAGCCCAGCCGAAGATCAGCAGTGAAATAGCAAAGGGCAAAAAAGCCCATCCCAAAGTAAATACATTGAGTGCGTAGAGAATATAAACAACACCCGCGCCAAAGGCTACGGTGACAGCAAGTTTGCAAAAACAGAGCAAGATGACGCCCGCGCTCCACTCGGAAATTTTCAGGGGTGTCGAAAAGAGATTGACTAAGTTGCGATTCCAGAACTCTTGCAGTAAGTTGACCGAGATATCAACAGAGCCGCGCCAAGTGATTTGCCAAAAAATTAAGCCTGTCATGAGAATAAGCGGTAGGTTGGCCACGTCATGTTGGCTCTGAATCCAAACAGAAGTTAATCCCCAAAGCAGGATATCCACTAAAGGCCAATAGAAGAGATCTGCAAGCGTTTGTAGCCCCTTAAAAAGAGAGTGATAGTAGCGGAAAAACACACCGCGAATACGACTTAAGTTCATCCGTTTTTCCTCGCAATTTGAAGAAAATAATCCTCTAGCGAAGGCTCTTCAATTTTAATATTCGCATAGGTGATGTCGGCTTGGCCTAAGCTATTCAAAAATGCAGGGATCTCGTTCTCATCAATAGTGATCTCAATTAATTGATGTTCAATTTTGTAAGAGAAGCGTTTCTTTTCTATCAGATCTACAACGCGCTGCATGTCATCAGCAATGAGCATTTTTAAACGAAAAGTCGATACGCTTGCGGCGAGCTTTTTAGGGACATCATTTGCAATGATCTTGCCCTGCTTGAGGAAGATCGCTCGATCACACAGTGCAGTCGCTTCTGCCATTTTATGTGAGGTAAAGAGAATCGACAATCCGGTTTTGTCTCGCTGCTCTAAAATAAATTCACAAATTTCTTGTGCGACATCGGGATCAAGGGAGGCTGTGGGTTCATCCAACAAAACGATTTTAGGATCGATAAAAAATGCTTTCACAAGCATGAGGCGCGTGACCTGCCCTGCCGAAAGCGAAGAAACGCGGGATTTTTTCTTATCTAGGATGCCGAAGCGCTCCAACAAAGGATCAAATCTCTTAGCGCTCTCTTTCGGGTTTAATCCATACAAGCGTCCTACCACCTCGAGGTTCTCAGCACATGATAAAATCCAAGGCAAGCTGGTGTAGGTACTGGCAAATGAGATCCCTTGTAAAATCTCTGAGCGATGCTTCTCGAAATCTTTGCCAAAATACACAATCGACCCAGCAGAAAAAGAGAGCGTGCCCAAGAGCATCTGAATGGTTGTCGTCTTACCTGAACCATTCGGACCAAGAAGGCCTAGGATTTCTCCTTCTTCGAGCTCAAAAGAGATCCCATCCACAGCCACGTGCTGTTTCTTTCCGGGGTAGACTTTGCGTAGGTTTTTAACTGAAAGGACGTGAGACATGACAACTTGGGGGTTTGCCAAGAAATAATAGATTAAAAGAAGAATAAAACAGAAGAGAGTTCCTTTTCAGGAACCCTCTTAAGTGTCATCCTAATGGCTTTCAGGCTTAATGTATTTCTGATTTTGCAATGGCTCGCCCTCTTTCCAAGGATGGTAAGTATTGCAAAAGGTAATACGCTTCCCCAAAGGAGGATGGGTAGATCTCCATAAGACGTATAACATGCCCGGATTAGGGTTTCCGAGGTTCTGGCTTTGCAGTTTCACAAAGGCTTCTGCAGCAGCGTGATTATTTTGCGTGATCTCCAACCCAAAACGATCAGCCTCATGTTCAAAGTGGCGCGAGAAAGCGTTAGAGATAGGTGCCGTGGCAAGATAGAACAGCTGCGCCATCAAAAATAAGAGAGGAAGAGACGCGATGTCTGAAAGTGACTGAATGTGGAAAGACTTCTTATAGCGTTTAATAAAATAGGGAGACGTGCTCAAAAATAGAAACAGCAAGAAATTGAGCGCAAACTCAAAACCGATGTCTTTTTCTATGTGGTGTAAGACATAGTGACCCATCTCATGGCCCATTACAAAAAGCAGCTCATCAGTGGGCAATTTGGCAATAATGGTATCCCAAAGCACGATGCGCTTTGTTTGACCAAATCCGGTAACGTATGCGTTAACCATGCTCGTATCTTGGCTCTTATCTACCTCAAAAACTCGTGTGCCGTTAATCCCCGCGCGGTCGGCAAGGTGAAGAATTTTAGCTTCTAACGCCTTGTCTTTCATCGGGCCATAATGATTAAAAAGAGGATCGATCCAAAGCGGCGTGATTAAAATCGATAAGACAGTAAAGGGAAGGGTTAGCAGGGCACAATAAATCCACCAGCGTTTCGGGCTTTTCTTGATTAGGTAGTAAACGATGAGCACGATTACACCACCGACGATAAGTGTGATGGCAGAAGCTTTAAGTGTATCTATGAACCACTTGCCGAACTCTTGAGAAGAGAGCCCATAACCATGCAGCCTTGCATACTCGCCATAGTAGGTTATTGGAAGCTGAATGATAAAGAGAATCAGGCCAAAAAGCACCCAGTAGATCACCACTTCGAAGAACCAGGACTTTCCTAAGCGGCGAGCCAAATTTCTGAGCTTGGCCGAGATTCCCGTGAAAAGCAGTCCGGCAAAAATCAGAATGGGAACTATCTGTTGCACCACCCAGAGGATGTTACCTGAGCGGTAGAATTCTTCAGCCTTTTGACTCATCTGAGGAATCTCAACTGGCGCCTGCTCGGATAAGGGCTGCGCTGCAAAAAGCGAGCTCTTCATGCAAAGTACGCAAAATAATATCCCAAAGACAAAACACCAGTGGCTCTTACGCATTATCCTTTCTCCTTTTTTTCCAGTAATAGCGGAAAGGACAATTAGAACCTAATAAGATCTATATCTTTTATCGCCTTGGAAGTAGTTGTATTCGTTATGCTGAATTTCCCTTGAGAAGTGGATCGACTCCCTGATGATCAAGGTTAAAACGCATACCCCAGTCCTCCACCAAAGGTGAAGCCACCAATTTGAATATGTCTTCCTTCAACATTGGTTTTGGAAGAGTGAAAGTGAGTTCGTTCATAGGAATATTCTCCAAATACATCCAATACCAGATGCCGACAAAGAAGAAAGAGAAAGCCTGTATTCGCAAATCCGCCTACGCCATTTCGATTGATATTCCGATTCACATAAGAAGAGTCATTATGCTGATGAACATAAAAGTAACGTGGTCCTAATGCGAAGTAATATTGCATCTTGGGGTAGATATTAATGATAGCTTCTAGCCCCAAATTCACCGGAATTTTCCAAAGAGAGGTCTTCTGATGTCCATGGAGTGATCTGCCATGGACTTCCTGGTATTCAACACTTCCATATACCTGTAGCCATCGCCATATCGGATAGGACCCGCTCATCTGCACGTCATATCCTCCCCTATCATAAATTTTGCGCATTTTGGCATTAGAGAAAAAGAAATAGCCTGCTTTGACCTCGAGCATAGGCTGTACTTTTGAATAGGGTGTGCTCAAATTTTCAGGCTCTGAGGAGGAAGATTGATCAGCAAAGACTCTCTCGCTCAAGAAGGTGAAAAATAATACAGAGGCGCAAAAGTAAACACACAGTCTGTAGATGCAATTGCCTTTATATGGATTAGACATGGATTACCATTCCTATTTAATTGTGATATTGGCGGAAGCGCTTTCATTGCCTACAGCGTTGAAAGCAGTAACTGAATAGAGCGTTGTCACCCCTTTCCTTCTGTCGTGATCCCTATACTTAAATGTAGAAGCATCTAAAGTAGCTATTTTAACGCCATCGCGATAGACGAAATAGCCAGCCACTGCACTAGATGGACTTGCAGTCCACTGCAGTAGATTGAATCGTTCGTATACTAAACCAAAATCATTCTTTTTTTGATGGCCTGTGAGATTTTGTGGCGGTAACAATAGAGAGGGAGTGATCGCACAGGCATTGGGGCTAATCGCAATTGCGTCGGGCCCGCTGCCCACACCAATTGATCCTATGACCGTATTGGATGCCGTGCTTATTACTGAAACGTTGTTACTATCAGTATTAGCTACATAGGCAAACTCTCCGTCAGGGGTAATCGCAATTGCGTCGGACCCGCTACCCACACCAATTGGAGATCCTACGACCATATTGGTACTCGTGTTTATTACTGAGACGGTCCCATCACCAGCATTAGCCACATAGGCAAACGCTCCGTTGGGGGTAATTGCAATTGCTTCGGGCCCGCTACCCACATTAATTGGAGATCCTACGACTGTATTGGTACTCGTGTTTATTACTGAGACGGTCCCATCACCAGCATTAGCCACATAGGCAAACTCTCCGTTAGAAGTAATCGCAATTGCAATTGCTGTGGGCGCGAGACCCACATTAATTGGAGATCCTACGACTGTATTGGTACTCGTGTCTATTACTGAGACAGTTCCACTACTAAAATTAACCACATAGGCAAACGCTCCGTTGGGGGTAATCGCAATTGCTGCGGGCACAGAACCCACACCAATTGGAGATCCTACAACTGTATTGGACGTCGTGCTTATTACTGAGACGGTCCCATCTGAGTTAGTCACATAGGCAAACTCTCCGTTAGGAGTAATCGCAATTGCTGTGGGCGTGAAACCCACACCGATTGAAGATACTACGACCATGTTGGAAGCCGTGTTTATTACTGAGACGGTGTTATCACCAGGGTTGGCCACATAGGCAAACTCTCCGTTAGGGGTAATCGCAATTGCATCGGGCCTGCTACCCACACCAATTGGAGATCCTACGACCGTATTGGACGTCGTATCGATCATAGAGACAGTGTTATCATCACTATTAGCCACATACGCACAGTATGCAAAGCCTTGGGTAACAGAAGTGGTTAGAACGACAAGTAGTATTGGAATAGCATAATAAAGAGACAGGTTTTTCACTTTATCCCAGGTTTCACCTATGGTGGTTTTTTTTCTCATAACGAACTTCCTGTATGTAGATCGAAAATAAATGAAGACCGTAAACTGTAAATTTTTTTCTGTAAATAAATGTTCTTAATTTTTTTGGGTCGATCGATTTCATAAAAAAAACACTTGCTTTCCTGTGCCCTGAATATAGGCTAAAGCTTCTCAGCATGGCTTGAATATATAGAAACTTTTTTCATGCGATGGCCCTAATCCCAATCAGACAAATTCCATACAAATAAAATTATAGTTATGACCTTTGTAGTGAAAAAACCTCCCATGATAAGCTATTCTATGAGAAAATGGTCTGAATAGAAAAAGACAGCCAAAGTTTATATGAAAAAATTGATTCAAGGGATCGTCGATTTTAGAAAGAGCCTTACACCAGAGAGCCGCGCGCTCTTTGCTAAGCTGGCTCTGGGACAAAAACCCGACACGCTGTTTATCGCCTGTTCGGATAGCCGTGTAGTGCCAAATCTTTTTGCTTCCACCAATCCGGGAGATCTATTCGTCTTGCGAAACATCGGAAACCTCGTGCCCCCGGTTGACGCACCTGCCCAAGACAATAGCGCATCGGCTGTGATCGAGTTTGCGGTCTTTTCTCTAAATGTTTCTGATATTATCGTATGCGGCCACTCTGAATGCGGCGCGATGCAAGCCCTATCCCAAGGCATAGATACTCTTTGCTGTCCCCACGTTGAATCCTGGCTAAAGCATGGAGAAGAAGCCCTTAACAAGGTAAGAGATGGGTTTGTAATCGATCCTTTACTTTCTGAAACTAACCAGATCTCTCAAGTGAATGTGCTCCAACAGATAGAGCACATCAAAAGCTATCCTTTTATCCGTGAACGTATCGAAAAAAAGCAGCTGCGCGTGCATGGCTGGTGGTTTGATATCGCACAAGCCGATGTTTACTGCTACGAGCCAGAGCTGCATCAATTCGTCTTAATCGACGGAGAAGAAGCCGCGCTCATCTTACAAGCTACAACACGTTAATTCTTTTACGCCAAATAAATGGCAGCAGAGCCTGCAAAAGCCAAAAACACCGGCATCTTCACCATACGATATCCGTACAAAGCGTGAAAAAGGTTCAATAGCGTCAGTAAAATCAAGCCAGGATAGACCACTTGAACGATTGGGCCTAAAAAGGCAGCAATGCCTCCAAATCCCAAATTCGCAAAGAGAGTGGTGACAATTAGTGTCAGAACTAAAGCCCATGTAGGACTGATTTTTTCTTTACACAGATCTTTCCGCAAATAATCTGCAAAAATCGAAACAAGTGTCATGGCTGTTGTTAAGCAAGCCACAATAACAGCCACCGCAGCTATGCAGCCTCCAACAGGACCCAATAACATAACTGCAATGGCATTGAGCATCTGTTCGGGTGGAGAAGCGGGATCTAAGGCCCCGCTATGATGCGCAGAGATCAGGCAGAGGCCCACATAAGTCAAAAACAGCAGAAAGGCCGCAATCAGACTCGAAAAGAGCATCTTTTTCAAGAGCGAACGCCTTCTTTGTGCTGGATGTTCTAATTCAGTTTCTTTTTGGAAGTGAGGAAGCACCACTGAAGCAAAAAGAAAAGCGGCGATCAAGTCCATCATGTTGTATCCACCGAGCAACCCCTGTAAAAAACTCTCGGATGCAGGAACTGCTGAAACATTTAATGAAGAGCTATGTGTCAGACCCATGAATACTAAGGCCGCAAGCGAAAGCAAAAGAATAGGCGTTAAAATCGCCCCTAGAAAACCGATCAATCGATGGCGCTTGAAACTGCAGCCAAAAATAATAATCGCAGCGAGAATACTGAAGAGCATCAAAGGAATATTGAATAGATAAGGGCCAGCTGTTGCATGCATGAGCGTAATCAGCCGAGGGATCACTCCTAGCGGTCCGAGAATGAGCTGCAACAGCAAAAGCAGAAGCAACCCAGGAGTTTTCCCAACACGTCCAAAAAAGCGCTGATAATCAGCCTCAAATAGAACCATCGCAGCCAACCCAAGAAAAGGCACCAGTACCGCAGTTAGCCCAAGACCACAAATAGCAAACCAGACATTACCTTCTACCGCTTTACCAATTAGAAGAGGGAATATTAAATTCCCTGCCCCGAAAAACATCGAGAACAGTGCAAGTCCCGTTGTAAATAGGCTAGAGATCCCTGTTTTTTGTGCCGGCAATGATTGCTGCTGTATTGACATAGCTATTCCCTAATCTTGGTTTGCACTTCTTGCCCATTTAAGGCTTTGATCTCTGAGAGTCTGGAGGAGAAAAAAGATGTGGCGGGTAAGAAGTGCTAGTTTTAAGTGCGCATGCGCGCGACCGTCACCGCTTGCCCGCTTGAGGCAAGCGCAGAATCTGAGCCGAAGGATCTAGATTCAATGTGACAGTTCATTTTTTAGCACCCCGCCAAATAATTGGCATAGCCAGTTTACAAGGACATTGCTTTTCAGTGCAATAGCCGCTTGATGACACCTTCATAGAAGAATTTTTATATTCTAGCTACGAGCAGGACCTCTATTCAAAATCCGAATGGCTAAATACCCAGCCAGACTACCTGCAGCTAAAAAGTAGGGCAAAACAGATCTTTTAGGAGAGAGAGTCGCTGCTGAGCTCGCCTCTTTTACAGAAAGCTGAAGAGCCAGCTTGAACAGTCTGAACCAGTCTTCTTTGATTCCCAAACTCTTAAAGATAATTCTACGCTGCTCCTCTGTAACTGGAACGGACTTGAGGGCAGAAGCGGCCTTAACAAAATCCGACGCATTTGTAACCGATTGGCACAGACCGCCTCGCACGAGCACATCTTTAAAGGTCTCATGCCCAACTTGAAGAGTTGGAATGCCCGCTAAGGCAAATAGAGGCCCCATGCTCGTTTGATAGAATAACGCCCCATCTGCAACAACTTGCATCTCATCGGAGCTCTGATCGGAAATGACGATTGTCGGGGCACCTTTTGCATCACCACATTCTTTGATCCATGCTTCAAGTTGCATGCGATCGATATTTTTACCCTTAGCCCCCGGATGCTGCTGCAGCACAATCACAAACTTCGAGAGATCTGCAAGCTTCATGCCCTCAGAAAGAAAAGTGAGAAAGGCAGGAAAAGCCTTTGTGAAATACTCCTCATTATTCCCTCCAAAGTAGACCAGTGCCTTTTGCCCTCTTTCTTCTATCCCATGTTTAGAGAATAGCTCTTTGCGCATTCTATCATGATCCGCAGCTCGTCTTGCTGCAATCCTGTCAGCTTGGGCAACCGGGTAATAGCCAATCCCAAAACGCTCTTTGAAAGGCAGAATTATTTCTTTATTGGGTTCTTGAAAAAGAGCTTCTCGCGCGAGATTTGCATTCGCAAAGAGAACGCGTTTTGCCAAGAGCATTACCTGAGCTGCTATGCTCGAATATCCACCTGGAACGTATGGCTCTGGATTATCATAAAAGGCTGCGCTTAACACTTCAGGCGCAATTTCTGCTAAAGCGTGTTGCAGAGCAATATCGAAATGGTGGCCCACATCTGTAAGCACCGCTGCGGCTTTAGTACATCTTTGAGCAATTTGTGCTGCTAATTCCGTCTCTTGTGCGTTGGTGAGATTATCAGCATTAAACGACATCGCTACAGACATGTTGCGCTCTTGAAACTTTTTAAGCGCAGGACCCGAGGCATAGATCTCAACTTGGTAACCATCTCGGATCAAGTTCTCGGCAAAGGTCGCAAAATGATCCGCCGGCCCTCCGTGGCAGGCAATTAAACAGACAGCAGCAGTAGTGAGTGACATAAGTATCCAAGGCTAAAAAGTTGGCAGCTATTTTGCCTGTGTTCTTTCAAAGCGGCAATAGGATTTTCAGTTGTCCCGTGTTTGGGTACAACTAGATAAAATTTTATTTTCAGCGTTTTTAATACACAGATTAGGCCCCTCAGGAAGTTTTTAGGCTTCCAAGGGGCTTCAGGTTATAACCTGCTTCGAAGCATTGTATTCAAACTTGCTCGAGCGGCTACACCATTGGAGGGGATAGATAGAACCGCAGGATCTGCAGCACTTACGATTAAGTTTCCGCCTTCATCTTTTATTTTAATAAAACGATTAGATAGATCGGCACCAGCAAACTCTGCATGCGACCCATCAAATGCGTCAAAGACCAATTTTCCTACATTTTGAGCCAAAACAACCGAGTCGCCCCAATGCAAAGCCACATTTTGTGTATGCGGATCTTGGACAGTATATTCTCTACTTTCGTCAAAACCGATACAAAAATCCATTATCCCTGCTGAACCGGCTGAAATATGGATGGTGCTAGCTTTGTAAGTCACTCTATCTCCTGCGTCACTAACAAAATAGGGGCGTGTGCACTCTCCATGTGGCAAATACCTTTCTACCCTTGAAGTTCCTCGAATGACATGCCATCCAGCATGGGGGGTTACAGTAAAAGGAACATCTTTCTGATCATTATTTCCAGCTTCTCTCGTTGAACTTAAGTGGAATACACCCTGAACAAATCTTTGTCGCTCTGTTACCACTCTAGGAGTTGTATATTGAAAAGTAATTCGACCTGGAGAGCTAGGAAGAGCGCCTATCTGAATTTTATATTGAGCAACTTCCGAGACTTTTTTTAGTCCCCACCATTCGCTTCTTTCCCATGGTAGGCTTAATTCCGCAGAGACTAAAGAACATTTCAAAGGATCCACACTTGTGGGTGGAAAAAGAACTGTGCTAGACACTGAAAAATCTAATTCTTGGGTCGTATTTTCTGAGGCTGCAAATTTTTGACCACCAATTGAAAGTAAGGGTTTAAATTGAGCAAGCGAGGAAAAAGGGAAATTACCAAAAAATTTAATAGAAACGTTATAGCTTTGCCTAGCTGGAACAATATATCTTGGACTTACATCTGTGACTTGAGGTTGAAGCTGCGCAAAAGGCAAAGTATTGATGAGCTGCTGCACACGTGCGGCAATGGTTTTAAGCGCAATCTGATTTCTTTCTTGAACTTCTTGAACCATAGAAGATAGCTGATCTAATGTAGAACGCGCGGTACGATCAATCCTATCCATTGCCTCATTAAGGCTTTGAGAAAATGCATTCTTAGCATTTTCGATAGCTATACTGACTTCTCTACCCGCTTCTACCTCTAGATTCAATCCCGCATTTTGCGCATCCAAAATGGCTTGTTGAACTTGATCTACAAGTTTGCCCAAGAAAATTCCAACTGTTGCTACTGCTGCTGCCATAACTACCTCCTTGTGTAGTATTAACAAAAAATTTTCTTATAATTGTTAATATTTGATCAAGAAATCATTTACGGAAGCAGGGCATCTAGATGATAGGCGGGACCTAGACAATTTCCAAAGAACCTTGAAAAGCCATAATGCCGATTTTTTCAATCAAAGAGCGAATAGTCGGAAAAAGAGGGAAAGGAATGGCATCTCCTTCAAACCACTCCCAGCCTTCACACTTGGTAGGTTCCAAAAGCTGAAGTTCTCCTTCAAATTGGTCTACAAACACAAAAATTGTGATGTAGTGTTTATCTCCTTCAATAACATTGCTTACCCATGGACCAAGTTGCACGGAAAGGGCTTTCAAGCCCGTCTCTTCTAGCAATTCTCGAGTAGCGCACTCTTCTATACTTTCTCCAAATTCAAGATGCCCACCCGCTGTGGACCAATCGCCAGCTCCATGCGCGCCTTTTCTCTTTCCTAGCAATACCTTGCCATTTTGTCTAACCACTACCCCTACGCCAACTTTGGGTCTTTTATCTCGATTGAATTCCATAATCCCTCAGCTTAAAAATGCGCATTTTTGTGGATTGATATTGAAAGTATATTTTGCCCACACTTTTCCATGATGGCAATTGGATTTTCAACTGTACGATTTTCTCGTATAGTTGCCCCAGCATTTTTTAGTGGCCTGTGTAGAAAAATAAGCGGGGCCTAGAAAGCTGTTATTGATGAATATTTAATCCCTATTTATTCTCGATCTCTAAAAATTTCTTACTTGGAGTTCTAAATGAAAAATTCCAGATTCAAAACCTTATCTAAAGCTGCCCGAAACGCTGGAATACAAAACAAGATGTTCGGGATCATCCGTGACGCCGGATATAAGGGATTATATGGTGGATTGGAAGTGGATGCGATCAAGGCTAGAAAAGGTATCCATCCCAAAGAGCAGCTCAGGGATAGAATGGGCGCGATTGAGCTTGCGGCCAGTCAATTTCGCATGACCCAAACCCGCGACAAGCTTACACAAGAAAACATCCGTAATCAAAAAGCTATAAATAAAACTCAAGAATCAGTAGGAAAAAAGGTCCGTGCAGCCATCATTAAGATTGGAGGCACCTTACCCGAAAATATCCCACCGGATGAGGCGTAATTCAGCCTAAGGAAAAAGGTACTATGAGTCGCTTTTTGCTTTTTGAAGTAGCGTCTTGAGCTGCTTTTGTAAAGATGGTAAATTTTTTTTCGTCGTATGCCAAAGAATTTTTGTATCAACGCCAAAATATTCATGGATCAATACATCACGCATTCCCTTCATCTCTTTCCAAGGAATATCGGAATAAGAACGTTGAACAGATGGAGGAATGCTTTTGCTTGCTTCCCCAATAATCTCGAAATTTCTTACTACCGCATCGATCACAAGCTCATTTTGTTTGAATTTGGCTAAGGTCAAGTCGTCTACATAACGTTCGATTTTCTCAATCGCTTTGAGAATATCTTGAACTCGAAATATCCACTGTCTAGAAGACATTTTTTGCCTCAAGCAAGATTTTCTTTCTGAGGGCCGGATGCAGAGCGCTTTTGGTTACTAAATCAACATCTCGACGAAGAAGTTTTTCGAGATAGTTTTTAAGATCCATGAAACCAAAAAGTCCTTTTTTTGCATCAAAATCAACTAATATATCGATATCGCTTCTGGCTGATGCCTTATTTCTGGCTACTGAGCCAAAAAGAGAAAGGGCGCGAACTCCCAAGCCTAGAAGATCTTTCTTATGAGCACTTAAGATCTTTTTTGCCTCTTTCAATAACATGTGAAGTTCCTTTTCCTTCCTTTTATCAACAAAGCTAATTTTATGTGCATAAGTAATAGTAAGTATAGCAGCGGTATGAAACTCTTGCAACCCTCCCACTTCGACTACCCCTCTCCGGTTCGCTATCCGCTCACCTGCTCCTCACTGCAAAGGCCCACCGGGCCTTCTTCGTGTATCCGCAGCCAAACTTTTGGCTTGCTTTCGAGCAAAAAAAAACACCAGGCTAGGCCTGGTGCTTTTATTTGCTCGAAGGGGGAGTCGAACCCCCACGGGATTGCTCCCAGGAGATTTTAAGTCTCCAGTGTCTACCATTCCACCATCCGAGCAAAAAACTCCCGCGTATTGCAGCGAGAGTTTACCTTTGAGGCAGAAAAAGTTTCAAGGAAAGATGCGCTTAAAAATCTCCACCGAAGGATGGAGGCGTAAAAGCGGTGAATGAAGTCTCGCCAAAGGATGCCGTTGAGCTTGTCGTAACAACACGGCTCAATTGATTTCCTTCACCACCAGACGTGTTATCATCATCTTCGTCATCATGTTTCTTCTCTGTTGGCTTTTCTTCTTCATCTACCGGCTTGGGAAGAACACCTCTTTCAGAAAGCTCGAGATCTTTTTCTTTATAACGACTAATGGTTTCTGAGATGAGCGTGGAAGGGGGGGGAAATAGAGTAGTGAACATCGATGAAGAAACTTGCGTTTCTTCACTGGTACCACCTCCTTCAACCGCTGCCTCCGGCTGGGTTGCTTCCCTTGGTTCTCCCTCATTCTGGCCTCTTTCAGCTCCTTCTCCGCCTTCAGGACGTTCGCCACGGCGACGACGACGACGGTGTCGATCGCGACGTCTCTCGGGTTGGCGCGGCTGTCCGCTACCTGATTGGGCTTCTTCTTCGCTTGCTTCCCCTTCTTGAGCGACAGGTGCAGCTTCTGCTCTTTCTGCAGCATGTTCGCGTGCTGAAGAACGCATTGGGCCTTCTCTTCCACCGCCAATCTTAATCGCGCGCTCAACACTTGCATTCTTCAAAGCGACGCGTACTTCTTTGACTTCCACGATCTCGTAATCGCTTACAGGAACTAAGAAAGACTTAGGTTTCTCAAGCGAGCGGAAAAAAAATGAGTGTCCAAAAGAGACAACTTCAACGGAGTCTACGTGATACTCTTCTTGGCCTCCGCCTTTACTGTTTCGGACAAGGAGTTTGAACCCCTCCTTAGGGGTGATAATAGTTTCTGTGATAGGTTCTCTTGTAAAATTCACTGATCATTCCAGGGTTGAAACGTTTATTTTTAGAGCAGAGCTCTTTCTTAAGCGTGACTACAAGGGGATAAAACCGGTTGCAAAGGATCATTTTTCCTTTGAGGCCATATACTTTAAAAGATCGGCCACGCGGTGTGAATATCCCAATTCGTTGTCATACCAAGCGATTAATTTATAAAAATGCGGGTTCAAGGCGATGCCAGCTTTCTTGTCAAATATACAAGAGGCTGGATTACCAATGAAATCCGTGGAGACCAACTCTTCATCACAAAATTCGATGATCCCCTTCATGTGACCATTTGCAGCCTTTTTAATCGCGTTGCAGATGTCATCATAGGTGGTGCTTTTGCTCAACCTTACGGTGAGGTCAACCACCGAAACACATGTTGTGGGCACCCGAAAAGCCATACCTGTAAGCTTACCTTTAACTTCTGGCAGACAGAGCCCTACGGCTTTAGCAGCGCCAGTTGTTGAAGGTATAATATTGATGCTACCCGCTCTGCCCCCTCTCCAATCCTTTTTGGAAGGTCCATCGACACTGGGCTGTACCGCAGTAAGAGAGTGAACGGTCGTCATCAGTCCCTCTTCAATCCCAAAGTTCTCTAAAAGAACTTTAGTTAGAGGGGCTAAGCAATTTGTCGTGCAGGAAGCATTAGAGACGATAAAGTCTGCCTGGGGATTATATTTTTCTTCGTTAACACCCATGACGAACGTTGGTACATCTCCTTTAGCGGGGGCTGTGATGAGCACCCGTTTGGCGCCTGCTTGAATGTGCTTTTGTGCATCGGCTTTATCGGTAAAAATGCCGGCGGATTCTACAACATAATCTATGCCGAGCTGCTTCCAAGGAAGTTTAGCTGGGTCTTTCTCTGCCAAGACTTGGATCTTTTTTCCATCGATGATAAGGGTATTCCCCTCAGCTTCGACAGAAAACTTCGGTTGGCCGTGTACTGAGTCATGTTTTAAGAGGTAGGCAAGATTGTCAGCAGGAACAAGGTCATTGATCGCGACAATTTCTAGATCTTTATACAATTCGCACAGAACGCGAAGGGTAAGTCTTCCAATTCTACCAAACCCGTTAATCGCTATTCTAATAGTCATGACATCACTCCAAAGTCGAAGAGACTAGAGAGACATGATGATAAACGAGATTTTGGAGAAAGTAAAGGCTGAAAAGAGAGGGCTTAAAACGATTCAGAGGGCGGGTTTAAAAACGCCCTCTGAAAAATAGAAAAAATTACTGTTCTAGATACTCGATCAAACAAGTAGGAGCGTTATCTCCCACACGATGCGCTTTTTTAATGATGCGTGTAAAGCCACCATTTCTTGTTGCAAAGCGGGTCGAAAGGTCACCAAATAGTTTTTGGATCACTTGACGATCGTTGTTGTAAGAAGAAAGATCCCCTTTTTTAACCTCTTTCGCTTCTTTTGGCGTCAGAGTATTAAAAGTGATCATCAGATCAGCAATCGCTTGACGACGGCTTGCCAAAGTATTCTTTTTAGCAAGTGTGATCAGACGATCTGCGTGTCTTTTGAGTTCTTTAGCTTTAGTTACCGTTGTCTCAATGCGCTCGTGTTCTACAAGCGACTTGAGCATATTGGCTAACATGCAGCGTCTGTGAGAAGAAGTCTTCCCAATTTTAAAGGTATGTTTTGCGTGTCTCATGCTTCTGTCTCCACCTTGGAGTTGAGATAGTCGGTAATGTACTGTTTCACGTTATCGCGTGTGATCCCAAATCTTGAAAGATCCATGCCTAAAGCAAGGCCCATCTCTTCCAGCTTAGATTTGATCTCGTTGAGAGACTTCTTACCAAAGTTTCTAAACTTTAGCATTTCAGATTCTGGCATGATTACCAGCTCAGCGATCGTTTCAATGTTTGCGCCTGCAAGGCAGTTAGTCGAACGCACTGAAAGCTCAATTTCATTGATCTTCAGAGCTAGTTTAGCCAAGAGCGAGTCACGATCTGTATCAGACTCTTCTCTTGTTTGCTCAAAAGTAATTGGATGCTTTTGCAGTTGTTCGAAAACCAGGAAGTGCATGATGCCGATCTGCGTAGCAAACGAGAGGGCTTCAAGCGGGGTAATTCTTCCGTCAGTTGTGACTTCGATAATTAGGCGATCGAAATCTGTATGTTGTCCTACGCGTGTATTCTCGACAAAGTAGTTAACTAATCTGACAGGAGAAAACGCTGTATCGATCACGATTTCATCGACATTCTTTTCTAAAGCATGTCTTTCAGATGAAATATAACCACGTCCCATGCCGATTTTGATTTCAACTTTGCGTGTCATCGGCTTTGTTACGTTGAAAATGACCAACTCTGGGTTCACGACTTCGAATTCGCTACCGCCTAAGAGATCTTTCAGCGTTACAGAGTACTGCCCACGATTCTTGTCGAGCATGTCACCGTTAATGTCGATGAGCTTAGTAACCACTTTATAATCTGCAGAACGTGGTTCATCATCCATCGGAAGCTTTCTAAGAAGAGCTTCTTTTAGATTGAGCACGATGTGCGTCATATCTTCAATTATGCCATCAACTGCCATGTACTCATGTGGGACCCCTTCGATCCGCACAGACACAATTGCAGGAGACTCCATTGATGTTAAAAGGATACGTCTTAGCGCATTACCAACGGTATGCCCATAGCCGCGTTCAAAAGGTTCTGCAACGAAGCGTGCAAAATTTCCTTTTTCTTCTTCGACTTTAATCTTGGTTGGCAATTCGAATTTGCCATACTTCACTGCCATGATACTTACTCTCCCGTAGAATTTTGAAATTAGACTCGGCGTCTTTTTCGTGCACGACAGCCATTATGCGGCACAGGGGTCGTATCGCGAATCACGGTGATGATCAGCCCTGAGCTCTGCAGACCTCTAACAGCAGACTCTCTGCCTGCTCCTGGTCCGTTAAGATTCACTTCTACCTCTTTCATGCCTACAGCCATTGCGTTTTTAGCAGCATCTTGTGCTGCAACAGTAGCTGCATATGCAGAAGACTTGCGCGAGCCAGAAAAATTGACTTTTCCCGCGGATGCCCAAGAGACGACATTGCCAGCAAGGTCGGTGATGGACACAATGGTGTTGTTAAATGTGGACTTAACGAAAACAATGCCGCTAGGCACGTTTCTAGCCACTTTCTTTTTCGGTTTTACCGCAGCTTTTTTAACGACTGCCTTTTCAACTTCTTGCTTAGCCAAGGCTATCTCCTTTGAGTTCTAGAAATTATTTTTTCTTACCAGCGACTGTCTTTCTCTTACCTTTACGCGTACGTGAGTTAGAACGCGTTCTCTGGCCGCGCACTGGCAGGCCTAAACGATGGCGCATTCCACGATAAGCGTGGATTGAGATGAGTCGCTTGATATTATTTTGTACTTGGCGTCTTAGATCCCCTTCTACAGCATACTCAGACTGCAAAGTGGCGTTAAGGCGCGCAATATCATCCTCAGTAAGCTGATTAGCTTTCATATTTGGATTGAGTTTGAGTTTTTCCAGAATCTCTAATGAGAGACGGCGACCCACCCCATATATGTATGTCAAGCTAACTTCGAGGCGTTTATTGTCAGGGATATCGATTCCAATGACGCGAGGCATGAACAAATTCCTTATTTATGTGAGCGTTTATGCGTTAAAAATTCACAGTTTGTTGAAGAAATGTAGCGACTTTACCATATGTTTTGAAATATGACAAGCCCCCATTCTTATACTTTCGTCCTATCAAGCAAAATTTTTCCTTCCACGCTTCATAAAACCTTCATAGCGTTTCATGAGCATGTGCGATTCTATCTGTTTCGATGTATCTAAAACTACCCCTACTAAAATCAGCAAGGACGTGCCCCCAAAAAAATAGGAGATATTGGCGTCTACACCGATAAACTTCCCTATAAGGGTCGGTAATATCGCGATAAAGGCCAAAAACACAGCACCGGCTAATGTAATGCGGTTCATCGTTTCTTCAAGAAAATCTTGCGTAGGTTTCCCCTGTCTAATTCCAGGGATAAATGCACCATTCTTCTTCATATCTGACGCGATCTGCTCAGGGTGAAATTGAGTGGCTGTCCAGAAATATGTGAAAAAAAGAATTAATAAGACGTAAACTACAGTATACACCCAGTTTCCCGGAGAGAGCCAATTTGCAATCTGCCCAAACCAGGAACCTTTGCCCACAAATTGACCCAGTGTTGCTGGGAACATGAGCAGTGATGAGGCAAAAATCACAGGAATCACACCTGCGTAATTAATTTTTAAAGGGATAAAAGCATTGCTGCCTTGAACTTCATTGCGACCAACCACGCGTCTTGCATATTGAAGAGGTATCTTGCGCTGGCCTTGAATGATCAGAATTGTCCCTACGATAATGAAGACAAAAACAGCAGCTAACATGACCAACGAAGAAAAGGTGAGCTGTCCGGGTTCTTGTGAATCTAGATTAAGCTGTTTAATAATTGAGCCTAGAGTGGTTGGTAGCGAAGAAAGAATGCCAATAGTGATAATTAAGCTAATGCCATTACCAATACCTTTTTCGGTGATCTGTTCACCAATCCACATCAGGAGCATCGTACCAGCGGTCATGGTAGCCATTACAAGCAGATAAAAAAGCCATGGAATACCAAAAGCTTGAACGTCTGCTAATTCACTAACAATAATGCCCGGAGTCTGAGAATTGAGTTGAAATGCATACTTACCGAACAGACCTGCTTGGAAAAATGCTAGAAAAACTGTAACAACGCGAATCCACTTTCCAAGCTTTCTACGTCCTGCATCAGGATTTTCCTTCATCTCTCTTCCTAAAGAAGGGAGAAGCGCAACAAGCAGCTGCATAATGATAGATGCTGAGATATATGGCATAACGCCAAGCGCGATAATGGTCATATGCGCAAAAGCGCCGCCAGAAAAGACATCCATTAATTGGAAAAGATTCTGCCCGCCGCCAGTCGCGTTGCGGAAAAGATCCACAGCGGCTTCGCCGTTTATGCCAGGCACAGGAATATGTGCGCCAATACGGCAGATAACAAGCATGAGAAGAGTGAAAATAATTTTGGCTCGGAGTTCTGAGACAGAAAGAATCCGTTTTATACCCTCAATCATGTGTCTTCATTCTCACGTTTTTTTAAAAAATAAGAAGTCCACCTTTGAGAATTCTCTCAGGCGGACTCGTGCTCTATTCGGCAGCTTTTCCGAAAGTAAGAACTTTGTATGAGATCGATTTTTTTTCAAGTTTCTCGATCGCAGCTTTAGTGAAGTGGTGTGCTTCGATAGAGCATTTTTTCTTAACATCACCGGTTGATAGCACTCTAATTCCACCAGGTAAACGGCGAGGAATGAGTCCTTTTGCACGGAGTGTTTCGTAGTTTACAACTTCACCATCTTGAAAGTGCTCATTGATCAAATCAAAATCTAACTCAAACACTTTTGACTGAAAGCGTGTATTTGGAAAACCACGGCAAGGAAGAATTCGATACAGAGGTCTAGCTCCGCCTTCTCTTCCATAGTTACGTTCATAACCGCGACGTGCTTTATCCCCTTTATGGCCTCGGCAGGAGGTTTTACCCCGTTTACTACCCATGCCTCTTCCAACTCGCTGGACTTTTTTTCGTGGCCGATCAGTATCGACTAGTGTGGATAGGGTAATCATGCAAGGCCTCGTATTGCTAAGCACTCATGGCGGTTCTTTAAACTGGAAAGAGCTTTAAGAGTAGCTCTCACTTGGTTTAGCGGGTTATTAGAGCCGTAACTTTTAGCTACGATATCTTTTAATCCCCCAAGTTCCAAAACTGATCTAACTTTTGAACCGGCAATAACTCCGGTACCCTCACGGGCTGGCTTAAGTAGAATTCTAGAACCATCCCATTCAACTTCAATCTCGTGGGGAATAGTTCTTCCTTCCATTTCAAAAGTCATAACATTTTTACGTGCAGCTTCAGTGCCTTTACGGATGGCATCTGAAACTTCGTTGGCTTTGGCAAATCCAAATCCGATATGCCCTTGTCCATCTCCGATGATAACTAGAGCTGAAAAGCTAAACTTTCGTCCGCCTTTTACAACTTTCGAACATCTATTGATATAAAGGACTTTCTCTTCAAATTCTGAACCAAAGTCCTCTGCATGCTGAAATCGATATCTCTCGCCCGACATCTCATTTTCCTATAGCTAAAATTGAAGTCCTGCTTCGCGTGCTGCATTTGCTAGCTCTGCGATAAGGCCATGAAATTTAAATCTTCCTCGATCGAAAATCACACGCTCGATATTTTTTTCTTTAGCGAGCTTAGCAATTTTTGATCCCACTTCTTTTGCTGAGTCTTTGGATTTTTTCAGTCCTTTGCCTTTTGAGCGAAGATCCTTACTCATTGTTCCAATACCAGCCAGAGTAATTCCCGTCTCATCATCGATAATTTGTGCAGCAATATGCTGATTGCTCTTATAAACGGAAAGGCGTGGCACAAGAGAGCTACCTCGCAGGTGCTTTCTCACGCGCAGAAGTCTCTTTTTACGTTTGTGATTGCGCTGTAATAAATTACTTTCCATAATTCCTCTTCTAACTCTTATGCTGCGGCGGCTTTGCCTTTAGCGGCTTTTCCTGCCTTCTTACGCACATGTTCATTCTCGTAACGGATGCCTTTACCTTTGTAAGGTTCTGGCGGTTTCATTGCGCGTACTGCAGCAGCAAACTGCCCAACCGCGTGCTTATCAATACCAGTTATTGTAATCGCGACGCTCTTGTCGATTACCACTTGGACATTTGAAGGAATACGAATCTTAGTCGGGTGTGAAAATCCGAGCTGTAAATCCAGCGTATGGCCAGACATTGCAGCACGATATCCTACTCCAATCAGAGAGAGTTTTTTCTCAAATCCCTGACTAACTCCAATAACCATGTTATTGATTGTTGCGCGCATCAATCCGTGTATAGTCCTTGGCATTTCAACACTTTCGTCTCTTAAAACAAAGGCTTTTCCATCTTCAACTTTGACTGTGATGCCTTTATCTAAAGAACAGGAAGTAGAGCCTTTTGGCCCTTTAACATTAACTTTGCCACCGTCCATTTTGAGTTCTACACCCTTTGGAAGCGCGATTGGTGATTTGCCGAGTCTTGACATGATTAAATTACCTCATTACCCCAATAATATATTACCAAACCAGACAGAGCAGTTCGCCGCCCACTTTCTGTTCACGAGCTTTTTGCCCGTCTACAATTCCTTTCGGTGTAGAAAGAATAGCAATTCCTAAGCCACCAAAAATTCTCGGGATCTCGCGATACCCTACATAACGTCTTAGACCAGGAGAAGAAACTCTTTTCAGACCTTGAATAACTGGTTCTCTTCCACGTGCATACTTTAAAAAGGCACGCACTCTTCCACCATCTTCATCAACGAGGAAATTCTCGATAAATCCTTGTTCATGCAGGATTTTTACAATGTTTACTTTCTCGCGGCTGTGTGGAAAATCCACAAAGCGGTTACGAGCCAGTGAGGCATTACGAATTCTTGTTAAAAGATCAGCTATTGGGTCATTCATTGACATGGTTCTTTACCTATTCTTCCTTTATAAATGGGAAGCCGAGCATTTTTAAAAGCTCCAGGCATTCCGCATCGCTTTTTGCTGTGGTCACAAATGTTATGTTCATCCCTTGCGTACGCTTAACGTCATCTAAGTTAATCTCTGGGAAGATGATCTGCTCTTCAATACCGATTGAGTAGTTACCCTGCCCGTCGCATTTAACTGGAAATCCACGAAAGTCGCGAATACGCGGAGAAACGATATTACAGAACCGATCAAAAAAATCATACATGCGCTTTTTGCGCAGTGTGACTTTAAGGCCAATTGCTTGATCTTCTCTAAGCTTAAAGTTAGCGATAGATTTCTTAGCTTTTGTAGTTATAGGCTTCTGTCCGGAAAGAAGAGTGATCTCTTTAATACAATCCTGGACAGCATTTTTATCTTTTGTAGCCTCAGCAATACCCATGCTGATCACAACCTTTTTCAGCTCAGGTACGAGCATAGTATTGGCGTATTCGAACTTTGTTTTAAGTTCCTTGCGCACTTCGTCTCTATATTTTTTCAGTATTCTAGCCATTATTTACGCTCAGCTCCCCGAATTTCTCTGAAAACGACTTCTTTTCCACCGTCTTCATAAATCAGCTCTTTTTTGCCTTTAGTAGACTCTCTTACTTTTAGCTTAAGAGCTTTCCCATCATCACTGCAAAGCTGGACGTTTGAGATGTGCATAGACATTTCAATTTCCATAACTTCTGGAGTCGGCACTTTGGATTTGCGTTTGACATGCTTCTTGCGAATATTCAAGCCTTGCACGACAACTCTCTCGCCTTTGCGAGAAAGCACTTTTCCAACTCTGCCTCTTTCGTTTCCAGTAATGACGACTACTTTATCGTCTTTCTTTATCCATTTTTTCATCTTATAACTCTTTCTTAGATAACTTCTGGAGCAAGTGAGGTAATCTTAACAAAACCACTCTCTCTCACTTCTCTGGCAACTGGGCCGAAAATTCGTGTCCCACGTGGATTATCTTTATCGTCGATAATCACACAACTGTTGTCATAAAAGCGTAAAAAGGAGCCATCAGGGCGACGGATATAATTTTTTGTTCTTACAATTACTGCTCGTACAACTTCGCCTTTCTTTACGGTGCCTGTTGGATCGGCCTCTTTAACTGCGCAAACAATAATATCGCCTACAGAGGCATATCTTCTACGTGAGCCACCAAGTACTTTAAAGCACCGTACTTTCTTGGCTCCGGTATTATCTGCAACCCACAGATTGGTTTCTTGCTGAATCATGATTCATTCACTCGACTTGTATTTATGATATTACGCTCAGGACACGCCATCTTTTCAGTTTAGAAAGAGGTCTTGTTTCCACTATGCGCACTTTTTGGCCAACTTCAATTTTCTGGTCTTCGACGTGGGCATAATATTTCTTGCCGCGAGTAATTACTTTGTTAAAAGTGGGGTGTCGAATTGTGCGAACCACTTGAACAGTAACTGTCTTGGCCATTTTATTGGAAACGACAACGCCTTCGCGAATTTTCTGTTTAATTGCTTCTGATTTAACTTTTTCAGTCTTAACTTTTGCCATTAGGATCTCCTGCCCTCTGAAGCTCTTTTCTCATGAAGAATGGTTAAGAGACGCGCACGGTCACGACGTTTTTCACGTACTTGGTGCGGCTTATCCAATTTTCTAGAAATGCTTAGTTCACAGTACATCTGATACATCTCGCGAGAGAGGTCGTCGACCTGTGTTTGTAATTCTTTTTCGCTTTTTTCGCGCAATTCTTTTGCTTGCAACATATGTCCTCTTAAACTCTCTCTACACGTTCAACAAAACGTGTGCGGATCGCAATTTTCGCAGCTGCTCTTCTCAGAGCATTTTGAGCCATTTCTTTTGGTACACCAGCTACTTCAAATAGGATGCGCCCTGGGCGAATAACGGCAGCCCAATGGTCAGGAGCACCTTTTCCTTTTCCCATACGTGTTTCAGCTGGTTTTTTAGATACCGACTTATCAGGAAAAACGCGGATCCAAACTTTACCACGACGGTTGAAGTAACGGTTAATCGCAACACGACACGCTTCGATCTGATGGTTAGTCAGACGGCCACGGTCTAGTGCTTGCATTCCAAATTCACCGAAATCGACAAAATTCGCAGCTTTACTTAGGCCAGTATGTTGGCCTTTTTGCATCTTTCGAAATTTTGTGCGTTTAGGCATTAGTTGTGACATAAATTATCCTCCTGCAGCCTTCGCAGCGGTCTCTTCGCCTTTATTAATCCAAACTTTTACGCCGATTGAACCATAAGTAGTTTCGGCTCTTCCCATAGCGTAGTCGATTTCGGCTCTGAGTGTATGAAGAGGAACACGTCCCTCTTTGTATTGCTCAGTACGTGCAATCTCTGCGCCACCAATTCGTCCTGAAACTTGAACTTTTACACCAGCTGCACCAGCGTCAATGGCAGCTTGAATAGCTTTTTTCATGATGCGGCGGAAAGGCACGCGTCTTTCTAATTGCTTAGCAATACCATCAGCTACAAGCTTGGCGTCTAAATCAGGTCTCTTAATTTCTTCAACTTCAATCCAGATCTCTTTTCCTGTGAGGCGTTTCAGCTCTTGCTTCAGGATGTCGATATCAGCGCCTTTTTTTCCAATTACAAGGCCAGGACGAGCTGTATGAATAGTCACTTCAATTTTTCCGCTCATTCTCTTAATGGTGAACTCAGAAGCGCCAGCACAGCACGCTTTGCCAATGAGAATTTTGCGTATCTTGATGTCTTCACCTAAAAGATTTCCGAAATCATGTTTTCCAGCGAACCAGACAGATTTCCACTTTTTATTGAGAATTAATCTAAAGCCAATCGGCGATGTCTTTTGTCCCATTATTTTTCCTCTCCAGCTGCAACGACGACAGTAAAATGGCTTGTGCGCTTCATTACTGGCACTTGTCCGCCGCGACTCTTAGATTTGCTGCGTTTTAGAACAGGCCCCGCGTCCACTCTTACTTCTTGGACAAACAGGTCTCCTCTTTGCAAATTGAGCTGTGTTTCGGCATTAGCAACTGCGCTGTCTAATGTCTTTTTCAGTATTTTCCCTGCTTTCATCGGGGAAAGCATGAGCTGAATTGTCGCATCTTCAACTTTCATTCCTCGAATTACGTCAGCCATAAGCCGCGCTTTTCTTGGAGGGATTCTCACATATCTGGTGTGCGCTCGCGCCATCTGCATAATCTATTTCCTTAAGCTTTTGCGGCCGGTGCGTTAGCAGCTGCTGATTCTCCAGCGCCTGCTTCAGCAATTTTCTTGGATCCGTGGCCTTTAAAAATACGTGTTGGCGAAAACTCGCCAAGTCGGTGACCGACCATGTTCTCTGTTACGAAAACATTAATAAACTTGCGCCCATTGTGAACTTCAAACGTGTGCCCGATCATATCGGGAATGATCATCGACCTGCGGGACCAGGTTTTAATCGGTTTTTTTACTCCAGCACTGTTCTGCTTGATGACCTTTTCTAGAAGATGGTGGTCAACAAAAGGACCTTTTCTTAACGATCTACCCATACTGTCCTCTATTTCCTTCGATCTTTAACGATCCACTTGTTCGACTTACGCTTAGAACGTGTACGAAAACCTTTTGTGTACATCGCCCATGGAGTTTGCGGGAGGTAACCATTGTGCTTACCTTCACCACCACCGTGAGGGTGATCTACTGGGTTCATCGCAGTACCGCGTACTGTTGGGCGAATACCCATCCAGCGTTTACGGCCAGCTTTACCTTCAGAACGAAGATTTCTCTCAGCATTTGAAATGGATCCAAATGTTGCTCGGCAATCTTCATTAATCAGGCGAATTTCTCCTGAAGGCATCTTCAGAGTAACATAGCCACCACTACGAGCCATCAGCTGAGCTGACAAACCGGCAGAACGTACTAGTTTACCGCCACGACCAGGATATAACTCAATATTGTGAATTACAGAACCGAGGGGCATTGCTTTCATACGCATGCAGCATCCTACTTCGAAAGGCGCTTCATCGCTAGTAGAGACTTTGTCTCCCTGCTTTAAACCTTGCGGTGCAATGATGTAACGTTTTTCGCCATCTGCATAATGTAGAAGCGCAATGTGTGCGCTGCGGTTCGGATCGTATTCAATTGAAGCCACTTTAGCGTGGATGTTCTCTTTATCTCTTGTAAAATCGATGAGACGAATAAACTTTTTATGTGCAGCACTACCTTTGTGTCGGCAAGTGATGTGACCATGGTGGTTACGACCAGATGTGCGCGTTGTGCGCTTCATCAGAGATTTCTCTGGCTTCACCGTGGCTCTTCCCACACGCGTTAGCTCATGGTTGCTTGTTAGCACCAGGTGTCGCTGCGAGGGTGTAGTTGGACGAAACTTCTTTGTCATAGAACTTCTTCTCTTGTCCGTTTAAACTTTTTCTTCCAGTGAGTTACCCGGCTGAAGGGTCACAACTGCTTTTTTGTAACCAGCTTTAAAGCCAATGCGTCCACGAATGCGGCGCGGCTTTTGCTTCATAGTAACCGTGTTAACCTTAGCAACCCGGATCTTCTTCTCTGCATAGATTTCTTCGACAGCGTCAGCAATTTCTTGCTTATTGGCTTTTTTGTCGACGAGAAAAACATACTTCGGCGCGTCGCACTTTGCAACACTAGCATTGCTCTTGTTGAACTGGAGCTGCTCGAGTACTTTTGCTTTTTCAGTCACATAACGCGACTTAACGATATCGAAAGGACTTCTCTTAGACATCGCTGCCTCCCAAAATAACCATCAGTTCATCCATTGCAGGCTCTAAGATGACGAGCTCGTGATTCACGGCAATGTCATACCCGCTGATATTTGGAAAAAGCATCATATTCACTTTAGGAATATTGCGCAGACTTTTCATGAGTGTTCCATATTTCTCGGAAGGAACAACTGTCTTTCCATCTTGTGGAGCTGCATCAAAATATCCTTCAGTGAGGAATAAAACGCGCTTTCCTTCTAGCTTGCATGCTTCTAAAAAGCGTGTGACTGCTTTTGTCTTTGGCTCATTGAGCGTCTCGAATTGCAAGACGTGCAACTTGTTGCCTTGAATTTTTTCTGCAATCAGATGACGAACTGCTGCTCTGCGTTCTTTTTGATTGATACGTACGTGCTGATCAAATTTTGCTCTTGGAGCATGCACGCGTCCGCCGCCTTTGTATTGAGGAGCTCCAAGATAACCTTGGCGCGCTTTACCAGTGCCTTTTTGAGGGTGAGGCTTTTTTCCGCTATGATTGACTTCAGATCTTGTCTTCGTGTGCGCAGACCATTGTCTGGCATTATTGCGAATGGCCACGAGGTAATCTTTAATCATCTGCGAATTAGCAGAAATCTCGAGCAGAGAGTCTTGAATCTCCACTTTTCCGATCTCGGCTCCGGCCAAATTATATTTTTTTAGAATCGCCACTGTCTTACTCCTTGCACAGTCTCTACTTCGTAATCTTTTTAGCTTTCCAGATGTAAACCAAGCCGCCGCGTGAACCAGGAATCGCACCTTTTATGAGGAGCACCTGTTTCTCAGCATCGACTCTGACAACTTCTAGATTTTGTATGGTGACGGTCTCGTCGCCCATATGTCCTGATTTTTTCTGCCCAGGAAGACAACGTCCAGGAGAAGTACGCATACCGGTAGAACCGCCATGACGATGAAATCCAGATCCGTGAGAAGCAGGACCGCCAGCAAAATGGTGTCGTTTAATTACACCCTGGTGACCCTTTCCTTTCGAAACACCGCGCACATCGACGAAACGCACTTCAGCGAAGTGTGTAACATCGATTTCTTGTCCTACAGCATACTGATCTACATTTTCAACGCGCGTCTCAGTTAGATGTCTGCGTGGCTCTGTACCTGCTTTCGCAAAGTGACCCTGCTGAGGTTTCGACACGTTCTGTTTTTTCGGCTGCTTGATTGCGGCGAGCTGAACAGCTGTATAGCCGTCAGTCTCTTTACGCTTAACCTGTGTAATTACATTGGGTTCAGCAGAAATTACGCTGCACACGACCAGATTACCTTCTTTATCGAAGATTCTCGTCATCCCAATTTTCTTTCCCATCAATTTCAATGTCATAAAAATTCCCGAGGCTATTCAGCGCCTTATTCAGAAAAAATTTCAGCTACTAGTCCCTGCAATCTCTTCACTGCTCTCTTCGAGCGCTTTGCAGGCTTAAGGAGCTTGCCAGCATAATTTGAAGACAGTCTTCTGGACTGAAGCGAAGAGGCTAGCAAAATTCTTGATTTTCACACAATCAAAAATTCTGCTGAGTTTTACTTCAGGGCTGATTTCACTGCTAATATTAGAGGAGAGATTACGGAGATGGAGCCATTTCACTCAAGATTTTTCTGCTTTTGGCTTTTTTTATATTAGCTTCCTTGTGAGGAATCACAAGAGTCTGGGAGGTCAAAAGGACTTTTCGAAAGGGAATTTCTTTACGATTCGCCTCTTTTAGCAAGCTGGTCGCCTTTAAAACCTCACGCACAGTCACTCCAGGAGCAAAGGTATAGCTCCCTGGATGGCTGACAGCTCCTTCGAGCACAATCTCTATGGTAGGCTGCTTTGCGCGCTCTACCCGGTAGCCAGCAACCTCATTTTCCAGGTTGAGCTGCGGAAGCCAAGAGACGATTGCCAAAAGAATAACTAGCCCTCCTACAAGAGCGATAGCGATCCATTCGCGAAATAAAATTTGAGAATCAAGTTGCGAGCGCGGGTTCTGGCTGGGGGACATGTACTACCCTCTCTTGACGAGCGAGGTGTATACGATAGCCGATATTTCCCAAAAAGAAAAGAAAACTAGACAGAAAGAGGAGCGAGGTAATTCCAGGAATCAGAGGCATGCCCGCCATGTAAGAGGCGATTCCAAGCACCGACCAGGCAAGCGCACAAACTCGACTGCCGAGGCTGAGCATGATTAAAGCCATCTGTTGCATATCACTTGTAGCACAAAGATCCTGCAAACACTCAACGACCCCGAATAAAGCGATAATAGAGGTGGAGCCATAACCCAAAGCTTTGGCTAGCTCTGCGCCTGGTCCAATTGAGATTAAACCGACAAAATCGGCCCAATGTAGAGAATTAGCAACCGTCCCTCCAAAAACCGTCAAATCTATGACACTTCTTCTCTCCAAACTTTCTTGAGCCGGAGCCTCAGCGTACGCCCAACAGCTAGAAATAAGTTTAAAAAACGAATCTAAGATCAAAAAAACCCAGGCGCCACCAAATATGCATACCAATGGATCTTCCCATGGCGATAATAAAGCCGCGCGGCCTTGCAAAGGGGAAGTTAAACTTGGCCGAAAGGGAGCTATGGGAGACATAGCATCCGAAACGGAGGCTGTATACACAGATTGAGGTAGATAATACGCTGGTATAGCTGTCATGCGAATCCTAAAGCACGTCTCTGAGCTCTCAATGGAGACTCTTCAAGCAATCTTTCGTAAAAATAGCCATAAATTTTTGTGATAAGAAAAATAGTTGCAAGCGTGAGCAAAATAGGAGGCAAAATGACTATTGATTCGACAACTATTTCAAAAATTAATGTGGTAAGCACAATGATCGAGAGAAGAAGTGATGCGACGTCTTTTACCAGCTTAACCAGACACAACCACGCTTGGGCATCGAGATCTGCAATCTCTTCAACCTGCGTAGCCTGCGCCCTTTTGAGCTGAATCTCATGAATCGCAGTTGACTGATCGTAAAGATCAAACCCATCCATGATCAGCGCCGAAACATTGTTTATACCACTGATCCATCTGGGAGCGTCTGAGCCTAAGTCCACCCATTTTTTAGCTTGAAAAAGCGAAAGGGCTTTTGTAGACGAGTAGGTCACAAAAGAGCCTTGCAGCAAAACTTTTTTAGCAAGTTCCGGTATCTCTTGAGTTTTTGGATTATCGGATGGCAGCTGCATAAGCGTGATCAGCTCGCCAGTTTTGGCACACAACTCCACTCCTCCTCCAATTGCATCGGCTAACCCCAGAAACTGCCAGGCTTCTCCTGCAGAACTCTGAATGTTCGCTAATGCACGCTGATGATGATCAGAAAGAGGTAGGTTCTGAATATGTTGCGCGGCTGTCTGGACGACGTCCAAGAGGTCCGTAGCCCCTTCAGCTGAAGAAAGGTAGCGACTCAAATGCCCACTCAATCCAAGAGATACCGGGGGATCTTTCTGATCTTCCCCGGTATCCACTTGACCGAGCGTAGCACCTACGGCACCTGTTGCGCCTACTGAGGCTGGCATGATCTCTCCAAAAGTGCTTTATGCTAAACGCAAGCTAAGCGGGCGGGCGCCAAGAACAATGGCAGCTGCATGACCTCCTGGAATAGCAGCCAATGGATTGTAGGCTCTATTTGCAAACTCTTGGAAGAGTGTGAAGAAGAGAGCGCTTGTCGAAGCGACGAGAATCCAAAGACCTGCCTGAGGGACAGCAGTAAAGAAAGCCCCGATTAAAATCAGAGTAGCCATAGCGATATAAGAAACAGCTTTTGCGAGTTCGAGCATTTTAAGCCCAAGAATCATCCAAGCGTCACTGACTCTTTCTTGATGATTAAGAGCAGTTTCAGCAGGAGTTATTACGACTCCAGTAATTGCGTCCACAACAGCAGGATTTGGCCCAGATGTGCCGATGTAAATTGCTTTGCCAATGTTATATATATCTCGAATGGCCAGATCGATCATTGAGGTAAAAAGAGCGCCAGCATTGAGCTGTGCCAAGAATCCCATTGTCTCAGAAGATATATGCGTGATCTTTTGTGCATTCAAGAATTCAGCAGCATCAACTACAGGGTTGATCACGCCAACTGAATCGAACGCTGCATCGTGAATAGAGTTCCAGTTGAAATTGGTAACTAATCCACCGACGGAAGAGAGTGCTTTGTTAACTTTTCCAGGCACTTCTGTCATTCCAATGAAGTTTTTTACGTCTCTGAAAGCATCACCAGCTACACGCACTGTATGCGCATGTGGCATCTCAGGATCGATCATTAGCGCCCATTTGGCGACATGATTACCCACTTTGGCAAAGGTATTTTTAACGTCGAATGCTGTTTTAGGATTCAGCAATGAATCTCCAATCTGAGAAAAAGGAAATGATCCGCATTCTTGCTGTGCGATTGTACGAGCTAAACTGATATTTGGAATTGATGTAGCCATATGCCCCCGGTTTGTTTTTGTTAAGTTTGTGCAAAGAGCATACAAGAAGAGTGCAATTAGGTAAAGCGAGTTACATTTTTACTACACGCCAAAAAAAATTTTGTTTTTACAAAAAAAACAAAATTAAATTCTTTCAAATAAAAATATATTAAGAAGGATTTATTTAAGAAAAAGCGACCGCCTAAATAAATTTAAACTAGATTGTTTTAAGCTCTTTTTGCAAATTCGCTCAGCAACGTAAAGAAAAGAGCGCTAGTCGAAGTTGCCAGCACCCATGTACTCGTATGAGGAACTGCCACAAAGAATGCTGCGATTATTATGAAAGTTGCCATAGCGATGTAAGAAATGGCTTTAGCCAAATCCAGCATGTGAATTGTAAGATTCCACATGTTGCCAGCAGCGATATTCTGACCAATTTCTATCAAATCTTTGACAATGAGATCTACCATCGAAACGAAAAGAGCAAGCGCATTGAGGTTCGAAAGGGCTGTCATTGTCTCGGGTGCGAGCCGAATTACGCCGGTATCATTTAAGAACTCAGTTGCATCGACGGTTGGAGAAATTATCCCAATGGTCGAGATCGCCGCTTTATGCACATTGGCAGCCGACGGGGCCACAAAAGAGCTGTAAATGCCACTAACTGTTTTATTGATTTGACCCGGGATTTCGGTCATGCCAATAAAATTTTTCACATTATTAAACGCATCGCCTGCCAAGCGCACTTGATTCGCATTTTGCATCTCTGGGTTTAAGTGCAAAGCCCACTTACAAACAGTCTTTCCGGTTTTAGCAAAGGTATTTTTGATGTCAAAAGCTGTTCTTGGATTCAGCAGTGAATCACCCAATTGAGCAAAAGGAAAAGCTCCGCACTCTTGTTGAGCAATTGTGCGAGCTAAACTAATATTTGATATTGCTACCATTTTACTCCGCTCTTATTTTGTTTAATTAGATCGCGATCATACAATAAAACAGAAATAAATAAAAGACTGTAGTTATATTTTAAATATAAGAGATTCTTGAAGACCGCGCAAAAACACATCTGCGGGTAGACTTTTTTTGCCTTCGAGCTGCACTTCCAGCAAGCGCAGCGCTTGCTCTCCGCATGCGACAATTAGCCCTTCTTTTTTATCAGACAGCAAAAGCTCGCCGGGCTCCCCCGCGCGATCTGTTACGACTCGACTGCGTTTAATTTTTAAACGTTTTTTTTGACCTGCTACTAAAACCGCGCACCAAGCTCCCGGCGCGGGCGAAAGGGCGCGGATCTGGTTGTGAATCTGCTTGGCAGGTTTTTCCCAATGAATCTCTTCTTCTTGGGCTGTGATTTTTGGAGCAAAAGTTACTTGCGCTGGATCTTGAGGTGTCTTTTTTACTTGGCCGCACTCAAATGCACCAATAACTTTCAACACTGCCGGGCATGCAAGCTCACAGAGTTTTTTTGAAAGCTCGCCACAGGTCATCTCTTCAGGAATAGGCAGTTTGACCATTTCAATACTATCGCCTGCATCCATGGCGAGCACCATCTCCATAATGGTAACGCCCGTTTCTGTGCACCCATCCATCAGACAGCGCTGCATGGGGGCAGCCCCACGGTATTTGGGAAGAAGACTAGTGTGGATATTGATGGCGCCAAATTTGGGCAGATCGAGGATATTCTGCTTAAGAATCTCTCCATATGCCACGACTACAAAAAGATCCGCGGCAAAGGATTTTAATATTTCTGCAAATCCTGGAGTGGAAGCTTTCTCAGGCTGTAAAAGCTCAACGGTGGAATTAAGTTTTTCAAATGCGGCTTTAACTGGCGGCGGTTCTATGCGCTGCGATCTGCCAAAAGGACGATCAGGCCGTGTTACCACGGCCACGATATCGACTTGTTGCTGGAATAGGTATTCTAGAATATTGGCTGCAAAAGAGCTGGTTCCAAAGAAAACAATCCGCATGGAACTCCCTCTTCGCTTACCGAATTATACGTGCGCCTCTTCTTCTTGCTCTTCCTCTTCTAGAAGCTCTTCGTAAGAGTCAAAGTCATCCTGTCCTGTGCCTTGGAGACCGATCAGTCCGCGCTTAGAAGAGCGGCAGAAATCGATCCAATGACGTACATGAGGATTCATATCGACTTCGTCTTCGATAATCTCAAGCGCTGCGGAAATACGCAGCCCAGAACGATAGGTGAGCTTAAAGGCCTTGGTAAGGCCACGTCTTACATCGATGGGGAATCCATGGCGTTTGAGACCGATGAGATTCAATCCGCCGAGCTTGTAAGGGGCTCCAGCACCCAAGGTATAGGGCGGTACATCATGGGTAATGCGGCTAAAACCACCGACCATCGAATAGCAGCCGATACGTGAAAATTGGTGCACAGGAGTCATGCCGCCAATGATCGCATAATCTTCTACTACGACGTGACCCGCTAGCATGGCATTATTGGCCATGATGACTCGGTTGCCTAGTTCGCAATTGTGCGCCACATGGCAATAAGCCATGATCAAGCAGCCATCGCCGATTTTAACAACGGAGTTTTCGTTGCAAGAAGAGTTGATGGTGGCAAATTCACGAATTTCGCAATTCTTTCCGATGACCACATACGTTTTTTCGCCACGAAACTTGAGATCTTGTGTTTTAGTTCCAATACTCGCAGAGGGCCAGATCACTGTTCCCTCGCCAATGGTTGTGTTTCCATCGATGTAGGCGTGAGATTTGATCACAACACCATCTTTGAGTGTCACAGTGCTTTTAACTACGGCGTAGGCTTCTACGGTGACGTTCTCTCCGATTACAGCACCTGGCTCAATAATTGCACTTGGATGAATGTTTGACATGAGAATCCAATCTTGGTTAAGTTTTAAGACAGCTTAAAGCTGACTTTTATCAATAAGGGCAAATCCTATTTCTGCTTCTACAGCTAGCTGATCATTGACTAATGCCTTCGCCATGATCCTGCCACCTTTATTACTTACATGTAGTGCTTGGGCATGCAAAATAAGCACGTCGCCTGGCACTACGGGCCGGCGAAATTTGGCATTATTAACACTTAATAAAACAGCGATCTTTTCGCTTTGTCCTTTTTGATGCACGAGGATTCCACCAGTTTGGGCAAGCGCTTCGAGCACGAGCACACCTGGCATGATCGGCACACCGGGAAAGTGTCCTTGGAAGAACTGTTCATTGTAAGTGACATTTTTTTGTCCAACAATCACGTTCTCCTCGAGGTTGAGCGAAAGGATCCTATCCACGAGTAAAAAGGGATAGCGATGCGGAAGAATGCGGACTATCTCCTTCACGTCGAAAATAGCGGGTCGAGGTGAAGTATGGGCAGTCATCAGGAATTCTCCATCTTAATATGTTTTGCTAACTCTTTTGCGAAAGCGATGTTTGTGGTGTGTCCCGAACGAATAGCGATAATATGTACCGGGAAATAAACGGCATTTAATGAAAGATCACCTATGAGATCCAGCACCTTATGTCGCACCAATTCATTACGGAAACGTAACCCCTCAGGATTCGCAACCGCATTGTCTTTAATTAAAACGCCTGTATTGAGGTTTCCTCCTTTGAGGAGGCCTTTTTCAATTAGAGGCGCGATATCTTCATAGAGAGAAAAAGTACGTGAAGGAGCAATCTCTTGTTTGAAGCCTTCTTCATCCACTACAAACGAGTAGTATTGAGATCCGATAAAATCCGAGTGGGGATAGTGCAAAGTATAACTTACGCGATATTCATCCGAAGGAAGTGCAACGAGATGCGTATCATTCTGCGACCAAGAGACAGGCATTTGCAGTCGACCGCGCAATCTCTCTTCAGTCAAGGTAGCGACTCCCGCTTTCTCAATCATCTCTACAAAACCGATCGCACTTCCATCCAAAATAGGCACTTCGGGGCCATCGATTTCGATTAGAACGTTGTCGATTTGATAAGCTTTTAATGCAGAGAGCAGATGCTCAACAGTTTGAATCAGCACACCCTGAATTCCAATCATGGTGCATCGCGGAGTCCCCTGCACATGATCTAATGTGGCTGGAAGAAAAGGTTTATGAGGAAGGTCCATTCTCTGGAAAATAATCCCAGTATCAGCCTCAGCTGGGCAGAGTCGAAGGGTCGCTTTCTCTCCAGTAAAAAGCCCTAAGCCTGTAACAGAGGTAGAGCGCTGCAGCGTACGCTGTTTAGGACGTACGTAGGCTCGCGAAGAATTTTGAACTTCAGGTAGGGTGCAAGGAAAAGACAAAACAAACCTCGAAAATACTCATAATAAAAGGGCCATATGATGGTCGACAAAACCTTATCTGAGCTTAATTATTTTGGGCAAGCTGAATTACCAATGGCGGCTCTTTCTTAACCGCAGAAAGGTACCAAATAAAATTAGAGAGAGGCCAACCATGCCTCCATCCCCCCAATATGTATAAAGAGTTTTATAATGGTAAATTGGAAGAGTTGCTACGAGCGGACCTGCTAAACACTGCTTATTGCTATCGAGTTCGGCCATTTGGCAGAGAGGACGGCCAAGACTATCGATGGCTGCACTTATGCCGGTATTGCAAGAACGAAATAGCGGAGAGCCATTTTCAATGGCGCGCAGCCGGCCTAAGTCAAAGTGCTGCTGAGGAAGCCTTGAAGAAGGATACCAGTTATCATTGGTCACGTTTACAAGGATTTCAGCCCCTTTAAGGCGCCCTTCGCGAATAAGATCAGGAAAAGTTTCCTCGTAACAGATCGAGATAGCTAATGGAACAGTCCCTTTAAAAACTTTAGTTTCCTCGCCTTTTGTAAAAAAATCTTTAATTCCATATTTTTCGACAAAGGGAAGAAAACTATTGCAGGGAAGATATTCAGCCATGGGCAAAAGAACCTGTTTTTCAGAGCGGCGGATTGTTAGACATTCCGGCATAAAGTGAAAAGCTGCGTTATAACTTTTTTTAGACTCCCGCTCTTCATGCTCTAAACCAATGACTACTTCTGCATGGAAATAGTTAGAAATGGCTTGCGTCCAAAAGCTGTTAGAAACCATCCACTTCATGTCCTTCCCTACGCGCTTTTGTTCTGCGAACGGCAGCTGCAATGGAGGAAGAGTCTTTTTTACATTCGCGCCTAATTCCTTAGTCAGCATTTGTACGACAGTCTCATATGGATAGATAGTTTTATCATAATGGAATGGCACCGCCACTTCTGGGAATACGATAAGATCTAGCGGCGCGCTTTCTGTAGACTTCAGAAAGATCAGAATGCGCCTCCATTGATCCCAAGGTGAAATAAAATGATTCAGGCGTTCCGGAAGGACGAGCTTCTCCGGAGGCAAAAGACCGGTTTGGATTAACGCAACAGTCAGACTTCGCGCTGGCGGGTTTGTCGCAGCCTGGTGCTCGTGATAAGAGACATGTCCTAGGCCAAAGAGATAAGGCAGCGCAGCCAAAGTTGCCAGAAGAGCCGCGGTTTTAATAGTTGGAAGGCGCTTGTTAAAGAGCGCATCTAAGAAATTATAGCTGCAGCCATTAACCAACATTACCCAGAAGGACAAGCCGAGCACTCCGCCGATACTTGCCAGCTGCAGCGAAGCGATGCAAGAAGTAAGCGCCAATCCAGACGGACTCCAAGAAAAGCCGCATAAAAAGAAGAAGCGTGACCATTCAAAAAGAGTCCACAAAGAGGCAATGGCTAAAAGACGCGGTAGTTTTATTGGACCCTCAACCGGAATCAGTAAAGAGAGCAGACCAAATTGGAATCCAAGCCAAGAAGCAAGCCAAAGATAGGCAATGAGAATATAAACGCCCTGAAATTCAATGGAAGTCATCCATGAGAGTTGAATCAACTGCACGCAGGTAAACCAGAACGACGCGAGCCAAAAGCGGGAGAATCTGGTTTTAAAGTCTATGAGCGATCTCCAGAAAAGTGCATAGCCGGCAATCGCAGCAAGAGGCGCTAGCCACGCCTGCCAGCTGGGCTGTCCGAAGCCGACAATGGCAAAGCTGAGCACAAATAAAAAGGCAGCAATACTTCTACTTTTCACTGTTTTTCGCCTGTTTTTTTGAAGAGGAACTATCTTTACCCATTGCTAAGACATACAAAAGGCCACCAAAAATACTCAAATTCTTTAGAAACATCGCTACCTGAAATTGACGGTCGGGCCCATCTAGATACCAGAAATGGTGGCAAATCACAGTGGCAGAAATAAGAAAAAAGGCGAGCAAAAAAGCTCCAAAACGCACCTGTATTCCCAAAAAGAGAAGAGCGCCGCCTAGTAATTCGATAATTGTACCTCCTAAAAGGAGCTGAGGCGTGCAAGGAAGGGCTAATTGCAGGAGATCTTGCGCTTGCATCATCCCTTGGGTGTAGTTCAATAAGTCGCAAAGTCCATTGATTAGAGCGGCTTCCGCCCCCTGCCAATCAAATATTTTATTCACCCCAGCAAGAATGAAAACACTGCTTAAACACATGCGCCCTAGAAGAGCAAAAAAACTTTTCATCTTCCAATTACCTCTTAAAATCTAAGATCTCACAAAAAAAATTTTTGTACAAACGAGACTATCCCAATTCTAAATTTAGGCTCATAAAACGAATTTTAGAAAAAACTAAAGATTTTTCCTCTGAATGCTGGTATATTTATGGCACAAATGACCAATACTTTTCAAAAGCGCCATCTTTTTGACATTCTGGATAGCTTCGATGAGCTAGGCATGCCTCTCGATGTTTTCCTATCCGGATACTTTCGCGCGCATAAATCGGTGGGCGCCAACGACCGTCGTGTGATCTGTGAAGCGATTTACGGCATGATCCGCTGGAGAGGCCTGCTCGATCACTTCTTACCTAAGCCTCCAACTTGGGAAAGTCGTCTTTCGCTTTTCTCATCTTTCGAACCTTTAGATTACGCCTCCAAGCAAGAGCTGCCTTCTCATATCCGCGCTAGTTTTCCAAAGCCCCTTTTTCAACTTTTTGCAGATGCTTACGGGGAAGAGAAAGCTTTAGAGCTCTGTCTAATCAGCAATACACAGGCTCCCACTACACTACGGGTCAACGAATTGAAAATTTCCAGAGAGGAACTTTTTGAACGCTGGAAAAAACTCTACCCTATATCGCTCTGTGCAACCTCGCCATGGGGAATTATCTTTCACAAAAAGATCAATTTCTTCTCTATGGAAGAGTTCAAAGCTGGCCTTTTCGAAGTTCAAGATGAAGGCAGCCAACTTATCGCTCGTTTAGTAGAGATAAAACCTGGCGATCATTTTCTTGATTACTGTTCGGGTTCTGGGGGGAAAACTCTCGCAATAGCAGCACGCAGCAATGGGAAAGGACAGCTCTATCTGCACGATATCCGCCCACGTGCACTAGTCGAAGCCAAAAAGCGACTCAAGAGAGCTGGTATCCAAAACGCGCAAGTTTTATCTCCTGATGATCGGCACAAAAAATCTTTAAAAGGACATATGGACTGGGTGCTGCTCGATGTGCCATGCAGTGGCACAGGCACACTACGCCGCAATCCGGATATGAAATGGAAATTCGACCCTTCCATAGTCGAACGCATCACCCAAGAACAAAGAGAAATTTTTGCCGAGGGGCTCGAATTTATCACGCCAAAAGGCAAAATCGTTTATGCAACCTGCAGTATTCTTCCTCAAGAAAACGAACAGCAGATCGCTTTCTTTGAAAAGAATTTTCCAGTTGAGCTTGAAAGACCACCTTTTTCTGTTCTTCCTCAAAAAGGCGGCATGGATGGTTTTTTTGGAGCTGTTTTTAGAAAAAAATAAGAATAATGATTCAAAACCTTGTTTTTGCTACATTTGGACCATGCTAAAATTATTTGTTTCGACTCTGTTTTTATTAGTGCCGCTCTTGACAATCGCCGCTGAGCCTGGACCGATGTCTTTTAATGAGCCAGAGCACCTCATCGTTAATAATCGCATCTTGGCAAAAGTGAATGGTAAAACCATCTCTGTTGTCGATGTCATGAAAAAGATGGATGTCTTTTTAAACCGCGCCTATCCCCAATATGCTGATTCGAAAAGTGCACGTTACCAATTTTATACCGCTCAATGGCGCAATACTCTCACGCAGATGATCGATAATGAGCTCATGCTAGCAGATGCCGATTCTATTGAACTTAAGGTTAATGACAGTGATGTACGAGAGAAACTACAGGAGCGCTTTGGCCCCAACGTGATGGCTAATTTAGAAAAAATTGGCATCACCTACGAAGAAGCGCGCGAGATGATCCACAGTGAAATCGTCGTTCAGCGTATGCAATGGTTTAGAGTTAACTCAAAAGCCCTTCTAAGTGTGAACCCCCAAGACATCAAAATCGCTTACAAAGACTTTTGTGAAAAAAACCCTTCTCAGGATGAGTGGAAATATCAAGTTCTTGCAATCCGCGGCACTGAACCAACCTCGGTCACACCGCTTACAGAAAGAATACAATCTCTGCTAAATACAGCTGAAGCTTCACTTCTGGCCGTTTACGAGAAGGTCTCGAATGAAGAGAACCGTGATCCTTCGGTTACACTTACTCTTTCTCCTCTTTATGAAGTTAATGACAAAAACCTCTCGGCTAGCCATAGACAAACGCTCTCCTCTTTGACCCCAGGTAGCCTTAGCCAGCCTATTGCCCAACCCAGCAAAGACGGCAGCATTGTTTCTCGCATTTTCTACCTCATCGATCACGTCAAAAAGCAGCCTCCTCCTTTTGAAAAGATCTCCGATCGACTATTTGAAGAATTAGCCGAAAAGGCATCAGAAAAAGAGGCCTCTCTTTATGTAACAAGGCTGCGCCAAAAATTTAGTTTTGAAGAGAAGCATTTCCAAGAGACTCTGCCGCCTGACTTTCAGCCTTTTGCGCTGAAATAGATCGCATGACTCTATCTCGTCCTTCCTATCTGATGCATTTTCTCCAAGAATTGGGAGTTCGCCCACAAAAAAAGTGGTCTCAGAACTTTCTCATCGATGGCAATATCATTCGCAATATTATTCGATCGGCTGGTCTTGAAAAGGGCGACCTGATACTCGAAATTGGGCCTGGGCCAGGCGCATTGACCGAAGCCCTTCTTGCCCATGGATGCCAAGTTGTTGCGGTTGAAAAAGATCCAACCTTTGCAGAAGCGCTTAAGCGCCTTGAAAAAGAGCCCGGCAGCCTTACTGTTTATGAAGATGATATCCTAAAATTCCCCATAGAAGAGTTCTTGAAGGAGAAGTGTAAGCAGGGCAGAAAAGTTAAGGTTGTATCCAACCTTCCCTATCACATCACTACCCCAATTGCAGTGCGGCTATTGCCACTACATGCTTATTTAACATCCATAACGATCATGGTGCAAAAAGAGGTCGGCTTGCGGATCTGCGCGCATACAGGCTCGGAAGATTATGGCAGCCTTTCGCTCTTTACGCAATTTTATGCCAATCCATCCTATTGTTTTACCGTGCCGCCTACCTGCTTTTTTCCTAAGCCAAAAGTCCACTCGTCTATTGTGCTACTCACTTTAAGAGAACCTCCACTAGCTTCAGAAGATGAGCCTGCTTTCTTCCAGCTGACTCGCACAGCATTTCAGCAGCGCAGAAAAATGTTACGCACCTCTGTAAAAGAGCTCTACGACCGCGAGCTTATGGCAAAAAGCATGCAAGAGACTGGCATCTCTTTAGAAGTGAGACCAGAAGAGCTTTCGCTAGGTCAATTCCTCGCGCTTTTTCATAGACTTGCGCAAAAATAACCAAAGAGCACCGCTAAAGAATAGGGCCACTAAGAATAAGAGGGCAATCTTATGGCTCAACACGACCTTAACTTGGTGCAGCACGCCTAACATCTGATGAAAGGTTGTCTCTTTCAGATCTTCAGTTGCGCAAACTGACGCGCGTTTCAGCACTTTTCCAAGTTCTTGATCGATCAGCTGAATCTCACCTACCGTTTGGCCTTTAACAATTGGCAATTTTAAATCATGCCATTTTAATACTGCCTTAAAATTGGGCTCTTCAGAGGGAAAGTATTCAAACACAAAATTTTCAGGCAGTGTGGCTTGCAATGGTTCACTCGCCCCATTGACTTTAGCCGTAAAAAGTTCAAAGCCTTTAGCAAAGACCGTGCGACTTACCTTCTTTTCATTGAATGCGGCTTCAAAAAGTGACACGGCATCTTTAAAGCGCTGATGAAAGTCACTGCAGCCCAGCACAACGGCAATCAAATAACGGTTTCCATCGGATGCAGCTGCTACCACATTCTTTCCGGCACTCAGGGTATACCCTGTTTTGACTCCTAAAGCCTTGGCGTAAAAGTGTGGGCTGGATTTATTCACGAGAGCATTACCTTGTACAAAGACAGTTTCCGGCTGTTTATTTGTGGCTGCCTTGACATGGCGGGAGGTCCCGACTATTTCTTTAAAAGTGGGGATTTTCATCGCCAATTGGGTCATTTTAGCGAGATCATAGGCAGTTGTTTTGTGCTCATCTGTCTGAAGGCCATGTGGATTATAAAAAGAGGTTTCAAGGCAACCTTTCTCCTTCAAAAAGGCGCTTAGCTCTTCCATAAAAGCCGGAACGCTACCTGAGACATGCTCTGCGATCACATTGGCAGCATCATTGCCTGAAATAAGCATCAATCCATAGAGAAGGTCCCGAAATGAAATCTGCTCGCCTACTTTAAGACCCATATGGGTTCCGCCATATTCCAGCCGATAAGATGGGTGTTTGCTACGGCGCGCTTGCACTGAGACACACCCAATTGCTTCCTGCGAAGCGGTGACCATTGCGTTTAGATCATTCGGTTTTTTAGAAAGAGCATAAAATGCCGTGGCAACTTTAGTTGTGCTGGCTGGAAAAAGGGGCAGATGCACATTTTTCCCATAAAGAATCCGCCCCGTTTCGCCATCGATCAAAATCGCCGCATTGGCAGAAACATCGAGTTTAAGTGGCTCAGCAAAAATAAGATAAGGTTGAAGAAGAAGAAAACTAACTGAAAGAAGAGAGCGGAGATTCATATATGTATATTAACTTTTTGATACTCAGTATTTTAGACTGAGTTATTAGGAAAATTGCTTGTCTTATGAAAAATAGCGGATTTTTCAAAAAGAGGCAATAAGTCTAATTAGTTAACCCTTGACAAGGAGATTTTTGAAAGATAAACTAAAAAAACCGGGAGATCAGAAAATCCTTCCGTTGGCAAGGGGCGCACTATGATTAATCCTTTAAAGCTAGAAGAGTCATTTCACGAGTTTTCCCAGAATTTACAAAAGTGGATGCCCGATGGCATTATCTCCGTAAATCTAGGGGTACTGAATGAGCTGGGATTGCTCGATAATACGCATTTGGAACAGGCGACGCCAGAAAACTTAAGCCACTTCTTCCATGTCGTTGAAACACCGGATAAAATTACGCTCTTCAATGAGCAGTTTGCAATTTGGATCGTGCCAAAGTCCGAAGAGACGGCACCCTCAACTTTGACCTTTATCGCGCTGCTAACAGCAGAAAAGCCCCATCTGGAAATAGTTTTTTCTACTTCTGGGGTCTACAACTCTCCGAAATATATTTTAAAAGTGCTGCAACACTTTCTTTCCGATGTTATCGATACGGAAGCGACGATTGCAGCAATAGGCAAGAAGCAATAGAGATTAACTAAGCTCTAAGGCGTAAATCTTCTCTTTTTTGCAAAACCAAAGCGAGAGTCTTTGCGCGGCTCTCGACTTGGACCTGAGCGTTGATCTTGATAGGGGCCTGATCGTTCACGACTAGGACCAGAACGTTGATCTTGGAAGGAACCTGCTCTCTCACGGCCAGGGCCATACCCGGAACCCGATCTTTGGCCTTGGAATGAGCCTGGTCTTTCTCGACTAGGACCTGAGCGCTGATCTTGGAAAGAACCAGATCTCTCGCGGCTAGGACCCGATCTTTGGCCTTGGAATGAGCTTGGTCTTTCTCGACTTGGGCCTGAGCGTTGATCTTGAAAAGAACCTGAAAAGGAACCCGATCTCTCACGGCCAGAGCCTGAGCGTTGATCACGGCTCGGACCTCTGCTGCGGAATCTACCGCCACCGCCGCCTCTTCTTTCAGACTCAGAATCACGAGATGGAGAATAACCTCCAGAGGATCTAGCGCGTGCTTCCATACCAGGAACCACGTGTAGGCGTATCTTCTGTCCTGTAAATTGCTCAATGCGTCTCACAAGAGACTGTTCATTATACTTAGCGAATGAAAACGCGGTTCCAGTGGCTCCAGCTCTACCAGTTCTACCGATACGGTGCACATAATCTTCCACACTCATCGGCAGATCAAAGTTAAACACATGGCTAATAGCCGGGACGTCAATTCCCCTTGCTGCCACATCTGTGGCTACCAAGACCCGCACATCATTCTGTCTAAGCTTCATAATCATGCTCGTACGTTGACGTTGGCGCATGCCCCCGTGCAACACACCGACAGCCTCACCGCTTTTCCCTAGCTTCTCTGCTAACTGGTCAGCTTGGTGCTTTGTAGAAGTAAATACGATTGCCTGATGGACTGCTGGATCTTCGAGTAGGCTCTCTAAAAGACGGTATTTATGCGATATATCATCCACATTGACCAGAACTTGGTCGATGTTCTCATGTTTCTCTTCTTGACCTGCAACGCTGATTTCAACAGGATTTTTGAGCAGGCGTCTCGAAAGATTCATCACGCTGCCTTTGAGAGTAGCAGAAAACAAGAGCGTTTGGCGTGTTGGAGGAAGTGCAGCTGCAATCAGCTCTACGGGTTCGATGAATCCCATATCGAGCATTCGGTCGGCTTCATCCAAGATAAAGACTTCAACGCGCGAAAAATCAACTCGTTTCTGTTCGAGAAGGTCGATTAAGCGACCTGGTGTCGCAACCAGAATCTCAAAAGGACGAGCGAGCTCTTTGTATTGAGGAGGGTATGGAGTGCCGCCGTAGATACAAACAGTTTTAGCACGTAGAACATATTTGCAAAATTTTCTAGCTTCAGCTGCCACCTGAACGGCAAGCTCACGAGTAGGAACTAGGATTAATGCACGAGGGCCTCTGCCAGGCAGCGTTGATGGTGTCATAAGGCGCATGAGGACAGGCAGAATAAAAGCCGCTGTCTTTCCTGTACCTGTCTGTGCAGATCCACGGATATCAGAACCCTTCGCTATCTCTGGAATAGCCTGGGCTTGAATAGGTGTAGGCTCTGTGTATCCGAGTTCTTCAAGTGCTTTGAGAATCTCAGGAAAAGGAATTAGATCTTGAAATGTCATTTTATCTTCTTTGTGTGTCTTGGTATAATGAACAATTTGCTGAATTTAACATATGTGCTCTATTAAAGGCAGCTTTTTTATTAATTTTTTGAGCCCTCTAACAAAATCAATTTATTTTCGTTGGTTCAAATGAAAAAAGCGGTGATAAATCACCGCTTTTTTAGACTATTAGCTTCTAATAGTAATAAAAGATTATTTAGGAGGGAAAATCACGGATTTACTCTCATCTTGTGCAAGAATAATTTGATAGCCGTTGGCTAAGATCTTCCAGCCTCGAGCGAGAAGGAAATTAATGACAAACTTGCCTTTTCCTCCGTGAGGCATCCCACAATCATCAATCATCACGATACTACTTTTCGTGAGGTGCGGATAAGCATTCATGATCTCTTTTAAATGGTGCTGCTGAGATGGAATTGGATCATTCACATCAAAGTCATAGCTATCCAAATAGAGAAAGTCGATGGGCTCTTTGAAGTGATGCAAAAACGAGATCGCTTCTTCATTCACCAGACGCACATAGTGTCTGGATTCTCCCAAAGCACTGGCCGCATTCGAAAGGGCGGCCATATTTAGATCTACAGAATAAAAGGTTCCACCGTTGTCACGTACGTAATCGCCTGCCAGAATAGTAAAGCCGCCATCTCCTTCAAAACCCGAAGCTCCAAAACGGGAAGTGCCCGTCTCAACGATGTTTACTGGGTTTCTTTCTTTCATGAGTTGAAGAGCATAAAGAAGCGTTGCATATCGCTTATCATTCTTATCAATTCGTCCTTCGAGATAGTGTTCAACCGGAATACGGCCATCTTGATCAGCAACAGCTTGATTAAAAGTCAGAGAAGACACGAGAACAAAGAGGGTCAAAAGAAAGCGTTTCATAAGGTTCTCCATTTTTGGGAATTGAAATTCTAAGCGATTCTCCAATTTGTGGATAGATCCGTTGACAAATTGTTAAAGAGATGCAATACGGAAGATAATTCGATAACTCTAACCTGAGATATTATATGTTGCTTTGGATTCTTTCACGTTTCGCATTGCGAAGACCCAAAAGAAAAGCTTGGGATCTTTTAACATCTTTCGTCGTTCTATGCGCTTTAGGTGGATTATTTGTCCTCACTGCATGCGGAGACGGCAGATACTACCATGACGGCTACTATGATGGTGGTTATTACGATGACGGCTATTATAATCGACGTGGCTATCGCGACGGGCATTACCACAATGGTGGACATAATGGCGGCGGCGAGTGGCAAGGCGGTCATGGCGGTCACGGTGGCGAAGGTGGAGCTGGCGGTGGTCATAGCGGCGGTGGCGGCGGACATCACTGATTAAGACAGCGTTCTTCTTAGTACAGACATAAGCTGAAGCTCTCTTACGAGGGCTTCAGCTGTTTTCTATAGCTTCTTAGTTAAGAAAAGGACGTTAAAAGGTCCATCGCGCTGATAATCGATTAAATCCATCAGGTTCTGTGTAAACAGAATTCCAAGACCACCTTCTTCTCTTTCTTCCAATTCTGCAAGAGGGTCTGTGCGAGGCTTTTGAAGGATCGGATTGAAGGGTATTCCGCGATCTTTAACGATAAACATGAGTCGATCGCCAGGATAGAGTTCACAGGTTAGATGGACTTCGCCCTTATGCTCGGGATAAGCGTAGCGCACCACATTCACTAGAACCTCTTCTAAGGCGAGCTCTGCTCTCCTCGTCTCCTTTCCTTCCAGGTACGCTTCTTTGCAACATTGACGAATCCATTCAAAAACGGCAGGCAGTTTATCAAATTCGGCTAGAAAAGTAATTTCCTGAATTCTTGGTGTAGATGACATTAGAGACTCATTTTTAAGCCTTCGACGATTTTCTGGGATAGATGGCGATAAAGAGGTGTTGAAGAATCATCTTGAGCCCCTTCGATGGAGTCTAGCTGGCCAAGAGAAAGAGCGATGGTGCGCTGAGGAGGACGTCCATCTTCAAAAAAAAGCAGGTCGCGAACGGAATAGGGATCGATGTAATCGTATTCGGTGTGCGCAACCACTTTGGTTGGCTCGAGCAGAATTGTATCAGTGCGGCTGTCGATCAAGGAGATCTCCACAATCAGCTCACGGCGATTTTCTATGCCTACTAGCCTGTGCCTTCGCTTGCCTTCTTTTCCATGCCGATCATAACGATAGCCTATGCGATCTACGTTATCGGATACGATCACCGCATTCAAAAGTAGTTCGCCCCCACTTTTCACACATTCAAAACTCCCAGATGCGGAGAGTTGATGAAGAAGCTCACTTGTGAGCTTACCTTCTGCATCGCCCTTCACATATGGAACAGTGATGGTGTGTACAGTAGACGCTACTTCTTCTGCTTCATAACGATATCCGCAAGCAGAAAGAAGGAGCAACACCCAAAGAAAATAGGTCTTTTTGATCATTTTACTCTGAAACAACAACCGGAGCAGACTCGACTGGCTCTTCAGCTGTTTTTGGCTGTATCTTATCTAAGCGTCTTTGAGAAAGGGCCGCACATTTGGTATTGGGATAGTTGGTAACAACTTTTGTGTAGTAGATGATCGATGCATGAGGTTTTTTTGTACGCTCAAAAAACTGCGCGGTTTCATATAAATTAGTGGCGTAGATCTCTTGCATTTGCATATGCATAGCTTCGGCTTGCTGCACCTGTTCATCTTGTGGGAAATCTAGCTTGAATTTACGTAGATTAATCTCTGCTAGATCTAAGAAATCAGGGTCGGGATACTGATTTTGGCACTGGCTTAAATAGACTTCACCAATTCCGAGATAACTCTGTGCAGAGAGCGCATTTTTCGGAAAACGGCGGATAAGCATCTGATAGGTTTCTATGCAGGTCTTATAATCTTCATCTTTTAAAAGAAGGCGCGCTTTACCATATAGCGCCTTTGCGCCGAGTTCATGGTGTGGCAAGGCAGTGATTACTTCATCGTAGATACCTAGAGCCTCTTCGCGAGCAGGAGCCCATTTAGGCATGCTCTTCCAACCCATGAGATGTCTTCTAGCACCTTTCTGAAACATTTCAGCGATAGAAAACTTATACTGAATCGCTTCTTCAAAGTGTTTAGGCGTCGTCTGTTTTTTCAAATAAATTGTAAACTGCTCGTTGGCTAAATCAAATTCTTTTTGGTTAAAATACCCAACACCAAGGTAGAAAAGAGCTTCTTGAGCGAACGGGGTATCGGGAAAGCTTTTTGTAACGATGATTGCTTGTTGGACTAGGGTATCCCACTTTTTCTTCTGAAAGGCCTCCATAGCCGCGCTATAATGCTCTTGGACAGACTTAGTCGCCACTTCCTCTTGGGGAACGAGCCGTCCATCTTTTAGAAGGTAGGCAGCATGCGCAACAAAAGGTGAAAGTACTAACGAAGAAAGAACTAAACTAAACAGTGTTTTCATAATATAATGAAATTAATCTCTCTATGAAAAGATGTCAACAACAGATGAAATGCGTTTTAGCTCAGCTTCAAGCTTAGTGCTGTGCTCTATCCCCCAAGAACTATCGATCTCAATGTTGCCTAAGATGCCGTCCTGATTGAAAAATTCTAATTTAACTGCAGTAGATCCAGAATGTGAGCGGAAAATTTTTTTCAGCTCTAGAACATGACTCAGGCGGACGATTTCTGCATCGAGACGTAGGCGTAACATTTTTGGGGCCTCTTTTTTGGGGGCCGCGGGGGCCTTTTCTTGCATCCGCTGGCGAGATTCTGCCATTTTAACATGAATTTTTGCTTTATCATAAGCCGTATCGCACTCACGGATCATTTCATCACTGGCTTGCGTAAGATCACCCAGCCATTTACACTGCAAGCGGATCGTCTCTTCATCTTCACGATCTACGACCAAAACAGCGTAGAGCAACTGATTTTCAACCAGCAGATGCTGCTTCTCTTCGTAGAGATCTGACCAGATCGGCAATTCAAAACGCTCTATGCCATCACTGATGGTTAGAATTGCAAATTTCCGTTGATTTTTCTGTCCAATCTTCACATTGATAATTTCGATGATAAAAGCAGAGCGCACCACGGCGCCTTTATCCAATGTGGAAAAATGATTTAGCGGCACACAAGATAGCCGCTGCATGATTGTACGGTACTCATCCATCGGGTGACCAGTAAGGTAGAAGCCTAAAAGCTCTTTTTCGCGCTTTAAGATCTTCTGTTTATCTTCTTTCTCTTCGATTTCAGGAGGCAGATCGCTCGGCTTTTCTTCGACCAAAGAGAAAAGACTGAGTACGCCGCGCTCGGCTTCTTTTTGATCGCGCGATGAGGTTGCAAAAAGAGGATCGACGCTGACAAGAAGCGCCTGTCGCGACCATCCAGTAAAGTCGAAGCAACCCGCCTCGATTAGATGCTCGGCAGCTTTTTTTCCAACTTTTTTCGTATCGGTGCGCTTTAAAAAATCAGCAAGGGATTTGAACCAACCACCGCGTTTGCGCTCCTCGATGATCGCTTCAACTACGCCTTCGCCAATGCCTTTAATCGCTGTAATTGCAAAGCGGATGCCCTGTTCAGTTGAAACAAATTCCTTACCCGACTCGTTGACGTCAGGCGGAAGGATCGCAAGGTTCATGGCTCGACACTCGCCAATCACCTTAGCTACTTTGGAAAGGTCATCGCGATCAGAGGTCATGAGGGCTGCCATCCACTCACCTGGATAATTCGCCTTTAAATAGCTAGTGACATAGGTCAAATATCCATAAGCTGCAGCATGTGACTTATTGAATCCATATGACGCAAACTTCTCTACTTTATCAAAGATGCGCATGGAAGTCTGTTCGTCGATGCCATTTTTAAGTGCACCCATGCGGAACTTCTGCCGCTGACCCATCATCTCTTCTCGATCCTTTTTACCCATCGCACGTCTTAAGACGTCGCCTTCTCCTAAGGTATAGCCTCCGAGATGGCTGGCGATTTGCATTACCTGCTCTTGATAGACCATAATTCCATAGGTCTCTGACAAGATATCTTTCATGAGCGGATGGTCGATCTCGAGCTCTTCTTTACCGTGCTTACGTTGGATGAAGGAGGGAATCATCTCCATGGGGCCAGGTCGATAGAGCGCGCCTACCGCGATAATCTCTTCAAAACAGTCGATATGCAGCTGCTTAGCAAGTTCTTGCATTCCAGCAGACTCTACTTGGAAAATCCCTAGAGTTTTAGCTTGATTAAGCAGCGAGAAGGTCTTTTTATCTTCAAGAGGCAGGTTCACCCAATCGAGTGCAACGCCATGGTTAGCCTTCACGGCATCGACGGCTAGCTGAATTGATGTGAGTGTTTTCAAACCCAAGAAGTCGATCTTCAACATCCCCACGGTTTCAACGGGCTTCATGGAAAACTGGGTGACTACTATGTCTGTATCTTTGGCTACGCAAACAGGAATGCGATCCATGATCGGATCGGCAGAAATAATTAACCCGGCGGCATGAATGCCTGTATTACGTACGGATCCTTCTAAAATTCTAGCTAGATCGATACAGCGATGCACCTCATCATCCGTCTCATATTGCTGTCGCAGCATGGGATCGAGCTCAAATGCTTTATCGAGCGTCATGTTAGGATCTTCGGGCACAAGCTTAGCAATCGCGTTGACCTTGGCTAATGGAATGCTGAGTACTCGACCGACGTCTTTGATCGCCATCTTGGCTTTCATCGTGCCAAAAGTGATAATCTGAGCGACTTTATCTTTGCCATATTTGCGAATCGTATAATCGATCACCTCACCACGTCGATCCATGCAGATATCGACGTCGATATCGGGATAGGATAAGCGTTCAGGGTTGATAAAGCGCTCGAAAAAGAGGCTAAATCTAAGCGGTTCAATATCGGTGATCTGAATGAGATAAAGGACGATCGATCCGGCTCCAGAACCTCGCCCTGGGCCCATCGGAATGCCACTGCTTTTAGCCCAAGCGATAAAATCCCACACGATCAGCAGATAATCACCCATCCCTTTAGAAATGATGATTTCCAACTCATAGCTGAGTCGATCGCGCACAACTTGCAGAGGGTCTTTTCCGGGATATTTTTCTTGGACTTTAAGCAGTCTCTCAGGGGTATAGCGCTTTGCAATTCCCTCTTCACAAAGCTTTCTTAAAAAGGCTTCGGCGGCTTTTTCGCGTTCTTCCTTTGTAAAACTCTTTCCTTCTAAATGCGGCGGCACGAATACAGGATAATACTTTGTCTTAAAATCCATCTCGAACTGGCAGCGACTTACAATTGTCTGCGTTGCGGCAATAGCTTCTGGAAAGTCAGCAAAAAGCGTGCACATCTCATCTGGAGATTTAAAATTGTGCGCATGAGAAGCAATCGTCTGGCGCTTAGGATTTAGAATGCGATTTTTAGGATTTCCTTGCGAATCTCTCTCCCAGATTTCACACGGCTCGCCCGATTGGATATTCATCATGACTTCGTGCGCTTTCCAGTCGGCCCGTTCAAGATAATGGGTTTCACCTGTTGCAACGCAAGGAATTCCATACTCTTTAGAAAGCTCACGGAAGCGACTGATTACTAGCTCTTCTTGAGCCACCCAATCTTGATAATTTTGATAAGCCCAACCCTCATCGCGCATGCCATCCGCATTAATCTCTTCTTCGCTCATCGGATGGCGCTGGACTTCGAGAAAATAGTCTTCTCCAAAAAGCTCTTTGTACCACTTTAATTCAGCCGCCAGTTCTTCCTCATTTTTCTGAAGAACAAGTTGAGAGATATGGCTTTGTAATGGCCCAGAAAGGCAGATCAACCCTTCGTGATGTTTGCTGAGCAGCTCTTTATCGATGCGTGGAACGTAATAAAAGCCTTCAAGATGTGCCAGCGAAGAGAGCTTGCATAGGTTTTCATAACCCTGCTTGTTCTTTGCCAGTAGCACAATTGGAAAACCAACAGGCTGTTTTCCCTGACGTTTTTTCTCATGGCGCGAACCTGGTGCGACTGCAAGCTCACAGCCTAAAATAGATTTGACTCCCGCCTCTTTACATGCTTTGAAAAATTCAACCGCGCCGTAAAGATTGCCAGAATCCGTAAGTGCAACGGCAGACATGCCAGAAGCTTTGGCTTTAGCCGCAAGCTTCTGGATAGAAATTGTCGAATCTAAAATTGAATATTGAGAGTGAACATGCAGAGCCGTCCAGGACATGGTGTGTGATTAACCCTCTTCAGGAGGTGCATTTTCGATAGCAGATGGTGTCTTCTTATTTTTATCATCTGTATCCGCCAGAAAACGCGGATTGCTCTTAACAGCCCACATGGGAAGCAAGAGCGCCACAGAGATAGCGCCACAAACAGCTAAGCAGGCAAAAAACCCAAACCAGCCGAACTCTTGTGTCATTTTTCCTAAAGGATAGCCTGCGGTAGCTGCACCCAGGTAGGCGATCCATCCCACAAATCCTGTGGCTGAACCCGCAGCTTTTTTATGCGAAAGTTCGGCAGCTGCCATTCCAATGAGCATCTGCGGCCCAAAGATTAAAAAGCCGATTACGAACATGATGGCAAAATCTAAAAGAGGCACGCCAGGAGGCGAAAGCCAGAGAGCGCCCACTGCGAAGATCACCGCAAAGCTAAAGAGCACGTTAATCGGTCCACGCCTTCCTTTAAAAATGCGATCGGAGGCAAGGCCGGCAACTAAACTACCAAAGACCCCACCGATTTCAAACCAGAACACGCAAGCTCCAGCTGTGAGAAGAGAATAACCCTTGGTTTCAACCAGATAGAGCACGCTCCAATCGTTAATTCCAGTGCGGATAATGTAGACGAAGAAGTAGGAGATGGCCAGAAGCCAGATGTATTTATTCGTTAGAACATATTTGAAGAGGATCTCCTTCATGGGGAGTTCCTTTTCCTGTTCATGTTTAGCTGTGGGATAGTCGTCTCTAAATTTTTCAATTGGGGGCAGGCCAAGCGATTGAGGAGTGTCGCGCAAGCGGTTAATGACAAACAATCCTACACCGATACAGAGCACACCAGGAATATACATGGCATAGCGCCAACCCCAATATTCTGCGCAAAATGCGGCCAAGAGTGGAATGAGCGCTCCACCTACGCTATGAGAAGAGTTCCAGAATCCCCACCAGGTTCCACGCTCTTTTTGTGAATACCAGTGAGTAAGAAGACGCGCACAAGGCGGCCAACCCCATCCTTGAAACCAGCCATTTAGGCCCCAGAAAATCGCAAAAAAGACGAGCGAAGAGGTGAACCCAAAAAGAATATTGAGAACACCCGTTAGAATTAGACCCGCTGCCATGAAGTAGCGAGGATTAGATCTATCGGCCAAAATGCCACTTAGAAACTTACTCATTCCGTAAGTGATTGAGAGAATACTGCCTAGAATTCCAAGATCGGACTTATCAAAGCCCAGATCCTGAATAAGCGCAGGCATCGCAAACGTAAAGCTTTTGCGCGAGAAGTAGTAGAAAATGTAGCCGATATACATCCCTGAAAAGATGCGCAGCCGCCAATACTTATACTTTTTTTTAACAACTTCCGGATCAGCGATCTCTTCTTTATAGGGCGCGGGCTTAAACAGATCTAAGATGCTCACGCAAGCCGTCCTTTGTATATTTTGTGCCGACACCCATTATGCAAAATTTGGGCCATTTCAAAAAGAGAAGAAAATTAAAAAGATTTATACCAGATGTCAATCATTTTTTATTTTTACCATAGCCTCTTGCAATTGAAGACAATAGCGTAACGATGTTATGTCTTGTCACATATGCATATAAAAAAATTTAATGCGAGCGTTGCCTGATGAGCTATGATAAACGCGTGGAAAGATTTGAGAATGACAAGAGCAAAGAGTGGTCCCTTCCACCCGTTCAACGCATTGAGCGAGATAAAAAATCAGAAAAAGATCTCCCTCCAGGCGAGAAAAAAGAACGCGCAGATCAAGCACTGCTCTTTGCGGCGCTGGCAGTTTACGCCAAAAAATTTTTAAACCTGTTCTCCTCGAAGGAAAATCTGCAGGCAGCTTTGGTGGATCGAAAACAGATTCTAGAAGATTTACGCAGCTTTAAAAAGCTACTTGAACAGCTGATCCGCGAAGACTTAAGTCGGGTGTCTCTTTTCACGCGCCAGTTTTCGGACCTCTGGTATCGGCTTATTGAAGATCTAAAAAGAATTGAGGAATATGAAAAAGGCAAGCCCGTGCTTGGATCTGAACTCAAACGAATGCTCGAAACAGTCGGCAACTTTCCGCCAGCTTCCGATCATCCTTTGGGCTATTATCTGACAAAACACGTAGGAGAAGAGTGGCTACCCTTTCCTTTTATGGATATTCTTTCACTTCTTCATAAAGAACATATACAGAATCAAAAACGCAGCGTACTTAGTGCTTGGCTTGCACTTATTCAAAATGTCCAGACCGCAATCGAGAATAATCCCAATCAACTTTAGCTACGCTTAGTTTTTGATTACAAATTACTTAGGCAAAAAGAGTAGTGCGGTTGAATTCATGCAATAGCGCTTACCACTCGGAGGAGGTCCATCGTCAAAGACATGGCCGAGATGGCCATCACAACGCGCGCAAAGAACTTCCGTGCGTTTGCTGAAAAGCGCAAAATCGTCGTGATAAGTTACGTTTTCTGGGCAAATAGGCTGTGTAAAGCTAGGCCAACCCGTGCCTGAGTCATACTTCGCTTCAGAGCTAAAAAGAGGCAGGTCGCACCCTGCACACACATAGAGGCCTTTTTCTTTCCAGCTGGCAAACTTGTTACCAAAGGCAGGCTCAGTCCCTTTTTTGCGTAAAACTTTAAACTGCTCGGGCAAAAGTCGTTCTTTCCACGCATTTTCGGATAAAAGGAGCTTCTTTCCGTCAAAACGATAGTCAGGCATCTATCCTCCACGAGCTATTAGCTCTAAGCAACAACGCTCTTTACTGTATATATATGAGGTCCTATAATTTTTTCTCTATGAACCTATCCGAATAAAGGCTCTGGATGAGATTTTGGAATGGTTTGAGGTGGATTTTGAAGCGCCGACTGAAGACAATATTGAGAATAATATGGCTGAAGAAGGGGCTTCAAAAGGCACCCAAAGCAGCCAAAAGGTCTCCAGAGAGCTTATTAGGATAGGTTAAATGGATTATACAATTCCGAAAGGTCTCTATGACATTTTGCCAGAAGAGACTGACCCTGAAGCTGTTTGGCGCACCTCAGATAAGTGGCATTACGTCGAAAAAGTAATGCGCGAAACGGCACTTCTCTATGGCTTTAAAGAGATGCGCACGCCTATGTTTGAGCGCACTGAGCTCTTTGTGCGGGGTGTAGGCGAATCTTCCGATATCGTCTCAAAGGAAATGTATACTTTTCTCGATAAGGGCGAGCGCTCCATGACTTTGCGTCCTGAAGGGACTGCGGCAGTTTTGCGCGCCTTTGTTGAAAATAAACTCTCCGAGCTCCCTTCACTACATAAATTCTTCTACATTGGCCCGATGTTCCGTTATGAACGGCCGCAAGCAGGCAGATATCGCCAGCACTATCAATTTGGTGCGGAAGCTATCGGCATTTCAAAGCCTGAACAAGATGTAGAAATGATCGATTTTCTCTGCGAGATCTACCGCAAGCTTGGCCTTAAAAACCTGCTGGTTATGATCAATAGCGTTGGAGATGAGCAATCAAGAGAAGAGTATCGAAAAAAACTCACCGAATATTTAACTCCACATTTTGCCGAGCTTTCCGCTGATAGTCAGGTGCGCTTTACTAAAAACATCCTGCGCATTCTCGATTCGAAAGATCTCAAAGATCAGAAACTGCTAGAGGGCGCCCCATCTATTCTCGACATGTTGAGCCAAGAAAGCCGCGAACACTTTGAACAGGTGCAAGTGCTACTCAGAAAATTAGGCATTCCTTTTGTGGTAAACCACAAACTGGTGCGTGGCTTAGATTATTACAACAAAACTGTATTTGAAATTCTCTCTTCTGAATTGGGCGCGCATAACACGATCGGTGCCGGCGGAAGATATGACGGTCTCATCGCAGATCTCGGTGGGCCTAACCTTCCATCAGTCGGCTTTGCCACAGGTATTGAACGCATCCTTCAAACCATGACCCGTCAAACCGCCCCTTTTCCTGCTCCTCCGCATCCTCTAGTATTTATCATCAGTTTGGGCCAGGCAGCTTATAATTACTGCTTTGAACTACTGACCTCTCTGCGCCATGCAGGCATAGCAGCCGAAATAGACTTATCTGGGAAAAAGCTGCAACACGGGCTTCAGCTTGCAAACGCAACGCGCGCCAGATATGCTCTTGTGATCGGAGATAGTGAGCTTGCTGCACAAGAAGCCAGCCTGAAAGATATGGCTACACGTGAAAATAGCAGCATAAAGCTAAGCGAGCTGCGTAGCAGACTGATGGAGTTAAATCAGGTTGAAAATGTTTGATTATCGCCGAACCCATACATGCGGAGAGCTCACCGAAGCGCAGAGCGGAAAAGAAGTTACCCTTTCTGGTTGGGTAAATCGTCGGCGCGATCATGGAAATCTCATTTTCATCGACTTGCGCGACCGATTCGGAATCACGCAGTTAGTCTTCGATCCAACCAAAGATCAAAATCTACATGAAAAAGCTTCCAAGCTTCGATCTGAGTGGGTGCTTTCGATTAAAGGGATCGTCTCTCCTCGTGCTACGAGCATGATCAATTCACGTCTTCACACGGGCATGATCGAAATTCTAGCCAAAGAGATGGAAATCCTCTCTTCGGCTAAAACTCCACCTTTTTCGATTTGTGATGAAGAGATCAACGTCAATGAAGAGCTGCGCCTCAAATATCGTTACCTAGATATTCGACGAGGCCATATCGCTAAAAACCTCGCTCTGCGCCATAAAGCCATGCTAGTCACGCGTAATTATCTAGATAAAAATGGCTTCATGGAAATCACCACGCCTATATTAGCAAAATCCACTCCGGAAGGCGCGCGCGACTATCTCGTGCCCTCGCGTATCTATCCTGGAAATTTCTTTGCTCTTCCTCAATCACCACAGATCTTTAAGCAGCTTTTCATGGTGTCTGGAATGGATCGCTATTTCCAAATCGCTCAATGTTTTCGCGATGAAGATTTAAGAGCTGATCGGCAGCCTGAATTTACCCAGATCGACTTAGAGATGAGCTTCGGAAAGCCAGAAGATCTAATGCACCTTTTGGAAGGGTTAGTTAAAAGTCTCTTCAAAGAATGTGTCGGCATAGACGTCTCTTCTCCATTTCTTAAAATGTCTCATAAAGAATGCGTCGAGCGTTATGGCAGTGACAGACCAGATTTGCGGTTTGCTATGCCATTATTTAGATTAGATGATATTGCACAGCGCTCCTCTTTTGCAGTTTTCAAGCAGGTTCTTTCCGAAGGGGGCATCATCAAAGCTCTATGCGTTAAAGGCGGCGCGGAGATTTCGCGCAAAGAGATCGACGGTTACACTGACTTTGTCACGCCTTTGGGAGTAGGCGGGCTTGCCTGGTTGAAAAAGCAGCCCGAAGGTTTGACTTCAAATATTGCCAAATTTTTTAGCGACGAGCTCCTGAAAGAACTCGAAAAACGCGCTGATGCCGAAACAGGCGATCTTATCTTCATTGTAGCAGGCCCCGAAGATAGAGCTAACGTCGCTCTCGATCACTTGAGGCGACGCATTGCAAAAGATCGCAATCTGATTAAGCCAGATGACTTAAAATTTTTGTGGGTGACCGAGTTCCCGCTCTTCCGTTGGGATGCAGATGAAAGAAAAATCGATAGCGAGCACAATCCATTTACCTCACCGCATTTCGATGATTTGGAGCTTTTAGATAAGGAACCTCTCAAAGTGCGCTCACTCGCTTACGACTTAGTTTTAAATGGCTATGAAATCGGCGGAGGTGCTCAACGTATCCACAATGGTGAACTGCAAGAAAAAATCTTCAAAATTTTGAGCCTGACTCCTGAAGAGATTCATGGCAAATTCGGCTTCTTCGTCGAAGCGCTTAAATATGGCACGCCGCCTCATTTAGGGTTGGCATTCGGCCTAGACCGCATCGTGATGCTTCTGGCTAAAACTGACAATATCCGAGATGTGATCGCTTTTCCAAAGACACAAAAAGCCAGTGACCTCATGATGCAATGTCCCTCTCAAGTAACCGAGAAACAATTAAAAGAGCTTAACATTCAAACTAAACCAGTGGAGATTACCTGGTAATGAAAAATTTACACTTCGCACTATTTCTTTCCCCTTTACTCTGCTTTGCAGATGCAAACCCAGAGGTAGATCCTCTTGACGAGGAGTCCGTCCTAGCTCTTGAAGCTGCTATGGCTTCCGAAAAAAAAGCTGTAGTAACTGAAGAGAAATCTCAGGTAGACATCATAAAAATTTCTGAGGCTTTTGGCCATCTAATCGGCAAAAACATGGAAACTCTCGGCGTAAACTTTGACGTCGAACGCGTTGCCAAAGGAATTAAAGACTCTGCCGCTGGCAAAGAGTCTCCAATGTCAGAAGAAGAGTGCGTGCATGCACTCACGACTGTTCAGGAGCTTCTCTTCAAAAAGCAGTCTCAAGAAAACTTGAAAACTGCGGTTAATTTCCTCGATCAAAATGCTAAAGATAAAAGCGTGGTTGTCTTGCACGAAGGCAAGCTCCAATATAAAATTGAGAAAAATGGCATCGGTGCTGCGCTTGAAGCACATGCAGCTCCACTTATTCGCTATGTAGGTAAATATCTAGACGGATCAGTATTTGGCGCTTCAAAAGAAGAAGAATCCCTCTCTCTTGATGAGACGATTGCGGGGATCCAAGAAGGCTTAATCGGCATGAAAGAGGGCGAAAAGCGCGTGCTATATATCCATCCAGATTTGGCCTATGGCACAAGCGGTCTTTTACCGCCTAACTCTCTGCTAACTTTCGAAGTTGAACTCGTGAAAGCCAATGCTGTTAACCCGGAAAATGCTCCATCTATTTCTCCTGTTAACGAGCTTGAGAACTTGCAAGAGATCGCAACCCCTGAAAAACGAGAAGCCATCCGCTAACACTGTGGAGATTATTCTATTTCAGCCCCAGATCCCACAAAACACCGGCAATATTGTCCGAACATGCGCTGTCACTGGCAGCGCACTCACTCTGGTGCGCCCGCTAGGATTTAGCACATCTGCACGCATGCTAAAGCGCGCTGGGTTGGATTATTGGGAAAATGTCACTGTAAACCTCATCGATAATCTGGTCGATTATCTTGAGAACACCTCTAAAGCGTTCTACTTTTTTTCTAGCCACGCTAAGCAGCCTTATACCGAAGCCAGCTACTCTTCTGACGATTTATTAATTTTTGGCTCGGAAACCGCTGGTCTTCCCGCACTGTTTCGTGAGCGCTGGCCAGAGTGTTTTCGTACAATTCCCATGCGCAAAAATAACCGTTGCCTCAATCTTTCTAATGCCGTCTCTGTCGTAATATACGAGGCATGGCGCCAACAACAATTTGTATAGTCGGATAGATTCATGACCTTCTCTCTTCCCCTTCAAATGCTCTTTGCCTCTCTACTTGGAATTGGAGTGGGTATTTTCTTTGGTGAGTCTTGTGAAGTCTTTGCCCGTTGGGGTAATGCCTACATCATGCTCATGAAAATCACCATTCTCCCTTACTTAATTTGCGCCATCATTCATGGAGTGGGAAGATTTCAAGCAGCTCAAGCCAAAACAATTCTCAAAAAAGGGATTTTATTTATTGCGATCGCATGGGTAATTAACATCGCCATGATCTACTTAACAGTTTATGCGTTTCCTCAACCCAGTGGCGAGCAGCTCGGCAGTTTTATTAGTGAAAAGCCCCCTGCTATCGATCTAGCTAAAATGTTGATTCCCGAAAATATCTTCTTTGCTCTGAGCCACAATATTGTACCGGCCATCGTCATCTTCTCGCTTCTCATCGGCATTGCGCTGATCAATCTCCCAGAAAAGCAAGCGATGATGGATTTTTTAGGCGTTTTTGTAGCCGCCCTCACGCGTATTACCATATGGATTGCTAAGATCACACCCATAGGAACATTCCTCATCATTGCCTATCAGGTGGGCACAACCGATCTTGCCACCGTTAAACAGGTAGGAAGCTATCTCTTTCTCTACCTGCTGACGTTAGGATTCATCATCTTTTGGATTTTCCCGAGACTGACTAGTTCACTGACCACGCTTAGCTCCTATGCATGGATTAAAGACCTCTTTCCGATTCTATTACTGGCTTATACAGCGAACACCGTGATCGTCTGCCTGCCATATATTATTCAATTATTAGAAAGAGAAACGAGCTTTTCCAAAGAAGCTCAGAGCCAAAATCAGGGCATTGTTTCAATTGTTTTTAACTTGCCTTTTGCCTCTCTTTTTATGACTGTTTTTGTCTTTTTCACCGCAGTGCTTTATCGTTCGCCACTTTCTTTGCTCGGACAGTTAGAGCTCTTTTTGACCACCTTCCTCACCAGCTTAGGCGCCATCGGTATTGGCTCATGGCTGAATAGTTTAACTTTCTTGCTAGATACACTCGGGTTGCCGCTCGATGCGCTAGATCTTTATCTCGTTACAATGCCCTTTACATCTGGGGTGCAGTCGATGCTGGCTGCAGTTGAGATTGCCTCCATCTCGCTTCTGATCACCCTTTCCTGTCAAAATCGCCTGCAGTTTAACTGGTCTAAGATCTTCAAAAGCGCGTTTATCACAGCTCTACCTGTTCTGCTCGTCTTCGCTGCAATTAAAAGCTCGCATCTTCTGCCCAAATTGGAAACAGAAGGCCAGACAATCTGTGATATGGCGATGCGCGAAGATGTGCAGGTGAGGTTTTCGGGCGAGCTGCAAGCTGCGCGTCATTCCAAGGAAGATCCATTTGACCGTATTTTACGCACCAAGGTGCTACGCGTTGGCTACAATCCTTCAACCATCCCTTTTTGTTTTTTTAATTCGCAAGGAAATCCAGTTGGATATGACATGGCCTTTGCTTTCGAGCTCGCCCATGATCTCGGATGCACACTCGAGCTTGTGCCTATGGATTACAGCGAAGTCGCTAAGGAAGCGAATGAAGATCTCTTTGATGTAGGCATGTCTTCAATCTCGATCACTGAAGAAAGGTTAAAAGAAGGCGCTTTCACAACACCTTACATGCATGCAAAACTTGTTTTTGTGATCAATGATCGCCACAGAAAAGAGTTTTCCTCACTTGAATCTATCCAAAAGAATCCGCATGTCAGAATTGCTGTGCTCAAGAACACCTCTTTTGTTTCTCTGGCTGAACGCCTCTTTCCAGGGAAAAAAATTGTGCAACTTGAGACCGAAGATATGTTCACCGACCAGTCTGCAGATGTGCTTTTTTGGGGCGAGCAGGAAGCTATCTCTTGGGTGATTCGCCACCCTCATTATACGGTAATTTTTCCCACACCCTCACTGGGAGTAGATTCTTTTGGTTACCTTGTGCGCGGCAATGCTCCGCGCCTGCTCAATTTTCTCAATCAGTGGTTGGAACTTAAAAAGAACGAAGGCTTTACACAGCTGCAGTATGATCGTTGGATTCTGGGCAAAAAAGAAAGACCAGCTGATGCAGAGCATCGCTGGTCTCTAATGCAAGATGTCCTTCACTGGAAAAAGGATTAGGTTTTTCCGCCTGAGAGGATAAACTGTTTAATGGTTTCAGCATCTCTGACACCCACGATGCGACCCGCTTCTTTGCCATTATTCAACAGAATCAATGTTGGAATGGAGGTGACCTGATAAGTAGAGGCAATCCGTTGCGCTGCATCCACATCGATTTTGGCAATCCGCGCCTGACCTTTAACTTCTTGCGCCACTTTTTCAAGCACTGGGGTGAGCATACGGCATGGGCCGCACCAGTCTGCGTAGAAATCCACCAGCACTAAACCAGATTGTACGTCTTTTTCAAAGGTAGCTTCTGTAATTTTCTCTATGCCTTCGCCTGCCATGAGTTCCTCCATTATTTATTTACAATATAAGGGATAAATCCGTTTTTCTTCTAGAGACAAATACGCTCCAAATGGTATTTTTTGTTCCCTATCTCAGTGTATTTCTGCGGCCATGGCGGAATTGGTAGACGCGCTAGATTCAGGTTCTAGTCAGGGCAACCTGGTGGATGTTCGAGTCATCTTGGCCGCAATCCCCTCAAAGATCCAACATAAGCCTCCCATCCCTATATCTCCTCGAATATCTGAACAAAAAGTAAAAACAGGATCCGCTGCGCTAGCAGGATCGACGCTGACGTGTCGGCAGGATGCGCAAGATAGAAAGGAAAAATTATTTCTTATCTTATCCTGATTTACCCTGCCGCCGCCTCTTGTTGCAATTTGGCGGCGATCCTGCTAGCGCAGCGGATCCTGTTTTACTTTTCTTTGAGAAGATCGGATGCGTGACTATGCCCGACTTTCGGTGATTTTCCTTTAAGTGAGTTTGAGGTTTAATGAAAATTAACCCCAACACTCGGAATTTGCATGACCCCGTTTTCGATTGCGCTGGTTGCAAATGGAAAGATCTCAAAATCTAAATTACTTCTCGAAAAAATCAAGGCTTATCCCTACCTCATCGCCGTAGACGGCGGGCTCAATCACTGCCATAAACTTGGGCTTAAACCCAACCTGATTATCGGAGATTTAGACTCAGCCCAAAAGAAGATCTTGTCTTCATTCGAAGATGTCTTAAAGCAGGTTTTTCCCGTTGATAAGGACAAAACCGATCTAGAACTCGCTATTGAACATGCGCTTAAATTAGGCGCTAAGCGCTTAACTGTTTTTGCAGCTCTCGGCGGAAGGGTCGATCACACACTCGTCAATATCCATCTCCTCTCTCGCTACCCTGGAAAACTTTTTTTTGAAACCGAAAATGAGCTGCTCTTTGTGATTGATAAAAGCGTCGAGCTAGCTTGCATGCCAGGACAGACTATCTCTCTTTTGCCCTTAAATGGCCCTGCCACAAGCGTGACTACCCAGGGTTTAAAATGGGAACTCTCGGAAGCCACACTCGACAAGCACTTCATGGGAATTTCTAATATCGCCCTTCAAAACAAGGTGCGTATCCAAGTCGCTCATGGCAACCTTCTATGTATACTTCTTAGCACTCCTTGAAATTAACTCAGCTTTAATTATATAATAAAATTTATAATAACAAATTTAAAGAAAATATATTAGTTTAGATTTATTATATTACCAGAGATAATATCGCCCGTTTATAACAAAAAGGATAATAAATGAGTGCTGTTTCGAAAGCGATTTTAAGTAGATATACTTCGTTTTTTCCTTCTAAGTCAGAATGGGAAAGAGAAGCTGCAATCTATAGAGCAATTGAAGTGATCTGCAAGAAAATTGACCTCGTGGCAACTAGCCTATTTAAAGCCCGAGAGCTTCTCGAAAATCCGGCTAATTTGGTGATCTTTAAAAGCGTGACGCACTTGGATTTATCCAACTGTGGCCTCGAGCTTCTTCCTGATGAGCTGTTCAATTTAAGAGGCCTAAAAACCTTGAATCTCGCTCAGAACAAACTTGGAGATCTTTCTCCAGGAATTCGCGACCTCGCTGATTTAGAAGTGCTCCAATTAGAACGCAATCCTCTAGAATCATCCCAAATTCACGAAATTGCGTGCATTTTGCTTGAACTTCCCAGCTTGAAACAGTTCTCTTCTGATTGCCAATCACTCATCGATATGTATCATGAGGAACGTATTCAAAGCCGAGCTATTTGTAGAGCTTGGGAGCAAATTCGACCAGAACTTGTTTCTTGCCGTGATCTTGTATACATAATCCGCAAAGTTCCTCAATTAGAATACCTCTTTAAGCTCGCCACTCCCCATTCTCGCGAGATAAGCAGAACACTTAATCTCTGTAAGCTGTACTTTCACCTTTCTTTTGATAGGATACGTAAACTTTCACTTGAAAGATTGAATCTACAATTTTTCCCGCCTGCCCTTTGCTGCCTAAGAGAACTTCGAGAGCTAGATCTTTCACACAATCTTTTTGATAAAGTTCCTCGAGAAATAGAGGCTTTTGGAAAATTGGAGACTTTAAGCTTAGTGGATAACCCCCTTCCTACAAGACAACTTGGAAGTATCGAGAAAAAACTGAAAGCAGCCATGCCAAGTTTAAAAGAGGTCTCTTTACCCACTGTAAGAGATCAAACTAGATCTTCGGCCTGCATCATCATGTAAGTGGAAATCCGGTTTAAATTTAACAACTAATAGGCAACAAATGGCAGCAATCTCTGATGCAGTGTACTGGATAGACGCAGGTTACATCGTTGCTATGACCGAAGATGAGAAAGAGGATGCGCGCCATCGGGCTATCCTCAAGATCTGGGAAAATATCCAGTCGCAGTTCGAATTTCCAATAGTTGTAAAAGATACAAAGCTGGCATTAGCCCTTCTAAAAGAAGAAAGAAATTTCCCGACTTTTACGTCCGTTACGCAACTGAATTTATTTGGCGCGGGGCTCCCGTTTCTTCCTAATGAGACATTCAACTTATGCTCTCTTAAAAGCCTAAATCTCGCTGGTAATGCGCTCCTCGATCTGCCACCTCGTATCACTAGGCTTCAACAACTGGAAGTGCTTAAGTTGGAGGGTAACCCCTTAAAGGCTCCTCAATATCAAAAAATTGCACGCATTTTATGTGAATTTCCTAACTTGCACACCTTCACGCATCATAGCCAATTACTCATGGACACATACGATGCAGAAAAGGCTCAAAGCTTAGCTATTTGTAGAGCTTGGGAACAAATTCGCCTCGAACCCGATCAATCTGATGATCTCGATTGTAAATCATTCGATCTTCAATTAGATAAGCTCTTCAATGGAGCCACACCCACTCCTAGCCAGATACGCGAAGCACTAGAGATGTGTCGGAAACAGTTTCCCAGCGCACTTACTAGCATACGCGAGCTTTCCCTTAGGGCATTGAGATTACAAACATTTCCTCCTGAGCTACGTTGCTTAAAGATGCTTCAAGAGTTAGATCTTTCGCGGAATCTATTTTCGGAAGTTCCAAAAGAAGTATACGAATTTAAAGAGCTAAAAACTTTGAAATTAGCGCAGAATCCCATTCCTGCAAGCCGGCATAAAGGCATCGTGAAAGAACTTAAATCTGCTCTACTAAAGATTGAAGAGGTACATCTGCCAGTAGTGCCAAAAAGAGATCAAACTAAATCCACTGTTTGCGTCATTATGTAATCCGATTTCTTAAAGAATGGAGGCAAAATGGCAGCAATTTCAGGCAAAGAGAGACGGATAACTACATTTGAGGTGGAACCATCTGCACTTTTGCGTTCGCAAAGAGAATTTGAACTGAAAGAAAGGTTGCGTTTTCAAGCTATTGCCGCAATCTGGAAAAAGCTCGAGTTTGAATACCCAATCGTGGTAAAAAAAGGCGCGAGACAGATGCTAAGCCTCATTGGAAACCCAGAAAACTTTCCAACTTTTAAGCACATCACAGCATTGAATCTATCCAACTTAACGCTACCTCTCATCCCAGATGAGCTATTCGTTGGGCTAAAAAATCTTAAAACCTTAAATCTCGCAGGAAATGCGCTTCACGATCTTCCCGAAACCATCACCTATCTCACTGAATTGGAAACGCTCCAACTTGAGAATAGTCCCCTTACTCAGCTTCAAAACGTCATTCGTCTTCTATGTGCACTGCCTAAATTGCAAAAACTTACACATCACAGCGAAATATTCGCCGCCGCTTTCAAAGCTGAACAAAATCTCCGTGCAGCCAAAAAAATTGAAGGTCTAGCTATTTGTAATGCGTGGGAACAGATTAGACGCACCCTTTTAGGCTACCCTCCACTTAAGAAAACCATTGCCAGTAACCCCGCATTAAAAGCCATGTTAGAGGGTCCGTTTGAAGCTGATCCCGTTAATGCTTATGATTCATTAAAAAAATGCCAGCAATATCCTTCTAATCCGCTTGATTGCGTGCGTGAGCTCTCTCTCAAAGGACAGGAATTACTGACCTTCCCCCCAGAACTTTGCTGCCTTCGCGAACTTCGCGCGTTAGATCTTTCACGTAATAAATTTCCTAGAATTCCTACTGGAATACTCCTCTTCAGGAATTTAGAGACTCTGATTTTAGACTATAACCCCCTGACTTCGAGCGAATATGAAAGCGCCCGTAAAATGCTGATCGAAGCTCTACCTAGTTTAAAAAATGTGCGCTTTCTCGGGATTTTAGCGAGGATTTCAGAGAAGGATGAACACAAAGAAGATCAAACTCCTGACGCTGCAGTCGAAGCTAAAGAACATAAAACTTAATAGAACCTGTAAATTAAAAAATAACGGAGAAAATTATGGCTCACGTATCAGACGCTGCTGTTAGAGGGCATTCACTCCTCAATCGAAGGGCCTCAACAGCCTATGCTGAATTTGCGGCTCCCGCCCCAAGAAGTGGCTCACACAAAGACGACCATAAAGTGGATGGACCCTCGGAAGCTGATCGAGAAAGATCTATTAAATTTATCTGGGAAAAATTCGAATCTCACATCAACCCTCCAATCCCCGTAAAAGATGGTAGCGAAATGCTCGCAGCGCTCAGAAACCCTGAAAATTTGGCAGCGTTTGCAAAAGTAACTGAGTTAGACCTTTCAAGTTTTGCTGCTTTCAATTTGAATTTCCGATGTCTCCCGATAGAACTATTTGAGCTCCCTCTCGCTTCTTTAAAGTTAATCGGCCCTGAGGCACTGGTCATTCCTGATGAACTCTGTAAGCTCGACAAGCTTAAAGTGCTTATTGCTCGCGGCCTTAGTCTTCAAGCTCTCCCCAAAGGAATCGCCCTGCTTCCTAGACTAGAACATCTAGATCTAAGATTTAATTTGCTCACCAAAAAAGCTTGCAAAGCCGTGGCACGAGCGTTAACTGACATCCCAAGCTTAAAATCCGTCTTATTCGATACTGAGCGTGGGGAAAAAGATGTTGCTTTTGCTAATGAAAGAGCAAAATCTAATGCTTTGGTGAGAGTGTGGAAGGAACTAGGCGATTTTATCGGTGGAAATGAGGCTTGGCAAAAGGCGGTCGAGAGCAATTCTTTGCTAAGAGAAATCTATAGCAATCCTCAGCCGCGCCCTTCACAACTTCGTTCATTTTTTAATACATGCTTTAAAGAAAGGATCTATTGTTTTGATTCCATTCTCAAGCTAGACCTTAACGGTCTGGACTTAACGACGATCCCGGCTGAATTACGCTGTCTTCGTAAGGTGCAAGTAATTACTCTTTCTAACAATCGAGTTTCTGATGAAACCATCCCTCTAGATCCCCAAGAAATCCTAGCCCAATTTCAAGAATTAGTTGTACTCGATCTACGGGGTAATGATATCCCAGCAGAAGAAAATGCTGAAATCCGTAAAAAATTGCTTACGATATGTAAAAAACTTAAAACCATCCATTTCCCAAAGGATGACCCGGTACCACAGAGAAATCAATCTCGCTCTATTGCCTGCATAGTCATGTGAGTTTGGATTATATAGCCCTCTATGTTAGGTTTATTATTGTCGTCTAAAAATAGGAGACGTTTTATGAAAGGAAAATTTCTTTTAGCTCTACTAGCAGGACTTTTTGCAACAAGCTTCATTACCCCTAGCAATGACTGTGGAAGTTGCGGCGGCAAAGGAAATCATTCAGAATCTCTTCTGGATGGAAGCTGCGATAGATGCAAAAAAGGTCGCTAGAAAATAGAGGCTTTTAAGGCGGGGTGCCTTGTGCCCCCGCTTCATACCATTGACGCAATGCTGTTAAAGAACTTGCAATCTGCTGAGAAAAGGCCTCTTGAGCCTCTTTCTTTGCCAGATGTGCGAATGCATCGTAACGAATTGGCGAACCAAAAACGCTAGCCGTTCTACCTGAGAATCTGGGAAATTTCTGGAAGCGACTCCAAATCTTAAAAGTTCCGTGAATATATAGCGGTTGAATGAACGCTCCGGTGCGCGAGATGAGTAACGACATGCCCGGCTTGATCTCTTCTAATTGATCGCTGCTTTCACGCGTACCTTCTGGAAACAAGAGGACTTTCTTGCCTTCTTTCAACAATTGGCAGATGAGTTTAAAAACTGCCACATCGCCCGTGTCTCCACGTACGGGATGGGCGTTGAGCGCGCGAATTAGGTTACCGAAAAGGGGAAATCTAAAAAGCGAGTCGCGCGCGAGAAAATGCACCTCTTCGGGAGAGGAGATAGCTCCGATGGGAGGATCGTAAAACGAGGCATGATTGGCCGCAATGATCGCTCCACCGGGCGCGAAATTCTCAATTCCATAGACTTGATGTCGATAGAAAAGCTTAAAATACCCCTTGGCCATTGCCAAAATGGTGCGATAAAGCAGGTTCCCTTTGCTGAATTCACTCTCTTCTTGCATGGCCTTTCTTCTCCGCATATTCCAGAATCAAAGTTACTACTTGATCGATTGAAAGATTAGAAGTATCAACTCGAAAAGCGTCTTTAGGACAGATCAATGGCGCATGTTCACGGGTTGAATCGATCTCATCACGCTTTATGATCTCTTCTAACATCTTCTGATGATCAAGCGTTTGTGCGAGCTCAGGATTCTTAGCGATTAATTCTTCAAGCCGCCTTTTGGCACGCACTTCAGGCGCTGCGGTTAAAAAAATCTTAAGTTCAGCATTCGGAAAAATGACGCTTCCCATATCTCTGCCTTCAAAGACGGAGTTTCCATGAGCCGCGAAGGTGCGTTGGATTTTGCCAAGAGCGTTACGTATTGGTAGCAAAGCCGCGACTTCAGAAACACGCGCGGTGATTTCGCGCGAGCGAATGACCTCTGTTACTTCATCTTTGCCCACAAAATAGCGTTTATTTTTGTTCTCTTCTGTGATGCGAAATGAAAAATTCTCTAGGAGCTTTTCAATTGCAGGAAGATCTTTTAGATCGGTTCCACTTTGCAGAATCAGCCAGGTAACTGCACGATACATAGCGCCGGTATCGAAGTAAGCAAAATGTAAGCGCCCAGCCACAGTTTTTGCCACCGTGGTTTTACCCGTCCCTGCTGGTCCATCGATGGTGATGATCATGATTATCTCAAAGTTTAATGCATCCGAAGGAACAGATAGACAATGGGAGCGGTAAATAATAGCGAATCTAACAAGTCAAGGACCCCTCCAATGCCTGGTAGATTGTTGCTGTCTTTTACTAGAGCATCACGTTTAAGCAAAGATTCAGCCAAATCACCTACTTGCCCGACAATGCCTATCAGCATTCCCATCCAGATCGAATCTGCAAGCGAAAGGTCGAACATTCCATTAGAGAAATTCTTGCCCAAAAGGTAGAGCAGAATACTAGCGCCAACGGCGGCAAAAAATCCTGCTACGGCGCCCTCAACGGTTTTTTTAGGGCTCAAAACAGGGGCGAGTTTATGATTGCCCCAGAGCCTTCCAACAAAATAAGCCCCAATATCTGAGATCTTGGTCACAATGACCAGATATCCTAGCCACCATCTGCCATCTTGAGGAATCAGATGTGAAGAGATTGGATAGAGAATACCTAACATGAAGCAGAGCGGAAGCGCTACGTAACAAACCCCAAAAAACTCTACCGCAATGTGCTCAAGTGCATTATGCGACTCTTTAAAATGGAAAATAAAAAAAGTCACGACTCCAATGATCAAAATAGCCAGAGGAAGAAGTGAGGAATATTGTAATTTTTGCGCGAAAAAAAAGGCCAAGACTTCGCAAAAGGCTAGCCCCATCATCAGATTAGACGCGGGCTTTAATCCTTTCGCATGTGCCAGCTTTATATACTCCCAAACGCCCATTACCGCTGCGCCCGCTACGCTCAGCACTAGGAGAACTCCAACCCATTTTACTTGAGAAAAGGTGATCAGAAAGCCGACAAAGGCCACAACAAATACTGAAACCAAGAGCCGCTTGTTGAGGTCGGCCAATCTTTTCATCTTAAACATCTTTATCCTCCTAACCTACGATCGCGCTTTTGATAATCTACTATTGCTTCAATCAGATCTTTTTCTGAAAAATCAGGCCATAGGGTCTTTGTAATATATATTTCAGTGTAGGAGATCTGCCAAAGTAAAAAATTACTTAATCTGGCCTCGCCGCTTGTGCGGATCATGAGGTCGGGGTCTTTCCATTGTGCTGTATCCAAGTAAGCTGCAAAGCTCTTTTCGGTAAAAGTCTCTTTTGAGAGTTTGCCTTGCGCGATGTCATCTGCGGCGGCCAGTACGGCGCGCCTAATCTCATCACGGCTGCCATAATTTAAAGCGAGCACGAGCTCGATTTTTTCACAATGGGCTGTAGCCTGTTTGGTTGCAGCTAAAACTGCTTTAACTTCTTCGGGAAAGGGAGAGAGGTCTCCGATTGTATTTAGCCGCACTCCTTCTTGAATCATATGCTCTTTTTCTCTACGCAAAAAAGTGCATAGAAGATTCATGAGTACGCTGATCTCTTCTGATGAGCGATTCCAGTTCTCGGTAGAAAATGAATAGAGAGTCAGAACTTTGATGCCTATGGAAGAAGCCACATCGATGATTTTTAAAAGGGTCTCCGCACCTTTCCAATGACCAGCAGCGGCTGGAAGGAAACGACTCTTAGCCCAACGACGATTTCCATCCATGACAATCGCCACATGGTGAGGAATGCGCTTTGGGTCGAGTAACGGGGGAGACTTCAGGCATAAATTCGCCTTTACAGACTTAGTCGAATGAGCGGCCGTCATAGTCATATGTTAGAAGTAAAGGCATCGGCTAGATCGCCTAGTATAAGGGTTTGATGACGTTCTGGACCGGTGGAAATAAAGCTGATTGGAGCCTCGCATAACTCTTCGATACGCGCTAGATAGCTTCTTGCCAATTTAGGAAGATCTTCCAGCGTTTTGGCCTCATGCGTCGGCATGAGCCAACCTTTATGCGTTTCGTAAATCGGCTCAACTCTTCCTAGCACCTCAGAGGAGGCCGGAAAGTAAGACAGTTCGTTGCCATCCAGCTTGTATCCGGTGCAAATTTTTATCTCTGAAAGTTTATCTAATACGTCGAGTTTTGTGACGGCCATTGAGTCAACTCCATTGAGCTGCACAGAACGCCTCACAAGTGGCGCATCAAACCAAGCTAATCTGCGTTTTCGTCCAGTTGTGGTTCCTACTTCTCGAGCTTGCTGATGATCTAAAAATTTACTCTCTTCTTCGGGAGTTAAAGCTGTTGGAAGTGGGCCATTTCCCACGCGAGTAGTATAAGCTTTTACCACCCCGAGCGTATGATCGATACTCGTAGGTCCAATACCGGCACCTGCGCAAATACCAGCAGATAGAGTGCTTGATGAAGTTACAAAAGGATATGTGCCAAAAGTAATATCTAAAAAGGTGCCGTGTGCGCCTTCAAAAAGCATCGTCTCATCATTTTGCAGCGCTTTTGCGAGCTCCTGTTCGACATCGGTCACAAAAGGCAAGAGTTTGGCACCAAAAGCCGCATATTGTTCATAAAGACGGTCAAAATCTAAAGCAGGTTCTTGATAGAGCTGCTGTAGTTCTGCATTCTTCAACTGTAAAACGGGTTTGAGAACACTTCTTAAAATTGCAGGGTCAACTAAGTCGCAAACGCGAATGCCGATGCGTGCTGTTTTATCTGTGTAGCAAGGTCCGATGCCTCTACCAGTTGTGCCAATTGCATTGGCGCCTTTTTTCTTCTCTTGAAGGCGATCTATTTCACGATGATAGGAAAATACAACATGTGCATAAGGTGATAAAAATAGGCGCCCTTTAACCTTCACGCCTTTTGATTCTAAGCCAGCAACTTCTTGAAGAAAGCTCTCTGGATCTAAGACTACGCCGCCACCAATAAAACAAAGAGTATGCGGATAGAGAATTCCAGAAGGAATCAGGTGAAAACGGTACTCTTCTCCACGCACGGAAATTGTATGACCAGCGTTATTTCCTCCTTGAGAGCGCACTACGTATTTAGCTTGCTCGGAAAGAATATCGATCATCTTTCCTTTCCCTTCATCACCCCATTGAGTACCCACGACGATTACTGCTGGCATTTTTTATGACCTAGAATATTAAAAGTAAAAAAACACAAGATATCAGCTTAGCCTAAAAAGCTCTCTTAAAACTAGATCTTTCAGAATTAGGAGGAAATTTTTGAAGAGGAAAAAGGAAGAGAGTCTATTTCTTTTTTGATGGACGCAGTGGACGTTGTGGATCAAAGATTGGACGAAGTGGACAGATACATGTACAAACCTTCTTTGGTGCATTGCCCAACCCCTCTTCAAAGATTTTTTTTAAACTAGACAGAATCCGCACTCCATAAGTATTGTTCTAAGGTTTCTAACTATTTAATTAGGGATGACCATGGAAAAACAAAAGCGTTGGCAGCGCATTCTAATTGTCGCTGTTTTAATCCTCACAGTTTACAACATTCTCCCTACCCTTTTCTTCTATTCAAAATCGCTGCATAAGCCAATTGATGAGAAACGCGCGGGCCAAATCGCAAAATCAATTGCTCAGCGTGTAAATTCACTGGAAGAAGACTCTCTTGATTGGCTGCATTCTTATTGCCGCCAACTCGGCATTAAGCCCCAATCCTTAAACTTTGACGCTAAAACGCCTCAATTCATCTCTTTGACTTTCAAAAACACTGATGAAGCACAAAAATTCCGCCGTTTCTTTCCTCGCGCCGGCACGCTTATTCCTTTTGTACCAGCACAGCTGTCACTCAATCAGTTTTCAGATAGTGATGAAGCGCGCAAAACAGTGCTTGTTCAGAGAAAAATCCCCGTGCATTTCGCATCGGATCAGCTCTCTTCTTTTTTTCAGTTCTCTACTAAAGTAGATGCAGAAGGCAAAATAACTCCCCTTTATCATGCCCTCGTAAGCGATCGCGTATTAGAAATGGGTCTAGCGCTCGGCGGTCCCAGCCAAAATGCACAGTTTTTACAAGCGACTCTCGGCAACTCAAAAGATCCTCAAATCCAAGATCTCATCTTGCTGCTTTCTCAAGATATCCTCTCGTTTGTGAAAACTTTTGGCGAAGACTCGACGATTGCTGCACGCTATTTTGCCAATTTCACACAAATCGAAGGCGAGAATGCTTCTCTAGCTGTTCAACGTTTTACTGCTGCTACCGAAAGCCTGAAAGACCAGATAAAGCTTGAGAAAATTGCGCTCCAAACCGAAAGAGATCAGAAAAAGGCTCAAGGTGCTTTTTTAGAAACCGCTAAACAACAGAGACTCGAACAACTCGCTTCTCGTGAAAAGACCCTTAGCTCTGCTATTGATGTTCTCAAAAGAAAAAGCTCGCTGTTTGCTGCAGGAAAAAAACCTTTAACTTACGCTACATTAGGAGCAGCTCTCGATGAGAGCGCCCGAAAGATCGATCCAGCAAGCAAAGTTCAAACCATATCTTTAGAAGGTCGCAACCCATTTATCGAGAAACTCTCGATCGATTGGTCAAATGAGAAAATTACTTTATTTCTCTTTCCTGATCTTCTCAGCTTTAAAAACGATTTAGGAAAAAAAGGCGATAAAAGAGCGGAAGGTGCAGAACAGTTTATCTATAACGAAATCGCTCTAATTTCGCGCCAAACTTCTGAAGAAATCGCCCCCCTTCAAGATCAGTTCGAAGTTACGCTTAACCAGCTTACTAATAGCAACAGCTTTTTAGCTTTACGCTTGGCTAGCATTGCACAAGCCGAAGCTTCACAGCTCAAACAACTTCTACAAAGCGGCTGGATTCCTAACCACCCAGACTTAAAACGCGATGTGTTTCCAATTTGGGATTATGAAACCTATCTCACTCTCCCAGCTGATCAGAAAAAGCTCGGTTTAGTTGTCTATTCTCCAGCTCAATATAATAAGATGGCGCCTAAAGGCTTTAGGATGAATTCTGTCTATATCCTGGCAAAAGGTATAGATAAGATTCTGCAGAAAGCCCAAGCCGCTCCTGATTCTGAAGAAGCTCGTCAATTCCTCTCAGATTTTAAAGCTTTACGTGAAGTCCTCCAGAGCAATGGCTTTTTTGGTTATAACGGCTCCTCTCAGCTCATGGGCGTAGAATTTGCTCAAGACTTCATCTTTGAAAAAGAAAACTATTATCAAACCCTGCTCAAAGCCACACGTGAAGACTTCACTGTGCATGGCACAAAGCGTTTTGCCGCTCTCGAGTTTACTGACGTTGAACAACGCATCTTAACCGAAAATAAGATCGATACGCGCATTCACGAAGATCTACAGAAGTGGAAAGATGACTACAATGCAGCCCAATTAGGCATTAAAGGCATCTCTCCGCTCGATGTTCCAAAGCCAACAAAGAACGTCTTTTTCGATAACTTCCGCTTGAGTTTGATTAAATACTTTCGTGGAGACGATCGAAAAATTCTGCATTGGGGCCTCGATCTCTCCGGTGGAAAGACTGTTCAAATTGAACTTCGCGATGCCAGCGGCCGCGTGGTGACTAATGAAGTCGACATCAAACAAGGCATTAACGAGTTATATAAACGCGTTAATAAGATGGGCGTTTCAGAGGTCAGCATTCGTCAAGAAGGCAACTCGATTACCCTCGACTTCCCTGGCTCGCAAGGCCTCTCAGCCCAAGAGCTGGTGAAAGCCTCTTCTATGTATTTTCATGTAGTTAACGAGAAATTCTCATCTAACAGTTCTCCTTTAGTGGAAGAGACTGCAAGGTTCTTACAAGAAGTTTGGAATGAGGCAGTTGTTACAAATCGAAAAGATCCCGAAGAGATCAATCAGATCGCTTGGCAACATCTTCATGGGGATTCTCACGATCCTGAGATCGTGCAACCAAGAAGCGAAGCCGCGCGTACGCTCTACCAAAATGGCCTGCGTCTAGCTCTTCCCCAAGACCCTGCAGCTGGCGACAATTTTAATGATACGATCTCTAAGATCGCCGTTTTAAGAGGAGAAGATTTCACTGATTGGCAAGGGCAAACGAACCCCTTACTTATTGTTTTCCGTAACTATGCACTGGAAGGGTCTAACCTGGAAAATGTGCACGCCTCTTACGATCCATCAAAAGGCAACTTCTTAGGCTTTGGCGTAAAGGGGTCTCAAGCTGCTAAAGATGGCATTAAGTTCAATCCTCGCGACGACCTCTATGCCTGGACTTCACGTTTCTCGAAAGAGAAGATCGTAGGTACACCTCTCGAAACTTATTCGAAAGGAAGAGGCTGGCGCATGGCAGTGATCTTAAACGGATCGATTATCAGCTCTCCTACGCTCAACTCTGCTCTGCGTGACAGCGCCATGATCACCGGAAGTTTCACTCAACGCGAAGTCAATCAATTAGAAGCTGATTTAAAAGCTGGATCTCTTAGCTTTACTCCACGCATTCTTTCTGAAAAGAACGTAAGCCCAGAACTTGGAGCGCAGGAGCGCACATTGGGAATATGGGCTATGTTCATCGCACTACTTCTGGTCATGCTAGTCATGGTAAGCTATTACCGCTTCGCTGGGGTAGTCGCTTCGGTAGCTGTGATCTTTAACCTATTGATCATGTGGGCCACCCTTCAAAACCTTTCGGCCACGCTCACCTTGGCGACCATCTCTGGTCTGGTCTTAGCCCTTGCTATGGCGGTGGATGCGAACGTGCTCGTTTTTGAAAGGATTCGTGAAGAATTTGCCGTAACTGGCCGCATCTCTCATGCTTTGCATGCCGGCTATCGCAAAGCTTTTTCTGCGATTCTCGATTCAAACGTAACGACCGTAATTGCGGTTCTTATTCTTCTGAATTTTGACTCGGGACCCATTAAAGGATTTGCTGTAACCCTGATTATCGGCATTTTTTCGTCGATGTTTACGGCGCTTTTCATGACCCGCTTTTTCTTTGCTGGCTGGGTACAAAATCCACAGCACAAGACTTTGAATATGGCCAATTGGATTAAAGCCACACGCTTCGACTTTTTGAAGTTTACCAAACCCACGTTAATCGTCTCTTGTGTGATCATTGCGGTAGGAGCACTCCTATTTTCTTCTCAGCGCAATACGATCTTAGGGATGGACTTTACCGGTGGTTATGCGGTTGAAGTTGAGTTGCAAAAACAGCCCTCCGACGAATATCGTAAGCTGGTTGAAACGGCGCTTTTGAAAGCTGGGGCAAGCCATCAGGACTTCCAGGTGAGGGAACTTACTCCATCTAATAACATCCGTATCTTCTTAAGCCGTAGCATGGAACAATCCGGACGCCCTTTCTATGGCCTTCAAAACCAAGAAGTTAGCCGTGAGTTGCTCTACTCCTACGAGGCGAATCCCAAACTCGTTTGGATTGTTAATGCGCTGCAGCAATCGCATGTTCCTCTTTCCGAAAAATCCATGCAAGATCTAGACAAGAGCTGGTCATCGGTCAGCGGACAGATGTCCGATGCAATGCGCACCTCGGCTTTAATCGGCCTAGGCCTTGCGCTTCTGTGCATCTTGATTTACATAACTATTCGCTTTGAGTTTAAATACGCCATTTCTGCCACAATTTGTTTGGCACATGACGTGATTTTCACAGTTGGTATGGTTGCGGTTCTGCATGCGTTAAAGGTTCCCGTTCAGATCGACTTGAATACGATTGCGGCCCTAATGACGATTGTGGGCTACTCTCTTAACGATACGATCATCATTTTTGATAGAATTCGCGAAGATTTACGGCTCATGCGTAAATCCTCATTTAGCGAAATCATCAATCATGCACTGAATGCAACATTAAGCCGAACCATGATGACTTCAGGGATTACACTCCTCGTGCTTGTGCCTCTTGTTGCACTGGGCGGAAGTACGATCTTTGGGTTTGCATTGGTTATGAGCATTGGAGTGATCTTCGGTACACTCTCTTCTCTCTTTATTGCCGCGCCTTTGCTGCAATATTTCCATTTAAAAGAGAGCAAGAAAAACCGAACTTTCATCCCGGATCAAACCGAGTCTTAAAAAAGGAAGAATAAATTTCATCAGCGCCTCCATTCCCCCTAAGCGCTGATGAAATTCATCTTTAACTTTATCTGGCCACTCGTGTCCCTCCCGCCCATTAAAAAACAAACTACAACCCCGTTCAAAAGCTAGCTGGGTTTTTAATTCCAAGGCTGCGTATAATGGGGCTCACTATCAAATATTTTTGAGATACCCAAAAAATGGAAACTTCTGATGCGCAAAAGGTTAATTCCCTTGCAGAGGAAGGCAGAAGGATAATTGATGCTGAAGGACGCAAACGTAATATTAATCCACTATGGGTCTACCCAGACTCCGATCCTGAATGGATTAAAACGATCATCAGCGAATTCAATATCCACCCTGTCACAGCACAGGTTTTAGCCTCCCGAGGATTCACTGATCTCGAAGAGATCCATGATTACCTCTATGCAAAGTTGCCCGATCTTTTCGATCCCAACCTTTTCCCCGATATGGGAAAAGCCGTTGAGAGAGTTTTGACAGCACTTAAAAACGGCGAACACATTTTAATCTACGGCGATAATGACGTAGATGGAATGACCGCATCTACTTTACTTACTGAATTTCTTCAGTTCATTGGTGCCAAGGTCTTTTATTACATTTCAAACCGCGTTTCTTTAAAGCAGAGCATGATGCTCGACGCGCTTGATTATGCGATTAAAAATAATTGTAAACTCCTTATCACTGCCGATTGCGGCATTACGTCGGTGGATGAGATCGAAGAAGCTGTCAAAAGAGGCATCGATGTCATTATCACCGATCACCATGAACCAACAGCGCGTCTTCCTCATTGTGTAGCAACGCTAAATCCCAAAGTAGAAGGAAGCACCTATCCCAACCGCGAGCTCACAGGGGTCGGAGTCGCCTTTAAACTTGCGCATGCTGTGACGAACCAGTTGATTACAAATGGAGAGATTGCCGAAACAAAGATCGATCTTAAGCGCTATTTAGACCTAGTGGCCATGGGAACGATAGCCGATATGGGATCACTTCGTGGAGAAAACCGAATTCTCGTCCGTTATGGTTTAAAACAGACACGCAAAACTAAGCGAATCGGGCTTGCAAAGCTCTTTTCGATTTGCGAATTAAAAACGAGCGAGATTACACCCATTGATATCGCTTCAAAAGTTGCACCGCGCTTAAATAGTCTTGGCCGTATTGCCGATCCTAAAAAAGGCGTTGAACTTTTGCTTATTCGCGATAGCATTCTTGCGGAAGCGCTTGCTAAAGAACTTGATCTAAATAATCTCGAAAGACAAAAAATTGAAAGACGCGATGCGGAAGATATCGATCAATTTCTTATCAAACATCCAGAAGTCTTTGATGAAAAAGCAATTGTACTTGCATCAGAAAAATGGCATCCAGGAATTATTCCTATAATTACTGCGCGCATCGCAAAAACCTATAATCGTCCAACCATTGTAATAGCAATTGAAGATGGAATTGGTAAAGGTTCAATGCGGACGATTCCCGAATTTCCGCTTCTCTCATTCTTGAAAGAAAATGCAGATATATTGATTAATTTTGGTGGTCATGATTTTGCCGCAGGCCTTACCATCCATCAGGAAAACATCCCCGTCTTTAAACAACGCTTCCTTAAAGCGGCCAATTATCAACTCAAAGATCAAGACGTCGCACCTAAATTGCACCTGGATGCAAAAATCGGCTTTGGCGACTTAACCTTCGATTTCCTCGAATCGCTTAATCTCTTAGAACCTTTCGGTAATGAGAATCCAGTTCCAATTCTCTACTGTGATGCCAAACAAATCTGGCTACCTAAGGTTGTTGGCAAGACACACCTTAAGTTATATCTAGAACAGAATGAGCGTTTCTTAGAGGGTATTGCATTTGGAATGGCCGAGAGAAGGCCAATGCTAGCTAAAAAAAACCTAACGCTTAGAATTGCATTTACACCACATGTAAATACCTTCCTGAACAAATCGAGCATCCAACTTCAAATCCGCGACTTTCAAGTCATTTAAACAATAATAAAAAAGTCATCTGGCCAGGGCCAGATGACTTTACTTTTTTGCGCGAAAAAGCTGAGACGTCGAAACAAAAAAGAAATAAAGAGAGATCAACGATCTCCCTTACATTCCTTCAGCGTTCTGACTTCTTTTGTTTAGATAGTTCTCTTGGTATTCTTTCACGTCATTTGCGTGAACAACCCAAGCAGCACCACGTCGAGTAGCTTTCAATAGACCAACGCGTGTCGCATAATAAATCTTCTGCGCAGGCACGTTCATCATCTTTGCAACCTGGTTTACTGAATAGAAACCTTTCAGGTTATCAAATAAAAGCTCGCCGTTAAACATCGATTTCGTTCTTGAATACTTGAGTTTACGATAGTTCTCAAGATCATCTAAACTAATCGTCCATCGCGTTGTATCTTTAGATGCTTTAAGCTTCTTTTGCTTAATCGCAACATAAATAGCTTGCCGAGTAACATTGTTAATCCGCGCAGCTTCCGTGATGGATACTACTTTTCTTGAGGGTGAAGAATCCTCAATAATGACACCGTCTGTTAATTGTGATGTGTCGTGTTCCATGTTTTTTTCCTCCTAATTGTAACTCATTTCAATGAGGCACTGTTAATATTCTCAACAGCTGGCCTCTCAATTTTACGTTTTTTTCTAAGCCAAAATAGGTTTCTTTTTATTATTAGACTATCATCTATAATGGTGATGAATAATTATGACATAAAATTGAATTGAGGGCAACCGTCATTTGATTTTTTTGACTAAATTTTTATTTGTCGTTCTTCATTCTGAAGCATTTCTCTTGGCCATAAACATTTAAATTGCTGTATGCTACGAAATTACCCCATAGAGTGAGGTCCACATGCGTTTTCGCCTTGTATTTCTCGGTCTTTTTATTCTTTCGACCTATCTCCTTGAGGCTAAACCCCCTGCGCTCTCTTCTCGCGACACTAAAATAAAAATCGAAGAAATTCTAAAAGCTCACGTTTGTCATCAAGCGATTACACGTGAATTAATCAAACGTTCTATAGAAAATTATCTTGAAGAAGTCGATCCTGCTAAAACCTATTTTATTGAATCTGAGATAGTTACGTGGATTAATCCTTCTGAAGAACTCTTAACTAAGACCTTAGAAGCTTATAAAAAGGAGGACTTTAGCGTTTTTGAGGCTATTCACGAGGTTTTCATTAAAGCTATTGACCGTCGCAACACTTTGGAAGCAAGAGTGCTTTCTAGCCCCCTTCCTAAGGGCGTACAGCCGAAAGAATTTAAAGATCTAGAATGGGCTAAGGATGAAGATGAGCTTTTTACACGCCTCTCTCGCATAAGATCCTTACAAATAGAGACTTCAGAAAAACTTAACCAAGAGAGCAAAGACAAATTTCTTGAACGCTTAACTAAAAGACGCATCAATCGCGAAAGCGAATTGGCCGGCCAAAATGCTAGCGAAAAGAAGCAAATCACTCTTTCTTATGTACTTAAGTCTGTAACATCCGCTCTTGATTCTCAGACTTCATACTTTACTCCAGCTGAAGCGAATCAATTCATGATTCAAGTTCAACAGAGGCTCTTTGGAATTGGAGCCCAACTACGCGATGATTTAAGCGGCTTTACAATCATGCGCCTGCTTGAAGAAGGGCCTGCTAGCCGGGGCAAAAAACTCAAGGTAAACGACCGCATTATCGCTGTTAATGGCGAGCCTGTTGTAGGAATGGAGATCACTGAAGCAGTAGAGCTTATTCGCGGTCAACAAGGCACGGCGGTCATGCTTACGATCCTGAGATCTAGTGGTGAAGGCGAAAGTAAAGCTGAAGAAAAATTAGATATTGAAATTGTACGTGGCGAGGTAGTTCTAAAAGAGACGCGTCTTGAGACCACATATGAGCCTTATGGCGATGGCGTGATTGGAATTCTTCATCTCTTCTCATTTTATCAAGATTCTAATAGTTCTTCTACCGCTGATCTTTTTAAAGCTATTGAAGACCTTAAAAAAGAACATAATCTGAAGGGTATTGTTCTCGATCTGCGCAGTAATGCTGGTGGATTGCTTCCTCAAGCTGTTTCAGTTACAGGCTTGTTCATCACTAAAGGCGTAGTTGTTTCTGTTAAGGATAATAGTGGTACCGTACAACGTTTGCGCAATATTGAAGGTAAACCAGCATGGGACGGCCCTCTTATTGTGCTCACAAACCGCGCAAGCGCATCCGCAGCGGAAATTGTCGCTCAAACACTACAAGATTATGGCCGAGCACTTGTTGTTGGTGATAAAGAAAGCTATGGTAAAGGCACTTTTCAAACGTTCACTTTAGAATCTGCGCATTACGGAAAAGTAAATCCTAAAGGTGAATATAAAGTCACACGCGGCAGGTATTATACAGTATCCGGAAAAAGCCCACAGTTGACTGGTGTATCTGCGGATATTGTTGTGCCAGGAATTTTCTCAGATATGGAAATCGGTGAAAAATATGCTAAATTTCCTGTCGAAAACGATCAGATTGAGCCTAGCTTTGAAGATGATCTTTCAGATATTCCTTTTGGGCATCGCGACCAGATCGCCAAACTCTATCGCTTTAATCTGCAACCAATCCTCAAAACCTATCAGCCCTATCTTACTTTTTTGAATAAAAATTCCCAGGAGCGTATCGAAAAAAACAAAAACTATCAGAGTTTTTTGAAAGAGGTCGCCAAGAAGGAAGAATTCTCAGAGGATGCGCTGCCCTTTGGTCAAGTCGATCTCCAGCTCGAAGAATCGATCAATATCATTAAAGATTTGATTTTCTTAATGCAGCAGGATAAATCGCTTGCGCTAGCCTCGCCGCTTGCCCCTCGCTCCTCAAGCAACTAAACATTTTTATATAAAAATGCTGCGCTTGCTTTCTTTGCCAAAAAAGCTAAGAATAGTAGCACCTTTATTCACACTTTAAGAAAAAAATGACAGTACGCGTACGCATTGCTCCATCACCAACTGGCGACCCTCATGTAGGCACAGCCTATATGGCTCTCTTCAATCTCATTTTCGCGCGTCATTATAATGGCAAATTCATCTTGCGCATTGAGGATACTGATCGCACTCGCTCGCGTCCTGAATACGAAAAGAGTATTTTCGATGCACTGAACTGGGCGGGCCTTCAATGGGATGAAGGGCCAGATGTAGGCGGACCTTTTGGCCCCTATCGCCAATCAGAAAGAACAGAGATCTATCGTCAGTATTGCCAAAAGCTGCTGGATGATAATAAAGCCTACAAGTGCTTCGCTACGCCAGAAGAACTTGCTGAGATGCGCGAGATGAGCATTAAGCTCGGACAACGCGTCGGCTATGACCGCCGCTATCGCAACTGCAGCCCCGAAGAAGTAGCTCGTCGCGAAAAAGAGGGTCAACCTTTTGTTGTGCGCCTAAAAGTGCCTCTGACAGGCGAATGCGTATATGAAGACGGAATCAAAGGCCGCATCACCTGTCCATGGGCGGATATCGATGATCAGGTGCTTTTAAAATCGGATGGCTTCCCCACTTACCATTTAGCTAACGTCGTCGATGATCATTTGATGCAGATCAGCCACGTCATCCGCGGAGATGAGTGGATGAGCTCTACGCCTAAGCATATCTTACTTTATGAATCATTTGGATGGACGCCACCAGTCTTTATGCATATGCCTCTTCTGCTCGGAAAAGATGGCAAAAAGCTTTCTAAGCGCCGCAATCCAACTTCAATTTTCTACTATCGCGATAGTGGCTATCTTCCTGAAGCCTTTGTTAACTTTTTGACTCTGATGGGCTACAGCATGAAGGATGACAAAGAGATCTATGGTCTAGATGAGATCATTCGCGAGTTCGATCCAAAAAGAATTGGGGTTTCAGGTGCTTTCTTCGATATGCAAAAACTCGAGTGGTTGAATCAGCAGTACCTTATCAACCATATCCCTGAAAATCAACTTTGGGAAAAGATCAAAGCGTGGAGCTTTAACGACGCTTTTATGCAAAAGCTCATGCCACTGGTGCATACACGCATCAAGACATTTGGCGAATTTATGGAGCTGTGTGAATTTCTATTCATCAACCACGTTCCTTATACTGATGAACTCCTCTGCCCTGGGCAGCTTGCCAAAGATAAAGCCGCGCTTGTTTTGCAAGCCGTGATCATGAGTTTAGATGAACAGGAAGATTGGGGAAAAACAGGCATTGAAAAGGCTTCTCACGAGGTAGCAGATGTCTTCGGCGCCAACTACAAAAAAGTCATGATTCCCATTTTATATGGCACCATCATGGGCAAACGCTTTGGGCCACCTCTATTTGATTCCGTGGGAATCTTAGGAAAAGATCGCACCCGCGCACGCCTACTTCAAGCGATTGAATTTCTCGGGGGGATCTCGAATAAGAAAATGGATCTTTTAACAAAAGGATGGACGAAACGAGATTGCAAAGAACTACTTCAGTAACTTTTTTAATAAAGAACGCTATTTCTCCTGCGCTCCTCCTCCTGCTCGCTGTCCCGCTGCTGCTGCTCTTCTTCTTGCGAACTGTCCGAAATGATGTATACAGGCTGATTATATCCCGTGCTAAGGCATCCGCTAAGGAAGCTAGAGGCAAAAAGAATAAGAATTGTAATTCGTTGCATAACTATTAACATTTATATTTTTTAACGACTTTTGTCTATGACTATTTCAGAAGGTGCCGATTCTAAAACTGTATTAAAGCCCTCTAAAGCTGCGCCTGTTTTGGCCACTATTAAGGAGCGTTATGCATTAACTCGCCCAGGATCGAGCAAAGAGACCTATCATATCTCTCTGGATCTGAAAAATTTACCTGTCGATTTTATGGTGGGAGATTCTCTCGGGATTTTTGGTCAAAACGATCCTATCCTCGTGCAACACCTTCTTGAAGCAATGGGTGCCACTGGCACAGAAATCATCTGCGACTTACGCACACAAGAGATGCTCTCCGTACGTAGCTTTCTACTTTCGCGTGCAAACCTTTCAAGACTCACCTCTTCTTTTCTCAAACTCTTTTATGAACATGGACAGGACAGCCCAAATAAAGAGCGAATCTGCGCTCTTCTCGACAAAGAGAATAAACCTCTTTTGACGGACTATTTAAGAACGAACGATCCGTTAGCTCTACTTAAAGAGTATCGCGATGTAAAAGCTCCTCTGCAAGAATTGTGTAATCAATTTGGACCTCTGCTTCCACGTTTTTATTCTGTGGCATCCTCACGGAAACTAGTCAAAGACGAAGTGCACCTCACGGTGGCGCTATCTTCCTACACCCATGGCGGAGAGCGAAGGTACGGGGTTGCAAGTCACTTTCTTTGCCATCTAGCTGAAGTGAATAAAACGCCGATTCCTCTGTATGTACAATCAGCGCACAGCTTTAGGCTGCCTGAAAAAGAAGATGCGCCCATCATCATGATCGGCCCCGGAACGGGTGTCGCACCTTTCCGTGCCTTTATGCAAGAACGTCTCGCACTTGCACATTCGGGGAAAAGCTGGCTCTTCTTTGGTGAGCGCAACAGACATAGTGAATACTTTTATGAAGAGTTCTGGAGCTCGCTTGTCTCTCAGAAAAAATTGCGATTAGATCTCGCCTTCTCACGCGATCAAGCGGAGAAAGTCTATGTACAGCATCGCATGGCTGAAAATGCTGCTGACATCTGGGCTTGGCTACAAGAAGGCGCGTATATCTACGTATGTGGTGACGCTGAAAGAATGGCTAAAGATGTCGACGTAACCCTAGTTCGTATTGTGGAAGAACATGGTAAACTGAGTTCCGAAGAAGCGAAAGCCTTTGTAAAAGGACTTCGCACTCAAAAACGGTACCTGCTTGATGTCTACTGATCGTGGCTGCGCTAAAACTCGTTTAGCTCTTCTCTGGATGAATTTAAGTAGTGAGCCGCTGACAGCTCTTTATACGCTGCTGCCATTTATTCTACGCAAAGATATGCAGGCGTCGCTTCTGCAGCTATCCATCTTTATTACACTTAGGCCTGTGCTTTCCGTTTTCTCTTTTTATTGGAGTTCATACATCTCCAATCGGCGTGAAAAACTTAAGAACAACTTAATTGGCGCGTGGCTACTTGCTAGAGTGCCCTTCCTTCTACTTCCACTTATCGACAATGTCTGGTTTCTACTTTTAGCCGCCAGCTGCTACCAGCTTTTCAGCCGAGCTGGGAATCCAGCCTTGATTGAAATCTTAAAACTCAACATCCCTAAAACCCCAAGAGAAAAGGCCTTCTCATTCTATTATGTTTTAAGCTTCATTGAAAGTGTTGCCCTAGGCCTTACAATTGCCGATGTCTTAGATGGCAGCGGCGGATATTGGAGAATTCTCTTTTTGTTCGCCACGCTCATTGGATTAACTAGCATCCTGTTTCAGATGCGCATTCCAATCCCAAAAGATGAGAAGGAAGAGCGTGCGCCTTCGCGTCCGAATCTTATTGAACCTTGGAAACAGTGTTTTGCGCTGCTGCGAGCTAGGCCTGATTTCGCCCACTTTCAGTGGGGCTTTATGATCGGGGGCTTTGGCCTCATGCTCATTGCACCTGCACTTTCGCTCTTTTATGCGGATGATTTATCTCTCTCGCACGCTGATATCTCAATTGCACGCTTTGTGCTGATGGGAGTCGGTGTTGCCCTCTCTTCTTTCTTGTGGAGACGTGGAATTGAGAAGGTTCAGATCCATCGCCTGACCTCTTGGATCTTAATCGGTTTTGCCCTTTTCCCTCTTGCGCTGATGTGCGCGCCATATAGCAAAAACTTCCTCTACGTAGCCTTCTTTATCTATGGCATTGCTCAAGCCGGAAGCCATCTTCTTTGGAATCTTTCCGGCACACTGTTCGCTGCCGAGGGTGATAGCTCTCCCTTTTCGACTACAAACATCCTGATGGTTGGGTTAAGAGGAGCCGTAGGTCCTTTGCTCGGCGGTCTGCTTTGCAACTTCTGCGGCACACTGCCAATGCTAGCCTGCGGCGTGCTGATCTCTCTTTACGGCTCATGGTACATGATCGCCAAAGGCCCAAAGAATATTCAAACCACAGAGACACAGAGAACACAGGGTTAAGAAAGAGAGATTATTTTTTCGCGAGCGAAGCGAAAAAACAACATCTTTGCGGCTTCGCCGACATTCAGAAGGCGAAAGGATCGCGTTTTTTTGTTTCACTTACAAAAAAATGATCCTCTTTTCTTTACTCTATGTTCTCTGTGCCTCTGTGGTGAGTCTTTGTATTAACTATGCAACGCTGACTCGGTTGTGGTTAGAATGCAGAAGCACTGCAGACCTTCACCACGGCCAAAAGATGTTAAGCCATCTCCGGATGTCACAGTAATGCCCACTTGACTAGGCGCGATTTTCATGATCGCCGCAACTTTTGCACAAATCTCGGGGATTCGACGCTGCAAGCGCGGCCTTTGGCCTTCGATAGAAAGCGCCACATGTTGCACGCGTTGCTTGCCCAATGTCTCAAGCGCCCTTTCCAAATAAACTTGGCTATCTTTGATGCCTTCCTTGCGGCAAAGATCAATGGCCAACTTGCCTAAAATCGGCACGCCTGTAAGCGATGTAATCGCGTTACAAATCGCATGAAAAACCACATCGCCATCTGAATCGGCTGAAAGGCCAGGTGCATCCGCAAAGATGAGCCCTCCGATCACGCAGGATTTTTCTGAATCTTTAGGCAAAAAGCCGTGGCTGTCTTGCCCAATACCTACGCGTACTTGTGGAAAGGACATGTGTTCACCCAAAATTTTCAATTGGCTAGATCATAGCCATTTTTCTTTTTTTCTAAGGGAAAATCTAATTTAGCCAATCTGCTTAATAAAAAATTCATTGCTAACAATATTCTGAAGAGCTAAAAAAGTTCCTTTATAAAGTTTTAACAATCCAGATCTACTCTACTGAGCGCCTTTTGCGGGCCACGATCTGGATGAATTTCAAGATTCAAAATCAGAACAGTCAATGAGAAAATTAGGGTTTGATCCTCTTGCTTATTGGAAAAAGATCCTGTTCCGTTTTCTGCATTCTGCATTGCTTGTTTTCTTTCCAGTTACCCAAGCATTTGCCAGCGCACCAACACAACTTGACTCTGGCCAAACGGCCCACCTAAATACTCTACTCAATAATTACGAAAAGTTCTTTGGCAAAGAAGTTCTACTCGCTAAGTCCGATTGTAAGGATTGTCCAAAACCCCCAAAGCAGGGCCCTCCTGGCCCACAAGGACCTCAAGGAATTCCAGGTCCCACCGGCCCAACTGGCGGCGGTGGCGGCGGGCCAGGTTATACTGGTCCAACTGGCCCTGCGGGTACTGATGGCATTACCGGTCCAACAGGTCCGGCAGGTGGTGGCGTTGGTGCTACAGGTCCCGCAGGTCCCACTGGACCCTATGGCGGGCCTACCGGAAACGCAGGGCCAACAGGCTTACCTGGAGCCACTGGAGCCACTGGAGCCACTGGAGCCACTGGAGCCGCTGGTTTGACAGGTGATCCAGGCCCCGCTGGATCTACTGGTCCTACTGGCTCAATGGGTGATCCAGGTTCAACCGGTGCCACGGGCCCAACTGGTTCGAAGGGTGTCCCAGGCTCGACTGGATCTAGTGGTCCTACTGGCTCAACGGGTGATCCAGGTTCAACTGGCGCCACGGGCCCAACTGGTTCGACAGGCGATCCAGGCTCGACTGGATCTAGTGGTCCTACTGGCTCAACGGGTGATCCAGGTTCAACTGGCGCCACGGGCCCAACTGGTTCGAAGGGTGTCCCAGGCTCGACTGGATCTAGTGGTCCTACTGGCTCAACGGGTGATCCAGGTTCAACTGGCGCCACGGGCCCAACTGGTTCGACAGGCGACCCAGGCTCGACTGGATCTAGTGGTCCTACTGGCTCAACGGGTGATCCAGGTTCAACTGGCGCCACGGGCCCAACTGGTTCGACAGGCGACCCAGGCTCGACTGGATCTAGTGGTCCTACTGGCTCAACTGGTGCCACAGGCCCAACAGGATCTACGGGCCCAACTGGTTCGACAGGCGACCCAGGCTCGACTGGATCTAGTGGTCCTACTGGCTCAACGGGTGCCACAGGCCCAACAGGATCTACGGGTTCCACAGGCTCAACAGGCTCAACTGGTAGTACAGGAAGTACCGGACCTACTGGATCCACTGGCAGCACTGGGCCAACAGGCTCGACAGGTCCTACCGGTTCCACAGGGAGTACTGGACCCGCAGGTTCAACTGGATCTACAGGTCCTACTGGCGCGACGGGTTCTACAGGCTCAACAGGTGCAACTGGTAGTACAGGAAGTACCGGACCTACTGGATCCACTGGCAGCACTGGGCCAACAGGCTCGACAGGAAGTACTGGATCTACGGGTCCTACCGGTTCCACTGGAAGTACTGGACCCACAGGTGCAACTGGATCTACGGGTCCTACTGGCGCGACGGGTTCTACAGGCTCAACAGGTGCAACTGGTAGTACAGGAAGTACCGGACCTACTGGATCCACTGGCAGCACTGGGCCAACAGGCTCGACAGGAAGTACTGGATCTACGGGTCCTACCGGTTCCACTGGAAGTACTGGACCCACAGGTGCAACTGGATCTACGGGTCCTACTGGCGCGACGGGTTCTACAGGCTCAACAGGTGCAACTGGTAGTACAGGAAGTACCGGACCTACTGGATCCACTGGCAGCACTGGGCCAACAGGCTCGACAGGAAGTACTGGATCCACTGGATCCACTGGATCTACGGGTCCTACCGGTTCCACTGGAAGTACTGGACCCACAGGTGCAACTGGATCTACGGGTCCTACTGGCGCGACGGGTTCTACAGGCTCAACAGGTGCAACTGGTAGTACAGGAAGTACCGGACCTACTGGATCCACTGGCAGCACTGGGCCAACAGGCTCGACAGGAAGTACTGGATCCACTGGATCCACTGGATCTACGGGTCCTACCGGTTCCACTGGAAGTACTGGACCCACAGGTGCAACTGGATCTACGGGTCCTACTGGCGCGACGGGTTCTACAGGCTCAACAGGCTCAACAGGTGCAACTGGTAGTACAGGAAGTACCGGACCTACTGGATCCACTGGCAGCACTGGGCCAACAGGCTCGACAGGAAGTACTGGATCCACTGGATCTACGGGTCCTACCGGTTCCACTGGAAGTACTGGACCCACAGGTGCAACTGGATCTACGGGTCCTACTGGCGCGACGGGTTCTACAGGCTCAACAGGTGCAACTGGTAGTACAGGAAGTACCGGACCTACTGGATCCACTGGCAGCACTGGGCCAACAGGCTCGACAGGAAGTACTGGATCCACTGGATCTACGGGTCCTACCGGTTCCACTGGAAGTACTGGACCCACGGGATCAACTGGATCTACGGGTCCTACTGGCGCGACGGGTTCTACAGGCTCAACAGGTGCAACTGGTAGTACAGGGAGTACTGGACCCACAGGTCCTACTGGCGCGACGGGCTCAACAGGTGCAACTGGTAGTACAGGAAGTACCGGACCTACTGGATCCACTGGCAGCACTGGGCCAACAGGCTCGACAGGTCCTACCGGTTCCACTGGAAGTACTGGACCCACGGGATCAACTGGATCTACGGGTCCTACTGGCTCAACAGGTGCAACTGGCAGTCCAGGATCTATTGGTAGCACGGGTCCAACTGGATCCAATGGTGCAACAGGCTCAATAGGGCCTACGGGTTCTACAGGTCCTACTGGCGCGACGGGTTCTACAGGTGCAACCGGTTCCACAGGAAGTACTGGACCCACGGGATCAACTGGATCTACGGGTTCTACAGGCTCAACAGGGGCAACTGGTAGTACAGGAAGTACCGGATCTACTGGATCCACTGGCAGCACTGGGCCAACAGGCTCGACAGGTCCAACCGGTTCCACAGGAAGTACTGGACCTACGGGATCAACTGGATCTACGGGTCCTACTGGCTCAACAGGTGCAACTGGTAGTACAGGAAGTACTGGACCCACGGGATCAACTGGTTCGACAGGTCCTACTGGCGCGACGGGTTCTACAGGCTCAATAGGTAGCACTGGACCAACAGGCTCGACAGGTCCTACCGGTTCCACAGGAAGTACTGGACCCACAGGTTCAACTGGATCTACGGGTCCTACCGGTGCGACGGGGCCCACTGGTAGAACAGGTCCAACAGGTCCAACAGGTTCCACAGGAAGTACTGGATCTACAGGGTCTACTGGCGCGACGGGTGCAACTGGCAGTACAGGAAGTACCGGACCTACAGGATCCACTGGTTCGACAGGTCCTACCGGCTCAACAGGCTCGACAGGTTCAACTGGATCTACGGGTCCTACTGGCTCAACAGGTGCAACTGGTAGTACAGGATCTACAGGACCAACTGGCGCGACAGGTGCAACTGGCAGTACGGGAAGTACCGGACCTACAGGATCCACTGGTTCGACAGGTCCTACCGGCTCAACAGGCTCGACAGGTTCAACTGGATCTACGGGTCCTACCGGTTCCACTGGAAGTACTGGACCCACAGGTTCAACTGGGTCTACAGGGCCTACTGGCTCAACAGGTGCAACTGGTAGTACAGGAAGTACCGGACCTACAGGATCCACTGGTTCGACAGGTCCTACCGGCTCAACAGGCTCGACAGGTTCAACTGGATCTACGGGTCCTACTGGCGCGACAGGTGCAACTGGCAGTACGGGAAGTACCGGACCTACAGGATCCACTGGTTCGACAGGTCCTACCGGTGCGACAGGCCACACCGGACCTACGGGTTCGACAGGTCCAACAGGTTCCACTGGTCCTACCGGCGTAACAGGACCCACGGGACCGCGGGGAGTTATGTCTCAGGATTTTGCTTGGATTTATCATATTAGCGGGACTGCAGAGACAGTAGCTGCTGGGGCGACCGTTATTCTAAACACTATTGCCAATCAACCAGCGGGATCTAATATATCGCTGAATGCCGCTACAGGCGTAGTAACAGTTGCCTCCTCAGGTTTTTATCAAGTGTCTTATGGCATCCTTCAAGATGTCGCCTTAACAAATATTAAAGTCTCGCTACAAGTTAATGGTGCAATCCAAGCCAATCAGCAGTTTACTAGTAGCTTTGCTGGCGGTACTTTAACCATGCTAAGCTTAACAACCGTTGTGCATCTCACTGCAGCCTCTAATACCTTGCAAATTGTTAACAGTGGCGGCGCCGGCTGGACATTAAATAGTACCGATGCCTCTGTCACTGGAGTTTCATCATTTATGACAATTGTAAAGTTGCAATAGGGATAAGAGGTTCATTTTATGAAATTCAAAACAATGCTTCTGTTCTTGGCCATCTCAATTGTCTTCATTAATTTATTCATGTATGCAAAAGAACCATTGCAAGCTGTTGATCGAAAAGAAAAAAAACACAACTTATCTATCTGTGCAATTTTTAAGAATGAAGCTAAGTTTCTGAAAGAATGGATCGAATATCATCGATTAGCCGGAGTCGACCATTTTTATCTTTATGACAATGGAAGCACAGATCGTTTTAAAGAAATACTCAACCCCTATATTAAAGATAAAGTTGTAACGCTAATCTATTGGCCAGAACGTGCCGATGAGACATCTGAAGAAAAAGCATTTGCTTGGGCCTTAAGCACTCAAGTTCCCGCTTATGAAAATGCAGTGAAATTTCGTGCACTGAATGAAACTACATGGCTCGTTTGCCTTGGCGTCCATGAGTTTCTTGTGCCACCAAACGCTAACAGCCTCGTAGAAGTTTTGGAAAAATACAGAGATTATCCAGGCGTGACTCTTGCGAGTGATTTTTTTGATTCATCACAAGGCAATATCTTACCTCGAAGAAAATTACTGGTTCAAACGCTGGAACTCACCAAGGCTCCTTGGCAAAATCCTCAAAAAAGCGTTTCTAAAACCATTTTCAAACCAGCTTTATGCGAAGGCTTTCTCTGGCCACCTTATCAGTGTCTATTTAAAGATAATCAAATGGCTGTGATAGTAAGAAAAGATGAGATGCGCATCAATTATTATGCAAATCGAGATAAGAGCTATCTCTATTTTGATTCGCCAAAAAGCAAGTTGTACATCGATAATCGACTCTTAGCCGAAAGTGCAACAAGCGAGCTATTGGGCATGGATTATGAAATCGAAGATCAAGAGCGTGCAATTTACCGTTTTGTACCGGCTCTTCTTAGCAAAATGGGCTTCGACTCTTCAGACTGGGGCTGGTAACTGCATTAAGAATTGCTAGATAGCTTTTGGAGTACGCGAACTTGTCAAAAATTTCTTTATTAGCATCGAGACGAGTCGCTATATTCCTCATGAAAAAGTCATCCGGAAAGATAAAAAAAGAGCCCTCACCTTTTTAGGATGAAGGCTCTATTTGTTTTTGAAGCGTTGCAGTTTATGGGAAGTTAACGTTGATGATTTGGCTTTGCGATTGCTGATTATTTATAGCAGCAACACCATATGTTGTGGCGCCGTTTTGCACCTTATTGTCATCAATGATACTTAATATATCGGCATCAACCTGCACGAAAAAGGTTCCATTGCGATAAACATTATATGCAACAACGCTTGGATCTGTGCTCGCTGTCCAGCTTACTTTGTTGTAATATTCGCTAAAAACACCAAAATTATTCACATGCTGGGTAACAGTTGGACTTGAAGGGGGCAGAACGAGCGCCCTTTTTCCTTCTACTGCTTGGATTATGCTATTTGTGCCATTGTAATTGATCCAAACAGCCGCTGCATTAATCGCATTTCCAGTGAGGGTTGCTGCTAATCTTGGAAATCCATTATCTGTGCCTGTAGAAAGATTAAGGGGAACAGACCAAACAGTTTGCATAAAACCCGAAAAATTCATCTCCGAAGACTGCATAATTAGAGAATTCCCATTGTAAAACATATATGCAGTAAGCGCGTCGCCAATCGAACTCACAGCGAGATCTGCCTCAAACCCATACACACTATTTACAATTTCAACAGGAGCACTCCAATTCCCTCTCAATGGTAACACAGCTGATTGAATATCAAAAGTTGCACCATCCAAAGATGTGTTCCATAGGGCAATCGCATTTCCGTTCGCATCAAAACCCACACGAGCTATGAGGCTAGCAGGATTATAAATTCCATGAGCTGAAAGATTGACCGAAGATCCCCAAGAGCCAATTGCTGAATTCAGAAATGCCGATTGAACAACCACATTTGAATAGAGAGAACTTGCCACATTAAACCCATACCAGACTGCTACAGCATTAGCGTTTGCATCGACTGCCACATGCGCATATGCGGCATTGTTAGTTGCATTTGAAATGGCTGTTTGTGCAGTCCATGAACCAGAAATGGGTTTACTTGCTGAATATACGACATTTGTAGATCCAGATGTACTATGCCATACGACAAAGGCCTTTGTGCTTGCTCCAGAACCACCGATTGCAACATGTGGAGAGGTTGCTGCGGTGCTGGTAATTGTAGCGTGCGCTTGCCAGCCTGCTCCGAAAAGTTTTGTCGACGATTCAATGTTGTTACTTCTTACCCAAACTGCAACTACATCGCCTGCAGAATCCACGGCTAGATCTGGCGAAGAGGCTCCTGAAGACGAGAGCGCAGTTGAAGAAGTCCAGCTTCCACTGAAAGGTTTTGTCGCACCATAAACAATGCCGCCTACTAACCAGATAGCTGCCGCATTGCCGCTAGAATCCGAAGTGATCCGTGGAGATGAAGCACCTGAAGCTGATAAAGTCACCGGCGCGCTCCAACTCCCACTTAGATGCTTTGAACTGGATTTAACCAATCCATTTTCTACCCATGCGGCCACTAGATTGCCACTTGCATCTATCGCAATCTGTGGATCAGAAGCATTTAGGGTCACGGTCGAGAGCGTGGCAGGAGGAAATGACCATTGGATATTGTTCGCCATTAAACATGAAAATGAAAACATTGTTAAAATGAGAATCGATAATTTTTTCATAAGTCGACCTTTTGTATGATTAGCCTGGGAATCAAATCCCTTTGACAAATCAGTTTCGGAAAAATCCCCCCTCTTCAGAAGGGGGGCGATTAATATGGTCTTCGACCACCTATCTTAAGAATAGTCACGTTTAAGGAATGATAACTGTCTGAGTTGCGCTTTGGTCATATTCAAAATCGAAAGCTGCGACGCCATATACTGTCGGCGATCCGGTGCCGGTTTGCGGCTGGTTATGATCAACTACTGATGTATTAGGAACGGGCACTTGAGTATAAAGAACACCATTACGGTAAATGACGTACCCTTGTAGATTCGGATCTGTGCTTGCAGTCCAACTTACCGTGTTAACATAATCCGTATAGACCCCATAATTTGTCGGCGTCTGCGAAACACTTAAATTAGTTGGAGGCATGATAACAGTTTTTGATCCTGTTGCCGCATTGACTCTAGTATTAGAGCCATCAAAGTAAAGCCATACAACCGCGGCATTGATTGTGTTGCCTGAAAGAGCTGTGGCACCTTTTGGAAAACCATTATCAGTCCCTGTAGAGATAGTCTGCTGTGGCGAAAATGCATTAGCGATAAAACCGCCGAAATCTGTTTCAGCGACATCAATATCCGCATTTGTCCCATCAAAGAATATAAATGGCACTAGCGCGCTTCCTATCGAATTGATGGCTAGATCGGCCTGAAAGGCATATGGATTTTCACCATTGATTATAACTGATCCAGCAAAAGGTTGCCCAACTTGCAGAGAGGCAGATTCAATATTAAAATTTGAACCATCGATGGATCTGGTCCAGACCGCGATCAAATTTCCACTTGCATCATATGCAGTTTTTAAACTGAGGGTACTTGGGTCGCGCATGCCTGGATTCGATACCGTAAATGGCGTAGTCCAGGTAGTTGCTCCTGAGAGCAAAAATGAGGCAACGACAAGATCGTTGATGAAAACGGGAGTCGCACCATTTGATTGAAACCAGAGCACTGCAGCATTCCCATTAATGTCGATAGCTACTTTTGGGTAGTTTTGATTATTGCCAGTTGTTAAAACTAGATTGTTGGTTGTACCCCAGCTTCCTCCAACCGTCGAAATGACCGCCTGAATCTGATCTGCAGAATTAATCACACTATGCCATGCAACAATAACCTCGTGCCCTGTCCCATTGGAAATTGCAACCTGTGGATTACCCGAAACATTGGAAGAAGTAAGCATGCTCACTGAGCCCCAGCTTCCGCCCGAGAGTTTCGTTGCCGTTTCGATCAATGAATTGCGAGCCCAGACCGCTATAGCATCTCCGTTATTATCAACAGCCAGTGAGGGAGTCGAAGCTACACCTCCGGTTAAACTAGATACAGAAGTTTCTGCACTCCAACTGCCCCCAACTGGCATCGTTGCAGAACTAATCACACCATTTTCCACCCAAACGGCGATCACATTTCCACTCGAATCGATCCCGAGAAGAGGTGACGAAGCCGTAGAACCCGACAAGGTTGTAAGAGCGCCCCAGCTTCCGCCTGAAGGCATGGTGCTCGATTTAATTACAGCGCCTTCCACCCAAGCTGCCGTGATATTGCCGCTTGTGTCCATAACAACTTGAGGATCTAAGGCATTTACACCGGAACTTGAAATTGTAAGAGGAGAATTCCAAGCAAGATCATTACATATTCCTTGAGAGAAGGAAAATATAGCTAAAATTAGGATCAGCATCTTTTTCATATTTACCACCTTTGCTAGCCCGATTTTTTGATGTTTCCTGCTTCAAAATCAGCAGAAAGTCCGCCTGTTTTTTGTGCAGATATTAAACTCTCCTCTCAGGCTGCTTTTTTGAAGAGCTCAATTCATTTTCTAAGAACCAACGAAGTTAAGGAAGTGTGATTGTCTGAATTACACTCTGTTGTAACTGACCATCAAAAGCTGCTATGCCATATGTTACCGGAGATCCAGTGCCTGCTTGCGCTCTATTGTAATCCTCTATGGACGTAGTAGATGATGCCGCCGAAGCAAAAAAGATCCCATCACGGTAAACGGCATATCCCTGCAGGCCAGGATCTGTACTAGCGGTCCAGGTTATCGTATTGACATAGTCTATAAAGGCTCCAAAATTATTCGCGCTTTGTGAAACAGCTAGGCTCGTAGGAGGCAAAATTACAGATTTCGAACCAGTAACAGCGTTGATTCTAGTATTAGAACCATCGAAATTGATCCAAACAACAGCCCCATTAACGGTACTTCCATTGGTTGTTGTGGCTCCTCTCGGGAAAGCATTATCACTCCCGTTAGAGATCGTCAACGAGGGTGAGAAAGCGTTAGGTACGAAGCTGGCAATAAAAGCCTGGGTGACTTGAATAACCTCATTCGTCCCATCAAAAGTCATAAATGGCATCAAACCGGTTCCTGTTGAATCGATTGATAAGTCAATCTGTAAGTCATACACAGTTGAAGAGATAATTATGGGTCCTTGCAGAGTTCCTTGAACTTGTAAGGTAGCAGCCGAAGTGTTAAAAACTGAACCATCGGGAGATTCAGTCCAAACTGCAATCGCATTTCCATTAGGATCAAAACCACACTTAAGAGTTAGGTTTGCCGGATTACGCTCTGTTATATTTGAGATTTGAATAGGTTGATTCCAGCTGGCAGCTCCCTCAAGATGCAGCGCCCCGATAACTACTGTATTGATAAAATCAGAGCCTGAGAGATCATTTCGGAACCAGACTGCAATGATGCGGCCATTATTGGCTGCGATTTGCGGGAAACTGAAATTATGGCCCGCAGCTTGTGCAGTGATGAGATTTTGCGCAGTGCCCCAAGTGCCGCCAACCGTCGGCGCGACAGACGCCAGAATTTGATCTGCTCCAGAAGCTACAGCATGCCAAACTATCGCTGCCTCTCCGTCTGAACCGATAGCAACTTGTGGTGAATCAGAGGTAGCATTCGAAAATGCATTCACAGAACCAAAGTTTCCACCAGCAAGCTGCGTCGCTGTTTCAATAAACCCATTGCGCTCCCAAACAGCAATCGCATCTCCTGAACTATCGACCGCTAGGGCGGGAGTAGAGGCCGCGCCCCCTGTTAAACTAGATATAGAAGACTCAGCACCAAAGCTTCCACCTGAGGGCTTTGTGGCAGTATTAATCACACCATTTTCATTCCAAATGGCATACACATTCCCATTTGAATCGATGCCAAGACGAGGCGACGTTGCAGTTGAACCCGACAAAGTTTGCGGGGAACTCCAGGTTCCACTGGTGTACGTACTTGATTTAATTACGGTGCCTTCTACCCAAGCGGCTGTGACGTTTCCGCTTGTATCCATAACAACCCGGGGATCGGAAGCATTAACACCTGAATCTGAAATAGGTGTGGGAGAACCCCAATTAATATTATTACATATCCCTTGGGAAAAGGAAAATATAGCCAGAACTAGGATCAGCATCTTTTTCATAATTACCACCATTTTGCAACCTGAGTTATTGAAATTTCACATCACAAAAATCAGCAAAACATTTGCTCATCTTTGTGTAGAATCAAACTCCCCGTCTGGGCTGCTGTTCTGAGGTGCTTAATCCATTTTCAAAGAATCAAAGAAGTTAAGGAAAATATTTATTAGTTACCAACATTTTTTTAATAACAAAACGACTGCCCTGTTTTATGAATCATCAATTTCCCTAGGAAAATCATCAAAAAAAAATTTGTTTTCTTAATTTTTTCTTTAAAGTAATATGCGTTGCTTCTTAAGTTTAATGCTAGAGCTGCCCGTGAAGCGATCTCTTTTTCGCACATTTCATAATCCTCATCTTTGAATGACAATAAGCTTCTAAAAATCAGAAACACAGCTTATGAAAAAACCAGGATTAAAAATTGCAATCTCCAGCAAAAAGCTCCTCTCTAGCTTTTTGTGCTCTGTACTGCTCAACTTTTTTCCGAGCACCCAATCTTTTGCTTCCGCAGCATCCACGCTCGATCCGGAAGAACTTTCGCATTTAAACGCCCTTCTCAATAATTACAAAAAGTTCTCTGATAAGGGCATTTTCATCGCAAAATCTGATTGTAAGGATTGCCCAAAACCTCCGAAGCAAGGACCACCTGGTCCTCAAGGACCTCAAGGAATTCCAGGTCCTACCGGCCCAACCGGCGGCGGCGGTGGTGGTGGTGGTGCAACAGGACCTATTGGCCCCACTGGACCGTATGGCGGGCCTACCGGAAGCGTAGGGCCAACAGGTTCCGTTGGACCTACAGGCTCAACAGGCGATCCAGGTTCAACTGGAGCTACCGGCGCAGCTGGTTTAGCAGGTGGCACAGGTCCTACTGGTTCCGTTGGACCTACAGGCTCAATAGGTGATCCAGGTTCAACTGGAGCTACCGGCGCAGCTGGTTTAGCAGGTGGCACAGGTCCTACTGGTTCCGTTGGACCTACAGGCTCAACAGGTGATCCAGGTTCAACCGGAGCTACCGGCGCAGCTGGTTTAGCGGGTGGCACAGGTCCTACTGGTTCCGTTGGACCTACAGGCTCAACAGGTGATCCAGGTTCAACCGGAGCTACCGGCGCAGCCGGTTTAGCAGGTGGCACAGGTCCTACTGGTTCCGTTGGACCTACAGGCTCAACAGGTGATCCAGGTTCAACCGGAGCTACCGGCGCAGCCGGTTTAGCAGGTGGCACAGGTCCTACTGGTTCCGTTGGACCTACAGGCTCAACAGGTGATCCAGGTTCAACCGGAGCTACCGGCGCAGCCGGTTTAGCAGGTGGCACAGGTCCTACTGGTTCCGTTGGACCTACAGGCTCAACAGGTGATCCAGGTTCAACCGGAGCTACCGGCGCAGCCGGTTTAGCAGGTGGCACAGGTCCTACTGGTTCCGTTGGACCTACAGGCTCAACAGGTGATCCAGGTTCAACCGGATCTACCGGCGCAGCTGGTTTAGCGGGTGGCACAGGTCCTACTGGTTCCGTTGGACCTACAGGCTCAACAGGTGATCCAGGTTCAACCGGATCTACGGGTCCTATCGGCGCAACAGGTTCCACAGGAAGTACCGGACCTACTGGCTCAACTGGTTCGACAGGTAGTACCGGACCTATAGGCTCGACCGGATCTACGGGTCCTACCGGCGCGACGGGTTCGACCGGAGCCACAGGCAACACTGGACCCACAGGGTCTAATGGTGCAACAGGTAGTACAGGACCTACAGGTTCAAGCGGAGAAACTGGTCCTACGGGCTCCACAGGCAACACTGGACCCACAGGATCTACTGGTTCGACAGGTAGTACTGGATCCACAGGATCTACGGGTCCTACCGGTGCGACGGGTTCGACCGGAGACACAGGCCCAACTGGTACAACAGGTTCAACCGGAGCAACTGGTCCTACTGGTTCGACAGGTAGTACTGGATCCACAGGATCTACAGGTCCTACCGGCGCGACGGGTTCGACCGGAGACACAGGCTCAACCGGATCTACCGGTCCGACTGGTGCAACAGGCTCGACAGGTAATACTGGACCCACAGGATCTACTGGCGCAACGGGTCCGACCGGGACGATAGGCCCCACTGGTCCATTCGGTGTCGGACCAACAGGTTCAACAGGACCTACGGGCGCGACTGGCAGTGCTGGACCTACGGGCTTCACTGGGTCTACCGGTCCTACGGGCGCAACTGGCTCAATAGGCCCAACCGGTGCAATAGGCTCTACTGGTCCCTTCGGTGTCGGACCAACAGGTTCGACAGGACCTACGGGTGCGACTGGTAGTACTGGACCTACGGGCTTCACTGGGTCTACGGGTGCAAAAGGCGCAACAGGGTCCAACGGCAGCACCGGAGCAACTGGTGCGACTGGACCAACTGGCAGCACCGGCGCAACCGGCGCAACCGGTCCTACAGGAGCAACTGGTGCGACTGGACCAACTGGCAGCACCGGCGCAACCGGTCCTACAGGAGCCGCTGGTGCGACTGGACCAACTGGCGCTACCGGTCCTACAGGGGCCACTGGCGCAACTGGACCAACTGGCGCTACCGGTCCTACGGGGGCCACTGGGCCGACAGGACGCACAGGGCCTACAGGTCATGCTGGTCCAACCGGTCCAACTGGTCCAACGGGACCACAGGGAAGTTTAGCTCAAGATTTTGCGATGTTCACTCTCCCCGCTGTTACAGATGGAGTTGTTGTGGATACCGGTACTGCAGCACTTCTTAGCACCACTTTTAATAGCGCACCAAATACGAACTTATCGTTAAACGCAGCTACAGGGGTTGTGACGATTAATGCCACGGGATACTATCAAGTCACTTTTGGCATTTCGCAAAATCAAAATATAACTTTCCAGATGTCTTTACAGCAAAACAGCACGCAAAATAACAATCTAACAATTAATTCGTCCTCTAATAGCACTATAACTATGTTTAGCCTAACTGGCATTGTGCATAGCACAGCACCAGGAACTACTTTGAGCATAGTCAATAGCGGGGGAACTAATTGGATATTGGCAAATGCAGCTGGTAATACATCAGGTATTGTGGCTTTTATGACGATCATTAAACTAATGTGACAACGAAACCTAAAATATGTTTGTAAACTTAAAAAAAAGCAAATTTCTTCTAATTTTGACAACCTTTCTTATCTCTATGGATTTATTTTCAGGGATAGAAATGCAAGAGTCGCCTCAAAATCATTCCACTAAAAAACACCAATTGTCTATCTGTGCAATTTTTAAAAACGAAGCTAAATTCTTGAAAGAATGGATTGAATATCATCGATTAGTGGGAGTGGACCATTTTTACCTTTATGACAACGGGAGCACAGATCGTTTCAAAGAAGTGCTCAGCCCCTATATTAAAGACAAAACCGTAACGTTAATCTACTGGCCGGAACGTGCTGACGAAGCAGATGAAGAAGAGGCCTACAAGTGGGTGCTAAGCACACAAATTCCCGCATACGAAAATGCTGTGAGCTTTCGCGCATTGAATGAAACAGAGTGGCTGGTGTGCCTTGCCGTCCACGAATTTCTGGTGCCACCAAATGCAAATAATCTCTTAGAGGTCTTAGAACAATATAAGGATTATCCAGGTATCAATCTTGTGAGTGATTTTTTCGATGCATCACAAAGCAACATTCTACCTAGAAGAAAATTGCTTGTGCAAACAGTTGAACTCACAAAAACCCCTTGGCAAAATCCTCAAAAAAGAGTCTCTAAGACGATCTTCAAACCTCATCAATGTAAAGGCTTTCTCTGGCCTCCATATCAGTGCCTTTTTAAAGATAATCAAATTGCAGCAACTGTGCGCAAAGATGAGATCCGCATCAATTATTATGCAAATCGAGATAAGAGCTATCTCTATTTTGATTCACCTAAAAGCATGTTGCATGTCGATAATCGACTTTTAGCCGAAAGCGCAACTCGCGAACTATTGAGCATGGATTATGCCATCGAAGACCAAGAGCACGCGATCGACCATTTTGTACCCGCTCTCCTTAACAAAATGGGCTTCGACTCTTTAGACTGGGGCTGGTAATAAACTGGCGTGAACGAATAGCAAGTGTTCTATGCCTGATACAAATTCCAACAAAGTCACTGAAGAGGATAGATGCGCAAGATATGAAAGACCATTCTCAATTTAGATAGGCAAATCTGCAAAATTTTTTGTTTTCTTAATTTTTTCTTTAACGTAGCATCGGCTAATTCTTTAGTCTTTTGATGTAGGATTGTCATGTTACGATTTCTTTTTTCTCTGCTTCTTCTATTCCTCCCTGTTGTCTCTCACTCCAAAGAAAAACCCTTCGAAGAGAAAATTTGCCTAAACATGATTGTCAAAAATGAGAGCAAAGTGATCCAACGCTGTTTGGACTCCGTGAAACCTTTCATTGATTATTGGGTGATTGTCGATACAGGCTCAACCGATGGAACTCAAGAGATCATCAAAAAACATCTGAAAGGCATTCCAGGAAAGCTGCATGAGCGTCCCTGGAAAAATTTCGGTGAGAACCGAAGTGAAGCATTCGAGCTTGCGAAGGGAAAAGGCGATTACATTCTATTTATGGACGCCGACGACCTAATAGAATTCGAGCCAGGTTTTATATCCGAGCCTCTCACAAAAGACCTATATAACATGTGGCGCGGCGTAAAAGGTTTCACCTACTTAAAGCCTCAATTAGTTAAAGGGAATCTTCCTTGGAAATGGGTCGGTGTAACACATGAGTATCTGGATTGTTCTAAGCCCTACTCTTCCGATATTATTAAAGGCGTTCATTATAAAGATGGCGATGGCGGCGCGCGCTCCACTGGCATTCAAAAATTCCTCAGAAACATCGAGCTGCTTACCGAGGGTCTCAAAAAAGAGCCAGACAATTCTCGTTATGCTTTTTATTTGGCAGAAAGTTACCGCGATGCGGGCCAGAAAGCCAAAGCTCTTGAATGGTTTCAAAAGCGGGTCAAAATGGGTGGCTGGGATGAGGAGACCTTCTGGTCTTTGCTGCAGATCGGCCACATGCTGCGCGATCTCGGCCTTTCGCCTAGTGTGGTGATCGAAAGCTACAAACTTGCACGCAATTTTCGCCCACATCGAGCTGAACCGATCTATTACCTTGCTGAAATGTTCAATCAGCAAGAGGAATACAGTAATGCATACGCAACCTTGAGGGCTTGGGAATTCGTTGCCAAACCGAAAGAAAAAGACACCTTATTTAATATGGACTGGATCGAAGAATATGGTCTTCTGTTCCAACTCTCGATCTGTTCTTATTATGTGGGCAACTATCAAGAATCACTAGATACGTGCGATAAATTGCTCGCCTACGAAGATCTGCCTGAAGATTGGCGTAAACGAGCGGAGGCCAACCGCATTTTTCCTTTCTCTAAACTTCAAACACAAAAAGAACTTGCAAGCCGAGAAAACCTAAACATTTTTGAATAATTTCTAGAGGCCTTATGTCTGTTAGTTTGTTAACTCGATCTTTCTTACTTTTGATCTGCAGTTGTAGTATTCTGAATGCTGCTCATGTTCCAAATAGTTGCATCGCGAAAGTTCAGCCTGAAGCAAACCATGTTATTCGCTTTTGCACGACTCGCAGTTTAACAGATGGCGCCCTAAAAAACTCATTGCTGCTGCAACTCAAACATGCTTTCAAAATCAAAGTGTTTGTGGAGACTGGTACCTACCTCGGACAGACTACGCTTGAAGCCGCTAAACTCTTTAAGCAAGTTCATACTATTGAGCTATCGGAAGAACTGTGTAACAAGGCCAAAAATCGCTTAAAAGAATGGGGAAACACCTCTGTTCATCAAGGCAGCTCCGATGAGCTGCTTAAGCAGCTATTGCCTTCTATTTCTCAGCGCATACTTTTCTATCTAGATGGACATTACAGCGGTGGAATTACTGCAAAAGGCGTCCAGAATACGCCTGTTTTGGAAGAGTTAGTAGCGATTAAAAATGCGGGAAAATCTGACAGCGTTATTCTTATTGATGACATCCGCTTATTTCAAGATTCGCTTTACCCAGAAAAAATTAAAAAATTTCACGTTCAAGATTATCCCGACATAAGTCAAATTATCACCGCCCTCTTGCAGATTAATCCTCGCTATCAGATCTGCTTTTTAAGCGATGCTCTGCTGGCTTTTCCGGAAGATGCCTCTGTGAGCGTTTCACCAGTTGTTAGTGCTTGCACCATGCATCGGCTCTCTTATATTTGCCCAGAGCTTTCTGAAGAAACTTTAAACAGCGCAGACCTCATCATCGGAAGGGCAGAAGAAGATGAACAAGACGAAATCGCTACCTATTACCTAACCTATGCACCTTTTGAATTAGAGCATGGATACCGTTGTTATGGAGCCCTTTGGTTTGGACTTGTGCTTAAAGAACAGGGAAAAAATCAACAAGCTATAACCCTTCTTCAACACGCTATGCAAAATAGCATGCCAAATTGGAGAGTTGAAAAGGTATTATACTAGTATGCGCACACTCTTATTTCTGATTTTTACGCTCTTCAGTTTAAAATTATGTAGCCAAGAGGGCAGCTATAAATTCGAAGGCCACTTCAGAGAGCCTGATGGTGAAAAGCGGCTCTTTCTAACTACGTTTTTTCTGCCTTACAATCCCACGATTATCACCTTCAGTAGTGATCCGGCGATTACAACCAAATGTGCCTATTGGTGGCCTAAAGGGAAACTTTCAGATGCACAAGATATTGATTCAGAATGCGATTTTTTGTGGATTGATAGTGACGGTCATGAACTTGCGATTCTTCAAAATAGAGAGGATCTTGTACAGAAGGCCAAAGTTATCTATACAACCACGCACTTCTTCAAGCAAGGAACCTACTACCAAAAATTAAAATTTCTTTTAGAGCTTAACGGTTTTACGCTTCTTTCTCATTGGTACTGGGAAGGTCAGCAAGGCAATGCTATTTTTGTTAAAAAAAACAGGTTTGAAGCTGCCATGCGAAGCTTAAATTACGTACCTCATGGCGTTGCGGCTCCTTCCAACCCTTCTTTAGCTTGGAATATGCAGCGCTTTTTTCAGCCCGCAACAGGAAAATCTAGTCATCACAACTTTGATCAGATCGACTTCATTTACATGATCAACCTAGATGAAAGACCTGAGAAATTTGCTTTAGCGGCAGGAGGGCTGGCGCCTTTTGGGATTTACCCTTATCGTTTTTCCGCCGTGAATGGATGGAAATTATCTCCCACGACTCTCAATCAAGTTGGGGTGCAATTCCATTCTGAAACTCCCAGAGAAAATTTTCTGGCCACTGTTTACAGAGAAATCGATGGTCGTGATTATGTTAGTAACGAGCTCATCCAAGAAAATAACACAAACTATTTCTCCTTGGGCATGTCTCGTGGTGCAATTGGAATTGTCTTAAGTCACTTATCGGTTTTACAAGACGCCTATGATTCGGGTTACAACACCATTTGGGTGATGGAAGATGATGTCGAAGCCGTTGCGGATCCAAGACAAATACCAGAGTTAATTCGAAAATTGGATCGGTTAGAAGAATGGGATATCTTATTTACAGACACCGATACAAAAGATAGGAACGGTCACCACGTGCCTTGCCGAGCGCTTGCCGCTCGTCCTAATATTAACATAGGGCCGCTTTCATCTTTCTTCCAACGCTTCCATTCTGTTAGTAGTGACTTTAATAGAATCGGCATGCGTTATGGGGCATACTCCATGATCATTCGTCGCTCTGGGATAGAAAAAATCTTAAGGCATTTTAAAACTCATCGCATTTACCTACCTTATGACATGGATTTTTGGCTAGAGCCAGAGCTTAAAATGTTCTGCGTCAAAAGAGACATCGTTTCACACAGAGCAGGTGCATTGTCTGACAATAATGCTCCGAGCTACATAAAGAAAATGGAGTAATCTTGATTGTCTTTGATAGGAAACTCTCTTAAAAAAACCGTTTTTTCTCTCTTAACCCTCTTGTTTAACTTTGCATATGGATTTCATGATGCTGAGCTTTATAAAGTCTGGGCTTCGATAGTAGATATCAATAATCCCACCCTTGAAGAGTATAAATTAATCGAAAGCTACTTAAATTGCGGCAAAAGACCTTACCTAGATGATTTGCGAAAATCCGCTTTAATGATGGACGATTTAAAGATGGGTTGCTTTGCAAGACTGAATCTTATGCTCAACTTCAAACTCGTTGGCTACAACGATGAAATGCCGCTTTTCGAAAAATTCAGTTTCAATATCAATGAAAATTCAAAAAACCGATGCATCGTTCTATTCTGTTCATATAACGGAATTTATCCAAATAAAGCACGGAAAGTCCTCTCTGAGTTAAAACAAAGAGGCTATAGCGGCCATGTTCTCTTACGCATTGGAGGATTTCCCAATCTCGAGAATGAAGGGATTAAACTCTGCCACGTACCTTATGCCTTCAAAGTCTCTTTTCTTCGCGAAGCCCAACTACTTGGCTATAAGGAAGTTCTTTGGATAGACTCTGCCCTGCATCCTCTGACGAATTTAGAGGAAATTTTCTCTGAAATCAAAGAGCGTGGATATTTTTTTACTTCGGTAGGAACTCTCTCTGCTAATCATCGATATCACCTTCCGAATGCAGCGACATCGCTGCATATTGATGCGACATTATACGATCAAATTTCCCATATATCTTCTAGTATCATCGGGTTAAATTTAGAAAATCAACGAGTAGCGCAGCTCTTAAAAAACTGGCATCGAGAAACTGAAAGTATCTATCCAAATATCACCTGGTTCCCTGAAGAATTAAGCCTATCTGTGGTTGCTTGGCAGCTGCAATGCAGGCCTTCTAATACATTTGGAAATATCGTCTGCGCTGAGCATGAATTGTCTCACATTCAGCATCGACCTAAGCTGCAATTTTTTTTAGATGCACTTAGGTAAAATTTATCACTGAGGAAATCCTAAATGCTTTTTCTAATTTTCGTTTTTTCTACGCTATTGAATATCGCTTATTGCGACATGGAAAATCATGGCGGAGACATAGATATTCGCGAATTAAATGGAGAAGCTCTTTTTGTGAGCCTAGGTTCTTATTGTGCTCCAGCCAGCCTCGTCAGATCTTGTGGTTACAGAAAAGCGGCATTTCCTTTTGATTGGAATATCACAATGGACGGAGAAAAATTAATCGAAATGTTAGAAAATGATTTTGCGTATTTTTTCGATGATGAATATTTGATGCCCTTTGCTAGAGGAAGTGCTCTTTTACATACATATTATCATATCGAATTTGTACATGAAGGAGTTTGGGATGTAGACCAGTATGCTCCAAATATGGAAATTTTAAGATCAAAATATCTAAGAAGGATTGAGCGGTTTCGCCAATTAAAAAACTACCCTGGAAAGGTATTTTTCTTGAGATCTGCGTATATTTATTCCGTAGAAGATAGTCATCGTGCGTACAAATTTAAGGAAAACATTGAAATCTCCGATAAGCAATCCCTAAAACTTTATGACTCTCTCAAAAGGTTCTTTCCAAATTTGGACTTTAGCTTACTAGTTATAAACAATCACGAACTAGATAGTGTAGTAGAGGAGAAAAGATTGTCTGACAACTTAATTAAATTTAGAGCTCCCGCTTTAAACGAATCTCTCATGATCACATCTTACAAGGAATTCTTTCCAAAATTATTGAATCTATCCGCACCTAAAGAGTAATTTTTTTAGTTTTTTACTGCTTTTAGCGAGCGCATAAGCGCATCTTTATCAATGGTGGCGATCCATACCTCAGAGTCATCCTTTCCATAAGCTACATATATGTGGGAACCAGAAATAGCAAAACCACCTGGAAAGACCACTCTTTTTTCATTTGAAGACTCCGTATAAAAGCCATCTGCTGCAATTGGTTGCTGGGACATTTTTGTGATCTGAAAAGGTGGCTGGGCCGCAAAAGTATAGGCTCCCATGAAATAGTGCCATAACTCCCATCCCATGGTGACTGATGAATTGGCTTTGACTCCCGAATGAAAAAAAGCTAGGTATTCGCCATCAACAAGAAGGGGTGGTGTCGACCCTCTCAGTTTTCCCCATTTCCACTTGATATCCATCCAGGTTTCATAGCAATGATAGCAGGACCCACTCATCAGGTTTGGATAGATAATTTCATGTGGGTTGATCGAATAAATCAGAAGAAGAGTGTTATTCCATTCGAAAGGAACCCAATTTTTTTGCCACATCTGCGTGTGGTATTTTTCGTTGTAGACTAACTTGAGCGGTGAAGAGAGCTTGAAATCATTATCTCCAAAAGAGAGCTCGGCTATGAAAATATCGCGTCTTTCCCAAGTTTGTGGATTTGTGATTTCAACATTATCATTGTAGATAAGAAAAAGCCGCCCCTTATAAGAAAAGACCCGCGCATCTTCTGCCTGCGAGGGGGTCCTGCTTTGTTTCGAGCGAGCACTCAATAATTTAGGTTCCGAAACCTGTTCGAGCATCTCGTTTAAGAGAACCACTCCAATATAAGAAAGGCCTGAGTTATATACGTCAGGGCAATATCTAAAGGTGAGCAGAAAGCCTTCGGGAATTTTGATAATAGATGGATTAAAGGCACCTGGAAATTTATCCAATTTAATCTCAGTTGTAGCAATGACAATTTCTTGAGCTGTCAGCAAATCCTCTATAATATCTCCTGCGAATAGGCGCTGTGAAACAATACAGCTTAGCGGAAATGTGAAAACCAAGCCTTTTAGTGCTTTGAGCAGACTTTTCACCATTAGGTAATGACAATAAGAAAAAAAAAGTTTCATGAACAATCTACTATTGGAAATTTGGCAAATCTGGCAAGGAAATCAATGTTGAGCGAACAGTCTCGAGATCTACAACGCAAAGATAGGCTTCTCTATCCTCTATCCCGATGGGTATGATGAGCTGAGTTCCTGAATGGTCTAAAATCATACTACAACAAAATTCAATCCCAATATGCATAAAAGTAAAAGGCTTTGAAGTTTTTTTAACACGGAAATTTTCATCGAGATATAAGAAGCGGTGCAAGTAGCGACGTTCGTAATCAGGCATCTGGACGACTTCATGTACGAGCATCAGATATCCCTCATCGAACTTGATCGGTGCAGCAGAGCCTCGAAAGCGTGAGAAATCATGTGATGGCTGATATTTTAGGATGGTTTCACAATCGCCTGTTTCGATATTCGGCTTGTAAATGATGAAAGGATCATAGGAATAGATAGCATGAAGAAGTCCCTCTTTAAGAAAAGGCAGCCAATTTTTTTCACAGCGATAAGGATCAGGTCCTTTTAACGGCACTAATTTTTCTACATGAACAATCTCGCCCGATTTCTCATTAGCCAACTTGCAGAGTGAAACCTGAAAATTCTCACAGCTATTAGTGTCATTGGTTGTACAAAAGAACCATGAGCTGTTTTGATACTCGAATATGCGACAGTCATCTAGACCTTGAATATTTGCTGAGATCCAGCAGTTCACTCGTTCTCGCAGCAAATCTTCGATGATCTCATGTTGCGAAAGAAGTTTAAAATCTTTGTCATAAGAAGCCAGAAAATTTCGCGTGCGAAAAATCCCGCTCGGTTCGACGGTATTGAATATCTTCGCTCCCGTTTGCGTATAGTTAACGGTTCTACAAATCAGTTTATATCCCTTATCGGTTTTGTGAATGGATGGATTCATTGGGTTATAGCATTTATCCGATCCTTTGGTAATGAGAGGGAATTCTAGAGTGATTGGCACGAAACGAGCATTTTTTAAGTTCTGCACATAGAACAGAATGTTTTGATAAGCCCGGTCTTTAATATACCAAGGCACATTTTTTCGGAGGATTAAGTCATTTGTAGAGGCAAAGCCATCATCTTTAAATCGCGTGTAATAAGAAGCTATTGAGAGCTCTTCATCAAAATGATAGCTCTCATAAGGATTTAAAATAGACATAAGTTGGTCTACAGGATGAGGTATACGCGACCCATGTTTGGCAAAGATGTAGGCTAGATCGTTCTCACCCCGCAGACGATAGTGTGTGGCAATCTTTTGAAGAGGGGCAGGACGATCAGAGAAAACTTGATAAGCTTCAAGATACCAATATAGAGCATGGTCCCACTCCCCTTTTCCTTCATAGCAGTCACCGATCATGCATTTTGAGAACCAGATCTCTTCTTTATCGCCACCTTTTTCTATGCGTGCCTTATACCATTTGAGCGCTTCATCATACTGCTTCAGACCTCTATGCGCTTGGGCCAAATAAAATAGATGATGCCGGCTATCAGGTTCATTTTGGATAACCTCAGTGAGTAGATTGATATCGCGTCTCAGCTTTGCTGTATTGCGGTTTGCATCAGCATGATCTTCTATCATTAGCGTATGCAACTTGGCGCTTTGATGAGCCTGCCTATAAGACCAGCCTTGAGTAATTATACTACTCTCTCCTCTATTACTCTCCCAAGGTATAGAAGCTCGCAGGAGTCGGGCATTATAACTGTAATAAGAAAGGGCTGAAGATCTCTCTAACAGCAAATAAGCGTCCTTATTTAAAGCTTCCTTGCGAAACGAGGACTCCACGTTTAGCTTCATATCTGCGTCTAAAGTTAGGAGATATGTGGTCGACAAGGAGAAACCCAGCTCCTCAAGAGTTTTTTGCGCGGCTCGTATTGCAGGTGTTCTATTCTGATCCACGCTTGGCTCGCCTTGCTGATGGATTTTCCCTTTCAGGCCTCTTTCTAGCATGAATTCTTCGATGATCTTAATAGTATTATCTGTGCAGCCCATATCCCATACGGAGATGCAATCTACGACATCCTTGACACTATTTAGACACTCCTTAATGAACTTGTCTTCATTTTCGACCACCATAGTCAGACATATCTTTACTTCACTTTGATTCCCTTGCAGTAAATGAGGGCAGAAGAGTATCCAAACCAAGAATCCAGTCCGCACGAAAATTTTTGCTGCCATTTTCATCATGATTTGTAAGTGAACCAGATGTTACCGACTGTTTCTATTTTTAGGTTATTTTCTGCAGAAAGCTTGTTCAATATTTTGCGCACATATTGATCGTTTGCCATGTTTCCACTTAATAATGAGTTGGACTTCAACCGATAATGAAGTTTTTCCAAATCACTTTTTAAGTTATGTCGAATGCTCGCGTACTCCAATGAGGTTCTAAAATAGGTTAAATCTAAAAAGACAGACCTGACATATGGAGAATCGAGCGTACTTTCGACTGAAGCATCTGATTGCAAAAGCGTGATCTTTTTTTTATCCGCGCCGTACATAGCAAATAATGAATCGAGATCAAGCCAAGGATCATAAAGACAAATATGCGCGCGCGTGGAAGTGAGAGTCTTTGCAAATTGTATTGGGCGAAGACAAGTTAGAAAACCTTTATAGACTAAAAAGGGGGTTTCATCTCCGAGCCTTTTATCCAAAACGGATTTCAAGTCTGTCAAATCTTGATCACTGAAATTAGTTGCTTCCAATTGAGAAAAGGAAAGCTGATTGGTTCGAACTTTGCTCTGAACATCTTTGATCTGTGCATACCAGTAATCGAAATAGATCTTTTCAGACTTTAGATGTTTCAGTTCTTGATGTTTTTTTTTCAAAAAAGGCTGATCGATCTCATCCCAATCATGCACCATTACAACGGGTAATCCTTCAAACATCGGATCAAGAAAAGTATGCTCCACGATTGGAATGCAATCCAGCGCTAAAGCCTCCCAAGTGCGCACACAGTCTGTTTCCCACCCAAGAGGAGAAAGTACAAACTGAGAGCTGAGTAGATCCTCATAAAAAATGGGCAAGGAAATATATTCCCAAGGTTGATTGCTATGGTTTCGACTAAAGCAGTAAGATTCATTTTCAAACATGCCTACAATCTTGTCTCTGTCGCCATAAGCACGAGGAAAATGGCACATATACAAGAGCTGTTTTTTGGCCTGTGGTTTTTTGGCAACAGCATCCTTCAGAATATTTACAACCTTTGGATCTGGCGTGAAAAGACCGAGATCTTGACCCATAGGCAGCTGAAATAATTTAGGATGGTAACTAAAGATAATATTGCGGCAAAACCACGCCGCCAGTTTGGGGTCATAAAGAAGTTTTTTAAGCTGTGGATCGGGCAGCCAAGCGCCAACATCGCATGAAATCAGAATATATGGATGTTTGATCTGATCGTGGACATGTTTTGCGAACCATTCTAAATACCAGATATTTAGATAAATGGTATCCCCTTGCTCTACAATCCCTGGATCAAAATACTCAGTATTTTGATCGATCACATGATCACAGATACTTCGAAAAGTTAAACTGCTAATGAAGGGATAGTGCCCTGGATGCGCTTGCAAATCAGGGCATTTTTCGTAAAAATGATCAGGAACGCTCAGAGGAGCAGCAGTCAGTGAAGAAACGAGTAAACTCACAAAGCTAGCTAGAAAAAGCAAACTACTATTTGCCTTGAGCATATTCTTGCAGCCGCGCCGTTAATTTCTTGTATTTCTCGTCTTTGATAACCCATGCGGTGGTTCCCATTCCAATAGGAATGAAAATCTCTTCATAATTTTGTGGCGTGACAATTTTAGAATATCCATACACGTCATCGAGATTTCCGGGAGTGCTACTAAAAGTGTTGTGAGCCAAAATCACTGGTACTTTACCAAATAGTAGCTGAACCAAATCCCCGCGGATGTAAATTCCGCCATGAACTAATGCGACATCGATTTTGTGACTTTTAGTTAGGCTGAGGATAAATGCATTGAGTTCAGACAAGTAAAAATCATCTATTTCAGCATAGCTCTGACTAACTGCACACTGAAAAGAGCTTGCTCTATGCATATGCTCAGAACCGAGGTATTTATAGGGCGCCCAACTCGTATCGCCTAGATAGCCGCTGAAAAAGACTATAGGAATCCAGTTTGAGTAATTGCGATATAGAGCCAAACTGTTTTTCATGGATTCTGGGCCATATCCTCCTGTAACAAATTCCACCGAAATGACTTTGTTGCATGAATCTAGAAAGTATTTCGTGGAAAAACTATGCCCAAATTCTAGAAGCGTTTTAACTTTTAGGTTGCTGAAAATTTCTCTAAAATGCGGAACATGATCTCCCAAACCCGTTTCTTTTCCGAACTGCACTAGCCATTCATAATTGATATCTTCTGCTTTAGAAATAGCTTCGATCGCTACACCGGATCTTGCCGATAGCAAAATCAAAACTGAAAAAATGAGTTTTTTCATAACTTTCCCGTTAATTTTTAAATCCTAAATAAAACAACTCCTTCTTTACAAAAATTGCATCTCCTTGAAATCCCTCAGCATACCAATGCGCTAGCAATCTAAACCCTCTCTTCTCGAGAAATGTCTTTAGTTGTTTGTATTGCGTCATCCCTCTTCTAAATTCCTTAAAGTTAGTCTCGGTATAGATGACTTTTACTTTATCGAGGATCTCTGGCGAGCTCTGTAAAACTTGGAACTCTAAGCCTTCGAGATCAAGCCACATGAAATCGATCTGATCGACGCCATTTTCTTCGCACCAATCATCTAAAATAACACAAGGAACCTCCACTTTCGGACCCTGGTAATGAATTTTCATCCAATCAGAAGGCTCTAGTAAAGAACTTGCGCCTTCAAAGACAGGGTTATCTCCTCCAGTGCCGTGACAAACATAGAGAGTGGCTGTTCCAATATAGTTATTCACTGCAAGATTGTAGCCGCGGATGTTTGTGACGCCTTTTGTTGTCTCTTGATGAATTGCAAATGCATGGGGATTGGGTTCAAATGAAATGATCGTAGCATCTGGCCATTGTATAGCAAGCCTTAGGGTATCTGTTCCATAGTGTCCGCCTGCTTCAAAAATTACAGGGTTTTCTGGTAGAAATTTAGCAACCAGGTCCAGCCTTTTCCCCCCATATTGTTTAAGTTCTTCAAATATGCCTTCAAAACGAGCGGGATACTCAACTTGAGCGTTTACTGTTGAGATCAATACTGCCAAACAAAAAATCAGAGATTTAAACATTGTGTGCCTTTAATTTAGCATTGAACGGACTTCTCTTTGGAGGCCTTCCTCCCTTAAGAGTTCTTCGAGCTTCACTCTTTATTTAAGTAGGTAGGTCCACCATTATCTGAAACAGCCTTCGGCCAATTAGAAACAACATCATATGTGACAGTGTAGAGTTTAATGCCCGGAGGAAAAATATATTCCATGTCGTAAGGGAAAAAAAGTTGATGAGCTTTCAAAAACTGAAGCAACTTTTTAATACCACTTCTACGTAAGATCATAGAGTGAGCACCCCAGCGGGCACCAATTTTCCAAAAATCTTCACCAATTGGCGTTCTCGCAGCAAAGTTGTTCATGTGCGAGGCTTGCGTAAGATCTGGCCGCCTTGCAGCCCAATAGCAAGCCTTTGGATTGCCATTTGCATCGCGAATATCTCTATCCGTAAAAAGAATGTCCCAATTTTCCTTTCCAACCTGTTGGTCAAGCTTATCGATGAGATCGGAAAGAACCCTTGGGTCTCGCAATACTTCAATATCATCTTCCATAACCCAAATGGTCTCATAGCCTGAATCATAGGCATCTTGCAGCACTGAAAGATGACTCAACGCGCAACCGATGGCCCCACGCGATAAACAATGGCAAAAATAGGTATGTCCAAACTTCTGAATAAGCTCATGACTTGGCTCTCCTTTCCCTTCTGGATAATAACAAGTGCCCATGAGCCCGCCATCCATCTCAGAGGAGAATTTCAAGCCCAACTCTTCAAAAGAGTCTAAACTTAGCTCCCATCCATTCACCGCTGAAAATCGGCAAGGATCAATTCCATATGGAAATAATTGCATCAATGAGGTTCTGAACTTCTCGGGCCTCTGATCAAGATTGATCATGTAGATGAAATCGATATTGGGCATGGAATGATCGCCCGATTTATCTTGAGGTCGTTTGAAAAAGTCTTCAATGTCAGCACATAAAAAAGCTGTTCCAGCACTTAGCAGAGATAAAAGAGCCCAGCGGAAGATGTGCATATGGCTCTCTTATCTTTTTTTGAACAAAATGCAGTTTCCATTATCAATCAACTTAATCTCATCGCAAGACTCTGAAAGAAGATTCTTCGCTTTCTGCGTCCCTGGCCATAATAAATCATCGAGCCAGATGTAACCGCCAGAGCGCACCTTTGGAAGATAGAGAGTGACATCTTCTGTGGAGTTAATTTCGCTATGATTGCCGTCGATGTATAAAATATCGATAGAATCAATTTCTGAAGCTGCTTTCTGTGAGGTCGTCCTCATAGTTATGCAATAGTCCACCAACTTGTATCTCTTTAACATGTTAAAGTAGGAAATAAAGATATTCTCCAAGTTAACATTGCCCCACCATTCCAGATGTGCTTTATCTTGGACGGGGTCGAAATCTTTGATGCACTCTAACTTATCCCAGGGGTCAATGCCAATAATAACGCCCTGCCCCAAAAACTTTAGAGCCGAGGCAACTGGAAGAACAGAAGAGCCACCAAAAACCCCAATTTCCACACAAACTTGGGGCTTGGTTTCTAAGACTAAGTCGATAAAATTAACCGCTTTTTCTTGGCTACACCATCCGTATAAAGTAGGAAGGATTGAACATACACGCAGTTTGAGATCTTCGACTGTTTGTTCCGCATGCAAATTTGCAAAAGAGCAAAAAAGCAAAAAAAGGCACGAAAATATTTTTTTCATAATTTTATGGTTATTTCTTTATCCAAATTCCCCAAAGGCATGAATCGCTAAACTCGGCAAACTTAGTGCAATTTGCATTCAACCACTCAATTGCGCGCCCTGTTGTATTAACGCCATTTTCATGCCAGCTCATATCGTCAAATATGATCAGGCCGCCTTGTTTGACAAGAGGAGCCCACTTTACCACGTCAAAATAAGAGGTCTCTTCGGAGTGATTTCCATCGATGTGTAAAATCCCGATGTCGTAAATCGAGGGCGTTCCGGCTGATGTATTTTGAATCAACTCGATCTCTTTATTAAGACCAAACTGATTAATTTTGTTAACAAGGCCTTGTTTGATTTTGTTGTGATCTAAGGAACCCCACCAAATTATATTGGCTTCATTTTGGGCTCCCACAACTGACTCAGCGCTACTCCACGGATCAATACCATAAATTTTGCCACTACCATTCTCTTTAAGCGCACAAGCCATCGGGACGAGGGACTTACCACCAAATACACCGATTTCTACAATTTTTTCTGGTCTGGTTTTTAGCACTAGCTCTACTAGGATAGAAGCTTTCTGTTCCGAACACCAGCCTTCGAGCTGACGCATACAAGCATAAGCTCTCTGCGTGACAACTTCTGCTCTTGGCCTATCTATAACATATTCATAATGAGATGCTGGCGGTACTTGTTGATCTTGAACATCGTACATATGCTTTATTCCTTATTGTTGTTTTTGATAGTTGGGAGCTCCGTTGTCTGAGAGCGCTCTAATTAATGTCGATACAACATCATCTCTTACGGTGTAGAAACGGATATCCGGAGGAAGAGTGTTATCCATGTCGTATGGAAGAAAGATGTCATAGCCTTTGAAAAAATCGAGGAGTTTTTTCATGCCCGATCGCCTTACAATCATAGAATAAGCTCCATAACGCGCGCCTATGTATCTGAAATCGGGACTTATGTCTCTTCTTTCGGCAAATTTGCGAGGATTTGTAGGAGAAAAATTAGGTCTCCAGGCAAAGGCCGTGCAAGGAACATAATTTCCTTGCTGATTTTTGGTATCGCGATCGGTAAATAGGATATCCCAACCTTCTTTCCCAACTAATCCATCCAGTTTATCGATAAGTTCAGAAAGCGCCCTAGGATCGCGAATGACTTCAATATCGTCTTCCATTACCCAAATCGTCTCATAGCCTGAATCATATGCATCTTGAAGGATAGAGAGATGACTAAGACAGATGGCAACGGCTCCTTTTGACATGCAATGACAAAAATAGGTTCTACCTGGCTTATTCACCATCTCATGATGAGGCTGACTATCTCCTTCAGGCAGATAGCAAGTCCCCATGTTTCCGGTCTTCATCCATGGGCCATACTTAACCCCGAGATTATTGAGATCCTCTAAAGAGAGATCTTCCCAGCCATTGACTGCCGAAAATCGATAGGGGTAGATTCCATAGGGAGCTAGTTCTCTCTCGCAATGCGCAAACTTTTCTGGCCTTTTATCCAAGTTGATCACATAAATAAAATCGATATTGCGCATCTGGTGAGAGCCAGATTTATCGGTGATCTTTTTGAAATAGTTTTCGATCTCTGCCTGCAGGCTCTGGAAACCAAATACAAAAAGCACTAAAAGAATCCTGATCATCATTTGCTCCCCTTGATCATCATGTCTCTGGTTACGCGCATATTTAAGATTTTATTAAGAGGAGGGTATTTTTAGCATTCCATTCTACTTTTGTAAATCTTTTTTAAATCCTCTCTTGAAAAACCTTGGGTGAAGTAACTAATCCAAATATCAACACACACACCGTTTTTCTTAGATCTTGTATTTTTTCTGAAACCTTACTTCTTGAAATTAAATAATTTACAAAGCATGAAATAACTGATAAAGAGGAAATTAGGTCCCTCAATCCAAGGGGCTAAGGAGTCGTTTTGATCAGTTGAAACGCTTGATTTTGTATGCTTACTTTCTTAGTTTTCCTTGGCTTGCATGCTCAGTTGAGACCATGCCTAAGGACCTTTATTCTCTTGAGGACCAAGAAAAATTTCTCTTCTGCGGGAGCCCAAAAATCAGTGTTGAGTCGAATTATTTAGCCTTTCAAGACTTCATCGAAAGACCTGCCATTGCCAAAAGCGTAGTCCCTTTAATCGGAGCAAACGAAGCCTACATGCTTGCAGCAATGGGCCCCAGAGGGCCAAATTTATACTACGATTACTTCGAAGAGTGGCTGGAAGCGCATCCAGACATCGCTTTCTGGATGGAGCACGCCGGAGAAAAAGCTGCAGATCTCGTCAGAAAACCGCTTTATTTACGCCAAGGCATTACATCTAGTCCACCTCCTGAGCCGATGCGCAACAATGGTTGGCCCATTCCAAAACGCATTACTGTACGTGACATCGAAAGAGGCGGCATTGGCTACAAAAAAGGCTATGCCACACTGGAAATGCTCTTTGCACCGGTATATCTTAATGGCAACTTCATGCCGATGTTGGATTTAAGAGGCCACCATCTGCATAACGATGAATATGCGGGAAATGTTGGCTTGATTGGAAGATACATGAGCGACTCTAAGTGCCGAGTTTTTGGACTTAACGCCTATTATGATTTTCGCCAGGGTTGCTTAGGAAATTACAACCAGGTCGGGGGTGGATTAGAAATCTTAGGCAGAAGATGGGACTTCCATCTCAATAGCTACTTCCCTCTTGGAAAACATGAACATAATCTCGGCTGTATATTCGATGATTACGAAGGAGATTATTATGCGATCTTCAATAAAAAAGAGTTCTCGTTTTGGGGAGGAAATGCGGAGCTGGGATACTATCCTGTAAAGTCGAAGAATTTCCTTCTTTATCTCTCAGCGGGCCCGTATCTCATATCTGGAAAAGAAAACTTTGAAGCTTGGGGAGGAAAAGCCCATCTTCGACCTCAATTCAGAGACTATCTCGCTCTGGATTTCAGTGTAAGCTACGACCATATTTTCCAGACAAACTATCAAGGCGAGATTATCGTCAACGTGCCTCTCTACCTCTTCTACTCTAAGAAAAAAGCTCGATCTTGCATCTCTGAGCGCCGCATATATCAACCAGTGCAACGCTTTGAAATTATCCCTCTCAAAAAGCGCCGCTACTGGGAATCGAACTTCTAAGAAGAAGCATGATAGCTTCGAGCCACATTCTAGGGGCTTTTTTGGTAATTGGGGCCTCCGTTATCCGAAAGCGCTTTGATCTGTGTCGATACCACATCATTGTTTACTGTGTATAAACGAATTCCAGGAACTAGGGGCAGATCCATATCAAAAGGAAGGAAAATGTCGTATGCTTTGAAATACTCTAGAATTTTCCTCATGCCTTTGCGCCGCACTATGTAAGAATAGTTACCAAAACGGGCGCCAATACGTCTAAAAAAAGCGTCAATTTTTTCATTCTTAGCAGCTTTTTTAGGTTTTAAAGGAGTGAAGTTAGGCCTCCACGCATAAGTTGTAGAGGGAACGTATCTTCCCTGCTGGTTTTTGGTGTCGCGATCGGTAAATAAAACATCCCACCTATCCTTTCCAACTAGGGCATCGAGCTTATCAATAAAAGTAGAGATAAGATGGGGATCTCGAATGATGTCAATATCATCCTCCATGATCCAAACCGTTTCATAGCCAGAATCATAAGCATCTTGAAGGATCGAAAGATGACTTAATGAAATACCCACCGCGCCTCTCGACATGCAATGGCAAAAATAGGTCCTTCCTAGCTTATTCACCATCTCATGATGGGGCTGACCATTTCCATTTGGCAGATAACAAGTTCCCATTTTTTCACTTGTCATTCCCCTAGCAAATTTAACACCGAGATCATTAAGAGCTTCTAATGAGAGCTCCCACCCATTAACGGCAGAAAAACGATGAGGATAGATTCCGTAAGGGGTTAACTGCTCTACGCAAGATGCAAACTTTTCAGGTCTCTGATCTAAATTGATCACATAAATAAAATCGATGTTTCGCATTGGGCGCACACCTGTCTTATGCTCCACCGTTTTTAGGTGATCTTCAACACGAGCACTAAGATTTAGGAAACTAAAAATGCAGAGTAAAAACAACAATCGGAATAACATTTGTACCTTCAATTTAACTTTGACCTAGGCAAAAGTTGTTTTTAGTTTTTTTTCTTTTTCTGACCGAGCTAAGGCGGATTCAATAAGACAATCTACTACCTTTGAAAAAGAAACCCCGCTGACTTCCCAGAGCTTGGGATACATGCTCGTATTGGTAAAGCCGGGGATGGTGTTGATCTCATTCACATACACAGAACCATCTTGTTTCAAAAAGAGATCGAGCCGCGCTAAACCTTCGCAGCAGAGGGTTTTATAAGCGCGTAAAGTGATCTCTTGCACGCGTTTTGTAGTCGCAGCATCTACCGGTGCTGGCAATTTTAAAACTGTGCCACTATCTGAAATATATTTAGCTTCATACGAATAAAACTCATCTTGGGGGATAACTTCTCCCGGCAGAGACACTTTCAATTCGTGACCGTCTGCTAAAACGCAACACTCGAGCTCCCGCCCATCGATGAACTCTTCCAGGAGAATTTTATGATCATATAAGAAAGCTTTCTGCAGTGCAGCGTCATATTCTTCCTGGTTGCGCACTTTTGAGACGCCGACAGAAGAGCCTAAGTTTGCAGGCTTTACAAAGATCGGCAGGCCAAGCTCTTTAACAGCTTCCTCGAAACTCAACGACTCACTTGCGTCTAAGCAGATGAATTTGCCAATATTTAACTTGGCATCACGCAATAGCCGCTTCATGACATCTTTGTCCATGCCCACTGCAGAACCTAAGATACCTGCGCCAACAAATGGAACTCCGGCCATGCGAAAAAGACCTTGAATTGCGCCATCCTCTCCATAGGTTCCATGCAGCACAGGAAAGATTACATCGAGAGGTTCGGACAATCCTTTCTGTGACAAACTTACGAGATTCTTATTTTGCGGTTGGGCTACCAGGGCCACTTGATCTCGAGCACCATGTAGACATACTTTCTTGGGATTATCCGCATTGAGAAGGTATTGGTAAGCATCGCGAACATGCCACTCACCATTTTTGTCGATTCCAATCAGAACAGGTTCATATCTATCTTTATCTAGAGCATCTATCACATTCTTAGCCGAGAGAAGAGAAATCTCATGTTCTGCTGATCTACCGCCAAAAACTACACCGACTCGAATTTTGCGTTGCATACCCATCTTCCCACTCCTAGTTGAAGTCTGAATCTGGTATTATTACGACTTTATAGAATTTCAGCATAGACCCATGCACTCTTTAATAGACTTATGCATAGAGCAAAGCTGCTAAGTTTAAAAAAAACAGGATCCGCAGGATCAGGCAAGATATAGAGGGTAGATAAAATATCCTACGTATCCTAGCGCTTGCGATCCTGCATATCCTGTTAAATAGGTATGATGAACAAGATTTTACATATTGCGAATACGAATTTGGAGTGGGAGCTGACGCAGAAAAGCGTCACACCGCTATCTCTTGCGCTCGAAAAAAATGCTATTTTCATGCAATTGCAGTTTCTGCCTTTTTTATTTGCCCATGAAAGTGATGGAGTATGCGTCACAGCTCCACCTGGGGAAGAATTTTTGAAAGGGCTGGAAAGCTTGCATATTACCCCTCCTAAGTTACACTTGCTCTCCGAAGAGAGTTTCTCTGCTTATGAGAAGATAGAATCTTGGGGATCATCTCTAAGCGTGGGTCAATGGGCTAAAACCCACTCCCTTACTTATCCTATGCCAAGCTGGCAGATCGTAGAACAGGTGAACTCAAAACTCTTCTCCTTTTCTTCTGCACCAAAATTACCTGGCGCTAAACTTCTATATGATGAAAAAGAAGTCTGGGGTTGGATTGAACAAGCGGCTACACCCGTTGTTTTTAAAACTTGTTTTGGCGTCTCAGGGCAAGGTCACTTTATCTGGGATAAAGCAGCCGCACCTGATCCTCAAAGGCTGAAGCGTTTCTTAGACCGCGAGTGGCAGGAGAAAAGACCGGTAATTGGCGAGCCTTGGGTTAAAAGAGTCTTAGACTTTAGCACTCAATGGAAAATCGGCGCTCAAATCCACTATCTCGGCTCAACGCTTTGCGAAACAAGCGACAAGGGCGTTCACAAGCAAAATATAGTTGGCGAAGAGAGTCTTATATTTGGGGAGATGATCTCATTTTTGTACGCGCATAAGGAAATTGTGCGCCCAATTCTAGAACAGATGCAAACTTTGGGCTATTTTGGCCATGTGGGCATCGATGCACTGCTTTACCAAGATGAAAAAAATGGCGGCAAGATTCTTTTGCATCCAATCGTGGAGATCAATGCACGCAAAACAATGGGTTGGACTGCATTAGAAATCCGACGCAAACATTTTGCAAATCAGATTCTTGCATTGCAATATCTCCCTCACACGCCCTCAATGCACAACCTGCTTCCCTCTGCACTTATTTCATCACGCGGCAAGCAGATACATTTTCCGCGCGCATTAAAGGTGTTTACTTTTAATTGTTTTTGCCGGTAACAATAGAGGTAGAATAGCGTGCGCAGGGTTAAATGGACGTCATCAAGATCAAAGGTGGAATTCCACTCGAAGGAACAGTGAAAGCCGCCGGCGCAAAAAACGCTGTGACCAAAATTCTCGTCGCGTCTCTCCTCTCGGATAAGCGCTGCACTCTTTACAACGTACCCAATATTGCAGAAGTTGAAGTTACCGTTGATCTTTGCGAAGAGATCGGCAGCGAAGTGCATTGGGATAGAAAAGAGGGCGTGATTGAAATCGTCACCAAAAGCCTTAAGACCACGTATGTCCCACAACGCTTTTCAGGCTCTAACCGAATTCCCATTCTAATGATCGGTGCGTTACTTGGAAGAACCGATGAAGACATCATCGTTCCTACTGCAGGCGGCTGTAAGATTGGCAAAAGACCCGTAGATTTTCACATCAGTGCGCTGGAAAAATTGGGCGCGACTATCGAATACCGTGAGATGAAAAAAGAAGGCGCTTATTTTGCACGGGCCCATCAAGGATTAAAAGGCTCGGTAATCCAGCTGCCTTATCCTTCTGTTGGCGCTACTGAAAATGCGATCCTGGCAGCAGCAAGAGCTAAAGGCAGTACCGTAATCAAAAATGCTGCGATGGAACCTGAGATCATCGACCTCATTCTCTTTTTGCAGAAGCTCGGCGTAATCATCTCTATCGACATCGACCGTACAATTAATATCCAAGAGACCACTAAATTCTTCGAAGCAGAACACACTATCGTAACGGACCGAATTGAAGCCGCTTCGCTTGGTATGGCCGCAATTAGCACGAAAGGAAAAGTGTTTGTCGAAGGTGCCCAGCATCAAAACATGCTTACCTTTCTAAATAAGCTGCGTAGGATCGGTGCGGGTTTCCATGTGAAGAATCAAGGCATCGAATTTTTCTATCAAGGCCCACTAAAAGGGGGCATCCTGCTGGAAACTGACGTCTATCCAGGCTTTCTCACCGACTGGCAGCAACCATTTGTGGTATTGCTCACACAAGCCGAAGGCTGCTCTATCGTCCATGAGACAGTCTATGAGAATCGCTTTGGTTACACAGAAGTTTTAAAGGAGATGGGAGCAGACATCGAACTTTTTACTCAATGTTTAGGAGCTCGTCCTTGCCGTTTTGCTGGACATAACTTCCACCATAACGCGATTATCAAAGGAATCACTCCTCTTTCTTCCAAAGATTTCGCTATTCCAGATTTGCGCGGCGGATTCGCCTACGTAATGGCTGCACTTATTGCACCTGATACTAGCACCTTATCAAGAGTCGACTTCCTCGATCGAGGTTATGAAAACCTCGTGGGCAAACTCGCTTCTCTAGGGGCAGATATCTCTCGCTCACCTGATACTGCACCCGCAACACGTGAAACACCCGTTAAGCTTTCTCAAATATCACAAGCCGCCCTGAAAGAATAACCTTTCTTAGAGGGTATTCAATAGCAAGGTCTTCTCGGTTTTTCCGGGAATTTCGCGCACATACTTAGGAACAGCATAGCCTGAAAGCGCACTGCTGATTTGCGCAATGAGCTCTCTTCCTTTCTCTTCTTCCACTTCAAAGTGCGCACCGCCCTCCACTTTGTCTAGCTGATGCAGATAGTAGGGAAGGATACCGTGATCGGCCAGAAGCTGCATGAGCTCTTTGAGCGTTTCAGGAGCATCATTGATGTTCTTTAAAAGCACGGCTTGATTAAGCACGGGAATGCCAAGCATTTGGATAGACTTAAGCGCTTGGAAGATCTCGCCATCGAGCTCTTTGGGATGGTTACAGTGAAGTACAAAGAAGGTCTGCAGGCGGCACTCTTTTAAGATTTTGAGAAAGCCCTCATCGATTCTCTCCGGAATCCCAACCGGGAAGCGCGTGTGAAAGCGCAGACGTTTGAGATGAGGAATAAGCGCTAATCTTTGGATGAGGTGACCAAGCTGTTCGTTGCTAAGAGATAAAGGATCGCCCCCACTCAGAATGATCTCAGAAAGTGAGGAGTCTTGCTCAAGAATCTCCAGCTCTTTTTCAAAAAAATTCTCGTTCTCTAAATAGTCAAAGTTACTGCGGAAGCAGAATCTACAGTGCATAGCGCAAGCTGTGGTAGTGAGTAGCAGCGCCCGTCCCTCATACTTTTGCAATAGCCTCTTCTCTTTACGAAAGGTGGCATCTTGCACAGGATCAGTGCAAAAACCCGGCGCACTTATATTCTTTTCGGCTCTTAGAGGCACAAATTGAAGAAAAAGAGGGTCATCTAAACTATTTTTGGCCATCTTTTGCGCCAGGCGCATCGGCACATTCAAAGGAAAGCGCGGATTTATAAGCACTTCCTCTCGCAAAGACGCCTCCATTTCCAGGAAGTCTAAAAGAGCAGAACAGTTAGTAAAATTTTGGCGTTGAACCATTCGCCAATGAGGAATCTCCATAGAGAAGAAATTCTAATGTGTAGAAGATTGGAAGTCAAAGCTCTTTAAAATACTGTTGATTATAGCGTTCCAGAAAATTTAATTTTTGATATGTTTATTCAAAAATGTTTTTTTTGGATCCTTATGAAAATAAGCGACCTGCGACTGATCATTTCCAAGGGAGAAGATAGCCGACATCAGTTTAAAGAAGATGTCCGCAATGGAGATTCTCTTGCGGCTGAAATGGTCGCTTTCTCTAATTCTCAGGGCGGCCGCATTTTTATCGGGGTATCAAACCAGGGAATTTTAACAGGCCTATCCTCTGCCGACGTCGATAGGATTAACCAAATTATCGGCAACGCAGCCAATCAGCATGTCCGCGGCCCTGTTACTATCCAAACTGAGAATATCGCTATTGGTTCTAATCGCATCGTTATTGTGTTAACCATTCCCGAAGGGATTGATAAACCCTACTTTGACCATCATGGGGTTATCTGGTTAAAAAGTGGGGCCGATAAGAGACGCGTCAATTCTAAAGAGGAACTGCGCAGGCTTTTCCAAGAAGTAGATCTTGTGCATGCAGATGAAGTGCCTACACGAGCTGGAATTGAGGTGCTGAATTCGAAAGTGTTTTTAGATTTTCTCAAAAAAACATATCAGGAACCATATCCTAAAGTTCGTGTAAAAAGGCTTCAACTTCTAGAAAACATGAACTTAGCCAAGGGCGATCATTTGAATTTAGCTGGCCTGCTTCTTTTTGGAATGAAACCTCAAGTTTATAAACCAGCATTCGTGATTAAAGCGGTGTCATTTTCTGGAACTCAAATAACCAATCACTATTTAGATAGTGAGGACTTTGAAGGTTCTCTATCGAGCGTATTTCAAGGGGCTTTAGCCTTCATTATGCGAAATTTGCGGAAGGTACAAAAGAATAAAGGAGTTAACTCCCTTGGAGAGCCAGAAATTCCTCAGCTTGTGTTTGAAGAGCTTCTTGTCAATGCTTTGATCCACCGGGATTATTTTATCTCAGCGCCTATCAGACTGCTCGTTTTTGATGATCGGATAGAGATCATCAATCCAGGTAACCTTTCCGATCACCTCACCATTGAGAAAATTAGAGCTGGGAACTCAATCCAGCGCAATCCAGTTTTAGCATCTTTTGTAGCCAAGGGATTATTACCTTACCGCGGACTTGGCACGGGCATCCGCCGAGCTCTTCAAGACTGGCCTCATATAGAGTTCATCAATGATCAAGATGGTTGTCTCTTTACGACTGTTATATCTAGAGTAACTGTGCAAGAAATAGCATCTAGAAAAACATTAGGCGACCCTAGAAATGACCCTAGAAATGACCCTAGAAATGACCCTAGAAATGAGATCCAGATCTATATTTTAAAACTCCTGCGAGAAGATCCCTGGATTTCCTACGAGGATGTTGCAAAGAAACTCAAAAAAGATCGAAGTACCATCAAAAGAAATATTCGGCTGCTAAAATTGCATGGGCTTTTACGCCGTTCTGGACCCACGAAAAAAGGAGTCTGGGAAGTATTAAAATAGTCTTACATACGCTCAACGGTACGCAGTCCTAAGATCTCAAGACCTTGCCTGAGCACGCGGGCCGTGGCTTCACAGAGCATGAGACGGCTGTTCTCTTCAGGAGTGCCCTCAACGCGGCAGTCGCGGAAAAAGGCATTAAACTTATCTGCCAGCAGATAGAGATACTCGGTCAGACGGTTGGGCAGAAGCTCATTTACAATCGCATCTAATGTTTCGCCAAACTGACGCAGGTGCAATGCCAGTGCGATCTCGGCCGGATGCTCGAGCTGAATGTGATTTTTTTCGATCACCGCATCGATATCTTTGCCAACTTTGCGCTTAATCCCTTGCACACGCACATAAGCATAAAGCAAGAAGGCAGCTGTGTTTCCCTCAAATTTTAGCATGCGATCGTAGCTAAAAACATAATCTTTCTGACGGTGACCGGAAAGATCAGAATACTTTACCGCACCAATGCCTAAAGCTTGGGCAAGCTCACTCTTTTCTGATTTAGAGATATCTGGCAGGCGTTCTTCAATGATTTTCTCTGCGCGCAGGGTAGCTTCATTTAAAAGATCGATCAGCTTCTCTGTTTCGCCCGAGCGCGTCTTGAACTTCTTGCCGTCCTGACCCAAAACTACTCCAAAGGCCACATGATCAACGCGCACTTTTTTGGGATCGAGGTAACCGGCGAGTTCTGCGGCTTTGAAAAACATACGGCAGTGTAAGCTTTGCCCCGCATCGATCACATAAATAGCGCGATCCGCTTTTTCAACTTCAATGCGATAGCGCAAGCTCGCTAAATCGGTCGCATCATAGTTGTAGCCACCATCGGCCTTCTGCACAATCATCGGCAAAGGTTCACCCTCTGGAGTGAGAAATCCCTCCATGAAAATGCACTTAGCTCCATCGGAAATGGTAATTAGCCCTTTATTTGTAAGGTCGTCAATTAACGGCTTGAGGTAAGGGTTGTAGAATGATTCACCACGCTCAACTAGTTTGACATCCAGAATATCATAGATCTCCTGAAATCCTTTGCGTGAGATAGCACAGATCATCTGCCAAGCTTTAAGCGATTCGAGATCACCACCTTGCAAAAGCACAACTTGATTCTGTGCGCGTTTTTTGAATTCGGGATCAGCGTCAAAACGAATCTTCGACTGCTTATACCAGTGCATAAGCATGGAAAGCTCAGCCGGCTTTTCGCCTTTTAATACATCCGGGACTTCGTCGTGCATATAGGTGATCAACATCCCGAACTGCGTTCCCCAATCACCCACGTGATTGAGTCTCAATACATCGTGTCCTAAAAACTCAAACAGCCGCGCAAGCGCATCGCCGATAACAGTAGAACGCAAGTGGCCTACATGCATCTCTTTAGCCACGTTGGGTGAAGAGAAATCGACAATCACACGTTGTCTCTTTTCAGGACGCGGGGCTCCTAAATAGGGATCTCTTAATAGATGATCAGCTTCGCGCGCTAGAAAATTTGTATCGAGAGTAAAATTGATAAAGCCTGCACCGGCAATCTCCACCTTATCAACCATTGAAGAGCCGTTCGGAGCTTTTGTATTGAAGTGTGCGATGATCTTCTGAGCGACATCTCTTGGAGAAGTCTTCAGAGCTTTAGCTAATTTTAGCGCATTATTGCACTGATAGTGGCCAAACTGAGGATTTGTGCTCTGCTCGACTTCAGGCTGCAGAAGCTCTTCATTTTCAACCGGTAAGTCCTTGAAGGCATCAAGCAATGCCTGCTTTACCTTGTGCTTCAAGAGCGTAGAGATATTTTGCATCAAAACTCAGTTATTTTTGTGCGTGGTGAAAGCAGGGAGCGATTTCGCGCTTACCCAATCCATATTTCAAGCGATAATCACAAAGTGTAATTGCTGCCGCTTGCGTCGAAATCTGATTCTGCTCAGAAATCGCATAAATAGCCATAAGCTGATCATAAATCTTATCCGTTTTATCACGGGCAACTGACGGATTATACCCTTCAGTCAAAAGCTCTTGCGTCACATTAATCAGACCGCCCGCATTGATCACAAAATCTGGAGCATAGAGAATTCCACGCATACGCAGCAGATCCGCATCGCTATCTTTAAGCAGCTGATTATTCGCACAACCTGCTACCGCTGAGCAGCGCAATTTGCTAATTGAAGCCGCATTGAGAATGCCTCCCATCGCACAAGGAGCCAGAACGTCGCATTCAACTGCTAGCACTTCGTTTGGCGCAATCACTTCTGCACCGTAGAGCTTAGCCAGGCGTGCAGCTTTTTCTTGATTGATGTCACTTAAAATAAGTCTTGCACCCGACCAGAAAAGCAGCTCGGCTAGCCTTGCGCCAACACACCCAAGGCCCTGGATCGCAATTTTCTTTCCTTCTATAGAATCGCTGCCCGTAACTTTCTTCAACACGGATTGAATACCGCGAAAAGTGCCCCAAGCAGTAAAAGGCCCAGGATCGCCACTACTTCTAGGATGATCAAGACCAACCACATAAGGAGTCACGTCGCTGACGATCTTCATGTCGGCAGTAGTACAGCCCACATCCTCTGCACATATATAGAGGCCATTTAAACGGTTAACTGCTTCGCCGAAAGCCAGCATGAGTTCTTTGGGTTTGCCTTTCTGTGCATCATGGATAATTACGCTTTTGCCTCCGCCCCAGCCACAATCGGCCACAGCAGATTTATAGGTCATGCCTCTGGCGAGACGCTTCACATCTTCAAGGGCAGCCTCAAAGGTAGTATAAGGATAGATGCGAGTTCCTCCTAAGGCAGGCCCCAGCGTGGTATTGTGGATGCAGATAATTGCCTGCAATCCGGCTTTGGGAGCAGTGACTTTAATTACCCTCTCATACCCTTCGACAAGAATATCCTCTAATACTAGCGGCTCCTCTAAAACCAGAGTCATATTTCCCTCATTTTGAAAATTAGAAAGGCTCAATTGTCCAAATTAAGGGACATATTGACAAGTTCCTTGATCATTAATTCCATGTTGGGCTACCCTCAACCTCACTATTTTTTGTATTTAGAGGTCAAAATGACAAGTGTTGTCATTTCGGAAAATTTAAAGGAAGAACTTGAAAAGTTCCTCAAAAAGAACCGAAAAGCAGATTTAATCAGCGCCTATCTCTTCTTTTTAGAAAAGAAGTATAACATCCATCCGGTTCTTTTCATCCGTGAAAAGGTGATCTACCAGAGCCAAGATGCACTTATTAAGAAGCTTGAAGAGCACGGCAAGCTCTGGCGCGAGACCGAAATTAAGATCCAGGTCGGCCAGCAGAGCGTTAATGAGCATACAAAGAAAATTTATATTTGCCCATTTACCGGTAAAGTTTTCGGCGACAATACACATCCTAATCCTCAAGACGCCATTTACGACTGGGTTTCTAATTGCCCAGAAAATAAAGAGCGCGTTGGTGGCTTAAAGGTTAAAAGATTTTTTGTTTCTGAAGATCCTGAAGTAATTAAAAATTATATTGTGAAACTGAAGGCGCCGATTACCAAAATCGTCTTCTCTTCAGCAGTCACGGGCAAGCTCTTCAATAGCAAAGCTGCCGTAATTGATGATTTCATGAAAAATCAGCTTAAGCCTTTCTCTCTTGCAGAAGCTACCAATCAAAACCGCTTCCAACTCGAAGATGAGTTCCTCGCCTTCATTCAGAAACACCTCGAAGAAAGCAAGATCAATGCTTTCGTTGAAGCGATGAATGGTTTCGATGCATTCTCATCATATGTTGAGCAGTGGACAGAAGAAGAGCAGCACGCAGCAGAGGAATGAGCCAGCAGATCTTGTACTCTAGGTCAGCCGAAGAGACGATTGAACATGGAGTGCGGATCGGAAAAGATCTCCCTCCTGGCAGTGTGCTCTGCTTTATGGGCGATCTAGGAGCCGGCAAGACCACCTTTATTAAAGGCATTGCTAAAGGGGCGGGACATATCGCAGAAAGAGAGGTTAGCAGTCCCACTTTCTCTTATTTGCACATCTACTCCGGAAAGTTGCCCATCTACCACTTCGATCTTTACAGACTGCGCTCTCCCGAAGAGTTTTGCTCCTTGGGATTTGATGAATATTTTGATGCAGATGGCATCTCGTGCATCGAATGGGCAGAAAGAATCGAAACGATCCTTCCGCCAAATACACTTCTGTTGCATTTTGCACACGAAGGCGAAGATACCAGAAAAATTGTGCTCTCAAGGAACTCTTAAGGAAATAATGGGCCAACTCAATAAAGACGTCTTTGTCTGCTACGATCTAGAAACTACGGGCCTCGATGCTACTCAAGATCGCATTATTGAAATCGCATGTGTGCGTTTTACATTCAATGAAGTGTTAGAGACTTTTGAAACACTCATCGACCCAGGTTGCCCAATTAGCCAGGAATCGATTGCGATTCACCACATCACAGATGCCATGGTCGAAGGCAAGCCCAAAATTGAGAGCGTGCTTTCTTCTGTTGTAAAGTTTCTAGGCAAAGAGATCCTAGTTGGACATGGCATTCAGATGGATATCTCTTTTATCTCTGCTGCATGCAAACGCCATAGCGTACCCTGCCAGATCGAATCGCAAACATACATCGACACTCTGCGCCTGGCTCGCCTCTATGGCGAAAGCCCCATGAATTCTCTTGAAAAACTCCGCGAGCACTTCAACATCGCTCCCGAAGGCGCCCATCGCGCGATGAGCGACGTGATCGTCAACATCGAAGTGTTTAAGTATCTATCCAAGCAGTTCAAAACCACTGAACAGCTGCTCGAACGTCTGAAACGCCCGATCCTGCTCAAAAACATGCCCTTGGGCAAACACAAAGGCAGACCTTTTTCTGAAATCCCCATCGAATACCTACAATGGGCTATCCATAAGGACTTCGATCAAGATCTAATCTTCTCCATCCGCACCGAACTGAACCGCCGCAAGAAAGGCCGAGGCAACCTCTTCTCTCAAGCCGGCAACCCCTTCTCCTCTCTGTAAAACTTTACCTCTTAATTATTTAAGAGTTGCAACTATCATTAACGAATATACAGGCTAATTAACATCTTTGTACGAGCGCAGCCTCCACAAATCTGTTGCTATTTGCATTCAACCAAAATCAGGTGTGGTGTTGAGCGCCCCGCCAGCTTAACTGCCTTTTCTGGTGTCATGCTGGATTTCTCATTCACAATTCGATTGATTATCGTGTAATCACAACCCAAATGAATAGCGAGATCGTTTTGGCTGATTGCCAAAGGTTTTAAGAACTCTTCATTAAGGATGTTTCTAGGAGAAGTGGGTCTTCTATATATCATCCTTTCTAATCTTTGTAGACCATAGATGTGCTGCTAGAATGGCTTGGATACTCATAAAAATATTGACTTCTCTTTATTGCTTGTGAAAAAATTGCACGAATCTCTCCAGGAGGATATCAAATGCAAGGCGAAATCGTTAAAAAGTTACAAAGTCGTTTTGATGCCTTGATGCAAAGTATCCCAGGGGAAGAAATTGAATTCTGGTTTGCCCGAGATCTCCAAGAACCTCTAGGGTACTTGCGCTGGGAGAACTTTATGACAGCCTTGCAGCGGGCTATAGAATCTTGTCAGACAACGGGTTATGACCCAAACGATCATTTTCGTGGCGTCACGAAAATGATCAGCCTGGGCAAGGGAGCCGAACGATCCATCGAAGATTTCATGCTTACCCGCTATGCCTGCTACCTGATTGCTCAAAATGGTGATCCTCGCAAAGAGCCTATTGCCTTTGCCCAAAGTTATTTTGCTGTTCAAACACGCAAGCAGGAACTGATAGAAGCTCGTATGCGTCTTCAGGACAGACTGGAAGTTCGTGAAAAACTAAGAGAATCAGAAAAAACGCTTTCTCAGAATATTTATGAGCGCGGTGTGGATGATGCCGGCTTTGCTCGCATTCGTTCTAAGGGAGATGCTGCGCTATTTGGTGGATATTCAACGCAGGCAATGAAAAGCAAATATGGGATTACTGAAAGTCGTCCATTGGCCGACTTTTTGCCAACATTGACTATTGCCGCTAAAAATTTAGCAACAGAAATGACTAATCACAACGTGCTACAGGATGATTTGCAAGGAGAAGGTGCAATAGCAGGGGAGCACGTTCAAAATAACTTGAGTGTACGCGATATGCTAGAGGCTCGTGGTATTAAGCCGGAAAATTTACCTCCGGAAGAGGATGTCATGAAGCTTGAGCGCCGTGTGAAACCCGAAGAGAAAAAACTGGTCAAACAATCCGGAAAGTTGCCAAGGTAAGAAAAAGGCTATATCAGTCAGATGAAAAGATCACTGTTTGCTGTTTTACTCCTACTGCTCACGTCGATGCAGCTGCCAATGCAGCTGCCCAAGGACATCAAGGGCATCCGCTATGAACATCGCGTGCTTGAAGGGCCTGTTTGCGTTCACATCTTAGAAGTCGATCCAAAAAACGCAGATATCGCCGCAACGCATGCGCCCCCACAAGTTCTCGCGCTTGCTCCAACTTCGGAAATCGCAAAAGCCAAAGGTGCATTTGCTGCCATAAACGGCGGCTTCTATCGCCTGGAAGGCATCTACGCCGGTTCCTGTTCGGGAATTCTTAAAGTAGATGGCGAGTGGCTCTCTTCACCAAGGCTAGAACGCGCAGCCCTTGGCTGGAATAAAAAAGATGGTAGCGTGCTCATCGATCGCGTGGGCTGGCGCGGAGAAGTGAAGTGGAAAAACTCGCGGATTTACTTGGATGGCATCAACCAACCAGCACTCAAAGACAAAGTGATTCTGTATACCTCCTCTTTTGCCCCATCAACGCTGACACCAAGCGGCAGCCTTGATCTGCAACTAAGCTCCACCTATCAAATCCTGGCCTTTAATAAATCTGGGAATACGCCCATTCCTGAAAATGGTTATGTGATTGCAATTGGTGAAGAGTATCCAGACATCGTCACGCCTTTTGAAGTTGGCAAAAAGCTCGAGCTCTCATTGCAGGTCGTTCCAATTATCCATCCCAAAAGCGCGGCGCGCTGGAATAGTTTTGATGATATCGTGGGAGGAACACCTCTTTTAGTTGATAATGGTCAAGTGATCACCGATTTTTCCGCTGAAAAAACCCGCACCTCTTTTTTACTCGAGAGACACCCACGCACGGCTGTAGGTATTAAAGCCGATGGTCACTGGCTCTTTGTAGTGATCGATGGTCGTCAACCAGAAATTAGCCTCGGCATGACCATGAACGAGCTAGCGCGCTTTATGCATAGCATCGGATCAGTGTCAGCCATAAATTTCGATGGGGGCGGCTCTTCCACGCTCTATTTGAATGGATCAGTAATTAACATCCCTTCTATAAGTGAAGAGGATGTGTTGCGCGAAGAGGGGGTAGAGCGCCCCGTCAGCGACGCCATCCTAATCTATAAGCGCAGCTAAAGCATGCCAAAGCTTTCACTCAAAGATCTCTCTGTGAAAGGCAAAAAAGTGCTCATGCGCGTCGACTTTAACGTGCCGCTAGATGAACGTGGCAAAATCACAGATGATACGAGAATCCGCGAAGCGCTTGCCTCCATCGAATATGTGCTAAAGCAGGGTGGCAGCGTTATCTTGATGAGCCATCTCGGGAGACCAAAAGGAAAAAGCGACCCAAAATTCACACTCGCTCCCTGTGCAGAAGCTCTAAGCAAACTTCTAGGTAAGCCCGTTCAATTCGCCAAAGATTGCATTGGTGATGAGACTGCAAAAATGGCCAAGAATCTAAAAGAGAGCGAAGTGCTGCTCTTAGAAAATTTACGTTTTTATGCGGCGGAAGAGGATCCCTCTGTTGACCCAACCTTCGCCCAAAAACTCGCCAAGCTCGGAGATATTTACGTTAACGACGCCTTTGGCACAGCTCACCGCGCGCACTCTTCAACTTATGCCATTGTCAAATACTTTCCAGGTAAAGCCGCGGCTGGCTTTCTCATGCAAAAAGAGCTCTCTTTTCTCGAACCTTTAATTAAAAATCCGGCGCGACCTTTTTATGCGATCATCGGCGGAGCTAAGATCTCCTCAAAGATCGGTGTTTTAAAATCTCTAATCACAAAAGTCGATGCGCTCTTTATCGGCGGAGGCATGGCTTTTACTTTCTTTAAAGCCCAGAATATATCGATCGGAAAATCGATCTGTGAAGACGATCTTCTGCAAACGGCTCGTGAGATCATGCAGATGTGCACCTCTAAAAACATTTCTATCTATTTCCCTAAAGATCTACTCATCACGGACAATCTTAAAGAAAATGGGGCTGTTAAAACAATTTTTGCCAAAGATGGGATTCCAGATGGATGGGAAGGTGCAGACATTGGCCCTCAAACCGTCAAAGAGTGGAGTCAAGAGCTAAAGAAAGCTCAAACAATTTTTTGGAATGGTCCCGTAGGTGTTTTTGAGAAGCCTGCCTTTGCTAAAGGCACTAATATGCTCGCCACAGCTATGGCAGAGCTCAGATCTACCCGCATTATAGGAGGGGGAGACTCGGTCGCGGCAATCAACCAGCTTAATCTTGCAAAAAATTTTACACATCTCTCTACCGGCGGAGGGGCAGCTTTGGAATTTCTCGAATACGGAAAGCTCCCAGGAATTGAAGTTTTAACTGACGCAGAAAATAAAAAATAAAGTTGGTTTGGGATAAAATCACGAAAATGCAAAAAAGTATAGTGGGCATATCAGCCAAATCTGTTATGCTGCTTGATTAATTGCACAGATAACTATCTTCCGGCGGTTTATAAAATGTCTGGGGAATTTGGCAAACTTCGCTCGTATCTCTGGCCCATACATAGAAAAGAAACGCGCATGTTTTTGCCGCTTCTTTTCATCTTTTTCCTCGTTGGTTTTAACTACAGCATCCTAAGAGCCACCAAAGACGCTCTCGTGGTAACAGCTCGCGCTTCAGGAGCAGAGGCTCTGCCCTTTTTAAAAGTCTGGGCCATCCTGCCCATGGCATTCCTCTTTACTTACATCTTTACGCGCGTTTCAAATCGGCTTAGTCGCGAGCGGATTTTTTATGCGATGATGAGCATCTTCATCGTCTTCTTCCTCATCTTCACCTTCTTGTTATATCCTTTTAGAGAATCATTGCATCCGCATGAGCTAGCAGACCGCTTACAATCTCATCTGCCCATAGGCTTTAAAGGCCTTATCGCCGTCTTTCGCAACTGGACCTTCACTGCTTTTTATGTGATGTCTGAGATGTGGAGCACGATCATTATGTCTGTGCTCTGTTGGGGCTTTGTCAATGACACAACTACCGTTAAGAATGCCAAACGCTATTACGGCCTCCTCGGGATAGGCATCAACTTTTCAGGCATTGCGGCAGGTCAAGTGGCCATGTTTTTCTCAAAACATGTTTATGACCCACGCCTTCCTTTCGGTTCAGATGCCTGGGGCCAATCTATCTTTCTATTGAACTTTGTGGTGGTTGCAGCCGGCCTTCTCTGCATGTACCTTTTTAGAAAACTGCACAAAAATGGCTATGGATATAGCTCTGCTTCTTGGGCTGAACAACAGCTGGAGCAAGAGCCCATCAAGATGGGGTTACGTAAAAACTTTGCTTACCTAGCCAAATCTAAATATCTAATCTGCATCGCCATCATTGTAGTCACCTACAACATCGCCATCAATCTCACTGAAGTTATCTGGAAAGACCAGGTTAAACAGCTTTATCCTAATCCAAGCGACTTTAACGGCTATATGGGTCAGGTGCTCACCGGCATCGGCATTATTGCCACAATTACCAGCGTCTTTATCTCTGGAAACGTAATCAGAAAATTAAGCTGGACCTCCAGCGCCATGATCTCGCCTCTTATTCTTCTCGTGACAGGCGTGGGATTCTTCTCCTTCCTGCTCTTCAAAGACTTTGGTCTCGGCGCCATCGCAGCTCTGCTAGGTTCAACACCTCTAGCCATCAGCGTTTTCTTCGGCTCGCTACAAAACTGCCTTTCTCGCGCCTCCAAATACACGCTTTTTGACTCCACCAAAGAACTCGCATTTATCCCGCTTAGTCAAGAGAGCAAATTAAAAGGCAAAGCTGCTATCGATGGCGTCGGTTCTCGCCTGGGTAAATCCGGTGGCTCGATCATCCATCAAGGCCTGCTCGTCTTTTTCGGTAGCATCTCACTCAGCACTCCGTATGTCGGCCTAATCTTACTCTTTTCGATTGTCGCTTGGATGTATGCAGTTCGTTCTCTTGGGAAAAAATTTAATCAGCTAGTCGGTGAGCAAGGAACTGTAGACCTACCCGACGAAGAGCCCGATCCATTTTTAGACCCTTCTTCGAAGGGCAAAGAGGCTGCTACTAGAGCTTGAGCCTAACTTATGGATAAATTCTTCGAATTCGTGATCCAAAATGCGCATCTGGCCCATTGGTTCATATTCGGTGGAATTATCCTCGCTGGCATGAATATCCCCATTAGCGCCGATCTTCTCGTGATCATTGCCTCAGTCCTTGCTGCCACAGTCGTTCCTGAACATACTATTCTACTCTTTTTAAGCGTCTTCTTAGGCTGCTATTTCTCTGCCTGGGTTGCTTATTGGATTGGCCGAAAATTTGGTCCTAAATTAATGCGCTGGCGTTTTTTTCAGAAAATTCTGAGCGTGGAAAAAATTGAAAAGATGCGGATTTTCTACGAAAAGCGCGGGCTAATGGCGCTGGTTATTGGACGATTTATTCCTTTTGGCGTACGCAATGCCATTTTTATGAGTGCCGGAATGAGCAAAATGCCCTTTTCTAAATTCATTGTCAGAGACCTATTCGCCTGCTTCCTCTGGTCTAGCAGCACCTTTAGCGCATTTTATTTTCTGGGACAAAATCATCAAGTCCTATACCGATATGTTAAAACTTTCAATATCCTGATTTTTGCAGTATTCGGTGTGACGGTAATTGCATTCATTTGGTATAAGCAAAGAAAAAAATCTCGAGCTCATGCTTAGCCTATCTAACGGACTTTCTTTCCTGCGCGCGCCACTTGCCTTGCTATTTCTTGTAGATAGCATCACTTGGAGAGTCGTTGCTATTGTTTTAGCTATGATAACCGACAGCGTCGATGGTTATCTAGCAAGACGCTACCGCTCGGCTAGCCAATTCGGAGCCATTCTCGATCCAGCCATGGATAAATTTTTCGTCTTCTTCGGATTAGGCGTGCTCTTGATGGAAGACAGGCTCGAACTCTGGCAAGCTGGTGCCATGCTCTCTCGTGATTTTTTTCTCTGTATCTTCGCCATCTATCTCAGCTTGAAAGGCAACTTGCAAGCTTATCAATACCGCGCCATCCGTTGGGGCAAAGTGACCACTGCTTCGCAGTTCCTCCTCCTAATCGGCCTTAGCCTGCACCTTTCCTTCCCTTGGTTCATCTATCTCCTTTTCATCTTTCTCGGATGCCTTGCGTTCTTCGAGCTTCTCCAAGTCAAACAAGAAAAAAAACCCGCCTCTTAGTAGAACAACTCCTTATATTCTAGAAACGAACAAGATATGCAGAATCAGGAAGGATAGAGAAAATATCCTGCGCATCCTACCGCTTGCGATCCTGCACATCCTGTAAATGATTTACTAAAAGAGCTCGGTCTCTATTGCAAGGCTTACTGTCCATTACAAGGCGTCGCTACAAGAGACCATTTAGGCATTGTCAAAAAAAATGGCATCTACTTTACTGCGAAGAATAGAATCCCTTAACATGAGGAAGTTTATGGCCAAAAGAGAAGAATTGGAAAAGGTGTGGAGCCAGATAATTAAAAGAACTTGGACGGATGAAGTTTTTAAACAGCGCTTATTAAAGAATCCCAAACAGGTGATCAAGGATGAGTATCGCATAGATATCCCATCAGATGCAGGAATTAAAATAGTCGAAGCTCAAGCTGAGGATTTAATTCTTCGCTTGCCACCTAAACAAGCTTCTGGAGAATTGACACATGAACAATTGAAAAACGTGTCTGGAGCGGGGGATGATTACTTTCCGCATTAGAGCGATGATTTTTAGAAATTCGAAGGGAAGCCTAGCATGAAAGCATCGATTAATCTTTCTGAAAAGCTTCTGCCTTTGGTTGATCTCTGTGAGTCTGTTTTGCCCTTGCTGCCTAATAACCTCATCGACGAGGCAAATAAAGCGCGAATCAGAAATTGCGCTTTGCTATTCGACCCATTGCTTAAAACAAACCGCTTGCTTTTCGAATGTTTTTTAAAAAGCGAAAAGAGCGCCTGCGATTTTCATTTCGAATCAACTCTTACACCTGAATTACTTATTTCTTTACGAAATTCTTTATCCAAAAATCATTGGCATGAGACTTGTCATTGGAAGAGATTATCTGCTTTTTTTGAGAATTGGGCTGTAGTTGAGCAGCACGATCAAGAGCAGCCCCCCAGGATTGGAATCGAGCTGGATATAGGCAGCAATCTTAATTGGCCTCCTGGATCCAACATCTTTGTTGAACTATTCAAGTGCGAAAAAACTCCCACAGAATTAATAGAAGCGGCTTTTTATCTTATAAATAAAGATAAACTGCATCCAAAAACTATAGATATCTTAAACAAATGCGAAAATGATTTCATAAAAATAAACTTTGCTGGCTTTATGTTGGGTCGACAAGAAAAAGCTCTGCGTATTTCGTGTGGAAAGGCAAGTACCCCTATTTCTTCAGAAAATATTTTGGCTTATCTTCAAAACATTTCCCATCCATGTTTAGACGATCATTTGATAGATTTGCTGAATAAATTTTCCCCCTATCTTGACATCATTTCTTTTGATTTTGATGTCAGCACATTTCTACTCCCAAAAATTGGAATAAATTGCGGTATCAATAAAGAGAATCTGTTGGCCACAAAGGAATCCTGGGATTCATTTTTAGAATTCTTGGTCTCTGAAAATTTAATCACAGATGAAAATCGATTTGAGCTTATCCATTGGATAGGAGGGAAAAAAGAACCATTTTACTCTGTGTGTGATTCACTTGATGGGCAGGGTCAGACAGGCGCCATCTACCACGCCTATCTTGTCAGAGATATCAATCATATCAAGTTCAACTATACGCCTGGCCGTGCGTTGCAGATGAAAGCCTATTTAAGAGTAAAAACCATACCTCTCGACTTTTTTTAGCCTTTTTCTCTGACACCAAAGAGTGCGCCCAATTTTATCGTTGTCAAAAAAAATCACATCAACTTTACTGCAAAGATATAGAACCCTTCTCAACAGGAACAGGAAATTTATGCTCAAAAAAGAAGATTTGGAAAAATTGTGGAGTCAGATTGTTAAAAGAACTTGGACTGATGAAGTTTTTAAACAGCGCTTAATAAAGAATCCAAAGCAAGTGATTAAAGACGAATATCGCATCGATGTCCCCTCAAATATAGGGATCAAAATAGTCGAAGCTCAAGCTAATGACGTAATTCTGCGCTTACCACCCAATCAAGCTTCTGAAGAATTAAGTGCGGAACAATTGAAAAAAGTATTTGCTGCCGGCGGCGAAGGTCCTAGCGATTATATTTCTGACAAGTATATTCATTATGGAAAATAGAAAGCATGACAGCCACAACCGGGGGCTCCAATAAATTACTGCCCAAATTGGTGGCTCTTGGCGATTTCTGTGAATGTATCCTACCTTTGCTCCCTGATCAACTCTTCGATGGAGAAAACAGGGAGCGAATCAGAAAATGCACCTTGTTATTCAGTCCCTCGCTTAAAACAGACTGCTTATTTTTCGAATGCGTTTTAAATACACCTGAAAGCCTAGGTGATTTCCACTTTCAATTTTCTCTAACGCCTGAACTACTCAACGCTTTGCGAGAGTCTTTTTTCGAAAATCATTGGCATGAATCTTATCGCAGAAGTGAATTAGTTCATTTTTTTGAGCGTTGGGCTAGGGAAGAGTTCTTTCATCAAATTGAGACATCGAAAATTATATTAGAATTCGATACGGGAAGTGCTCATGCCTGGCCTCCAATTCCAAATATTTTCGTAAGCTTATTTAATAGTGACAAGAGTCCAAAAGAATTAATCAAAAAAGCCCATCTCCTACTAAAAAGTGACACCCTACATGAAAAAACACTAGAGATTCTACACGCATGTGAAACCGAATCCGTTAGGATAAATCATGTCGGTTTTATGCTAGGGCGAAGCGAGAGCCCTTTGCGCATTTCGTGCGGAAACAAAAAAAGCCCGGTTTCTTTAGAAGCTGCCTTGGTCTATCTTAAAAAGATCGGTCATCCGTGTTTAGATGAGTACTTAACCTCGCTCTTGAATAAATTTCGCCCATTTATTGATTGCGTTTCCCTTGAGATTGACATCGGTAAAGCTCTTGCTCCGAAGATCGGAATTAACTTCATAATTGATAATAACGAGCTATCGGAGACCAAAGGATCTTGGGATTCATTTTTAAGCTTCTTAGTCTCTGAAGGGTTAATCAGCCGCCAGAATCAACACGACCTTATCTCTTGGCTAGGGGCAAGAAAAGAGCCATTTTACTCTTTAGTCGACAGCTCTGATGCACCTGGCCAACTAACTGAAATAATTGACCAGGTCATTCTTATTAGAAATATCAACCATCTCAAGCTGAGTTATTCTCCCGGCCTTGCAGTCCAAATGAAGGCTTACTTGACCAGCTTCACCACCGAGCTGTCAGCGGACTTGATCCTTTCTGTTTAAGTCTGTGAAGGATCAGCCATTTCGATGACACTAGTGGGATAAGGCATTTCGGCGCCATGCTTAGTGATAATCTCGTAGATTGAGATGAGAAGATCTTGTTTCACAGCTAAGAAAGCTTCAAGCTGCGTCTCTTGGCAGTAGGTGTCGATGTAGATATTTAGCGCATATTCTCCAAAGGCATCGAAAAAGACCATCACAGGATAGTGCGTATCAATCTGTGAATGGGACGAGAGAAATTTTTTGATCTCATCGACTAAAGGCTTAATCTTAGAAAAATCTTCAAAGCGCACGCCGATCTTCTCTTCAAAACGTCTGTGCGTCATACGCGAACTATTAATCACCTGCACGGTAGAGAACATCGAGTTAGGAAGATATACCGCGCGTTTCTGTTTATCGCGGATGGAGGTGAGATACCAGCCGATCTCTTCTACATGCCCTTCAATGTTGTGATCGGGAAGAATAATGAGATCTTCTACAAAAAATGGTTTGGTAATATAGAGCATGAGGCCGCCAAAAAAGTTGGCGATCACATCTTTAGCTGCAAAACCGAGGGCCGCGGCACCAATTCCGCCAAAAGCCACAAGAGGCACAACGTTAATACCTAAAACTTGCAATACGATCAGAGCTGTTAGAATAATGATCGCAACCGTGAGAATGCGGCCGGCCATGTGGACCATGGAAGCATCGATCATCTTATATTCTTGCTGACCTTTAAGCACGAGCAGCTGCTGGACTTCCGATTTCCAGCGAATAAGTATCCAGGCAAGACAGCAGATAACCGCCGCATTTCGTAGAGGAGGGACAAACTCCAGCTCTGTACCGAAATGTTCGGCAGCAATGGAAACTACATAGGAAATGCCGAGAATCCACAAAATGGTACGCATGGGCAGCAGGCCAATTTTATCCAGCTTAGCCCTCCAATCTAGAGGATAGAGCGCAGCCCGATGGCGCGCATAGCTAATCAATCTCCTGAGGAGATAATTGAGAATCACAAGCAAGACGATGGCAAAGCCAATCTTGAAGAGCCAGATGCTATTTGCGGTAAATTCGGGCGACATCACATATCCTCACTACTATCTTCTATAGATCAAAATGCTTTAGTTTTTTAAGATCAAGGTTATTACAAAACGGGAGCCCCATGAGTCTACCTAGAGAATCGATTTTTGTCGCAACACTGCGTTCTTTCTTCACCTCATTTGCCTCGATTCTGGGTATCCTTATCGGCATAGGTGCGATCTTTATCGTGATTATCCTCCTTTCTTCACCCACTTATGTCCCTGAAACCACAGAACTCACTATCGCCGCTGATGCCAATGGCAAACGCGAGCTGCTTCCAAGTTCTGCGCCTGTTATTTTGCGCATCAATGTACATGGCGTAATCGGCGAGCCGTTACTCGACTCAAAAACTTTTGAAAATATCCTGGTAAATTCTCAAGAAGAGACACTCAAAAATGGACGTGTAAAGGCTATCCTTCTGCACATGAATACACCAGGTGGCACTGTCACCGATGCTGACGATATGTATCGAGCTCTTAAAGCCTATAAAGAAAAATACAAGGTGCCAGTCTACGCTTTTATCGATGGCCTTTGTGCCTCGGGTGGCGTATACATGTCTTCCGCCACTGATCGCATCTATGCCACACCTTCAAGCGTCATCGGCTCTGTCGGCGTTATCTTAGGACCTGCATTTAACTTCAGCGGAGCAATGGATAAAGTTGGCGTACAGTCACTTACCATTACTGAAGGTAAGGGCAAAGACGAACTCAACCCCTTTAGACCTTGGCGGCCCGATGAAGATGCCGCGCTTCGCGCAATTACCGGCAGCCTCTATCAGCGCTTCGTCCAAATTGTAACTGATGCGAGACCGGCTCTCAATAAAGAGAAACTCGTGAATGAGTATGGCGCACACGTCTTTTTGGCTGATAAAGCCCAAGAGCTCGGTTACATCGACGACGCAGATGCAGACTATAGCAAAGCTCTCAATGATCTTGCAAAAGCCGCTGGCATCAGTGACCAAACTTATCAAGTTTTCGAGCTGCAGCCAAAATTGAACTTCTTTTCATCCCTGGCTCAGAATAAACTGCCTTTCTTAGATGGAAAAATTAAGCACGTATTCCAAATCGGACCCAACTTAAGTTCTGAAATGAGCGGCAAGTTCCTCTACCTATACCAGCCTCTTAGCGACGTGCGCTAAGCGGCTTGCTTCAAGGCCCATGGATAAAATTTTCATCGTCGACGCGGTAAATATCCTTTTTCGCTCGTTTCATGCGATTGGGCCTATGACAAATCCGAAAGGAGAGTCGACCAATGCTCTCTATGGATTCATCCGCTCTATCAACAAGCTGATCAAAGATTATTCACCAGAGCATTTCATCGCTGTCTTCGATGGTCCCTCTAGCAAAGAGAAGCGCTCGCTCATCTATAAAGATTACAAAGCACATCGCGAAAAAATGCCGGAAGACCTCTTTCAACAACTTGAAAGAGCCATTGCCTTTTGTGAACTGGCGGGAATTCCGCATCTCGCAGTTCCGGGAGTTGAAGCCGATGATACCATTGGCAGCATCGCACTCTGGGCTGAAAAGCAAAGCGCAAAAATTTACATCTGCTCGAGTGATAAAGATCTCTGCCAGCTCGTTTCAAAAAACATCTTCATGTTGCATGTACACAAAGACAACATGCTGGTAGACGAAGCAAAGGTCAAAGAGCTCTTCGGCGTAAACCCCAATCAGATTGTCGACCTGCTGGCGATCATGGGAGATACCTCTGATAATATTCCCGGACTCGAAGGTTTCGGTCAAAAAACCGCCGCTTCTCTTCTCTCTCAATTTGGAACACTCGATGCTCTTTTAGCACATCCAGAAAAGGTGCCCGGCGAGAAAAAGCAAGAGACTTTGCGCCGCGATAAAGAAATTGCCCTGATGAGCCGCGAGCTTGCCAAGCTGCATACGCCTGTTGAATTCCCGCATAATGAAGAGTTTTTTAAGTTGAAAAGAGGCGATGAAGAAGCGCTCAAAGCCTTCTACCAACAGATGCACTTCATGTCGCTTTTAAAAGCCTTGGATGGAGAAAAAACTGAAACCCCAACTCCACAGGCAATAGCAGATGAGAAGGATCTCAACTACACGCTAATTAATGAGCCCGCAGAACTTACGCGTTTAATCGAAAAGCTCTCTCAAGCCAAAGAGATCTGCATCGATACTGAAACCACCGATATCCGCCCCATGGAAGCTCAGCTAGTTGGCATCGGCTTTAGCCTTCACCCAAAAGAAGCTTGGTATGTTCCTTTCAATGGCAGCACTGCCCCACACAAGCTCCTTGAGCAGCTTCAACCCCTGCTTGAAAATCCTCTAATCGGATTTTATGGACATAACCTCAAATATGACCTGCATGTCTTACAAAATATCGGTGTCAACATAAGCAACATCAGCTTTGATACACTTTTAGCCTCTTACATGATCAATCCGCAAAATCAACGTCACAGTTTAGATACGCTGGCGCTAGAAAAATTTGGGAAAGTGAAGATCCCCATCGAAGAGCTGATCGGCAAAGGCAAAAAACAGATCAGCATGGCAGATGTGCCGCTTGCACAGATCTCACACTATTGCTGCGAAGATGTAGATTACACCGTGCGTTTGAAGCACCTTTTTGAAAAAGAGCTAGGGGAAGCCGACGTTAAAGAAGTCTTTGAGATGATCGAGTTGCCTCTCTTGCCTATCCTCGTGCGCATGGAGAGAAATGGCATCTATGTGAACATCGAAAAATTGAAGGTGATGTCGCATGAGCTCGCGCATCAGCTCCAGATTCTCGAACAAGAGATCTGCGAAATGGCCGGCGAAACATTTAACGTCAGCTCCCCTAAGCAGCTCAGCCATATCCTTTTTGAAAAGATGGGTATCAAGCCACTCAAAAAAACCACTACCGGTTTCTCTACCAGTGCGGAAGTTTTAGAGTCTTTGAAAGACCAAGCTCCCATTGTATCTAAGGTTTTAGAATTTCGAACCTTAGAAAAACTCCGCTCTACCTATGTCGATGCGCTTCCAGAACAGGTGAACCCGCGCACACAGCGCATTCACTGCACGTTCAATCAATCTGTGGCCGCCACCGGACGCCTCTCATCGCAAGATCCTAATTTGCAAAATATTCCTATTAGAACAGAGCTGGGCCGCAGAATTCGCGAAGCATTTGAACCCGAGAAACCTAATTGGAGCTTTGTAGGTGGAGACTATTCTCAAATTGAGCTAAGACTTCTCGCGCACTTGAGCCAAGATCCAGTACTCATCAAAGCCTTTGCGGAAGGCGAAGACGTGCATGCCTATACCGCCTCGCTTGTATTTGATACGCCTCTTGCCCAAGTCACCTCAGAAATGCGCGCACGCGCAAAGGCCGTAAACTTTGGAATTATCTATGGCCAACAAGCGTATGGGCTCTCTGAAGTCTTGAGCATCGATTACAAAGAAGCCGCCACGTTCATCGACACCTATTTCAAACGCTACAAGCAGGTCAAAGAGTATCTTGAATTTTGCAAGGAAAGCGCGCGCAAAACTGGCCGATCTATCACCATGACAGGCCGCATTCGTCCCATCCCCGAAATCAATAATAAAAATCCGATGATCCGTGCGGCTGCCGAACGTCTGGCAGTCAATACACCTCTACAAGGCGCCGCTGCAGATCTAATTAAGATCGCGATGATCGACATAGATACTGAGCTGCAAAAGCACCCTGAATGGGGTATGATGATCTTGCAAATTCACGATGAATTGCTATTCGAAGTACCTGATAATCAAATAGATGCATTATCTACCTATGTCAAGAAAGCTATGGAAGGGGTCTTTACCCTCTCTGTCCCATTGGTGGTGGACATTTCCATTGGAAAAAATTGGAAGGAGTGTTAACCTTGCTTAAGGTTGCTGTAACAGGCGGTCTTGCTTCTGGCAAGAGCACTGTTTGTCAAATTCTTCAGGCCTGTGGTGCCTATGTCATCGATGCTGACAAGATAGTCCACAAGCTACTAACTCCTGATACAGTGATTGGTCGGCAGATCATCGATCTGCTTGGTTCCGAGATTCTCAATGATCAACAAATCGATCGAGATAAAATTGCGCAGAAAGTTTTTTCCCATCCGGAGCTTTTAGACAAACTTGAAAAATACTTGCATCCAGCTGTATTAAATGAAATTGAACATACCTACCAAAAAATCGCTGAGCAGAAAAAAGCTTCGCTCTTTGTTGCTGAAATTCCCCTATTATATGAAAGTGAAAGTCACAAATTTTTCGATCTGGTCATCGTCGTTATCTCAGATGAAAGCCTCAGCCAAGCGCGTTACACCCAGGCAACAGGGCGGCCTTCAACAGAGTATAACCTACGCATGAACAGACAATTTAAACCTCACGTGAAAGCTGCCAGAGCAGATTACGTAATCGTCAATAACGGCACCTCCGATGAACTAAAACATCAGGTGCTCGAGCTATATCAAACTCTATCTAAGTAACTAAGGAGCCTCTTGTTAATGTACCAAGACGACGTTTCTCAAAACATCCACGAGCCTGCTAATGAAAAGCCCCTAGAAAAAGCGGCACCAGCAACTCCTCCACCAGAAAGAACCGAGCCAGAAACCATCACGCGGATTGCAGATTTGCAGCGCATGAATATTGAGCAGCTGGCGAATTTCGCACGTAACAACGGTCTTAGAAGCCTTGGAGCGCTTACCAAATCTCAAATCGTTTTCGAAGTGGTAAAAGCCCTCTCCGAAAAACCAAATGAGGTTTTAGTCGGCGAAGGCGTGCTAGAAGTTCTGCCCGATGGGTTTGGCTTCCTACGTTCACCCAACTATAACTATCTACCTTCTGCTGAAGACATTTATGTCTCACCAGCTCAGATTCGACGTTTCGATCTGAAAAAAGGCGATACCGTTTACGGCACGATCCGCTCTCCTAAAGAGAAAGAAAAATATTTTGCCCTTCTGAAAGTCGACAAGATCAACAATAGCCCCCCAGAAAAAGCTAAAGAGCGCGTTCTGTTTGAAAACTTAACACCTCTTTATCCGAATCAGCGCCTTGTGATGGAAACGAACAAAGAAACCCTCACGACACGCGTGCTCGATCTGGCTGCACCTATCGGAAAAGGCCAACGTGGATTAATCGTTGCACCTCCTCGCACAGGTAAAACGATCATTCTGCAAAACATCGCTAGCGCAATCGCTACGAACAATCCAGATATCGTGCTCATCGTATTGCTTATCGATGAACGGCCTGAAGAGGTTACCGACATGATGCGCGCCGTACGCGGCGAAGTGGTTTCATCTACATTTGATGAACCCCCAGAGCGTCACGTGCAAGTAGCCGAAATGGCCATTGAAAAGGCCCGTCGCTTAGTCGAATACGGTCACGATGTCGTCATCCTGTTAGACTCCTTAACTCGTCTGGCACGTGCGTATAACACGGTTCAGCCGCATTCTGGAAAAATCTTAACCGGTGGTATCGATGCCAATGCGCTGCATAAACCGAAGCGCTTCTTTGGCGCAGCCCGCAATATCGAAGAAGGCGGCTCGTTAACCATTATTGCAACTGCGCTAATCGACACAGGTTCTCGCATGGACGAGGTAATCTTTGAAGAGTTCAAAGGTACCGGCAACATGGAGCTCGTGCTCGATCGTCGTATCGCAGAAAGACGCATCTGGCCTGCTATTGATATCGTAAAGAGCGGTACCCGAAAAGAAGAACTCCTCTACCATCCAGAAGAACTCGACAGAGTCTATCGCATGCGCCAGGCTCTTGCTGATCTTGCACCTGTGGATGCGATGAATCTTCTCGTTGGCCGCTTGAAAAAGACGAACAATAACATCGAGTTCTTACTCTCGATGAAAGAGTAGCCCATCTAAGCAATCCTTCCTTCTACCGAAGTTCTTCGGTAGAAGGAGAATTGTTTTTAGGATGCTCCTAAAGCTTAAGCCTAGGTTTTTTCGCCCAATAGCGATTTCAAAAAACCACCAATGAAAGACGGAGAATCCAGTCTTTCGAGCGCCTTTATAGCGAAAACATTCCCATTGCTAGCAGCGCTTTTATACCATTGGCGTGCAAGTTCGATGTTCTTAAGAGTACCCAAGCCTTTTTCGTGCATTGTTCCAAGTTGAACTTGTGCTTTTTCATGTCCTTGCTCTGCGGCTTCGCTTAACAGCCTAAAAGCGATACTGTAATTCTTTGCGAGAAGATTGGTCATTGCAAGTGAAAATGAAGGATCTGCCATTCTTGCGAGTGCACGTTTGGCCTCAAAAGTCCCAGCACGTTTATACCATTTGAGTGCAGCTTCCCTGCTCTTAAAACCGCCTAAACCTTCTTCGATCATCTTTCCAATAAAATATTGTGCATCTTTAACTCCCTGTTCAGCGGCCAGACTTAACCACTTATAAGCTTCATCGTGATTTCCTCGATTGAGATTTATCCTACCCAGCGAGTGTTGAGCGTCTGCATCTCCGTCTTTAGCTTTCCTTTGCAAGTCGACTAAATCAATTTCCTTAGGTGCAAATTTAGACGCAGCTACAGGTTTATCTTTGGGAGAAGCAGCAAGTGGATCGCTTTTAATCACATCCGTATAACTAAGTGACCCTGTTTTCGAGGTCCAGTTCACTCCAGGCCGAAACAATGCTTCCAGCGAGCTACCTAAGGGTGCAGCTGGAACAGTAATAGATGCTTTTGAAGCGAAGTTTGAAGCAGCACCAAATAAGGAGCTGCCATCATCATCGTCGTTATCAGCAAAAAGAGCTGATTTTGACGTGGCCGCGTAGGGCTTTGCCACAGGAAGAGTTGCACTAGCAACTTTTGCGCTTACAGAAGCAACTGGGGCAGATTCTTGGTGTCCGCCTTTTCCTGAGGGTTCCAATTGTTTGAGTATACCTAGTGCATGGGAATTTCCTAGTTTGCCCGCGCGTTCATACCATAGGCGTGCTAGGTCGATTCTTTTTTCTAAGCCGCCTTCACCAATTTGGTGCATACGCCCAATATAATATTGGGCTTCCGCCATACCGACTTCTGCTTTGCATCTCAATGAATACAAAGCTTCAGCATCGCGAGCTACAGCTTTCTCATACAAAGCATATATGATGCGGCTTTCAAGCTCTCTTAGACGAAATTTTGCCATGTCATCTCCCCGATCAGCAGCTGTTTTGAACCAGTGGCGTGCTAGCTCAATATTCTCTGTATGCATCATCCCGAGCCAGTATTGTGCCTGTACTAAACCCTGCTCAGCAGCCTTCGTAAGCCACTTGACTGCTTCTAGTCCGTCCCTGCCGACACCCTTGCCATCGCGATACATCAATCCAAGACAGCATTGCGCCCCTTTATCTCCTTGCTCAGCACCCATTCTATACCACCTGACGGCTTCAAGCTCATCCTGACCAACACCATTGCCAAATTCGCACATCCGTCCAAGCCAACCATATGCATCTACATGCCCTTGCTCAGCAGCCATTTTGCCCCACCTGAAAGCTACGCTTTCATTCTTGGCCACACCATACCCACCTAAATACATGGTTCCAATATTGCATTGTGCACGAGCATTTCCAGCTTCTGCGTGCGTTCTTAATGCGTGCAATGCTTCAGCATCACCGGCTGAAGCTTTCGTGGTTAAGGCATCGCATTGCTCTTTTGTTAGCGCTATCGCGCTCACTGGCTTGGACGAAGCCACGGGCGCTGGAAAAGGAGTTGCGCTAGCAACTTTTGTGCTTACAGATGCAACTGCGGCTAATGGAGATACTTTCGAGGAGACGCTTGGAGCAGCACCAAATAAGGAGCCATCATCGTCACTGCTGTCGTCATCGTCGTCATCAGCAAAAAGAGTTGATTTTGATGTGGCCACGTAGGGCTTTGCTACGGGAAGAGTTGCGCTAGCAACTTTTGTGCTTACAGCTGCAGCTGCGGCAGATTCTTGGTGTACGCCTTTTCCTGAGGGTTCCAATTGCTTTAGCGCAAATTCTGCATCACTATCTCCCTGCTGAGCCGCCCTCTTATACCAAGAAAGCGCTTGTTCGATATTTATTGCAATACCTAGACCCAACTGATACATCACCGCAAGATTGAATTGTGCGACAGCATTTCCAGCTTCCGCATGTGTTCTCAATGCATGTAACGCTACAACATCGCCAGCTGTTGCTTTCCTACACAATTCATCTAGTTGGTCTTTTGTTGGTTTCAAGGTAGGCGGTTTTGCCGGAGTGGGAAATGAAGCACCAAATAGGTCGCAGTCATCGTCCTCAACTCCAAAAAGAGAAAAATTTTTTTTAGGAACAGAGACAGCCGGTGCTTTACTTTCCTCTTTTTTAGCAGGGGCGCTAATTGGCTTCTCGAGAAGTTGCTGTTTAACTTGACTGCGAAGTTTTCCGGCGGGGTTCACAAGCTGATCAATCCAATTGTAAAATTCCTGGTCTTTTTCTGAGAGCAGGCTGCTCTGGTTTAAAATTTTACCAAGAAATTTTGCTTTTTCAGAGAGAACTGAATTAAGTTCTTTGTCTTGCTGAATTTGTTCATGATCGAGAAGATCCAGGACTTTAGCCAAGAGTGTTTTTATAGTTGTGATAGGTGCCGCTAAAGAAAAAATAGAATGAACCCCAACTCTTATGATGAAACGTGGAAGAGCTTGAGAGGCATGAAAAACCACAAATTCATCCCAGGGAGAGTATTCCTTATGGCGTGCATAGTAGACCATACACTCAGGATCTTTAGGATCTTCTGAAGCCACTTGAACAAAGTGACAGTTGTATGCCCTGTAAGCTCCCTGTCCTTCTAATCTGCGCATGTCCTTTCCCTTTTGGGGGATCGGTACATCATTGACCACGGGATAGGGTTCGCGATGGGCAACAAATGCCATAACTATCGTGCCGTCTGGGCTATACATCGCTGCATATCTGAACGCGTTCGTGAAGTAGACACCATTGGCAAAAAAACCAATATCCGTACTGGCTGGAGCGCCAGCTTTGGCAGTAGGATCAAAATAATGGTGCTTACCAAAATAGGTGAATCCACCCGAGCAGATTTTCTTGACCGTCTCATATTTCGTGCCATGCAAAAGGGGCAATACATATGCATCGGTACAAGTGGTTTCTCTTTTGGGTGAGGAGACATGCACAGGATTGAATTGTGTAACTTGCGTTCTCCATCCCTCCATTGCGTTTGCCCGGAGTTCCCTAGGCTCTTCATCCCTCCACGTGGCAGGAAGAGACTTAGCTGCTTCTTGCATGCTTAGAAGTCCTGCTTCAAAAGCTTGCGTTTGTATAGCATTATGGACGCATTCGATGCTCTGAATCTCAACTCCAGGAGGAGGATTCATCATGAAGTAGCGTTTGACAAACTCAGCTTCTTTCTCTGTTGGCAAAACAGGACAAGACACAAAAGGCTTACTCGGATCTTTGCTCGCTAGTTCTTGGGCTCGGCGAAAGAGATCTGGGCTGAGATGCCAAGGAGTTTTATAATTAGGTAAAATGCGTGCAAGGCCTGGGGGGAAATGAAGAGCAGATTTAGGAGCAATTGAAACCGCTGATGCCATAATTTCTCCTCTCAAACTTGAAAAATGGGCATCTCTTATACTGGCAAGCGGTCATAAAAGCAATATCACTGCAGAGCCTCCTTCTACCGAAAACTTCGGTAGAAGGAAAATTCTCGTAGTGATTTTAAAAATTAGCTTAAGAAAGGTTCTTAAGATTTTCGACCAAAAAGTTTTTGGAAAAAGCCGCCTGTTTTCTTAGCAGGTGCTGAGGGAGAAGCACTTGCGCTTGGAGTTGCAGCTGGGGCTGCTTTTTTTTCCTCTTTTTTTTCACCTGATGGAAGGAAAGAGATTTTTCGTTTTGCAAGTTCGGCTATGGCAGGTTCATACCCTCTTGTTGCGGCAAGTTTAAGATTCTCTATAGCTTTATCCGAACGCTCTTTTTTAGTCCTTTTAAAAGGAAATTCACTGCTTTCATATAGCTTTGCAAGGTTAAATGGCGCGACTACATGTCCACCCTTAGAGGCAACCATATATAAGACAAGAGCATTTACGGCCCTTGAGCGGGCTTCGTTTAGTCCTCGAGGAATACCACGATCAGCTTCGAACATCACCCCAAGATTGAATCCAGCATCGAGATGCTTCTGATCGTTTGCCAAATTGAACCATTTAACTGCTTCGTAATCACTTCCTTCAACTCCTCGGCCGTTTTGGTACATCCTTCCAAGACAGTTTTGTGCAGCAGCCTCTCCTGCTTCTGCATGCCTTTTCACGATATTAAAAACTCTAGCATCTGACTCTGACATTGCATATAAAGTATCTAGGTGCTCTTGGGTAAATTCTCCTTCATATTGCGCAATCGCATCAAGAGTTTCGGCTTCTATTCTTTTGAGTGCACTTTGTGCAGATGCTAGTCCTTGTGCGGCTGCCAATCTAAACCAATCAGAAGCTTCGTACTTATCCGCGGCAACCCCTCGACCATTTTCACACATCATGCCAAGACAGTTCTGCGCATTTACCTCGCCCGCTTCTGCATGAACTTTCACTGCATGAAAAGCTTCTGCATCGCCCATTGCATATAAAGCATCTAGATGCGGCTGAGTTAACTTTTCTTTAGATGCAGCTGCTTCGTCACAAATCTGGGCTGCTAATTTTTTGAGGGCACTTTGTGCGGGCGCATATCCTTGCGCCGCCGCCGCTTTGTACCATTTGTCGGCTTCGAAGAGATGCTTATCAACTCCATGTCCATTTTCGAACATCATACCCAGGTTAAACTTTAGAGCAGCCTCTCCACTACTCGCACGCTCTTTCAAGACACCTAATTGCACCTCAGTTAAAATCGCGTAAGCCCCGAATATTTGAGGCAATCCCATTTTTCTGAGCTCTTCATCCGCTTCTTTATCTCCGAGCTTAGCGGCGCTTTCAAACCATCCCCGGGCGGCCTCGCTGTTCGGAGCCACGCCCTGACCATTTTTGTAAGCCATTCCTAAATTGAAGTGGGCGGCTTTATATCCTTGATGCGCGGCTCGTTTATACCAGTCAACTGCTAAGCGTTCGTTTTGTTGCGTACCTCTACCTTTTGCCAACATCCATGCAACATTATATTGCGCTGCAGCAAGACCTTTTTCAGCTGCTAGATTATGCAATTTAAATGCTGCAAATTCGTCTGTTTTTACGCCTTTGCCCTGATCAAGCATCACAGCTAGTTTGAACTGCGCTCTTTCTTCTCCAACATCAGCATGCTCTCTCAATGTTCGTAAAGCAACTTCATCAGCCCTTTCAAACAAAGCTGCGAGATCTTCTTTTGTTAATGGCTTGAGAGTGGCGGCTGGAATAGAACCTGCGGCAAATACAGGTTTAAAAGTTGCTGAACTTACTGATGCCATAATTTCTCCTTAAAATTTGAAAAATGGACATCTTTTATAATGGCTAGCGGTCATAAAAGCAATGTCACTGCAAAACCACCTTCTACCGAAGAGTTCGGTAGAAGGAAAATTTTCGTAGCGACAAAACTATTAGCTTAAGAAAGTTTCTAAGATTATCACCCACAAAGCCATTTGAAAAAGCCGCCTCTATTCTCAGCAGGGGCTGAGGCAGAAGCGCTTGGGGCTGCTTTTTTTTCCTCTTTTTTCTCATCCGAAGGAAGTAAAGAAATTCCCCGTTTGGCAAGTTCAGCTATGGCAGGCTCATACCCTCTTGTCGCGGCAAGCCTAAGATTCTCTATAGCTTTACCCGGATATTCATGTGCTTTCCCTTTAGGAAGGTGACCACTTTCATACACCCCTGCGAGATGAAATGGCGCGGCTACGTGTCCATGATTAGTCGCAATCCTAAACCAAAGAAAAGCATTCATAGTCCTTGAGGTGACATCATTTAGTCCTTTACGAATACCACGATTCAATTCAAACATCGTGCCAAGATTGAATTCAGCATCAGGATGCTTCTGATCGCCTGCAGCTTGGAACCATTTAACTGCTTCGTGATCATTTTCGAACCATTGACTTTCGTGATCACCACCCTCGGTTCCTAGAGCATTTTGATACATCTTTCCCAAACAGTTTTGGGCATTTGCCTGGCCGGCTTCCGCGTGAGTTCTCAATATCCGCAAAGCTTCAGCGTCAGCCTTCTTATACAAGGCCTCTAGCTGAGCATCTGTTAATACTGGGGCATCTTTATCAGTTCCTCCTAACGCGCGAGTAGAAGGAAGCGTAAAAGAAATTTCATAAACAGGGATTGTTGCAGATGCAGGTTTGGATGGATTTGAACTAATTGCCGACATAATTTCTCCTTGAAAGGTTAAAAAAGAGCATAACTTATATTTAGCAATGAAAATAAAAGCAAGGTTAGTGAAGCGCTTCGAGCAGGCGCCTAAGGGACGCTCCTTCTACCAAAATTCTTAGGTAGAAAGAACGTCATTTGCAGCAATTCCCAAACCAATATTAGCTTAAGTTTTTCGACCAAAAAGTGACTTTAGAAAACCAGCTTTTTTGTTAGCAGGCAGTGGAGCTGCTTTTTTTTCCTCTTTTTTTTCATCAGAAGGAGTGAAAGAGATTCCTCGTCTTGCAAGTTCAGCTTTCGCGGGTTCATACCCTCGTGCAGCAGCAAGCTTAAGATTCTCTACAGCTTTAGCTGGATGAGTATCTTTACGCGTTCCACCAATTAGACCGCTGTCATACAGCTTCGCAAGATTAAAGGGCGCCACTTGATGTCCATGCTTAGTCGCAAAAATATAATTTAATAAGGCAGTATTCCTATTATAAGATTTGAAAAGTTCGCCCCCCCTGACACCTCGACCAGTCTCATGCATCAGTGCTAAATTGTATTCAGCATCTGGAAATTGCTGCTTAGCTGCAAATTCGAACCATTCAACCGCTTTAAGATCATACTCCCCAACTCCTCGGCCATTTTGATACATCTTCCCAAGACAGTTTTGCGCATTCGCCTCTCTGGCTTGTGCATGAGCTTCCACAATACCAAAAGCTTCTGCATCGCCCTTCGCATATAAAGCATCGATTTGCTCATCAGTTAACGGCCCTTTAGCACCACGAGCTGCCTCAATAAGAGCCTTATCTGTTAATCTTTTGAGTTCAATTTGAGCTTTCTCAAACCCTTGCGCAGCAGCTTCTTTAAACAAACGCTCAGCTTCTTTTTCATCTCTGGCAATAACGCCTTGAGTAGTCGTATACACGATCGCCAAATTATACTGTGCTTTTGCAAACCCTTTTTCAGCGGCCTTATGATACCAAATGAATGCTTCAAACTCATCCTTACCAACGCCTAGGCCATGATCATACATCATGCCAAGACAGTTTTGCGCATTTGGCTCTCCCGCCTCTGCGTGAACTTTGACGATATTAAAAGCTTCTGCATCGCCCTTTGTGTACAAGGCTTCTATTTCCTCTTGAGTTAACACTTTCAGGGGTACTGGCTGAACAAGAGGTTTATCTGCCATTTTTTTGAGTTCAATTTGCGCTGGCGCATACCCCTGCGCTGCAGCTTTATTAAAATAGCGAATAGCCTGGCTCGCGTCTTTGAGATCTCCTGGGCGCTTTGCATACATAAGACCGAGCTGGAATTGTGCTGCTGCATAGTCACCGGCCAGTTTATACAACCGGGATGCTTCGCCCTCATCCCGCCTTGCGCCATGGCCATTAGCAAACATCAATCCAATGCTGAATAAAGCGCCTGGTTCCCCAGCCTCGGCATGTGCTGTCAATATCCGCAAAGCTTCCGCGTCGGCCTTCTTATACAATGCCTCTAGCTGAGTTTCTGTTAAAACTGCAGCACCTTTATCAGTTCCTCCTAACGCGCTAGTAGAAGGAAGCGCCGACGGCAAACTTTCTTGCGTGGGATTTACTGCAGATGCAGATTGGGTATTAGTTGAGACTGCTGATGCCATAACTTCTCCTTAAAAATTTGAAAATGGACATCTCTTATAACGGCTAGCAGTCATAAAAGCAAGGTTAGTGCAGCGTTTCGAGCAGCTGCTTTCTAATGGCACGAATCTGAATATTTTCACGCTTAGGATATACGCGATTGGTGAGGAAAATCACACAGAGCTTTCTCTCCGGATCAACATATATGGATGTGCCGGTAAAACCTGTGTGGCCAAAAGCTGCAGATGAAAATCCTTCCGCTGGCAGCTCTTTGGACCAAGAGAGCGCAAAGCGTTTATCTCGTGACAATGCACGTGAGAAGAGTTCGATCGTTTCAGATCTTAAGTATTGCCTGCCATTGATTGTTCCTCCTTGCAAAATCATCTGCATGAGCTTTACTAAATCATTAGCTGAACTAAATAGACCTGCATGCCCGGCTACTCCGCCTAAAATCTCTGCCTTCTCATCATGCACGGTGCCGTGAATCAGTCTGTGGCGCCAGTAATTATCGATCTCTGTTGGAGCAATCTCAGAAAGTGGAAAATGCTGTTTCAAAGGGCAAAAGTGCGTGCTCTGCATTTCCAAAGGTTGAGAGAAACTTGCGTTAAAGTAGGCCTCAAGCGTCTGTCCGCTGACTTTTTCTACGACGCTGCCCAAAAGAATAAAGCCTAAGTCGCTATATACGCTTTTTTCAGCGGGCTCGGCGTGAGCCGCTTCGGCTAAGATATACTCCCAGATCTTTTGCGCTTGTGCAGGTTGAGAAAGCCGAACAAAATCTGCTTCCTTCAACCATGCCGGAATGTCCGCAGCAAGCCCACTCTCATGACAAAGCAGGTGTCGAAGGCATATCTTGGGATTTGCATTCGGAAAGTAGCGCGCAATTGAATCTTCGAGAAAAAGCCGCCCTTCTTCATAGAGTTTCATTAAGCATAGAGTGGTCACAAGTGGCTTTGTGAGCGATGCAAGATCAAAGAGCGTATTCAATGTCACCGGGTTAGCATCTTCATATTTCAACGTGCCATAAGCTTTAGCATATGCAACACGAGTGTCTTGAAAGATGACTAGCGCTGCCCCGGGAAATGCACGCTTCTCGATCGCCTCTTCTATAAATGTAAAAGAAGCGCTAAGCGGGAGTATGAAGAAGACGCATAAGCTCTTCATCATTTGTTTGATTATACCATGGAAAGTTTTAATCTTTTCCCCATGGCCAAGGCAGCCTCGATTAAGGTCGCTAGATTTGAAGGTTGACATGGATCAAGCAATCTCTCGATGGACGTTCTGCTAGTTTTCATCATCTTAGCCAAGCGAGATTTACCGATCTTTTTTTTCTTCATTTCCGCTTGAAGTTGAATGACAAAAGCCTTTTTAGTGGCCGCAATTTCAACTTCTTCAAGGATACCTTCCTCTTCAAGCCAGTCTTCAAAGTCTGATCCAATACTTTTATGTTTTTTCATTTTTAATCTACCCACTGTTTTAATCTTTTTCGAGCAACTTCAAGCTCTTGCGGTGGCGTCTTCTTGGTTTTTTTAACAAAACTGTGCAAAAGAACAATATGCTCATTTTTAACGGTAAAAAATATCCTAACTATCCCGCTTGGAATGTTGCTTCTGAGTTCCCATATTTTGCTCTCCATATGCTTTACCAAGGGCATGCCTTGAGGCCAAACAATTTGTGCTGCTCTGATGTCTTCACCAATAATCTTCTTAGCCTCTTTACTCAGGGACTGCAGCCATTCCCTAACGGGTTCATTTCCATTGATAAAACTTCACCCTTAGCTTGGGCTTTATTTTCTCTTCCATGCGACCCCTTTAACATAAACGTACCAAATAAGGTGCATTTAATCCAGGATTAATTTAACAAAATAGGGGGCTAGCGGAGGAGAGACACGACTTCTTCATCAGTGGTTTGTCCAAAGTCGCGATAAAAATTCCCTACTGCATAAAAATCCGAAGGAGAAAAAAGGCAGACCACATCATCGACCTCTTTACTCAGCCTGTCGAGAGAATCGGGAGCAGAAACAGGAACCGCAAGCACAATTTTTTTAGCGTGCGCTTTGCGCAGAGAGTGAATCGCCACTTCCATGCTGGCACCTGTGGCAATGCCATCATCGACAAGAATTATCGTCTTCCCTTTGAAATCGATCGCTGGGCTCTTCCCACGATAACGCTGTGCGCGCTCTTGCGCGATTTTGCGCTCCTTTTCAAGAGTGTTTTTGAGATAGTCAGCAGAGACACCTAACTGATCGATCAGCTCTTGATTGAGCAGTGTATCGCCCGTCTCAGAAATCGCACCTATGGCGAACTCTTCATTGCCCGGTGCCCCGATTTTTCTAACTACAAAAACCGTAAGAGGAAGCGCAAGTCCGTGAGCCACTTCATACGCAGTCTCAACTCCGCCGCGCGCAAGACCAACCACAAGCGCATCGGTTTGCTCTTGATATTCGTGCAAAAGCGGCACAAGTTGTCTTCCGGCTTCACGGCGATTATGGAAAAGTGACATGAGTTTTTCTCTATTTTTTCCAGAAGATAACGAAATGTTCTTTTCCAGAGCTAGGTTCTTCCACGCATACCTCGGCTTTTATGCCCTGCTTTGCAAGCGCAAGCAGAATCTTCTCTTTAGGTAGCGGCTTGACCCGCTTGTGCTCTCGCTCGCTATAAGGGATTTCTTTCCAATGCGCGGGCGCACAAATAAGAAAACCGGCAGGAGCATGACACAAGAGCTGCTCGATGTAAGCACTTTGCACACTTCGATCGCATTCGGAAAAAAAGAGATAACTGATCACCAGATCAAACTCTGGTTTCGGAATTTTAGGTAGTTCAACGAGAGTAACATCTTTAATCTTCTGCGCTGTGAGATAGTGTGCGCAAAGCTCTAAACATTCGGGCAGATCGATAATCGTGTAACTCTTAAGCGAAAATAAATCCGAGAGCACCGTGCATAGTCCCCCGTAGCCTCCGCCAATTTCAAGCAGCCGTTTGTCCTCAAGCGATCCGAACCGCTGCTTAAGCTGGCCCGCGATGCGCGCATAGCGCAAAGTTGCCGGCGAAAAGCTTCCATGTGATTCATACGAAAAGCTACGCGGGTTTCCAATTGCATCATTGCGCACCTTGCACTTAAGTTCTTTCAGGAGCGCAGGATAATGCGCCGACAGCGCACGGAGCTCCTCTTCACCCTCTTTTTCTCCCAAGTTCTCCGCAAAAAGCGTAAACAGCGGATCGCGCTTAAAGTTAGCAAAGCGCGCCTCGTCGCTTGCCAACTCATGACACAGCGTCGGATAGATACCATTATCTGTAAACGCCGCCGGCTGCTGTTTTGCAAACAGCGAACCGCCAACACAGATCAAACTCACAAAAAACTTCATTTTCATAGGGGATCAATCATAGCTTTTACAAACCAAATCGACAAGCCTCGAATCGCTTCATCATCCGCCTGTTTATAAAAATTATTTAAGCAAAATAACAATTTAAAAATAATAGCAAAGGAGTGGTAGCCTGGCGCATAAAAATCCAGGTGCGTTCCATGCTATATTCTAGGATCTTTGCATACGTATTACTTCTGCTTACCATACCATCCATCGCTCTTTATCCTCAGGCGAATGTTCCGATAATCACTTCTCAGATGCATAAGACAAAAGAGGCACAGACACCTTTCCAAAATGATCAGCCACCCTCTTATGATGATGTTTTACAACTCATTGATGATCTCGAAACTGGAGAATTGGAAAAGAGATGCTGCCAAGGAGATTTGGAAAAAATTAACCATTTTTTTGCCAATTTAGCCAGACAAGGGATTCTTCCCAATGAAGTCGAAGAAGAGTTTGTCTTAGAAAATGACATTTACGAACTGCTACATGGCGACGACAACTCTAACGAATACTCATTTGCATTTGACACTTCGAATGATTTCGTCATTGTCCCAGCAATCGTTTCGGGCCCAAGCGAAATTATCCTCTGCAAGAGCTGGATCAAGAAGAAGTGGGAACACGTCAAAAAATTTGTCAAAAAGCATAAGAAAGCAATCATCATTGGAGCTGCTGTTGTCGTAGCCGCCGCCGTAGTCGTTACTGCCGTCGTCGCTATCTCCGCCGCAAGCGCCGCCGCAGCCGGAGCTGCTGCATCCGATAAAAAAGAAAAGGGTAAATCCCCGCCTCCTGAACCCGTCGAAACTCCCGTTTTACAAACAGTCATCGACGACCAGATCTCTTCATTCAAAGAGCAAGTCGTAGAACAAGATCTCTTGCCAGACGCCGCAAGTGACGATGAATCTCTCATCGACAAAGCAAGAACCCTCGGCGCACTTTTAGCTCACGAAGCTTTTGAAGGAATCACTGAACTCGCTTCAGTTATTCCTCAGCTAAACGAAGAGATCAAAGAGATCAGCGCCCGCGTTCTTCCAGAAGGCTTGCTCCAACAAAATGCTTCTAGCCCCTTGGAAAACTACGAAAGCGCAAGAGCTGCTGGTCACGAAAAAATCGACCAAGCCTTCGCCTCCGACCAAGCTATCCTCTACAGCCAAGAAGTAAAAGACTCTGATGACTTTGTAGTTGGGATACTCCCTCCTCCTGCCCTACTCGGAGAAGCCTTTGCAAATAACAAATTATTGGAGGCGGGAAAAGCTTCAGATAGGGGAGGATTAACTAAAGCTGGAAGAGCTTTAGCAAAACATGGGAGTAGAGAAAATACTGTTTTCCCACCACCTATTGGAAATCCAGCGGAAATAAATGAACATGGTCAACAAGTGTTAGAAAAAATCTTAAATCATCCTGAAAGAAAAATCATTCGTTCGAACTCACAAAATTTTGGGGAAGTTGTAGATGTTCATGCACCAGGAATTGGGGGCGTAAGGTTCAATTCTTCAGGTGAAATGATTGGTTTTTTGGAGCCTAAACAATGAGTAAGTTTGACATAGATATTGTAAATTATTTTGACAGAGAAGAATTAGTAGCAGAAATTTGTTTTGATAGAAACCAGTGGGCAGAAATTTCTCCTAATAAGGGAAAAATGTTAGTGCGGTTTTATGCTCATCCAAACAAGAAATGCTGGGAGTTTTCTTACGAAGAAGCAATAAAAGCTCTTGAACGAGCAAAGGACAGGCTTCTTAAAAAATCTTCTCAGACAAATTCCCTTTTCCCTGAACCACCTGCTGATGTTGAGCAAACAAATAAGTTAGGGCAGGAAATTTTAGAGCAAATCCTTTCGCACCCGCAAGCTACGTCATATCTGAATAGATTTGGCGGAAAAGATATATTCGAACCTTCCGGTAGAGGAGCAAGATTTGATGGAAAAGAAAATTTTTTGGGATTCTTACAACTGCGATGAGCTAGGGCAATAACCGGGGCAATAAAAATGCTGAAAGAGAAAGGATTTAACATAATTATATCCAGCGACATACAATATGAAAAATTGTGTGCAGAAATCTATTTTAACATGGAATTTGTTGCGATAATAACACAAGAGCTGGGGATTGAAAATCCTGTTATTGAAATCTATCCACCAAAGAATAAGCCTGCCTGGACATTTAATTATTTCGAATTCGCTGAAATTTTAAAAGTTGCCCTAGACCAGTTGAAACTCTGATTTTTCTTAAAGAAGCATGACATTTATATGATCGAGATCGAGTTAACTGAAAAAGAACATTCTTATATTTCTCAAACTTCATTTCTGCCGGAGAATTTTCGAAACTTGCTTTCTCCCAGGAAACATCAAAACGATGTCTATCTATTGGAAATTTCCGAAGAACTTGCAGATGAAATTCGAAATCTATGCGGGAAACAATTACAAATTGCTGGTTTCAATAAAAAACGCGAACCTACCGAAGAAGGAAAAATCCTCGAATCTCTGATGGATAAATTTTTCTCGTCTTGAGGATTGAAAATGTCTAACCATGTCCTTAACCAAATTAATAAGCCCCTCTTGAAAGATTGGGATCCGATTGGCATTAAAAACACGGTTGAAGCGGAAGATGAATACCATCAATACGCGGATGACGTTTACAAGATCATCCAAAACTCCGACTCTTACAATGACCTTTTTGACTACCTATGGGTGATTGAAACCGAGTACATGGATCTAAAAGGCGATAGAACCAACACGGAAAAATTCGCCAAAATCCTATTTAGAGAAGTCAAAGACTTACTAAAAACTAATCAATGACGGCAACTGTTCGGAATTTCCGAATAGTTCAAAAAGACAGATGTACATTCTTGAGATACTGTTTCATTTCCTTGTGACATCGTAAAATCTCACATTTATTTCGAAGAAATGAAAATTGACTGAGAATAAGCTACGACTTTAACTTGGAAATATCTCGAATTATGAATTCACCGCTAAAGAATCAAGTCACTCCTAACCATCAAGGCTATCTACAGATCAATCTGCGGCAGTTGTCAAGTGCTCCTTGACAACTGATTCTTCGAGCTCTTTTTCAGCTGAAGCCGCTCCAGTCAAAAGTTCTGAATGCGTTTTATCCAATTCGTCCACTCCTGGTCCATGTCGTCCATTTTCGTCCATTGCCTACTTTTTCTTCTGACGGCTTGACGAAGGGACGCGGGCCGTATATAAATTAGCTCATGCGCCTAATCATCACCCTATTTATGTTTGCTGGCGGAGGCTACGGTCTCTGGTGGCTCAACTCAACTCATCCGGAAATCCGCACGCACATTGAAGAATATATCAATTCGGGTTCGTTTCCGACGCTGGAGGTGCGCTATACGGCGGCCCAGATTATGGAGACGCATCGCCGCGATCTTTTGAAAGATAACCGCCACCGCTTTCTGGAGCCTCAACTTAAATTTTATCCTTATCTTATGCTAGAGGTGAAGTATAACCTCTCGGAGAACAAGACGCGTGAAGGCGTCATTCTTTGGGATCTGCGCGATGGAGAGATGGTGGTTGATACGCGGGCATGGGAGAAAACGCATGGGTTTGGAGACTGCATCAATGCCAGCACTCAGCGTCATGAATTTAAGATCCTCAATATTTTGGCTAAGAAGGGCGGGTCGATCGACCGCGATGGGTTGTCCAAGGCTCTGCAGGTAGAAAATGATATTTTGGATGGGTGGATCGATAGCTGCCGGCGTAAAAAATTGATTGTGCAATCGGGCAATCGCTATCGTCTTCACCTGCAAAACCCTAGGCTGCGCACGATCCCTGAAACTAGATTGGATCAGAAGCTGGTCACAATGCCTTATAAAAATGCGGTAAGGCTCTCGAGGCGCTTCTCCTTTTCTCAGATAGAAAAGTTGACTAAATCGGCCTTTGGGCATGATTTTGCCATCCGCAAGACCTCCGACGTATTCCTTCCTGTCCATTGCATCACGGTTCAAAATCCTGATGGCTCGATCCATACCAGCCATTGGAATGCTTTAAATGGCAAGCAACTGGAAAATTCTCATTTTGTTGATTAGAGATTAGAGGTGTAACTTGCTGAAAAAGAGAACCGCGAGCTACCATCTTCCGCTAGCATTAAGACTAATGGAAAGATGGCTGAGTGGCCGAAGGCACGTCCCTGCTAAGGACGCGTACCCGCAAGGGTACCGCGGGTTCAAATCCCGCTCTTTCCGATCTTACACCCTAGCCTTGAATCTTCTTTCAAGGCTTTTTTTAACATTTAGCGCGAGAAAGTTATGAAGATTGCCCCGCATTCAAAAGAATCGGAGATGATGGTGCTCGGCTGTATGCTAACGAGCGTCAACAGCTTAAACATTGCGGCCGATGCGCTGGATGAGGCGGACTTCTACTTTCCTGAGCATCGTGTCATCTTTCAGGTGATGAAGACGGCATATCGCAACGACCGTCCTGCAGATGTGCACATCGTGTGCGAAGAGCTCAAAAGACTCGATCAATTGAAAACCGCAGGTGGCGTGAGTTATGTCACCACCCTGGCGCAATATGCTGGGACCTCGGCCTATATCGAAGAGTATGTCGATCTGGTGCGCGATAAAGCAGTTTTGCGGCGCATGATCGATGCGGCGCAAGCGGTGGAAAAAACCGCTTTGAACGATCCGGACGATGTGCATAATGCCTTGGATGATGCCCAAGCGCGTTTTTTCACCATTAGCCAGAGCGCAAATCCTAACGCCGGCATTCACATCCGTGATCTTTTATCAGGCGCAAAAGCTTACTCAAAAACTCCTTATCTCAAAGAGCTGCAAGAGAAACAGGAGAATTTTCAGAAAAAAGGCGCGGATGAACCAGGCGTCACGGGTATTCCTACGCATTTTATCGATTTAGATAATCTGGTTAACGGCCTTTCTCCTTCAAACTTAATGATCTTGGCTGCACGTCCAGCCATGGGAAAAACCGCACTTGCGCTGAATATCTCTGAGCAAGTCTGCTTTAAAAACAATCTGCCGGTTGGAATCTTTTCTTTAGAGATGACAGCTGAACAGCTTCTGCATCGTATGATCTGTTCGCAAGCAGAAGTAGAATCGGACAAGATCAAGAAGGGCGCACTTAACGGATCAGAATTTCAACGCATTGTGGGCGCTGTAAACGCCATGCAAAAAGCCAACATGATCATCGACGATCAGCCTGGCCTTAGAATCACCGACCTGCGCGCGCGCGCCAGACGCATGCGCGAAAGTCATGGCATTGCGCTGCTTGTGATCGACTACCTTCAACTGCTCTCGGGTTCAGGTTTTAATCGCTCGGCAGAAAATAGGCAGAATGAGATCTCGGAGATCTCGCGTATGCTAAAAAATTTAGCCCGTGAATTGAATATTCCGATTCTCTGCTTGTCACAGCTGTCACGTAAAGTTGAAGAGCGTGCAGGCCACCGACCGATGATGAGCGATCTGCGCGAATCTGGTTCGATTGAGCAGGATGCGGATATTGTGATGTTTCTTCTGAGAAGAGAGTATTACGATCCTTATGACAAGCCGGGCACGGCGGAGCTCATCGTGGCCAAAAACCGTCACGGCGCCATTGGAAATGTCAACCTCACCTACCGCAAAGAACTAGCCCAGTTTGCTAATTATTCAACCGTGCGTACTGGCGGCAGCGGCAAAGAAGATAATGCGGAGGCTTTTGCAGCGTTTTCTCCTCGTGAGGATTAAATAACGTCTACATCACCTTCATCATCACCTTCACCTAAGGGTTCGAGAACTCCACGAAGTTGCGCTGCTAATGCGTGAAAATTTTCAAGATCTATACGGATTTGACGAAGATAACGTTCTGGATCTAAATTTCCAGCGAATAATCCCGCAAGACGAGCATCATCGTCATCATCTTCTCCGGCTTCAAGACGCGCAGCGCATGCGCGCAGGTGCGCGGCGTGATTTTCAGCGCGCGCGATCGCGGGAAGTAGCTCTTTGGTCCAAATGCGTGGGGCAAAACTCATCATAAATAAACCAATGTTCATCTCAAGCACACCCATGCCCATACCTCCAAAAAAAGATACAACAACCCCAACAAGAGGACTTACTGTCATTTCAAGATACATACCAAAAAGCGTAACTGAAGCGAACCCAATAGCAAAAACAGCAGCGGCAACCACAAGTAAAGCAGCATAAAAGACGAAACTGGCTGCGCATCCTCCAACCTTAAGAGCGGCAGCTTTAATGTCTTCCCACATCGCATCTTGGCGAGCAATTGCAGCGGCTTCAAGGCAAGCGGCAGGGTCGAGTTCTCGAACTGTCCACTCGCCCCAGTTAGCTTCTCCTCGAGCTGGAGAGGTTAAGCCCCAACGCGTAAGAACTTTAGGTGTTTGGGCGACTTGAAATGCATCATCGATGCGTGGGATCCAATACTCGAATGTTCTCTCCAAGTGTCTTGTAAGGCCAGCTAAACAACCCATTTTATGCTCCTAAATATTCAAGTCGACGTACAGTTTCTGCGAGGTGATTTACATAAGTAAAACCTCTTAAAATATTGGGAAGAAATTCTTTGGTCCAAAGCAATGCCACCAAAGCAAGGATGGCAGCTACAGCGGTGAACATCTCGTAGGCTAAAGCGGCGCCTAGAGTTAAAGATGCCACAATTAATACCACAACATTCTCTCCCATAAGTCCATTAAGAAAAGGAAGGATGACTCCAAAAACGCCGATCGTTCCTTCTATCGCCAGGCTAGCGATGAATAGCACAGCGCCTGCCGTTAAAACTGAAAGGGCAATTGCCCCGATGATCAGGCCCGCAATTTTCCATTTTTCGCAACTTGCATCTTCGCGCACGTGTGGCACTAAAGCACGGCATTGAGCTGGGATAAGCTTCTGTACATCCACTTCAACACCAACATCATTGTAAATATTTCGAATGCCCCATCCAGGTTCGCCATTTGCAGGAAAGCGCCAGCCTAGATAAACAGGCTCATCTTGCCTTAAAATAACGGCATCTTGGATCACTTCAGTCCAATATTGAGCAGTTCCATCAATGCCTCTTGCAATGCAAGCCATAAAATAAAGTCTCTAAATTAGTTAAAATATTGTACCAATTCTACCTGTTTAAAGATATCGTAAAGCCCTGCCCATTCAGCAAAAAATTTCTTTGTAAGCTCGCGCCTCTTTACTTTTAATCCGGTGGATCATTAGGATATGGGCAGATTTTGGAGTTAAGTAAATGTCTTCAGTAAAAAAGAAGCGAAGAGCGAAAATTGCTAAGCATAAGCGTAAGAAAAGACGCCGTCGCGATCGCCACAAAAAGTAGTATCTGACTAATTATTTTTTTCAGGCACTAATACAAAAGAAATACTTTCATAATAGAAAGTATTTCTTTTATTTTTTCAAAAATGTGGAATTACCCAGAAATTTTTGACGTCATTGTCGTAGGAGCAGGCCATGCAGGTTGTGAAGCTGCACACGCGTCTGCGCGCATAGGTGCAAAAACGCTTCTATTGACAATGAATTTAGACACCATCGCCAAGATGAGCTGCAACCCAGCAGTGGGCGGCACGGCGAAAGGCCACATCGTGCGTGAGATCGATGCACTCGGCGGGGTGATGGCTAAAGTCACCGACGAAACGGCTATTCAATTTCGCATGCTGAATGCCTCCAAGGGGCCAGCAGTCTGGTCGCCACGTGCACAGGCAGATAAGCTCGCCTATCAAACAGCGATGAAACATCGCCTAGAAAAAACTCCTAATCTCTATATCAAACAAGGCACAACAGAATCGCTCATCGTCGAGCAAGATCGCGTGCTGGGCATAGCCACACTCGAAGGCATTGCCTATCTGGGCAAGACCGTGATTCTCTCATCTGGCACTTTTATGCGAGGATTGTTGCACATCGGCGAGACGCAGTTCGCCGGCGGAAGAGCAGGAGATAAGCCTTCAGTTGGCCTCTCAGCAAGCCTAGAATCTCTCGGTTTTTCTCTGGGAAGACTTAAAACCGGTACCCCGCCGCGCATCCATCGCCGCAGTATCGATTTTTCCAAAGTTGAAGTGCAGCCAGGCGACACAAACGTGCGCTTTTCTTTTGATGAGCGCGAAGGCCCTGGCTTACCACAGGTGCCCTGTTATATCACTTACACAACCGATGAGACAAAAAAGATCATCCTAAAAAATCTTTCACGTTCTGCAATGTATTCTGGACGCATCCAGAGCATCGGACCGCGCTACTGCCCCTCTATTGAAGATAAAGTCGTGCGTTTTGCCGACAAAGAACGACATCAAATTTTTCTCGAGCCAGAAGGGCTTACAACTGAAGAGTTCTACGTCAATGGCATCTCTACCTCGCTGCCTTTCGACGTGCAACTCGAAATGATTCACTCCGTGCTTGGATTAGAACAGGCCGAGATCATGCGTCCTGCGTATGCCATTGAGTATGACTATGTAAAAAGTGGACAGCTGACTTCAACGTTAGAAACGAAAAGCATCGACGGCCTTTTCATCGCCGGACAGATCAATGGAACTACTGGTTATGAGGAAGCTGCCGGACAAGGGCTAATCGCAGGCATTAACGCCGCAAATAAGGTATTAGGACGTCCAGCCTTTATCTTGAAGCGCTCTGATGCATATATCGGCGTAATGATCGATGAGATCATCACCAAAGAGCTGGAAGAGCCTTATCGCATGTTCACCAGCCGCGCCGAACATCGGCTGCTTTTAAGACAAGATAATGCTGACTTACGTTTGCGGCCATATGGTTACGCCCTCGGACTGATTGAAGAAGAGCGCTATCAAAAAACTGTGGCAAAACAAAAAAGCATGGATGAGGAGATCGCGCGCCTGCATAAATCTTTCCGAACTGTCGAGGGAAGATCTACTTCGCTGGCGCAGCTGCTCTGCCGACCCGATTTTACTCATGAGATGCTTCGCGAACAATTTCCCGAGCTGGTACAAGATCATGGCAGAGAGATCAATTTACAAATTGAACTCACGCTCAAATATGCGGGCTATATTCAGCGGCAAGAAAAAGAAGTTGCTAAATTAGAAAATGTTGAGAAAATCTTGATTTCAAAGGATTTTGATTTTTCTGCTGTCAATGGCCTTGGACGTGAAGCTAAAGAGAAGCTGCAGAAAATTCGCCCAGCCAACCTGGGTCAAGCTGCGCGCCTCTCAGGGATTTCGCCTGCAGATATTACGGTTTTAATGGTCGCTTTGAAAAAAGAAAAATGAGGTGATAATTTATGAAACTTCTTCTCTGTTTCCTCGCCGCAAATATTGGCCAAAGCACCGATTCGTCTCAAACTAATCCGACCAAACCTGCTACAACTACCCAGCCATCAGCGGTCGTATTGGATGCGGCTACTTCAAGTAAAAACGCCTCTAAAGGCATAATGGCCATCGATCCAAAACTGCGCTCGGCTGACTTAATGCAAGCCTTCGAAGTCTTGCGCCGAGAAAAGACTACAGCTAAGGTCATTTTTCAACTCGCAAACGGCAAGCTGCTAAGCAATATCATCGAAATGAGTCTCATGACCAATGGCTCGATCATTCTCTTTCGCTACAACACGCCCCAGGGCATTCAGCTCCAAGTTGTGCCTACCGAAGAGATCGTCTCGCTCTACCATTTGCCTTAAATGACTTTCCATCTTTTACATTTTCAGAATTTACCGATCTTGGAGCAGCTGCGCCTTGAAGAGGCTCTTTTGCGTTGCGATGAGCGCAATTTTTGCATCATCAATGAAGGTTCGACGCCAGCTATTGTATTGGGCATCTCTGGGAAATTAGAAGAGCTCGTGGATCAAGAAAAAGCACGTCAAAGCGGCATTCCACTTATAAGACGCTTTAGTGGCGGCGGCACTGTGGTGGTGGATAAGTCGACACTCTTTGTTACCTTCATCTGTCAAAAAGCCACGTTTAATTTTCCCTGCTTTCCTGAGCCCATCCTTAAATGGACCGAAGCATTCTACAAGGACGTTTTTGCACATGAGTTCTTTCATTTACGTGAAAATGACTATGCGTTCGGTGAGAAAAAGTGCGGCGGCAATGCTCAATATCTTAAAAAAGAGCGCTGGCTACACCACACCTCTTTTCTCTGGGATTATTGCCCAGCGCTGATGCAACACCTGCTGCATCCGAAAAAGACGCCGCGTTATCGCGAAGAGCGCACTCACGATGAATTTCTCTGCCGGCTCAAAGAGTTCCTGCCGAGCAAGGAGCTCTTCCTCTCAAGATTGAAAACAGAGCTGCATAAGAAATATGCAGTTATTGAACTCGATCCCACTCAAATCGATCACCTCCTACTCACTCCACTTCGCCAAGCCACCCAACTCATTGAGCTGTCCGCATTTTTGACATAATCAGTTTTAAAAAAACACTAAAAATATCCTCATTTGACGAATGATATCGAAAATGATATCATTTGTTTTATGAGTAAACTGCAAAAGCTAATAGAAAAAGTGCTGCAGGGAAGAAATGTCTCCTATGAAGAGGCAGAGAATCTTCTGCGTAAGCTGGGCTTTGAATTAGAAATTAGAGGCTCGCATCATATTTTTCGAAAGAAGGGATATCATCGAAACGTTTCCATAAAACGCCGAACAGAACTACTGCCCTATCAAATTCGAGAGTTAAAAGAGGTTCTAACAGATTATGGCTACTAAGAAGAAAACTAAAAAAAATCTAAAGTATTATTTAGATCTCAACTGGTCGTATACCATAGAGCAAGAGACTCACAAAGGTAAGCATTACTACATTATCAGAGTTAATGAGCTGCCAGGGGTTTGCACAGATGCTGAAACAATAGAGGAAGGGATAAAAGGAATTAAAGAAGCGCTAGAAGGCGCCATTAGGCTTTATCTAAAAAATGGAGAGACCATTCCTGAACCCATCAAAAAACAGGATTTCAAAGGCAGCATCGCATACAGGACCACTAGCGAGCGCCACTACTATGTTGCAAAGCTTGCCAAGTCTTTACATAAATCTATCAGCAAAACACTTGATGACTTGATTGATGTGGGAATAGAGAAAAAGCTTCACATTATCTCGCCTTAGTTAAGGCGCTTAAGCTGGCGCGGGTGCAGGTGGATCGAAGTGCATCATTGGGGCATAGCCCAAGCAGCTTCTAAAAGCGCTTACGATGGGCTCAAGGCCCCAATGGATGCCTAAATTCAACAAGAAGATAGGTAGATTAAGGAGAAGTGCAAGCGCGAGAGTTGCAATACCCACAGCAACTACTAGGCCAATTCCTAGAATGGCTAATGGCATCCAGCAATTCTCTGCTAAAAATTCGGCCATGTGAGCTAAAGCATAACCAATTCCCAAAAGGGGAAAACCTACGTGAATGTATGGGATAGAAAAGTAGTCTCTAAACCACATGCAAAAGGGAATATCAGTCATCACTTCAGGGTGAAGACCTAAATAGTGAAGCGTTGATGGAACGCCTCCCTCCACCTCTCCAAAGGCTCTTTGCATTACGCCTCCCCCCATACCCCAAAGTGCATCGAAAAGATGCATCCAAAAGCTATTTGCATATTGACGCGCGATTGTCTCTGGGAAGATGGTAATTGGGCTCTTATTACTTGCGATCGCAAGTATAAAGCCCGTAGGGAACCTTTCTAGCTGCGCAGGAATCCGTGCGAAGTTATTTGAGAATAGGAACACCGTCGAAAGCTCTGTTAGGTTCGCAAGCGCATCTGGCAGATCGGTAAGCCGGCCCTGCTCACTACCTATGCACTCTAAAGTGTTTAGTTTTCTCAATCTGCCGATCTCTGATGGAAGCTGTCTAAATCCACGAAGACTCAACGAGTCAATACGATCGAAAGCGGCGTTAGCCGCATTATTCATCCAAATTCGCCTTTCCGATGCTGTACGTGTAGGATCAACGTCGAGATTCAAGCGATTCAAGATCTGCTGCCAAAGCCGATTTAAATGCAGATCGGCTTCGAACTGCTCATGCAAAGTAATCTCTTCAGCAGTGCGAAAGCGCGCAAGCGAAAAATCATTCTCCCTAGCAAGCGTATATGCATCAAATTTTGCACGCATCGATTCACTTAATTCTTGACGCTGACTCTTCACAAGAGCTTTCAGGCATTCAGGCATTTGAGTGGAATTTTCAATGTTAAATCCCGGCTTTCCTTCTAGCTCTGGCTGTATTATAGCTTGAAAGCGACGTGTTAGACTTTCATCAATGACAAATCTTTTTAAGAGGGCGATGGCCTTTTCATAGCTCTGCGTTAGCTGCTCCGCTTGCTCAGTTGGGTCCACAACCGCAGGAGGATCAGGAGGGATGAACTGGGCATGCCACTCATCCAAATGTGCGTTGAATTTATGAAAAAAAACCATCTGCCGATCGATGGCTCCATTACCTAGGGTATTTTGCGCAAATGCATGAGCTTTCGTCGACCACATCTGCAAGACGGAGAGCCGTTCTTGAAATTCTTGTAGTGCAAGTTCAATCGGAGGCATTTTTTCAGTTGCTGTCGCGCGTAGATCTTCTAAGGTCTGACGAGGTAACCGTGGTGGCACAGCAGGAACTTCTTCTGCCACTGTGGCAACGTCAACAGGAGGAAAGAGAAATCTTTTTTCAGCGCTAATCTTATCAGTAAAGGGTCGATCGCGTTGTAAAATCTCAAAGGCAACGCGTTGCATCCGTCTGTAGATCAAATCCCTGCATTCTTTACTAACTTCAGAAAAGCTATTCGAAGCGGGCAGAAAATCCATCATGAGCTGCGCTGGCACATGAAAATTATCGATAAAATTATTTAAAGGCGCTGCTGCTTTTGCCATTGGAATCAAACCGTATTTAAATATGGGGGAATTATAGACTAATTACCTGTTATCAAAGATACATTTAAAAATAAAATTATTATAATTTTAAGACTTATTGCGATCTGGAAGACTGATTAGATCTCGAACGACCTGCTTGCTGACCTCGCGACCCATGACCGCAATCGATTCTGTGAGAGGAATTTTTTTAGGGCAGACGCGGGCGCAGTTCTGGGCGTTGCCGCACTCGCTTACTCCGCCCTCTTTCATTAAAGAACGGGTGCGCTCCTCAGCCATCAGTTTGCCCACTGGATGGGTATTAAACAGCCTAGCTTGTGAGATGGGCGCGGGACCAATAAATTTAGAATGCGGATTAACTTGCGGGCATGCCTCGCTGCAACAACCGCAAGTCATGCAGGTAGAGAGCAGATAGCTCTGCTCTTGAACTTTTGGGCTGATCTTTGGCCCGAAGCCGCGATCAAATGAATCATCGACATCCACCCACGCACGTACGCGTTTGAGCTGTTCGAACATGATATCTCGGCTGACCACGAGATCCTTAATCAAGGGAAATTTTGTAAAAGGCGCAAGCGTCACAATTGAACTGCCAGTTGATTCAATGATCTGATCGACAAGTGCAGAACAGGCCTGTCTTGGACGTCCATTGATGAGCATAGAACATGAGCCACATACTTCTTCTAGACAACCTTGCTCCCAAGCCACAGGCGTAACCTTCTCATTTTTGCGATTTACGGGCTCTTTTTGAACTTCCAAGAGCGCCGAGGTAACATTTAGAAGCGGACGCAGCTCTAGTTCGAACTCTTCCCAGTATTGTTGTCCGGGAGTGCCGCGAAAGATTTTAAGTATGAAGCTCTTCTTCTTATCCATTAGACCGGAAGTACAATGTTGTTAGGGATATTCTCCAAGGTGGGCTTAACCCGTTTTGCCTTGGAATATTCTCTTTTTATCGGCTTTAAATATCTTAAGTCAATAGGCTTAAACGTGATGATAGGCTCATCTTGATTCGGATCATAAGTTGCAATTGTAGTTTTAAGCCAATGGTCATCATCGCGCTGCGGAAATTCGGGCTTAAAATGCGCGCCGCGAAATTCATTCCGCAAAAGAGCGCCCTTAGTCATCACCAGCGCAAGCTCGAGCATGTAACCAAACTGATTTGCAAATGTATAGGTCTGATTGAGATGCTGTCCGCGATCATCTAACGTAATTCTACCATAACGCTCGCGTAGTTCTTTGAGCTTGTCTATGGTTTTTTTAAGATCTTCATTATTGCGTTTGACGGTCATATTCAAAATCATGATATCGGAAAGCTCATCGTGAAGCTTATGCACATTCTCTCCTCCGCTACGCGTGAGTAGATCGTGCTTTAACACCTCTTCACAAGCCAGCGCTTCGGAGTACATTTTCGTAGAAAGAGTTCCGTAACTCTGCTTCAAGTTATCTAAGTAGCGGGGAACTTCTGTGCCAGCCACCAGGCCCGCGAAGATGCAGGCGGTAAGCGAGTTGGCGCCTAAACGGTTCGCACCATGGTATTGAAACTCCGATTCACCAACCTGAAAACAACCCGGGATATTAGTCATTTGACGATAGCGCTCTAAACGATCAGGGTCATCTGCAGCCGGCCAATCTACCCACGCGCCTCCCATCGAATAATGCACCGCAGGGAAAATTTTCATGGGCACTTTGTGTGGATCTTCGCCCGTATACTTCTGATAGATCTCTAACACAGATTCGATCTTGTACTGCTGGGTGGCTGAAAGATGGGAAACATCGAGATAAACCTGAAATTTACCATCGATGCCCAGACCGAGCTCACAGACGCGTATGACCTCGCGTGAACCGATATCTCGCGGCACAAGGTTGCCAAAAGCCGGATATAACTCTTCGAGGAAATACCAAGGTTCGCCTGTTTTACCGCAGGGAATGCTCTTGCCTTCGGAGTCTGTGATTGTTTTTGATGAATCGCCATAAACCCACATGCGGCCACCTTCGCCACGCGCAGATTCGGAGATCAGGCGCATCTTATCTTCGCCAGGAATTGCCGTTGGGTGGATCTGAATAAACTCGCCATTGGCGTATTTCATGCCCTGTTTGAACAAACGCCCATTAGCCGCACCCGTGCAGAAGGTGGAATTTGTCGACTTCTTAAAAATAAGTCCGGGGCCGCCTGTACCAAAAATCACAGCGTCGGCCTTCATCACATCTAGTTTCATGGTGAAAAGATCCATCAGCACAATGCCGCGCGCAATTCCATTTTCATCTATGACCAAGCGCATGAATTCGTGATTCTCAAACTTTTCTACCATCCCCTTGGTCTCATAGCGCCTCACCTGCTCATCGAGCGCATAGAGTAGCTGCTGCCCGGTAGATGCGCCGCAAAAGGCAGTGCGATGATAAAGCGTGCCGCCAAAACGACGAAAGTCGAGATTGCCTTCATCGGTGCGATTGAAAGGACAGCCGAAACGCTCCATCATGCGGATAATGCCTGGCGCCGCTAGACACATTTCTAATACGGGGGGTTGATCTGCTAAAAAATCGCCGCCTTTAATTGTGTCATAAGCATGCACGTAGGGCGAGTCATCTTCATTTTTGAGATTCATGGCGGCGTTAATGCCACCTTGAGCGCAAACAGAATGCGAACGCTTGACTTTTGTGACCGAGACAATCTTGACATGGCAGCCGTTTTCAGCCAGCTTCATAGCAGCTGAGAGGCCAGCTAAGCCTCCACCAACCATGATCACTTCTTTTCCCATCTTTTTTGCAGCCATAGTTATTAATTATAAATTATTTTCAGTAGCGTAAATTTAACCAGTAGGTGCCCCAAATAGAGGCTAATCCCAAAAAAGTGACGATTAGCATGAGCCCTATCGCAAAAGTCGCTGTGGATTTTTGCGCCGACATGCGCAGCACAACTCCCCAAGTAATTAAAAATGTCCAAAGACCATTAAATCCATGGAAGCAGGCGGCAAGCACAAAGATCGTATAGAGAAAAACATAGAGCGGATTTTTAAAAGTATCACGCACAGTGAGCAGCGAAGCTGTGCCAAAATTATCTGCGACAGCGATCACTTCATTTTTAGAGATAGAATAACTCTCGAGTAAGTGCACCCAGGCAACTTTATCCTGATACTTTTGGGCGGAAGTAAAAATCACCGCCTTTTGCGAATCATAGCTCGACTCTTTAGGCCCTTCCCAAGAAAGTTCAGATTTCTGCTTCAACGCATCGGCTGCTTCCACTAGCACCTGTTCATCTTGGCGCTCAGCTAAAAGCTTGCGCTCTTTTTCAATCGCTTGCTGATCATACAATTTCACTTTTAATCGATCTGCTACTGTGTAGATTCCGTCGTCAACTTTAAGTGGCACAAAATAGTAAGTGTCTGAACCTACATTTAGCGCATCTGGATAGTCGATAAACCGAAATTTTACCACGTGAGCAATCAGACCAAAGAGCAGAATCCACGAGGTAATACGTTGCCAGCTATAAGCGCGGTTACGCCCATATTCAGGAAGCGAAGGCGCAGATCCATCTGTCTTGTGTGCATTGAATTTTGCGCTGAAGAGGTATTTCACGCCCCAGATCATGTGAATGGCAATCGGCACACCCAAAAGGGTAAATTCGATCACGGAAAGATAGGGAAAGTTATGGATCGAGTTGACCATGTCAACAAACCCTCGTCCATTATTGCCAAGCAAAAGTGCTGCTTGCGAATTGACCAACAGATGTTCAATCAAAAAGAGCACCAGCCAAAGACCCATCAGAGAGTGCAGCCGTCTCCAAATGAACGCGCTCGGAATCTTTGTGCCAGTCTGTACAGTCATAACAATCCTCTAAAATCAAGATTTGTATTAAACAGTGCGGACGGCTTTTCAAAAAGAAAAAAATTTAAGTGCGTTTGCAGAAGTGATGCGGCTAACCTCTTCAATCGATCTATTCTTGAGGTGGGCGAGAACTTCAACTGTTTCGCGGATGAAGGCGGGCTCATTAACTTGACTGCGTTTGGATTGCGGCGCTAGATATGGCGCATCTGTTTCAACCACAATATTTTCTAGGGGCACATATTTTGCCACTTCACGCAATGCCTCTGATTTTTTAAAGGTAATGATGCCACTGAATGAGATCATCCAACCTCTTTCTAATCCTTGCTTTGCCTCATCTACTGTCCCCGTAAAACAGTGCAAAAGGGCGGGCTTTCCAGCATACACCTCATTTGTCAAAGAGAAGAGATCGGGGAAAGCGTCGCGGCAATGAAAAATGGCTGGCAGGCCGCACGCACTGGCGAGTTGGAGATACCGCTTTGTGAATTCTTGCTGCACGGCCTTTGGCGAGTGTTCATAAAAGTAGTCCAACCCTGTTTCACCAATGGCGATGAGCTTCTTCTTTTTGGCCTGTGCGGCTACGAGAGGAAAAAATGCCTCACCATCTTTGACGACATCATGCGGGGTGGTAGCTGCTGCATTGAAAATCCAATCATATCTTTCTGCTAGTTCAAGCCCCTTTTCAAGACTTACCTGGTCGGTGCAGATATTGACAATTCTGGTTACGCCTGCAGCTTTGGCGCGCGCGATAATTTCATCTGCATTTGCCGCGAGCTCTGGTGAAGTAAGATGTGCATGTGTATCTACGATCATTCTTTAGAAATCTTCCCAGTTAGTTTTGGCGAAAAGTGAGCCCTAAGGCGGTAATTATAATGAAAGCAAAAGCGGCTACCAAAGCCACTGATTCTTTAACGCTTCTTGCAGCCGTATTTTCTATGTCTAATACGATCAGTTCTAATTCTTGCTCCGCTTGCCGATTTTGATCAATTTGATTTTCCACGCCTTCCATTCGATTTAATTTAACATAAGCATCAGCTAGCAAAGCGATTGTTGCGCGAAGCCCCGCCCCAGATACTGTCATAAACAATCCTCCTTTAAAAAAAGGTGCTAAGGCTAGTTTCTCTTACGCTTTTTTAAAAGGGATTTTTTAGGTGCAGAGCAAGCTCCAAACGGAAAGCCTCTTTTGCTGTAAGGCGCTGCACATTGGGAAAGTTAGGCAGGCGATCGAGATGCGTTTGCAGATCGATGGCTGGTAGGTTGGGCTTGTGCAATGATAGCGGATCAAAAAGAGGCTCAACAGCTGCGTACTCATATTGGCGGATAAAATCGCGGCCATTAAATGCGCGCGCATACTCTTCTTCGATCAACGCTTTCCAATCCCTTTCCCAGTGGTGACCCCAGCTAGCTGTTTTTTTGATCATCTCCTCTTGAGTGCGTACCCAGCTGAAATGATGCATCAAAGGCTTCTCTAAGCTTATCTGCTGCAACTTATTGCCATTGGCACGCAGGAAATAGCCTGCGCGCTCATCAGCATCTAGAAGATGCTCGCTGGTAATTGAGCTGCGATTAACCAGAAGGCTTGTGTCAGAAAATGTGGTGGCACAAAAGCGCGCTTCTCGAAAATACCAGTAAGAAGCAAAGCGCAGCGCCGTGAAGTCAAGGTAGGGAAATTGATCGAGCCAATTGGCAAAGCGCAAACCTTCCACAATCTCATCTGCATCAAGAAACAGTATGGTCTCGATTTCAGGAGCTAAGGCATAAAATGCAACGAGTCTTGCGGTATTATGCCAATGACGCACGCCGTTTAAATCTTCAAGCGCCAAAGGTGCTGCCCGCCCATATGGCTGAGCTGGATCAAAATGGTATTCGACAAAGCAGCAATCGGAATATTTCCGATAGCACTCTTCTAAAAAAGCTAGATCTTCTACTGTTCCATCAAAAAAATGATCGCAACAGGCGATCACGATCTGTTTAGAAAAATATTTGGCTTCTTGAATGCTTCTTTCAAGAAAACGCCAGTCGTTCGAGCAAAAGCTAATCACCGTAGCTATGTTATGTGACATTTTAAACGCCTTGATGCTTGATAATGTTCAATCACTACCTCTTCGTCTCCGATAAAAAAGAGATCCACGTCGAAGATTTTGCAATAGCTAACAGGCAAAGGCGCTACGCGTAGCTCGGTCGATCTTGCAATCACATCACGGAGTGCAACTTGATCCCAAAATTCATGCGTACGTTTGTGATTCTCTTGCTGCCGAGCGCACTCAGCACACCAGTTCTCAATTAAATTTTGCGCCGCTGGAGTTGCGTTGATGAAAAGGGAGCCGGAAAGCACGCGAGAAGTATGATCTTCGGAAAGAAAATCTAACGTACGCACCCCCAGGTCATAATCTAAAAAAGGAGAAAAGTCTGGCGATCTAAGAAAAGCTGCATCTGCATCAACCCAAAAGAGCGGACGCGCATGCTCACGCATCTTTTCTAATATGTAAAACGGTTTTACGGCACAATTTTTTTCCCATGATCCTTGAGAGGGCAAACCCTCTATGCAAAACTCGAGATTCCATTTTTTGCACGAATCGATGAGCCTCTGCGCCTCTTGCTCATAAGGCGTATTCAGCGTATAAAAAGAGATGATCAGCGGAGCTTTCCTTGACAAATGCCCTCCGTTTTCGTTATGCACTTTGGTAGAGTCAGTTGTTAAACTCACTTCGGAGTCAAATGACTCGATAACTCTGGTTAATAAATCCTATGATTCCAAATCTTCTCGCTTCTAACGTCTTCCTCTCGGCTTATTCTCAATCCGATTTTTTCGGCAAACTCATTTTTCTCGGCCTCTTCTTAATGTCAGTAGTTTGCTGGGTGGTTCTTTTGCAAAAAACTTGGGTGACGCGTCATGTGCGCAAAACCTCCGCCGCTTTTCAAATGGCAATCGAGCAGAATAAGCGCCCACTCTTTTCTTTAGATGTTTCAGAACTACCGAAGCCTCATAACCGCGCGCTTCCTCATCCTTTTGCTCAAATATTTGCTACGCTTAAGCAAAAAGCTATCGAATTGCTCAACAAAAACCACTTTTTTTCCACCAATAAGGAAAGTGCAGAGCCTGCGCCCGTCTATCTTTCAGCTGAGGATCTTGAGCTTTTGGAGTCACATGTGTTGACGACCATCTCAACTCAAACAAAAACCTTAGAACGAAACCTCTTTATCCTTTCAACGATTGTAACGCTGGCTCCTTTCTTGGGTCTGCTCGGAACGGTTTGGGGAATTCTAATCACTTTCGCCGAATTACATGGGGGCGCCTCTGCTAACTCAAATGCGGCCGTTCTTGGAGGACTCTCTACGGCTTTGGCAACCACAGTTCTAGGCCTGGTAATTGCTATCCCGGCACTAGTCTCTTATAATTATTTAAGAAATTCGCTTCGTAACCTCTCTTCGGATATGGAAGACTTCCTCTATCTTCTGCTCTCTACTGTAGAGATCCAGTACCGTAAGGTGGAATAAAAAATGGCGCGCCGTAGACGAACAACATCTAAACAAGATCAGGCCGAAGATGAAGCATCGGTAAATCTTACTCCATTGATCGATGTGGTATTTGTTGTGCTCATCATGTTCATCATCATCGCTCCAATGCTGGAACTCGATCGACTTCAGTTAGCATCGGCTAGTCATAAAGACGCAAAATCGATGGCCGTCGTGCAAGAAAGCAGCCCCGTTACCATCAGAGTGAATGAAGATAATAGTATCTGGTTAAATGGAAAGATTGTGAATAAGGAAGAGCTTTTGCCGCTTTTAAAACAGGCTAAAGCGACTCACCCTCAACGCATTCCACAACTTTTTCATGATAAGAAAGCCCAGTTTGGCACTTATCAATCTGTTAAAAATGCCGTCGAACTCGCAGGTTTCGAGCAGTTAGATATTATCTTGCAACCGGGTTAATGCATGCGCAAGGATCCCGTCAAAGCCGCGATTCTTTTTACGGTGCTCGCTGCGCACTGCTTCTTCTTATTCTATATGCATGCGTTCTTTACCCCAGAAACCAAACGGCCACATAAACCGCTGATCGTCAAAACGATGGCGGCCGCGGCGACCCCAAAAGAAAAAATCGCTGCCGCACCCGCCGCACAAGGCTCCAGCGCTCGCAAGCCAGTTAACCCAAAACCTAAAGAAAGTCCACCGCCCAAACCCGCGCCTAAAAAACCTCAGCCTACTGCGACTCCACCCCCAGCAAAAAAAACTCCTCCTATCGCAGATAAAAAACTGGTCAAAGAAAAAAAGCCTCAGCCTAAAAAACCACCTGTGGATGATAAAAGAGAGAAGATGTCCCAGAAACTTCTGCAAGAATTAGAAGAGAGTCTTTCAAAAATAGAAGCAAAACCAGAAAAAAAGAAAGGCGCTTCGAAAAAGTATGATCTCCCGAGCCCAATTGAAGCTCAAAAAAATCAGGCTTTCCCTTCTGCTTCTACAGGAGAAATGTCCGACAGTAGCGATTATCATGCCACACTGATTGGCTACCTCAAACAGACGCTCAATCTGCCCGAATATGGGGAGGTAAAGATTCAACTTACGCTAAAACAGGATGGCTCTGTTGTGAATCTTCTAGTCATAAAAACCGAAAGTGAGAAAAATAGAAGATATCTTGAAACAAGTCTTCCACATTTGAGATTTCCTCATTTGTTGGAAAACAAGAAACAAGAAACTTTTATCGTCACATTTTGTAACGAGATCTAAGCCATGAGAACTCTTTCACTAATAGCAATCGCAGCTCTTATAGGAACTAACTCCTATGCTGAAGCGCCTAAATCAAGCCCAGAGATTCGCGTTCAACTCTCCACAACCAGTAATTTGATTCCTATTTATGTTGGAAAGATTGGAGGAGAAGCCGCGCTCGATAAAAATTATTTATCTCAACTCGAATCAATTCTCAATTTTGACTTAAACTACAATGGCACAACAAAAGTTCTGCCTTTCAATGAACAGAAAGAAAAAACTCTCTCTGCCAAAGATGTTAAAGATGCATTTGCCCCGAACGCATGGAAAAGTTTTGGCGTAGCTCATGCGATCAAGCTGGTTCTCTCAGGTAAATCACTCGCAGCTTATGTCTCTTCTACTCAATCTGGTTCTCTGAAACACTTTGCGGATATTCCTTTAACTGGAGAGCTAGCTCAAGATCGCCGCCAAATGCATAAATTGGCTGACGGCATCCATAAAACTCTTTTCAATAAGGAAGGAATCGCCAGCAACCGCATTCTTTATGCGATGCAGGTAAAAGAAACGCGCGCTGATGTTGAAAGCTGGGGCTCAGAAATTTGGGAATGCGATTGGGATGGTTCTAACGCGCATCAAATTACCCGTGAAAGCAGCTACTGCGTTACCCCTGTTTTCATTCCGCAAAATGCCAAGTTCCCAGGCGCTAGCGATCGTTTCTTATATGTGTCTTATAAACAAGGACAGCCTAAAATTTTCCTAGCTAACCTTAAAGAAGGCGTAGGCAAACGTTTAATCGATCTGCGTGGCAACCAGCTTCTTCCTGCCATTTCGTCGCAGCGCGACAAAGTCGCTTTTATCTGTGATGCAGCTGGAAGATCTGACCTCTTTTTGCAACCTTTTAATCCGCAGACAGGAGAAGTAGGTAAACCCTTTCAACTCTTTTCCTATCCGCATTCAACTCAAGCTTCTCCCACATTTAGCCCTGATGGCACTAAAATTGCCTTTGTTTCCGATAAAGACAGACATATGCGCATCTATGTAATCCCCATCTCGGAAAGTGGAAGAAGAGCAAATCCGCACCTAATTTCCAAGCAAAACAACGAAAACTCTTGCCCGGCTTGGTCTCCTGATGGAAGAAAATTAGCCTATAGTGCTAAAACTGGTGGTGTGAGACAGATATGGATTTACGACTTCGGCACAGGCGAGGAGAGACAGCTGACTTCGGGACCTGGAAATAAAGAAAACCCTGCGTGGGCATCAGATAGTTTGCATCTCGTATTCAATTCAACTGATGCTTCCTCTTCGGAGCTTTATATCGTAAATCTAAATCAGCCAGATGCAATAAAAATTTCAAAAGGGCAAGGGAAAAAACATTATCCCACTTGGGGCCCCCGTTAACTATTGAGGATCAACATGAAAACGAACTTTTTAAGAATGACATTAGCGTGCGGAATGCTCTGCACACTATTTTCTAGCTGCAGCAAAAAAAATAACTCTTGGGATGATTCTAAGTCATCTTCAAGCTATCGATATAAACATTCACAGTCGCTCTGGGGCAATGATGGCGGAGAGCAACTCGCTAGCGCTGATGAATTTGATGGACCTTCACAAGAAGATTTCATCCCTCTTCGCGATGAAGATCTAAAGTCACAGTTTGCCGATGGAGCAATCCCACAATCACGTTTCTCTCCTGGAGATGCTGGCAGTGGAATTCCTAGCATCGATCAGTTTCATGCACCAAGCGCTGATCTCGCAGCAGTCTTCCGCAACGTTTATTTCAACACAGATGATTATATCATCCGTAACTCAGACTCTTTAGCTGCGATGGAACGTATTGCCGCATACCTGAAAAGCCATCCAAACACATACGTATTTATTGAAGGCCATTGCGACGAACGTGGTCCTGAAGCGTATAACCTCTCTCTTGGCGCGCGCAGAGCAAATGCTATTCGCTCAACGCTAGTCAAAATGGGAGCTGATCTGAACCAAGTTCACACTGTATCTTATGGAAAAGAGCGTCCTGCAGACATCGGCCATAATTCAGATGCTTGGTCGAAAAACAGACGTGCGCAATTTAAGATCTTTCAACGCTAATGCATAGAGGTTTGGCTCTTTGTCTTCTTGTTTTTTGTAGCTGCTCCTCTCGTATGACCTCGTGGAACGAGGGGAGGAGCCAGACTGACCTTGCTCTTGAAGAGTTTCGTCTTGAGTTATCCGATCTCAAGCATTCTCTCGATGGAACAAAGGTCGATCTGCAGCTTATGGATGAGAAGATCAGAGGACAAGAGTCATCCCTCAAATCACAGCTAACGACCAAGTCACAAGCCAAGGGAGCTGAACTCTCCCTTCAGCTTGCTAATCTTGAACATAAGCTTACTGAGCTCCAGAAGAATCAGGAGAAACTCAGCGCACACGCTAATCAGACAATCGCTACCTTCACCAAGCAGCAAGATAAGATCCGCGATCTCGAACAAGAGATTCAGGCACAAAATCGCCGGCTTGATGAAGTCGTTAAACTCAAAGGCACCCTCTCCTCTCTTTCTCAAGTTCTTAAAGAAAAATCTAGGGAAGAGAGCACCTTTTCTTCATCGTCTCGAAAATACAAAATCAAATCGGGCGATTCGCTCGAAAAGATTGCCAAACAGCAAGGCACCAGCGTAGATGCCATCAAAAAACTCAATGGCCTAGATTCCGATCGCATCGTCGTCGGCCAAGAGATCAAACTTCCCGAATGAACGCCTTCTCAGAACAAAGCATAGGAATTTTTGACTCCGGATTCGGCGGGCTAACCGTTATGCGTGCCATTCGCACGGTATTGCCCCATGAGAATCTCACCTATTTCGGCGACACTGCCAGACTGCCCTACGGAAACAAAAGCGCGGAAACAATTTTGCGCTACACACATGAGAATGCGCAATTTCTGCTCAGCAAAAAAATTAAGCTGCTCGTAATTGCCTGTCACACTGCCTGCGCCTACGCGCTTGAAGAGATCTCGAAAACCTTTGATGTCCCGGTGATTGGTGTCATTCCACCAGCAGTGAACCAACTCATCCAGCTGCCAAAAAAACAGAAAGTAGCCATTTTGGGTACACGCGGAACGATCGCTTCTGGCATCTATCAATCCAAAATTCGAGAAATCCTTCCTCAAACTGAGATTCTAGCTATTGCTTGCCCACTTTTTGTGCCCCTAGTAGAAGAAGGATATACAAACCACCACATGGCCACTTTGGCTATTCGGGAATACTTGAGTCCTTTAAAAGATAAAGGCGTCGATGCGACCCTTCTGGGCTGTACGCACTATCCACTTATGGTAGGGGAAATCCAGAATGAGCTTGGAGCAAAAGTCACTCTGATCGACCCCGGATACGCCTGTGCACGCGAAGTCGAAAAATTATTACATACGAATCATCTGTTCAACGAGCAGAAAGAAACTCCGCGCTACCAGTTTTTTGTATCCGATGATCCTGATAAGTTCCGTCAGCTTGGCCAAGCTTTCTTAGGCTGCCCAATCGAACACGTCCAATCCATTTAATAACTTACAGAGCGCCGTATTTCTTGCGGATCTCTTCGAAAATCGCTTCACTCTCGGCTGAGCCGCGATATCTGCCTGTTAAGGAGCCTTCTACTGCGCACCAATTATAAAGGGCTATCTCCTCATGAATATAGTGAATGTGTTGAGGAAAACGCTGAGCAATGCGCATCCAGAGATCGTAATCTTCACCTACAACATACTCCTCATTAAAAAAACCGACTTCGTTAAATATTTCACGACGAATAGCAACTGTTGAGGCGTTGATAGGAAAGTGTATGAGCATGGTGGCGTAATAAATTTCTGGAGGAGTGATAAAACAGGCAGAAGAAACCTTTCCATCAATAACCCAGCGAAAATTTCCACATACCATGATGAGCTCTGGGCATTTTTTAAAAATTGCCACGCTTAAGGCTAGCCGCTTAGGCAGCATCTCATCATCGGCGTCTAGAAAAAAAATGAGATCTGCTTTGGCGTGCTTTATCCCAATGTTTCGTGCATAGGCAGCTCCACTATTCTCTGGCAGCTTAATATAGACCCACTCTATCGATTTCTTGCCCGATTTCTTACCAATGGTTGCTTCTATGATCTCTTCCACTGGCTCAGTAGAGCCATCATCGACTAGAATGAGACGAAACTTCCCCTTATAGGTCTGGTTTAACACGCTTTGCAAACAGCGCTCCAGAAATCTTCCTGGATTATAGATGGGGATGATGATATCTAATGATAGCTGCGACATGTATGATACTTTGGTTTGACAACTCAATCTAAAGCATGATTTAATCCATATTTTCAATTTGTTTTTTTACGGATACGCAAATGAGCCAGAGAAAAAGAATTCTACTAATCGAAGATGAAGAGGACATTGCAGCTCTCATCAAACTACAAGCTGAAGTACTGGGCTATAAACTGCATGTTGAAGTCGATGGCATTAATGGATATCGTGCAATTGAACGCGAGAAGCCCGATTTAGTTATCCTCGATATTATGCTTCCTGGACAAAACGGCTTCGATGTCTGCCGAAAGATCAAAAATAATCCAGAATTAAAGAATATTCCCGTGATTATCCTTACGGCTAAAGGCGAAGAGATCAACGTCATCCTCGGCCTCGAGCTAGGCGCTGATGATTACGTCGCGAAGCCCTTTTCTCCAAAAGTGCTCTTCTCGCGCATCAAAGCTGTTTTGCGACGCGGAAAAGAGCCTGAAAAAGCTTCAAAAGCAGTTGGCTTCGGAGAGTTTTCACTCGATGTAGATCGCTACCTTTTGAAACGCGCAGATAAGATACTCACCATTACACTTTCCGAATTTGGCATCTTAAAGCGCCTGCTTGCAAATCGCGGAAAGGTGCTGACACGCAATCAACTGCTCGATGATGTGCATAATGATGACGCGTTTATCGTCGATCGCAATATCGATGTGCACATCGCCTCTTTGCGTAAAAAGCTTGGGCCTAAATTTGATTGGATCGAAACTGTGCGTGGTGTGGGTTATAGATTCAGAGAGTGACAGCTTCTTTGAGCATTGCCAAACGCTTGGGATCGTTGCGAACCGTGATCTTTTTGTGCTTTGACACGCTCACCTCTCCCATCTTTTTACCACGCGTCAAAAACTTTACCTGCGTAAACGTCACATCAGCAACTTTTTCATCCTTCGCCTTACTAAAATGTAAGGCTAATAGCGCTGCATCCAAGATAGACTCTTGATCGGGCTCTTCGCGCTTTAAGGTGCGCAAGACCACATGCGAGCCGGCAAAATCCGCCACGTGCAGCCAATAGTCTAGCCCACGGGCGAAGGAGAAGGTTAGCTCTTCATTCTGTCTTGCATTCTTAGCGACATAGATGATCAAACCTTTCTGAGATATATACTCACGGAAAGGATGGCTTTTTTTCTCAGGCTTAACTTTGGCAATGAGTTTTTCTTCAGATTGAGGGAATATCTGATCCGTTTCCAAAGAGTTTAGCTGAGCTTGGAGGCGCATGAGCTGATCCTTAGCTTTATCTATGAAACGCTCGAGATAGGGAAGGCTCGCTTTAAGCTTGCGCGCACGCGTAAACTGACGCTTGAGTTGCATACTAACTTCTAAATTGGGATCGAGCTTAATTGTACGCATTTCACCTGTTTCCCAGTCTTCAAGCGCAATCTCTTTCATGCCCTTTTTAAGCTGAAAATAATTGCTTTGCAAAAGCTTGGCTTCATGTTCTTTTTCAGCCCAAGCTTCGGCTTCAATTTTTTGCGCTTGTAGCTGTGTGATGTGCTTCTCTTGCTTTTTAATCTGTTTATGCAGGGCTGCGCGTGCTACTTCAAGCAGTTCATCTTTACGCGCCGCCTGTTCTTTTTGGACATAAGTCACACTTACGTTTTCGCTTGAACATGCAATCGGCGTAGAATCGTGGGCGAAAGCCCGCTCTGGGATTTTGTATTCCGTGAGCTGAGACTTTCGAAGTGAAGTGAGAATTTTTTGATTCTCACTCAAGAGATAGAGATTCGCATGGCGAGGAATCAGCTCAAGCAAGAGCATAAAATGCAGCTTATCTCGTTCAAAATGCAGTGCAAAAATGCGATCCTCTTGCAAAAGCTCAGCCTTTATCACTTCTGCATTTTGAAGCAGCTTCGTTATCTCCCGAGTAAACGGTGTCTCTTTTCCCTTTTCGGATAAGGCCAGATGGAAACGCTCGAAGGGATGTTTTATAGAAAAAAGCAGCTGCTGGCGCTCATTGCCCTTTTTGAAGAAAATTAGAAATTTTCCAGGAAATAACTCAAGCATTTCGACAAAAATAAAAGCAGAGAGTTCCCGGTTAACCTCCTGGCCTAGCGAAACCATCTCAGCATATGAAAGCATAAGTAATTAATAAGCTTTGGAATTAAAATTTCTTGAAAAATCCTCATTATAGCGCTACAAGCAAGTTAAGAGAACAATTATCTACACGGGCAACTATGAAACGGATCGTCCTAAGCTTGGTGAGCAGCGCGCTCATTTTAACCAGCTGCGAAAGTAAAGCTGGCACTGGCGCTATCGTCGGGGCAGGCGGAGGAGCCTTAATAGGAGGTGCAGTAGGCGGATGGGAAGGAGCCTTTATTGGTGGAGCTGTTGGCGCAGCTGCAGGTGGCCTTATCGGCTATGCGCTTGACCAGCAAGATCGCGAGATCATGGAGTCGCGTTCACCACAAACTCTGCGAAAAATTGATCGTGGCGAGCAGTTATCTATCCAGGACATTAAAAACATGTCACGTAATGGGCTAAAAGATGAAGTAATTATAAATCAGATCAAGGCTACTGGCAGCATCTTCCAGCTTTCAAGCGATGAAATTGTAGATCTTAAAAAAGCCGGCGTATCACAACGCGTGATTAATTTTATGATTGAAACGGGCGAGTGACTTGTGAAAATTGAGCATTTAGGATAAAATTTTCGGCCTATCATGACAACAACTGCGCAAACATCTCAGGAAAAAGTCCGCCTTTTTGATTCTCCTGTAATGCAAGAGAAGGTAAGGCAGCTTAGCGAACGCGCTTTAGGTGACTTTTTCAGTCTCACTCAAGCTACAAGACGCTTTAATCTTGGGTTTTTTGTTCTTTGCGGGCTCGAACTTATCGCAATCCTGCTTCTTTCTTATCTGTCTAAACCGCTTTTTATTGCGATCTGCCTTGCTGCTTTGTGCTTAACCATCTTTTCTTATTTTCTACTCTCATTTTATGTGAATGCCAAAAAGCCAGATCAAATGGCTGAGATGCAAACAGATTACTTAAGTGCATGCAAGGGACTAGCCGAAGAAGAGGACTCTCTCTTGATGGCTTGTCTCCTGAGACATCTAGCTGATCTGCTTGAACTTAAAAAATGGACCCTCTCTTCTCCTGCACCTTTTGCATTTCTACAGCCCATCTATGAAAAGTGCCTGATTTGGATGCACTGGAAAGAGATTCAACAAATGAAAGAGATGCTTCTGATCGAAGCCATCGGTTACCATCTTAACTTGGTTAAAGATGAGCCAGTCGATCTCGAAGCGCACGCCTCTCTTGCACACGCTTATCTCGCACTTGCAAAACTCTATCGCTCTCCCACAGATCTCTCATGGATTCCCGCCGCATACTCTTCGAACGAGATGCACGAAAAATTTGAAGCCTGCACCGCGCGCGCCATCCAGGAATTTAAGATCTTAGATTCGCTCGCTCCCAATGATCCATGGGTACATGCTCAGCTAGCTAGCATCTACCACGAACTTGGCATGCTAGACGAAGAAGTCCAAGAACATGAAGCCCTATTAAATCTCTCACCTCAAGATCGCGAACTACAATTTCGTCTAGGCGTACTCTATTTCCGCCAAGGTGAAACCGCCAAAGCTCTTTTGCTCTATGAGCAGCTCAAAAACTCAAACGACAAGCGCGCGCCCGAACTTATCTCTTATTACGACGCCTGCCCCCTTTTTCCCTTCTCCGACCTCTAGTTCTTCCCGAGGTCCTTGCTCTTATTTTGATAGGTATTGAAAAAAACCAAAAATCTTCTTAGAATAAAGGTATAAATGGGTCGGGACTACCCTACCGGCGTTTGTGCCTCAAGGACAACCTTGGGGCCTTTCGCTTTTAAGGGGTAGATACTTGGCTCTTGCTCATAAATCTTTTCTTTCAAAATCGCAAAGACTCGATTAGGTTGTTGCGGCCTTAAAACAGAAAGGCCTACAGGACGAGCAATTATGTCAGCGAATTGTAATCCTTCTGAATTCGCTCTTTTATCAGCAACAATGACCTTAAAAGGCAGTTTTTGCATCATGGAATTGTTTCCATCGCACACTCGCTGAAATTCTAATTCCAAAGCCAGATCTTCTTTTTGACCACGTGCTTCGAAAATTATGTGAGTATCATAATTGTGTTGTTCACGATCTCGAAAAAACCCATAAAGCTTTTCTAAACCTAATCGCATAGCCAAGTGATAGACGTGTATCGGATCTGCCCCATGTTCTTTTATTGCGTATTTATCTATGACAATAGGGATAAAGGTGAAATCAGTTTGAGCAACCAGATCAGTTAATGACTCCAAGAATGTTTCTCGCAAGTCTTTGTTCAACTTACTGAAGGCCCCAAATTTTTTTCGGATTTCGTGCTCATGTAAGATGACCATATCGTGGCCAAAAGTCGAAAATTTAAGCATCCGCAAAGCAGGTGTAACTTTGTGCGCATAGTATTCTTTCTGAAATATGCAGAAAGATAATACAAATAACGGATACCGCTGATTGATCGACTCAAGACTATGATCACCGCTTTCATCAACGTAGACGATATAGGCGCCATGCCTTGGATCAGTAATGCTCACTTAAGATTCCTATCAAATGGCAATCAAAAAATGAGTATGCTAAATCTTTAGATAGAAATTTTCCACATCCAAAATTTGAAACATTTCATCTTTCCTATCTTGGCGGCTTTTGTGATCTCTGTGGTGAAATTCTTCATCTTTTGTGTGATAACACCGACTCCATTTGTAAAATAATATGTTGTGGGTATAATCGGCCAAAATTCTTAAGCCATAGGTGTGTCATGCGTAGAGATCATTTCGTTTTCTGCTTGTTAGCACTCTCTCTTCCCCTTCTTCCGGCGCTAAAGCCGGTAAAGAATGCTACGCCTCAAGAGGCTCTGCAGCTCAGACGCATCGCCGAATATTGGAAAGAGGGCGACTATGCAGCCGCTAAAACCCAAATTCTCGAGCTGCTTTCGAATAAGCCAAATAGCAGTGCTCGCGAACAGCTCTATACGATGCTGGGCGATCTTTATTTCTTCGAGAATCAATATGAAGAAGCCGTTGAAGCTTACAGTCACGTGCAGGATAAGGATCTGCAAAAAAAGTGTCAGCTGAATCAATTGCGCTCACTTTATGGTCTAAATCGCTATCCCGAAGTGATCACTCAAGTTGCCAAAGAACTCAATCAAGCTGGCGGCGATCGCTTTGAAATGCATTATCTCTTAGCTGAATCTCTCTGGCGTCAAGGCATGCAGACGAAAGATGAAGCCAAAAAACTCCAAATTCTAGAAAAAGCAAAAGAAGAGTATGAAGGACTTTCTAAATCTACGTTCAAAGATTCCTCACTTCTTCCGCTAGCCTACATTCATCGCGAGCTAAAGCATTACCCCGAAGCTGCCGATTTATTTCTGAAACTGGCACAAAAATATCCTGATAAAAAAGAAGATCTGCTGTTCCAAGTGGCTTCTATGCAAGTTCAAGAAAATAAAGAAGATGCCTGCAAAACGTTTGCATCGGTCTATCAATTAGGCGGGGAAAAAGCACAGGCTGCTGCTTATAACCAGCTATTACTCCTTTTCCAAATGGAAAAACACGCGGATTTTCTAGCTGTACGCGAGGAAGCAGTTAAGCATCTCTCTCCAGAAAAACTTCCGCTTATCCAACTTTATACAGGTAAAAGTCACTTTGCGCTGAAAGAATACACACAGGCAGTGGCTCCTCTGCAAGGATTTGTTGCTGGCAAGCAAACAGCGACTCCTGAGCTAAAAAGTGCATTGATCTGCCTAATTAATTGCGCAAGAGAGACGAAAGATCTTTCCGTAATGGCAAACGCCGTTCAAAAAATGGGCCAGTTCTTTCTAGAAGATGCTGACTATGCCAAAACACTCATATTGCACTCGCAAGTCTGCGAAGAACAGGGCGACCTAAGCGCGGCACAAGAACAGCTAGAGCGTGTGCTCGTTGCCTTTCCAGATTACGAAGAAAAAGAATCTCTCTCTTATGAAAAAGGCCGCCTGCAACTTAAAGCTCAAAAATGGGAGAAAGGTCGCGAGACTTTTTCAGACTTCATTCAAACCTTTCCTGCCAGTACCCAGCTCGGCTCTGCTTGGCATCAGTTAGTGCACGCCGGCCTGATGGAGCGTAAACATGCAACAGCAGGTGAGCAACAAGCTAAAAATGAGATGGTCGCCTCGCTATTAAATGAAGCTCTTAAACAAGAGAATGTCTGGAAAGCCGAAGAAAAAGAAAGCTATGCGTTTTTACTAGGCAAGACGCTTTATGCCTTAGGCAAATGGGATGAGAGCACACAGCAATTAGGCGCTTTCATCACAGAACATGCTGCTTCAACATCGCTTGCCGAAGCACATCTGCTAGCTGCTTTAGCTATGCATCGCTCTGGAAAAGAGGGAGCAAATTTCCTCGATCACGCTGAAAAAGCTCTTGTGCTTAACCCGCATTTAGAAAATAGCTCCGTACTGCGTCTCATGCTTTACAATGCCTATCTCAGAGAAGCTGGTCACAAACATGGCGACAAAGAATTAATCGAAAAAGCCGCTAACCACCTATTTGAATGTGCTAGGCAAAATGATGTCGAAGTAAAACGCGACAATCTGCTTTGGTTAGCCAACTATTACTACAGCAGAGCAAAAGCCGAAAAAGGCGGTAGCAATTACAGCGAAAGAGCCACGCAGTTATTTGAGCGTATTCTAAAAGAGCTCAAAGCCATTTCAGCAGATACTCTTTTCCTAGAAGGAGAGGCTCTTAAATATGCTGACCTGCTTAATCATATCGATAAAAAAGCAGACTCTCTTGTGATCTTAAATGATCTACGCGCCCTTTATGATGCGCAGCCAGAATTAACCTGGAAGTTTCAGCGACGCACTCTATTGGAGCTCGGTCGTGTCTATGCCCAGGTGAACGATTATGAAAAAGCACTTTCAACTTATGATTATCTTATCAACACATCTTCGCATGCCCTCTCTTCAGCCGCAGATGCGGCGCTGCTTGAACGCGCACGCTTGGAATATGGACTTTTAAAGAAAGAAGAGAAAAGTGATGCTAATCCTCGCCTTTCTTCTATTTTGGCTGCGCTAAAAGACCTTCAAATTAAGCGTAGGCTGCATAGTGAGCCCATCCACCTTGAAGCCGCGTTAGATTACGCGCTGATCAAGTCGGAACTGGCTCCCAAAGAGAAGCGGCTAGAAAAATTAGTAGCGCTTTTGAAAAATGTGAAAGATGAGTTTTTAAGTGAGGAAGATGCTGATTCTCAAGAGTATCAGGCTTGCAGACTCCGTCAGTCTGAAAAAGATCAGTTATTTCAGACTTACATGAAATTCATCGATTCCCTCATTCTTCAAACGCAAGCTGCTTTATGCGAAAATGAAGAAGAAGCCAAAGAACTCAAAATTAAGGGTGATGCGCTGCTCGAAGAACTGAAAAATTCTTCTTCGGACTTAACACCTTATTTACGCGAGAAGATTAAGAACACGACCAGTCTATGAATAAAAAGCGTTCCCTGCTAGCGACCTGCTTTCTCGTCTCGGTGAGCTTGCATATCTTTTTTCTCGCCTTCTTTATGCGGAATCCATTAGTTCTGCAAAGCCGCTTTGCCTCACTCTTTCGTAAAAGCACGCCTACTCAGGAAACGATCGCGGCTAATGAAGATGATCTTTTACACCAAGAAATGCTCGAAGAGGTGTTCGAGGAATTTGCTAAACCTAGCATAAAAGAGATCCCCTTCGATCTGCGCTTTCAACCTACCGACAACTTTAAGCAGCCCTCGGAAGAGCTCGTTGCTAAGACGCCCGAGCTGCCTCAATTGCCAGAGGCGCCTCTTGAGCAAGCAGACGAGGTCTCTTTACCCACCATGATCGCCCCCTCTTTAGCTTTTGTGCTGGCAAATTGTGAAGAGCTAGAGAGAACCAAAGAACAAGATGATACGATTTACCCGCAGCTTGCCCTAGAAAAGCGCGCTAGCTCAGAGCCGCAAAAAACACTTACCTCCTCGTTTGCGCTCGATGACGTAGAAGAGATCGACGACATCGGTCTAGATTCAATGCCCGTAGCAGTCATGACTGAATCAGACTTGCCACCCGCTGCACTCATCGAAAGCTTTACCAAAGAACCTTCTCTCGACGTTTTCCCCGAACTGCAATCTTCGATGAATTCGCCTCTCTTTTCTTCGGATGAAAAAGAAAAAACACGCCCTTTTCTTCTTCCGCAAAGCCCAATCATTTCTTTAGGAAAAGATGCATCGCTCGGCATTCCAGAAATGGACGCTCTTCCTGATCTCGATGCTTATCTTTTACCCGAAATTGCGCAAGCCAGACCTTGGGATGAAGCCTTTGATCTCAAAGTTCAACTGATGCCTCATCCAGAAGGCAAAGGCTATGTCTTCGCGCTTAATCTCACTGCCAATGATGAGATCGCAATGGAAAGCATGTCTCAGAACTACTACTTTCTGATCGACCGTTCTAGCTCCATCGAACGCTATCGTTTCGCTTCTTTTAAAAGAGCCGTCTTAAAAGGCCTCGCTTGTCTGCGCGAAGGCGATAAATTCAACATCATCCTATTTGATAAAAAGATCAGACGCTTAAGCGAAAGTCCTATTCCCTTTTCAAAAGCTGCGCTACAACGCGCTGAAGAGTTTTTAGAGCCACAAGAATGCGGCGGCGCCTTTGCTTCCTCCGATCCTTATGCTGCGCTGCCTAAAGTTCTGCCTAGCCAACTCTCGGAAGACGAAGCCCACACTGCCATCTTGATCAGTGATGGCGGCTCTACGCAAGCTCTGGCTAAACATCAGAAATATATCGCTCAGTGGATTAACAAAAATGAAGGCAAGATCACGGTGCACGCAGCAGCCGTAGGAAAAAACAATAACCTCATTATGCTTGATCTTCTAACCAGCTGCAGTGGCGGCCAGCTCCTTTATTCTGACACACATGCAGCCTTTCCACGAAAACTCGGCAAGCTCATCTTAGATCAGCGCAATCCGATGGTAAAAGATCTAACAATTACAGCTGTTTCAAAAGATCCTGAAACCGAAGTTCTCTTCTATCCCTCTTCAACACAGATGCCCACTCTATTTGCGCAGCGCCCATATGAGATTGTAGGTACTGTTGATAGCTTCAGCGACTTCACCATTTTGATTCAGGGAAAGTACAAAGATCAGTGGGTGAGCATCACCAAAAACATCTCTCTTAAACAATCCGCTAAGGCCCCACGTCTTTTAGAAAAACGCTGGGCTAAAGTGCGCGCTAAAGGCCAGTATGAGAGCTTTTTAAAAGAGGGCAAGGTTGCACACCTCTTAAAAGCCAAGGAACTCCTCAAATCATCTGGCAATGAGCAATTCCAATGAGTCTGCGGATCCTAGGCGGGACCCTGCGCGGCCGCCTGCTTAAATCTCCCAAACATGAATCTGTTCGGCCCACCACGGGCATCCTGCGTAAATCGGTCTTTGATATTTGCAAAGATCGCATTTTAGAAGCGCGCTTTTTAGATCTTTTTGCAGGTTCTGGATCTATCGGCATCGAGGCGCTAAGCCGCGGCGCAGAACATGTGACCTTTGTCGACAATGACGCACGCTCGATTCAATGCATTCAAGAAAACCTACGCACTTTTAAACTCGAAGAGCAAGCTACCCTGCTTAAAGGTGACGTGGTAACCATATTAGGCAGATTAGAAGAGCTCAACAAGACCTTCGATATCATCTATATAGACCCTCCTTATGGGGAGACAGCCTTCCATCCTCAACTCATTACTCTACTCGATCAACTTCAGCTCGCACATGATGCCACCGTCTTTATCGAAGAAGCCTATCCATCGCCCTGGCTTAAGCAAGAGATCCCCCTCAAACATCTAATCTGTAAAGATAAGCGCCACTTCGGCAGGTCGCTCTTGCATCAATATATTCCGCGCCCTTAGTCTGCAATTATGGAAAAGGCTCTTTTTGCCGGTAGTTTTGATCCGCCCACCCTTGGCCATCTGGATATCATCCAACGCGCTGCATCCCTCTTTAAAGAGCTTCATGTGGGCATCGCCATCAACCTATCCAAAAGCAGCAAAGAGATCTTCACCATTCAAGAAAGAGAAACAATGCTGCGCGAACTCACGCGCGATCTTCCCAATGTGAAAATCGAAAGCTTTTCAGAGCTTGCTGTAGACTTTGCCAAGAAAAAGAAGCTCGGCGTCTTGATCCGCGGGTTGCGTTCAGGAGTAGAGTTGGACACAGAATTTCAAATGGCACTCGCCAATCGCAAACTAAGCGGACTCGAAACGCTTTTTCTGCCCGCTAATCCCGATTATGCACATATTAGCTCTACGCTAATTAAAGAGATCGCCCATTTCAAACGTCGGCTGCACGCCTTTGTGCCACCCTCGCTTGAAGAGCAGATCTTTTCGCGTTTGTCACAATAGGTTCATTTCCATCAAATACGCGGTGTAATTGATTTTTTTCTGTCTGAGTGGCAAACTGCTGCAAATTTTTATTCACCAGGCTCATGACACATCCAATTGCTCCTACTTCTCCGCGCATCTCTGTTGAATCTACAGACTCTCTTGCACCTCCTGCTACGCATAAAAAAAGAAAATCTGTTAGTTGGAGGGATCATATCTTTAATGATCCTTTAGCTCTATACGAGAACCGAACAATTGAGGCGCGCAGTCAGCCAGTGGTGCATTTTTACATTCCACCTGCTCCAGTCAAAGCAGCTCATCTAGAGGTTAGAACAGATAAGCAGCCTACGCAAAGAGAAGTTACCTGCTGGTCTTGGCTAGAAAATATTCTTCCCGCGTTTCTATTCAATATTCTTTCGTGGTTTAAAAGCGCGATTGAATCATTTTTCTTTTCTGTGGCTGCCTCAGAAACACCAGCGGGAGAAATATCACCCATTTCTACCTTAGGCGAACCGGCGCCATCTACTGAAAAACAGCCGAGTCAAGGTGCTCTCCCTCTTGCAGCTGAATTAGAGCAGATTGAAGGTGAGTTAGATGAGATAGAGGGTGAGGAAGCATCTGAAGAAGACTTTCGAACCTCACACAAGCCTGACCCAATTGTTAAGTTGCTAAATAGTCTCTTCCTTCATCAAATTACAACATGGAATGACGAACAAGAAAAAGAAAAATTTAATATTACGGGCTACTTCTTTTCTAAGAGGATTACAGTTGTAAAACTTATATTTCCAGACGAAGAAGCGGCATTAGAAAAACACTTAAAAACATACACTGGTGCAAATAAGAGTGAGTATCTCCCTGATCTGAAAGAGTTCTTTAGCTCTTTTATCGAGAAAGGAAACGCTGTGGATTTTACCTGGACGCAGGTAGCAATTTCGAAAAAACCCAGTTTTAGGAAAGACCAACATTCGATTGTTACCTCTGTAACTGAATGGACAGTAGATAACAAAAAACTTGAATCAAGAAACTTTTCTCGCCCAAACCTACGAGAGCCTATTGCCGTAATTCGAAACTTTCCTTTACTTGCTGAGGCCGGCATTTCAACTGCCGATCTTACTGTGTGAGTTTGAGCTATTTACCTCTATTCCATAGGTTTTAAAATAAATTTTATGTATTTTAATTTGAAATTATAATCTTTGATATTAATTATAAATGCATTATAATTTTATAGAATTAAAACAAAATAACGGAATCTTATATGTCCATTAAACCACCTAGCCTAAGTCTCAAGACAGTTGATCTAAACTCTTCGGTGAACTCTTTTCTCTCTAATTCACCAACAAATAAGGCTTCCCCAACTGGCCCTGATATGCACTCAAGATTCCTGCCCGATGAGCACACACCAGAACGCTTTTGTGCATGCCTAGATAACTGGCTGCCTGCTTGTATCGTGGGATTTATCGAAATGATCTGTGCATGGGTAAATTCGATTTGTGGAAAAACAGAAGCCGCGGAAGCAAACCCCTCCTCTGAACCCAATTCTCCAAAATCTCCTTCCCCAAGATCTCCCGTAGCGCAGCCATCAGCCTTAGCTGCAGCTGCTCCAGATGTACAGCCAGCTCAAGTTAATATCATTCCTTGTGCAGGGATACGCAAGATCTTTAATCTAGATGCGTTTAACTGGGAAAACACATATGCCCGATATCGCGAAATGGATAGTAGCGGAACAAGCAAACACTGCGAAAAATTTGAAAGCACAACCATCATCCACGCAGTTGTCACCTATAAAGACGGCTCAACTCTCCCTCAAAGGATGCAGCAGGCTTTCACACCAAAAAACCGCGGCGAATACCGAGCTGTGCTCGATAAGTTCCGAGCCCAACTTGAAACAGACAAAGAAATCACCGACTACAAAATCGTCATTTTGGGGCACTCCCGATCCGGTGGATTAGCTGACATGGCTAGCATAGCCACTTATATTAACAGCACAGCACGTTACGGCCATCCCAGGTTTTTCGCTTGGACCTTTAACGAATATCTCCAGGAAGTTCGTACAAATGCAGCCTTACCTCCAGATCAGCAGGATAAACAGATTCAGCTTTTATCAAGCGTTCTGAAGTCTCAGGATTTTCCTCTACCTTATTGACTTTAGGGAATTTCATGTCAGTTGATGGAACAAAATTAGACCAGCCAGCCACTCTGGGTTTCCCTTCTTACGCTCATCTCGATGAGCGTGCGCCTGCAGTCACGGGGGCTGGTTCTAGATCAACGCTCGAAAATGCTGGGCACCCAGAACCAGAAGATGCTAATGGCAACACGCCAACACGTTTTTGCACTTGTCTAGATAGTTGGTTGCCTACGTGCATCGTCGACTTTCTCGAAATGATCTGCTCATGGGTTGACTCTTGCACCCAATCTTTCAATAGACAAGCTCCAGAAACTCCTGATGATCTCAATCCCCTGCAACCTGCGCAAGATCATGCGCCTAAACCTCATGCCAGATCTCATATAAGACCTCTTGTTGAAGAAGCTGCGCCGCAAATGCCTCCTCCGCAACCAGCTGCCCAGGATCTTCGTATTGATGATTCCTTTGTGCGAAGCTTTATTGCAGCCTCCCAGCAACTCTTACCCGCCGATGCCCCAAAACCACGTTCTGGATTAGGCACCGCTCCAACTCCACAAATCGACGAGCGATCAGGGCTTCCCATAGACGAACCTGTGAGTGAGTGGTATTATTTAGAGTGTGTACGGCGGAGAGAAGCAGAAAAGTATGCACAGCGTACTTACGATGAGCTTTTACAAGATCAAAACCGACGCCAAGCCATGCTTGCGAAAGCAAATCCCAATACTTCTCTTACACCACCTATAACAACCTAAAACGCAGCAGGCGCACGGTAGGATGTATCCTGCCGCCGCCTTGCAGCAATCCTGTTTATTTATCTTCCACAAGATCAGCTTAACTAGCTTACTTTTTTGCCGTTGTCATATTTGGTTTCGACACAGACGCCTTGGCGATCATAAGCTTTTTTGACCCCATGCAGCTGGTCATTGAGGAAAGTTTGTAGCAGGCGCGGCTTGCCATCATCGAAATATTTATTAAACTTGCCGTGACGCTTTCCAAGCTTATATTCGCCTTCGAACACGAGAATGCCTTCGGCATTCCACTCTGAACATGTGCCATTCAACTCTCCATGTGTATAACGGAAAATTGAAACGAGTTTGCCATCTTCAAACCAGGTCTTCTCTTCACCTTCTTTTAGATCGTCGATAAAGATGGATTCTTTAAAGACATTTCCATTTGGGAAGTATTGCAGAGTTGGGCCACTTTTCTTGTCTTGTTTGAATTCGACGCTCATGAATAAGTGCCCTTGAGGGCTGAAGACTTTCGCAGCTCCATCTTTCACCCCATGTTGGAAGAAAGTGCTGGAGACTTTGGTACCGGCTTCATTGTATTCACTGAGTTCGCCGTGAGGCTTGTCATCGACAAAGTTCACTTCGAGCGCCTTCACCTTTCCAAAGAATTCGTGTGGTTTATAGTAAACCTCATGCAAGCCATCGCGCTTGTTATTCTTGTAATGATAGACGATCTCTCGGCCTTCACGATTCAGCTCGTAAAAGCGGCCATTGAGTTTACCTTTCTCATAAAAGGACTCTTCAGCAAGGTTACCATCTGGATCCCAGAGGGCTTTAACCCCATTCAGCTCGCCATTATCATATACAATCACTGTCTGGGTTACTCCGTCTGGGTAGAAAGTCTTCTGCTCTCCATGAAGCTTGCCCTGCTCGTTATAGGTATAACGCTTGGCGATCTTTTGCGCTTTCTTGCCTTCGGCAATCTCTTTCGGAAAGTATTCGATCTGCTCTCCTGCAGGAATACCCATCTTGTAATTTTTGATCAACCAGGGAGACCCATCTTCATACCAGGTCTGGACTGTGCCATCGGCTTGTCCATTTTTATAGAATGCAATCGAACGCTTCTGGCCGTTCTCATAATACTCTTCGCCTTTGCCGTGCTGCTTTCCTTTAACAAATTCCATGACTTCTTTGGGTCGCATTTTCCCATACCAAGTGCGTACGAGGCCTTCGGGCAGATCATTTTCAAAACGCGCTTCGAAAATTAGCTCGCCTTTTTCATTCCATTCGCGATGAAGCTCTTCGCGCTTTCCTTGCACAAAAGTGCCTTCAGCTTTAGGCGTGCCATTTTGATGCCACTCTTTTCTAACTTGGCTCAGCAGTCCATTTTGATAGTGCTCTTCCTGCAGGCATTGGCCATTTTCACTCCACTCTTTGCAATCGCCTTGTTTAATTCCGCTAGCCAGTTGATAAGCAATGGCCGGCTTGCCATTTTCAAACCACTCTTCATATTGTCCATCTTGCAAGCCATCTTTATAAGTGGCATGCATCTTGAGCTGTCCAGAGGGGAAATACTCTTGCTGCTTACCTTCAAACTTGCCTTTTGCATAGAAATAATCTGTTTTGATCTGGCCATTTGGATACCATTCACGAAAAGCGCCATCGCGGGCATCGCCCACAAGGAGATATTCTGCAATTTTTTGCCCATCGGCACTATATTCAACAATTGGCTCTACCAGCTTTCCTTCAGCATCATAAATTGCCAGATAAGAAGGCTTGCCGTTGATATGATTTTTCCAATGTTTACCAAACTTCAGTCCATCTTTATATTCACCTTCGCCAATGAGTTTGCCATCTTCAGCAAAGTATTGTTCTTTGCTATGCTTTTTGCCTTTTTTATAGACGACTTTGTAACTCTCTTTGCCATTGGAATGGTATTTAAAGTGCGTTCCCACAGGCTCGCCATCTTTAAAATCTTGAACTTCAAGCATTGAACGATCTTCGGCATAGACGATTACGGCGGGGTTCTGCCCATCGGAGTGAAGTAGGCCATTGGTGTATCGGCGGCTAGCTTTCAGAGCTCCATTGTCATACCACTCGAGCGCATTGCCATGCGGCACCCCATTTTCATAGGGGATTAAAGCAATACGGACGCCTTTTGGGGTGTAGCGGCTAAACTCTCCGATGAGTTTTCCTTCCTGATAAGAGCCCTCTTCGGCTTTGGAGCCATCTTCGTGATAAGAGATCATGGGGCCATGACGCTGCCCGTTTTTAAAGGCTGCGCTACCGCGGGCTTGACCTGAAGGATAGTTAATATGCAGTTCTCCATGGAGAAGACCTTTTTCATAGGTGGCGATCTTTTCTACCTTTCCATTAGAAAAGAAAGAGACGCTGATGCCGTGAGGCACAACTGCGCTTTTCCATTCTTGGAAGCCCGGCGAGTTCTCTTGAACGACGACGAGATCCATCTCATTCTTCAACTGACCGCTGCTATAAAATCTCTGCTGTTTAACGGGAATTTTCTCTTCTTTTTCGTTCAGATCGAAAAAGAGAACGCGTTCAGGATTGCCATTCGGATAAGTCTGGACAATCTGCGGTCTCCAATGAGGCTGTCTGGGTTGAAGGGCAATGACTATCGGTGCGGATCCAGTATTCTGTTGCTCCTCGGCACTGAGTAGAGCTGTGAAACAGAATAAGGAGAGAACGAGAGTGGCAACCTTCTGCATACTTGAAAACCCCATTTGAAAACCCCATTAAAAAATAATTTTACTCTGACAAACAATCGAAAGTTCAGAATAGGGGAATAGGGGGATTAGAGACAAGAAAGACTGCTCCTATGAGAGAGCAGTCTTAAAAAAATTTAAGCCATGAACGCGAACCAGACAAGCAGAAGGCCCCAAACGAGTGGAATGATTCCACGGGCTTGAAGAATTTTCTGATCTGATAAGCCAGCTTTAATTGCATACTCTGGTGCAAAGAGAGTTACAACCCCTCTTAGCAAGAGAGCCCAACCTAACAAAGTGACCAGCAGAGTCGCATCTCTGAACCACATGTTGTATTGGTGGATGATAATAAGTCCCAACAGCATGTTGATGATCGAGCGTAGGAACATTACTGAGGGTGTGCTCTTAATCGAGGTATAAGTCTTCATCAGACTATCTCGATGTGTGAGCATCCAGATTCCAAGAATGGTCAAAAATGGACCAAAAATGGTTGCAATCCAAATAGCATTTTGAAACATCGGTATACCTCTATTTTAAAAACGCAAACCAGCACAGTGCAAGTCCCCAAAGGAGAGGAATAACACACAGTACTTTCATTTCAGACTTCTCAGACCCCATACATTTGAAACAAACATGTGGCCAAAACAGCATTAAGATCCCTCTGATCAACATTGCCCAACCGAGCAGCGTGATGAGCAGAGAAGGCTGCCACACCCAAACGTTATAACTTACGATGATTGCGATACCCAACAGAACTTGCAAAGCACCTTTTAGGTACAAAGCACCTGCAGTGTTTTTAAAAGATGTCATCACTTTATGACAATGCTCACCATAGGTAAGCTTCCAAAAGCCTAAAATGACCATCAATGGGCCAAATACGCTTGCGATAAAAATAGCATTCTCCATCATACACTTTCCTCCCGAGAGTTAAAAAAAAGATTAGCACTCTAAACCTGACAGTAATTATTAAATTAATAATTTGTCAACTGAAGAAATAAGAAAAGGAGGGATCTATTTATGAATTTTGTCGTATCGGCCCATCAGCTCAGCCGAGGCTAAAATGTGGCCGGTCATAGCTTTTTCGACTTCGGATTTACTCGCCCCAGGAGGAAGCTGAAGAAGTGCATCTAATGCGTAAAGCTTTAAGAAGTAACGATGTTCGCGATCCGGAGGACATGGGCCCTGGTAGCCGAGTTTATTGCCTGTATTTTTTCCAGAAACGCCGGGAGGCGTAGAGTTTTCAGCGATGGATTTTACGGTTGGAGGAATATTATAAACCACCCAATGGTCCCACATGCACTCTTTGCGTACGGACGCGGGCACGTCAGGGTCGTCCATAATCAGCACTAAGCATTTAGCTTCGGATGGCACATCTACAAAAGATAGGGGTGGATTGATCCCAGGACCTTCGCAGGTGTATTTAGTCGGGATCTTGCCACCATTGTCGAAAGCTGAACTTGTGAGCTTCATCTGTATAACCGTTTTACTTTTGAGCGTACTCTTTTAAAACTTTTATTTGAAGCGGATAGCGCAGATCGATCCAGCGCGCCTTCTCATCATCATGCAGCCCTATCCGTTTTGTAGGGCCAACTCTTCCTGAAGGCAGAATTGTTAGTGTGATCTTTTCGACTTTACGCTCTTCAAGGCTTAGGGATTTGATGCCTTTTAACTTTCCTTTGGGAAGTCGGCGCACAGCGTAGCTCGGCTCATCGGTGAAGAAGGCGTAGCTCAAAACATGATCTTTATCAGGCTTGATTTCCACCCCAAATTCGCTTTGATAACTCGAGGCGAGGCTCTGCATTCTTTTAAGGTCGGCAACAAAGGCAGAGATCGAGCTCTCAAAACGATGGTAGTCGATGGTCTCTTTGATCTTTATGCCCAAAAATCCAGAGGCCATCGCCAAGATAGCGATGCAGACGCAAATTTCCAGTAAAGAAAATGGCCGTCTCTTAATCCTCGACATCTTGAATCTTGTTCTTCTTAATGCGGTAATCTTCGAGCTTGGCGGTAGTCACCTTGATATCATCACCATTGGAGGTAACTGTAAAAGGATTTCCCCAGCCATCCTTCAACAGCTTCTCGGTGTTTTTAACAATCCCCGCATTTTTTAAATGATCTCCGGGTGCAGCAATTATGGCATCCATCGAAACTCCCTTGGCCAACTCTAGCAAAAGAAGGCTGCGGATCTGTTTCGCCGATTGATCGGATTTAAAGTAGCGGCCCTCATCGAGCGAGCCTTTCATATTATAGCCGATTACACTTCCAATCAGACCGATCAAGAAGATCACGATCATGATTTCGAGTAGAGTAAGCGGCTGTTTTTTTCTTTTTTTCTGACGCATATTAAACCTCAAATTTAAGATAGAAATGAGCTGACATCGGTTAAAGGGAGTAGAATCGATAAGACGACCAGACCTACAATAGCTCCAAGCGTCATGAGCAGCACGGGTTGAAGAAAGGCCGTAAGCTGCATCAAATTCTTTTCTAACTCCTCATCATAGATCTCAGCGAGTTTATGAAAGATATGGCCCATTTTGCCTGTCTCTTCGGCGATGCCTAGCATACGTACGACGAGCGAGGGTATAAGCGGCGAGCGTTTAAGCTCTGCGCTAAGAGATTTTCCTTCTGCAATGCTCTGCTCTGATCTTTCGATCACCTCTTCGAGCAGCCTAAGCTTCATCGATCTGCGCGAAAGCTGCAGCGCATCGAGGAGTGGGATCCCTCCGTTAATCAGCAGAGAAGTGCATTGACAAAATCGTGTAAGAGAGGAGCGCACCATGAGTGTCTTTAAGAAGGGGATTTTTAAAAAATTCTTCTGCAAAAAAGCCTTTCCTTTCTCAGAGCGCAGCATCGTGATGATAAAAAATCCCGCTAGGCTGCTGCAAGCAAGAAAGAGCAGGCCATAAGAGTTGACCCAGCGACTAAGCCCCAATACAAACTGGGTAACAGGGTGCAGCTGACGTCCCTCGAATAGTTCTTGCATTGAAGGCACGACAAAGACCAGCAATCCCACAGTTACAAGCACGCAGAAAACAAGCAGAATAGCAGGATAGGTCAGCGCGGCGATGAGCTGCTTGCGCAAGCGCTGCTGCCTTGAAATGAGTAAAGAGAGCTGTTGCATCACCGCCGAAAGAGAGCCTCCCTGTTCGCCTGCCTTCACCAGCGCCAGATAGATGCCGTCGAAGCTCTTAGGATAGCGAGAGAGCGTGGATGAAAAGGAGGCGCCGCTTTTTAAACGATCGCAGAGATCTAAAAAGAGCGGGTGGCATTTGTGACTTCTATATTTTTCTTCAATCGTCAGCAAGCTCTCATAAAGTGGTAGCCCCGCTTCGAGCAGCTGAGCGAGCTCACGGGTAAAGGTAAGCAGGAGCGAGCGGTCGAGAATGATCTCTTTTTTCTCATTTAGCTTGAGATCGATCAGCATGATCTGCTGCTTGAGGAGCCTCTCTTTTGCCAGAGCAAACGAGTCAGCGTCGATGACGCCGGTAATTTTCTTTCCGCTCTGGTTAAAAGCATGATATCGAAAAAGTGCCATTAGATAAGCCCCTCGTCACATCCGCGCGTGACACGCAAGACTTCAGCGGTGGTGGTGATTCCCTTAAGCACAATACGCGCGCCTTCGCTTCTTAAGCTCGCCATGCCTTGAGATAAGGCGATCCTACGCAGCTCTTCTGCATCGGCACTTTTAAGCAGCTGACGTTTTATGGCAGAGCTTACAATCATGAGCTCATAGATCCCCAGACGTCCTTTATAACCCGAATCGTAACAGTTATTGCACCCGTGCCCTTTGTAGAAAACCGCCTCGCTATGCTGATTTTCATCTAAGCCAAGTTCGATTAATTCAGCTGCAGTAGGCGTGTAAGAATGGCGACAATCTGGGCAGATAGCACGCACTAAGCGCTGAGCCAATACGGCGACTACGGAAGAAGAGAGCAGATAGGGCTCAATGCCCATATCGACCATGCGCGTTAAGGCCGATGGAGCGTCGTTCGTGTGCAGCGTGCTTAAAACTAAGTGGCCGGTAAGTGACGCTTGAATGGCGATCTCAGCGGTCTCTTTATCTCGAATCTCACCGATCATGATCACATCGGGATCTTGACGCAGAATATGTCTTAAACCCGTGGCAAAAGTGAGATGGATCTTCGAATTTACACCGATTTGCGCCATCCCTTGAAGTTTATACTCCACAGGATCTTCGATGGTCATGATATTGACCTCTTCCGAGCTGATCTCTGAGAGCGCACTATATAAGGTGGTAGTCTTTCCGCTTCCGGTGGGGCCTGTAACTAAGACAATTCCTTCACTTAGGGTGATCTGCTTGCTGAAAATCTCGAGAATCTCATCGCGCATACCGATCTTATTTACGCCTAGGATTACATTGCTTTTATCTAGAATACGCAGCACGATCCGCTCACCGAAAACTACTGGGACGGTACTCACACGAAAATCGATCTGCCGTCCGCCCATCTTTAGCTTTATCCGTCCATCCTGGGGCAGGCGCTGCTCGGCGATATCGAGCCTGGCCATAACCTTAATACGGGTGATGATCTGCGATTGATATTCTCTAGGCGGCGCATGGCGCATCTGCAGCACACCATCGATGCGATAACGTACACCCAGGCCATTTTCCAAAGGTTCGAAGTGGATATCTGAAGCGCCTTGGCCAATCGCTTCTTGAAGCATGGCATTCAGCATACGGATCACGGGCGAATCCCCCTGCTGCTCGAGCAGGTCATACCCTTCCGTTTCTATGCTCTCATCTTTTACAACCCCACCCTGAAGACTGGCGATTAGATCTGAGGCTTCATTTTCTTTTTGGTGATAGCAGCTCTCAATGGCTTCTTCAATCGCTGTTCTAGGCGCGAGCAATTCTTCTATGGTTTTTCCCAGCAAAATACGCGCCTCTTCAAGCGCTTCTAAATCAAGCGGGTCGCTTGTGGCGATGAGAATAAGCCCATCTTTTTCTGCTAAGGGTAAAAGGAGCGTTCGTTTCACGAACGCATAAGGAAGAAGCGAGCGCCTTTCTTGGACAAATGGAAATGCAGAAAGATCGGAGCTATATTCAACTCCAAAACGTTCTGCCCACTTAACTTGTTCATCCCATGTTACTTCTAAACTCATCTGCTATTGGTAAAAAAAGTCTTCATGCTCTCTCTGAAGAATTTCTTTTTCTCCTTGTTGCGCGCTTCGACCATTTTATCCAAAAATTCTGGCACATCTCCAGCACGCTTTTTAAGCTCTTCGGTGCGGAACTGGTCGAGCTCATCTTTAGGATCTAAGATAATTTTAGGCGTAATGAAGAAGAACATTTCCGTGCTGTGATCGATAAGTTTTGTCGATCCAAAAAGCCGGCCTAAAACGGGGATAAACCCAAAGAAAGGAATCTTCTCTTCAGTATCGAGGCTAGATTTACGACGAAGGCCACCGATAATTACCGTCTGGCCATCCACTACGCGGACCTCGTTCTGAATGTGTCTTTTATCAACAAGCGGACGATCATCAGGGCTAGGCTTTGTGGTATCAAATGTAATATCCGTTTGCATGGTCACAAATCCTTTACCCTCGCTCGCATCTTCATCGTCATCGGGCAGGTGAACAGTGGGCGTCAAAACAATGGTAATTCCATATTGGGCACGTGTGAACGACTTCTCAAATGCAATTCCCTTGTTTGTATCGATTGGAGCTGCGCCATTATTAATGGAGATCTCCTCAGTAATCGCGATCGTCGCAGGTGTCTGATTAACAGTTGTAAGCGATGGAGCTGCGTTTAGCTGGATATCTTCTTGGGTCATCAAAAAGTTATAGGCAAAGTCGAATGCGGGAAAATGCTTCGAGCTGCCTCCGCTGAAAAAGAAATCGAGCACGCCTCTTCCTATCGGGGCATTTGTCGATGTGAATTTGACATGGTTGGACTTGCTTCCTAATTTTAATAAGTTAAGCCCATAGCTGTTGTTGTTGTTCAACCGCTTTTCAAAAAGCATCACCTCGATCTGCACCATCTTTTTCGGCACGTCGAGTTTACGCAAGAGTTCTTTGACTTTCGACAACGCGTCTCTGCGCACCACCATCAAAATTGTGCCGGTTTTTGGGTCGGGAATAAAGTGATCGGAACCCGCCTGTTCATATTCAATTTGTGAAGTCACCGTAGGCCTTGCCGGTGGAGGTGGATTGGCCGGGCCATTTGGAGCTGGGGCATAACCATCAGGAGGCCTGATGGCCGGAGCATGCATGGAATAGTTAACTTCGTAATTTTCGCCTTCGCCTTCTGGCGCTGCATAGAGAAGCGATGTGTAAACCTTGTCTAACACTTTTGCTAGCTCAGATGGATCGCTATGTCTACAAGCGTATAAAAAGACGGTCATTTCTGAAGGATCTTGCAGCTGATCTTCGGTTTCTTTGATGATCTTTTCAGCACGATCAACTACGGCTTGTGAACCAACCAAAATAAGTGCTCTTCCTTGAGTGAGCGGGTGCACCGTTAGGCCATCACCTTCGATCTTTCCAAAAGGATTACGCGCTTTATCCAAAGAATCGGCGAAGAAAGAGTTAAGGATTTTTTCCATCTCTTTGACACTCATTTTTGAGATTGGAATGACGCGTGAGACCTTTCCTTTGTGTCCATCCCAAACGGTGTTATAAAGAGAGAGCATCCGCTCTACTTCTTCTTTTGAAGAGACGATGGCAATTTTGCTACCGAGCTGATAGACAAAACTCTGTTTGACATCTGCAAATTTTTCTAAAAATTGGAAGACACTTTTAGCTTGTTCCACAGGAGGCGAAAGCAAGTAAAAGACGCGTGCATGTGAAGCGATACGCTGCAAATCGTCAGCGTTAGCTGCAATATTTTTTACGGAGGAGGGATCTTGCTTAAGTAAAAAGAGCTGTTTGGCATACGGATTGAGTTTTTTTACGCCGATGCCATTGTGCGACAAGATAATTTCAAGCACCTCATTCCAAGACTCGCGTGGAATCGGAATGTTTGAATGCATATTGAGTTTCAAAGAAGCCATTTCTGGGGGAACGACATAGAGGTAATCCATCGCGCCGTATTCCATAATGAGCTGACCCAGCGTCGTCTCTTCTTGATCCCAAAGCGCATAACCCTCTTCTTCGTTCTTAGCATCGGCCACTGCCGCCTCTCGCCACTTTTCCTGGAGAGTAAGCATCCGGACTTTTAAACCACTTACATGCGAAAGCAGGATTGCATACTCTTCAGCATGCGCTTCCTTGTTATAGAGCTCCGCCGCTTTGACATAACACTCTTCTAACTCGCTGCGTAAAGAAACCATCTCATGGTTGACATTTTGCAACAGCTGATCAGTAGCGCCAGCTGAGCCTTCTTTTTTCTGGATACTTTGAGCTTTCTTTTCTTCAATACTCGCAGAAAAAACGCTCGATGAGAAAGCGCATAACAGAGCGACAGTCGTCCAAATTTTTAGATTTGCATTCATCGCTTACCCTTACGCTCTTTAGCTTTACCGGTTTTTTTATCTGGAGAGACGGGAAATGAGATCGTCTGCATCTGGGCCCGCATTGGATCGAAAAGGTGCCCCTTCATGAGAGTCTTGCCCTGCACAGTCTCTAAGCCGTCAAAAATGAATAATTCGCCTGCCAGCCTATGGTGAATACAATCTTCAATCTGTTCCGCACGCTTAAGATTGCGCCAACCTGAGGAAGTCTTAAGCAGCCAATCGCCTTCTCTTAGTACTAAACGACGCTTGCCGGCAATGCAGGTAATTTGGGATCCACTTCTGAGACGAATAGAGGAAAAGAGAGGGGTTGAGTCTTTGCCCGCTGATCGATTAGGAAGAGTGGGAGCGATTTTCATAGAAAGTTGAAAAAAGCCTGTCTCATCCCAAAGTTCCGCATCAATTCCTCGCGGGGAAGCGGATTTAATTTGAACCACAGGCATTGTAGGGGAAATATCCGCTGAAGTCGTTTGCCGCCATTTTCCATCATCCCAAACCAAAAAATCTCCCGAAGAGACGAAAAAGACCATCTCGCTATCATCTTGTCCAAGCTGAATTTTTTCTTTCTCTCTTAGAATGCGGTACTCTTCGCCACCATAAGCCTCTATGAGACGATCTTTTCCCCAATGCTTAGTATCTCGCATAATTTTTACGTAAGCGGCTCCCTCTTTTTGTGAAAGAGACATCGATTTCTGTTTAGCATCAGGCGCGAGTGAAAGCACAAGTTGGTTTCTCTCTTCTTTCTGTTCAATTTCAAGAAAGCGATAAACTTCAAATGTCACGCTCTGCCGATTCATCGAAAGCGGCTTAACCCATAGAGAAGTTGCACTACTGCTAAAACGCACGCCTCTTTTACCCTCTTTTTCCTTGTCGAGCTCAGTGAGATAAATTGTTTCGTCGAGCTTAACACATTTCTCTTCTCCTGTCGCCTTTGTTCCTAACAAAAGGCTAGATTCTACCCGCTGGGCGTCTGGCCGAGTGTTGCGGGCCAGCAGCAAAAGCTCGCTTCCCAGCCTAGGAATAAACTGTGAGGAGCGCGTGGCATTTAGAGACAGCGCGCCTTGTCCAATTGCCTCATAAGTCCAGTTGGGGGGCATCTTTTTCATGGCTGCTGCCGAGCTTTGTATGGTGAAACTTTCTTCGCCTAGCCTGAAAAAGAGAAAAATCCCCAAAAAGATCAATGCAACAGCTGGGCAGAGGAGGCGGATCCCCCAATAAAAAAGTTCTTCCAACTTAATCTGATACAGCTGTCCGATGATCATATTTTGTAAGAAGTCTAGGCTTTTTGAAAAAAAAGGCAAAGAGAAAGAGCGCTTTGTGAAAGGAACTATTGCGGAAAATTATACTTAATACTTAAATCCAAAATTAAGAAGCCGTCTTAAAACCATGATCTTTTAGAGAAAAGATCGAAGATCTGGTTTTTAAGACCGCTTCTAAGAACTTGTTACAGAGTATATGTTATGGATGAGAAAAAGAACGAAGGAGTTTCTGTGAAAGAAATAGAGCTGTTTGCAAAAAAACACCGTATCGAGGTTGTATTTTGCCTCTCATTTATCATTGCCTGCTTTTTTAGCTTTGTCTTTTTTGGCACAGCTTGGGCGCTGATATTTGCTACCATTGGCGGAATCTTAGGCGTAATTTTCCCAGCTAAGATGGAAAGTATTATTAGCAAAGGACTTCAATTCGTTTTTAAACAAGAGCCAACAGTTCAGCTGGTTTTGGCTATTGTTAAAATAATCTTATCGATCTTCCTGCCTCCGCTGATTTTCTTATCTTTGGGTTTAATGGGCGGTCTAAGCCTCCATCACCTAAGCACGAGCATCAGTTCTCAGCCCAAAGGTTGATAGGACTTTTAGACGAGCCTGGATGAAATCCAGAAGAGAGAGGTCCTCTTTCTGAAAACAACTCAGAAGGAGAGCCCACTCTCGCGGGTCTCTTTTGCCCTCTTGGATAAGCTCCTGCCAGCCGGCAAACTCTTCTTGGGGATTTCCCAAACGCATTTCCAAAAAAGCAATTCGGAGCAGATTGAAGTGATAGAGCAGAGAGCTTCTCTCTTCTGTCTTTTGCTGCAGCTTAATCTTAAGTTCTTTGGCTTCCATTAATGCATGAGCATAGTCGCCCTTGGAAATCATTAGGCTATTTTTAGCAAAACGCACATGTGCAGGGGCTAATTCCTGAATGCGCTTAAGTCCACGTTCGCTTAATGCAACTGCATTTTGAGATTCATGGACGTCGATAAAGCGTTGAGCGACCTTTCCGCCTACTTTTCCTTCTAAATCTGGGTTTTTCTTTAAGGCTGCTAGTGCTTGATTTAGCAATTCAGGCGTTGGATTGGCAGTTGTAAAGAGCTGCTCGCAGGTCTCGTGTGCAGTTAGATAATCGCTGTCAGTAGGCCGCTCTGATCTTCCCATTAGCTGAAAACCTATAAAAAGCAGCACAAAAAGCAGACCCACACCCATGAGAACCTTCTTCCCATGCTCTACCATCCACAACGTCCAACCATTTCCCATAATATTCTCCCTAAAAAGAAACTATAGTCACAAATCAGAAACTTTGAGAGAAGTGTAAATTTTTTCCATACGCTCTAGCATAGAAGAAAAAGTGAATTTTTCTAGAGCCAGGTGGTGAGCCTCTTGGCCATATTGGCTACGCAGGCCAGAATCACTCGCAAGCTGTTTAACAGCTTTGGCTACCTGATCTGGTGAAAAAGGAGGCACAATCAGGCCCGTTTTCCCATCGAGGCAAACTTCCGGCAGCCCCCCAATAGGAGTGGTAATTAGCGGCTTTTGCAGATAGGCAGCTTGCAAACTGGCTTGCGAAATTCCTTCATGGGCTGTGCTCAAAAGGGCAAAGATATCCAGCGCGGCAATCGCAGTAAAAGGAGTATCTAAGTGTCCGGTGAAGATCACCCGGTTCTCAAGCCCGAGCTCACGTGCCAGCGGCTTATATTGTTCGACATACCCTCCTCCCACGATGACCCACTTGATCTTCGGTTCATCTTTTAGCAGAGCCGCGGCGCGCAAAAAGTCGTTAATTCCCTTCCAAGAGCGGACAAAACAGACGCTGCCGACTAGACAATCTCCGGGTTGAACGCCGAGACTTTCACGGAATTTTTTTACCGCTTCAGGATCAACACTCAGCTCACTTGGTTCCATTCCCGTCGCCACACAGACACATTTTTCCGAGGAAATTTTTGCCTGTTCGATGATCGTTTTAGCTGTAGAAGAGGAGGTCGTCACCACAAAATCTGCCAAACTTTTATAGAGGAGCCGGCTATTTAGACCCGCGCGAATAGCCGTCGAGAGATGACGCATACGTAAAACAGGTTTACAACAAAGGCGAGCAGCTATACCACCCAGCCATGCATCTAAGGATGAATGTGTTACAATTAAATCGATCTCTTGAGCGCGAATAATTTTGATAAGCTGCCAAATGGCCATGAGGGCCCGAGGTCTTTTAAACTTCACTTCAAAGACCGAAAAACCCTCCGCTCGAGCCTTCCCCACAAGCCCACCACCTTGGGCCACTGCAAACACACACACGTGCCCGCGACTTTTCATCCCCACGGATTCGCGTAAAATACGGATCTCTTGGCCGCCCCAACCCGATGAACTTTCAGTGTGTAAGATCCGCATAAGATAATTCCGTTATTATTCGCCTATGTCCTGAGGAAAAAGGTAACGAAGCGAGATTTTCACGCTCCACCCACTCATAATTTTCTACCGGCACTTCCGTTTTTGCCAGCCAGAAAGAAGGATATAGCGTGGCACGATAACGTGTAAAGGTATGCTGCACTTCAGGCAGGCGTTTAGAAAAGCGGGCAGGGATTTTTAGCTCCTGGCAAATTTTTTCTTCTAAGGCTTCTAATTCAGGTTCGTCATTGAACTCCGCATAGGGAAATTCATATAGATCAGCCATGACTTTTCTGCCGCCTACGCGACTAACTAAAAGCTTATTTTCAAGCGAAATAAGAGCAACCGCTCGCTTTAATAGCGTAACTTTTGGTCGTGCTCGCATTTTTGGCAAAAGATGCGTTTTCCGGTGAAGATAGGCAAGGCAGCTAGCTTTTAGAGGGCACGTATCGCAGATTGGGCTTTTGCGGCAGATTTGGGCGCCGAGTTCAATTAGCCCTTCCATTACGACCCATGGCTGCTCATCAGGAAGGATCGATTCGGTTAGTTCCGTGATCTGCTTTTTGGCTTTATCTATCTCTTTTTCAACGGCAAAATAACGCGAAAGGACGCGCAGCACATTGCCGTCCACCGCTGCTGCTTTCTGATGAAAAGCAAAGCTTAAAATAGCACCTCTTGTATAGGGGCCAATGCCCTTAATGCTTGCTAATTCTTCATGAGTTTGAGGAAGAGTTCCGCCATGTTTGGATAATAACTCTTTAGCGGCTTGATGAAGATAGCGCGCACGCGAATAATAACCCAGCCCTTCCCATAACTTAATCACTTCAGAAAGAGGAGCTTCTGCCAAGGCTGCGATTGTAGGGAGTCGCTCCATCCAACGCGTAAAATAGGGCACAACAACGGCGGCTTGCGTCTGCTGAAGCATGACTTCCGAAATCCAGACAGCATAAGGAGTGGGGTTTTCCCTCCAGGGAAGCTCCCGCTTTTCTTTCTCAAACCACTCTTTCAACGCAGCACTATCAAAAAAAGGCATCTTTTACCCGGCAGGCTAGGCAATTTTTTCCCTGAGGAAAGAATAGGACGCTAGCCCCAAAAATTTCAAGTCTCGATCAATCAGCCGTTTAAGTGTGTTGGCACACAAAGTGCATATATATATGCTACCTGCAAAACAAAAGAAGCGTGATTTATGCAAACGAAGTGGACTGACACCCACAATAGCCTGATGCTCTCCATGCAAAAAGAGGTGACTCTATTGAGAGATCTTCTGACCAACCTGCATCAAGAAGAGATTTCGCTGCTTATGCATGATCGCGCCACCTGGAATCAGCTGAAAGAAGAGCGCGCAAATATCGTTAAACACCTGGAACCCTGCAGACAGGCTAGAGCCGAAGCCACTCAAAAGCTTTCAGGCGATCTAAAAACGGCAGAAATCTCGATGGAAGAAATTCTCCCTTCTCAGGATGAAAACAGTTGTGAAGTACTCCTGCTGCGCGATCAGATCGTAGCTCTTACTGAAAGAATGAATAGGCAGAGCAATCGCAACCAGATTCTCTTTGCACAGGTAGAAAAACGCTTTGATCTTCCCCCTGAATTCAATGCTCATCAGCCCGCCTATGCGCCAAAAAAGAGCAAGCGCATCTCTGTAACCACCTATCCATTTAAAGAGCCGTGAGTTAAATTTCTGCTCATGACATGTGGATTCATTCATGGGCCTTCTGAGCACTACCTCGATCATCTGGCTCCTTTGTGTGCACTTTTAGAGCTGCCCCTAGCTGTTTCCGATGCGAATGTTGCCCATCTGGCATCAATATATTATCCGATGGTGAAAATCGACTTCTATGACCCACATCAGATAGCCTTTGCTCTTGCAGAGCAATTCGATACAATTTTAACTACACTCCCGCGCGCGCTTTTCGATGAGATCTTCTTTTTAGCCGAAAAACTTCTGGGAAAACAGATGCAAACTATCTGGTGTCCTCATGGAAATTCAGACAAAGGACATGCCTCGCCATTTATGGAAGCCTTAGCGCAAGAAACGCGCGCTTTCGTCTACGGGGAAAAGATGGTCGATTTTCTGATCCAAAAAAAAGCGCATGCTCAACTGAAAAACATCATGCGCATTGGCAATTACCGCTGGAAATTTGTTCAACAGCATCAAGCCTTCTATCGACAAATTGTACAAAAAAAGATCTCTTCTTCCTTCGATCAGAATAATCGCACCATACTCTTTGCTCCCACTTGGGATGATGCAGAAAACTCCTCCTCCTTTTTCGATGCCTGCTCCATTTTGATCGAACAGCTTCCCGATAATTTTAACCTAATCATCAAGCCTCATCCGAATCTAAAATGGCAACGTGACGGCCAAGCAGATGACCTGCTTTCAAAATATCAAGACAAACCTAACCAGCGTATCTTATGGGAGTTCCCTCCGATTTATCCTCTGCTTGAGATTGTAGATATCTACCTGGGCGACATGTCATCAATCGGTTATGATTTTTTGACCTTCAATCGCCCGATGTTCTTCTTCAATCCTAATCGACGTGATGTCGCCTTGGACGAGGGCCTTTTTCTCTTTCGCTGCGGCATAGAAATTCGGCCAGATGAATACAAAGATATCTACACATGCATTGCTAAGGGGTTGCAAGAAGAGCGTAAATTCTCTAAGCTCCGCAATGAGGTCTATCAATACTGCTTTTCTGAGGATGCCTGTGAAGTGCAAAATTTGCGGTTATAATTTGGGAAACGAAACAGTCTGCCCATTTTCAGTAGAAAGTATGGGAGAGAGCTTATCTGTGGATGATAGCAAGCTAATGGCCGAGGGAAAGCTCAGCGACGCCGAGCATCATCTCAAAATGGCACGCTGGATTCTCCATAACCGGCGGCAGCAGCCTATGGAGCTTATAACCTGGTCTAGACAAATCATCCATGCAGCGCAAGGACAAGGCTGGGGTTGATTCAGAATATGCGAGTTGCCGCAATCAGCACAGGTCCTGATACGCATTTAGATCATCTTGGCGTTATAGCCGCACTTTTGGATATTCCGCTGATTGTGACAGATAAGAAAAGTTATGAACTCGCCCAACTCTTCTATCCCCAAGCCCAGACTCAATTTATCGAGCATGGGGAACTGGGCTTAAATTTTTTGGCAGAAAATTTTGACCTCCTCTTCGGCTGTGGGAAGTTCTGGTATTTGGAACTTCAGCCGCTCTTTGAGCTTCTCTTTCAGAAAAAAATGCGCTTCGTCTTCTGCCCGCACGGCAATTCGGATAAAGGATCAACCCTCTCTGCCGATCAGCATCCTCCTCAAGATATTGCACTGATCTACGGCGAACATATGCAAAATCTTCTGCATAGAACCGGCGCGCTAGCTAAAATTAGAGCCACTGTTGCCACAGGAAACTGGCGTTATCCATTTTATCGCCGTCACAAAGCATTTTATGATGCTCTTGCCAACGAGAGAGTTTTTTCGCGCTTTTCAAAAGATAGAAAGACCATTCTATATGCTCCAACGTGGGCTAGCCGTGAAAATCCTACCGCTTTTTATGAAGCCTGCACCGAACTTGTAGACCAGCTTTCCCCTTTTTATAATCTCCTTATAAAACCCCACCCTTTTTTAGAAGAGCAAGAGCCCGCGCATCTCTCCTATTTGCAATCCAGCTATGCGCATCTCCCTCATGTCGCCTTTGTGACCGGCTTTCCAGCGATCTATCCTCTGCTGGCAAAGACGGATCTCTACATCGGAGATTTCTCTTCGGTGGGATATGACTTTTTAGCCTTTGATCGCCCTCTCTATTTTTTTAATCCAAAACAAAGTGAAGTTAAAGAAAATGCACGGCCGCATCTCTATCGATGCGGCTTAGAAATCCCTCAGAAAGAGAGAAAAAATCTGAAACGGTTTTTGGAAAATACAGAGGATCCGCATAAGAGCGCACGGCGTGAGATTTATGCTCATGCTTTCGGCGATGAGCGCGATCCTAAAATCATCAAGGAAGAGATTTTAAAAGCCGCTTTATAAAAAAACCTCATCCCGAAGGATGAGGTTCGATAAGAAAATAACTTTTTCTTAAGAATTAGTTATTGCTTGTCTCTTGCTCAGCAGCATCTTCTGCTGCAACAGGTGCAGGAGCTTCTGTAGAAGCTTGAGCACTTTCATCGCCATCGTGAGCGAAAAGAGAACCTGATGTGAGAGAAACCATAGCTGCGAGAGCTAACCAAAGATTACGCATATAAACTCCAATTTTAAGATTAGGGAACGTCCAAATTTTAGGGAGTAGAAGGATTTCTAGGAACACAAAAAATAATTTAAGGAAGGCTTTTTACTTTATCGAATTCAAGAGGAGGAAGAACCGTCAGATGGAAGAGTCGGTTTAGATCTCCGCAAGTAGCTTTAGCTTCGATGTCGTAAGCACACGCGCCCTCACGCAAAGGAATCACTTTAGAGACGATAGCTACGCGCAGACCCGGAGGAAAAATCCCATCCATGCCACTAGTGATTAATAGATCTCCCATTTTCACGATCTGGGTAGATTTTCTCTTTCCACCTAAAGCTTCGCCCGTACGCAAATCTCTAGATGGACCTTCATCATCAGCATAATCATAGTTGAAGCCGACACCCCGCAGCACAAGATCTCGTGCGCGCCAAAGCGGTTGACTGGTTCCATGCAGCTCTCCTTTGGCAAGAAATTGATCATCGGAATCGTTGTTTAAATGATCGCGCAATTTTGAAAGCAGCCCCATGACGCCTTGCGCATCATCTCGTGTAATAAACAAATCTGCGCGCGTGCCTAAACCTAAAAGCAGTCCTTCCAGATGTTCACGCAAAAAGCGGTTTTGCTCTTTACCTCGAACAGCCCTTACTGCAGGCACTAACCCCGCATCTGTAATCAAGCGCACCTTAGACTGTTTATAGCCGACTTCCTCAACCACCCCGACAAGTGAAGTTCCCACAACTACAGGGCTATTCTTAGCCACCACCTTCCTGTTTAAAGCCCGATTGTCGCGCTCTCCCACGTTTACCCAGAGAAAGCTGCTCCATGATGTAGGCTCTCTAAAAACCACCTTTGCAGGCAGAGCACGCAGCTGCAGATCTAAGCCATTTTTGAGAAGCTCAGCCCGTCTTTTGTAAAACTCTTTTACACCTATCTCAACTTCACTGTTTTGAGACAGCGTTTTCCATCTCTGAAGTTGCTCATCCACGCGCTCTTCTTGCAGCAGCCATTCGCGAACATTGCTAAGCTGTGAGCGCAGCACAAGGTTTTCTTGCTTTAACTTCTCATTGTCCGCTAGAAGCTCTGCACTATCAGCCTTCCCGCCTGGAGGAGTAATCATCAAAAGCTGTAAGGAAAGGGATTTTAAAGAGGCAAGTCCATTCCAGGTAGGCGCAACAGAACTAATCATCATCTGGCGCATACGCACCGTTGCAGTTTCGGGCAAGGTGAGCAGTAGAAAAAGCGCTGCAGCAAGCAGCAAGTAAGGGCGATAGCGGATTCTTCTCATAATACAGCTAAAATTGAATCGACCACATAGTCTAGGTTGTCCCAATTTAACCCGGCTACATTAATTCTTCCATCACTAGTCATGTAGATCGCATAATCTTTGGCCATACGCTCTACCTGCGATGGTGTAAGGCCTGAAAATGAGAAGAGTCCAAGTTGGTTATTCAAAAAGCTAAAATCGATTTTGGTCGATTTTTCATTGAGTTTAGAAGTAAACGCGGCACGCATGACTCGAACTCTTTGCCTCATGGCTTCCAATTCATGTTCCCACTCTTTTTTTAACGCAGGTGACTTCAAAACTGTGGTTACGATACGTGCACCATGCTGCGGAGGATTCGAATAGTTTGCTCTAATGATTCCAACAAGTTTGCTCGAAAGAATCGCGCACTGCTTATGTTCATCGCAGATCACAAATAGCGCCCCTGTTCTCTCAGCATATAGAGAGAAATTCTTTGAAAAAGAGTAAGCCACTAGCATTTCATGCCCCTCGCGGGCAAACATGCGAATAGCATCAGCATCTTTATCTAAGCCCTTACCGAACCCTTGATAGGCGATATCGAAAAAAGGAATAAGTCGTTTTTCTAAAATGAGAGCAGAGAGCGTTTCCCACTGCTCTAGATCAAGATCGGTACCCGTCGGGTTTTGACAACATGCATGCAGGAGCACAATCGAGCGCGGCGGTAATTTACTCAGATAATCACGCATTGCGAAGAATTCGAGCGTGCTCTTCTGCTTGTCATAATAAGGATAGGTTTCGACTTTCAAACCCGCATGGGAAAAAACTGTTCGATGATTCGGCCAGGTGACGTCGGGGATATGAATGGTATCGCCAATTTTTTCTCGAAAGAGAAGGTCGCCTCCTATGCGTAGAGCGTTTGTGCCACCCACGGTTTGAACTTTGACCATGCGCTCTTTTGATTCAGGCCAGACAGTCTCGCCAAATATAAGTTCTCCTACGCATTCGAGGTACTCTTTATCGCCATCTATCGGGAGATATTCCTTCGTCTTTTCGGAGATAAGCAGCTCTTGCTCAGCCTTTTTGACACAATTTAGCACAGGTGTAGTCAATGTCTCGGTGCGATAAACACCAACCGTTAAATTGACTTTTCCAGGTCTAGGATCAGCCTTAGCTGCCTGATTGATGCCGAAAACGGCATCAGGCATCGCAGGCTCAATTTGCGAAAAAAAATCCATCCTGACCCCCTAAATATTTAATATATCCCTTCGGCTCTTGTGACAAAATGCCCTAAATGCCTAAAATTTGCGACTTCTTTGGGGGCGTTAGCTCAGTTGGTAGAGCGCAACGATGGCATTGTTGAGGTCAGCGGTTCGACCCCGCTACGCTCCATCTCTCTTTCTCTTATAACCTACACGTAAATTAAGTCATAAACCCGCTTGTAGGAAGTTATTTTATTTAAAAAAATTTCTTGATCATGTACCACAAAAATGGTACGATTTATTGTTCATTTAATAAGGGTTTTACCATGCAACAAAGAGTCGCCTACAAAGGAAGCGAATTCACTATTGAATGGTATTTTGATGTAAAAGGGCACTCTCAGTCACAAGAGTATTTTAATAAACAGCGCAAACTTCTCAATCTTTTCCGATTAATAGGCGATCAAGGCAAGATTTTTGATGAAACAAAATTTCGAAATGAGGGAGACAAGATTTACGCATTTAAACCTCAACCCGATCGTTATTTATGCTTTTTCTATTCAGGAAAAAAAATCATCGTAACAAACGCATTCATGAAAAAGACTCAAAAATTGCCAAACGGAGAGAAAGAGCAAGCTCTTAAATCTTTTCGAAGCTATCAAGAAAGAATAAAAGAAGGCTCTTATTATGAAGAAAAAAGCTAAGTCTACCTACGAAGAGTTTATAGAAGATCAAAAACAAAAAAAGCTCCTCGATCGTGAGTATCGTGATCTCTTGATATCAGAACTGCTTCTTGCCGCGATGAATGAAGACCACATTTCTGTTAGAAAGTTAGCCGCTGCATCAGGAGTATCTCCTACTATCATTCAGGGCCTAAAATCAGGAAAAAAAACTAACGTCAATATTGATACATTGTCGAGAGTTTTAGATGTAATCGGCTATCAAATCGTTTTGGCACCAAAGAACAGACTCGGCAAGCGCTTAAAAATGTAAAATGTGTTCGAAAAAGAGCTCCTCGAGGCTTATTCGCCTTCGAGGAGATCTAGAAAGGCTTGCAGCTGTTTAGAACGTGTCGGATGGCGCATCTTGCGCAGCGCTTTGGCTTCGATTTGACGCACCCTTTCACGTGTAACCTTAAAGCGTAAACCTACCTCTTCGAGCGTCTTTGGCTTTCCATCAAGAAGGCCGAAGCGTTCGATGAGCACGGTGCGCTCACGATCGGTTAACGTAGAGAGCACTTCGTTCATCTTATCTTTGAGAATTGCGTATCCAGTAGCCTCTGCAGGCGACTCGATCGTTGTATCCTCTAAGAAATCGCCAAACTGGCTCTCGCCACCCTCTCCAACCTCGGCTTGTAACGAGATAGGATGCTGGGCGATCTTGTAGATTTCACGCACGCGCTCTGGTGTAAGCCCAAGTTCGGCAGCTAGCTCTTCTGGCGTAGGCTCCCGACCTGTTTCCATCATTAGCTTTTTCGCTCCGCGTAGCACCTTGTTGATCGTTTCGATCATGTGCACAGGGATACGGATCGTACGCGCTTGATCTGCGATTGCGCGCGTCACAGCCTGACGAATCCACCAAGTAGCATAGGTAGAGAACTTATAACCGCGGCGATATTCGAATTTTTCTACAGCCTTCATCAGACCCATATTCCCCTCTTGAATGAGGTCGAGGAATGAAAGGCCGCGATTCGTATATTTTTTCGCGATCGAGATAACGAGTCTTAGGTTAGATTCAACCATCTCACGCTTAGCTTCCTGGCTCTTATCCATCCAGCGCTGCAGCATGCGGACGTCTTTTTTAAACTCATCCAGCGATCTTCCAGCAGCAAGCTCACGCTTGCGAAGGCGTCTTTCTAAGGCTAAAAGCTTGCCAGCGGCAAATTTATTTTTCTGCGCGCGCGGGGCCAGCTCTTGCATCTCTTTTTCAATGACGAGGAAGCGCTCATAAGCATTTAGAATTACTTCACCGAAGTCTTCGATGATGTTATGTCGCAAGTGGAGCCGGCGAAGATAGGCTTGTGTGCGAATGCGGCACTTCTCCATATCTTCGGAGATCTTTACGCGATCGGTCTTCTTGAGCTTAGGATTACGCAATTGGATGAGCAGATTTTCTAAAATCGCATCCTCTTTGCGCAAAAGAGAGCTTAATTTGGGCAGCAGGTTGAGATAACCTTGCTTATCGCTGACTTCTTTTTCAGCGATGATCTTGTCAAAACGGTCTTTGCCATTAGTAAGGTAGTTGATGATCGAGATCGCTTCACGCGTAGAATAACGGAAACGCATGATGATCTTTTCGATCTGAATTTGCGCTTTCTCAATACGCTTTGAGATCTCCACTTCTTCTTCGCGTGTCAAAAGAGGAACTGATCCCATCTCTTTGAGATACATGCGGACTGGATCATCAGAAGTTCCTTCTGAACGCTTAGGCAGAGCTTCTTGCTCTTTAGCTTCTTTCTTACGCTCTTTTTGGCGATCGACTTCGGCTTGGTTAAGGACCTGAATGTCCATGCCGCTTAAGAAAATCAAAACCTGATCGATCTGCTCAGCAGAATCGAAGGTCATGGGGAGAATCTCGTTGATCTCCTCGTAAGTGATGTAGCCCTGCTCTTTAGCGATGGCAACCAGCTCTTCAACCTTCTGCTGGTGCTGCTGACTAAAAAGAGTTCCGAAGTTTCCTTTGACTGTCATAAAGACTATAGAAATTAGGTTGTTGTAAACTTGATAAAGAAACTTCTAAATTACTTCCATGCAATTTTACGCCCTAGAAGGAGAGATTCCTGTTTTAGCTGCTCAAGCTCTGAGACACAAGGACTACTATTGTCCTGAGTGTCAGGCACCGGTTCGTTTGCGTAAAGGGGCCGAGCGTCAACCTCACTTTTACCATCCTACAGTCCCAGCTCATTGCCTGCAGCACAAAAAAAGCCTCACGCACCTTAGGATCCAGTGGATCATCCAGTCTCTCCTTCCACCGGGCGAAGGGAAGATGGAAAGAGCCTTTCCTGAGATCAGCAGGATTGCCGATGTCGCCTGGGAGCGAGGCAAGATCGTTTTTGAGGTCCAGTATTCGCCGATCTCGCTCCAAGAAGCTCAAGCTCGTTGCCGGGACTATCGAAAATTAGGCTATACGCCAATTTGGATCCTTCACGACAAGCAGTTTAATAAGCGCAAAATTCGCGCCGCCGAAGAACTCCTTCGTCAAACTGGTGGTTACTATACCAATATCGATGAAAAAGGTCATGGAGAAATCTACGACCAGTTCGATATCACCCTCGCCAGCAGAAGGCTTTTTCGCGGGCCTCCTCTCAAAATTGATCTTACACGTCCTTTAAATCTCACACCGATATTCGACCATTCGGAAGCTCCTCCTCAGATGCTTTTAAAAAGAATTCCGGCTTGGCCGATTTATTTTGGCGGCGATCTCTTAGATTCTTTTTTACGCGCTCCTAGTGCCTCTATGCGCAACTTGGAAGAGAGGTTTTTGAGACGCACTCCCTCGTTTTCTCTATGGGTCTTGCTGAAAAATACCTATCAAATATTCTTCAGAATGGTTCTTGAAAAAGTTTGTCGATGAAGCGTTGGAAAGAGGAGAAAATAGCCGAGTAAGCTAAAGCTAATCAGGGCATAAGTGAGGCGTTTATATGGAAAAAGTTTTTGAAGTGAAGAAATTTTTGGGGACTTGGGGTTATACCAGACAGACCAACGATAACTTTCCCAACGTTTGAGCTCTGCTTCTGCCGAAAAACGATTGAGAAAAGCGGGCTCTTTCAAACTGCATCTACCCGCATATTTCTCGCCTTTAACTTCAAAAAAATAAGTTGCTACTAGAAAAAATTTTGACGAACGCTCTTCTACTTCCCATGTTTCAATTTGGGCCTTTGTATGCGCCGGCAAACGAAAATAGCCCACTAACTCAAAGAGAGCGAGCCCCCCAAACCAGAGGCAAGCGGCCACCATTATACCTAATAGAGACACCCATCTCTTGTTCATTAATCCCCAGTACGGTATATTTTTCAAAAAACTCGAGGGAAAACCCTCAAAGGGGAAACTATGGCAGAAGCGGAAAAAAAGGTAAAACAAAGGCGTCCACAAGCTTTAAAACGCGATATTCAAGCTGAAAAAAGACGCTTGCACAACCGCGCTTTTAAATCTAAAACCTCAACAGTTATTCGCTCTCTTCATGATGCGATCTCTGCAGGTCAAGGCGATGTCAGCAAGGCACAATTGAGCGCTGTTTACAGCATCATGGACAAAGGTGTAAAGGCTGGTACAATCAAAAAGAATAAAGCAAACCGCGTTAAAGCTAGACTCTCCAAGAAACTCGCGGCTCCTGCTCCTGTCGTTGCTACTAAAGCAGCTAAAACTTCCAAAAAATAAGCTCTCAGTCTCTCTCATGGAAACATGAGAGGGCTACTTTTTTCATGCATGTTGCATAAACGTGCATGAGAAACTTTTTCTCTCCTACTTATCGTTCTTCCATGCGTGAAAATTGCGCCAGCAGCGTGCAAATTCGATCTTCTAGATTCTTCTTATACTCAATTGCTGGCTTAACAAAGCCATTGATCATGATGGCAAAAGCGAGCTGCTCGCCATCTTGTGTAGTTGCATAGCCCGCCAAGCTAGAAATGCCGGTCATTGTACCGGGTTTGGCGCGAATTCTTCCTTTCACTAAAGGATCATTCATGCGCTGCAAGCTGCCATCGATCCCACTTAGAGGCATTGAAGATAAAAACTCAGGGAAAATGAGAGATTGGTCTTTCATCCAGGCTAAAAAAGTCACTAATTGATGAGGGCTCACTAAGTTATAGCGCGACTCACCATCGCCATCTACTATCGCCAGATCATCGACGTTAATCTTAGCTGTATCTGAAAGAAAAACACGCAGAGCCTGCGCTCCCTTTTTCCAGGTTCCTGGAGTTTTATAAAGTTTTTCGCCCATTTTTTTGAAAATGCAGTTGCTATAGAGATTATCTGATTCTTTCATGACCTGATTGACGATCTCGCTAAGCGTAACCGAGCGATGTACGGCTATTGTCTCGGCCCATTCAGGCACCTGTTTAAATGTAATTTTCCCAGTTAGCTGAATACCTAGTTCCGCTAATAGATCGCGAAAGAGAATAGCCGCATATAGAGAAGGAGATTCAACAGGGATTTCATATTGTTTACCTGGACTCTGCAGGCTTATGGTGCCTCCGATTTCAATCAGATTCTCTTTTGTAACCCATCTTCGGCTAATACTTAGCTCGCCATTCTTCTTGGTCGTCTTAGCAAAATTTTGAACGTTCACACCCTCAATTTTAGGATGGATCGCCACCGCAGCTGGAGTATTCTCTTTAGCTCCTGGTTCCACGTAGACTGTGACGCAGCTATGGTTGACCAGCAGTGCATCTATCGGAGAGTTCCAATATTCGGCGCCCTCATCCCACATCCAACCAGGACCCTGAGAGATGTTGTCAAAATCGAAGTTATCGATCACCAGATCGCCCTGAATGGTTTTAATTCCAGTCCTGGAAAGCTGAAAAGCGAGCTTCTTCAAATCGGCAGTAGTGAGTGATGGGTCTCCTCCACCTTTAAGATAGAGATCGCCCTGCAATATGCCCTCTTTGACCTCGCCTTGGCGAAATAGTCGCGTCTCAAAACGATAATCTGCGCCTAATACTGACAAAGCAGAGGCAGCCGTAAAAATTTTCTGTGCGCTTGCAGGCACAAACATGTGCTTAGCGTTTCGCTCATAGATTTTTTGGCCGTCTTTTAGCGAAATAATCTCGATGCCGATATGCGCATTTGGATCGACTTCTTGTATTGTGCGATCGATGGCTTTTCGAAGAAAATAGAGATCAACTTTAGAGGATTTTTCACTCGATGCAGAAGAGAGTAGAGAAAAAAGAAATATAGAACAGACAATCCAACCTAACTTGCGCACTGTGTTTACCTATTTTAAGGGTTTTTTTGCAGTCTTGCATGGAGGGCAGATATTTTTCTAGATGCGTGGCTAAGAGCCTTTAGAAGAACCTCTTGATTTGAGATTATTTTTAGACTTTTTTTAGAGCGCGTGGCTCCGGTATAAATGATCTCGCGGCCAAAATATTCTGAGCCAGGCGGCGCGATAAGGAAAACATGTTCATATTCGCTGCCCTGACTTTTATGTACGGAGAGGCAGTAGGCATATTCATGCGGCGGCAATAGGCTAAATGGCACGCGCTTAAAGGGTGCAGGGCCAAAAAGCGCAAAATCTCCGGTTCCGCCAGAGCCAGATACATGTCGAATTAAAATTCCTGTTTCCCCATTACGCAAGTCTAGATCTTCTGAGCTGCGCGTGATCAGAATAGGCAAGGCAAGTGTGTCGCCCTCTTTGATCTGGCTCATGAAGCGCTCGGCAAGCCAAGCATTCAACGCATCCACTCCAAAAGGACCACGACGCAAGCAGGATAAGAGGCCAAAATGCTCTTTGCTAGCCCACAGTTGATCGAAATTAAGCGGCGAAGATGAGGGCTGAGGAAAATGTGTGCTAGCCATCTTCCAAATGTCTTCGAGCACAACTGACGCATCACCAAGTTCCACATATTTGAGTGCCTCACTGCCACTCTGAGAGAGCAACTTCCACACTTTATCACCCTCGCCAAGCTTCACCGCTTCTGCCAATCGTAAAATTTCTTGGCGATCAGAGCGAAGCCATTGAGTTAAACTCGATAGGCTCTCGGGAGATTTGATGCGTAAAACTTCAATCAAATCCGCAAAAAGGCTACCCGCTTCAACGGGAGGGAGTTGATAAGGATCGCCCATCAGAACTAAATGCGTCCCAGGTTGAATCGCCCCTAATAAATAGGAAAAAAGGCGCGCATCGATCATTGAACACTCATCCACAATTAATAGATCTGCTAGGACGCAAGGGGCATCACTCAAAAAATCGCTCTCTTTATGCACTCCTAAAAGTGCGTGCAGTGTGCTTACTTGAATCTTTTCACTTGAAAGTTGTGTTTGAAGCTGTTTGGCAGCCTTTCCGGTTGGCGCAGCCAATGAGATGCGTGCCTCTGGCCATCGCTCTAAAAATGCGCGCACAATGCGCGCGGCCGTAAATGTCTTGCCCGTACCAGGTCCCCCGCAAAGCACAGAAAGAGGGCGAGATAGTGCCTTTGAAACAGCATTTTGCTGCTCATCGGTAAGATCTTTTACAAGCTGTGGGGACTCAGCTTTTGAAGGCTGCATCAGTAGATTTTCTAAATGAGTTAAAAAGTGCGTTTCAAAAAGCCAATTCTTTTGCAGGTAACAGAACTCTTCAAATCGACAGACTCCTTTTATCGGCAGGGTGCCGCCCTTTCGAATCATCTCTGTCACACGCTTACTCTCTTCGCCAAAAGAAGCAAAAAGAGCTAAGAGCTCTTTCTCCTCCAGCGGAAGACAAAGATGGCCTTGACGGGACGACCAGAGCAGCGCGGCTAAAAAGAGCATCTGCTCTTCGTTTGCATCATCTTTGAGCAAACACTTAGCAAAAAAACCATCGATCTCGGAAAACAAACCCTTGTTAATCAATTGCTGCAGGTAAGTAGGTGCGCTACTTAAACCTTCTCGCTGTTCAAATAACGTTTGCGCTAATCCTTTCATGCGTAAGTCCCCGGAATAAAGTGATAGGCAGTTTTTCCGCGCAAAAAGAGGTAGAAAGCGCCTCCAAACAGCGTTTCAAATGGACGGCTGTCAAACAGCTTTACATAGCGAGCAAAGGCTGAAGCATAAATAGAACCTTGGAGAAAATAATCATGCGAGCGCATGGCTTTTTCTAAATTTTCCAGGCTATATGCGGCATCATCCACTCCTAGCCAGTTAGATTTCCAATCGACCAGATAGTATTTTCCATTCCATTCAAAAAAGAGGTCAGCAAAACCTTTGATGAAATTTCCTTGTGCAGGGAATAAAAACTCCATCTCTTGGGTAATTTGATTTGGAGTTAAATTCTCCAGGCTAAAAGTGCCTTGTGATGCAGGTAAGGGCAATTTAAGTACGCCGGTTAGCATTTCATTTACAACTTCTTCCCAGCCCTTAAGATGTGTGCGCTTAAGTGCAGAATGAATAAGTAGCTCGCGCTCTTTTATCTGCGAGGCAAGGAAAAGTCTCTTCTTAAAAATCTTCTCTAAAATTTCATGTAACACTGTGCCAGTTTCCGAACCAAGAGGTAGGGTATGAGCATTCTTATTCGGATCGAAAACAGGTAAAATACGCTCTTCATTTTCAGCTTTTTTAGCTAATGTCGAAAAGGAATAGAGATAACGCACATTTTCGGGAATTTTTGCGAATTTGGGCTCTAGCAGAGGAAGCGAAGCTCTCTCTTTCTGATTCACAAACATTGCCATGGAGGATTTAAGCAGGGTGTGGCTGATGCTCGTCTGTTTTTCCGCTTCTTCTAGAAAGGCGAGGCAAGACTGCATGCCAGACGAGAAGAAAAGTTCAATCGGCGCACCCTCTCCTATTTCAAGTCCGCCTTCTTGCGCTGCATCAAAGGCAAGTGGAATATAGACACGCTTTTTAGCTCGCGTAAGTGCAACATAAAGCTGTCGCATCTTTTCCGCATCTTGCTCTTGAAGGTAGAGTAGGGAAGAAGGAAGTGTGAGGTCCAATTTTTCAAGCTTTTCACGCATCTCTTCGCGAATGAAAATAAGCTCTTCTTGATGCGTATGACGCGCCCCACTAGCTAGAGCAAAAACCACTTCGAATTCCAAACCTTTGCTCATGTGCACGGTCATGAGCGATACGGCATCTTGCGCTCCGGCGCTTCGCACCAACATAGCTTCATCGCCGCTCTTTTTCTTCTGATTATTTAAAAATAGCAAAAGCGTTTCTAAAGAAGTGGGTCCCTTGGCCTCTTCCTCCATAAGTAATTCCGACACTTGTCTGAATTCGTGATAAAGCTCTTCGACTTCAGCCATTCGCTCCAAAATCGACTTCTCTTTCCAAGACAGCGCAAGGAAATCAGCTACCATGACCGCAAAACCCTTTTCTTCAGCCGTTTGGCGAAGCGTCCTTAGTGCCGAAACGATCTCACCTAGTTCCATCTGCTTAAACTCATCTTGCGAAAGGCCGAACAAAGAGCCAGCGAGCAAGCAGCGTGTTTTGGTAGGATCGAGAATTGCCTCTAACAGAGACATCAAAGCTGCATATCCTCGTGTACCTATGAGGCTTTTACCTCGCGTGATGGATGAATGAATGCCTCTGTTCTTCAAAAAGCTCTGCAACCTTTGTGCTTGAAAGCGATCTTTGATCAGCACAGCAAAGTTCTGAAAAGTGAAGTTGTGTTGCGCACAAAGCGTTTGAATCTCATTCGCAATGAATGGGAAAAACAGCTCATTCTCCATTTTAGGAGTCGGCCAGCTCTTCTCACGCCCGCTTGATTCTTGCGCGATGAAAAAGTGTACGGCGCCTTTTCCGTCCCGAATGCTTCCTTCATTTGGCAGGCCTTCTTTATGTCGAACAGGCGCATACGCAAGCGTTGTGCCTTGTGTGGGTAACGGTAGCCAGCTTTTATCTTTGCTTCCGAATGAAAAGAGGTGGTTAAGGGCTTGCACCAAGCCCGTTTCGGAGCGGAAATTCGTATCTAAATATGCGCGCTCTTTAACTTGGCTTGCAGCCGTGAGATAGGTATAGACATCGGCGCCACGAAAACCATAGATCGACTGCTTGGGATCTCCCACAAGATAGAGTGCGCAAGGGCTTTTAGGACCTGCAAGAAAGAGCGTTTGGAAAATCTTCCACTGAATCGGATCTGTATCTTGAAATTCGTCAACGATAAGCGCTTGATAGCGCAGGCGTACTTTGGTACAAAAGGCGCTATTATCAAGAGTTTCGACCATTTTATGTAAAAGTTGATCGAAAGAGAGCGTTACATCTTGATTCTGTTCGTTACAGTCTCGGGCCATCCGCATCAAAATTTGTAGCGGATCTTTAGCTGTTTGAACAACTTGTAAAAGAGAGACCCTTAATTCGGTAAAAATTCCTGGGTAGTAAAGCTCTGAAACATCCGGCAGTGCCGCACGCTTTTTGAGATTCTGCTCCTGCAGTAATTCTAAAATCCACTCTTCCTCTCGCAAAAGCTGATCAAATTCATCTGAACTGCAGCTCTTTTTTTGCAAAAGTGCGTGTAAAAAGAGGAGTTGTTTGTTCGATTGATCGAGATTGATTCGTTTATAATTTGGCGCGAGTTTTTCAAAATCACTCAGAAGTTTTGCTTGCTCGAGCTCTGGGAGAGTTTTTAACTTGGCATTGAATAGTTCAAGTGACTCTTCAAATGAAATAAGAGCATCTGAAGAACCCCGGCGTTCCACCAGAGGCAAAAGACGCTTGGCTACGAGATCGAGATCCGATTGATGTTTGCGCAGCACGGCTTCAATCTGGCTTAGCCCATATAAAGGGGGTTTAAATTCCGTGCGGAAAAAGTCATAAATACGCCTTTTGGCGCGCATTTTTCCTTCTTGTCCAGGCTCCTGATCCTCAGGATCTACCAGATCAAAAGGCACTCTGGCTTCAAAAGCAAATTCGCGCAGCATGCGGAAACAAAAACTGTGAATGGTAAAAATCTGCGCTTGATCAAAGGCGCTGAGTGCATCCTCGAGCCGTCTTTGCGCTTCAATCAGATTCTCTTCAGCTCCTTCTACCAGTGCACGAAGATAGTCAAAGCTGGGATTACGCTCTTTGAGTTGAGCAAGCGCCGTCTCCAAGCTTGTGCGAATGCGCATTTTAAGCTCACGTGTGGCAGCACGCGTAAATGTCACCACAAGTATCTGATCGATGCTAAGCGGCTGCTCTTTTTCGAGGAGAAGACGCACGGTTAAATGTTCGATCGCAAAGGTTTTACCGGTGCCAGCCGAAGCTTCAAGCAAGCGATGGCCTAGAACATTTAGGTCGCGGCTAAGCACATCAAAACTTTTCACGGGACCTCCTGAAAAAGATGACTCAGAAGTGGGCTCCAAGTGTCATAAATAGCAGAAGCTGATGGCAGGGGGTCGCGCAAAAAAAGCCACTCGCGGTAAGGATCTTTAAAACTGCTGCTTTTACTCGATGCAATCTTCTTTTCTAATTCTTCTTTGCTACCACGCACTATTGCTTCAGCCCAATCGGGGAAAAGTGGGGAAGGATTCTCTAAACAGAGTTCATAGTAACTTAAATATTTCTGCAAAAGTGTCAGGGGATCTGACAATTGAAGGTCGAGCCGTTTTTTATCCTTCAGAAAGAAAAGAGTTAAGCTCATCTTATGTGCAAAAAGCGGAAGTTGAGTAAAGATTAAAAGTTCGGGCCAGATGCGAATGAGATCTCCATAATTCTTTTTCCCATGAAAAACCAAGCCTTTTTGCGTCACTCCAGAAAGCTTTCCAATCAGGGTTGCAGTATGGCCATTATCCAAAGAGATACGCAAAGCCGGCACCACCCAAGCATCTTTTCTGAGCTGCTGAGTCACCAGGCACTCCTCTTTTAATTCAACTTCGAAGATCTCTTCATTTGTTAGCTCTTGCTGGGACAAGAACTGATTTAGCTCATCGATCTCCTGAGTTAATAGGTGGGCTGCTAGATCTTTAAAATGTCCAAAAGGCAGAGCGCCTTTGGCCTCAGCAACTTGAAGAAGAGGAGCCAAAGGTTTATGCACGGCGCGCCTTTGCAAAAGCGCTCGATCTAACATCGAAAGAGAAAATTCTGTCTCTTCATTTTCCCAAGGCAAAGTAAAACCCAAGCTCTTTTCGAAGTAAAAGTGGAGTGGATTCTTCGCTAATTTTCTTAAGTCGCTTAGCTCCACCACAAAAGAAGTTTCAGCACGCTTACGCGAAAATGGAAAATTAGCAATAAACGGATGCTGCTCTTTCTGTGCAACGAGCGTTTTTGCGGCTAAGTAATGTGCCACAGAGAAGCTCTCGCCACTGAGAAAATTGCGCGGATCTGAAGGAAGCGCAGGGTGATCGATTTTTATCTGAGCAGCGTAGATTTTTTTCACGTAGGCCGAAAGTTCCTGCACCACTGTCGAAGGCTGAAGCGGTTTTCCATCTTGAGCCGAAATTCTTTGCGCACTTAAAAGCAGATAATCTCTCGCGCACAGCAAAAGCTGTAAAAATAAGTAGCGATCCTCTTCTGCACGTTTTGGAAGATTCTTCCCAAGCGTATGTGTAGAAAGCGCGCATAATGAGTGATTCTCTTCCATTCTAGGAAAGGCGCCCTCCTCCATGCCTAAAAGACAAACGACACGCGCGGGCAACGCTGCGCCCTCTTGAAGATTTCCAAAATGCACTACATCTAGATGAGCGCCTGACAGAGAGCTGCCTTTGACTTGAAAGACATGCTTTTGAATGGCTTTGATCACCCGTTGAAAAGAAACCGGGTGCGTCAAATGTTCGCATACATGGGCTAACTCATCGATCTCTTGAAGCAGACCCTTTTCTTCTTTTGCACATGCAAAATAGCTCTCTCCCAAGCAATTTAAATACTTGAGCCAGAATTGCGCCGGCTGCATCTGTTCGGTGAGGATCGGATCTAAATCATCTTTTAAACTGCGGATCAGCTTGATTAACTTACCTAGTTTTTCCATTTCACTTTTTTCTACCAATGGCAGAGGCCACGCAGAGTAAGAGCTCTCTTCTTCCGTAGGAAGCAACGCTAAGCCAAGCAGAAGACGTTCAAATCCCGCTTCCCACGTTCCATGCGTCGATTCTTCTTTTAGAAAGAGGTTTCTTTGTTCCGCGTCGACACCCCAATAAATGTTGGCTTGTGCTACCCAGCGCCGAAAAAGAGTCAGATCAGATTGAGAAAAGTTGAATTTTTGTTGGAATGCTGGCAGAGAAAAAAGCGTGAAAACGCTATCGAGATCGAAGCGCCTTGCACATAAATTAAGCAGCGCTTGAATCCCATGAATAAATACGCCATCTACACTTTTGGGCAGATCGTGCACTGCAAAACCAAGACGGCTTTCCCTGCTGCCAAAAACCGCCTGAATGTAGGGCAAATAGACGTTAATATTTGGCGCGAGCACTAGAATATCTTTAGCGAAAATTGGAGTGGCATCGTCCGCATGGCGATCGAGAATTCTAAGTAGCGCATCATAGAGAGCTTCCACTTCGCGCCAGCGCGAAGTTGCGGTATGTAGTTGAATAGATTGATCGTTTTCTAAGAGAGTCTCTTCTGCATCTTTTTCAGGATTGCGAATTAGAAAGAGATCCCGGCGAATTTTTTGTAACAGCGTAGCCGACTCTTGTGGTTCTTCTGGATAAATCTCATCTGTCTCTAGTTCCTCATCCAAAAGCTGATTGAGAAGATCTCTTCCCACCTTGGCCATGTTGGCAAAAAATGGATTCTGATCTTTTAAAAGTGCATCCAGCGAATCCTTTTCCCGAGGCTTGACGCCACGACGGGTGAGCATTTTATGCAAAGAAGCGCGCTCTTTGTCGCTGTAGAGATCACCCCAAAAAAGAGGAGAGGGGGAGAGAAGATAATAGTTGGCTTCGCAGCGATTGAAAAAATTTAAAAAAAGCTTGGGCAGAGTCGAAAAATGAAAGAGATGAATTTTAAACTCCGGAGGAGTTGCAGAATCCACCGCTTTACAAAGCGGCAACCAATTTGAACTGCTTGTGAAGATCCTTTTCCATATAAGCTGTTGCCAGCCCTCTTCTTGTAGCCATGCGTCCAAAAATGCACTCTCTTGTCTTCCATAACGCAGAAATAAGAGCGCGAGTTCCTCACTTAAAGCACCGATGCGCTCACCCTGCTTTCCGCCCTTTTCAGAGATATAGGCAAAAAGCGGCGTCAGCACGGGATTTGCCGGCTCAAGCTTAAAAAGCAGACTAATCTGCGCTTCGATCTCAAATGAAAGCTCAAGCAGAGAAGGAATTCTACGACCTGGCTGATCAAACAATTCGCGGATCGCCTGGGAAAGCGTATAAATCTCCACACCAGCAGCAATGCGCAAATCCGCATCCTCCGCATAGCGCATGAGCAGGAAGCGTTTGATCGTCAAGCTTGGCACGACTATAAAACGCCTTTCAAAGGGATGTCCTCCCAAGAAGAAAAGGCGCCTTTTTAGCGCGTCGGCCAGCTCCTCGACCACGTTACTGAGAATTAAAGATCTACTGAGCAAAACAACTCCAATGCTAACATGAGGAAAGCTATAACATAAAATTTACTGAACATGGCTATATTTTCTCGCCTCTCTTTAACCGCGCTTAAGCGTAAGTTTAGAAAGCTTCCACAAGCCACCGGAGAGAGACGCCATTCGCTCGCTTTTCTCAATATCTCCCAGTTTCTCGGGGCGATGAATGACAACATCTTCAAGCTAATCCTAGTTTTTATGCTTATCGGGGTAGAAGGCCAGCAAAAAGCTAGCATCATTCTCTCCGCCGTAGGCGCCCTCTTCGTCATCCCTTTTCTACTTTTTTCCTCGGCAGCCGGCGTACTTGCCGATCGCTTCAGCAAACAACGCTTGCTCGTCATTATGAAAGCCGCTGAATGCGTCACGATGTTTTTGGCTCTTTTCGCCTTTGCCTACCAGAGCGCTTGGGCCGGGTATTCGCTGCTCTTCTTACTCGCCACACATAGCGCTATGTTCGGTCCGGCTAAGTATAGCATCATTCCCGAAATTGTACCCAGAGATCGCGTCTCAAAAGCTAACGGCCTTATCACCGGCTGTACCTACCTCGCCATGATTGTAGGAACTTTTTTTGCATCGTTTCTAACTGAGGTCACCCACCGTCAGTTTGTGGTCACAGCGGGCTTCTGCTTTTTGATGGCGCTTATTGGCCTGGGCAGCGCTTTTGGCATCAAAAAAACCCTCCCTCAAGGATCACAAAAACGCGTAAACCCTTTATTTTTACGTGAGATTTATCAAACCCTGCGCTTCTGCGTAGGAAGAAAACACCTACTTCTCTCTGTTTTTGGCTCCTCCTATTTTCTATTTTTAGGAGCCTTTACTCAGTTAAACATCATTCCCTATGCAATGGAGTCTTTGCATCTCTCAGACGTGGCAGGCGGCTATCTCTTTCTCTCGACAGCTCTTGGCATTGCAATCGGTTCATTTATTGCCGGTAAAGCCTCAAAAAAACAGGTAGAACTCGGCCTTACTTGTTTAGCTGGCTTAGCCATGTCGCTTCTCTTCTTGCTCCTTTCAATCTTTTCCAGCAGCCTCACTTGCTCGATTATCTTCCTCGTCCTTTTAGGGATTTTTGGAGGCGCCTTTATCGTGCCCTGCGACTCATATACCCAACTCGCCAGCCCCCATGAAAAGCGCGGGCAGATCATCGCTGCGGCCAATTTTCTAAGCTTTTCCGGGGTGCTAGTTGCCTCATTAGCTCTATATATTTTTAGTAATTTTTTAGGGCTAAGCTCAGCCAATGGGTTTGCCATGCTGGGAGTATGCACTCTCATCGTCTCGCTGGTCATGACCTGCCGACTATCCGATCTTTCGCTTCCCTATTTTGCCCGCAAGCTCTCTCTCTTCTGGCGCCTGCGTATTCAAGGATTAGATCTGGTTGAAAAAATGCCCGATGCCGTGCTGGTCCTGACCGAACCGAATCTACAAAAAACTTTAGTCCTTCTCGAACTCGTTCCAAATGCACAGCTGTTTGTGATTAAAAAAACGGAAAAGAACGCGCGCTGGTTGAATAAACTTTTCTACTCAATTCATTTTCTGCCTGTACATGATGATATGGGAAATCTAATTAAGCTGGCGCGCTCGAAAGCAAAAGAGCACCTGCGCCCATGCTTCTGCCTCGAAGGCACCCTCCCCAAAGTCAGCACTGAGAGCTCCTTTACCTTTTGGAAATTTCTCTTATCTTCTAGCCCCTCCTTTATTCTCGTCGATATCGTCTTCGAATCTGGTCAACCCATCCGCGTTACCTTCTCAAAATTAGAAAAGTAGCAAAAAATAATCTCATGTTTATTTCAAAAGTGATTTGCTTAGCAGTGCTTTTTGCAGCAGCGCAAGTTTTTGGAGCGAATGAGAACCCAAGAGTTGTAGTTGTGGGAGCGGGACTCGCCGGATTGACCACAGCCTACCGATTGCATCAAGAAGGCGTCGATGTGCATGTCTATGAGGCGCGCAATCGTGTGGGTGGAAGAGTGCTTACGGCCATAGTTGGAAATACTATCGCCGAATTAGGAGGGCAGAATGTTTCCGATGGAGGCGACTCGGAAAATATGCGCCGCCTTATTGAAGAGCTTGGGCTTGAGCTTAACATAGACAAGGTGACAGGCACGCGCGATCGTTACTACTTTAATAATGGACACATGATCTCTGTGTCTCATCTTTTAGGCGATAAAGAGTTTCATCCTGAAGAGCTTAAATCACTATTAAAGCACCTAGCTTTGAATTCACAGAACGTACGCCAAGTATTGAAAGAACTTTTTGCAGAAGATGACCCTCTGTTTAAAGTTTACTCCGTGCGCATTGCCGCCTTTGAAGGTGGAGATGTAGAAAAACTATCTGCTTGCTATGCCCTAACAACTTTATATCACCAGATTCTCGGAGGAGTCTCCTCAGCACATCAAAATGACAACCTTGTGACCGTTTCCAGGATTAACGGAGGGAATTCCCTGCTGCCCCATAAAATGGCGCAAAAACTTTACGATAGACTTATCCTTAATAAAGTCCTGGTATCTATTTCAAAAGATCTAGATGGCTCTTATCTACTTACCTTTGAAGATGGACAAAAGACGAATGCAGACATTTTAGTGCTCGCGCTTCCTTGCTCCGTATATTCTGATATTAATTTTCAAGACGATCTCATTCCCCAAGATAAGCTGCTAGCCATTAGGAATGTCCCCTATGGAACAAATGCCAAGATCTTAGTGCCTTTTTCTGGCCATGCTCCCAAACGCGTCACGTTTACCAATAACCGTATGGTGAGTTTTTTTGATGCTAACTGTGGCATCTTAACGCTCTACTACACTGGCGAAGCCAGTCGTTTTTCACCCGAAACTCTGAAAGACACTTATAGAGAAGAAAGACCTGCATTAGAAGTGGGTTTTGGAGATATGTGCCCGCCCTTCATTATACCTGTATTCGCTCAAGGCGATGAAACTTTTGTTAGCTATGACGGCCCAGTTGGTTATAGCTGGCCAAACGACAGGTTTGTTAAAGGCTCCTATTCCTACATTGCTCCTGGCCAAGAAAAGACCTTTACTTCGATCGAAATCATAGATGGTGAAGAAGTAAAAACACTTTTTGCTCCCCTGAATCAAAGACTCTATTTTGTAGGAGAGCATGCCTCGGTTTTAATGGATGTGCCCGGCACGATGGAAGCTGCCTGCGAATCAGGCGAGCGCGCAGCTCGCATGATCATAAAAACTCTTAAAAAACAGGAACGTCTAGGAATCTAAGCATGGCTTGTGAATTTGCCATCGCAAGTGGCAATTTACATTGAAAAATGCTACTAGCGGTAGCATTTTTCATTTTCCACATGTAAATGATTATCTATTAAATGTTTAGCATTTAAAAATTAAGCATAGAAACCAATTTTTGAAGCTGCCGATTGATTTCGATTTTTACAATACTCAGAAAAACCCACAAATCCTAATTTATAAGACGTATTTTAATGTAAAATGCTAATTTAATGATTTATTATTGTTGTAATATTACAACAAAAGTAGAGGAAAAAAAACCTCTCTCAGAAAGAATAAGCGAACTCCAATTTAGCGACCGTGACAAGGGTCCAGAAAAAAAAGACATCCATTCGCACTAGATAGTTTCAGATAGAATTAGACCTAATTTCCTGTTCCGTTTGTCGTAGAGTTGATCTTACTTCGAATTTTTAAGAGCATTTCTTCAATGTCTTTTATCTTGTTTTCTGTACCTATTTTTTCCATAGCTGCCCTGAGTTCGTCATCTGTTGTTGAGGCTTCATTTTGCGCCGAAAGACAAAAATCTAAAAAATCTTCAGCAAAACGTTCGGTTAAAGCCACAATCTTCATTTTAACTATCTTTTCTTTCGAATCTTCGGGGATTCCTCTTTCAAGGACTCCTTTCGCATAAAGCTTTTCAAGCATGTTTTCGCTTACACAAGAGCGGGCTAGCTGCCACTCCGAAGCACCAAAAATGGCTTTGACTAAATTGAAAATGCGGAAAACAATCCAATTCATTATCACCCAGCAATCATCATTCGGGATGCTATAGCGCAGGATGCACTCCTCAACAGGCTGATAGCGCTCCGGCGTTAATTGCATGACTTGGAAGTAATCTGCACTAGCGGGGGACAATTTGCCTAAACTCATATTTTCCTCTAATTGCTTAAATTAATAAAAATCTGAAGCAATCATACCAAATATAAAATTAAATTTCAAAGATAGAAGACATTAGATATTAAGCATTCTGAGAGAAGATTTTAGAGAAAATCCTCTCTCAGAAAATGTTAACTAATTATTAGAAAGCGTAGTTGAATTCCAATTCATACTGCTTATAGTGCCGGAAAGGTCCGATATCACTATCTAAAGTAACTGATTGGCTCCAGCTTTGGAAGAGCACGAGGTTATTTGTGAGTAGATACTCGAGCGTAATGTTGTAGCCGCGGAAGTTGGTATTTCCTGAAGCGGTTGCACGTGTTGTGTTGCCGCCTGTGCCATTTACGTTATGCGTATAAAAGCCCGCATTTGCAGCATTTCCTAAGCCCACACCTGCTTCGTCAAAATCCGGAACAACTTGCGCTGCGAGCAGTTGATAGTTGATATCAAGCGACCAGTCGCCCTGTTTCTTTAATTCACCAATGGAAAAGCCAGTATAGGCTCCCCAGTTGGCAAGCTTTTTATCAGTAATGGCTAATCTTCTAGCAGCATGATTCAATAGACCCGCGATGTAAAGAACCACGATTTTTTGGAATTTCTTAGGGAGAAACTTATAGCCAAAAAGAAGTTGAGAGACGGCAAAGTCAAAGCGTCGGTTATTGATACTTTTCCCTTCTTTGGTGCGTTTGTAATGCTTTGTGTCCCAGTCGATGAAGAGATACTTAGTATAAAATCCAGAATCGGCAATGTCGAGAAGGCCGAGCTCAGCTAAATAACCATAATGGTATCGGCGCTCATCAATCACGAAAGTACCAGCGTGGACATAAAAGTCGGCAATGGTTTCAAATCCTTGATCATACTTTAAGAAGATCCCGTCAAAAAATGAATCTCCTTCAACCTTAGTGTCGACGAAGGCGTTAATACGTCTGCGGCCTAATTCAGCATCGAGAATTAAAGAGCTCCAGTCGATTAAGCGAATTCCGAAATAAGCGCGTTCTAGCTTAAGTCTATTCAGCGTTCCACCGAAAATACCCGCGTTGTTATCGAATTCGAGCTTAACGGAAGCCCACGCTTTATCGGCGCGATAGTCCAACATGACGTTAACCTCAACATCGAATGTCTCGTGAGGAAGATCTAGAGGGGTGTTTCCCCCACGCTGGCTCTTGCCATCGACTTTTTCATACGCTGCTTGCATCTCAGTACGGACTTCACCGCTAATAGCAAGCGCACCACCTTTCTCTTTGACGGTGACTTGACGTTTAGTGTTAATCCACTCGCGCAGCGCTTGGATGTCGCGCGCCTCGATATCCGCTCCATGTTCGCCTTGATCAATCGTATCAGCATGTGCTTGCGATATAAAAAGCGTGGCGGCAAAGAAAGCAGAGAGGGCGTACGTGAATTTTTTCATCTAAATCTCCTTAGCGGGGGCTGGAAGGAGATATATTCATTGAGGGAGGCGATTTTTTTCAAAGGAAAAGCGCCAGAGACAAAACTTGTTGCTGGTTCAAAAGAATTTCTAAAATTTAAGATCACCACTGAGAGTGATCGCCTGTTCATCGACAAGACGTACCTCTACATTCACGATCACGCGCACGGCAGGAGAAAAACCGCAGCCCAAAAAGAGCCCTGCGGGATACCTACTATGAGCTTTTATATGGCTCTTGGCAAGGCTGTCTAAATGCGAGAGTTTCGCCTTTGCATAGGAGCCTTCAATCCCAATATAGGGGATGAAAATGTCAACTTTATGCGCCACGCCCAAGCTTGCCCCTACTTCGCGATAAAAGAGCCTAGCGCCTTTTCTTTCAAGAGGAGTTCCATTTAAAACCAGCTCTTTAAGCTGAGGGCGCGATTGTAGATAGCTGGCTTCGGCTGTAAAAAAAGTTTCGCCATATTCATAGATGATCGCTCTGGCGCCGGTCTTCCATGCGCCTCCATTGCGACTCTCGAACTCCAAACGCTCGCCTTTATACTGCTGGCGAATATTAGCTGAAAAACTTCCTCCGCTAGTATAGAAATCAAGCCGTTCCCAGGCCGTTATGGTTGCTGTGCCAAAATTTTCGAGAATTTCAAACTTATGCATATGCGCATTCAACTTACGATTCCAAACAAAATCGCCTTCATATCCTATGCGCACACCCAAATTCGCCTCTTTGGCTAGATAAAATCCTTCTTCAGGACATCTGGGTAGAGCAGGATTGCCATGATAAAGGGCATGTCCTAAAGGCAGAAACGCACAAAAAATGAGAAAGCTAAGAAGAATTTTCATAAGAAGAGTGAAAAGTTAACGCAAACGCTGAAATTTATCCAGCTTCGAGCTCGCAAAAATAAACAGTATTAGGGAAATTGTTATCATTGAAAAGCAGCGCCGAGAAAAGTTTAACGCGTCTGCTTAAATCAGAAGTGCAAAGCGGCCTATCTACAAAACAGATAGGAACAAAAGCAACCAGGAGGGCAGATGACTTCCGATCTTCCACACCAAATCTGAGGACATTGTGCCCTTTCTGCTTCGATTTGCTCTATTGTACGATGCGCCTCTGCAATCCATTTAAATGCTTCGCAATTAAATCCGCGCTTTTCAACTTCTTGATATGACAAATCTTTAACGACCACAACTTTGGTTTCCAAAATGCCTTTTTCTGGAGCAGGGACTAAGAATAATCCAGTGCCCTTCATATTAGGATTTTGTTTTGTTTGTAATAACTTTAAAGAATCTAACGGCGTTTGATTTTTGTTGCAATTACAGTCCTTGCTGAAAGACCTATTGCTTATTGTGATGGCTTTTGCGCCTGTTTTAAGAAAATCATAAGAAAAGCTGTGAATGATAGTTGTCGCTCTTGCCAAGCTCTTAATTCCCAAAATTCCTGATGCTATTCTAAATGCCATAAGTCCTCTTCTTAAGATTTAAGAAAATAATTTAGGCGCATCTTTAAAAATCAGCAATGTTTTTATTTTCAGTCTCTTATGCGTTTTCAATAAACCTGTCGTCTTTATCCAAGACCTAATGGAGCATTTTTCGATCAAAAACGGACTGCGAATTCATGGCGGTGTACTCGAATGTGCGGGGATAGAGCACCCAAGGAAATCTGCTGCGCCCCTCGACGAAAGGCTTCCAACTCGGCATGGGAACGCCTTCTAATCCAAGATGGTCGGTTCTCCATAATTCGAGTTTGACGGTGCCTGGATTTACAAGCAGGGTGAAAAAACTATCGATCCAATTGGTATCAGCAAATAGAAGGGGCGGCGGCGGCGCTAAGCCTAATTCTCGCGCTTTTTGTGCGATCTCTGCATGGAGATCAAACTTCAAAGCAACTTTCCTGTGAGCTAAAAGGTAGCAAGCTTTGGCTGTTTCTTGAATGGCTTTGGAGGTGAAGTAATAGGTTGGATATTGAGAGGCATCTTCTAAGATCTGTTCTATCTGCGCATCATTGTGTTTGCCCAAAAGATTTTTAATGGCTTGCTGCCAGTTTCGTCCATCCGTCAGGGGTAGGGCTTGATAGAGAAAAGCATCGACATTTGATCCAACAGCCAGCTTGCCCGCCTCACCGCGTAGTGAAAGGATTGAGAGGGTCTCATCTAAGAGAAGCTGGCGAAATTCCAGCACACCGATGGCATGTGATGTGGCGGCAAAACGCCGGCGCAGTAAATGAGCCAAATCTAAGGGAAGCTGATCTGCAAATTGATCGACGAGATAGTGCTGTTCTTTGGAAGAGAGGGAAATTTTTTCATAAAATTCTTTGCCCGGCAGGAGAAGTCGATCTCGCACCCACGTATATGTATAGATATCATCTTGCCAGCCTTCTTTGAAAAGCTGCCAGCCAGGATAAAGCACAAAAGCATGCGTTGGTGATTGAATCAGCATGCCCTTATCGGGATTACGCACAAAAGGATCGGTAAGTTGAGCCGAAAGGTGCTTAATCGTATCGATCAGAAAAACGGCTAATTCAATTTCACTCTCAATGCGTTTTGGCTCTTCTGTGATTTCACCTTCGCGCCGAAAATAACTTTTTAGCAGGGTCGTCATCGTTCCGCCGGAGGTATAAGCCCACGGCTTCTTTTCCATTTTGTCGAGATGGGCCAGCGGATTTTTCATGAGGGGCATCTCGTGTGCTTTGGCCATGCGCAAAATTGAGCTCTCTAAAAATTCTTGGCTCCTAAGATGGATAATGATTGCAGAAGTGACCCGGTCAACCTCATCGCTTTCCGTGTCGGTCTTAAGGGTTGCAAGGATCTCATGCTCGGTCTTTCGGAAAAAGTCGATCAGACAATCGATGTACTGCTCAGGAGTATAGATCCAACTCCAGAAAAATGGGTCGCTTCGGCCGTGCTTATAAATTAGCCTAAATCCGGCTGGGCTGTCCTCGTATTCTCCGACTTTTACATCTTGCATCTCAGGATCATAGATCTCCTGAAAATAGACGACGAATCTCTCTTCATACTGTTTGAGTAAAAAGGGAAAGAGTGCGGCAATTTTTTCCCCACGTTGCACAAGCGTATTACGCTTTTCCAAACATGCTTGAAGATGATACGAACGGGTATAATGCTCAGCACGAAGGCGACTCACATCTCTTTCGGAAGAGGCTTGGCGCAAAAGCGCTTCGGTGAGATTGAGCTGGTCAAAGGCGATCTCGTAATCTTTACCTGCGGCTTCAATTTCGTTATTATATTCCGCGATTTTCGCATTAAGCTCATGGTGAATTTTCTCGCCAATTCCCCCCGGCTCTTCAGGGTTAAGCCCTAGGCTGATTGAGAGATTCCAGCGAGAAAAATCCATTTTAACATCGCAAAAAGAGGCCAGCGTAAATTCCCAAGCCTTCAAAAGAGCGTTATCAGTTTGAGCTTTAAAAGCCGCACTAGCTAGATCTCTTTTTGTCTTAAATTCAATAAATAACTCGTGCTTCCTAGAATATCCTTGAAATCGAAGTTCTCCCTGAAATGCTGGCGAGCGCATCTCCTGTTCTCGTATTTCTTCATGAGTTAAGCCAACTGATGCCAGGAGCAACTTATCCAAACACTCTTCGATGGTCATCTCATTTTTTGCCTGAATAAACGGGGCAAGCAGAACATCTAACTGAGGCAGCTTGGCCTTAATATTACCCTCTAAAAGGCCCACCGCCGAAAGTGCCGCCATAAGACCGGGGGAATAGGAGAGATGAGCATGGGGATCTTTCAGGTGAATGCTTTTTTTAAGATCACCCGCGCCCCAACTTGGGCTTAAAGGCACGACTAGCTCATGGCCTGCTAGTGTTCTTTTGAGTCTTCCGGTGGTTAAAAGTTCAAATAGATCGTTCAAATAGGTATCGATCTGCTCTTCATGTACGAGAATTGCGGGGGCAGTTGCAAAGCAGGAGCCCACATTCTGGCGCAAAGCAGAAAAGCAGGAGGCTAATATAGCCTTTCGCACTTCGACATCACCAATGGAGGAGCCAGCAGGAAGCAGTAAAGTGTCACGAATGAGTTGCTCGGCTCCTTGATGACAGAGCGGCGCATGAAATTTTCTAAGCTGCCGTACAAGCGCCTTGTCGGAGCTAAGTCTTTTGAGCAGTGAAAAAAATCGACGCATGAAACGCGTATCGCTCATGCCGCGCGGATAAGGAATAAAGGGCGCCTTCTCCCAAATAGCTAAAAGATTTGATAGAACTTCTTTGGCGATTTCGCCTTTTTCATCAATTAAGTGACTGGCAATCAGCCGCGCGCGTCTATTGGCTCGTAAACGAAAGCTGTCTTGAATTTGTGAGCGATCGCACAAATAGGAGAGCTCAACCTCTTCTTTGAGCTCAAAGAGATCGATGAACGGGTCGCTCGTATCCTCTTCAACTAGCTGAAAGAAGATCTTTGAAAGGAGCTCAGGGTCTCCAAAAGAAGGGATGTCCATGCTTCTCGTATTCTGCCTCAGAGTATCTTTTACAAACTAGCTCTTCGAGCTTTAGAGGAAGCATATATAACAGGATGAAGAGGATCGCCGCATAACGCGACGGACAGGATATGCAAGATGCCATCATGAGAAATATTTTTTCTTATCATGTTCATCCTAGTCGGCGCCTCGCCGATCCTACTTATCCTGTAATTCTTTATCCTATCCAAAGCCCGCCTTTGCGAGTTACCTACTTTAATCTTCTATTTGCACCCAAAAATTGGCCGAAATGGCAGAATGACTTAAAACGTAAAATCAATCGGGGCGGAGAAGATGAAAATCTATGTCGATGAGAAAGCCATGGAACTGCCAGAGGGCAGCAGCGGTTTTGATTTAGCAGAAAAGCTAAATCGCCGCGGGCCTAATGAATCTTTGGCGCTCAACATCAATGGCACACTCTATGATCTTTCCCATAAGTTCAACGAAGATGATAAAGTAAAGCTGCTCGATTTTGAAGACGCTCAAGGCAAAGAGATCTTCTGGCATACATCTGCACACGTGCTCGCACAAGCTGTTTTACGTCTTTGGCCTGAGGCTAAACCGACCATCGGCCCAGCGATTGAAAATGGATTTTACTACGATTTTGCGAATCTGACTGTCTCTGAACAGGACTTTGAAAAAATCGAGCAAGAAGCCGAAAAAATTATTCGCGAAAACTACCGTCCTGAACGCCATGTATTTAAAAATAGAGAAGAGGCGCTCACTCGTTTTAAAAATAATCCTTATAAATGTGAACTGATCGAAGGCTTTGAAGGGACCATTACCGGCTACTCTCAAGGAGAATTTTTCGATTTATGCCGCGGCCCTCACCTTCCGAACTTAGGCAAGATCAAAGCATTTAAACTGCTTAAAACCTCCGGCGCTTATTGGAAAGCAGACTCGAAGCGCGAGATGCTAACCCGTCTATATGGAATCACTTTCCCAGATCGTAAGGCTTTAAAGGAGTATCTCACTCTTCTCGAAGAGGCCAAAAAGCGCGATCATAAAATTTTAGGACCAAAACTCGGCATTTTCCAAATCATGGAAGAGAGCCCAGGCATGGCCTTTATTCTCCCTAAAGGCATGGTGATGTGGGAGCGTCTTTTGGATTTTTGGCGCAAAATTCACCAGCGTGCCAATTATGTTGAGATCAAAACACCTCAGCTCATGAGTCAAGAGTTGTGGGAGCGTTCTGGCCACTGGCAATTCTATCGCGAAAATATGTATGCGTTTGAAATTGAAGAACGCCACTATGCGATTAAGCCGATGAACTGCCCCGGCTGCATGCTCTTTTTCCGCTCACAAATGCATAGCTACCGCGAGCTACCCTTGCGCGTCTCTGAGATTGGCCATGTGCATCGACATGAGGCTTCTGGTGCTCTCAATGGTCTTTTCCGCGTGCGCAGCTTCCATCAAGATGACGCTCACCTTTTCATGCGTCCATCTGATATTAAAGCTGAAATTTTGGGAATCATCGCCCTGATCGAAGAGATCTACGGCACATTTGGTCTTCCTTATCGTCTCGAACTATCTACTCGACCTGAAAAGAGTATCGGTTCGGATGAAGAGTGGGAACTTGCGACAAGAGGGTTAAAAGAGGCGCTCGATGAATGGGGCCAGCCTTACCGTATTAATGAAGGCGACGGAGCTTTCTACGGGCCCAAAATAGACATTCATATTCGCGATGCATTAAACCGTTCTTGGCAGTGCGGCACTGTCCAACTCGACATGTCTCTTCCAGAAAAATTTCAACTAGAATATATGGATAGCGATGGCCAGCACAAAAGGCCGGTGATGTTGCATCGAGCGCTGTTTGGCTCGATAGAGCGGTTTTTGGGGATTTTAATTGAACACTTTGTGGGTAAATTCCCCTTGTGGATCAGCCCCCTTCCCATTCGTATTATCACCGTGGCAGATAGGCACGGGGAATATGCGCATCAGTTGGCTGCAAAAATTCGAAAGGCTGGTTTTATTTGTGATGTTGACGACTCCAATGAATCGGTAAATAAAAAAATTCGAAATGCACAACTTATGCAAATCAACTACATGTTAACTGTTGGAGATAAAGAGGTTGAAAGTAGCACAGCTGCCTTGCGCACACGCGATAACGTCGTCCATGGAGAGATCCAGATCGATGATTTCTTGCGTAGTTTAGCTATCGAGCAAGCAGAGCGTTCACTTACCTCTCCTTATTCTTCTCAGGTAGAAGCTGAATGAAAAGAATTACGATCAGTAGCTTTAAAGGCGGAACAGCCAAGACCTCTACAGCCTTGCATATCGCATCGGCCATGGCAAAATTTCATAAGAAGAAAGTTCTGCTTATCGATTTCGATGCTCAGGCAAACCTGACTGCAGGCTTGGGCTTTGATCCTGATGCCCAAGACAGTTTGGCCCCAGTTCTTCAAGGCGAGAAAACGGTGGAAGAGGTCATCCTCAAGACCGCCGTTCCTAACTTAGACTTGATTCCAGCCGATACTTGGCTAGAACGCGTTGAAGTGACAGGACATCTGGCTGCCGATCGCTATTCCCATGAACGGCTCAAGCAGATTCTTAGCCCGTTAAAATATGATGTGATCATCATCGACACGCCACCTTCCCTCTGCTGGCTGACTGAGTCAGCTCTGATCGCCTCGCACCATTCGTTAATCTGTGCGACGCCAGAGTTTTATAGCGTGAAGGGCCTGCAAAGGCTATCGACCTTCATTGCAAACATTGGCGAAAGACATCCGATGAATGTGCTCGGTGTGGCCCTCTCCTTTTGGAATCCGCGCGGCAAAAGCAATCAAGGGTTCCTTGAGGTCATTGAAGATACTTTCCCGGGTAAACTATTGGGAACAAAAGTACGCCGAGATATTCGCGTTGCCGAAGCTTCGATCTTTGGCAAGCCGATTTTTGAGACTTCACCGAAAAGCCGAGCAGCTGAAGATTATATCTCCTTGGCCAAAGAACTTCTAAAACGCATGTAAAAGGGATTTACATTCTCATGACTAAAGTTAACTCTTTTCTCGCTCAAAGGCTGAAACAAGCCACGCAGAAGTTTTCAAAGATGACAGCATTAGCTGAGCTCTCATCAAAAGGCAGCCTCTCCACCTTTTCTGGCATGTTTCGCGTCTCTCCGCTTTCTCCTTCTGAGCAAGAAGCTCTGCAGCTCATTTTAAGCGAGCACAGCCTAGAAGGCGTCGATGTTAAAGAAGACTTTCTTCAGCTCTCAACCATCACCACGGAAGTCAAAGCGATCAATAATCAAGCCGCCATCTTACATGGCGAGCGCATCAAAAAAGCGCAGTTGATTCTGAAAAAATATCAAGATGGAGCTTTCAGCGCTTGGTTGGTTGCAACTTACGGGAATAGACAGACACCTTACAACTTCTTGCAATATTACGAACTCTATACGGCTCTTCCCCAAGTGCTTCTTCCCAAACTTGAAGAGATGCCAAGACAGGCGATCTATGCGCTTGCTAGTCGAAATGGCGCACAAGATAAGAAAGAAAAGATCATTCAGAATTACAACGGTGAGCCTAAGCAAGAGCTTCTCTCTTTAATCCGTCTGACCTTCCCCTTATCTCAAGAAGATAAGCGTGCTCAAGATCTAGCGGGGGTGGCGATTAGCTCACTTGCTCGCTTACAAAAAATGTTCGACGATGCGCAGTTTAAACCCTCTTCTCAGCAGAAAAAAGAGATTCAGGAGTTTTTAACTGCCCTACTTGCATCCACACGATGATTGACGCACACCGCATGTACGAAAGCCCCCTTGCCACGCGTTATGCTAGCGGTGAGATGTCATTTCTATTCTCGGCTGAATTCAAATATGTGACCTGGCGCCGCCTCTGGATTGCGTTGGCTAAAGCGCAAAAAAAACTTGGCCTATCGATTACTGATGCGCAAATTCAGGAAATGCAAAAAGAGCTGCATCATATCGATTATCAAAAAGCTGCAGAGTATGAAAAGCAGTTTCGCCATGATGTCATGGCTCACATTCATACTTTTGGAGACCTTTGCCCCACAGCTAAAGGTATTATTCACTGGGGAGCCACCTCATGTTTTGTCACAGATAATACTGATCTGATCCAGGCCTATGAGGCACTTAAGATTTTGCACGCCAAAATCGTGCAGGTCATTCGCCATTTAGCCGCATTTGCGACAGAACACGCAGAGCTAGCCTGTTTGAGTTATACGCATTTTCAAGCCGCCCAGCCCACAACCGTTGGAAGACGCACCTGCCTCTGGATTCAAGATCTATTGCTCGATCTTCGCGACCTTGAAACACGTATGGCTGACTTCCCTTTTTTAGGCGCCAAGGGCGCAACCGGCACCCAGGCTTCTTTCCTTTTCCTTTTCGATGGAGACCATCAAAAGGTCAAAAAATTAGACACACTCGTCGCTGAAGAGATGGGTTTTTCCGCGCTCTTTCCCATTTCCGGGCAGACCTATACCCGTAAACAAGACATGCGGATTTTCTCGGTCTTGTCAGGCGTGGCAGCTTCAGCACATAAATTTGCTACGGACATGCGCCTCTTAGCGCACCTTAAAGAATTGGAAGAGCCATTCTCTGCTAATCAAGTCGGCTCTTCTGCCATGCCCCATAAGCGCAATCCTATGCGCTGTGAACGCATTTGCGGCCTAGCGCGCTTCTTGCTTTCTCTCGGAGAAAATCCAGCCTACACAGCCGCCACGCAATGGTTAGAGCGTACGCTCGATGATTCAGCCAATCGAAGACTCTCATTCCCAGAAGCCTTCTTGACTGCTGATGCCGTCTTAAATCTACTGGCTCATGTCACTTCTAAAATCGTAGTCAATCCAAAGATTATCGAAAAACATCTCCAAGAAGAGCTGCCCTTCATGGTCACAGAGAATGTGCTGATGGAAGCGGTTAAGAAGGGTAAGGATCGCCAGAAAATTCACGCGCGCCTTAAAGAACATACTCACAACGCTGCACAGCAGATCAAAGAGGGCAAAGACGCCTCTTCTCTTTTAGAACAGATCTGGAAAGATTCCGAGATCGGCCTGTCGCAAAAAGAAGTGCTGGAGCTTTCGAAAGTGGAGCAATTCATCGGAAGATCTGTAGAGCAGGTGAAAGAGTTTCTCGCAGAAGAGGTGGTGCCGGTTTTAAAAACCCACGCTAAACTTACCTCTTCACTTCCCCCAGTTCAGATTTGATTTCACTCAATAACAACGCTTTCGCAAGCGTCTCGGCGATCTTTTTCTTTGTTGCCTCTTGAGGTTCAATCAAAGGAAGACGCATGTGCGGCAAACATTTGCCGAGCACGCTCAGCGCATATTTGATGCAGATCGGATTGCTCTCAAGAGAAAGAGCTCGGCAAAGAGGTAGAAAGCGCATAAAAATCTCGCGTGCTTCAATCAGTTGGCCCTGCTGCATGAGATCAATCATCTGTTTCCACTCGCGCGGAATGAGATTGCCCACGACTGAGAAAACCCCAGCGCCGCCGGCAGCCATAGAAACCAACGTCAAAGAGTCATCGCCGGTGAAGATAGGTTTCGACGTAAGTGAGACGAGATCGGTGAGTAGATCGAGATCGGCTGATGTTTCTTTAATGCCCACCACTTCCGGAATTTGACAGAGTTCTGTGAGTTGAGAAGCTTGCAGTCTCAGCCCTGTGCGTCCAGGATGATGATAGATGACAATCGGCAGACCCACTTTGGCGATTTCTTTGAAATGAGCAACTACACCTGGAAAACTGGGACGGTTGTAGTAAGGTAAGATCACTAGGCAGCCATTGGCACCAGCATCTTTAGCTTGCTGCGTAAAAAAAACGGTCTTGTGTGTGTCGTTTGTGCCTGTGCCCACAATGACCGGCATCTGACCATTAGTTACAGAAACAGTTTTTTCAATCAGGCTACGCTGCTCTTCTGGAGAAAGAGTCGGTGCCTCGCCCGTGGTGCCACAGATCACTAATCCATCTACATCCGCCTGAATCTGCTCTTCTACCAACTGCTCAAAGCTTGCTAGATCGACTTCACCACTCGCGGTAAAGGGTGTAGGCAATACTACAAATAAACCGTGCATCATAAATGGCGTCTCCTTTTGACGTATAAAATTGCCGCTCCAATGAATGCCATCACCCCACCAAACACAATCGCCAATGAAGGTAGAATCGCTGCGAATGCGGCTCCCACCACAGCAGTGATAAGTTCTGCCATTACCTGCACTGAGGTCAGCGTTCCCATCACTTGCCCCTGACTCTCTGGCCGCGCCGCATTCGATACGATCACGCTGGAGTTAGTCAGCGTGAGCGCCAGCAGCGCTCCGATGATCGGAACCGTTATTATGATGCTATATACCGAGGAGGGAAGGACGGCAATAATAAATACAAGGCCAAGCATAGGCGTAAAGATAATCGTGGACAAACTCGGCGTCAGGCGTTTGGAAAGCCGCGTGCCAAAGGTTATAAGGCAGAGCGCAAAAATAACCGAGTTGAACACCATCACATAGGCGAGCTGCGAAGAGGTAAAGCTGAAAACCCGCTCCAAATAAACCGGGAAAAAGCGAAAGAAACTAAATGCCGCCAGTGAAATGAAAAAATTCGCGTAAAAGAGAAGACGCAGCGGCTTCTGCTTTAAAAGCGCAAGCTGCTCTTTCACAAAAGGTTCTTTAGGAATATGAGATATTTTTCGCGTCTCCTCAGATCCGAAGTAGATCGTGCCAATCCCAGCCACAGTTAAGAGAGCTGCAATCCAGAAAGGCGTTGCAAAGGTAAACCAACTTACGAGACTAGGATCGGCTAAGATTCCGCCTAAAAATGGACCAATAATAAAACCTAAACAGACAAAAAGACTGATCCAGCCAAAGTGGAAGATCTTATCGTTTGGATGATCATCTTGAGTGATATCCGCGATAACCGCTTGTGCAATGGCGATGTTTCCTTCAAAAAAACCACAAATCAAAAGGCCACCGAAAATCCCCGTCAGGAATGTGTGTGAAGTCGAAATCGCTGTAATTACCCAGCCAAGCGTGCTTCCACAAAGAGTGTACAAGATGACTTTTTTTCGACCAAAACGATCTGAGAGGCGCCCTAAGATAGGAGAGCCGATTAATTGTCCGAGCGGATAGGAGGTCATGATTAAGCCCAGCAACATCGTCTTCTTATAAAGCGAAAAACTCTGCGGCAGAATCGAGAGCACAGGATCGAGAAACATGGCCGGGAAAATGGGTAGAGGCAGAGAAAAGCCGATATAGGCCAGAAGAACTACGATTGCATAGGGAAGAAGTTTGCGTTTAAATGGAGGAAGCATTTTAAGATTTTACCTCCCAATCGATCGGCGTCTTACCAAATTTTTCCAAGTAGGCGTTGATCTTTGAGAAGTGCCGGCAACCGAAAAATCCATTACTTGCTGAATAGGGCGAGGGGTGGGCAGCCACAAGCACAGCATGTTTAGTTTTAGTATGTTGAACAATCTGCTGGTATTTTCCTTCGGCGGATTTTCCCCAGAGCACGAAGACTAAAGGATCTTCTCTTTGCATCAGACGCGCGATGATTGCATCTGTAAAACGCTCCCAGCCTCTTCCATGATGCGATTTAGGTTCACCTGCTCGTACGGTGAGTGTGGCGTTCAACATTAATACACCCTGTTTTGCCCAGCTGGCTAAACATCCATCTTTAGGATAAGGAATCTTCACATCATCGACTAGCTCTTTAAAAATATTTTTTAATGAAGGCGGGGAAGTAATGCCACTAGGAACGCTAAAGGAAAGCCCATGTGCCTGACCCTCACCATGATAGGGATCTTGTCCCACAATGACCACTTTTACATCTTTGAAAGGCGTTTGTCGAAATGCATTAAAGATCAGAGATTCAGGAGGATAGACAACTGCACCCGCTTCTTTCTCGGCTGCCAAGAAGGCCTTCAGCTCCTTAATATAAGGATGCGCCAGCTCCTCTTTTAGCTCCACATGCCAGCTCGCCTCTAACTTCATTTGCATTTCAACCATCTCTCCTCCTGACATTTACCAACAGGCTACCATGAACAAAATATTGTCGCCAACGATCCCTTGACGTCCTTGACATAAACCTTCTTCAACCCCTACGATTTCCCTCTATTTAATAAGGGTGGTTAATATGGACGACTTAGCTGATAACAATCTCATTCGCTTTAAAAACATCTCGAAAAAGAAAGAGACGATGTACGCCAACTTCAAAGTGAAGGGCCTGCGTGCTGGCGTCAACTTTACCGCATCAATTTCTGTCGATATCTCTGCTGCTGAAGTGCATGCCGGAGATGTCCTTGAAAAAATCATCGAAGAGTGTGCCCGCATTGGCGTAAAAGAGTTCAAACGCGCCGAATTCCAATTCGAAGGGATCACAACAATCTAATCTTTTATCTGGGTGTAGCGCAGCTTGGCTAGCGCACAAGCATGGGGTGCTTGGGGTCGTAGGTTCGAATCCTATCACCCAGATTTTTCTTTTTTGATTACATTTCACGGAGCTAAGCTCTTTTAATATTACTTTTAGGGGAAACTAGTCTACTATTAGACTTTTCTTTGAAAGGAATTCCTCCTCCCGTCTATATTGCTGACCATAATTGGGAATCCTATTATGAAAAATGACCTAATCCTATTTGAAAATTATAAAATACGCCGCCTGTACGACGAATCAACGGAAACGTGGTTTTTTTCGGTAGTGGATATTATTCAAGTATTGACCCAACAGCCTGAATTTCAGGCAGCTAGAAACTACTGGAACGTTTTAAAAACTAGGCTCAACAAAGAGGGCACTCAGTCGCTTACAAATTGTAAGCGACTGAAATTGGAAGCTACTGATGGCAAAAAATATCTTACAGATGTTGCCAATGCTGAAACTGTATTAAGGCTAATCCAATCGATCCCTAGTCCCAAAGCCGAACCAATTAAACTCTGGCTAGCAAAAGTAGGTTATGAGCGCATACAAGAAATGGCTGACCCAGAAAAGTCATTGGATCGGGCTCGTGAGACCTGGCAAAAGCATGGGAGAAGTGAAAAGTGGATTCAGCAACGCATGATGGGACAAGAGACGCGCAATAAGCTCACTGATTACTGGAAAGATCATGACATTCAGAAGACCAGTGAATTTGCAATCCTTACCAATATTATCCATCAAGAGTGGGCTGATTTATCAGTAAAGCAGCATAAAAATCTCAAAGGTTTGAAAACGCAAAATTTACGCGATCATATGAGTGAAGCTGAGTTGATCTTTACTGCCCTAGCTGAACTCTCTACAAGGCAAATAGCTGAGAGTACCGATGCTACCGGTATGATCGAAAATAAAACCGCTGCAAAAACTGGTGGCAATATCGCAAAAAAAGCTCGTCTGGAGCTGGAAGAAAAAACTCAAAAAAAAGTAGTCTCCGTGGAAAATTATCTGCCTCCTATAAGACCCCAAATCCTCACAACCTCTAGCGATAAAGAATAGTTTTCCATTAACAATGACAATCTTTACATCCATAATTAGTTGCTATCCGCCCTTACCGATTTCGATCATTTCGGTGACATCAACGAAATGATCCTCAATACGCTGTCCACTATTTTTTGCAGACCTCTTTTTTAGCTTATGCTCAAAAATATTCCCAGAAGAGAATATTGAGCTCACCGGAAAATGTGTTCACAACTCTGATCAAAACCTGTGCACAGACGTGATTATAAGTGATGAGTGTTGATATCTGACGACTTATCGCCAGCTCCTCAACATTCTATGAACAGGAATTTTTCATTGAGCGGGGCCTCCACCTTATCGACATTTCCACACCGCTAAAATAGGAAGATATCCTAGTATATATAAATAGATAATAAGAGAGAGGTTGTGAAAGTGTTGGCGCCTTCTTTAACGACTTTAGACTTCTTCGATCTCACACATTTTGCACATGCACCTCTTTTTGCTAAGTGCCAATATCCGTGGGAAGCTCTTCAACATCTTTCGAGTTATCTTCGCGCTCAAACACTCGGCAAAATTCAAACAGAAGTGCCCGAAGGCGTGACTTTAGTGAAGCCAGAGCTCATCTCTATTGGTCCCGGTACGATCGTTGAACCTGGGGCTTATATTCACGGTCCTTGCGTTATCGGTTCGAATTGCACGATTCGCCATGGCGCATATATCCGCGGCGATCTGTTGTGCGGAGATGGATGTTTGATTGGACATGCAACGGAAATCAAACATTCGATTCTCTTAAATGGAACCATGGCTGCGCACTTTAACTATGTCGGCGATAGCATTTTAGGAAACAAAGTTAACTTAGGCGCCGGCGTGATCTGTGCAAATCTACGTTTGGACCATGCGCCTGTTAAAATCCGCCTTCCAGAGAAAGTGATTTCTACAAATCTGAAAAAACTCGGCGCGATCATCGGAGACGAAGCGCAAATCGGATGCAATTGTGTGTTGAATCCAGGAACCTTGATCGCGAAAAATTCTCTCTGTCTTCCCTGCCAAAACATCTCGGGCTTTCATAAGTAAAACCGTTTTACTTTCTTGCGCACATAGAGAAGAAATAAAATTAACAGGATCATGGCCATCCTGTTATTTCTCTCTTCAGCTCAATGTGCTCAGCCGTGATACTCCAGATTACTCTTTCTTAGATGTATTTTTTTGGAGATTTGAATCAGCTTTTTGATGAGAATGTAAAAAATAGTCTGCAGAACCGAAACATTGGAACGAGATAAATATGGCCACACAGATCTTTTCTGCAAGAGCATCAAGTGAAAAACCCTCTTCATCTTTCTTCTATTTTCACAAAGATCGCATCGAACAAGAAATTGCAAAAAGCATTAGCGGATTTGGCGAAAAGAGTAAATTGCGCGACGCAGTTGAATATGCACTTACTGGTGGCGGAAAGCGTTTTCGCCCTCTAGTGGTTTTGCTTATTGCCGATGCGCTTAAGCATGGTTTAAATGTCTATGATGCAGCCCTGTCTGTCGAATTTTTCCATACCGCTTCGCTGATTGCAGATGACCTACCCTGCATGGACAATGAAGATGAGAGACGCAGTAAGCCCACAGTGCACAAAGTTTTTGGTGAAACCATAGCGTTGCTTTCAAGTTATGCGTTAATCACCGCCGCCTTTGAGAAAATTCACGCCAATGCGCAAGTTATGAAAGAAGCGCCTGCGCCTTTTTCTACTTATAGCGAACGCGCGTGCATGATCGCTTTAGAAAGCGCTGCGCGCTGCTCAGGCATTCTGGGTGCAACTGGTGGTCAATTTCTAGATCTTTTCCCTCCGAATCATAATCTTGAAACGGTCAAACAGGTTATCTACAAAAAGTCGGTCACACTTTTCGAAGTGGCGTTTGTTTTTGGCTGGGTATTTGGCGGCGGAGATCTCTCGCAAGTCGATCTGCTTAAAAAAGCCTCTTTTCACCTCGGCATGGCCTTTCAAATCGCGGACGACATCACAGATATGTACAGCGATGAGAAGAAACAGAATGAGATGAACATTGCTAGGCTGATTGGTAAAGAGCGTGCTTTGAATGTCTTTGAAGAGGAGATGGTTAAGCTGAAAGACGCGCTTGTCATTCTCAAATTGAATACGCCCTCGTTTGACAAGATGTGTGATATGCTAACCAAGCTAGCTAGAGACACGACCTCAATCTAAGAAGCCGTTTCAGCTTCTTCGGGCTGTTCGAGGGCCTCTTCAACTTCTTCAATCTCTCGAACTTCTTCCGCTTCTTCGGAGAACTCGATTTCCTCCTCAATCTCTTCGGAGCGCTCAAGGGCTGCTTTTCTCTGCAAAATTTTATCTATACTAGTGCGAACCCGTGCAATATCTACCTGGTGATTTTCTGCAGCTTTTTCGTAGAGGTGCAGAGCTATGTCGAAATATTCAAGCGCGTCGTCATAATTTATAAAGGCCATAGCATTCCCAAAGTTATAATAGGAGAGTCCTACTTCGGGATCTCCTTTTCCTAAGGCCCTTTCACAGCGATCCAAAGCACGCTCATGGCAACCACACATATAATGGCAATTCGTATTATTTATATTTTCCCTTAGACAACCATCTTTCATGAAGCATTCGAAAGATCGGGCCAAGTCAGTGTAAAACTTTGAGATCACAAGATGCTCTTCATCTCGAGAGCTCGTCATAACTGTCAAAGCTCTCCTGTGATACTTGATGGCGCAATTAGCACTTTGCACCAAATCTCTGCCTTGCATAGCCTTCAGTCTCCAAGTCTCTCCTAGATGATTTAGAAACAAGGCCAAATCGGAATGCTCTTCGCCAAAAGCGATATGATGAATGGCACAGGTGCGCGTGAGGTAAAGGATTGCATCTTCAGCGTGGCCAGCTTCGAAAGCAGCCAATCCCAAAGTGCAAAAATTCGTCGTAAGCTCGGTGGCTTTTTTCTGCACGTCTTGGTAGAACAGATGTTCGCTGAGGGTTAGAGGGGTAATTTTTTGTGGATAATCAAAAAGGCCCCAGATAGCAGTACAGCTCTCCTGATCGCCCATTTGTAAAGCGCCTATGAAAAGATCGACTTTGAGTCGATCAAGAGTATCGACCCCATTTTTTTGCAGGCGTATAAAAAGAGCTTCATTCGTTACTAGGGTATGCATCACGGCAAGCAGGTGCTGAGTTTCTAATCGCCCTAGAAAATGGCGATTATTGTAGACCACTTCAGCTCCTTTCGGACTGGATGCTATCTCTTCAATTAGTTGAGTATCTGCTTTTGAGAAAGCAAATTCACGTATGGATATCAGAAACGTTTTAAATAAAGAGCCTGCATCAAAAGCAGGAAGAGCCATTTTCTTATGGATACTGTGAATTTGATGCACGCTAGAGCTATCTATAAATACTTGCTCTTGCAAAGCCCTTTTATAGATATTCTTACCAGCGGATGAATGAAAATAACTTGCCAAATCATAACACTGGGCGGGATCTAAATAGGATACCAAAATAGTGCAAAGCCCTTTGATTTCCCAAAAAAACTGAGGTTCTTGATTAGTTTTGCGAATGCAAGAAACAACATGGGCTTTGGCACTGAGTGAGAACTCTACTGCAGTCATCTGGAGCTACTCTAGGTGTTAAAAAAGAAGTGCTAGCTTCTTAGAAAAGAAGCTAGCGGAGAGTGGATCTAAGAGCTTAGACTTCTGCGAGTTCGGCAAGTGGCTCTGCGTTTGCTTTGCCTACAAGACCGCCTTTTTCCATCGCAGCAGCCATAGTGAGTTTTTCTAGCTCATCGCACATTTGCGGATTCTTTTTGAGCTCCTCGCGGGCGGCTTCTCTGCCTTGTCCAAGACGCTGGCCTTTAAAGCTAAACCAGGTGCCTTTCTTCTCGAGAACGCCTAGCTCTGCGCCGAGGTCGATGAGTGAACCGATGCGCGAGATGCCTTCGTTGAACATAACGTCAAATTCAGCGGTTTGGAAGGGAGGAGCGAGTTTGTTCTTCACAACTTTAACTTTCACGCGGTTGCCGATATCGAGATTTTCAGCTCCTTTGATGCTGCCGATGCGGCGTATATCCAAGCGGATAGAAGAGTAAAACTTCAGCGCCTTACCACCTGTTGTCGTCTCGGGGTTACCAAACATCACGCCGATTTTTTCACGCAACTGGTTGATAAAGATCGCGCAGGTATTGCTCTTCGAAAGGGTCGCTGCAAGTTTACGCAGGGCTTGAGACATCATACGCGCTTGTAATCCCATAAAAGAGTCGCCGATCTCGCCTTCTAGTTCGCTTTTAGGCACAAGAGCTGCAACAGAATCGATTACGATGACATCGATGGCATTCGAACGGGCGAGCATCTCGGTGATGTTGAGCGCTTCTTCTCCAGAAGAAGGCTGGGAAACTAGCAGTTCGTCTAAGTTTACGCCGATTTTTGCTGCGTATGCAGGATCGAATGCGTGTTCCGCATCGATATAAGCAGCTGTTCCGCCATTTTTTTGTGCATTGGCGACAATATGCGTAGCAAGCGTAGATTTACCAGAGGACTCGGGTCCATAGATCTCAACGATTCTTCCTCTAGGCACCCCACCAATACCGAGGGCGATGTCAAGGGCAATGGCGCCCGTTTTGATCACGCTGATCTCTCGGTTAGAAGAGTGTTTACCCAGCATCATGATGGAGCCTTCACCAAACTGTTTCTCAATATGAGAGACGGCGAGCTCTAGTGCTTTTTTCTTAGCGTTATCGTTTGACATTCTTTATCTCCTTTTTTCCTAATAGCCCATTCTAATGAACGATCGTATTTCCAAAAACCATGTATTTTGCTTTAGTGAAGAAAAAGAAAGGAATTAAAAATGATTCTAGCAGGAGATGTCGGCGGAACGAAGACACACATCGCTCTTTTTGATGTTTCGAAAGGAACAAAAATTGTCCGCGAACAGAAATATCAGAGTCGCGAGTTCGAAAGCCTTTCACACATCGTGCATCTTTTTTTAGCTGAGGAAAAGCTAGAAATTGAGAGCGCCTGCTTTGGAATTGCGGGGCCTGTTGAAGAGGGAGTGTGTCGCGCGACTAATCTTCCGTGGGTGGTCGATAACCGAGAACTTTCTAAAGATCTTAAAATCCCCAAGGTCTGGCTGATCAATGATCTAGAAGCCAATGCTTATGGGATCAGCAGCTTACAATCTTCCGAACTCTATGTTTTAAACAAAGGAAAGGCGCGGCCTGGAAATGGAGCGCTCATCGCGGCCGGCACGGGGTTGGGCGAGGCGGGAATTTTTTGGGATGGAAAGAAGCACACTCCTTTTGCCACGGAAGGTGGGCATGCAGACTTCGCCCCGCGCGATGGGCTAGAGCTAGAACTTTGGCGCTATCTACATGCGCGGTTCGATCATGTCTCTTACGAAAGGGTTCTCTCGGGACCAGGGATTTACAATCTTTATCGCTTTCTCATCGACACGGATCGCGAAAAAGAGATCGAGGAAGTTAAAAATCGTTTTTTAAATGAAGACCCTCCGCTTGTGATTACAGATTCAGCTCTCAAGCGGCGCTGCCAAGCGTGCTTACGCACTGTCACCTGGTTCACTTCGTTATATGGGGGGGCTACAGGTAATCTAGCTTTGAAGTTTCTCTCCTTGAACGGAATTTATGTCGGCGGAGGAATAGCCCCCAAGATTTTGGATTTTTTGAAAGAAGGAAGCTTTATGGGCGCTTTTTGTGCGAAAGGGCGCTTCGCTCCGCTACTGGCTTCCATTCCAGTGAAGATCGTTCTTAATGAGAACACGGCTCTCTTAGGTGCTTTTAATTACGCTAGATCCAACGGTTGATGACGAAGCAGGGATCATTATCTGTCCAGCTATTCACCGGCCGGCGTTTGAGCGTTTGAGAAATTTCTGTTAATCTCGTGAGCAGCGGATAGATCACAACCCCGACGCCAATTAGGCTTTCTATGGTCTCATTTTGATTCAAAACGATCACCACGTGTCCTTTCCAAACGATTAGATCGAGCGGTTTTAAAAGCTTTTGAATCTCTTCCAGAGACTTTCCTTCAATGCTAAGATTTTGACCAAATATGATGAGCTCGGAGGTGTTTCGAGCTGTAAAGCCGTCGGTGGCCCAGTAAAGAAACCCTGAACAATCAACGCCGTGAAAAGCCCAGGTTTTTAAGAGCTTTTCATCTAAAGATCTAGCTGGGGGATAGAGATCGAGCATGCGCGGAACGCCAGGCCAACTTCCTCCCCACACATACATGAAACCGATTAAAGATTTTAGCCTATGTAAAATGAGCTCAGGCGCGGGGCAGATTCTCAAGCGTTCGGGAGTTTGTGCATCGACAAAAGAGAGAAACCGGCTATCTACATACAGAGAATTTCCCAAATAATCGTGTGTTCTTACATGCAAGATATTCGGCTGATTGCATTGGGCAAGAACCTCAAATTTTGTTTGAGGCAGGGCCACGGTCTCAATGGCGCGCAGCAGCCCCTTGGGATCGATCGGTAGTGACACGCCATCGGAACCACCAAAAATCTCGCAAAAGTTCGGCGTGTTTAAGATAGGCGTAGGAAACTTTGCAACTGCGAAACGGGTGGGAGTGGTCATAGCTTAAAATAGTCCTCAAGCGTTAAACTGAGGCAATAGATGAGGTCAAAATGAAAAAAACATCACTTCTTCTCGTTCTTCTGGTCATTTTGACTGCCGGCTTTGCTTCTTGTCAACCCACCCCCAAAGAGCCGCAAAGAGTAGCTCTTAGGCAGAAGCTGCGCATCAATCTTGTCGATGAGCCGCAAACGCTCGATCCGCGTAAAGCGCGCGATGTGAGGGATCAGGCCGTCATGCGCATGCTGTTTGAAGGTCTCACGCGTGTAAATAAAGAAGAAAAAGCTGAGCTTGCACTTGCCAAAGACGTCGAAATTTCTCCTGACTTAAAGACTTATACCTTTCATCTGCGTCCTTCGCAATGGTCGAATGGAGAGGCAGTTACGGCGGAAGATTTCGCGTATTCATGGAAGAAAGTACTCGATCCACAATTTCCGGCAGACTGCGCCTTTCAGCTCTATGTAATCAAAAATGCAAAATCCGCCAAACTCGGGCTTATCCCTTTAGATGAAATAGGCGTTCATGTCATCGGCCCTTTAACTTTAAAAGTCGAACTCGAGCAACCGACTCCTTATCTCTTAGAACTTCTAGCTGCGCCCTACTTTTTCCCTGTGAATAAAAAACTCGATCAAGACAACCCGATCTGGATGCAAAAGACATCGACTTATGTCTCTAATGGTCCTTTTTTGCTGAGCGATTGGAAGCATCAAGATTTTTTAAGGGTTAAGAAAAATGGCACTTATTGGGATAAAAACGCCGTTAGCCTAAACGAGATCGAAATTTTCATGGTGCGTGAAGAGACCGAACTTAAAATGTTCGAAATGCATGAGATCGACTGGGCGGGATCTCCCCTTTCGACGTTGACCGTCGATGCTTTGGAAGACCTTAAAAAACAAGATCTTCTACATGTAAAGCCGATCCTCGGCACCGCTTTTCTTCGCGCAAATGTCGAGCGAGAGCCGTTTAACCATCCAGCGATTCGCTGGGCCTTTGCTTTGGCCATCAACCGCCAGGCGATCGTCGAACATATCACGCGCGGAAATCAGATTCCTGCTACGGGAATCGTGCCGCTTTCATTAAATCTGCAAAAAGAGCCCTATTTTCAGGATGGCGATGGAAAGATGGCGCGCGATTTATTCGAGGCCACTATAAAACAGTTAGGATGGCGCAAAGAGAGGCTGCCCGAGATCACACTTACCTACGTGCAGAGCGAGCGCAACCACACTATTTCGCAAGCTTTGCAACAACAATGGTTTGAGGCTTTTGGAATTAGAATCAAATTGGAAGCCGTCGAAAAGAAGGTCTATTTCGACAGGCTTTCGAAACAAGATTATCAGCTTTCGACAGGCTCATGGCTTGCCGACTTCAACGATCCGGTCAATTTCTTAGACAACTTTAAGTATAAGAGCGCTAGCACGAACAACACGCGCTGGGAAAACCCCTCCTTTGTGCAACTACTTGACCAATCAGGGGCTTTGGTAGATCGTGAAGAACGCAGTAAAGTTTTAAGTGAGGTAGAAAGAATCTTAATCGATGAGATGCCGATTATCCCCATTTTCCATTTTACACTGCTTTACGTAAAAGATCCGGCGCTCAGCGACGTGGTTTTGACATCTATGGGAAATATCGATTTTAAATGGGCACATTTCTAAGGAGATCGAATGATAAGAAAGGCAATTTTTACCTGCCTGCTCCTGTGCAGCACGCTATTTGGCCAAACCTGTTTTGCTTCATCCGTAAGGTTAATCAATGATAGCCCGCATAAATTGCGTGCCGTGGTCAGAGGTAGCGATGGTTCAAATCTCGGAGAAATGATGGTCGAGCCAGATCAAGCTACCACTTGGAGCGATCAAACTGCGCGCACAAGCGAGCTACAAAAGGGAAACATCTATCAAAACCAACCTTGGCGCTCTCAAACTCCCTTTACTGTGCTCTGGTATTGTGAAGATGGCAGCGACTTTGCCTTTTGTGAATCGGTCAATACGGGTAATACCGTATCTGCCAAAAGCTGCAATGGCTCTCGCCAATGTAAACTGAAGAAGAAAAATCCTCAGAGCACAAAGCCTGAGCAGTTCTTCGAAAAAGAAGCGCAGAAAGAACAGCGAGCTGTTGGCCCACCAAAATACTGAGATAGGTTCATTTAATTAAAAGAGAGCGAGCTGATCGAGCCTAAAGTCATGGCTTTCAGCAGGAAGTGGCTCTGCAAGGAGCTGCTCTTTAAAACCTATGCCGATGCACATCGGATGGATCTCTTTTGAGGCGAGAGTTTGCAGGAAGCGATCGTAATAGCCTTTGCCATAGCCTAAGCGATTTCCAGCAGGATCAAAGCCTAAGCCGGGCACAAGAATGCAATCGAGCTTATTTAAGTTTATCTCTTCACACAACTGCGGCTTTGGTTCATAAATAGGCGCGCAATATTCCATTTGAGTTGCAATATCAGTCACCGCAAAAATCGAAAGAGTCTCTCCCATGACTTTGGGGAGCAGCAGGCGTTTTTCTCGAGCAAGTTGCTGGTTAAGCAGGGTGAGATCGATCTCGCCTGGCAGGCTGGCGAAGGAGAGAACATAAGAGTAATCAATAAGGGCAGCACTCAAACTTTGAAAAAGATCGTCCGCAGCTTGAGCACGCCTATCTGGAGAAAGAGTGGATCGAACCTCTCTTAATAAGCTTCGATAAAAGAACTTATTCTGTATTAAGAAGGGGCTTGCCTTTGTCATAATTCACTTTTTTCAGAAATTTGCCATGCGGATCGTAGAGAGTGGCGATTCCTTCTCCGTCGTCAATTTTCGAAGTAGGGAGTTTTTCGCCTCTTTTGAAATAGGTTCCCTTGAGTAACTTGTCGTTATCATACTCTTCATTCAGCATCAGTGAACCGTCGCGATACCAGGCAAAGCTCATGCCATGTCTTTTATTGGCGCTCAGCTCGCGCTGACTTTCCACGGTGCCATTGTCATACCAGGTTTTAACCAGTCCATGCAGCAAGTCGTCTTGCCAGGTCACCAGCAGTTTAGGAAGGGCTTTCCCTTCTTTATTAGGCGGGTAGTATTCGATCTCTTCACCAGATTTTTGTCCTTCTTTGACCAAATATTCGCGTTGAAGGGCGCCGTTGTTTTCAAAAACCTGAATCATGCCATCGGCTTCACCGTGATGAACTTCGATAAGAGAATGCAGTGTGGTTTCATTAAAGAGTGCTTGCTTGCCTTCACCGGCTAAGATTTCGGCCACTTTCATGCCAGTGCGGTCAAAATAGACGGCATCTTTTAACTGATTTTGGACATACGTCTCTTTGTATTTGATCTTATCAGCTGTCCAGAAGCCTTCAGCAATTCCTTCTTTCAAGCCTTTTTCGAATTGAAGACGCTCTTGCAGGCTGCCATCTTCCGCATAGACAGTCACAATCCCCACCACTTGATCTTTCATGTAGGGGATCTCTTTTTGCAGCTGTCCTGAGGGGTAATAGTATTTTGAAACGCCTTCTAGCACGCCCTTACTATATAAGATCTCCGCTAAGCATTTGCCCTGTTCATCCCACACCTGACTTTTTCCGTCGAAAAGCCAGCTGCTCTGCGCGATATAACTCAAATCGGCAACGCCCTCGATAACGGTAGCTTCAATTTTAAGTTGCCCATTCTCATACCACTCGCGGTATAGCCCATGCGCACGGCCATCGACGATTTCGATGAAGTGAGAGACCTGACCGTTAGAATGGTAATTCGTTAGCTGAGAGTGCGTTCTGCCTTGATCGTCGCGGCCATAGATACGCAAAATTTTCTGAAAGGGTTGCGGCGAGAAGAAGTCGACGTTTTGATATTGGGCGAGGCGTTCTTTGGCGCTCACCGTTTCCGAAAAGCCGTGTCGATCAACGAGTTGGATGCTGAGAAGCGGCTGCGATTTTTCCTCAGGCGTCTTATGACTGCATGCGGATAAAAGAATGAGCAGAAAAAATAATCTTTTCATCGGATTTTCACGGGTTCTCGTTTAATAATTTGCATGGCGACTTCGAACATCTCTTCATCGCCTTGATTCAGCTGTTTAGCTAGATTGAAGCTTTTAATGGTGAGCTGAGGAGAAAACTCCTCTGGGAGAAATACTCCTATAGGCACACCCTCGATTAAGCTTAAAACTTTTTTTAGCTCTTCTTCATTCAGCATGACCGGCTGTTTAAGCTTAACATCCGCCTCTTCTAGCTGATCCGAGCTTTTAGGGTTTTCTTCGAGAAACTGCAGGCGGTTTTCGCCTCCTCCCCGCGCTGGATAAGGGGAGACAAAGGCCAGACTTTCGAGGTTGGTCTCTAAGAAATTGTCTGTGCCCTTTTTAATTTTAGTCATCAGCTCGCGTTCTTTTTGTTTCTGCTCAGCAAGCTGCTGGCATCTATGCTCAAGGCTTGCCACCTGAAGACGTTTTTCGCTTATATCCTGCATCTGGAAAAAAAAGAGTCCCAAAATGCAGAGCAGCGGAAACGGGGCTATGCCCAGCAAGAGAAAAGGCATCACATCTTTTTTGAGAAGCGCTAGCAATTTCATCTTTTCACGCTTTTTAAATAAAAGGAGGCTCGATACATATTCTGCTCTACGCTCCAAGTTACTTCTGGTTTGGGATTCACTAGATCATCTCCCTTCAGTAGCGCCTCTCGAAAGAGTCTGGCAGCAGCAGGAGTTGAAGCCGTAAATTTAAGTTCCACCTTGGCGAGATAGGGCTCTCGAGCGCCCGTCAATTTTGGGTATTTAGCTAAATCGTAATGCACTTCCTTCATGTCGATCTCCTCAGAAAGAAGTGGATGCGCACACAGCCACGCTAAGACATCACTTACCCTAGGAGCTGTAGAGACAATGGGAAAGGGGATCTTCTCTTTAGACAACGCCTCTTCACACTGAGCGATGCCGTCGTTTAGATTTTCAAAGCTAGCGTTTTTGGCTAAGGTAAAACTTGCGAGTTTCTGTTTGAGCGAGCTCTCTTGTTGCCCAATAATTAGATGGCCTGCCGTTAAAAGGGCAACAGTTAGAGTCGCACAGATAGAGAGATAGTAAATGTAGAGGCGGTTTAATTTTTTCAGTTTACGAGGAGAAGCAAGCTCGGCTTGGCGGAATTCTACCGGAGTAGATGTGTTGGCCATGCCTTCTAAGGCAAGTCCGATTGGGATGGCAAACGCGAAGAGCTCCGAAGAATCGAAAGGGGCGATTACTGCAGCGCCAAGATTTTTTTCGACATAATCTTTAAGATCGAATGGAAAGGTAGAAGCGCCAGTTAAAAGAAGTTTTTCAGGCATAAGAGCCGGGGGAGTCTTTTTTTTCAAAAAGGAGAAGGCGCGGTCCATCTCCTTTTGCAGCAAAAGCTCAGAAAAATTTTGTATTCCCAGAGAAAAAGCGTAAACCTGTTGGAGCTTGCCCTCTAAGATTAACCCGCAAAAACTCTTCTCATACCCGATATGGAGAAAAATAAGATTTGGTTGCTCAGGAAAAAAGTGGTGCGCAAAACGCGCGATGGCGGCAGGGGCGCAAGAGACCTGATCAGGATCGAGATTTAGAGACTGCAGCTTAGCCAAATGCTGCTCTACATTAGCTTTAGTGGTGGCCAAAAGCGATATATCGCATTCGCCTCTGCCCTTCTTTGCAAAAAAAGGTAAAAGAATTGTTTCTTCAGGAGGATAGGGAAGAGCCGCTTCGGCTTGAAAAGGCAAAATTTTACGAATAGCATGGCGGCTTCTCATTTTGAGAGAGAGCTTGCGCACCATCAGCTCATCGCTTCCTAGCCCGGAAATGATCTTTGCATCTGGGCTTGGAAGATCGCCTGGCAGAAGCTCTTCGCTCTCTTTGAGCAGTCTGATTTCGACAGTTTTTTTATTTTGTCTCAGGCTGGCGCATTGCAGCTTGCCCCCTTCTACAAAAATCCCAAAGCTATCCATATTAATCTGTGGCTATTCTAGTTACATATAGAGTCTACCTCTTGAGGACAGTCAAAGCCAAGCATTTCTAGTTAAGAAATTATTATTAGGACAAGGCCTACATAAAAAAACGCGCACGTGTTAAGATCTAAAACCATGTTAGCCTATCTCATTCATCTAGTTTTTCTCGCATACACACTGATGATCTTCGTCAGAGTGGTGGGTTCCTGGTTCTCCTCAGTGGCAGGCCACCCTATCATGCATTTTGTCAGCCGCTTTACCGATCCTTACTTGAATACTTTTCGTAAGCTTATTCCTCCGATTGGCGGATCGTTCGACTTAAGCCCTCTTTTAGGGTTTTTTGCCTTGCAGATCGGCGAGCAATTTCTTCTCAGTTTTTTTCGATAAATATGGAAGAGCTGCACGCGATTGTTACAGGAAAAGTTCAGGGCGTCGGCTTTCGCGCAACGGTCAAATACCTTGCCAATGAATTGAATCTCAAAGGGTTTGCTCGCAATCTGGCCGATGGCTCGGTAGAGATATGTGCGCATGGAGAGAAAAAGAATCTCGAACAACTCATCCTGCGTTTAAAAGAAGAGTTTAAAATTCGCATCAAAAACATCGATCTAAACTATCGGGTTCTCTCTCAACCCTATCAAAGTTTCAAGATTCTATAAGACAGCTTCTAAGATAAAAGTAACAGGATGAGCAGGATCGGCTTGCCGCCGACAGGATATGCAAGATGGGGGGAGATACTTCCCATCCTACTTATCCTGCCGCGCCGCTATGCGGCGATCCTGCCAGCGCAGCGGATCCTGTAAATATTTTTAACTCCATAATTTCAAAGGTTTTCAGGGTCTTTTAAAGCCTGCAGAAAATATTTTACTCAGTATACTGAGTGAAATCACTCAATGCATTGAGTAAATTCTGGATTCCAATGAAAAAACGACCTATTTTTCATCAACTTCTTGAGCGATTACAAGAGCCACGTAAATTTATTCAGGTACTTCTTGGCCCAAGACAGGTAGGGAAAACAACCCTTGCTCTTCAGGCAGCAAAAGCTATTGATAAACCGTGTCATTACATTTCAGCTGATTTAGCAACACTGCAAGATCTGGCCTGGTTGCAACAGCAATGGGAAGTTGCTAGGAATTTGGTCAAAACACGTAAGAGCAGAATGCTATCAGAGGTCGGTTACTTCGCGATTTTCGAAGATTTCCAGAAGGCGTGCGATGTTGGTAGATGAGTCGGCGAAGGCTCTTTGCAAATCTCTGTTTTGATGCCTAGCTTTTCTTTTAAGTAGGAGAGCAAAAAAATCCGCAAAGTTCATCGGAGCTGCCCCTAGCTGCTTGGCCTTGCGCAGAAGCTCTCGATCGGCGGAGACCACCGTCTGTTGTTTAGGCTGTTTAGAGTTGCAGATTTTTTCCAGAATATACTCATCTGCGCTTAGGCCTTCCGAGGTAAAAATGACTTCAACGGCCTCAAGGTGACGGCGGCTAACCCCAGCAAGTTTTTTTTCAGCGCTATCAAAGATAATGATCACATTGATCTGCGCTTCGGCAACCTCATCATCAAGAGTTTTGAGAAAACGTTCGCGCGTTCGTTGAAGTGGACGGGGCGCCTTTACTAGGCGAAATAATAGGTTGTATCCGTCTACTATGTAGTGCATATAATTGCTGTTTTTCTGTTATTATCTTCGTTCATGAAACGTCTATTGGGTCTGTTTTTAATTCCGTTTTTATTCTCTTTGCCGCTTCGCGCAGAGCAGGTCTCGCTGGCGGAGATGATCGATATCGCCCTCAAAAATAATCCAAAAACACAAAAAGCGTGGGCCAATACCAAACGCGCTCAGGCAGCCCTCGGTATTGCTCAAGGTAGCAACTATCCATATCTCGATGCAACGGGAAGTGTGATGCACGGGCGTGAAGTAAAATTTCCTAATGGACCTAACACCAAATATACATTCTACTCCGGAGAGCTTAGCTTAGCTTACCTCCTATATGATTTTGGTGAGAGAAGCGCAGCGATCCAGGCTACCAGAGAAGCGCTTAAAGCGGCTAATTGGATGTCTGATTTTACAATGCAAGAGGTTGTCTACAAAGTTTTTGCAAGCTACTACGAATATTTAAATGCCGAAGAGCTCCTGCGTATGAAGGAGTGCACGCTTTCAGATACGCAGATCGTGCTAGGGTCGGCTGATGATATGCATAAAGCCGGACTCCATTCTGCTACGGATTTAAGCACAAGCAGAGCTGAAGTTGCACATGTTCAGATGGATGTAGTGCAACAACGCGCGCGCGTTGCCATCGCTTATGGACGGCTTTTGACAAGTCTTGGGCTGCCGCTTGAAACTGTTTTACAAGTGGAAACGCAACCTGCAGGCATAAATAATCCGCTTTTTTCTGAGGGAATTCCCAGTCTGATTGCGCTAGCTGAAGAGCAGCGGGCAGATCTTATGGCGCAAAAAGCACGCGTAGCAGAAATGCATCAGCTGGTCAAAAAAGCCAGCCGGGCTCCCTTGCCAAAAGTGCGAGCTTTGGGTCAAGGCGGCTGGCTTGAATATACTAGGCATCATGGTAGTGGATATAATTACAACGTGGGTGTTGCAGTTGAAGTGCCTATCTTTAAAGGCTTTGAATATATGTATCGCAAGCGCCTTGCGATTGCCGACGAGCAGCTCAGCGCAGCCGAATTGATCGAGATGCAAGACCTGGTCGCTCTGGAAGTTTTAACTTACAGTGAATCGCTCAAAGCTGCCCAAGAAGCATTTCAGTGGAGCTGTCAATATTTAGACGAGTCGAGCAAGTCATATGAAAGCTCGATGGAAAGATATAAGAATGGCTTACAAAATATCTTCGATCTTATCCAGGCGCAGCGCCTTCTGGCTGACGCGCGCATTAGAAAAACACAAGCGTATACGCAGTGGCTGGTATCGCTAGCAGAGCTGGCCTTTGCAACCGGGAGCATCACAAAATGATAAGAAAACACATAGCTGCATTTATTCTGGCGCTGGCATTAGCCGGCTGTGGCAAAAGCTCTCCAAAAGATCAGGCTGGATTTGTGCCGCCTCCTGTGCCTGTGCGCTTAGTCGAGATTGTCGTGCGTGATGTGCCGCTTTATTTTGAAGAGATCGGAACGATCACACCTTTCCAAACAGCCGAAGTCAAGCCTCAGGTAAATGGATTAATTCAAGAAGTCCATTTTAAAGAGGGCGAATGGGTTGAGAAAGGAGATCTTCTCTACACCATCGATGAAGCTGCTTATGCGATCAAAGTCCAAGAAGTGCAGGCGCTCCTCGCCCAAAATCTAGCAAATCTAAACAACGCCAAGAAAAAATTGGAGCGTTACCAGAGCCTTTTAAAACAGGATCTTATTGCCAAAGTGGAGTGGGATGAGCTGGAGACGCATGTGGCTTTAAACGAATCTATGGTTAAAGCCGATCAAGCACGCCTTGCGCATGCCCATTTAGATCTCGGCCATTGCCGCATTGTGGCCCCAATATCTGGACGTACAGGTAAAACGGCTTTACAAGCGGGCAATATGGCGGCTATGGGCACAACGCTCGTCACGCTTTCTCAGGAAAAAACTCTTTATGTCGATTTTTCTCTAACGGAAAAAGAGCTTCAGCAGCTTCCCTCCACCACGCCTTCTCTTGCCATCTTTGCAGCTGGCGGAGAGGAGTGCTTAGCCGAAGGAGCGGTAACTTTCTTAGACCATACGATTGACGCACAGTCGGGCATGCTCTCTGCCCGCGGGCTCTTATCAGTTAAACATAAGCCTCTCTGGTCAGGCCAATCCGTTCGTGTGCATCTCTTTTTCGGAAAGAAAGATCAAGCCAAACTCATTCCGCTCAAAGCGATTAAAACAAATCAGCATGGCTCCTATGTCTTTTCAGTTAAGGCAGATAAAACAGTGGAGATGCGCACTGTGAAACTCGGTCCAGAAGAGAAAGGCATGATCGTGGTCGAAGAAGGGCTCGATGGCGCTGGCAAAATTGTCACGGAAGGACAGATGCGTCTTTTCCCCGGATCAACAGTTGAGGAAGTGCAGTAATGAATCTTTCTGGTCCATTTATCAAAAGACCTGTGATGACCACGATCGTCATGGCGACGATTATCCTGATGGGTATTTTAGCTTTTCGTAAGCTACCTGTAACCGATCTGCCCAATGTCGATTATCCCATGGTAACTGTCAGCGCGGGGTATGCGGGTGCCAGCCCAGAAGTGATGTCACAAACAGTTGCCACGCCGATTGAAAAAGAGCTGGTAAACATCAATGGCATTAAAAATATCATGTCGCAAAGTAGCCGTGGTTTTACATGGATTACGCTGCTGTTCGAGCTCGATCGCGATCTAAATGATGTGATTCAGGATGTGCAAGCTGCACTTAAAAAAGCTGAAAGCGCGCTACCTCAAGATCTCGATCCAAAGCCCACCTATCGCAAAGCTAATGATCATCAAGAAGCGATCATCTATCTTGTGCTTACTTCGCCTACGGCTTCGCTTTCCGAGCTTTATGATTACGCCCATGCGCGCATAGAGCAGCGCGTGGCACGCCTGGACGGAGTAGGCAAAGTACAAATTCACGGATCTCCCTATGCCGTACGCATTTACCTAAACCCCGAGCTAATGACTGCGCGCGGACTTACCTTTGAAGAGGTACGTAATTCAATCGCACAATCTACAGGAACGCTTCCCTTAGGCGTGCTCGACACTCCTGGACGTAAGTTTACGCTTGAGATTCCTGGAAAACTGCAAAACGCGGCGGACTTTGGGAATCTTTCGCTCACCCCGCATGTGCGCTTAAAAGATATCGCCGAAGTCACTGATGGACTGGAATCTGAAGAAGTTTTTCACTATGTCACGAAAGATGCAAACAACGCGGCTGTGATTCTCGGGGTGCAGAAGCAGAATGGTGCCAATGCCGTTAAAATTTCAGAAGATCTCAAAAAGCTTATTCCCGAACTTCAATCAGAGCTGCCCTCTTCAATGCAGCTCGAGCTCTGGTTTGATAAGGCGACCTGGATTAAAGAAGCGATTGAGGATGTCGAGTGGTCGCTAGTTCTCTCGTTTGCGCTGGTAATCGGTGTGGTTTTCTTCAGCTTAGGACGCGTGCGCGAGACGCTTGTGGCTGCCACGGCTTTACCCTTATCTATTATTGGCACCTTTATCGCGATGCAGCTGTTGAACTTCAACATCGATCTGCTCTCACTACTTGCACTCACCTTGGCAATGGGCTTTGTGATCGACGATGCCATCGTGGTGCTTGAAAATATTGTGCGTCATCGTGAAATGGGGCTTTCTCCTTTGCAAGCGGCGCTTCAAGGCTCTAAACAGATCAGTTTCACTGTGCTTTCAATGACCCTTTCGCTGGTCGCTGTTTTCATCCCCATGCTCTTTATGCAAGATGTGACGGGTAGGCTTTTCCGTGAATTTAGCGTAACGCTGGCTGTTTCGATTCTTGTCTCTGGCTTTGTCTCGCTAACACTGACCCCAATGCTTTCAAGCAGATTTTTATCTAAAGACCAAAAGCCAGCGCCTGAATTCAATGCAAAATTACTCAACTTTTACAAGCGCTCTCTTGGCTGGTGCTTAAATCACCGCCTAATCACGCTGAGCTTTGCCTTGGGCACAGTTGTGCTAACTGGTTTTCTCTTCCGCTTTCTGCCTATCAACCTCTTTCCTGAAGAAGATCGCGGCTTTATCTTTAGTTACCTTCAGCTGCCAAGTGGCATGTCTACGCATGACACAGAAGTCTACCAAGAGAGAATCAACCAGATCGTGCAGAAGCACAAAGCTGTCGATAATTTCGTAACGTTGAATTTCAAAGATTATCAAATCTACCTGATTCGTCTTATCGAAAAGGGCCGCGCGTCTCAGCCTGCAGTTGTAGCTGAGCTGCAAGCCGAGCTCAATGCACTTCCCGACACGCAAGCTTTTATGCGCGGCATTCAGCTCATTTCAAATTCGATGGGCGCGCATTCTACCAATACCTATCAGTATGTCATTCGTGGGGCAGACCCTGCCGAGGTGCGTGCAAGCGCAGAGGCCTTGAAGCAGAAGCTTCTGTCCGATCCGACCTTTGTCAATCCCGATATCAGTATTAAAGCTGACGATCCTAAGCTTGAAGTCGAAGTTTTTGCCGACCGCGTCGAAAAATTGGGCTTAACACGCCAAGCGCTGCAAACCCTTTTACAAAGTGCGTATGCAAGTGGCAGTTTGGGGAAGATCGAGAAGAACTCCGAGCAATATAAAGTCTTTCTCGAGCTTGGCGCACAGTTTCAAAAGAATACCTCTGCACTGTCCAAGCTCTATCTTAAAACCAACGAGGGCACAACGGTTCCATTAAAAGCCGTGGCCTCCTGGCACGAGAGCGTGGGTTTGAAGAACATTGAGCATATCGATCTTTTGCCTGCGACCATTCTTTCATTCGATATTGCAAAAGAAAAGCGCACGGATGATGCATTCAAATTGCTTAAGAAAATTTCTGCAGAGACCTTTCCTGGATCGGTTAGCGGAAAGCTCGAGGGCACAGCAGAAATGGTCGACAAGAGCAGCAGCGACACAGTTGTTCTGCTCATTCTGGCCGTTGTAGCTATGTATGTTGTCTTAGGCATCTTATATGAGAGCTTTATCCACCCCCTTACGATCCTCTCAGCTCTGCCCTTTGCTTGTTTGGGAGGCATTCTCACTCTCTTGGTGTTTAGAGAACCTCTTTCACTTTTCAGTATGGTGGGATTTCTTCTGCTCATCGGTATTGTGAAGAAAAACGGGATTATGATGGTCGACTATGCACTTGAAATGCAGCGCACAGAGAATAAATTGCCGCTGGATGCGATCCAAGAAGCGTGTCTAGTGCGCTTCAGACCCATCATGATGACGACGATTGCCGCAGTAGTGGGAGCTCTTCCCATTGCGATTGGAATTGGCGCTGGCGCTGAAACGAGACGCGGACTTGGCTTGGTCATTGCAGGGGGCTTGCTCTTTTCACAGATGCTCACCCTTTACATCACGCCTATTCTTTATCTTTATTTAGAGAAATTACGCACAAACAAGCTCAAACCCAACGATCCGATTAAATTGTAAAAGGATTTTACCTATGACAAATGCATTGACTGCAGAGTATCTATATCAGGGAATAAAGCTTCTTTATCCAGACAACAATCAAGACGCCTGTTCACAGGAATTTCAGAAAATTGCTCGAGGAGTCTACGGTCTAGGTGTAGTGGTGGTGGCCCCGATCGGAATGGTCTATCACATCTGCGCTGCTGCGTGGAATGCGCTGCAGAAGTCGTGCGCTCAAGATCCTAAAGCACTAAGTGCGCGTATGTGGCTGCACCTTGATGCCTTGCTCATGGATTTTCTAGCCTTTGCCATGGCTGCTGTTGGAGTTACGCTAGCTATATGTGTAATAGCAGGAGTATTTTTTGGTGCATTTGAGCTGCTTGCATTGCCATTATTTGTATTAATGCGGTCTCTTCTTCTAGATGAGGATGATGAACAAATCCTCATTCCTTACAACTATGCCATGAACCCTCTAACGACATTAAATATGTTTCTTCCCGCGGATCAACGCGACAGCTATCTTGTGCATGGCCTTTTCTCAAATATGATAAGAAAAGGTGCAGCGATAGAAGGGCCTCTTTCCGATCAAGAGATCGGAGATTGGGCTCGTTTAATCAACCGCATGGGTTCACCCTTTGCTTCACCATTAGATAAATTACTGGGCGGGCCTGAGCTTCTACTTCAATATGATAAAGCTCCGCCGGCCTCAAAGGCAGGATTAGAAGCTCTAACGGCTCAACGAGATGCTTTTGAAAAAGCCTGGTCAGAGTCGATGCAAGAAAGCCGAGGCTCAGGACAGGCGCTGCAAATTTTTCTACGCAAGTGTGCCGTCACCTTGTTGAACAACGTTCCCGGCCTCGCATAAGAAAAAATAACAGGATCCGCTTCGCTCGCAGGATCGCTCCTAAATAGGGGGCGGCAGGATAAGTAGGATTAGAGAATTTTTTCTTTCTTTATTGGATGTAAGCTAAGAAATGGGTTAGACAGTTGCAAAAGAGATGGATTCTAGCGTAGGTAGAATCTTGTCGAGCGCCTTGCGGCGGTGAGAGATGCGATTCTTGGTCTCTTCGTCCATTTCAGCAAAGGTTTTGCTGTATTCATATTTCAAGAACAGAGGGTCATAGCCAAAGCCTTGGCTGCCGTGCTCTTCAGGCGTAATCGAGCCTTCACAGAGGCCGCTGACAGTTCTAACCACGCCTTGCGAAGAGGCAAGTGCTATCCAGCATTCAAAATAAGCTGCGCGATCGGGATCTTGCAGATGGCTCATCTTTTCAAGCAGTTTGCGACGATTTTCTTTGTCTGTGGCATTAGCGCCAGCGAATCTTGCGGAATAGACGCCAGGTTCGCCATGCAGAGCCGGAACGACAAGTCCGGAGTCATCAGCGATTACCCATTTGTCCAGGGCTTGAGCGGCATGGAGTGCTTTAAGGCGGGCATTCTCTTCGAACGATCTGCCCGTTTCTTCGGGAGGTTGGTAGTGAGGGAAATCTAGAAGGGAGAGTACATCTAAAAAACGGAGTCGACGCAAAATAGAGCGGCACTCACGAATCTTATGTACATTACTGCTCGCAATGACAAGCTCCATATCCAAATCCCCTTTAAATACAAGCTAGCAGAAAGATCTTATTTTAGATCCAACAAAGCAAAAAGCTTAATTTGCTAGCGCACTTTTGATGCCGACGATCGTGTATTCTTCGCCTTGAAACTGGAATTTCTTACCCACGCTGAGGCCATTCATCGTCTGCGCCAACTTGGATTGGAAGGAGAGAATATTGCTTTCTGTATCAGCATCCCAAGGCCCAAGAAGTGTATAGGTAACTTTTTGCCCTTTCTTGGTCTCGCATTCAACACGGGTGCCTACGCTTACAACATCTGTAGTAACATCATCTCTGGTGATCACGCGGCAGCGGTTGAGTTGTTCGGAAAGAGTTTTGAGCTCAGACTGCAAACGGTCTCTTTTCTCTAAAGCGGCTTTGAATTCAGCGTTTTCGCGGAGATCTCCGTGTGCTCTTGCCACTTCGATCTCTTTTGCGTTTTCTACTGTTTCAACAGTTGCAACTTGCTGGATTCTCTTCTGCAGCTTTTCATACCCTTCCTGCGTGGTCCAAATATACTGAGGTTCAGTTGGAGTTGTCTCGCCTTTGCGTCGAGTCTTGGCAAGCGTTGGGTGTACAACTTCGGCCAGAGAGTGAAGAATTTTGATGTCGTGATCACTAAGCGACTGGCACTTGGTGGCGAGCAGCAGAAACTCTTTGCAGACTTCGAGCGAAGCGCCTTGCATGATTTGACGGACAATAGCAAAACGTCCGCCGGATAAGAGGGCGTGCATCTTTTTGATCAGGTCTCTTGCGCCTTCTTTTTGCTCAAGCAGGCTGAGCAGCACTAAGAAAGATTCAAAGAACTGGTTTTTGCCATCTTGATTTCCGTAAGGCAGCTCAGGCTGGACGATGACCTTTTGGAAATACCAGAGGAAAGCTTCGGGATTGCGGCCTGGATATGTATACAGATCTTGCAAGCACTTTGTTACTTCTGCTTTAGCGCCGGAGCTTAGAAGTTCATTCAAAATGTAATCGCGAAGAGGGCTATATTCGACTTGAAAGAAGAGGGTCGTAAAGATCTCTTTCCATTCAGGACGGCTTTTTCTAATTTCAATCAGGGTGCGCTTCTTAAACGATTGCAAGCTGATTTGAGGGAGGAGCTCTTCAAAAGATTTAATGCGTTTGATCAATTCAATCACAGGTGCGTACTCTTTTTCACCACCTAGGTCTTGTAAGAAGTAGTGAATTTGGAGCTCTTGCGCTTCTGTAACTTCTTGGAAAGAGAGCATCTCTTTGAGTTTTGCAAGCAGCTGAGATTTAAACTCAGCATTTTTCAAAGTTTCAGAGAAGTCTTTCATGAACGAGTAGACCATTTGGATCAGAGTGGTCGCATCGGGCTTAGCTTCGAGAGCTTTATGCAATCTCTCTTCATGGGTTACTACCGCGCGACGCAGACGGAAGGGGCTACCTAGATCCTCAGGAGATTCGATCATGGTATCTTTTTTAATCTTGCCGCGAGCGCTCTGCCACCATTTTTGCCATTCTTCAGCTGGAATGACCAGTTCAGAGAGTTCATCTTTGATTTCAGCAGCAGTTTTCTCGCCTAAGTCTTTCAGCAGCATGCGAATGACTTCGACAGGTTCTTCTTTGGCTTTTTTCTCGAGTAGATCGGGATTCCCAAAGCGAAGAGCCAGAAAGTGATCTTTAGGCACAGGGATCAGAGATTTAAACGCAGTCGCAAATGATACGTCTTTCTTTCCTGGAATGTAGTCAAATTCGAGAGTTAGCTGTTCTCGGATGATCGAGACATCTAGAATTTCTCCAATGCCCCAGCCGCCGGTATGGAATACGAAGTTTCCTTTCGCCATGTGAGAAATGAGCTCGAAATTGCTGATAGCGCCTTGGAAGTGTTCTTTACTGCGCATGCCGATTAGGCGAATCTTTTCGTTAAAATCTTTATCGTTGCCAAACTTCTGAGTGAGGTATTCGAAGGTGAGTTCAGCCATAGCAGGTGTATTGGTGGTCTGAAGATCGATGATAAGCTTGACCACTTCATGTGCACCAGAGGATTCAGGTAGAGTTTTCCATAGAGGAATACCTTTGTCCACATGTCTGCCAAAAGACTCTGCTAATGCAGAAGCTTTGATGGAGGCGAGGATCTGCTTATACTCTTCTGGATCGACCTCGTCAGAAGCGCAGTACTCTTCCCACAGGCCTAGGAGAGCGGGATAATCATGGTTGGCGATTTGTGTCTGAAAATCTTTTAAATAGCTCATCTCTGTTCCTTCGCTTAGCTGAAAATAGGACGTTTGCATATCTCTCCATGTGTGTGAATCGGTAAAAACATCTGATGACACACCCTCTTAGTCATTAAAAAATTGTCTTAGGGACAATATTACTGACCAGTCAGAGGGAGTATAGAAAAGCTGTTAATTATCTACAAACCTCTTCGGAGATTCTGAAAGAATTAAGGGGGTGGCTTAAGCAAAAAATTAGGTTTACGCGCTTATGTCAGTGAATAATTTGAGCGTTTTTGTTATGAACGAGGCCCGTTTTTATGGGCCGATCTCTACACAAAAGTTTTTTTGCCTGCGCCGTTTTGGCTCCTCTCTCCCTTGCAGCTCTGCAAGAGAGCTCCTCTCTATTTCATGATTTAGAGCTGGTAGAGCAGCTCAATCGGAAAATTCACGATGACCTGCCCCTCCTATATAATTATTCTTTTGTAGGGGGGTATTTTTCCATGCCCTCTGCACGCATGGCCAAAGCGGGCACAATCGCCGTGGGAGCAGCGCGCGTACCCCCTTATAACAATTACGGGGTCAACTTTCAGCTTTTCGACCATATTGAACTGGTCGGAAACTACCGCGTTTTTCGGGGGATGACCGAAAAAAACTTTGGCAACCAAGGTTTTGGAGATGACGCGGAGCGTATTGGCAATTTTAAGATTGCCCTGCTTCTACCAGGCGATGGCTATCCCTATCTGCCGGCTCTATCGGTTGGTGCGGAGGATTTTGTCGGTACCAAGAGGTTCAATGCCAAGTATGTGGTGGTGACAAAGTCATGGCTTGAGGCGAATTTCGAGCTGACTCTCGGATGGGGAAAGGGACGAATCAAAGGCCCCTTTGGAGGCGCGGCCTGGACTCCATTTCGGCAAACTGGTTTGGCATTTCTTAAAGATCTAACTCTCTCTGCAGAATATGACGCCAATAATTACAAAAAGCACGCGCATGAGCATCCAAGAGGTCGGAAGGTCTCCTCGCGAATCAATGCGGGAATTTCTCTTTTGGCATGGGATACGCTACAACTTTCAGTAAGTTCGATTCGTGGAAAAGAGGTAGCCGGCTCGGCCTCTTTGCGCTATCCGTTGGGGACATCGCGTGGATTTTTGCCTAAGGTAAAAGACCCGCTAACTTATTGTTCGCCCGTCGACACAGAACCTCTCGGCGCGCTTCGCTCGGAACAAGAACTGGCTCATGAGCTCGCTTATGCTTTTGCGGCTCAGGGCCTCGACCTTTTCACGGCCTATCTAATTTACAATGCTGAAGGAAAGAAAACGCTCTGGATAAAAGTGGTTAACAACCGCTATCGCGAAGAGAGCGTTGTGCGCGATCGTATCGAGCACCTCTTGGCGGCACTCACTCCCTCAGACATCGAAAGCGTCATGGTTGTTGTCGAAGCAGATGCGCTTCCGTGTCAAGCCTACTGTTTTCGTCGCGAAGACCTAATTCGCTATCAAGAAGGGATCGTGGGAAGGTTCGAGCTCGAAACATTATCCCCCATAATTGAAGCCCCCAGAGCTCCAAGCGAGTATGATTCGACGCTGCTCTTTCATCGCCGCAAGCACATCTGGGCCTTTGCCGTAAATCCGCGCCTGCTCTCATTTTTTGGCAGCTCGAAAGGAAAATTTAAGTATGCGTTAAGTGCAGTGGCTTCACCCGATGGCTATCTCTTTGATCAGGTCTATTACAAGTTTCTATTTAGTTATAACATCAAGTCGAGCATTCAGCATTTGCATTTTCAAGATGTGCTCAATCCTTCACATCTGCTCAACGTGCGCACTGATTCTATTCGTTATTTTCAGACCAATACGCTGGCGATGGAAGAGGCCTATTTACAGAAGGGCTGGAATCTCGGTCGCGGCTGGTTTTATCGCTTTGCTGGCGGCTATTTTGAAGCAGCCTATGGCGGTCTTGCCACCGAATTTCTCTATTATCCTGTCACTTGGCCATTTGCGATTGGTGTACAAGCGGCTACGGTGCTCAAGCGGCACTACAAAGGGTTGGGGTTCATGCACAAGATTAGAAAGTATAACAAAGAGGATGATGTTACCTATGTGCCTTTTGTGGGTTGGCAGTATTTTCTCAACCTCTATTACGACTATAAGCCGCTGAATTTAGAACTCAAGGTGACAGCCGGACAGTTTCTTGCCCGAGACATGGGCATACGCACCGAGGTGACGCGTTATTTCCGCAGCGGATTGCGCTTTTCTCTCTGGTATACTTATACGAGCGCGCGCGATATCGTAAATGGCAAAAAATACCACGATAAGGGTTTTGCTTTTATCATTCCTTTCGACATGTTCCTGAGACAGAGCAGCCGCAAATATTTTGGCTACGGCATGTCCGTCTGGTTGCGCGATCAAGGTGCAGAAGCCGAAACTGGACGCACGCTCTTCTCAACCCTTCAAGACGAGCGTTACAATTACGAAGATAAGTGAGATCTATCGCGTTCTAGAAAAGGGTCTGAAAAAAATTTGTCTTTATGCCGACTGCCTGGTATAAGAGACCCCCGTTTTTAAGATTTTTGAGGAGAAAATATGGCATCAGCAGTCTCAAGTGCTAAACCAGCAGCAGCACTTCCTATCCCTGACGGTTTAGCAACGCTTCTTGCTTCTCCCAAAACTCCCTGGCAGATTAGTCCGAACCTCTTCGAACGCACACGTAAATTAGCTAGCAGCGATGCAACTAAACCCTATGTAGCTTGTCCTGTTTCACCCTCAGATCCTGAATATGATTTTGTCGTGAAATACTTTTTAAATCAAAAACCTCCCGGATTGGGCATTCAGAGCATCGAATGCATCCACAATCCCGTTCAGACCCAAATGTTTGAAGTTGCACTTTTAAGTATGGAAGCGGGAGCCAAGAGCTTTCCTCCTTCATGGATGAATGAAGAACCCAAGGAAGAGCGTGCGAGCACCATCGCAAGATGGAAAGCACAAACCCTCCAGTTTTCTCCTGTTAAAATCGAATCAGCCGAGAAGACCAGAATGATCGTGACCGCCAAAGTCATCCCTCTTTGGCATGGAACTCCACGCGATGATGCGATCTGTTCCAGCGGATTTACTTTTTTTGGAAAGTATAAATTAGCCACAACCCAGAAAGGAATTGATCCAAGCACTGATGATGGCTATTTCGGTAGCGGTGTTTATTTTACCGACAGTGCTCATTATGCCTCGATGTACAGCTCCGTCTTACTTCTCAACTGGGTCTCCATGCGCGAACCCTTTCCCGTGGTCAGCGATGTACGTATTCCAAATGTGGGATCAGATATGCGTGGACTTAGGGCAAAAGCCGCATACAAGGATTATAACTGCCACTTTATTCCCGTAACCTCAGTAGATCCAAAAGACCCACAAAACATGATCTACCATCCCTGTCATAGCACAGAGCAGCCCGACTGGGATGAGTTTGTTGTCTTTCAGTCTGCTCAAACCCTCCCGCGTTTCAGAGTAAAGCTAGGGGTGGACTTTCCTGCCGCACCTTCAACTCCGTCCCTAAGTGTAACTGTAAAAACCCTCCAGGGCAAAATTTTAGATCTCCTTGATGAAGATCAAATCCAGCAAGATGAAGATCTTCGAATTCTTTTATCCGAAAAAGCAGATGCTCTCGGTTTAGTTTCAGACCAGAGCAGCCCACTCTCACTTCAAGATCTAGAGTTTTATAATTGGATAGAACAACTCATCAATCCGGCAGGAAAACTCCGCGGCCATGTCAAACAAAAACTCGTTCAGAAGCCCAGCAGCGAAAAACTAGAACACAAAAAACCCTCTCCTCTATCAGCAGCACCGAGTGCTCTAAGTTGGGAGCCTTCTCCATCCGCTACGGTTAGCGCCGCAACTCCAGCAAAAAAAGAAGAAAACAAGAGCTCCGTCCCTCCGCTTTCTAAAACACCTCTTGTTAAAGCTCCTAGTTTTTGGAATTCCCTTTGGAGTGGAAAATCCACACCGAGCTTCGTAGCTCCTGCAAAGAAAGAAGAGAACAAAAGCCCTGCTCCTCCGCATTCCATGTCTCTTGCCAAAGCCTCTCCCCTAACTGCAAAAGCAGCTACCTCAGTTAGCACGGCTGATCTGAAAATGCTATTTCCAAAGCTAGAAGTTCTCGATGAGGCAATTTGGGAAACGCATGTGAATTTAGATGCTTTAGGAATGTCCATAAAAGACGCAGCGCCTATTGATGCGAACACCATCTCCGTTCTGAAAACCCTCTTTGCTTCTCTCCTGATAGAAGGAGATGCGGGAATCACGCTTTTGACCATGCCGAGAGGGCTTACACTGAACAAGCTCGTGAAGCTTGCAGCGTTTCCTAAACAGGGCAATGAAGCTAAATTTAGGTACATTTGGGATGAAGTTTTAAAAGTGCTTGGAGACATTCCCGTTGACAAGACTTATCGAGTGGCGATCACAAACTGTGTGCTCGAAGGAAGTAGAGATTTATCTGTAGATATGCAGCACGAGCTCGTAAAGAAAATGGGCTGCGAAATGACCGGAATGTTACCGGCAGCTACGCTTGCTATTTTAACCTATATGAGTTCTCGAGAAAAATCCCCAACCCGTCTGTATAGCAATGAGCCGTATGCCTATACGCGTTGTGTAGAGCAGATTGGTGGGCCTAACTTGGTTGGGCGCAACTTGGTTGTTGGGGGCTTCATCCCGAATGGCCTCGAGATCAACTTCAGCCTCCACCACGTCCTCTATCACTTTGGCGTTGGAGGGCAGTGGACGTTCCCAGCCATTGATACTTGAACACTTGAGATTTGGGCTGGTCATTTCAAAAAAGAATATATAGACATTCTCAACTACCTCAAGAGAGATATAACTTGGGGCGTAGCATAAGAGAGGATAAAATCTGCTCCGGCGCGCTTCATGCACATCAGTGCTTCTAAGAAAACCGATTCGGCATCTAGATAGCCTTTTTCGTGAGCCGCCATTACCATGGCATATTCACCTGAGACATGAAAGGCGCAGATAGGGATGTGCAGCGTCTGGCGAATTTTGCAGATGACATCTAGATAAAAAAGACCAGGCTTCACCATCAGAATATCCGCACCCTCTTCAGCATCAAGAGTTGCTTCTAAAAGCGCTTCGCGAATATTTGCGGGATTTAACTGATATCCGCGTTTATCTCCGGAAGTTAGTTTTGAGCCTAGAGTGTCGCGGTAAGGCCTATAAAGACTCGAGGTGTATTTAGCCGTATAAGCTAAAATGCCAGTCTCGTGCTTGCCGTGCTTGTCAAGCAGGGTGCGGATTGCGCGCACTCTGCCATCCATCATGTCGCTTGGGCCAACAAAGTCTGCTCCGCAAGCGGCATGCAAGAGCGCCATGCGCGCTAATATCTCGACAGAGCGGTCATTGTCGACTTCGTTATTTTCTCCTAGTACGCCGTCGTGGCCGTGCGAGGTAAAAGCATCGAGCGCTACATCGGTGATCACACAGAGTGAAGGGAGTTCTTTTTTTAGAATTTTTAGAGCTTGCGGAACAACGCCTTCTTCACTGAGCGCGCCGAGGCCAAGCGGATCTTTTTTTTCTTTTGGTGTTACGGGAAAAAGTGCAATTGCGGGGACGCCCTTGCGGTGCAGTGCTTCAGCTTCTTGTACAAGCTGATCAACTGATAGGCGGAAAACGTTAGGCAGATTTTCGATTTCTTCACGGCGGTTTTTGCCTTCTACCACAAAAAATGGTGCCACCAAATCTGCCGCCGACAATGTAGTCTCCTCCACCATCGAGCGAATCGCCGCACTCCTTCGATTTCTTCTCGGACGTATCATAAAACCTCACCTCAATAGAGTGTTCACCGCCAAAAGATGATGAAATGTAAATTTAAATTCAACCATAGAGATAAATGTACATTTGTTATAAATTGTCAATTTGAACAGGAGGATGCTATGGCCGTTCGAAGTAGGAGAAAGGTTAAGATAATTAGACAAAAAAAGAAGAGTATTCCCAAAGTCAGAAAAGTGCGTTTAGCTATTGAATGCTCACCGGAAGAACGTAAGTACATGAAAATGTTTGCGGCGCACGAAGACCTGACTCTTAATGAATTTGTTTTAGAATGCGTGAGGATGCGATTACATAAATGTCCTCGCCCTCATATTCCTAATAAAGAGACGAAAGCTGTGTTAGAAGCTTCTGAAAAAGGTAAGGGGCTGACTTATTATGATTCTATTGAAGATTTTTTTAAGTCAATGGAACGTTAATGTTACTTCCAATTAGGAGATAGAATTTATTTAGGTTTCCATAGAAATGTCGGAGGTTCAGGAGAGCACTGCGTGTCCCTCTCGGAACCTCCCGCGACCTCCTTGCGCCTCATCTCGCTTCGTCAAATCGCGTGCTCGGAAGCGGTCCGTGCAGTGCACCCCTTCGGGCCCGGTTCGCTATGCTCACCTGTTTCGCATTGCAAAGGTCCACTGGACCTTTTCATGTCTTCAACAGCCCGCCGCCTTACTGGCTTTCCTGCGCTGCAATTTTACTTTGCGATCTGAGGCGCAAGGTGGTCGCGGGAGGGGCGCCAACGGACGCACCATCCGACATGTCTATAGCATCCTAAAAAACTCAAATTCTCAAAAATTTCCTATTTCACCTTGAGGGAGATCTAAAAACACTTGCGTAGAGGAGGTGAATATGTTTTCATCCTCAGTAATAACGGTTTGGAGGGCAGGATGATTGAAGGCTATGAAGAGTTCACCGAGAGCCAACTAAAGATTTTGAATCGCTACGTGACTAGCACGACTAGCAATGTCTTCGTGTTGCGCAATCTGCCGGAAGTCATTAAGGGAGCGCTCTTTTCGCGCTACTCGCGTTCGAGCTTAGGGCTACGCTCTTTGCTGTTAAAAGAGTTTATTTTAAGCGAAGAGACAGCTTTTGCCACCATCGCAGGCGCTTCAAATTCTCAAGGAGATGAAGAGCGTGAGATGGAAGATCAGACGATGGCCATCAAAAAAGCACAAAATTTCTACGACCGCATTCTCGATGGTTATGGCGACGATTCAATTGGAGAATTGGGCGGAGCACACCTGGCGATTGAAAATGTTTCTATGCTGGCAGCTAAGATGCTCGAAGATAGCCGCATCGGGGGCTCGCCTCTTGAAAAATCTACTCGCTATATTTATTTCGATCAGAAGCTCAATGGAGAGTATCTCTTTTATCGCGAACCGATCTTGATGACCTCTGCTTTTCGCGATGTTTATCTCGATACGTGTAACCAGCTATTTGATACCTATTCTCACTTAATCCCTCAGCTAACCGAAGTGATGGAGAAACGTTTTCCAAAAGAGCATGATGTTTCGAAAGTGGCTTATACAGCGGCCTTGCGCGCCAAAGTGTTAGACTGTTTGCGTGGTCTTTTGCCAGCCAGTGCGCTTACGAACATGGGGATTTACGGCAACGGACGTTTCTTTGAAACTCTCATCCAGAAACTCAACTGCAATAGTCTAGCTGAGAATCAAGATATCGGGAAAAAGACCTTTGCAGAGCTTTCAAAAGTCATTCCGTCGTTCATTCGACGCGGAGATAGTGGCCACAAATACTGTAAAAGCTTCTTAGCGTTTAACGAACAGGTGCAAGGAGAACTCAAATCCTTGGCCGATCGCCATACGCAGAATCTTGGAAAAATGTCCGGGCCAGGCGTTCGTCTAATCAGCTACGATCCTGAAAGCCCACAAAAAGTTGCGGCAGCGCTGCTTTTTGCAGGCACCTCAACGGGTCTTTTTGAACTTCAAGAGTTTTGCAATCATCTTTCTGAAGAAGAGCTTGGCCATATTCTAGATGCAGCCTCTTCTTTCCGTGAAAATCGCCGGCACAAATCTCCACGTGCTCTTGAGCACGCGACTTTCACATTTGAAGTCGTATCTGATTTCGGCGTCTATCGCGATTTGCACCGCCATCGCATTCTCACCCAAGAAAGACAGCTGCTCTCTTGCAACTTTGGCTATTACATTCCGCCAGAGATCAAAGATACCGAGATGGAAAAAGAGTATTGTGCAGCGCTTGATCGTGCAAAGAAAGTTTACGATAAGATTGCAGCTGAGCTTCCTGAAGAAGCGCAGTATGCGGTCCCGATGGCCTACAATGTGCACTGGTATTTCCATGTAAACTTGCGCTCGCTTCAGTGGCTATGTGAGCTGCGTTCATCGCCAGCTGGTCATCCAACATATCGTTATATTGCCCAAGAACTTGCTAAACAGGTGATTGCCGTTTTCCCTCAATTCGAGCGTTTTTTCAAATTTGTTGATTACGAAGGATATGAGCTGGGAAGATTGGGACAAGAGATCCGGATCGTTGAAAAAATGCAAGTGAGACAGGGTGTATGAGCGATAAGCCTGGAAGCATGCTCGGTGGCATCCTCCTAATTGGGGGAAGTTGTATTGGAGCTGGGATGCTCGGGCTGCCGATTTTAACCGGTTTAGCGGGGTTTTTTCCTTCATGCGTAATGTTCATTGCCGCATGGGCTTTTATGACTTTAACTGGGCTTCTTCTGGTTGAAGTTAACAGCTGGTTCAAAGAACAAGTCAACTTGGTCTCGATGTTTGGGCATGCTCTGGGCAGTTTTGGCCGCATCATCAGCTGGGTACTCTATCTTTTTCTGTTTTATGCACTTTTAGTGGCCTACATTTCCGGAAGCGGGGGACTCGCTTCCAACTTCTTTCAAAATTTTCTGCAGTGGAATTTTCCGGTTTGGGTCGGCAGCCTTTTCTTTGTGGCCCTCTTTGGAGCCGTTGTCTATCAGGGCACACGTCCGGTAGATCTATGGAATCGCGTTTTAATGGTAGGCAAGATTTTGAGTTACATAGGCTTGGTCGTTTTAGGCATGCGCTTTGTGCAAACCGAAATGCTTTTAGAGACTAAGCCCTCTTATATGCTTTTTTCATTGCCTATCCTGGTGATCTCGTTTGGATTTCACAACATGATCCCCAGCCTTACTGCCTACATGAAAGGCGATCTCAAGCGTGTGCGCCACACGATTTTAGGCGGCAGTCTTTTTGCGCTCGTGGTCTATCTGATCTGGGAATTTGTTGTGCTTGGAATTGTGCCCCTCGATGGCCCGGATGGGATCGTTGAGAGTTTGAGAACCGACCAGGAAGCTTCGCAAGCTGTAAGCAATGTGCTCGGCCTTTCTTGGGTGTCTACCTTTGCGCAATGCCTTGGCTTCTTTGCTATTTTAACCTCTTTTCTCGCTCAATCTCTTGGACTTGTGCACTTCTTGGCCGATGGGTTAAAAGTAAGTCACGAGAAAAAAGAAAACGTCTGGTTATGTGCCTTGGCGCTGGGTCCTCCCCTGATTATTTCGTTGATCTACCCCCAACTCTTCTTTAAAGCGCTGAACTTCGCAGGCGGGATCTGTGCCGTCCTGCTCTTTGGTATTCTGCCTGTTTGCATGGTCTGGATTGGGCGTTACTTTAAAAAAATTCAAACCAGCTATCAAGTTCCAGGGGGAAAACCTCTACTGCTTGGGATTCTATTTTTCTCTCTCTTGATCATGTTCGTGCAGCTTTCGAATATGGCCGGAGCTTCCTATATTGCTAAACCATGAATCGCACATTTGTTCTAAAAACCGATTTTACTCCCAAGGGAGATCAGCCTGAAGCAATTCAGAAGCTGGTAGAGGGCTTGCGGCTTCGCAAAAAGGCGCAAGTGCTTTTGGGCATTACGGGCTCGGGTAAAACATTTACCATGGCCAATGTGATTGCGCAGGTGCAGCGACCCACCCTAATTTTGGCGCATAATAAGACCTTAGCCGCGCAGCTCTATCAAGAGTTCAAGGCCTTTTTTCCAGATAATGCAGTCGAGTATTTTGTTTCCTACTACGACTACTACCAACCTGAAGCGTATATCGCTCGTACCGATACCTACATCGAAAAAGACTTTGCAATCAACGACCAGATCGATCGAATGCGCCTCTCGGCCACGCGCTCGCTACTCGAACGAGATGACGTGATTATCATCTCTTCCATTTCTTGTATCTATGGCTTGGGCGTGCCTGAATATTACAGCCAAATGCAGCTCAGGCTCAAAGTGGGCCAAACTGCGAAGCGCGATGACATTCTGATCCATCTCATTATGATGCATTATAAACGCAATGATATGGATCTAATGCGGGCGACTTTTCGTGCGCGCGGTGACATCTTGGAGATCGTACCCGCCTACGAAGAGGACCTGGCCTATCGCATCGAATTTTTTGGCGATGAGATCGAGCGTCTAAGCGCCATCGATCCGCTTACTGGTAAAGTTAAAGAGCGACCCGAAGAGATAGTCATCTATCCTGGCTCTCACCACGTTACACCGAAAGAGGTGCGCTTTTCGGCGCTTGAAACGATCAAAACTGAGCTGCAAGAGCGCGCAACTTTTTTTGAAAAAGAGAACCGTCTAATCGAGCTGCAGCGCATCAAAGAGCGCACAGCTTACGATCTTGAGATGATCAGAGAGGTGGGCTTTTGTAAGGGCATCGAAAACTACTCACGCCATTTTAGCAAAAGGCAGCCTGGGCAGCCCCCTCCTTGTTTGCTCGATTATTTTCCGCGAGATTTCCTGCTTTTCATCGACGAATCACATCAGACCCTACCGCAGCTACATGCCATGTACAATGGCGATCGAGCGCGTAAGCAGTCGCTGGTCGAATTTGGCTTTCGTCTCCCCTCGGCATATGATAACCGTCCGCTTAAATTCGAAGAGTTTTGTTTGCGTGTAGATCAGACGGTTTACGTCTCGGCCACACCAGCTGCTTGGGAAGTCAAAGAGGCGCAAGGAGATCTAGTGCAGCAGATTATTCGCCCGACGGGACTGCTCGATCCGCAAATCACCATTAGGCCAGTCGGCACACAAGTGGATGATTGCCTAGAGGAGATCCGGCTTGAAACGGAAAAAGGTGGAAGAGTGCTGGTCACGACGCTTACCAAGCGCCTTTCTGAAGATCTAACTAAATATTTAAGTGAAATCGGCGTGCGTGCACGTTTTCTTCACTCCGATATCGAAACGCTTGAAAGAGTGCAAATCCTCAATGATCTACGCAAAGGCGTTTTCGATGTGCTAGTTGGTATTAACCTTTTGCGCGAAGGTCTCGATCTTCCTGAAGTTTCGCTAGTTGCGATCCTCGATGCCGACAAAGAGGGATTTTTACGCAGTGAAACCGCTTTGTTGCAAACGTGCGGTAGGGCAGCGCGTAATTTGCATGGTAGAGTGATTATGTATGCCGATAGGATTACCTCGGCGATTCAAAAAACGATCGCTGTTACCGAAGAGCGCCGCATCCATCAGCAGGCGTATAACGAGCAACATGGCATTATTCCGACGACGACCAAACGCGAACGCATAGAAGATCTCGCTGAAACCTTTGGCGACATTTTACCAACGCCGCGCGCCAAAGAAGGCGAATCTGTGCATCTTACGCACGATGAGCTCACTGCGAAAATCAGAGAGTGTGAAACCGAAATGCGCGCTGCGGCCAAAGAGCTGCGCTTTGAAGATGCGGCACATTTCCGTGACCTGTTGCGCCACTATCGTCAGTTAGAACTCCTCGAGGAAAACCTGTGAAAGGAAAGCTACGCATCGGCGTGGATGTCTCGATGTTGGTTAAATTTACGGGTGGCGTGGGTTTTTACGTTTTTCATTTGCTAGACGAGCTCATTCAACAGCGAACAGATTGCCTTTTTTTTCTCTATGCACCTTCTTCTAAGGGAGATTTAGAGGAAAATTTAAAGCACTTTTCAAAATATGCACACGTACGCATCCGAGCTACGCGTTTTTTAGCTTCGCGCGGCACACTCTGGAGAGTGTTAACCATCCCTTTTTTCTTGCGCAAAGATAAGATCGATGTTTTTTGGGAGACGATCTACATCTTTCATTTTTTGAAGCCGAAAAGAGTAAAAACTCTTCTAACTATCTATGATTTTGTCCCTTGTCTCTTTCGCGAGACCATGAGTCACGCCAATGCCCTCTATCACCTTTGCACGATGAAGGGGAGTTTAAGAAATGCCGATTATCGCCTTCCTATTTCTCAAGGAACTGCTAAGCGTTTAAAAGAACTTTTTAGCTTGGATTATCACTCCATTATTTACCCACCACAAAAACCAGATGTCTACTATCGAGAGATGCCGCTTCTAGCTCCATTTTTAGCGAAGCATAACCTTGAATATAATCACTACCTCGTCACAGTGGGCACGATGGAGCCGCGCAAAAACTTTAGTCTGCTCGTAAAACTCTATTTTGATGCGCTTGAGAAGTATGGCCCTGAAAATGTGATGCCGCTGGTAATCATTAGCAGCGGCGGATGGAAGAATGAAGAGCTGCAGCGGATCTTTTCTCATGCACAAGAAAAATATCCATCCCATTTCAAAGTCACAGGTTATGTGGACGATAATGAGCTTTCGCTCTACCTATCTGGTGCAAAGTTTTATATCGCGCTTTCGATGTACGAAGGTTATGGAATGCCCATAGCGGAGGCGCGGCGCTGCCGCACACCCGTGATCTGCTTGGATGTTCCTGAGATGCGCGAGGCGGCTGAAGATGACGGGATCTTTCTTAAGTGCTATGAGCTTGAGGAAAAGCTACTTCCATTAATGCGCTTTTCCAAAAACTTAAGCACAGAAGAGAAACCGCCTTTAAAACTTAACTATTGCACAAATGCCGAAAGTATTGGGAAAATGGCATTGATATTGGATGAAATAATCTCGGCGAAATGATGAAAGTTGTAATTCTAGCAGGCGGCTTGGGAACAAGATTATCTGAATTAACAGGTAATATCCCCAAACCTATGATTGAAATCGGTGGTAGGCCAATTCTTTGGCATATCATGAACATCTTTGCACATTATGGGTTTACTGAGTTTGTGATCGCATTAGGATATAAACAAGAGCTCATCAAACAATACTTTCTGAATTTTTTTCCGCATCAGAGCGATCTTTCGATCGACTTAGAGAGTGGAAAAATACATATCAACAAAGGTAGAGGCACGAACTGGAAGATCCATCTAGTTGATACTGGGGTACATACTCAAACGGGTGGACGGCTAAAGCGCCTTAAAAAATGGATTGGAAATGAGACCTTTCTGATGACTTATGGCGACGGCGTGGCTGATGTCGATATTCCCGAGCTGATCAATTTTCACAAGGCCCAGAAAAAATTAGCCACCTTGACTGCTGTCAGACCGCCCGCGCGATTTGGAGCGCTGATGCTAGAGGGAAACCAGGTGGTGCAATTTAGTGAGAAGCGGCAGGCCAGCGAAGGATGGATTAACGGCGGCTTTTTTGTGCTTGAGCCCGATGTTTTAAATTTTATTAAAGATGACCAGACTTCTTGGGAGAGAGAGCCTCTCGAAAGCCTCGTGGAAAGCAAACAGCTGAACGCATATTTGCATCAGGGATTCTGGCGTCCGATGGATACGTTGCGCGATCAGCGCTCACTCGATGAGCTTTGGGATAAAGAGAAAGCTCCATGGAAAGTATGGAGGGATCATGAGTGAGTTTTGGCGTCAAAAAAATGTGCTGATAACTGGTGCCACAGGACTGGTCGGGACGCATCTCTCAAAGACCCTTTTAGAAAAGGGAGCTCATGTTGTGGCCCTCGTGCGCGATTATGATCCCCAAAGCGAACTCATCCGCAGCGGACTCATAAAGCAGATGTCGGTCGTGCAAGGAGCTTTAGAAGATGGCACTTCGGTAGAACGTGCGCTTTGTGAGCATGAGATCGATACGGTCTTTCATCTTGGCGCTCAGACTCAGGTAGGGTGTGCATTCAGCGCGCCTCTGCTCACATTTGAAGCCAATATTCGCGGCACCTACATCTTATTGGAAGCTTGCCGCAGACAAAAGAGTCGAGTGCAGAGAATCGTGGTGGCTTCTAGTGATAAAGCCTACGGAACAAGCGCTACCCTGCCCTATACAGAAGAGATGCCTCTAAAGGGAGAAAATCCCTACGATGTCTCTAAGTCCTGTGCCGATCTTCTCTCCCTTTCTTATGCTTCTACATATCATCTGCCTATTGCAGTGGCGCGTTGTGGAAACATTTATGGCGGTGGAGATCTCAACTGGAATCGTTTAATTCCAGGCACCATTAAAAACTTTTTCGAGGGCGTCCCTCCGGAAATTCGCAGCGATGGCAGCTATACGCGCGATTACGTCTATGTTACCGATATTATCGACGGTTATCTCAAGCTGGCGTGTGCAATCAATCGCGAAGATGTGCAAGGCCAAGCCTTTAATTTTGGGCCCGAAACGCCATATACTGTGCTCGAAGTGATTCAGCTTCTACAGCTAAAGATGGGTAGGTCAGATCTCGCGCCGCGTATTTTAAATAGTGTTAAAGCCGAAATTCACCACCAGGCGCTTAGCGCTGAAAAAGCCAGAAACGTTCTGGGATGGAAGCCTTCTTACAATTTAGAAGAAGGATTGCAGCATACGATCTCTTGGTATGAAAACTACTTTGCACTGACATCTTCTTTGGGAGCCCAAGCGTGAAATTCACCCCAACATCAATTTCAGGCGCCTGTTTAATTCAAATGCAACCTATAGAAGATGAGCGCGGCTTTTTTGCGCGCACTTTCTGCCTTCAAACCTTTGAAGAGCAGGGGTTAAATTCGCATCTGGAACAGTGCAGCGCCGCCTTTAACAAGAAAAAAGGTACGCTTAGAGGCCTGCACTATCAGATTGAACCTTATCCCGAGGTTAAGCTCATTCGCTGCTCTCGCGGGGCTGTCTATGATGTCATTCTAGACCTTCGTCCTTCTTCACCCACATTTGGAAAATGGGAGGCGTTCGAGCTCTCAGAAGCGAATCGCGCGATGCTTTACATTCCTGCAGGTTGTGCTCATGGTTACCAGACTCTGACAGACAGCGCTGAACTTTTTTACCAAATGTCTGGCAAATATGTGAAAGAAGCTGAGCGCGGCGTACGCTGGAACGATCCTAGCTTTGCGATTATTTGGCCTGAGGTAAGCGGGCGTATTCTTTCTGAAAAAGATGAGAGTTGGCCTGATTTTTCTCTAAGGCATGATTTAGGACACCACCCAAGGAATATATGCGTCTAACACTCGATACAGATGTTGGCGTAATTATTCATGACGACGGGCAGAAAGAGGTGAAGCACCCTCTTTATTCGAATGAAGCTTTTGAGCTGCTCTCGCAGGCTTGGCTCAAATTAGGCTGGAATCAAAAGCATATCTACACTTTTACCTGGCTAGGAAGACCAGTTATTCAATTGCCCGAAGATCTGATGCGTTTTCAAGAAGTCATCTGGGCATTAAAACCCGATGTCATTTTAGAAACAGGGATTGCGCACGGCGGCTCCCTAGTTTTTTCGGCAAGTTTATGCAAACTTTTGGGAAAAGGCAGGGTGATTGGCGTGGATATCGATATTCGCGCGCATAATCGCCAAGCTTTGGAAAGCCACGAGCTTTTCCCTTTCCTTACCTTGATTCAAGGCAGCTCAATCGATCCAGAAACTGTGGAAAAAGTTAAGGCTCAGATTCTTCCGCATGAAACTGTATTAGTTCTTCTCGATTCAAATCACACCAAAGAGCACGTACGTACAGAGCTTGAGGCTTATGCAGGGCTTGTCTCCTCAGGGTCATATATTATCGTGGCTGATGGGTTGATGGAAGATTTACATGATACGCCCCGAGGATTGCCTGGTTGGAAGAATGATAATCCAAAGGCTGCTGCTCAAGAATTTCTTCTCGCTCACCCCGAGTTTGAACTGAACGATCCTGCTTGGGTCTTTAATGAGAGCCAGCTGCTCAAAAGCGTATCCCATTGGCCTGGTGCTTGGCTACGCAAGAGGTAGCGCTTTTTATGGATGCTTTGCCTCAAATTACCACGATTATCCCCACTTTTCGCCGTCCCGAGACCTTAAAACGGGCCATTCAGAGCGTTCTGAATCAGAGCTATCCTCATTTTCAAGTTTGCATTTATGACAATGCCTCGGGAGATGAAACCGCGGCGGTCGTAAAAGAGTTTATGCAGAAGGATCCTCGGGTGAAATACCATTGCCACCCCACCAATATCGGCTCAAATGCCAATTTTCAATATGGTCTGGAAAATGTGAATACTCCCTATTTTTCCTTTCTTTCCGATGATGACTTTGTTTTTCCTGAATTTTATGAAACTACTCTCGAAGGATTTACCCGTTATCCTGAGATCGCCTTTTGCGCCGGGCAGACAATTTCTATTTACCAAGATGGCACGATAAGCCTAGTGAAGCCAGATTTTGAAGGAGAGCGCTACTTTTCTCAACCGTTCGGCGCGCTTGAATTTTTGCACGGAATTATCCCCACCTGGGGCTCTATTCTGTTCAGAAGAGAAGCGATAGAACATATTGGACCCTTAAAACTCGATATGATCTCCATCGATATCGATTTTATTGGTCGAATAACACTGGAGCATCCCTTTTTTCTCAAATCTAAGCCCTGTGCCGTTTTAGTAAACCATCCTGATAGCATCACCTGGAAAGCGAGTATAGATGCCTATTACCCAGATGTTTTTAACACCATTTTGCGTCTCAAGAGCCATCCCAGCTTATCTGAGGATTTCCGCCACACTTTCCATACTGCGCTGATGAGAAAACTTAATGAGACTCTCTTCTTTATTGGTCGTGAGCATCTCTGGAAAAAAGATTTTGTGATTGCAGCCCGCGTATCACAAATTCTCTGCGGTCCGCTTAATGCCTGGGCAAATGGACCTATTCTTAAATGGGCAACCTTCTGCTGCCAAAAGATTCCCGGATCTTTTTTCCTGCTCAGATCCTTACATAATATTCTCAGAAGCACATACCGTTTGTTCAGGCCTCTTGCAACATTTCCGGAAAGTTATAAGCATCTAGTTCAAGAGCACTTAGTAGAAAAATAATATGAAAACTTCCAAGCGCCTGCGTATCGGAGTTGAAATTTGGCCTCTAGTCAAACTTCATGGTGGCATCAGCTACTACATCTTTCATCTTTTAGATGAACTGATTAAGCAGAACCCCGACTGGGAATTTTTTCTCTATGCGCCTGCTCGAAGTAAAACGGTTGAATGCTTCCAACGCCATCAAAACGTACATCTGCACATACTTTCGCTTTTCACTTTTAAATACATTTTTTGGCGCAATTCAATCCTGCCTTACTCTCTTCGCAAAGATAAGATCGATGTGTTCTGGGAAAATGTGTTTGTTATTCCCTTCCTGAAGCCTCGAAAAATGAAGACAGTTTTAACCGTATATGATTTTGTAGCTTACCTATTTCCAGAGACCTTAAGCCTTTTATCAGTGTTTTATCACCGTTTGATCACATCTAGCACGGTAAAGAAGGCGGACTATATCGTTTCGATCTCAAAGGGAACAGCCAAGCGCTTGAATGAAATGTTTGGCCGAGTAGCTGATGAGGTGGTGATTCCTCCCAGTAAGCCTGAAGTTTTTTATCGGGAAAAAGAATTTCTTTCGCCTTTCCTAACTCAACAGGGGCTGAAGTATAATGACTATCTCGTGTCTGTGAGCACTTGGGAGCCGCGTAAAAACTTTGTTCTGCTCATTCAACTCTATTGCAAAACTTTGGAAGAGAAAGGGTTGGAAAATGTGATGCCCTTGGTAATCATTGGGGGTGGTGGCTGGAAAAATAAGCGGATTTTAAAAGCCTTTCAATCGGCTCAGAAAAAATATCCCACCCATTTTAAAATTGCAGGTTACGCAAGTGATCATGAACTCTCCCTCTTTTTATCTGGCGCACGCTACTACATCTCTCTTTCTCTCTATGAAGGATATGGGATGCCGCTTGCCGAAGCGCGGCATTGCCGCACCCCTGTGATCTGTTTGGATATTCCTGAAATGCGAGAGGCAGCAGAAAATGATGGAATCTTTCTAAAAAAAGAAAATTTAGAGACGGACCTTCCCAAATTGATGTTGCGAGGAGTAGAAAATGAAAATGAAAAACCTTCTCTTGAGCTACACTACCCATCGAATGCAGAAGGGGCCTTAAGAATGGCATCTATCTTAAAAAGTCTATGTTGAAGCGCAATCTTATCGCAAGCTTTCTGGGTAAAGGGTGGCAAGCTCTTATCCAACTTCTATTTGTCCCCTACTATGCCAAACTCATGGGCGTGGAAGCTTATGGTCTCGTTGGTCTTTTTGGCTTATTAATCACGCTCGGATGCCTTTTTGATACGGGCTTAAGTTCTTTTTTGAATCGGGAGCTCTCCAGGCTTTTGGCTTTAAATTCAGCGCCTCAAGTGTTTCGTAATCTTGTTTGTACCATCGAAATCGCTTATTGGATCATCTGTTCGACTCTGGGCGGGATGATTCTACTTTTAGCGCCGGCAATTACTCTGCATTGGCTAAATGTAAAGCTGTTGGACTTTCACACCGTCGAGTATGCAATTGCATTAATGGGTCTCTGTTTCGCCTTTCAGCTGCCTCTTTACATGTATCAAAATGGCTTGCAGGGGTTGCAAAAGCAGGTGGCGATGAATGTGCTGTCGGCATTTTTGGTGACCTTGCGCGTCGGCGGAGCTTTGGCTACGCTTATTTTTTTTGGTGCCTCACCCGTGCTATTTTTTGCATGGCAGGCGGGCATGAGCTTGGTCCATACGCTCACCATCCGCTATCTGTTGTGGAAAGAGCTGCCTAAAAGTGAGAAGCGTGCGCGCTTTGAGATGCACTATCTCCTCGAAGGCAGAAAATTTGCCGGGAAACTTACAATTTTAACCATTCTCGGTGTTCTGGTAACGCACTTAGACAAGATTCTGCTCAGCAAAATTTTGCCCTTAGAAGAATTCGGCTATTACTCTGTGGCCGTAAGTATTGCCAGTGGGCTTTTAGTGGTGACATACCCGATCTTCTCGGCCATCTTTCCCTCCTATTCTTATGTTGTCACACTCAACGATGAAGAGAGGATGAGCAAGCTCTATCATCAAAGCGCGCAGATTATGTCGATTTTCATTCTTCCTCTAATGCTACTACTAGCTTTTTTTTCGTTTGAAATCTTGCTTTTGTGGACGGGAAGCGAAGACATCGCTAAAAAGGCCTGTTTTGTTTTGACATTTCTATCGATTGGAACGGGAATTAATGGAATCATGCATATCCCTTATGCTTTGCAGCTTGCGCATGATAAAATGAAACTTTCCTTCTATCAGAGCGCTCTTTTGCTCATCTGTTTAAGTGGTCTGCTTCCGCCGATGATCAAATGGTGGGGTACGCCTGGTGCCGCCGCTTTATGGAGCCTGGGTAATTTTTTGATCTTATCTTTTAGCGGCTACTTTCTGCATCGTCAATTTCTGATAGGGCAAAGCGCGCGTTGGTATGTGCAAGACATTCTCTTGCCCGCTTCGGGCGCCTTATGCGTAATGCTTTTGGGAAAATGGGCTTTGCCTCACGAAATGGGTCGCCTAGGCACCCTCTTTTATCTGATTCTTGTTACAGGAATAACTTTTGTTGTGGCATTGTTATGTGCTTCCTTTCCTAGGAACTGGGTGCTAGAGAAACTGAAAGTCATAAAAACAGGAACAGGTGCTATATGAAAAACTTGCGTGTTGGATTAAAAACACTTTTCACAGTCTTATTCGTTTGCGCATTGATTGAAGCGAGAACAGAATCTTTTGAAGGCGTGCGTTTTGCCGATATTCGATCATCTAAAAAAGAAAAGATCGTTGAATACATTCATGCTTTTCCCTTTTCAGATTATAAAATCTACTATTGCAAACAGCCTGGCTATTTCTTCCTCGACCCGATCGATGACGTAGTGAAAAACGTGCTACGACATGGTTCTGCTTGGGAGCCGTTCATGAACGATTATGCTTATCGTTATGCTCGTCTAGGATCGATCGCTGTCGATGTAGGTGCGCACATCGGTACTTATACGCTCAGCATGGCAAGAACAGTTGGCGTAGGCGGAAGAGTGATTGCAATCGAGCCTCAGCCTAAGATTTTTAGAGAGCTCGTAATGAACATGTCTTTAAATCAGGTCGATAACGTCGATTTCTATTTAGCTGGCGCAGGCGACAGGGTAGGACAAATTGAACTTTCTCCCCCAGTTCCAGGTAGTGAAGGCGCAACTGGCCTTGGCGGCGGAACAGGAGAATATGTCGATTTGATCACCATCGATTCTCTCCACCTGGATAACGTCTCCTTCATCAAAATTGATGCTGAATGGATGGAAAACGTTGTGCTAGATGGCGCGAAAGAGACGATAATTAGAAATCGTCCAGTGGTCCTGATTGAAATTATGGGCGGGTTTTCTTATGAAACATCTCTGCCTCATGTTAAAGCTAGAATCGATGCAACTGTAAAGAAGCTTGAGAATCTAGGTTATAACGTAGAGCGTGTTTCGAGTCATGATTACCTCGCTACTCCGCTTTAAGGTAGACTGAGATGAAAAGCGCTCTGATTACAGGTATCACAGGACAAGATGGCTCTTACCTCGCCGAACTGCTCTTGCAAAAGGGCTATATCGTGCATGGGTTAGTCAGACGAAGTTCTACCTCTAATCTTGGGCGCATCGCCCATCTTTGTGATGATGACGCCCTCAAAGGGCGTCTTTTTCTTCATGAAGGTGATTTAGCCGACTCTCCAAGTCTCATGCGTATTGTCGAAACAGCAGAACCAACCGAGGTATACAACCTCGCTGCCATGAGCGACGTAAAAGTTTCTTTTGAACTCCCTGAATATACGGGAGATATCGATGGAATCGGTGTTTTGCGTTTGCTCGAAGTTATTCGTCATGTCAATCCTGAGATCCATTTTTATCAAGCATCTACATCCGAGCTCTATGGAAAAGTGCGGACTGTCCCTCAAAATGAGGAGACCCCTTTCCATCCGCGCTCACCTTACGGAGTTGCTAAACTCTATGCCTATTGGGCAACAGTCAACTACCGCGAGGCCTATCAGATGTTCGCGTGTAATGGGATCCTCTTTAATCATGAAAGCCCAAGAAGAGGCGAGAAATTTGTCTCTCGAAAAATCACGCTTGCCGCTGCTAGAATTAAAGCTGGCCTCCAAGAAAAACTAACCCTAGGAAATCTCGATGCCAAGAGAGACTGGGGCTATGCTAAAGATTTTGTAGAAGGCATGTGGCAGATGTTGCAGCAAGATCAGCCCGAAGACTACGTATTGGCAACAGGCGAAACCACAACAGTGCGTCGCTTTGTCGAGCTGGCTTTCCTTCAAGTTGACGTGCAAATCGTGTGGGAAGGAACAGGGATTGATGAAAAAGGCCGCGATGCAAAGACGGGTCAAGTTATCGTCGATGTCTCTCCAGAATTTTTCCGCCCTGCAGAAGTGGAGCTGTTAATTGGAGATCCTTCCAAAGCAAAAAGAAAGCTCGGCTGGTCTCCCAAAACGACGGTGGAAGAGTTAGTGCGCATTATGATGCATACTGATCTCCAACAATTGCCTAGCAATGCACTATTTTCCCAAGAACTCCTAAATGTATGAAAGAAGTCTGCGTCGATGCACGCATGCTCTCAAGCTCAGGAATAGGTACCTACTTAAGAAACCTGCTTGTCCAGCTGAAAGATGCGCCCTTTCGCTTTAAGCTAATCGTACGCTCAGACGCTCTGCAAAAGCATGAGTGGCCTATTGATTGCCTAGGTGAATTTGATCTGATTTTTTGCGACGCCCAGATTTATTCTATTCAAGAGCAGCTGCAACTTCCGCGTTTGATTCCAACATGCGATCTCTTCTGGTCTCCGCATTTTAATATCCCTTTTTTGCCTATTCGCGCCCGCAAACGAGTTGTGACTGTGCACGATGCTTATCACCTAGCTTTTTTTAACCGCTTACGGTTTTTTGAAAAATGCTACGCGCGCGCGATCTTCGCACGTTTAAAGAACTATGCTGACAGCTTCATCACCGTCTCCCAATTTTCTAAGACTGAACTCTGTACATATGCGAAATTTTCTTCAGAAAAGATATTTCCTATCTCAAATGGGATCGATCACGTGCGCTTTGCGGCAAAAGACCCGGAAAAAATTAAAGCTCTTAAACAGCGCTATTGCCTACCGGAAAAGTTCCTTCTTTTCGTGGGGAATTTAAAACCGCATAAAAATGTGCAGGGCTTGATTCGCGCCTTCCATCTGCTGCAAGAAACGAATCCATCCGATTATGGCTTAGTAGTTGTGGGGAAACGTGCTAAGCTACGCACAGCAGAGCAGCAGTTGCCAGAAGATTTAAAAATATTTATACTAGAAGATATAGAAGATGAGGAGCTCCCGCTGCTTTATCAAAGTGCCACACTTTTTATCCTGCCCTCTTTTTATGAAGGATTTGGGCTCACACCGTTGGAAGCGATGAGTTCTGGTTGCCCAGTAGTGGTATCGCGAGTGGCAAGCCTTCCCGAGGTGTGTGGAAATGCAGCTGAATATGTCGATCCTTACGATGTGGCAGATATTGCCAGGGGGATAAGCAAGGTGCTTAACAACGGTGTTTTACAAGAAGAGCTTAAGCGCAAAGGATTCGAGCAGGCAGCTCAATTCTCTTGGAAAAAGGCGGCTATGGAGCATGTGCGAATTTTTGAAGAGGTGCTGAGATGAGAAGTGCTCTTGTACACGACTGGCTAGTGGGTATTGGAGGCGGAGAGAAGTGTCTAGAAGCGATTTATGACCTCTTTCCCTCTCCAATTTCTACGCTCGTTAAGGATGTAGAAAAGATCAAAGGCATGAACTTTGCCTCTGCCGAGATTGAAACCTCTTTCATTCAGAAACTCCCCTTTGCTCGAACAGCATATAGAAATTATCTTCCTCTTTTTTCTTTTGCTATCGAACAATTCGACTTAAGCCAGCATGATCTCATCATTTCACTTTCTCATGCTGTTGCCAAAGGTGTGCTTACGCATAGTGATCAACTGCACCTCTGTTACTGCTTTACACCCATGCGGTATGCTTGGAATTTAACCAATCAGTATTTAGCCGGGCTAGGAGCTTTGCGTAAATTTTGTGCAGGCGTTGCCCTGCATAAGTTGCGGGCGTGGGATGTGGCCTCTGCGGGCCGAGTTGACCATTTTGTAGCCATCTCGCAAGTCGTTGAACGCAGAATCCGGAAGGTTTATGGACGCAGCTCAACCGTCATTTATCCTCCTGTGGCAACACACAAGTTTGTGCTAAATCCCAAAAAAGAAGAGTTCTATCTTACAGCGTCGAGGATGGTGCCATACAAAAAGATCGATCTGATCGTAGAAGCCTTTGCACAAATGCCAGACAAGCGCCTAATCGTGATTGGTGATGGGCCAGAGATGCAAAAAGTAAAATCCAAGGCAACCAAGAACATTGAAATTTTGGGCCATCAATCGGATATCGTCCTAAGAGATTACATGGCCCAAGCCAAAGCGTTCGTGTTTGCGGCTGAGGAAGATTTTGGAATTATTGTGGTCGAAGCGCAAGCTTCAGGCACACCCGTGATCGCGTTTGGAAAAGGCGCTGCTTTAGAGACGGTACTTGATGACAAGACGGGCCTCTTTTTTCCTGATCAGACAGTGGAAAGCCTCATGGTGGCCGTAGAAGATTTTGAGAAGCGGCAAGATCAGTTCAATGCGCGTGAGATTAGAGCGCATGCTGAATTATTCAATGAAGCGAGATTTAAAAGGCAATTTCACGCCTTTGTGAAAGCAAAAGTAGAGGAGTACAATGAAAATCGTCATTCTGGCCGGCGGCAGCGGGACGCGTCTTTGGCCCATTTCTAGACGCTCCTTCCCGAAACAGTTTCTAAATTTTGGAGATAGCGACTCTCTATTGCAGAAGACGGTTAAGCGCTTCCTGTCGCTTTATGACGCCCAAGATATTCTGATCATGACGCATCAAGAGTATTTTCATCTGGTGAAGAGTCAAGTCGGTCTCATCGATCGCCAATTAGAGAATCAGATCATCATCGAGCCAGAGCGTAAAAATACCGCCCCTGCCATAGCGCTTGCCGTGAAGTATATGCAAGAGTTTATGGGAGCCAAAGACGATGAGTGTTTTGTGGTCTCTTCTTCAGATCATCTTCTATCCCCCGAAGAGATCTTCTTAAAAGGCATTAAAGATGCAGAAGAAGTAGCCAAGCAGAAGAGGCATGTGGTCTTTGGGATTCGCCCCCATAAGCCAGAGACAGGCTATGGATATATCAAAGCCCCGCATTCTGTTAAGGGCAAAGCGGTAGACGTCGAACGTTTTGTTGAAAAACCCGATAGCGCCACGGCCCAACGCTACCTTTTAAGTGGTGACTACCTCTGGAATTCAGGAATCTTCGTTTTTAGGATAGATACCTTCGTGCAAGAGATCAAAAAACACTGCTCGCAAATTGGAGAGAAGTGCCAACTTCCTTTTCAAGAAATGGTCAGCCATTTTTCGGAAATGCCAGACATCTCTATCGACTATGCTCTGCTTGAAAAACCGACCCCCATCTCTGTGATTCCTTTAGATATCAGCTGGTCTGATGTGGGCAGTTGGGATAGCGTCTATGATGTTATGGATAAAGATGCTGAGCAGAACGTCAAGATCGGCAATATTTTGGCGCTCGATACAAAGAATTGCCTGATCGTTGGAGGAAGGCGCCTGATCTCAACTATTGGATTAGAAGATCTTCTAATCATCGAGAGTGAAGATGCGATTTTCATCGGCAAAAAAGGAGAGTCACAACGCATTAAAGCGCTTGTAGATGAACTTAAAGAACGCCAACACAAAGAGGTGCTTGAACACCTAACCACCCATCGCCCCTGGGGAAGCTTTACCATATTAGAAGAAGGCGAGCGTTATAAGATCAAACGCATTGAGGTCGCGCCTCAGCAGAGACTAAGCCTTCAGATGCATTATCATCGCAGCGAACATTGGGTGGTAGTCAAGGGCACTGCTAAAGTGACCATCGGCGAGCAGGAGATCTTGGCACATGAAAATGAGAGCGTCTATGTGCCTAAGTCTACCGTGCACCGACTTGAAAATCCTGGCAAAGTGCCGCTTGAGATCATCGAAGTCCAAGTGGGGGAATATGTCGGCGAGGATGATATCGTGCGCCTAGAAGATATCTACGGAAGAATGTCCCCCTCTCTATCTCATGCCCATGCTTGAAAAATTTGAGTTGTTTTATGGAGCCTTGAGATTCTCTCCGCTTTGGTTGGCGGTTGATCTTTTGCTCATTTTACATTTTTTTACCGCCTGGTTTTTTTCTTGGAGAAAAACTGGTTGGAAGCTCGATTTTTGGTGGCTCACACTCTTTTTCCAGTTCTTTATTTTCATTCTCATGATGTACCCGGTTAATGCCTCGATATTCAATATGGCATCGGTGAATGGGGAGATGGGGCGGATTGAGCCATTTGTCGATCGCGCGTTTTCGATTAGCGTCTTGGGCTATGTATTCTTATGGGTTGGACGTTATCTGCACGACGGGTTGGGAAAAAAGATTCTCTTCTTGCCGCTTAGAAAAGTTATGAGCGGCATAGAAATGATCATCATCAAGAACGTCTCATCAAGATTTGTTTGTATCTCTTTGGGTCTTCTGACGCTTTGCCTATCTCTGGTCATTTTCCCTTTTTCTGTAGCAGCAGGGCATAATTTTTCGGCTCGCGACTATTTTTTGGAGGCGGATACTTTGCGTCCCCTTTTTAACCTTACTTTATGCTGCTTCACCATAACCATCTGGTATTTAGGCGTGAATTATCAGCAATGGCGAAGAAGAAGCATGCTGGCACTGCTGGTCACATTTTTGCTTCTTTCCGTTTTTTTAGGGTCGAGATGGATCATTATTTCAAGCGTGATTTTTGTGCTTTCTTATCGAGTTTTTTCCAATAAGGGAAAGGTCTCTTTATGGAAAATGGGCGTCGGCTGCGCAGGCCTTTTAATGATTGCAATTTTCCTTGCTGGATTGCGGGGAACCATGGGTGGTCCGCTCGAGCTGCTAGCAAATTTTTGGTATGAATTTTTTTACAGCAGTCACTTTTCCGATAATCGCGATTTTGCCTGGCTGCTCTCTTATTGGGATGGGGAACTGCTTTACGGAAAAACCTACCTAGCCGCGTTTCTCTCTTTTCTTCCTCGCTTCGCCTCCGCATTTCGCAGCAGCTGGAGTTATGGAGCCTATACCGCGGACTTAGCCCAACTCGATACGACATTACATGCCGGGCTACGTTCGGGGCCTTTCGGAGAGATGTACTTTAATTTTGGATGCCTGGGCGTAATTCTAATCGGCTTGCTAGCTGGCTATACCCTGCGCGTGGCCGATGTTCGCCTGAAAGAGGCAATCACGAAAGAGGACAATGTCATCAAGGGGTATGCCTGTACTTTCGCCTATTTTTTAGTCTCGAACCTCTTAAATTCAGCCGGTTTCTGGCTTTTCTACTTCTTCATATTTGTAAATATAGTTCTATATTTACTTAGACGACAAAAAATTTACTCTAATAAAGCCGCCTCAATTTGATTTTGAGGCAATAAACTAGAATTCTCGTTATTATTCTCTTCCTATGAACCTTCTGCCTAAAGATATTAATGGATCTCCTTTTCTGCTTCTTGCTCCAATGGAGGGGGTGGGTGATCGCTGCTTTCGTAAAGCCATGGCCTCAATTGGCGGATTCGACGAAGCTGTAAGAGATTTTCTGCGTGTTCCAAAAAATGCACACGTCAAAAGCCTCGCTTTGGCCTATCAAGCTGACGAACTCGCCCCGACCCCACTCGTATGTCAACTGATGGGTTCCGATCCTGAATTAATGGCTGCAATGGCCCAAGAAATAGAAAATAGAGGCGCTCCGCGAATCGATTTCAATTGCGGATGTCCTTCCAACACGGTAACTGGTCGTGGTGCCGGTTCGAGTCTTTTAAAAGAACCAAATTTTCTCTATCAGAATGCCAAGGCGCTCGTCGAAGCTGTTTCCATTCCAGTCACATTAAAAATGCGCTCGGGCTATGAAGACATCTCGCTTTTTAAAGAAAATCTGTTTGCCGCCCAAGAAAGTGGAGTGCGCTATATCACACTGCATCCACGCACGAAAGTGGATGGCTATGGTCCTCCGGCTAGATGGGATCTCATCGCTGAAGCCAAAGCCCTCCTAAAAATTCCCGTGGTTGGCAATGGCGATATCCTCAATGTAGCAGACGCTCTTGAAATGTTAAAAACCACACACTGTGATGCACTCATGATCGGCAGAGGAAGCATCATCAACCCCTTTATCTTCCATCAGATTCGCGCGCACTTTTCGGGCGTGCCCTATCAGCCTGAATGGCTAGATCTTCTGCGTTATTTTGATGTTTACCGCGCAGAAATTGCCGAAGAGATGTCAAAAAAAGTGAAGATAAATAAGCTCAAACAGCTGCTCAGCTTTATTTTTAAAGGCAACGCAGAGCTGCTTAACCGACGCCAAACCATTCTCACCTTTCAGCCCGATGATGCCGATTCTTTCATGCAATTCGCTTTGCCTCTCCTAAAAGAAGGCTGGTAAGAAATAAATTTACCTTGCAGAATTGCAATAGCATCTCTAATATGCAGGGTATATGAGATATTTACCCAGGCACCTTGAGAAGCAAATTCTCGAGTCAGCAAAGCATTTTAAAGCCATACTTCTTCTTGGCGCCAGACAGGCAGGAAAAAGTACGCTTCTTTCACATCTTTTCCCTAACATGAAGGCTATTGTTTTTGATCCTATTCAAGACCTCTATAAAGCTAGACAAGACCCAGATCTTTTTCTTAGTTCCTTTCCCTCTCCTCTCATTTTGGACGAGGTACAGTATGTTCCTGAGCTACTCGCGGCGCTCAAGAGAAAAATGGATCAAAATGAAGCAAAGGGACAATACTTTCTTACAGGCTCTCAAAACTTCAGTATGTTACGAACAATTGCCGAGAGCATGGCTGGCCGTGTCGCCATTTTCCATCTAGATAATTTCACCCCCCAAGAGATGTTAGGGAGGGGAAGCGAAGAAGGATGGGTCTCATATTATTTAGAAGATCCCGAAGGTTTTTACAAACGCAGACAATTTCTTCCCCCTACATTCCCTTCTCTAGTTGAGTTTCTATTTAGAGGGACTTTTCCTGCAACGCTCGATCTTCCAATGACGCAAATGCCTCTCTACTTTCGCTCCTATTTGCAAACCTATGTCGATCGCGATGTGCGTCTGCAGGAAGATATCCGTCAGCTCGCAGAATTCGATCGGTTTTTAGGCATCATCGCTTCACTAACTGCACAGGAAATAAGTCCTACTCATCTAGGTCGAGAGATCGGAATTTCCCCACATACGGCACGCCGTTGGCTAGATCTCCTCTCGTTTACTTATCAATGGTTTGAGTTACTTCCCTATCACGGAAACACCATCAAGCGCATCAGCGGAAAGAAAAAAGGATACTTTAAAGATACCGGTTTTGCTTGTTATCTCCAAAAAGTTGATTCGGCTGATGGATTAGCAGTTAGTCCGAAATTAGGCGCAGTTTTTGAAACATGGGCGATCAACTGCATCCATCAACAATTTGCGATGCTCCCCGTCCCCCCAAATAGTTACCATTGGCGGACTGCTAGTGGGGCAGAAGTCGATCTTATTTTAGAGAGAAATGGAAAACTCTATCCAATCGAAATGAAATGTAAGACCAATCTGACTAAAGGCGATCTGTCTGGATTAAAAGCCTTTCGTGAGACCTATTCGAAAATGGAAGTGATGCCAGGCCTTGTCATCTACGCAGGCTCAGAAATTTTCAAGCTTGACGAACATACACATGCGATCCCTTGGAGCCTTCTCTAAGAAGATGTCCACCGAAAGAGGGGTGGCACTAAATCACAAAAGATTCGAAAATTGATCGAAACATTTTTGTAGGGTTAGGTTTCGCATGCCTTATTTTCTCATTCTTTTATTGCTCCTGACACTTCAATCACCGACTGAGCTCTCAGCAAAAAATAAAAAGAGTCGAAAGGCTAAGCCGGCACAAACGCAGATTTCAAGTGGCCCATCAGTTCAGAGTGAAATAACTCTGGAAAACTATCTAGAGCGAGAGACGCTGCTCAGCTTTCTCAACAAGGAGCTGTTTTTAGATAAGCTGCAAAAACAGCCTCCTCTTTGGATGAGAGAGCAGATCAGAGAAGATTTTAAAGAGTTTGACGGGATTTCTAAAAACCAGGTAGATGCAACTTTTGACGCGATTAGAAAAAATTATCCGACTTTTTATATCGTTCGCTATCGCATTTTCAATAATCAACTCTATCGATATTTTCCCAAAGACGAACAGTTATCTTTTCACTCTGAATTTGAGCCCTCCTCTGATTTTCCCAAGGAAGAGCTAATCTCTTTAGATGACAATCACACCGAAAAGGCCTTAAAAACCTTGCTTCATTTGCTCTCTTTTAAAGACATGGATTTTATCCTTAGTTACAAAGATGGCATGCCCGAACAAGCGATGCCAAAAGGTTTTTATTTTACCCCTGATAAGCATCTTCAAGCCCCTATTCTTTGCCCAGCCAAATTAAAAGGAACTCCTTATGCCGCATTGATTCCGGATTGGCGCTCTCTTGGAGATTGGTGGGCTTTAGATATTAAAAGTGTTTTGTCCTCTATGGGAAAAACTCCGTGGGAGAAGAAAAAAAATATCGCTTTTTGGCGCGGAAGTTTAACTCGGTTTCGCCGGCTTAATTTTTGTGAGCTCACCAATGTTTATCCACGCTATATCGACGCTAAATTAAATCTAAAAATCGAAGGAAACGCACCCCTTCAAGCCTACATTGAAAAACAGGGTCTATATAGCCCCAAAGTTTCTTGGGAAGAATTTTTGGGATATAAATATCTGCCAAATTTAGATGGAGTTATGTGCGCCGCATCTGCATTTTTATGGCGCCTTCTTTCTGATTCAGTCATCTTGAAGCAAGAATCTAACGAGATTCAATGGTTTTATGGGGCACTAGAACCCTATGTGCACTACGTGCCGATCAAAAATGACTTTAGCAACATCATTGAGCAGATTCATTGGGCAGAACAAAATGACTCGATTTGCAAAGAGATCGCCGAACGTTCAACTCAGTTTGCTTTGGAAAATCTGATGTTCGAAGATGTCTATCTCTATTTTTATCTCGTCTTGAAGCACTATTCATACCTGCAAACTCTCAATAGAGAAGAGATCGCAAAAGAGCTAAACGAAGATCCTAGATGGGTGAATATTCAACAGCGAGAAGCATTGAAACAGCAGGTAAACAGCAGTAAGTTGTTCGGATATACCAATAGACGCACTCCCTATTAATCCTGCAGATCTCCGAACATAATTTTTCGAAGCGGTGGAAGATTAGGTTCGATCGACAGATCTTCAATGCGATTAAATTGCTGGGTCAAATCGAGAAAATAGGCGAGAGCCTCACGCTTAAGATGCATAGCGAGATTTTGCGGTTGAAATTCTAGCCGAAGGTGACATCTTTTATTTATGCATTCCTGCATATCGCGCGTCCAGTAATGGTTGATGCGAAAATCGGTTGGATTTAGAAATTTGCGTTTATACCCCTTTTTCAGATGTGCTTCATGTACAAGGCAGTCGGCAACGGCTTGAGGTTTGTGAAGACATTTCGTTAAGGCGTGCCAAGGATGTTTGTCATCAGCTCGCATGGTAAGAGTTTCAGTTAGCAGCTTATTCTCGGGAATCTTCCACACATCCGATGTGCCGTAGATCATCCAGTTTAAAACCAAAGAGCCTGTATCTGTGCGCGCTTCTCGATTGAGAAGGGCAAATAGGGAATCTTTTCCTTGGGTCGGCACGATATATTCATCGATATCGAGCACAGCCAGCCATTGAACGTTATATTTTGTAAGTTGGATGCAATGATTGAAGGCTTTGATTTGATAGGCGTCAAAAGCGTGACCGCGATGATCTTTGTGTGCAGGTATATTCGGCCAAGGGATGACCTCTACGAGTCCCGCTAGGATATAGGGTTTAAGAACTTCTAAGGTGTTGTCTGTGCTTTCGTTTTCATAGAGATAGAAATGCTCAACCCCAAGAAGCCTATGGTACTCAATCCATTCGCGCACCCAAGGGGCCTCATTTTTAAACATGGTGCATATCGCCAGTTTATATGAGGCACAAAAGAGTTGACCCTGAAAGATCAATACCAGGATTGAGGCTAGAAAAAACCGCAAGATTACCAGCTTGTTCTGTCTTCTTTACCGTAGAAATTTACTCGATAGAAGGAGGGTCTGAGAACTTTATATGTGTAGCCTGGTTTTAAATAATCCTCGTGGTCCAAACCATTTTTGATCGCTTCTGGTTTGTGGATGCATTTTGTAAAAGCATTGCTGGGATGCTTGTTACCTGCAACCTGCTGGTCGTTTGGTATCTCAGCCACATCGTTATCAAAGATCACACGATATAAGGCCACAGTGCCGGTTCTTTTACGCGATTCGCGATCTAATAAAGAGATTAGGGAGTCACGGTGTTGAGTTGGAAAGATGTATTCATGGATGTCGAGGATTGCCAGCCATTCAACGATCCCATTGCAGCGATGGATGCAGTTGTTGAAAGCTTTCATTTGATAAGTATCGAAGCGATTATCTCTCAGAGCAACGTGATCGGGCAGAGTTGCCCAAGGAATAACCTCAACAATTCCTTTTTCCACGTAAGGCTTAAGAACCTCTAGCGTGTTATCTGTGCTTCCATCTTCGTAGAGGTAAAAATGCTCAACACCTAACTGGCGATGGTATTCGATCCAATCGCTAACCCAGGGAGCCTCATTTTTAATGAGCGTGCAGATGGCCATTTTGTAAGGTGTGCAAAAAAGACCGGTTTGAAAGATGAAGAGCAGAAGAGAAGTGAATAAGGATTTTAAAAGCATATCATTATGTCTGTTGTAAAAGTGAAGATTGGTTAGTAGTTCATAATTTTTAGTGCTCTATCATACCGATGAGGCTAATTATTTGGATCAACAGATTGCTGACATCTACTCGTAACTGGATTGGGATGTTTTCCCGAGCGAAAGCTAAGAAATTCTGTTCATTCACTCAAAATAAAGCCAACTTCACGCAGGGAGCTTAGATTTTGCAGTACAAATTTTGGATAAGAATCGTCGATGGCAACGAGATTGCAATCTTGACTCAGCAAGGTTTTCAAGGCGTGGAAATTTTTATATTCGGGTTTGTTGAGCTCAGCATGAGAAAATGACTCAAGCTTTAGGATTAATCTGTCGATGCCGCCCATCCATGAAAAATGCCAGCCTGAGTTTTTAATAATAGGGAGGAAAGGGCTTTTTTTCCCGAGACGAATAGGCGTTGTGCGGCTATCCCTTAGAAATTGAGGCGATTTCTGTTTTAGAAAACCATATGTCGTGGCGCTGCTTCCAATCCAAGGTGCTCTCTCTTGTACGTTTAAGAAAAAACGATAAAAAGTTTGCTCGCAATGCACGTAGGGATATTTTTTTGCGCTTAAGCACTCCACAATTGTGTCTACTGAACTTGCGCGAATGATCTCATCCAAATCGGAGATCATAATTATATCATTATTCTTACAGCCGACAAGCGCTCTCATGATCTGATTGCGCTGAAAACTTTCATTTGCCCAGGAATCTGAAACGGGGTCGTCGATGAGCACCCAGAAGATTTTATCGGCAAATTTGGCAAAACGCTGCGCATTTTCTTTGAAATACAGAGGCTTTGGATTGCCCTGAAAGGTTTTGGTCGATTCAACGATGACGAATTTATCTACCTTGCCATAGAGCTCATTTAATCGAACTTCGAGAAGCTCCAGTTCATTAAAAAACATGAAGCAATCATAGATCTTTGGTTTTGCGGCACTTAAGAAAGCGGATGAGAAAATGAAGCAAATTAGTAGAAAAGAGGAGAGAAGAAAATGCCTAAACTTGTTCATGAAAAGCCTGTTTTCCGGGGATGAGGATCACTTGGTAGCTATTGGCGATAATTTTCCACCCCTGACTGAGCAAGAAGTTGATCGCAAGTTTACCTTTGCCGCCTTCAGGAAGGTCGCAATCATCGATCATCACCACGCTATTTTCAGAAAGATTGGGATAAGCAGCCAATATCTCGTTTAGATGGTGTTGCTGAGAAAGAAGTGGGTTGCTTGCATCGTAATCAAAGCTATCTAAGTAGAGAAAGTCGATAGGCTCTTTGAAATGGTGTAAAAATGCCACCGAATCTTGATTGACTAATTGGACAAAATTTCGTGAAAGACCCAGGGCGCTTGCTGCAGTTGCGAGAGCTTGACTATCGATGTCGACAGAGTAGAGTTTGCCACCCCTTTCTCTCACGTAGTCCCCTACGATGAGAGTAAATCCGCCATCTCCTGCAAAAAAGGTATTTCCTAAGCGTGCGGTGCCTGTTTCAACAATCGTCAGGGACTTTCTCTGCTGCATAAGTTGCAGAGCTTGAAGAAGGGTGGAATATCTTTTGTCGCTCTTTTCAATTCTACCGTTAAGAAAGTGCGCTGGAGAATTTGCCCTTTTTGGCGCAGCAGAAAGACTAGAGGTCAAAGCGCAAATGCTGCACAGACCTAAGACAAAAAAATATCGCATGCGCGCGTTCTCGCTATTTAGATAAATGCTTACCCAGCAGGCCAGGTAGCTTCATCATGTCGACAGGCTGGTCAGTTTCAAAAACCTTTGCAAGTTTAGCATCGGGGCGAATGTGCCGACGGTTTTTAGGATCTTGCAAGTTGTGTGTTTTGATGTAGTCCCACACTTTTTTGAGTGTTTCTGGACGCGAGAGTTCTTTTTCCCCAGTGATCGCTTGAAGTGCGGGTGAAAGTTTGAGCGCAGCTTGTTTGCGCGGAGCCTTTTTAGACGCACTGCTTTTTTTGCTGACAGCCCCTTTTTTACCCTTTTTAGAGACTTTTTTCTCAGGAGCCTCTTTTTCGGCAGCACCCTTTTTACCCCACTTGCCTTTGGTCTTTTTGACGTAAGGAGTCTTAGGGTGATCTTGGTATTTCTGTTCGAGGTCATCGAGATTATTTACGATCACATCACAATCGGGATAGTTGGAGCAAGAGAAGAAGGGTTTGCCAAAACGCGATCTTCTTTGAACCATCTTGCCGTCACAGTCAATCGCAGGGCATGTAGGCATATCTGCAGGCAGAGGTTCACCCGCTTTGGCAATGTTAACCAGGCCGCGGCATTCGGGATAGCGGCTGCAACCTAAGAAAGCGCCAAACTTTCCATGGCGCACTTTCATTGGGCTAGCGCACTTAGGGCAGGGCTGATCCCAGTTGAAAGTAGGATCGTAGTCCTCTTTTTTGAAGTCGAGTGCTTCGGCTGAGGTCGTAAATTCGCATTCGGGGTAATTAGAGCAGCCGTAGAAATATTTTTTGCGAGCCCAGATCTTTTGTAGCTTATGGCCGCAGTTAGGACAATCGATATCGGTTAAAATACGCGGAACAAAGGCCTCTTTCTCAGCAGCTTCAACTGTTGGGATGAAATTTTTCCAGAAGTCGCGGATGATCTCTTTCCAGTTCTTCTTGTTTTCAGCCACAAACTCCAGCTCATCTTCCATTGCAGCAGTAAAGCCCACATCCATGATGATCTTGAAATTGTCTTCGAGCATACGCGCAATCACCCGACCTAGTTCTGTCGGTTTAATCGTGCCTTTCTCTTTAGCGCTATAATCGCGGCTCTGGATCTTATTCATGATGCTTGCATACGTCGACGGACGGCCGATGCCAAGTCTTTCAAGCTCTTTAACTAATGAAGCTTCAGTGTAACGTGGAGGTGGACGTGTGAAGGCTTGTACAGATTGCAGCTCAGCCAATTTAAGTGGCTGACCTTCCACAAGTGGAGGCAGCAGTCTATCTTCATCTTTTTCCTCTTCGCCAGGGGTGCGATCTTGCTTTTCTTCGTAGACAGCGAGGAATCCAGGGAACTTAAGCGTCGATCCCGTAGCGCGCAATAAGATGCCTTGATCGGTGGCAATATCAGAGGAGACAGTGTCGTAGATAGCCGGATTCATTTGTGAGGCGAGCATGCGGCGCCAGATCAGTTGATAGAGCTTGAATTGATCTTCATGCAGATAATTTCTGATCTTTTCAGGCGCGAGTTGAAGGTTAGTTGGGCGAATACCTTCGTGGGCATCTTGCGCGCTCTTCTTCGTAGAGAAGTGTCTCGCTTCGGAGGGGAGATATTCTTTGCCATATTCACTGGCGATAAAGCGTCTTGCGCCCTCAATTGCTTCAGGTGAAATACGCACTGAGTCGGTACGCATATAGGTAATAAGACCTTCTGCGCCTTCGTTGCCGAGATCGACGCCCTCATAGAGGCCTTGTGCGATATTCATCGTCCGCGAGGCTGAAAAACCAAAGTGACGGCTCGCTTCCTGCTGCAGTGTTGAGGTAATAAAAGGTGGTGCAGGATTGCGGCGTTTTTCCTTTTTTTCAACAGAGTCTACTTTATAATTTGCTTTTTTAAGCTTCGCAGAGATGTTTTCAGCTGTCTCTTGATTTGGAATCGTGAAGACTTCTTTTCCAGGAATAGGTTCTTTCTCAACGCGCTGACCATCGACAGAATAGAGATAGGCGCGGAATGTAGAATCATCTCCTTTAGGATGCAAAAGCGTGCCGATGTTCCAATATTCTATTGGAATAAATGCTTCGATCTCATTTTCACGATCGACAACGAGTTTCAAAGCTACCGATTGCACTCGACCTGCAGATAAACCACCATCTCTAGCGCCTTGCACGCGCCTCATTAGAATCGGGGAGATCTTATATCCCACAATACGGTCTAGCATGCGTCGAGCCTGTTGTGCATCAACAAGGGCTTGATCGATATCACGGGGATGTCTAAGCGCTTCTAATACGGCATCTTTGGTGAATTCGTTAAACGTGACCCGCTTGATTTCTGTATTTGCAGGTAAAATGGAAGCGATATGCCATGCAATTGCTTCTCCTTCGCGGTCGGGGTCAGGCGATAGGTAGACAACATCTACTAACTTGGCAGCCTTTTTGAGGCGTTGAATCACATCTTTCTTTTCAGGCAGAAGCGCATATTCCGGTTCGAAATCATGCTCGACATCGATGCCAAAGCCTCGTTGGGGCAGGTCGCGGATGTGGCCAAGTGAAGATTCAAAGGAGTATCCTTTCCCTAAAAACTTTTTTAGGGTTTTGATCTTAGTAGGCGACTCAACAATAATTAAGGCTTTAGTCATTCTTTTTGTAGTGCCGACCAGGGAGTTCCCGGATGGCTCCTTTTAAAATAAGGCTCATTAATTTGGCACTTAATTTCGAAGTTGGCAGCTCAATTTTGGCCGCAAGTTCCTCAAAACTAATTTCTTCCGACGGAAAGACAGACAGAACACTCTGCTCATCCTTCTCTAAAAAAGCAAAAGTCTTTTTGGGTTGAAAAGATGTTTTACCTTTTTCGGGTTGAAGAAGGGATAACATCTCTTGCCCATTTTCGACAAGTAGGGCCTTTCGATTTTTAATTAAAAAATGATTTCCACGAAAACTTTCCAGGTCTACCCGACCTGGCAAGGCAAAGCAGAATTTTTCTAAATCGTGAGCATAATCCATGGTGATCATGGCCCCACTTTTAATGGGGGCTTCAACTAATAATACTCCTTTTGAGAAAGCTGCAATCAGTCGATTACGACGGGGAAAAAGATGTTTTGCCGGCGCCGTTTTCATAGGATACTCGCTGATCACAGCCCCGCGCTTTGCGATTTCATCCGCCAATTTGATATTATCTCGCGGGTAGAGATCTGCTAGGCCCGAACCGATAAATGCCACACTTCTGCCCATGCTCAGTGCTCCTTGATGCGCGGCAGTATCAATGCCTCGCGCTAAGCCGCTTGTAATGGTCAGCCCCATGCTGGCCACCTCGGCGCTGAGCTTGGTGGCCATCTCTCTTCCATATAAGGAGCAGATACGTGTACCGACCACGCCCAGTCCATGCTGGTCTTCTTCTAAGAGTTCACCTTTAATATATAGGAGAAGAGGTGGATCAGAAAGTTTTAGTAATGAAGGCGGATATTTAGGATCGAGATATGAAATAAGTTTGATTTGCAGTCGCTCGATCAGTTCTAGATCTTCTTGCCAATTGGCTTGAGCTTGCCAGTTTTTCAGATCCGGATGAGATAGTTCGAGTGCTGCTAAGGCTGAGCCCGCCGCTTTGATCAATTGCCGAACTTCTTTGGCTTTGAGTAAATGAGATAAAACTAATAACGCTTCTAACTCGTCCATGGGCAAGCATTATGTTCAAAAAAGAATTTTGTGGCTGCGCAAAAAATCTTGAAGAGTAGAGATTACAGGATAGGCAGGATCGCCGCATAGCGGCGGCGGGATGAATAGGATAAGAAAAGAAAACCTCTTTTTATCTTGCTTATCCTGTAATTCTTCTGCACCGAAAGCCCCACATAGACCCAGACATTGACTGAAATAAAGTCCGCCAGCTAGTCTTTCGCTTTATGAAAACTCTACTCTCTAAGTGGTTTCTATTGCTTCTGCCTGTCGTGGCTTTTGGATTGTTCATGCTTTTGCGTGGAAAGAGCCAAGATGCCTTCTCAAAGAAGTGGGAAATCTCTCGCGATTTTGAAACTTTAATGGGAAAAGGTAGTCCTGTGTGGAACTATGTTCAGACACGCGAGGACAAAGAGTCTCTCAACTTCTTTAATAAACTATATGAGAAGAATTTTGAAAAGGCGCTTGCGCCTATCGGGACAGCTAAAATCCCCTCTACATTGCACCTCATCTGGTTAGGACCCCAGAAATTCCCGCAAGCTTCGCTCAAAAATGTCGCCTCTTGGATTGAAAAGCACCCCTCTTGGACAGTCAAGTTTTGGACCGATAATGACCAGCCAAGTCCGCACCCCAAAATGCAAAAGATTCTCATTCAAGAGAGCCATCTGCCCAATCTTCTCTCTTGTTACTATCTCTCCGATAGCTTTGGTGAACGCTCGGAGCTTTTGCGCTATGAAATCCTTTTTGCCGAAGGAGGAGTCTACGTCGATCACGATCTAACTTGTCTAAGTAGCCTCGATCGATTTAACTCTGCCTATGATTTTTATTGTGGTTTGGAAGCGCTTGCACCTTCGATTTTGAGCAGTTCGGTTTTTCCCAGCACACATCTCATCGCTGCCAAGCCTCAGCATCCAATTTTATCTGTGGCGATGGATTGGATTAAAAGACGCTGGTCACAGCTTGAGACTGATTTTCCGGGAAATGATCCATCTGCTCTGCTCAATCGAGTGAAACACCGCTCTTTTAATGCTTTAAACGAAGGCATTCAGCAGAGGATCGACCGCGAGAAAAATGTCGATATTGTATTTCCTGCCGCCTTCTTCAGCCTGAAAGAACCAACGGACAACTCTTTTGCAACACACCAGCATGCAGGTGCTTGGCTAAAGCAAACTAATAGTGCACAAGAGAAGCTTGCCAAAGAGTATGAACAGATCAACAGCCGTGTGAGCGTAACAGAACTGCTTCTCTACGTACAACTCGCTCTTTCTTTAGTGCTGCTCACCGGAATATTTTTAAGAAATAGGAAGGCTAAGCATGCGATCTCTTAAGATAGCTTTCCTCTTCGTGTGCATACTTGGCTTAGCGTCTAGTTGCTCTAGCAAAAAGAAAGAAAAACCACACACTACAGCTGAATTTTATTCTTTGATGGGGGAGCATACCCCTCACTGGAATCATGTTGCGCAAGAGCAAGATCGCTCTTTCTTAGAAACGTGCAAAGGTGTTTATGAAAAGACTTACAATGAACTTTTGACCGCGCGTAAGAGCGTCAAAATTCCTAAAACGATCCATTTTATTTGGCTCGGACCCAAATCTTTTCCTCTTGAGTCAGTTGAAAATGTGCGCACGTGGATGGCGCAACATCCCGACTGGACTGTCAAATTTTGGACCGATCGCGACCGCCCTCTTCCGTGCCGCGGCATGCAAAAGGTCTTTGTAAAAGATTTCCCTTTCTCGCGACTCGAGCGCTGTTTTTTGCAGTCGCAAAACTATGGAGAGAAGTCGGATATCTTAAGATATGAAATTTTAAATCATGAAGGCGGTGTTTACGTCGATCACGATGCTAACTGTTTGCAATCTTTCCATCCTTTGCATACCGCCTACGATTTTTATTGCTGCTTAGAAACTCCACATGAGCCATTTGTCGGACAAACCGTGACCTGTGGCAATGGCGTGATTGGCGCCAGACCCAATCACCCCGCGCTGCGACGCGTGATCGATCTCATTGCTCAGCGTTGGGATATCCTGGGAAAAAAATACCAAGGTAGAGATCTCTACTCTCGCACCGAGGTAGTTATGCAGCGCACTTATATTGCGCTCACAAGTGCATTGAAAGAAGATATCTTAAATCGTGAAGGCAACGTAGATATCGTGCTACCAGCTTCATATTTTTTTGCCAAAAGCGGTATGCCTTCTCTTTATTCGAAACACTTTTATGCTACGGCCTGGTCTGAACAGAAGAGTGCCAACAAAGACGATAAGCAGCTTTTAAAGCGTGTAGATCGCATCAGTCAGAAGAGCAAAAACATCCAGCTTCTCAGCTCTCTTGTGCTTGGGTTCAATCTTTTACTGATGGCAGGCTTTGTCCTGCGCACGAGGAGAAGGTAAGCCGATGTCTCAGAGACGAAAGCTTTTAATTATCCTATGCGTCGTCACCACCTGCTTGAGTGTAAGCTCACTTTTTTTTGGCACAAAGAAAAGCTCTCCTAGTCTTTCAAAATCTGCGTCAGAAGATTTTGAAGCATTGATGGGAAAGGGGACGTCAAGATGGGAGTTTGTACAGACTAAAGAAGATTTTGAAAATCTACACTTCTTTAAAAAGCTCTTCGACACGCGAAAAACGCTCTTCAAAGAAGTTCAAACACACAACTTTCGCATTCCCAAAGTTTTGCACTTTGTTTGGCTTGGGCCAAAATCTTTTCCGCGAGAATCTGTGGAAAATGTACGCAGCTGGATGGCTAAACACCCAGATTGGACGATCAAATTTTGGACTGATAAAGAAAGACCACTTCCTTGCCCTGGCATGGAACTTAAATTAGTGCGCGATTTCAAGTTTCTGATGCTCGACAAGTGCTATCAAAAGAGCGATAACTGGGCTGAAAAGTCTGACGTCCTGCGTTATGAGATTCTCTATCAAGAGGGCGGCGTATATGCAGATCACGATGTGAAATGCTTCAAAGCTTTTGATTCTTTGAACCATGCTTATGACTTTTATTGCGGGATGGACATGCCTTATAAGAGTAGCTTGCCCTCGTGCGTTTTTCCCACGAATAATCTCATCGGCATTGCCCCTGGACATCCGATTTTAAAAACCTGCATGCAGTCTCTTAAAGCTCAATGGGACCAGATTGAAAACGCCTACCCAGGCACTGCTCGTGACGAGGCCTTAAATCGTGTGCTGCATCGCACCTTCTTGCTATTTGGCGAATCGATCAAGCAGGCTAGTAATCAAGATGGGCGCCAAGATATCGTCTTTCCCGCTTTCTATTTCGATGCCCCATCCCAAGATCAAGCCATGTGGGCCTACCATTTTTATGCCGGCTTGGGGTTCGAAGAGGAGAGTAAATTTGAGAAAATGGTGCGTGAGCGACTCATGACCATCACTAAAAAATCAAATAAGCTCTTTTTGATTTTAGGCATCGCAACCGGACTTAATTTGTTCGGATTTTGCGCGCTTTTCATTCTTTTGAAAAAGAGACCCCAGGCTCTCTGATATGCTCTCTGATGCCGAACTTCTGGCGTATAATAAAAGAGGTTTAATCCCCGCTCCAGATGAAACTGAAGCGCAGTTTTTGCAGCGTATAAGATCTCTTAAAAGCGAAGAAGTGAACGATCCTCTTATCCCTGAAGATTGGGATGAAGCCCACGCACTCACGCGTCTGCTTTTCGATTTTTCTGCAGACTGGGTAAAAGCGTTTTACAGCAAAAAGCAACTTCCCTTTTGGCAGGGTGCGGTCACTTGGTTGGGGGACCCTCCGCTTATTCAACTCCATCCCGAACTTAAAAAAGGATCCTATTTAAAGCTCTACCATCGCAAAGAGGTGTTGGCGCATGAGGCTGTGCATGCTATGCGCACGCCACTTGCCGCCAATCGATTTGAGGAGTATTTTGCTTACCTCACATCTGAGCGCTCATGGCGAAGCAAGCTTGGGCCCCTCTTTCGCACGTCTGCTGAAGGCTCCATTTTTTTATGCCTGCTCGCCTTTTCGGTCTGCGCTTCGTATCTATCTATATGGATGCCCATCTTTGGCCTGCTTTTCGCTCTTCCTTGGCTTATCCTTATAATAGCCTTAATTAGGCTCGGCCTGACGCATATCACCCTTAAACGCTGTAAAGCACAGCTTTTTTCTATCCTGCACAAATCTGATTATGTGCGCTTTTTAATGGTTCGCCTCACGGATAAAGAGATCATTCGATTCTCAACTCTCACGCCCTCAGCAATTTACGAATATTGCGCCCTAGAAAAAAATCGTTCTCTGCGCTGGAAAATGCTATTTCAAGCATATTTTAATTAGTAATTAATTATTTACTTTAATTATAAATAATGTCATAATTAATTCTTTATAATAAGGAATAATTATGTCGATAATCACTTTAAAGCCTGCAGCTGAACAATATCTTAAAGCGATGGAGCTTGATCCTATTTCGGCTCAAGAAGTGCGAAGGTTTGTGATTCGAGATAACCACACGGATTCTCCCTTAGATATATTAAGATGGCTTATTTATATCATTGCATCTGTGGTAAAGCCTTGCTTTGGATGCCGTTCTGCTCGCCAAAATGATCAACAATACGTCGTAGATCTTATAAAAATACGTGCGTTTGAGATTGCCAAAGAAAAACTTCTTATCGACCGACCATCTCTATCATTTGAGAAGCAGTCCCAGCTCACAGACTATGTAATCGATCGAGTAAATGCGCACGCGAGCAAACTCATGTATGCATGCTCGATTGCCCAGCAAGAAGATGAACCTCTTTCCAATCTAGAAAATGAGTATTTCGACCATTTCTTAGATATGGTTAAGCAAAAGTGCATGCATAGCCGACTTCTTTATGAATCTTAATTAACTAATACAATCAATATGTCTACTACAAGAGAATTATCTTTAGGTGCAGAAATCTCTATTCCGCAGATGTGGCTGGAAGAGGGCGAAGATAAAATCATTAAAACCTGCCTGTCTAAATACACACGTCCTGATAAGTGGTTGAGCATTGACACGCTAAAATGGGCAGTTAGATGCATCATAAACGCGGCAAGCAGGATTATTGGAAAATCTGACTGGCAGCAAGCAAGAAATCTCATTCAAGAGCGATTGCTTGGCAGGGTTTATCTGCTTACAAAACATAAAACCGCTCCAAACCTCGAAGAAAGCCGTTTAAAAAACTTCGGAAAAGAAGCACGCCAAGAAACAAAAAAAGTTGCAGGCGAGCTTTTGGGTCTTTGTTTTCTTCAAACTGCTGAAGCCGCTATTTTGCTGGTAAATATAGATCTCGAGCAGCGTATTGAAGATATCTGGGAAAGAAATGTCCTAAGTTATTAATAACCATATACCTACGCCATTCTTTACTTTTACTTTAATTTTAAACATACTTGTATAGTTATAACCTAAGGTAATTGTGAGTGCAATTCAATTAAGCGCCCCCGCACAGTGTTATCTTAATGCGATGGATTTAAGCGCAGAAAATCGCGCTATTGTCATTGCTTGTGTTACCAATTATGAAATTCCCCACACGATTTGCGATATGTTCTTATGGTTGGTTCATTGGATCGTAAATACCGTAAAATCCATTTTTGGGGCTTCTGAATGGCAAACAACGCTAAGCTTGGTCCAAAACCATATCGTTGAGATTGCTACAGCCAAGAACCTCATAGATAGCCCATCGCGTCCATTAAATGAACGAATCAAGCTTAATGAATACATTTTCAACCAAGCTGCCTGGCATGCTGATAGGCTTCTATCGGGTTGTCACACGGCTCAGGAAGAATATACCTTTGTCTCACCTGAACTCACAGCCTTAGAAAAAGAGTGGCATGCAGACCATTTTATCGATCTTCTTTGGGTCGACCTTCTCTCTCATCGCCTTGATCATCTATTTCAGTCCAAATCCTAGGGTCTAATACACTAATAATTAGTATGTTAGGGATGAATAATTCTTTAATATGCAAATTAAAGATATAATTGTAATTTAATACAATTATTGATATAATTACTTATAAGTTTAATAGATTTAATATATGGGAGATAAAACTATGTCTGGCGAATTAAGATTAGTTGGTGGGGCCGAAGGGTGCATCTATATGATGCGACTTGCAGAGAAGGCTGATGAAAATGTCATTAGAGCCTGCATCATAAGTTATTCGGGTCCTAAGTCATCTAACTTCACGGATAGACTCTCTTATGTGGGTTTTCGTCTTTTTAATGCTTTTAAAAGAATTTTGCCATTCCTACACTCTGATTGGCAGAAAGCGAGAAAGATCATTGAAGAACAAGGAAAGAAAAAAACACAAGCTGTGCTTAACAGTGCGAATAGTGATAGAGAGCTTGCGCAAAAAGTTACTAAAGAAGCTAAGAAGGAAGTAAAACTAAATGCAAAAGGTCTTTTAGAAATCTGCCTTATTGCCCACCAAGAGAAGAGTGATCTTAATGACGTTTTCAATGTCATAGTGCCGCGAGACATCGACAGCTGTGTGGAAAAAATTTGGTTAAGAGCATTAGTACAAAAGACATCATAAAAAATGATTTTTTCGATGTGAGGCGGGCGCAATTCTGAGCGCCTGACGATACTTGGTGACAGTGCGCCTGGCCACCGATATGCCTTGACGTTGGATATGTTTCGAAAGGGCTTGATCCGAAAGGGGCGAGCCCTTGTCTTCTTTTTCCACAAGTTGTTTTAAGATCTCTTTCACTTGCTGAGGCGAAATATCTGCCTCTTCTGTTTCCACTTTCACATGTGTAAAAAAGCTGCGCAGCGGAAATAGTCCAGGGCGGCAGTGCACGTATTTATGCGCAATGGCCCGCACCACGGTCGAGTGGTGAACCTGCAAGGCGCTCGCAAGTTCATGCATATTCAAAGGAAGCGGAGCCTTGGCCTCGCCGCTTAAAAACAGCGTCTGACGCTTTACCAGAAAACCTCCAATCTCTTTCAAGATCTTACGCCGCCTCTCCAAAATACGCTCGAGCCACTTGGCAGAAGCCACCTGCTTGCGAAAATAGCCCGCCTCTGGCTGCGTGCTATCGGCGGAGTTCAGAAACATGGGCGCAATGCGAAAGGCTGGCAGCGCTTCTTCATTCACCTCGATCTGCCAGCTCTCTTCTTCTTTCATGATGATCAGATCAGGCGAGATAGGCTGTATTGGGTCAAAATTGAAGCGCGATGCTGGATGAAGGTCAAGGTTGGCGATCTCTTGAAAGACCGCTTTATGCAGCTCCTCGTTTGAACAGCTAAGCTTTTTCTGTAAGGCGGGTAGTCGATTGTGAATTAGATCCTCAAAGTGATTATCAATAAGCATGTAAGCCAGGGTATGCTCCTTACCCTTTAACTGCAGCTGAAGCAGCAGCGAAGCTTTTAAATTAGGCACGGCAACACCTAAAGGGTCGAATCCCTGGATTTTAATGAGCACAGCTTCTGCTTGAGGAAGCTCTTCTTTGTTGAATAGTGTCGAAAGGGGGGTGCAGAGAAAGCCTCGGCTGTCGAGGTTGCCGATTAGCGTTTCGGCCACAAGCAGCTCTTCTTTGGAGAGCGCCATCTCCGCTTGAACCATCAAGTGCTCATAGAGCGATAAATGATGGATAGGCTCTTCAAAATGCAGCTCTTCTTCGAAATGCTGGTTTAGAGAGCCGAATTCAACCTCTGGCACTTCGCCATCAAGTGCAAGCTCGAGCAGTTCCTCATCAGCTTCTTCTTGATATTCGAGCACTGGATTCTGTTCGATCTCATCTTTCAGCCACTGTTCCAGTTCGATCACAGGCATCTGCAGGACGTGGAAAGCCTGCTGCATGGCTAAGGACAATAGGAGAGTCTGGTTCTGCTTCACCCCAAATTCTGGGGTTTGGCCCATCAGAAGATTGTTCATGAGACTATTCCGCTATTTATATTAACTGCATAGACTGGATAAAATGAATGAATCAAGGAAATTATGAGTAAAGTAGTTGTTTTAAGTTGTTTGGGGCTAGGTGACGGGCTAATTTCGCTTGTTTTGTCCCATAATTTGCGCCTCAATGGCTATCAGGTGACAACTTACCATCCCTTTCTGGCTGGTTTACAAACTTGGTTCCCGCATCTACCTATTCAGCCTTTTCCCGATTTAGAAGAGCTGGCAAAAACACTGAGCGAATGCTCGCGTATCTTTATCTTTTATGAGAAGTCTTCGTGGATGCAGGCGATCATTGCCTATTGTCTCGAGCACTTTCCGGCTAATACCCTCATTCTTAATCCTATTGCTACGCCTAATCGTGACTATGCCTATTGGGAAACGGGCAAGTTCGATGGCAATTTACCTTTCGTAGATAACCTCTACAATTTCTGCAAAGATCGGCTGGGTTTAGAAAAGAGCGTCAAGAGTAATGGCATCCAACCTCCCTTGGATGCGCAGAAAAATCGCCACCCTAAGCGTGTGGTCTTACATCCGACGAGCTCGAGGCCGGGAAAGAACTGGCCACAAGAGAAGTTTTTCAAGCTGAGCGAACGTTTAAAAAAGATCGGCTATGAACCGGTTTTTATTTTAACGAAAGATGAGAAGCATGAGTGGCAGGGTCTGGGGATTGACGCACCGAGTTTTTCGACACTATCTGAAAGTGCGCGCTTCATTTACGAATCTGGCTATATGATTGGTAACGATTCAGGCATCGGACATCTCGCTTCTTGCCTTGGCATTCCCACCTTGACCATCTGCCGAAACGCGTTAACCGCTAAATTTTGGCGTCCTGCCTGGGCACATGGAGATGTGCTCTTTCCTCCCGCTTGGGTTCCAAACTTAAAAGGTTTGCGTTGGCGCGATAAGCACTGGAAAAAATGGATTTCAGTCGGAAAAGTGTTTAATCGTTTTGATGCGTTACGTCAGATCTAATGAGCTTGGCATACTTGGCCACAAGTGTGCGCCGCGTGTTGGCTTGAGGAAAGTAGATGTCGTAAGTCGTGCCATGAGAGGTTTGATAGGTTCTTTCCACCAGCCCTAGCCCAAAGTCACGATGTAAAACTGTCTCTCCGGGCGCAAAACCACCCTCTTCTGTCACTTCTTCTTCAACTTCATATTCCCGACGTACAGTTGTGGTGTGAAAAGGATGAAGGTAGACAGCCGGGATCTCTTGCAAAAAGCGGCTGGGCCGCATGATCTGTGGAGTGCCCCATAAGTAGCGATAACGCGAGGCGGTGAGATAGAGATGTTCGCGAGCGCGGGTCATGCCCACATAACAGAGGCGTCGTTCTTCTTCCAAACTCTCAGAATTACCCAAGGTGTTGACATGCGGGAAGAGCTCTTCTTCCATGCCCACAATAAAGACGACACTAAATTCTAAGCCTTTGCTGTTATGCAGCGTCATTAAGCGTAATGCATCGGTAGAGGTGTCTTTGTTGTCGTGCGCCCCCTTTAAAGCGAGCTCCTCCAAAAAGGCGGACAAGGTCGGTTGATCAGTTTCAATCTCCCACTCTGCGGCTTTCGAAACGAGTTCTTCCAAATTTCCGCGCCGATCCTGAAAGGTCTCAGGATCTTCTTTGAGAATCTCGAGATAAGCTGAGCGCTCAATGGCGTAAGAGACAAGCTCATGCAACTTCCTTTTAAGTTGTACCATTTCACGCAGTCCTTGAATAAGTGAAACGTAGCTTCTGAGCCCATCGAGCTGTTTTTGGCTGAGTTTGAAATTGAGACGTCTATCTACAATCGCAGCGCAGCAAGAGACGATATCAATCCCGCTTTCTTGTGCAAAAGAACGCAGAGAAGCGAGGGTAGCTTCACCAAATCCACGTTTAGGAAGATTAATTGTCCTTGCAAATGAGAGATAGTCAGTGCCACCCAGCGTTAATCTTAAGAACGCTAAGATGTCTTTAACCTCTTTGCGTTGATAGAAGGAGAGTCCTCCTACAATCACATAGGGAATACGTTCGCGTAGCAGCGCATCTTCAAAGACGCGAGATTGAAAGTGCGTGCGGTAGAAGATCACACATTCGCTTAAAGCGATTTGATCGGCTTGATGGTGTTTTTTCAGGCGCTTAATCACAAAATCCGTTTCAGCGCGTTCGTTTTCGGCTAGAAAGACGCCTACTTTTTCTCCTTCACCAAGATCGCTCCAGAGGTTTTTTTCATAGCGGCCCGTGTTATGTTGAATGAGCGCATTAGCTGCATCGAGGATGTTTTTGTGGCTGCGGTAGTTCTGTTCAAGTGAGATGATTTTTGCACCCGGAAAATCCTGCTCGAAATTGAGGATGTTGTGCACATCGGCGCCGCGCCAAGAGTAGATCGATTGATCAGGATCTCCCACAGCAAAGACATTGTGATGCTGTTCAGCAAGTAGCTTGGCGAGAAGATACTGCGCCATGTTGGTGTCTTGATATTCATCGATTAGAATGAAGCGCCAGCGCTTCTGATATTTATTTAACGTTTCTGGAGAGGTGCGCAGAAGCTTGACTGCCAAAAAAAGCAGATCGTCAAAATCCAGCGCATTATACTCTTTGAGTTTTTGCTGATAGAGACGGTAGAGAGAACCGAGAAACTCATCTTCCTCAGCGATTTTTTCGGGCTCGATCAGATTATTTTTAGCCGAAGAGATCATCGTTTTGGCTTCTTTTAAAAACGCTTTATCTTCTTTGCGATGCAGCGCCACAAGGCACTCTTTCAAAACTTTTTCGCTGTCATCTTCATCGAAGATCACAAAGTCGCGTTGAAAACCCAGTACATCGATCGACTCGCGCAAGATACGTGCGCAGAAACTATGAAAAGTGCAGGTGAGCACAGACTGATGCGCCAGCCTATGAATGCGCTCGCGCATCTCTTCGGCGGCTTTATTTGTGAAGGTTACGGCTAGAATGTCCGACGCTGGCACACCGAGCTGCAAAAGATGCGCGATGCGGAAAGTGACAATGCGTGTCTTTCCCGATCCTGCCCCCGCCAAAACGAGTGCTGGCCCTTCGATATGGTTTACAGCTTCTTGCTGCTGTGGATTTAAGTTTTCAGAAGATTTCATCATTTGAAGATTTTAAAGTAAATTTGACAAAAAAAGTAAGTTAAAGAAAAATCTCCTATAATTTAATTAGGAGATGTCCAATGAATCGCAAAGCCGTGCCTCGCTCTTTCTGGTCATTTCCTACTATGCGCTTCCCTTTTTCGCTCTTTGACGAAGAAGAAGAGGGCTGGCTGCAAGAATTTTCCGATGCCTCCGGTCTCTCTGTTGCAGAAGATGAAAAGTTTGTCTATGTAGAAGCCGCACTCCCAGGCATTAAAGCCGATGAGATCGAGATGACCTTTGATAAAGGGGTTCTCTGGGTTAAAGCTGAACGCAAAGAAGACGAGAAAGACAAAGAAAAAAAATTCTATCGCAAAGCGGTGAGCTCCTTTTCCTACCGCATTGCCGTGCCTGGCACGATCGATGAGGGCAGATCGCCCGAGGCGACCTGTGCAGATGGCATTCTTCGGGTAGCCTTTCATAAGACCCAAAAAGCCCTCCTTCAAAGAATTCCTGTTAAGAAAGTATCTACAAACTAGATCTTCTAAGTCCAAATAAGTAAATTTAATTTTAAATAATAATTTTGCTTATTTCTGTTTTGTTGCTATATAATGTCTATTTTATTTCAGCTAATATAGTTAACTATTATGTCTGCAATTTCTCGACCTCTGGAGCAAGTTTTTCAAGTTCGCGGTTCGCCTAATTTCGCGAGCATAATTTTTGAGTATCTCGACGCTCCTACAGTGGCTCGCGTGTGTAAGGTTTTTCGACGATTGATGAGCGATCAGCTCGTAAAGGTGGGCGAAGGTGTGTCTGGGAATGAACACGTGCTGATGCAAAGAACTAGGTTGCCGGATTCCCTCAGGTCGATAGAAGGGCGAAAAGCCCTTTTGCAAATGCTCTTTCAAGAAGTAACAGATCGTATGCGCAAAGTGCGTTTTCCGCCTCACGCAGGGGCTCCTCCTAACCTGCTCCGTACTCCTGAAGTCCGTGATGCGTTTTCAAGACGAGCCGCTTGGGGCATATTCTCTCAAAAAGTGCAGCGCCATTTATCTGAAAAAGAATTAAATCTTCGTCAAGCTACACGCATCTATCAATCTTTGCTGCAGATTAACGGGGTTTTAGAAGAATTTGAAAGAGTTGCTACTGCCGACGAATTCGCGCAGCCCGGTGATGAGCCGCTTACTGATGAAGAGATTGGGCTTTTGTTTAGCATCCGAGATAAAGAAATTCAAAAGCGTATTCTAGACAACCTGGACCAAGCGCTTATAATGAGCAATGTAGAAGAAGCACTTGCTCAGCGTTTTACAGAGACCCTCGCTGCTCAAAAACCGGCCGTTTTGCTTTTAAATTCTGCAAACATTTCAACTTGTTTAGCTGGTTTGCATCGAGCTCAGACAGAGCTTGTTAATCGTTACAGTGGAGATCGAAGATTTGTCGATATTTCTACAAGCCGTAAGGGAGAATTTTCTATTGAGCGTTTCATTGAGCAAGAAGTGTTGGCGCAGAAAGCTCAGGAGATCAGAGATTATGATTACGAGAGTCTTTGGGAAGCAATAAATAGGCAGTTTCAGCAGCTAGGAGTGAACATTGGAGATAATGATCCGACCACATCTTTAGAAATTAAAGAATGGTTGAAAGAAGAATGAAAATCTGCTCCATTTGCAGCAAATTAGGGAGTTGCGTATTTTTGGAGTGCATTATCTTCCGCCTGAGATCGGACGTCTTACTAATCTTCGCCGGTTGGATTGTTGGTCTAATGGGCATTTACAAGTGCTTCCACAGGAAATGGAAAATTTGATCCACTTAGAGGAGCTTAATCTGCGAGACAATGGGTTTAAAGCAATTCCTGAAGTTATTGGAAGGCTCGTAAACCTTAAATGGCTAAATCTTGACAACACTCCAATCCGCAGAGCACTAAATCTCTACGGGAATGAAATCCGCGAGCTGCCTCATTTCTTGACGAATTTGCCTCATTTAAGTTCATTAAGCATTCTTCATAATCCCATTGAAATCTTGCCCGATGCGGTTTACAGGCACATCGAGGACGCTCCGCTCTTTTTTTCCAATCTAATCCATCTCTTAAGAGGCTGCTTTATCGGCCAGGATGCAGGCATCAATATAAATATGGCTAATCTAAGGCAGTTGCCTTTTCAATTATGGGTGCAAAACCAGCTAGACGCAGGTTTAAAAGGCTTTTTCAACGCCCTGGATAGAACTTTAGGAGAAAAGCTATCTTTATCCTTAAGGGTTATTTTTACTGTTCCTCTAATGCTGATTCGTTGGGTTCTTTTAGACATTCTTGTGCCAATTGTGGGCTTATTTAGGGATCTTTTTGGCTATGAGAGGCAGGTGACGGTTGAGCCGCCTCCAGAGGTTTAGCAGTCGAGGTGGTCTTCTGCTAAAAATGTAATTTGCTCCCTTGACAATATTCGCAAATTTCTCTACGATTCAACCTTTCTTACATTAAATTTTAGGGAGAGTATCCTATGTCAACTTTCGTGAAGATTAAACCTTTAGGTAATCGCGTTCTGGTTAAGCGCTCTGAAGCGAAAACTTCCAAGGGAGGAATCATCCTGCCTGATTCAGCAAAAGAGAAGCCAAAGCAGGGCGAAGTCATGGCCGTAGGTCCTGGCAAGATGGATGAAGAGGGCAATGTCCAGCCGATGAATGTGCGCGTGGGTGATAAGGTGCTCTTTTCAGCGTATGCTGGAAGCGAAGCTAAAACCGACGATGCTGCTGACTATCTCATTGTGTCAGAAGATGACATCTTGGGCGTGCTCGCATAAAACACAAAAAACTAATACGGGAGTCAAGTTCTTATGGCAAAGATGCTGCAATTCAATGAAGAGGCTCTAAAGTCGATTCTCAAAGGAGTCAAGACGCTCGCTAAAGCAGTGATCGTGACTCTCGGGCCAAAAGGTCGTAACGTCGTGATCAACAAAGGCTTTGGTCAGCCAATTTCAACCAAAGACGGCGTCACGGTTGCTAAAGAGATCTCGCTTAGAGATAAGTTCGAAAACATGGGAGCGCAGCTGGTCAAAGAAGCTTCTTCTAAAACTTCTGATGTAGCTGGAGATGGCACTACAACTGCAATCGTGCTCGCAGAAGCGATTTACACAGCAGGTGTTAAGAACGTCATTGCCGGTGCAAACCCGATGAGCGTTAAACGTGGAATTGAGAAAGCTGTTGCGCACATGAATGAAGCGCTAACCAAACTTGCAACTCCTGTAAGTAAACCTGAAGAAGTGAAACAAATTGCTACTATCTCAGCTAATAACGACGCTGACATCGGTGCGATCATTGCGCAAGCGATGGAGAAAGTAGGCAAAGATGGCACGATTACCATTACTGAAGCGAAAGGCATCGATACAACTCTTGATGTGGTAGAAGGCATGCAGTTCGACAAGGGGTATGTTTCTCCCTATTTCGTCACAAACCCCGAGAAGATGACAGCTGAGCTCGATGATGTGCTAATCCTGATCACGGATAAGAAACTCTCGAATGCGAAAGATCTCGTTCCACTTTTAGAAAAGGTAATGGAAAAAGGCCAAAGACCACTGCTTATTATCGCCGATGATATCGATGGCGAAGCGTTGGCAACTCTTGTGGTTAACAAGTTGAAAGCTGGTCTTCCTCTCTGTGCTGTGAAAGCTCCTGGTTTTGGTGACCGCCGCAAAGCGATGCTCCAAGATATGGCGACTTTAACTGGTGCAACTGTTGTAACTGAAGATGTTGGTCTTAAGATCGAAGACGTAGGTCTTGAAGTGCTTGGCAAAGCGAAAAAAATCAAAGCCTCTAAAGAAGAGACGACCATTATTGATGGCGCAGGCGATGAGAAAAAAGTCAAAGCGCGCATCTCTGAGCTGCGTGCAGAAATTGCTAAGAGCACGTCAGACTACGATCGTGAAAAACTCGAAGAGCGTCTGGCAAAACTGGTTGGTGGTGTTGCGGTAATTAATGTTGGCGCAGCAACCGAAGCTGAGATGAAAGAGAAAAAAGCACGCGTAGAAGATGCACTGCATGCGACTCGCGCAGCTGTGGCAGAGGGAATCGTGCCTGGTGGCGGCGTTGCGCTACTGCGTGCAGTTAGATCTCTCGATAAATTGAAAGTTACTGATGAAGACGAGAAAGTGGGCGTGGATATCATTCGCCAAGCAGCTTTCGCTCCTGCCATTGCCATTGCCAATAACTGCGGCAAGCAAGGCAACGTGATTGCTGAGAAGATCTTCGAAAAAGAAGGCGCTTGGGGCTATAACGGTCACACCGATCAGTTTAGCGATCTTCTTGTAGATGGAGTTATCGATCCAGTGCTCGTAACCAAAAGCGCGTTAACTAACGCTGCTTCAGTTGCAGGCATGCTGGTCACCATCGCCGCTATGATTACCGAGAAGCCCAAACCAAAATCTAAAAATGCGGCTCCTTCAATGGACGGCATGGATGGAATGGGTGGTATGGGAGGCATGGGCGGAATGGGAGGTATGGGTGGCATGGGTGGCATGGGTGGCATGGGGATGATGTAATATGCCAACCTATGGCTACAGCTGCGAAAAATGCAGCCATCAGCTCGAAGCATTTCAAAAGATCACAGACGGGGCGCTCACACAGTGCCCCGCCTGCGGATCTGACTCTTTAAAAAGGGGTTTCGGTGGCGGCTCTGCCACATTTCAGTTCAAAGGTGATGGTTTCTACATCACAGATTACAAAAAAACCTCTTCCTGCTGTCCTTGTGATAAAGATGGCAAAAAAGACGGCGGCTGCACCTCCAAATAAACAGCCAATCTTAGACTATTGCGTTCAAAGAAAACAGGATGTGTAGGATCAGGCAGGATATGGAGGGTGGAGAAACTATCTTGCGTATCCTGCCGCTTGCGATCCTGCATATGCTGTAAATGATTTACTAAAAAAGGGTGGATTCGCTCTGCTAAGTCTAATGCTGCATGGGTTCGAAGCAGAAAGCTAGCCAGCCCTCTTCTTCTTTTTCAGAGATCAACTTCCAATTCCATTCTTGCGCTTGCTGTAAATAGATCTCGCGCTGCGCGGTGAGCACGCCCGACGTAATCACCATCTTTGCGTGATTAAACAGAGACGCGTACATCTCTTTTGCGGCTCTCTGTTCATAGTGGATCATGTTCATTAAGATAAGCTGCGGTTTCTCTTTCGCCTGAATTCCTTCAGTGCCTACAAAAAATTCCGTCTTGTTCTGAAAATTATTAACTTTTGCATTCTCTTTTGCGTGAACAACTGCTTCTGGATCGATATCGATCCCGATACAATGCTGCGCGCCCAAGGCGATAGCAGCTATGCTAAGAATGCCGCTGCCACAACCTATATCTGCCACAGTTTTTCCAGGCACGTATTTCGCCATCAATTCTAGTGTGAGCCGTGTGGTGGGATGTGAAAGATCTCCAAAGCCAGGACCGGGCTTGAGGCGCACAGATGCTTGAGTTCCAAAGGGGCTCAGATCCAGGTGTAAATAGCCCTGATGAAAGTTTGGTGCAAATGACTCCCATTGCTGATTCCAATCAATCATTTTAGATCTCCCGCAATCACTTGGATCTCCAGAAGGCTGGCACGAGTAGAACTAAGAGGATAAAGAACTCAAGTCGACCTAATACCATCCAGATGAGCGAAATGAATTTCGATAAGGGAGGAAGAAAGGCGTAAAATTGGCTTTCGCCCATTGCACCAAAGCTTAAGCCGGCATTATTTACCATGCTGGCGATAACCCCGAGCGAAGTGGTCCCATCGATGCCATCTAGCACCAAAAAGAAAGTTCCCACCACAGTTAAGCTAATCAAAATGCAGATGAAAATAAGCACGGTGAGAGCGTTTTTGTCCGTGATCTCTTTTTTGCCCAGGCGCAGGCAGCGTACGCTATCAGGCCGAAAGATCGATTCAATCTTGTTGGCAACGAGATGGTAGAGAATGTAAAGGCGTGCAATTTTCATTCCCCCGCACGTGGATCCAGACATGCCGCCCACAAAGACCAGCATGAGCAAGATAAATAGAGAAGAAAAAGGCCAAGCTTGTTCATTAGTTACGGAAAATCCCGTGGAGGTCTGGGCTGAGATGGCATGAAAAAAACCGAAACGCAAAGCTTCGGGTAGCGGGAAAGTTTTTAAGAGCGTGAGAAAAATTGCAAATCCACTGAAAACGAGAGTGGCGAGAAAAACAAAAAATTCAGGTTCATAGAGACGATAGATTTTGCCCTTAATGCAATGAAAATAGAGGGTAAAGTTAAGGCTGCCAAGGATCATAAAAATGATGAGAATCCATTGCGTACCTGCGGAATTATAAGCGGCAATGCCTGCATTTTTAACACAAAATCCCCCAGTTGAGATGGTAGAAAGCGAGAGCGCAAGTGCGTCGAAAAAAGAGATAGCTGGATTTGTGATTAATAAGAGGATGAGCTGTATGCAGGTTAATCCAAAATAGATCTTCCACAACATGCTAGCTGTCTCGCGAATGCGCGGCTTGAGCATCTCCTTATTAGGGCCGGTTAATTCTGTTTCAAATAAGAATCTTCCCCCCATGGCAAGGGCTGGGAGTACGGCGATAAAGAGCAGAATGATGCCCATTCCTCCTAGCCATTGCAAAAAACAGCGCCAAAAAAGGATGGGTTTAGCAATCGCTTCTACGCCCGTGGCTAGAATCTCTTGAGTTAGAGGATCGCGAAGAGGTGTGATTGTTCCGTAATAGTGATAAAAGCCATTTTCTCCATTTTTAATGCTAAGTGGAATTTCTTGTTTTCCATCTTCAGCATAGGCTTTAGGGCACATGACAGTCGCGCCGGTAGTGGTCAGTCCGGAAATTGCTTCAAAGTAAGCATCAAGGGGGCTCGCTAATGTTCTAGAAAAGAGGAAAGGAAGTGCGGCAACGGCTGCAGTTAAAAACCAAATAGAGCCTGCAAGCAGGATGCTTTCACGCCTATGTAAAATGCTCGAGCCTCTTTTTCCCACGTAAAAAAAAAGTCCTGAAAGAATTAGCGTAATACCAAGCGTAGAGGCAAATGCGCCCGTACTAGGTAGAAAGGGAAGATTTTCGGTAAGAAAAAAATCATACAGTATTGCCACGGCCAGTGGGATTAATAGAATCAGACAGAAATAGAATAGATATCGACCTAGAAAGCGGCTGACTCCATAAAAATTCATCAGAGAATTTTCTCCAACTCGGGCAGATGTTTAGGATGACAGATTACGATAACGCTATCTCCGGGAGCTAAAATATGGTTTCCCTTAGGGATTGTGACGGCTCCGCGATTTTCAATTAAGGCAAAAAGGAGATCTTTGGGCAGCTGCTTTCTTAAATCGACAATAGGAATGCCCACGATTTGAGAATCGACAGAGATCTTAACCTCCATAATCTTAGCTCGGTCTTGATATAATGATGAGATAGAGAAAAGCGGGCTTGAATGCGTAAGCGCGCGAATGCGGTTAGAAATGCTAGTGCGCTCTGAAACTGTGGTGTTGATGCCGAGGTGACGTAAAAAGGGCAAATAGGACTCTTCAGAAACAAGAGGGACAACTTTTTGACAGCCAATCTGCTTGGCTAAGGCGGCTATGAGGACGTTAGTTTCGAGCGGGGACGTGACGCAGATCACGCCATCAACTTCATCCAATTTTTCAGCCAGAAGAAAGTTGATGTCGGTGGGTTCATGACACAAAATGGTAGCATTCGGAAGTTCCTCTGCAATCTTGCGGCACTGTTCTTCATCATTATCGATAATTTTGACGGCCACTCCTTGCTCTTCTAAGAGCTTGGCTGTATGAAGAGCGATCGTCGAGCTTCCGATGATCATGACTGAGTGCACTTTTTTTTGCGGCAATCCAAAAGTTTCGGGCAGTTTCGACATGATCTTAGCATCCCCAATCAATGTGATCTCATCGTTAGGAAGAAGAGGGTCTAATCCAGATGGAAAGATGATCTCTTCACCGGCAGAACTATGTCGATGGATAAGCCCAATCAAGAGATTGTGAGGAAGCTCGAGTTCGGAGATTTTTTTATGCGCATGTTGCCAAGAAGAAGGAAGCATAAGCGTGCGCATTTGTACCGAACCGTGCGCAAAGTTTTCTACGGCTACAGCATGCGCGTGCAAAATGTGTTTCATGATATCGTGAGCCACGATGAGCTCGCTGCCAATTAGGTGATCGACAAAGAAGAGTCTGGCAAAATCTAGTCGAGAACGATTTAGATAGCTGCCCTGCCGGATCCGTGCCACGGTTTTTGGATAGCCTAAATTTTTAGCCAGGCTGCAGGCGACTAAGTTTGTTTCGTCATCACTGCTGACAGCGATAAAAAGGAAGGGATCATGTTCTAAAAGTTCTTCCAGAAGCTGCCAATCGGTGCCCGAACCGAGCCGGGTCGCTACATCTGCATTTTCAGCTAGACGCTCTAAAGGTTTGGCGGCGTGATCGATTACGATCACATTATGGCCTTCGTTAGAAAGGGTGGTAGCCAGATAAGAGCCGATGCTGCCCGCACCTAAAATTAAAATACTCATGTTCCCCCTTAAAGCCTTTCAGGCCCCTAAAACATCAAATTTTCCAAATAATCGCACTTTTCTACTAGAGGTATTGCTGAAAATGGGCTACTTTGTCATGATTTACCAACTTATGGAATTTAAGCACCGGTAGCTCAGCTGGATAGAGTACACGGCTACGAACCGTGAGGTCAGAGGTTCGAATCCTCTCCGGTGCATCCTTTTTTCTCATGATATTAGAAGTCTTTTCTTCAGGTCCTATTGAAACCAATACAATTCTTTTAGGGTGTCCTCTGACCAAAAAAGGCGCAGTTATAGATGTGCCCTTAGAGAGTTCAGCTTGGCTAACCAGGCGCATTCAAGCTCTCGATTTGAAAGTAGAAAAAATTCTTCTTACGCATTCACACTGGGATCATATTGCCGAAGTCAAACTTTTGCAAGAACTGCTCGGCGCATCTGTTTATATTCACGCAGAAGATAGGGCCAATCTCGAACAGCCAGGCACAGATGAACTCCCTCTCATGTTTTCTATTGAAGGAATTAAGCCATCAGGTCTTTTGACTGATGGCGAGATCATCATGGTTGGAACCCTGGAAATTAAAGTGATCCATACCCCAGGCCATTCCACAGGATCTGTCTGCTTCTATCTCGAAAAAGAAAAGGTGCTAATTTCAGGAGACACTCTTTTTCGAGGGACGATGGGCCGGATAGATTTCCCAAAATCGCGACCTGATCTAATGAAGAGTTCTTTGAAAAAACTCGCAGCTCTTCCTAGCGATACACAAGTTTTCCCTGGGCACGGCCCGAGCACCACGATTGGTACAGAAAGAAATTGGATAGAGCGTTTTAAATAAGGAGAAACCTATGGCATTACTGATCGGCAAACCCGCCCCGCATTTTTTAGCAAAAGCTGCTTTCGGCGATAAGATCGTCGAAAATTTTTCTCTTAGTCACTATTTAGGTAAATATGTGGTTTTTTTCTTCTACCCCCTCGATTTTACATTCGTCTGCCCCACTGAGCTACATGCTTTTCAGGAGAGCCTGAAAGAATTTGAAGCGCGAGGAGCGCAAGTTGTGGGCTGTTCTGTTGATAGTTGCTATAGCCACGCTGCATGGCTTGGAACTTCAAGAACAAAAGGCGGAATTCAAGGTGTAGAATACCCGCTTATCTCTGATCTTAATAAAGACATCTCCAAAAGTTACAATGTCTTGAAAGAAGACGAGGGCATTGCCTATCGCGCGCAGTTTCTCATCGATAAGAAAGGCGTTGTGCGCCATTTACTGATCAACGACTTACCAATAGGTCGATCAGTGGACGAAATGCTGCGTCTACTCGATGCGCTTATTTTTCATGATAAGCACGGCGAAGTATGCCCTGCAAATTGGAAGAGTGGAGAGAAGAGTATGAAGCCTACACAAGAAGGGCTCCTAAGCTACTTCAAATAAATTGTTCAAGAATTTATCCTTGATTTTTTGCAATCTGATTTAGGAACAAGATGCGCTACATTATTTTTGCCTGGATTTTAAGTTTGACCAGTGCGGGTCAGGCTCAAGAAAAGCTATCACAAGAGCCCCTATCAAAAGGCTGCCATTTGATTCTTTCTCCGCAGGAAGCTGAGGTTCAGCTTCTGCCTTTAAAAAGCATCTCAAATCCAATGCAAGCTGCGTTGATTCAACAGCTCTTCAAAAATCGTTTAGCGCTACTTTCCGCTGATACGAGTTCCCAGGAATCTCTGAGTAAAATTCTAGCGATGCTAGGAGAAATTGAAAGCCAAGGTTTTAGTGCTGAAGAGCTGCTATTTGCAAAGCAGCAGCTATTAGCTACCTGTCAAGCAGAGGCGACTCAAGAAGAAAGAGCTTATGTAGCAAATATTTCCCAATTAGAAATTTGGGAAGAAGTCAAAGATTTACTTTCAGATGAAAAGTTGCATCTAGCTTTTTCATCTTCAGAAAAAGGCAACCTATTGCTAACGAGAAAGCAAGCTGAGCTATTTGCTCTTTTTCTATTTAATCCCCGTCTGGCTGAAGGAGCGGGTGCTTCCGATGAGGATGAGGATCTTGAAGATCCGTTCATGGCTCCAACTGAGCAGCCAGTTAATCCTGATCTAGACAATGCGGATTTTTACCAACTTCCTCTTCACGATTGGGAAAAACAGACGATCGCCTACATTATTACCAATATGGCAGATAAAAACGTTTTTCAGCTGCTTCTTGAGAAAAAAGATATGGAACGTAAAGGCAAAAAGATCAACCAAGTTCATCCTTTGAGATTTATCGGCTATGTCTGCTCGGATTTAAGACTTAAGCGTTTTCTTAGATTAATCAAAAAAAACACTTTTAAATGGGATGGCTTCATCGATGGCTTTTCAGGAAGGATGCGTGAAGAGGCGAGCCGAGGTAACCTTCAGCGCTTTGTTCCCGATTTTGCCGCTCAAGTAGGTGTCGATCCGGTTGACATAATGCCCTTTATTCAACGCGTCGACTGTGATGGCCTTGTGCGTTTTATTGTCGGTGCAACCAATTGATTAAGAAGTAATTTTAAAGCTCCTTTTTTATAACGCACTTGAGTTGACCAGATATTCTGTTATCATTATGAGTGAGAATGGAGCGAATTAAGCTGGATAAGATGAAAAATATTTTCTCACCTACACGGATCAATTACATATATTTCGGATTCCTATTCGCCTGCTTAGCTTTTTTGCATGTTTTTCATGTGATGCTAATTGAAGATGTTTCATTTCTAAGCCGGCTGGCATTTCTTATCGATGCCCTGCTGCAAAGTTTCTTGGAAATCTCTTTCCTCCTTCTCTTAAGCCTTATTATTCGTCACTACTTCTCTAAGCCGATATTCTATGGATATATTGCACTAACCTTCTTTCTCCTCGTAATTCAGATGATAGATTTTACTTTAGTGCGCCTCATGGATCTATCTTTCTGGTATGGCATTACGCTGATCTTTGATGAAAGTTTGAATAATTTTATCGAGAGCATGAAGGCGAGTAATATTCCATTATCAGCTTGGGCTCTGGTAGGAGCCATTGCCATTTCCTTGCCAATTCTTGGAATATGTATTTTTCTTCTATGTCAAAAATGGGAGGAAAAACGCCCGATTGCTATTTCCCTTACTAAGCTTACACAAGTGACTTGTGCGCTTGTGGCGCTTTTAGGCGTTTGGGATCTTTGCACAATTTTGCCGATGAATTCGGTGAAAAATTATGAAAAATTAAGCAAAGCTCTACCCTTGAAATCCACCGTTTTTGCTCCAAGCACCCAAAAGATTGCGCTGAGTTCTATCTTGCCTCAGGAAAGAATGGAAAGCGGCGAAGCGGATGAAATGCCAATCGCACAGGCTCCGGCACATAAGCCAGATATTTTCATCTTTGTAATCGAAAGCCTACGAGAAGATTTCATCACAAACGCAATCGCGCCTTCGCTATCTCAATTTAAAAAAGAGAACATCTCTTTTGATCTTGCCCTTTCAGGCGCAAATGCAACACACCTCTCTTGGTTTTCTCTTTTTTATTCGAAAAACCCCCTTCAATGGAAGCAGATCAGCAACGAGAATCGCAAGATGGGGAGTCCTGCCTTAAGAATGCTCAAAGAAATGGGATATGCCATTCATGTCTACACATCTGCGGCCCTCGGGTTCTATGAGATGGACGAAAGGCTCTTTGGAGAAAAGAATGCCCTCGTAGATCACTTTTTTCTTTTCGGCCATGGCGAGCAGGTCTCTCCTTTTGAGAGTGATGAACGCACGATGAATAAATTGATGGAAGAGATGAAAGCTACAAAGAAGATCGGAGGCCGGCTACATATTGTCTTTTTAGACTCGACACATTTTGATTACAGCTGGCCCAAAGAAAGCGGAACACTATTTTTGCCGATTACCGATGGCCTCGACTTTTTTAAAATTGCCTGCAGCAAGCCAGAATTAGAGCCGATTAAAAATCGCTATCGCAATGCGATCCATTATGTAGATGGGTTATTTGAAAAGTTTTTGCAAACGTTGAAAACCACCAAGCGCTCTGATGAGGCGGTTGTCGTTGTCACAGCTGATCATGGCGAAGAGTTTTATGAAGAGGGTCGCCTTTTTCACGCTTCGACCTTAAACATTGCGCAAACGCATGTCCCTCTCTATTATAAGTTTGGAAATAACAGTCAGCTTCCTGCTCACCTTCCGAGCAAACAGACCTCGCATGTCGATGTCTTCCCAACACTTTTTCACTTCTTGTACCAGAAAGAACGCATTTTCACGCAGTTGCACGGAGAATCAATTTTTAAGGAGCAGCGCTGGCCTTATATCGTAAGCGCGAGGTTTAATGGAGGGAGAAATCCCTCAGATTTCTATGTTTTAAACGGCCAAAAGCTGCTCATGTTGCGCTTTGAAGGGGCAAAAGAATTTTCTAAATCTCACTTATCTGTCTTGTCAGTAAAAGATCTTTACGACCAAAATGTATCAAATAACTTTTCAATTGTCCGTGAAGAGTTCGATGAGGCCTTTAAGAGCCTCTTTTTAAGATAAAAAGGTGGTTTTTCAATTATTTAGTTAACAATCTTAAATGTTTAGTTTGCTCTTTTTAAAGGGTTTTTATATAATTTAAGAGCATTATTAGTTAAAAGTAACATTAAATTTACTGTAAATAAGATTTAAAAATAGTGCGCAGGATACTCATTAGCTTGATTTTGTCGACGGGTTCGTTCTCTGCTTTAAGTGCACAGCAATCAGAAAAGCGTGAAGCTACATGGAAAGGCATGCTTCGTTCATCATTTCTTAAAAGTCTCGATAAGATGCTTTCAGCGATTTTCGATGAACCATCACGAATGTATGTCATTGTGCCCACGCAGAGAGGAGAGACATTTCGAAATCAAGATTCCGGAATGCAGGAATTTATTAAGCTGCATGGATATTTTGCAGAGGAACATCCAATAGTAGGAAAGTTTACAAAAGACGAAGGAGATCTCTTTTTGACGCAAGCGATTTTAAATGAGATACATGAGAAAATTGCCGATCCTTTTCAACGCGAAATTACTTCTGCAGAAGTGATTACGAAAGTCCTTGCCTATCGTGATCTCAAGCAGGGGGACAAGATCGCCCTTCCAACATTGGATGCACAATCAAGAGCTGAGCTTACGACATATGTCGTTGATGAAGTGATCGATCTTTGGCGGGGAATGCCTGCCTTTGGACTCTTGCCTGAATCTGGAGATGGAGTGCCTATCTTACTTTTCCGTGGCACAGACCTTTCTCTTATTACAGAGCGTGGATGGGCTTCGGTGATCAGTGATTTGGAAATTCATGATCCTGGACTTTCTACCTTTCAAAAAGGCCAAGCTAAGATCCATACCTGGTTAAAACATGCGGAAGAAAAATGTTGTAAAGCGCGCGTCATGGGTTTCAGTTTAGGCGGGATTTTTACTGCCTACACCCTTCTGTATGAAGGCGAATTGATTAATCGTGATAAGACCTCATTTGCTTTTAGCCCTCCCGGGGTCTCGCGCGAGGTTTTACAAGAGTGGACACAGGAAACTAATAGGCCGCCATTTCTTCAGTTTGTTCCTCAAGGGGATATTATTCCTAAATATGGACGGCTGTTCAAAAATGCCTTTCTACTGACTTACGATAAAGTGCCAGCTCCACTTTTGGCACATACAGGACTGGTTACTTTTTCAGAGCTGTATCGGCTTCACGCGATTGATGCGGCTCAAGAAAACTCTCTAAGGAAACTATAGGTAAAGATTATGACTAACTGCTTTCCTATTTCCTTTTTTGTTCCTAAGAAGGTCGACTTTTTGCCCCCAGTGAAAGCGCTGGCACCATCTTCGCTTATCTTGCGCTATACCGAGCAGCGAGAGGTATGTGCTATTGCTCCTGGTGAATTGAATTTTTTCGATCGTGAAGTTATCCCGCGTTTTTTTGTCGTCCTAATCGCTTTGGCTTCTCTGGTCAATGCTGTGGGTAATTTAATTCTATGCGGCGCTTACTACTTATCTTACACCGTCCACCGTCCACTTGCAGAAGAGAAGACGAGTGCGGCTCTTTTTGATCGAGTCCAAGAAAACTTCTCACAAACAATCTCAGACTTAGCTTTAGGCTCATCACTTTTCTATGGGCTGCTCTGGCCTCATGAAATTTTAGAAGCAGCTTTTTTTGATGATGCGGAGGAGTGCCCAATTGAATCATCCAGCGACTCATCTGCTGATTCTTCATTTTCGGATAGCCCTCTTTCAGTAAACTCAGAAGAGGATCCAAATAGTGTTGCTACCTTGCCGCCGCCCTCACCTGTGCTTAGCGTTCAGGTAATCGAAATCACACTCGTCGCAACCGAGGCGGTGCGCTCTGCCAGCCCAATTGTAGATCCAATGCCGGCAGCTTCTGTGCCTGTGCAAGAAGAAGAGTTCGATCCTTTAGGCGGAAAATTTAAAGTTCGTGTGATTCCCTCGCGAAATTCGATTTCTGCTCCTTCGACACCAACTAGTCATAGTATTCAAACTCCTACGTCTTCAATTTCAGTCTCACCTGCTAAAGTCGCGGCTGAATTGCCTTCTCAGGCAAAGCCTGCTGTGATTGTGGCGACCCCCGCTGCAGTTGCAAAGCCACCGATCGATCCCTACTCCACGTTGCAAGCTCCGACAGCTAAGCAAAAAGATGCCATCGTCAAAATGCTCACAACTATTAATGAAACAAATGCCGTTCTTTTGGCGCGCAAGAAGAATTACCTCAGAGAAAGACAGGCAGAGATAAAAACGTTGCATACGCTTAAGTTTCTCGAGACTATCCTGATGGATACTAACCCTGATAAGAAGAAGAATTTGAAAGAGTGTCTCTTATCTATCAAGAAAAACAGCTTTCTTAAATGGGGCGGCTTTCTTAATGGAGACCCCATGACCCGCGATCCTTATGACGGCAATGTGGGCGCGCTTAAAAAGGCGAATGAGCAAGGTCAACTCAAACAGTACTTGCCAGGTTTTTACAAAGCTGTGGGCTTAGATGTTGGCAGGGCCGAAGCTTTTGTAACTGCTGGGAAATGGGATTTATGGTTCGATCTACTTCTCGCCAAGGGTGAGTAGACAAGCATTTCAGTTTTAAGTTATATCAAGGCAAACATCAGAATAAACTCTAAAGAAGGTTTTACGCTATGCCCGTGGATCTCCCAGCGCCGTCGCATGAAGAGCGGTTTTCTCCAAAATCTGAGAATATTCCCATCACTCAAGATCTCTCCGTTACGCTGGATGCTGCTGCCACTATTTCGGATGATGCAGAGGGAGAAATTGCCCAGACTTTTTCAATTCAGAGGCCAGGAAGAATGTTTGGCGCAGATCCTAATACCTTTGATGTTAATAACGTCGCTCCTTATCAAAAGTTACCAAATGCAACCCCGGCGGAACGGCAAGCGATTGTCGATATGATGACCACCTTGGCAAACACGCCACTTCTTTTTTTATGGGGAAAACAATCTTACCTTCGCGAGAAAGGGGCTGAGACCAAAAATTTAAATACGCTTAAATTTTTGGAAGTTATTCTCACCGACACCACCAATCCAGACTCTGATCAGAATTTAAGACATTGCCTGCAAGAGATCCGCATGAGCGGTTTAAAATGGAAAGGCTTTGTTAAAGGTCAAAGCGCGGGTGATGGGATTGGCGGGGCGTTGGATAGAATGGCGGACGCCAAAGAATTAAATCGTTATCTTCCGGGATTTTATCGCGCAGTCGGGATTGATCCGACAATTGCGCAGCCTTATGCTGATAAGCGTGATTGGAGCGGGTGGCTCGATGTCCTAATGGGCAGGCCAGCCCACAGCTAAATTGCACGCTGGGTGGTTAAGTAGTCGTAGAGATCTTTCTCGGTGATAATCAGAAAGCTTTTGTGGATTTGACACACCGTCTGCGATGAATCGATAATTGTCGCATCTCCTACGCCTGGCATGCAGATGGCCGTCAGCGAAGAAGTCGCTTCTTTCTTTTTCAAAATTTTGAGCCCGCGCATGTAATCCTGGGAGCTGAATCCTTCTTCTTTAACACGAAAGAAGATGAGCTCTTTTTTATACAGTAGAGCTTGAACGGCGTAAGAGATTCCTTGGCTTTCAGCGGGAGGATGGCCAAAGAGATCCACGAGTTGAGGCAAAGACTTGCATAGTAGAGGTGTGCAAAAGTCCCCTTTCTCAGCTTCTCCAAAAAGAAATATAGTCTGCCGCATTTAGCATCTCGCTTTTCCTCTTCTAATACTAATAAAATTTTTTTTAAAGCTAGCGCAAAATGCAACCTGTGAATTTTTCCTAAAATGAAGTGAGAAATAGACGAAATGGTCCAGTTAATGGGGACAACTACACTTCTCTTGAGAGCGGATTTAACGCAAAGGCGCAAAGACGTTAAGCGGCAAGGAATTACAAACAGAAGATATTCTTATGTTTTGCGGCTTAGCGTCTTTGCGTTAGTCTTCTCAACTTTGATTATATTCGGAAGCGGGCGGAGGAGCCCAGTTCGGCTTCAATTTCGAGCAAGCGATTATACTTGGCAATACGATCGGAACGCGAGAGCGAGCCTGTTTTAATCTGTCCTGCACTAGTCGCCACAGAAAGATCCGCAATCGTAGTGTCTTCGGTCTCACCAGAGCGGTGAGAAATGACTACGCTATAGCCATTCTTTTTAGCCATTTCAATCGTATCTTCTGTCTCAGTAAGTGTGCCGATCTGATTAAGTTTGATCAAAATCGAGTTAGCGACGCCCAGATCAATGCCTTTCTGTAAAAATCGAGGATTGGTGCAGAAGATGTCATCTCCGATAATTTGGATCTTCTTGCCTAATTTTTTGGTGAGAATTTTCCAGCCTTCCCAATCATCTTGAGCAAGTGGGTCTTCGAGAGTATCGATTGGATAGGTGGATAGCAGGGAAGTTAAGTAATCTATCATTTCCTCTGAAGAGCGCTCACTGAAAGATAGGCCCGCCCGTTGTTTTTTCATTTCGATATAGCGCTTTTTTTTCGCATCATAGAATTCTGAAGCTGCAAGATCGATGGCAATCGTGATCTCGCTTTTGAGCTTAAACCCCGCTTTCTCGATTGCATTTACAATGAAGTCAAGCGCGGCCTCGTTTGATTCTAGGCGCGGGGCAAAGCCTCCTTCGTCACCAACTGAGACAACATGGCCTTCATGTTTAAGCAGAGATTTCAAGGTGTGAAACACCTCAGCACCCCAGCGCAATGCCTCTTTAAACGAAGAGGCGCCCACGGGTCGGATCATGAACTCTTGAAAATCGAGAAAGTTATCTGCGTGCGCGCCGCCATTGATAATATTCATCAGGGGGCAGGGAAGGATGTGGGCATGGCTGCCGCCGATGTAACGGTAAAGCGGTTGATTCTCAGATGCTGCCGCAGCTTTTGCCACAGCGAGCGAGACTCCTAAAATGGCATTCGCACCCAGCTTAGATTTGTTTTCTGTGCCATCGGCCTCGATCATTAGCTTGTCGATAAGAGCTTGTTCAAAAATGCTCTTGCCATGCAGAAGTTTAGCAAGCGGTCCATTCACATTGGCCACAGCTTTTTGAACGCCTTTTCCAAAGTAGCGGTTCTTATCATTGTCGCGCAATTCAACCGCTTCATTATCCCCGGTGGATGCGCCTGAGGGTACTGCGGCTTTACCTACAACGCCTTCAGAGGTTTTTACAAAGACTTCCAAAGTAGGATTACCTCGAGAATCGAGAATTTCGAGGGCATGAATAGAAGCGATTTTCGCCATGTTATTACCGAAGTGTGTGTGTTGCAGAGAGGTTCGCAATTAAAGCGCAATAAGAGTCAAATCGCAAGGGGGAAATTTTGCCTTTTTCCACCGCTTTTTTCACTGCGCAGTCGGGCTCATGATGATGCGTGCAGTCTGGGAAGCGGCATTTCTCACTCATTTTTTGGATCTCAGGGAAGTAGGCTTGAATCTCGTCTGTGGAAAGATCCCAAAGACCGAAGCTTTTAATGCCTGGCGTATCCACGCAAAAACCTCCTCCCTCAATTGGAACCAGATGCGCGGCGCTAGTCGTGTGTGCGCCTTTGCTTGTTTTGGCGATAATTTTACCAACTTCTAAGGAGGTGCCCATGATTGCATTGATTAAAGAGGATTTTCCCACGCCTGATTGTCCTGAAAAGACTGAAGTTTTGCCTTGCATTACTTTTTTAAGATCCTCTATGCCCTCTCCCGTGGCTGTGCTCACGGGGAAAAGCGGAATGCCCAGATCTCTGTATGTTTTTAAAAAGTGGGTATAAAGTTCATGTTCTTCTTCAACCGTGCTTGTCGAGATATTTTTAGGTGGGTTTTTGAAAAGATCGATCTTATTGACGATGATCACCGGCTGCATTTTGCCCTTATGGGCCGCGATAATATAGCGATCGACAAGAAAGGGTTTAAGTGGAGGCGCGATGACTGAGGCGGTAATGAGAACAAGATCGATGTTGACGGCAATAAGCTGTTCTTTATGGCGCATGTAGTTGTCGGCGCGCGACAGCACCGAAGTTCGCTCTTCGATATATGCAATGCTGCCCTCATTCTCATTTTTAGGTTCAAAGAGCACGAAATCGCCGACCGCCACGATATTTTTAATTCTGCTTTTGGCTTTTTTAAGCGCGCCTTTAAATCCGCAGGTTATCAAGGCGCCTTCAGAGCCCACAAGGATCCCTTCGGGGGCAATGGCTAGCACACGTCCGCGTTTGAGGTTTTCTGGGGCTGGAGCTACCCGCTTTTTGAGTTGATCTTGATCGCTTTTTTTAAATTTTGAACGGTCGCGTAAAGTGATGCGTTTGCGTTCTTTACGACTATCTTTGTGCTCATTCGAAAAGTACTCATCTTCAAAGCTATAGCGATCTTTTTTCACGGAGCCTCGCGCATTAGATACATGAGAATGCCACCGGCTACAGCTACATTAAGTGACTCCATATTAGTGCGCATGGGAATAGAGAGTGTATGCGCCTCAATTTTGGGTTTGAACTGCACACCATGCGCTTCACTACCCAGAATCAAAATTAGGGGGGTCTGGAGATTTTGAGCTTTGACACTTTGACCATCCATATCGGCGATATAAACAGAGAGATTGCTTTTTTCAATTAGCTGGTCGAGCTCGCCAAAGCTGCCTTCACTAAGAGGAATATGAAAAGTAGCTCCCTTGGCAGCACGCAACGCTTTATCATTAAATGGATCAGCACTTCCTTCGCAAATGAAGATTCCATCCCATCCAAGAGCGTAGGCTGTGCGGATGAGAGTGCCGAGGTTACCCGGATCGGCAATTCCATCGAGTGCTAGCAGGAACTTTTTTTGCGAAAGATCGGCGGGTTTGGGCAGCTCCACTTCAGCCGCATAGGGTTCAGGCTGCTCTAAGCCTGTAATTTTTTTTAAGATTTCAGGGGTGACATAATAGATATGCGCAGCTTTGACAGGAGGCTGCTCGGCGCCATTTTCTATGAAAAGGGTCTTTAATTGTGTATGCGAAGAGAGCTCGAGAACAAGCTTCGTGCCGACGATCAGAGCGCTCTTTTGCTCTTTTCGAAAGGCACGGCTATTTCTTAATTTAACAAAATGTTTAACAATGGGATGTTGTAAACTAGTAATTTCGTATTGTGTCACGTTAGGTAATCATGGCAGATTTTCGATTCTCAAGCAAGAGAGGGACGGGTTCTTTAGCAAGGCGCATTCTCCTCACTACCCTTTGCCTGCTCGTTTTCCCCCTATTTATCTATATCATTATCGACCTTCAAGATAATTATCGCTCGCGTCTGCGCGATCTTTTTCTATCTCTTGATACGGTGGGCAAGGGACAAGAGCGCCGAGTGGAAGAGTTTTTGGAGCTGCAAAAGTGCAACCTAAATACATTTACTCTTTTTTTGAATCTGGATAATCCGGACTCAGAAAGCCCTTCGCAATTTCAAGCGATTGCAGAGAGTGAAGAGCTCTCTTCGCTTTTTTTTCTAACTGGGACGCAGCTGAGCAATACGTGCGAGATCTCCGCAGATTCGAAAATGGTGGGTCTTTCTAATCTTTTTCTGCCCGAATTGCAGCAGATGAGTGCAAACAAAACTACGGCATTTTTGGGCTTGAATCCTGTTTCCTTGCAGAAAGAGGTCTATGTTGTAAAAGCACTGAATGTTTCTTCTGGGGAAAAAGCAGGTTTTTTGATCTCCGGGTATGATGCAGGAAAATTCATTGCTCGACTGAGCATAGGAGACGGTTCTTATCTTTTTCAGACAACTCTGCTGACTGAAAGTGGTGAGCCTTTTTTAAGTAGTGATCCCTCATTTTCTTTGGAAAACATCCAGCTCCTTCTTGCACCGACTGATATCGAAAAAGAAGATAGACCTTTTCGCTATTTTGCCAAACTTGAAGAGAGAAGAAGCTTTCTTCATCTTTTTACCAAAAGTGATGCCAAGATAGGGATTAAACTCCCGATCGAAGCAAGCTCGTTTGCTTTACTTGTCGATCTTCCAGAACAGAGCTCGTTTGATATTTCTAGATATGAACTTTTCTACCGATATATGACGCTTTTTCTTCTACTTTTTGTCATAGGCGGAGGTGTGACCTGGTGGCTGGTAAAGAGGATGGCACGTCCGCTGAGGGCGCTGGCGTTAAACATGGAACAGGTGGGTGAAGGACGCCTCAGCAGTCATTATAAAAAAGATCCGCTTGGTTTTGAGATCAATCTTTTGGGTGAACAATTTAACGCCATGCTTGAAGGGGTGGCAAGTTACATTGAAGAGATTAAAAACATTAAGATAGGCAGAGAGCTTCTCTTGCGAGAGTTGAAAATTGGTCACGAGATTCAGAAGAGCATCTTTCCAAAACAGCTCCCTCATATCGAAAGCCTACAGATCGCTGCGGGATTTCATCCAGCGAATCAAGTTACAGGGGATTTTTACGATCTTTTTCTCGATTCTTCAAATAACCTAATTCTGACCTTAGGCGATGCTGCAGGTAAGGGGATTCCGGCTTGTCTTTTTGCACTTATCTTGCGCAGCATGCTCAGAAGTGCTTTTTATACCATGCGTGCACCCATAGATCAGATTATTCAGAGCACCAACCGCCTCTTTTGTATGGATACGCAAGATTCTGGCTATTTCGCTACCGCTTGGGTCGGAAAACTCGATCTTACCACACGTCAGCTGCATTTCACCTCCTGCGGCCATCTTCCCGGGCTGCTTGTGCGCAAGGATGGCAGGATTGAAGAGCTAATGACGCCTGGAACTTCACTGGGCGTAGAAGAAAAAATAGAGGTAACTGTTTCAACGGTTGATCTATTTCCGGGAGATCTACTGCTGCTTTATTCTGATGGGATTATTGAAGCGCACAACCCAGAACAGAAGCTGTTTGGAAAAGAGCGCTTGCGCGAAGTGATTGGTGATGCGTATGGCATGTCAGCTGAGCAGCTTAAAGCACACATTTTCAAAGAGATTGAGGCTTTTAGTGAAAATGCCGCTCAACACGATGATCTGATGTTACTGGCCATCCATTTTTGATTTGGTTCTTATAAGTTCGTCAAAATGGGGAGAGAGCTCAGGGTGGTTTTTCGCAATCCAGTTCTTGAGCGTCAATGTCGTGTTATAAATATCGTTTTTATAGACTTCACTGCCAATCCGCGTTTTTTCAATGCGCATCTTGCCGATGTCGATCTGAGCTGCCCTACCTTCGATAAAGCCACAGTTTTTATAAATCATCATGTCATTATCGGTCACACCCTGACGTCCCAGGCTTTCTAGCATCGCAAAGATCGAAGAAAGGGCGTTTTTAGCCTCCTCTATCTTTCCATTTTGTAAAAGCTGAGAGATGTACGGATAGACTAAGTCTGCTTTTTTCTGCACGACAAAGAGGGCACGATCGAGTTCTACCATTTGGTGTTTACCACGCCTGTCGACAACTTCCACATTTTTTTTCAGGGTATTGGTTGGTGCAAGATGCACATACAGAAGTCCCGTCTCTTCTTTAAAGTGCTTAAAGGCAGTGTCTAAGCTCATAAGAGTAGAGGCATATTTTCTTTTCTTATACATCCAACGTTCATGCCATGGGCCAAAAGGAAGATAAGCCAGAAAGGAGCTTGGTTCGTAGATGTGAAGCTTGTAAAATTTCAACACATACTGTTTATCTTCACTGAGGAAGACATAGGCTTGAGAGCCTTTACTCAAATAGGAAAATTTCTGCTCTAAAATGCTGCTCGGGATCTCTTCACTAATGGATGATGTAATCTGTGAAGAGGATACTTTGCTGTTCTTAACTAGGATGTTTTGAAGTAGGGGTCTTCCACGAATGTTATGTATCGAGTGGTCAATTGTGCGTAGTCCAAAGGCCAACGCGCAAATCAAAATTAAAATAGGTAAAAATTTCATTTGGGCCACAAGGGAGTTTTTTTTAAACGGGAAATAATTTCAGCGGGATTTTCAATTCCATCATTCACACTAATTCTTTCGCCCTCTTTTAAAAGTAGACCCATCTGTTTTCCAGGGGGAATTCCTTCAGCAATTAACTGTTGAGCACGTACGAGAGGAGTTTGAGCGCGCAAACGTAAAATGGCAGGCTGCATGAACTGTATGTTTCCAAGGTGCTCTTCTAAAAAAAGCGCTCGTTCTTTTTCAGGATAACGTGCGGCTTGGATGTTCAGACAGAGCTCAGAATGGGGATTTGCATAAAATTCAGCCCATTCGAACTTCTCGAGTTTTTTTTGCCAGGCAAGGGGCATGTTAAAAAGAGATCTCGTGCGGTGTAAAAAAGTCACAATCTCGCGTTCTTGATTAGAGAGTTTAAGATAATCGCAGAGTTCGAGATCCTGTTGCAGGCTCTGTGCGGGGAAGAGTTCAAGTAATTCAGCGATTGCGGGTGTATCTTTCGGAAAAGAATCAATCGGAAGAGTTCTTTTTTCAATTTCTTCTGTAGAAACGCTAGCTAAACTTGGGAAAATGGTTGAAAGAAGGCCCAATTGATGGAGGCTGACAAGCCCCTTATCGAAATGCGCAAATTGCGACATCTTTTTGAACTCTTGCCAGACACGTTCCATCGCTACAGCAGGCAGAAGACTGTGGGCGTGAGCCGCGATTGCTTTTAAGGTCTCAGCTTCAATTGGAAAATCGAAACGGGTCGAATAGCGCACGGCGCGCATCATGCGCAGACGATCTTCTGAAAAGCGTTCATGTGGGCTGCCTATGGCGCGAATAATCCCTTTACGTAGATCTTTTTCACCATCCACAAAATCTAATAGCATTTCGGTCATTGGATCATAAAACATGCCATTGATCGTAAAATCTCGACGCTGGGCATCTTCTTCGGCTGTTGCTTTTTCAATGCTAGTTGGCCGCCTTCCATCGACATAGCCGCGCTCTTTGCGGAAGGTAGCTACTTCGAATTGAAAATGGTCTTGCACTACGATCACAATCCCAAAAGCCACCCCCACCGGAATTGTTTTAGGAAAGAGCGCTTGGATCTCTTCAACACTCGCGCTTGTCGCAATATCGATATCATCAGAGGGGCGTTTCAGAAGAAAGTCGCGCACCCAGCCACCTGCAAAGTAGGCAGTGAATCCAGCATTGACAAGTTTTTTAACTACTCGCGTGGCAGCGTCTCGTGCAGGCATAATTATCTATATTTACGATCTTATCATGGTGTAATATGAATCTAAAATGAGTGTACGACTGATGCCTGGCAAGATTCAACTCCTTTCCGAGCAGACCATCAACCAGATTGCGGCCGGCGAGGTAATCGAAAACCCCGCTTCCGTGGTCAAAGAGCTGGTGGATAATGCCATTGATGCGGGTTCTAAAAAAATTATCATAGAGATCGCAGGCGGTGGCTTGCAGCTAATCCGTATCAGCGATATTGGCCATGGAATGGGAGAAGAGGATGCTAAGCGCTGTTTTGAACGCTTTGCCACGTCTAAGATCCGCGCTCTTGACGATCTCTTCCATTTGTCTACCATGGGCTTTCGCGGTGAGGCGCTTGCGGCCATCGCAGCCATTTCAAAAGTCTCTTTGCGCACCTCAGTTCAAGGGGGAGCGGGAACACTAGTTGAAATCGAAGGGGGAAAAATTATCCAGTGCGGCCGCTCAGCGCATACGCAAGGCACCACAATCGAGGTGCGTTCGCTTTTTTACAATGTACCTGCACGCAAAAAATTTCAAAAATCCCCTGTTGCGTGCGCGGCTGAAGTTACGCGGATGGTCTCTTTTCTAGCTTTGGCACATCCGCATGTCGCTTTTGAGCTCTTGCACCAAGATAGATTAGTTCTCTCTTCTCAACCCTCGATTCATGAGGAGCACCTCGATCGAATTCAGGATGTACTCGGTGAAGATTTCTTGGCTGGCGGGCTAGTTGTGCATGTGGATGATCATGATCTTAAAGTTAAAGGTTTAATCGGTCAGCCCATGCAGCATAGACCGAATCGCACAGGACAGTATCTCTTTATTAATGAACGACCTGTGCATTGTCCGCTTATCTCTTATGCGGTGAAAGATGGTTATGGCACGCGGCTTGCATCTGATCGTTACCCGATCTTTTTCTTACATTTGCAAATTCCCGCTGATGCTTTAGACGTCAACGTGCATCCCCAGAAAAAAGAGGTGAGAATTCACCAGGAAAGACGCATAAAGGAGCTGGTTCAGCAAGCGATCTCGATGAGTTTGCAGAAGAGCGAAGGCGTAGCGCCTATTTTCCAAGAAACACTGTTCCGAGCGCAAGAATGCTCGCAAGCGCATTCTTTAGAACAAGCCCCTTTTGAGGCCCCTTTCAACTTCTCTATTCCCAGTTACTCTCTAACAGCTACGCCAACAAATACTTTTAGATATGAAGAAATCCCTAAAAGAGCTGCTGAATTGGATTTTTCTATACAGCAGCCGCATCCCATTGGGGTGTTTGATCAGTATTTGCTATTGGACAACCTATCTGTATCCGAGCGAGTGCAAATAGCTGGGTTGGAAGAGGGTCTACTTCTCATAGATCTTTCAGCCGCTCGTAGCCGCGTGCTTTTCGATAGACTCCTCACACAAACCAGCACTGTCCAATCCCAAGCTCTGCTTTTGCCCCTCACCATCTCCCTAGGGAAAGTAGATGGGGTAAAGCTCGAAGGGCACCTTGAAGAGCTTGAGAAGATGGGCCTCGCGATTCGTCCTATCGGAGGCGGCGCCTTTATTGTGGATGCCTTGCCGACTTTTCTTGCGCAAGATAGAGTGAAAGATCTACTACTAAGTTTTCTAGAAGAGCTTTCTCGTTTAAGTCCTAAAAGCGATGAGAAAACACGAAAATTAGCCCTGCTTGCGGTGCGTGTGGCAAATACTGAAAAAAAGCAGTTCTCACAATATGAGGCGCTTGCATTATTCGAAGAGCTGATGAAGAGCTCTTCTCCCTACTTTTGTCCTAATGGAAAACCCACAATGATACGGATGACCTTAGATGAAATCGCCAAACTCTTTATTGCTAAAAAAACGTCTTAAAAAACTGGTAGACTATCTCGCCGAGCAGAAGCTAGAGGGTTGCATCGTCCAGGCCCCAATCGATCTCTACTATCTCACAGGCCTCGAGCTATCTTTAGGCTCTTTGTGCGTCTTTAAAGGAAAAGGCTGCCTTTTTGTCGATGGACGGTACATTCAATCTGCCAAAGAAAAGTGCCCGATCGAAGTTGAGCAAACAGAAGAGAAGAAAATCCGTGCTTTTGCAGAGAGTTCCCGCATTCAAAGTATTGCCTTTGATGCCCAAGGCACTTCATACACGCAATTTGAGAAGCTAAACTTGCTTTTTCCGAAAATTAAGCTTGTACCTGTGAATGGACTTTTAAGAGAGCTGCGCCTGGTCAAAGACGCTTATGAACTAGCGGCCATGCGCAAAAGCGCTGCTCTTCTCTGGAAAGGGTATCTGCATATTAAGAAAAAACTCAAAACCGGCATTACGGAACTGGCCCTAGCTCGAGAATTTGAGATTTTTTCTCGTTTGAATGGAGCTGAAAAATTAGCTTTTGACCCGATCATCGCCTTCGGAAAAAATAGCGCGATGCCTCACTACCATCCAGCAGACACCAAGCTCAAGAAAGGCGATACCGTGTTAATCGATATCGGCGTTTCAGTCGATGGCTACCATTCTGACATGACACGCACGCTTTTTTTTGGCACGCCCGATCCGCGCCTGAAGAAGTGGGCAGAAATCGTGAGAGAAGCGCACGATGCGGCCTTAAAAATTTGTAAGCCAGGGATTAAAGCTGGAGAGCTAGATGAAGCAGCAAGAAAAGTTATGCGCAGAGAGAAGGTTGAAGAGTACTTTTTACATAGCTTAGGCCACGGTATTGGTCTAGAAACGCATGAGTCCCCTCGTCTGAAATTTAACGGTGAAGATAAAAATCTTCTGCTGAAGCCTGGAATGATTATTACAATTGAGCCTGGGCTCTACCTAGCTGGTAAGGGTGGGATTCGCCACGAAAACACTATAATTCTCACGAAGAGCGGACACGAGAATCTTTATAAGGGTGAAAGATGAAAGTTCGCGAAAGGTTATTTCTTCGAGTTGGAGGACTATTTTTTGTCGTCTTTTCTGCCTCAATGCTATTGCAATATCAGATTATCTCTAAAATTTTTCTGCGCGCAGAAAAAAAACTGCATGCGGATTTTGTACAGTTTGACGAGCAGAAGTTGAATTCAGAACAGGCTGCATCTGCTCTTGTAAACAGGATCGAAGCAGGTATAAGTGAGGTTCTTCATGACATCTCCTTTGAGATGCGCCTTGTCGCGTGCGGAGCTCTGGTTTTGGTGCTTCTTTTACTACACAATATCGCAAGACAACTGACGCGCCCCATCATGGGGCTTGCGCGCGCAGCAGGCGAAATTGAGAAGGGAAAATTGGATGGCATCATTCTTCCGAAGCTCTCTCCAAAGCGTAGAGATGAGATTGCTGCCTTGCGCAATGCTTTTGAGAATATGATCATCGGACTCAAAGAGAAAGAAAAGGTCAAAGGCGTACTCAATAAGGTAGTTTCTCCTGAAATTGCAAACGAAATCTTAAAGGGAAATGTGCATCTCGGTGGCGAAGAGCGAATTGCAACTACCTTTTTTGCCGATATCCGCAATTTTACGCACATGACACAAAACATGACTCCGGAAGAAGTCATTAACATGCTTAACGCCTGCATGACTCGCGTCTCGCGCGTGATCGATGCGCACGGCGGAGTGATCGATAAGTATGTAGGGGATGAGGTGATGGCGCTTTTTGGTGCGCCAATCGAGCATCCTGAGAGTCCTCTCAATGCAATACGTTGTGCTCTAGAAATAATAGAAGAATTAAAGCGTTGGAATGAAGAGCGTAAAACTCAGGGACTGCCGGCTATCGAAATGGGAATTGGTTTACATACAGGTCCGGTGCTCGCGGGAAATATGGGCGCAGAAAATCGCCTTAATTATACGGTCTTAGGGCGAAGTGTAAACCTAGCCGCTAGGCTCTGCTCGGCTGCTAAACCGATGCAAATTCTAATCTCCAAACAGACACTTGAGGTCGATGTTGTAAGTGGGCATATCGAAGTAGATGAGCTCTCTCCTATGGAGTTAAAAGGCTTCGATCAAGCCATTGTTACCTTGTCTGTTAAAGGGGAGAAGAAATGATCCTCGGTACGCTGCTTTTTCTTATCCTCGTTCTCCTTTTTGTATGTCTATGGAGTCAAAAGAGAATCAAACGCGAAAAAGCTGAAAAAGAGCTAATTTTAGAATCTTTGGAAGAAGGTGTGCTCTCAATTGATGCACATCTTAAAGTGGGTTTTGCCAACTACATGGCTAGCAAGATGCTCGCCGTGCCAAAGAAAGAACTCATCGGACAGCCTCTCTATGGATCCTGTGGCTTATTTGAAAAAGGCAGGGTTCTCTTGGAAGAGTGCATGAAGAGAGAGAGAGTTTTAACCGACTCTTTTGCCATTGGTAAGATATACTTCGATCTCATCGCCGTACCAAGAGAAAAAAAACGCGGTGCTTTGCTTGTCTTGCAAAACAAGTCTGCCCATTACAAAGTCTTAGAAATCGGTAAAGATTTCATCACCAATGCATCCCATGAGCTTAGAACTCCGATTACCATCATTAAAGGCTTTGCCGAAACACTGCAAGACATGCCCAATTTACCTCCAGAGATGGTGGCAGACATCACAGAAAAGATCGTCAGAAGCTGCCAGAGAATGGACCTCTTGGTAAAGAACCTGCTCACCTTAGCTGATCTAGAAAACCTGCCCTCGCTTAGGCTGCAGGAGTGCGACCTTGTCGCGCTTCTGGAAAATTGCCAGCACTTCTTACAAGCCGCACATCCAGCCGCGCAACTCAATCTCGAAAAGAAAAAGAAGGGCAATATTACAATTCTTGCCGATCCTGACATCTTAGAGCTCGCACTGATGAATCTGCTTGAAAATGCAGTGAAATATTCTCCCGTGCCCGCTTCTATTTCTATTAGTATTGAAAAAATCAAAGAGAAGGTCAAAGTCTGCATCAAAGATCAAGGCATCGGCATTCCAGCTGAAAGTCTTGACCACATTTTCTCCCGGTTTTACACCGTGGACAAAGCTCGCTCCAGAAGGTTAGGCGGCGCAGGCCTCGGCCTTTCAATTGTGAAAACGATTATCGAGAAGCATGATGGTGAAATTAGCGTAGCTTCTGAGCTGGGCAAAGGCAGCACCTTTACACTTATTTTTTCACAGGCGGGGAAGTGATAGGGCTTTGATCCGGCATCTGCATTTTATGACGGATATGCGTTTTATTGTCGGTGTAGACAATGGTCTTTTTGCTAATACCTGTGCGCTTAAAATTCATGATGGGTTCGATGTTAGCCATCTGGGTTTTGGGATTACCGAGTTTACTTAGAATGGTTTGCAGTTCTGCTTTTTTAAGAGGCGGACTTTTTTTTGCCTGCGCTTTTTTCTCTTCTTCTTCAAGAATATCTTCGACCACTTTCGGATCAAAAACTGCTTTTAAAAGATGGGTGGACGCCAAGCAAAAGCAGATCGCTTTCTTCTCATCTGGATCTAGCACAAAGAAATCCGAAAGGGGCGGATAACCTTGACGCGTGCCTCCCAACTCATTAGTTAGCGTGAAATGTTTTGTACCACGGAGCATTTTGAGATAGAGCTCTTTGAGATTTTTCTCATCTGGCATGAGATCCTCCAGAGTTGAGAACTCTTTTTTTTCGCCAGCTTTGGCAATCAGTGCATCTAGAATTTTATACTCAAAGTCTGAAATAGAAAGCAGCGTGGCTGAGTTAGCTATTCCAGTGTCTGCGTAAAGACTTTTCAAGAACTTAGCCGCAATCTCATAGAGTTGATTGTGTGTGGTGCCCGGTGTAAAGAGAGGAATTAAGTTGAATTTGGATTTTTCATTAGCTGAAACTTTATCACGGGTGAACTTTCGTTTGCGTTCTCTTTTAGGCTTGTTGCTATTCGTTGTGGTTTTTTCTTTTTTGCGTGCGCGTTCGAACTGCGTTTTTTGCGCTGCATTGTGTAGGTTCTTCTCCACCGCCATGGTAGAAGAGAAATAAGATTGTTTGAGTATGCTCGCTGTACTTTGTTTAACAAGCGTAGCCACGCCAAACGAGAGAATCAAAAGAAAGCTACCGATCAGAATCAGGATATTCATTACTCATACTCCACGGGAAGTTGAGAAGAAGGAAGAAAAAAAGCATAGCTGACATCTTCCTTCTTATCTCCTGTTTTTTCAGTAAGAATAACTTTAAGCATAGAGGGAAAGGCCGCCGCATCTTTATTCCACTCCGATTTCCAATCATCGATTCTAAGATCAAAAAATGAGAAGGCAATGGAGTCGATTTGCTCTATTAATATCTCCTCCCGCTCTTCGGTTTTTCCTTCAAGCGGCAGAATGCGCAATTTCAGTTTTTTATCGCGCGCAAGAAAGAGCATAGCTTTTACTTGCCCACATAACAGCGGATCGCTATCAATGCCATGGTTAAAGGCAAAGATCAGGCTTAAATTTAGGCCCTCACTGGTCGTATCGGTGTAAAGGAAGCCTTCTTGCTTATCACCCGTAGGAAAATCTGAAAAGACCTGCATTAACCTAGTTTGCAGCCGCTGTCTGGCTGAGAAGCGTTCTTGAATCTTTTCAGCCTCTAGACTGACTACGGTTAACTGGTGGTAGTAGCCAAAAAGAAAGAAGAGGGCGATCGAAGTGAGCGAAAGCGCAATTACCACTTCTAAAAGTGTAAAGGACCTTCTGCGCGCTCTTTTTGCCCTTGTAAATCGCATCTTATTAACTTTTGGTTTGTTCGCTTGCTTTGTTTTGTGGATCGATTCGAGCGGGACGCGTCACGATCGTACGCCAATTGAAATCGATTTCTTTACCTTTGGGGTCGAGACGCTGATAAGTGATGCGGAAGTTAATCAATCTGAGCTCTTGGCCATCTTTTCCTTTGGCAGCTGAGACAGTTCCCCAGTGAATTTTTTTGAGAAATTTGCACGGTTTTATCATAGAAATGGTAAGCTCTTCCTGTCGATCGAAGACGATCTCTTTTTTGTCTGCTCTTTCGGCCGATTTGCAGAGCTGATCCCAAGGGATGTTGCCGGTTTTTTTGCTCTTATTGAGAACGGCTTTTAAATCCGCAAAATCTACCGCGGCTAGCCTTGCGAGTTCTGCGCGCTCTATGGCGTCGTATTGCTGTTTCAGCAGCTGAAGGGGATTGCGCACTAATGGAAGAGCACATATAGATAGTAGGAAGAAAGCAATTACTAATTCGAGTAAAAGATAGGGACGTTTTTTTTTCATTTATGGAATTTCAAGGAAAAGCTCTTTATAATCTTATTCGCTTCAGCTGGCTAGAAGAGCCTAGCATAGCCGTGCAACCTTGGCAAGTTGAGGATCTACGCGCTCTTCCTTCTAATACTCTTTTTTTACGTCTTAAAACCCTGGGGATCAACCTCACAGAAGCGAGCTTTCGTGCCTATGCGAACGAGAGCAAAAATCCTGAGGAACTGACCGATTTAATCTGGAGTAACGAGCAAGATGTCGAAGGCCATGACGCGGCCTACCTACTTCTTTTTGAGCTCTGGCGACGTCTTCTCCATGATAAATTCTCACTTTCTATTTTCTGCGATGAGCTCGATTGGCGGATCTATCATTACGATAAAGATTTGCTAGACGATGAAAAAATGGAAGAGGTGATTGCCGATTTAGAGGATATTCTAGACAGTAACGTCGATCGAGGTGGTGAGCCCAAAGAGATTTTTCAAACGGTTGAAAGCTACTCTTCGCATGATCTAGAAAAATTTCTTTATGATTATATTGTCGAAGATATCGATAAAGAAGATGAGATGTCCGCTTCTGAGTTGCTGGATGGATTTTATATCTATGTGGCACATGCGCTCTGGTTCGATTTTTTAAGAGCACGCCTACTTGCCTCGGTCGATATGGATGAAGCGAGCCTCATGTTGCAGCGGCTGATGGAGCAGTTAGAAGAAGATCCCGACCTCGATCTCTTTTTTGAAATTGCTGCTTATCTCGTCAATCAAGGGGAGCCCTCCTTATTTTTGATGTGCGTGAAGAAGATTGCTCCGCTGATCAAAAACGAAGAGCAATTCCAAGAGCTGATTGAGCTAGTGGGAGAGTACTTCTGCTGCCTCGATCAAGAAGAGCATCATAAAACTGCGCGCGAAATCCTTGCAAAACGTCAACACAACTCTCCAGAGGCGCCCATACGGCCTGACGATTTAAAAAGCTTCAGCCAGCTTTTAGAGAATTTTTAGCGGGATAAAATCTAAATAGTCGCAGGAAGTGAGAAGATATTGGATTCCACGCGCTTCGCCAAACAGTGGAACATCTTTTTTCACATTATGCAAATGTCCAAAGACACAAATCTGAATCTTATATTCTTCGAGAATGTGTGAAGCCCTAGATGGCCGCAGATCTGCGCTAATGGGCGGATAGTGGGTCATGGCAATGCGCGTGGTAGCCTGAGGATCGAGTTTCTTAAGGCTTAGCTCAAGGCGCTGCAACTCCCTTTCAAAGATCTTTATGTCTTGCTCTTTCTGAGCGGCAAACTCTTCATCGGGCTTTTTATGAGCTAAGGGATTTTCTTGAAATTGAATATAGGGTCCAAAGCCGAACTCTTCCGTATCCCAAAGGCGCGCGCCGCCGATGGTAATGCCGTTCCAATTGAACACGTCATTTTGAATAAAATGGATCGAAGGCGGCATGACGGCTTTTAGCTTTTTGGGTGAGTCCCACCAGAAGTCATGGTTGCCTTTTAGGAGAAGTTTTGTGCCAGGAAGCTGTGCGATCCAATTTAAATCGACAAGCGCATCTTCCAATTTAGTGGCCCAGGAGATGTCGCCGGGAATGAGCACCAGATCTTCAGCTTTGATGCGCGCGCGCCAATTTTTTTCGATCTTATCGGTATAGCCTGCCCAGGCAGGGCCAAAAACTTCCATGCTCTTTTTTGGAATGCCAAAGGAGAGGTGCGGATCAGAAAGTGCGTAGACGGTCATAAATACTAAAGAATAAAACCGTCTGGAAGACGGGTACCTGAAGTTACGATGATAATCCCGTCGCGAATATAAACGCCATTGCCATCATATTTTTGCAGCTGATCTTTGTTGATGAGCTGTACGTTATTGCCGATGCTGGATTGCTCGTCGATGATTGCTTTCTGAATCAGGCAATTCTCCCCAATAGAAAACTCAGCAGGAAGTGGAGGAGATTGATGCGCCGGCGGTGTATAGAATTTATGACCGGTGATGATCGAATCACGGATGATCGTGCCTTTTTTAACCTGCGAGCGATTGCCGATGATGCTATTTGAGATCTCTTTGGCGTAGATAATTGCACCTAAGCCGATGAGCGAATTGTGAATTTCCGTGTCGTGGATTACGGGGCTGGGCAGTAGGTGGGCCGTGGTGTAAATCGGACTGTTTTCGTCATAAATATTGAGGCAGTTTTTGTGCATGATTAAGGCCAGATTAGCCTGATAATATGAGGCGATCGTGCCGATATCTTCCCAATAACCATCAAAGATAAATGCGTAGGTTTTGCCCTTCTTAACCTGGATGGGGATGAGGTGCTTTCCAAAATCCTCACCCTCTTCGCGTAAAAGCGCAATTAAGCAGCTGCGTTTAAAGATGTAGATACCCATCGAGCCTAAAAAACGCTGATTGGGCTGAAGATGGGAAACCTTCTTTCTAACGGGCGAATCACTGGGCAATTCGTAGAGTCTTAAGAGTTCTGCTGTATTGGGCTTTTCGTAAAAGCCTTGGACATGACTCTCGTCATCAATTTTCAAAAGCCCCATACGCTTGGCTTCAGGCTCTTCTACAGGCAGCGTGGCGATGACTAAATCGGCATCCGTTTCTCTCGCGAAGTTTAACATCGAGCTGAAATTGGTATTATAGAGCTGATCGCCCGCGAGAATCAGAAAGTAATCTGCAGAAGACTTAAGCAGATGATCGAGATTTTGCCTTATCGCATCAGCCGTGCCTTTGAACCAGACTTTGCGATTTGGGCCGTCTTCGGGGGAGAGAATCTGAATATTTCCATTTTTAAAAAGATGCGAAGGAAAGCTGCTCAATACGTGTTGATGTAGATCAGATGCCAGGTATTGCGTAATGATATACATGTTATGGATCTTAGAATTCAGTGAGTTAGAAATGGGGATATCGATGAGGCGATAGCGCCCGGCAAAAGAGACGGCAGGTTTGCAGCGAAATTGCGTTAGCGGGAATAGGCGAGTGCCTTCACCCCCGGCAAGCACAATGGCGGTCACCTTGCTGGCGAATTCTTCTTGAGACTCTGGGGGCATGGATAATCCAAAAATGTATATTTAAATTTTTAATTAACATGTTTGGATATGAATTACAATGCTGGAGAGAGATGAGAATTATTTATTTGCGCTAGAAATAGCTAAGTTCTTGATTTCGTGTGCATTATAGCTAGAGCGCACAAAGGGCCCTGCGTAGACATAACGCACGCCTAAGCTTTCGCCATAAGCTGCATAGGCTTTAAACTGATCAGGCGAAATGAAAGCCTTTACCGTCAATTTACGGCGATTTGGTTGAAGGTAATGCCCGATGGTGATGATATCACAGCCCACCGCATGCAGGTCGAAAATGGTCTGTTTAACCTCCTCTTCGCTTTCTCCCAGGCCAACCATAATGCCCGACTTAACAAACTGACTGCGTCCACGTTGCTTAACGTGCTGCAAAATGCTTAGAGTTCTTTCATAGGTGGCCTTGTGCCTAACCCGAGGCGTTAGGGAGCGCACGGTTTCGATATTGTGGTTGAAAATTTCAGGACGCTCTTCGAGGACTAGATCTACCGCCTCTAGGTTGCCATTGAAATCTGAAGTGAGCACTTCGATGGTGACTTCTGGATCATGTTTGCGGACTTCGCGAATGATGGCAGCAAGGTGAGCTGCCCCGCCATCGGGTAGATCATCTCGGGCGACCATGGTGATCACCACATGCTTCAAACCCAGCTCTTTTACGGAAAGCGCAATACGCAAAGGCTCATCTTTTTCTGGTCCCTTTGGCTGTTTAGAGAAGTCGATATCGCAAAAACCGCAATTGCGCGAACACTCTTTTCCAAGCGCGAGAAAAGTGGCCGTTTTCTTGCTATAACACTCGAAACGATTAGGACATTTTGCCTCTTCGCAAACGGTGTTAAGTCGATACTTCTCTAAGATCGTATTGGTCTTAAAGAGGTTTCCCCCTATAGGCAATTTACGATGTAGCCAGGAGGGGAAACGTCCGAGACCGACCGCTTTTTCTTCAGCAGGTTCTTGATAGAGGGGAAGAGGATTTAGTTTTCGGCCTGGAGTCGCTTCGCTCATTTTTTGCTCTTTGGGGGAAAATGGATGGGAGTATTTTGAGCCAATAGGGCCGCTTCCAGCCACGCTTCTGGTGTAGTCGGGTGAGCATGAATGGTGTCAGCCACGCTCTCTGTGGTCAATTCGTTGGCGATAGCTAGTGTTGCCTCAGCAATCAACACGGAAGCATCGTGCCCAACGACCTGTGCACCATAAATCTCGCCAGTCTTTGAATCCGCAACTACTTGCGCAAAGCCTTCTGCCTCTTGAGAGGCAATCGACTTACCAAGTGCCTGGAAAGGAAATCTACCAACAACTGCTGTCGCGTGCCCAGCTTCGAGGGCTTGTTCAAGCGTCATGCCCACAGTTGCAATCTCAGGGGAAGTAAAGATCACTGATGGAACGGCGTTGTAATGCATAATTGACTCTTTACCCGCAGCATTATTAGCTGCCACGATGCCTTGATGCGAGGCGACATGCGCCAGCATAAACTTGCCAGTCACATCTCCCACAGCGTAAATCCCAGGCACGTTGGTCTCCATCTTATCGTTTACGATAACTGCGCCTTTTGCATCCACCTTTACGCCAGCTTTCTCAAGACCTAGGCCATAAGAAACGATCTTTCTGCCAACTGCTACAAGCGTGATGTCATATGCCGCAGGGGGCTTATCTTTCATGCGGACGAGCACGCCATCATGCGAAGCGTCGATCCCTTCCACAAAGACTCCGGTTTGGATTTCGATTTTCTTTTGCTGGAAAGCGCGCGTCAGGACTTCAGAGATGGTTTTTCCTTGTGCGAGCACGATTGAAGGCAGTGCCTCCAAGATGGTCACGCGGACACCTAATTCAGCAAAAAGAGAGGCAAACTCACATCCGATGTAGCCGCCACCAATGATCGCAATGGATTTTGGCAAGGTGGTTATTTCCATGATGGAAGTAGAGTTGAAAATCTTCTTGTGATCGCAAGGAAAGGCTGGAATATCCATCGGCTCAGACCCGGTTGCAATCACGATCTTTTCGGCCGCAACTAAGCAGTTGTCTTGACCTTGCACTTTGAGTTCAGAGGGCGAGAGAAATTCAGCTTGTCCGCGCAGAATCGTGATCTGGTTGGACAAGATCAGCCCTTCCAGACTCTTGCGAATTTTTTGCACAACCGCATCTTTGCGCTCTTTCATCTTCTGATAATCAAAGGAAACAGAACCGACAGTGATTCCAAATGCGCTAGCTTCGTTTACTCTTTTCAATGCATGTGAGCCTGCCAGCAATGTCTTCGTAGGAATACAGCCGACATTGAGACAAGTTCCCCCTAAGTTTCCACGTTCAATCAGACAAACCTTTTTTCCGTAATGCGTGGCTTTAATCGCTGTGACATAGCCACCTGTTCCTCCGCCAACTACCACTAGATCAAAAATCTTTTTTTCCATAGAACTCGAGCTTCCCTTTTTTTGTTTCGAGTTTAACGGTTTCAGGAAAATGCTGCTATTGGAAAGGATAGATGAAAATAGAATAGAAAATTTGTGGCACTTATGACAGGATGAAAGAGAAAGCAAGTATGAGGTAGTGTTATGAAACCAACAGATCGACAAAAAATGTGTTCAAATTGCGATGGTAGAATTGCTTTTGAAGCAGCGGTCTGTCCCTATTGCGGCGCAGAACAAGCTGAATCTTCGGATTCCGCGCAAATGCAGCTTTTTAAACATCAATCTTTGCAAGAGAGCCTAACTTCGCTCTACTCGCCCCCATATTCGCAAAGATCAACAACTTACGGGACGGAAGAGAGCGAGCCGGTGAAGAAGAAAACTGAAACATTTAAAGAAGTCAAAACAGTCACTTCTGGTTTAGGAGCCACAACCATGCAGATGAATACCGCAGAGGCCGAAAGCAGCGAAGTAAAGAGCCAAAATCCTCTGATGCCTATTCTGCTCTTATCAGTTGGAAGCAACCTCTGTCTTTTAGGTCTGCTTCAATTCTTTTTCTCTGAAAGCGGATTTTTGAAATTAGAATGGGATGCAAGCTACTGGTTTATCTATTGCCTCATCGCTCTTCCAATGCTCTATTTCGGCATCAAAAAAGCTGGCAATTTCAAATAAGTTTCATGTGCCCGCATCGCGGGCACGTATCTATTACAAAAATAACAGGATACGCAAGATTAAGAGAAAAAACAGCTTCTCTTTCTTATCCTGCCTATCCTGTTACTCTCCTTTCTAAAATGAACTAAGTCATTAGGTCTGCGCCGGCTTCGAAGAAGTCGGGAAGCAGTGAGAGGTCAGTGCGGTGCTGGATGCGTGGTGCCTGGTTAGATGGCGGCAGACGCTTTTCTTCAGGTTCTGGCAGCACCATTGCAAATTTAAACAGCGCATGTGCGATCTCTAATTTGATCTTAGAGCCGAGCGTTTCAAAGAGAGCAAACGCCTCGTGTTTAAATTCCGTAAGAGGATCTTTTTGCCCAATCGAGCGTAAATGCACCTCAGCGCGCAAGTGATCGATATTGAGCAGGTGTTCTTGCCAGAACTGGTCGATTGTTCGGATGAGCACGTTACGCACAACTTCTTTCAAAATGCCATCGGGCTGCATGGCAGCTGTGGCAGGCGAAAGGGTCTGTTGGGCTTGCATAAGAATGCTCTGATCAAGCGCGAGCTTATCGCGGAAGGCTTTGATCACCATCTCTTTAGCTTTGTGTTCGAGCTCTTCAGCATTGGAGTATTCGTTCTCGAACTCTTCTTTTTCAAAGTTAACTGGGAACTGAGTGATTAGCCACTGACGGTAGCCTTCTACATCCCAGCCGCCAGGAGTCGAGCGACTCGAGAGGAACTGGTGTGCCATCTGCGCGCAAACTTCATCTAAAACCTCTTCGGCAATGGCGGTGGCATCTTCGACGTGCAGAACCTCATTGCGGAAGGCGTAAATCTCGGAGCGCTGCTTATTCATCACATCGTCATATTCTAACGTGTGTTTGCGCATCGTGTAGTTGCGCTGTTCTACTCGTTTTTGAGCAGTTTCAATCGACTTATTCAATACTTTCGCAGAGATAGGCTCGCCTTCGGGCGGGCGGAAGCGCTGCAGGAAAGAAGTGATACGTGGCGAGGTAAAAAGGCGCATCAACGAATCTTCAAATGAGACGTAGAATTTAGATGAACCGGGGTCTCCTAGACGGGCGCTTCGTCCGCGCAGCTGTCTATCGATACGACGGGATTGGTGACGTGTGGTGCCAATAACATGTAATCCACCGAGTTCAGCAACACCGGGTTTCAGTTTAATGTCTGTGCCGCGGCCTGCCATATTGGTGGCCACAGTGATCGTGCCTTGACTACCGGCCTCAGCAATGATCTCCGCTTCGCGTGCATGATTTTTCGCATTTAGCACAGTAGGCTCAAGCTTACCCTGTTTTAAAATGCGTGCGAGTTTTTCTGAAACCTCGACCGATTCCGTACCGATTAGGATAGGGCGGCCTTGTGAGTGAATCTCTAGGATGTCTTTTAAGATCGCATTATATTTTTCACGCTCGGTCATGTAGATCTCATCGTCGGCATCTTTTCGATTGCATCCACGATGCGTAGGGATAGCGAGTACATCGAGCTTATAAATATCTTTGAATTCGTTAGCTTCAGTCATCGCCGTTCCGGTCATGCCCGAGAGCTTGTTGTACAGACGGAAGTAGTTCTGCAGCGTGATCGTCGCATAGGTCTGCGTCTCTTGCTGGATCGCCACGCCTTCTTTGGCTTCGATCGACTGGTGCAAGCCGTCTGAGAAACGGCGCCCTGGCTGAGGACGTCCAGTGTTCTCATCGATAATCACAACCTTGTTTTCAGCGATGATGTAATCGACATCTTTTTCCATCAGCAAATGTGCGCGGAAGAGCTGTCTTAAGTTGTGCGAGCGCTCTTTGCGTTTCGAATCCTCTTCGCGTAGAGCAATTTTTTGCTGGAGTTTTTCAGCTTCATTTAGCTCTAGATTTTCATCGATTTTTGCATATTCGCCACCGAGATCGAGCATGACAAAGTCATGTTCATTGCTGATGTCTGCTTGCATTTGAATCCAAGCATGGATGCCTTTATCGGTTAGCTCGTACTCATTTGCGCGCTCGTCTACGATGATGTAGAGATCGGCTAATGCTGTAGCACGCTCTTCTTTGTTCGGCTCAGAATAATAGTAAGTGTCCCAGCTCTCAATTTCAGCACGTAGATCGGGATCTTCGCGCATGCGCTTTAAGACTTTATTCTGAGGTGTACCTTTGGCTACTAGCCAGAATTTACGGAAAGCTTCTTTTGCTTCAGCTTCTTGCTTTTTCTCTAGCTTGGGCTTCTCGCCTTCAACTAGCATTCCAAGCTGTTCAAGCGTTTTGCGCGCTTCGGTAGCGATGCGATTACAATGATCTCGTTGCACTCGAACTAAGTTGGCTACGCCATCTTTTAGTTCATCGTACATCTGTCTTGAAGAAGCGGAAGGACCAGAGATGATCAGAGGCGTGCGTGCCTCATCGATTAGAATTGAGTCAACTTCGTCGATAATGGCAAAGTAGTGGCCTCTTTGGCACTGCTCATCTTTGCTCTGCACCATCGAATTATCTCTTAAATAATCGAAGCCGAATTCAGAAGAGGTTCCATAGACGATATCGGCGGCATAGATGCTTTTACGGAGGTGATGAGGTGTGCCGGATACCAGCGCTCGAACTTCAAGCCCAAGCCAGCGGAAGATTGTGCCGATCCAGTCGCAGTCGCGCTGAGCGAGGTAGTCGTTGACGGTTACCAGGTGCACAGGCTTGCCTGTCAAAGCATTCAGATAGAGAGGAAGCGTGGCTGTAAGTGTTTTTCCTTCGCCGGTTTGCATCTCAGCAATGGCCCCAAAGTGCATAGCGATTGCACCCTGAATCTGCACATCGTAGGGAACCATATCCCATTTTTGGTCATAGCCAGAGACGTGGGCTTCTGTGCCGCACATACGACGGCAAGCGTTTTTAACAGCAGCATAAGCTTCTGGGAGGATCTGTTCGGTTGTTTCGCCTTTGGCGATGCGCTCGCGAAATTCAATCGTCTTATTTTTTAACTCTTGGTCGCTTAAAGATTTAAAGCGTTCGTCCCATATGTTAACCTGGGTGACGAGTTTTGCATACTTCTTAAGCGTACGACCTTGAGCTGTGCCAAATATTTTTTTAACTATTCCAAACATGAAGATTTACCCTAAGCGATGTTGTTTCCAGGCTAGGTCATCGATGCATTTCCTGCAACAAGATGAGTGCTCCATTATAGATCGAAAAGGCATTGAAATCAACCAACTAAAATATTTACTTGGTAAATTATTAATTTAGATATTTCTATTTAGTGAAATTAAGAAATAAATCAGTTATAATTTATGCATTAATCAATCAAACGACGAGGTTTTTATGACAACTATAGTAAATGGCAAGGGAACTCAACCCGCAGTTCTCCCAAGCCAGCCAAAGGATCAGCAAGATAATGACAATACATTCGTTAGAGTTAATCCAAATTCTAAAGACTCAATTGAATCCGCATCTACGCCAGATTCTCAACCAGCTGAATCTTGCTGCGATGGATTTTATCATGTCATCCAAGGTTGTGTAGTCACACCATTTTCAGCATGCGCAAGCGCCGTTTGGTATGTTCTTACTGCTCCTTTTGTTTTGGGTGCTGCATGTTTGTCAGGATTCTTTTCTTGGATTGCGAGCCTTTGTGGTGCGGGCGCTGAAGAAAACCTTTCTCATCCATTTCACGCAGCATGCGAAAGTGGCGATGTAGCTGCACTAAGACAAATGATTGGTCAAGAAGGATTCGATGTGAATTTTACCGACGCACATGGCAGCTCTCTTCTCGACTATCTGCTCTATTTCAACCATTTCGCACTGATTCCGGAACTTATTAATGCCGGTGCTAATGTAAATGCGCAGGATAAGCTCGGCACAACTCTATTGCATAGACTTTGTCTGGCCCGCTATATGGATGCATCTGTTAAGACAGAAGGCTTAGACGAAGCAGAGCGTTTGATCGATATCGTCCTTATAAAAGGAGCGGATATCTCGCTTAAAGACAATTCGGGAAACACGCCTCTGCATGTTGCTTGCAAAGAGCGCTCTCATGTGGCCGCAAAAAGCGTCGTTTTAGCTTCTAAAGATCTGAGTGTGGATATCAACGCCGTGAATAAGAATGGCGAAACACCCCTGCATCTGGCTTGCGCCACTGGAGCGAGTCCAAGTTCAGAAAAGATTATTCAATCCCTTAAGAACAATGGGGCGAATGTCATGGCTTTGGATAAAAACGGAAGAACACCTTTACATCGTTTTTGTGCCCACGAAGCTCTTATTGCTCGTAATGTTAAGCAAAAAAATAGAGCGCTGGCGCATGGTGCATTAACGATCGATCCACGCGATAGAAAAAAAATGATTCTTTTGGCTCTTTCTAAAGGCCACGGCTTTAATGTTAATGCTAGAGACAAAAGTGGAGCGACCGCACTTCATTTAGCATGTAAAGCAGGGAATTTAAAAGTCGCAATGATCCTCATGACAGACCATCAAGCAAAGCCTAACGTGGCGGATAAGAAAGGCAGAACTCCTTTTCATTATGCTGTTATCGATGGGAAAATGGAGATGATAAGAGCATTGTATGTAGCTGACGCAGATATCAATGCACGTGATAAACAAGGCTGCACCCCATTCTTCTTACTCGAGCGCAATGGGAAACCATTAGATCCAAAAATTCGCAAAGAGGTTGGGCAGCTACTCTTAGTAGACTTAGGTGCAAATCCTGAAATTGGAAATAATAAAGGAGAAAAAGCGCCTGTGCGCTTTGCTTATGAGCTTGACGCCGCTGAAGCAGCTGCAATTATAGCAGAAGCTGTGGCTGAAGTTGCTCCAGTAGAAATTCCAGCTCCCGAAGCACTCGATGTAGCATCGCTTGTGCACCAAGCTTCAAGAAAGAGCGTGATTGAATCAGCTATCTTTATTGATTTATCGGATGATGAAAGCGAATAATTCGATACTCGCATAATTTTGACAACAAAGTCTGGTTCACACCATACTCGTGCGCATGAGAATTCTATTTTTGATCACCCTTTTAGGCATCTCTTCTCTCCCAGCGGACACACCGCTGGAAGAGAAAGTGCATGCGCTAAGCGAGGAAGAGTCTAAAGTTGTAGATCATCTCATTGAGGCTACACTGCAAAAGCTCGATCAGCAGAAAGATCTGAAAAATCTCATGCTTCTGTTTCGTGCACAAGAAGAGCGCTTTTTCCGTGGAGATCAATCTAAAGAGCACGCCGCCAAAATGGTCAATAGCGCCCGGCAGATCTTAGATATCATCAGAAAAACGCATCTTGAGCATCTGTTCTCTTCCGAATATTTAGAAGAGTTGGCATTGTTTTCTTCAATTGCGGGCAAAACAGCTCCTGCGCGTCCCTAATTCTCTATGCCTGATATCCATTACATCGATCGTTTAACCAAAAAAGAAGAGCGCGAAGAAGTCTATGGAAAACTCTTTATCGAGCTCATGTATGGCGATGGCTGGAAAGCGCGCCTTTTCTCTTTTCTTTGCTTAGGTCCAACCGCCCGCTGCGCTTTTTTTTCACGTCTTTACGGCTGGCTGCAGAAAAGTCCTCTGAGCCGTGGTAAAGTTTTGCCCTTCATTCGCACCTACAAAGTTGATGAACGCGAATTTCTCCAACCTGCTTCTTCCTTTACTTCTTTTAATGATTTTTTCATCCGCAAACTCAAGCCCGAAGCGCGTCCAATGACAGGCGGTAGCGAGGTGGCCGTATTGCCGGCAGATGCACGCTATCTCGTTTATTCTAATATTTCTGAGGTAGATGGCTTTCTGGTAAAAAACCAGAAGTTTTCGTTAGAGACACTTTTGCGCAGCTCAGAATTAGCTAAGAAATATGCTCAAGGCTCGATGGTAATTGCTCGGCTTTGCCCTACGGACTATCACCGCTTCCATTTCCCCACGGATGGAGTGCCAGAAGCTGCACAAGAAATTAACGGCCCGCTCTATTCAGTGAATCCCATGGCGCTAAAGAAGAATATCAATATTCTGGCTGAAAACAAGCGCACGATTACACCTTTTCACACCAAGCAGTTCGGCACGATCCAATACATTGAGGTGGGTGCCACCTACGTCGGAACTATCCACCAGACTTTTACTCCCAATGAAGCCCAAGCCAAAGGCGCCGAGAAGGGCTTCTTTTCTTTCGGGGGCTCTTCTCTCATTCTTCTCTTTGAACCCTCTTGTATCCAGTTCGATCAAGATCTAATCGATGCGTCTCAGCGCAAAATCGAAGTCCGTGGCCTCCTCGGCCAATCCCTCGGCCACTACCTGAATTAATTAAGATGCTTCGGTTTGGTTCTATCCAAATTTATGCGGCTTGCTCTTGTATGGAGTGTATCAATTTTGATACACTCCCAAAAATAAAAAAGAAAAGGTTTCCTTTGCAATGATTCCTGATCCTATCCCGATAGTTTTTTATAAAGAGGAAGGCAGTGGTAATGAACCAGTTAAAGAATGGCTGCTCTCCTTAGGACAAAGCTTCTAGAAAGGAAATTGGGAATGATTTAAGAACGATTCAAATTGGCTGGCCGTTGGGTATGCCTTTAGACAGAAGTTTAGGCGGAGGCTCGTTGTCATATTTTAAATGGAATAGCCCAGGTCCTTTTTAAAATGTCGAAAGGTGAGATGGTTTTGCTTCATGGATTTGTTAAGAAAAGTCAAAAGACTCCAAAAGATGACTTAGATCTAGCAAGAAAACGAGCTAAAAAGTATGGCTAATAATAAAGAGGGTTTATGAAAAATAAGCATAGAGGCTCAAATTTTGATGACTTCTTGAAAGAAGAAGGTTTATTCGAAGAATGCAATGCCGAAGCAGTTAAAAGAGTCATCGCATTTCAACTAGAAAAAGAGCTGAAAAAACAAAAACTGACAAAATCTCAATTTGCAAAAAAAATGAAAACTAGCCGGGCTGCTGTTAATAGATTGCTCGATCCTAAAAAAACTTGCACTTTGAAATCCCTTATTATGGCTGTTAGCGCTTTGGGTAAGCACCTAGAGATAAGAATTGCCTAGAGACTCTATTCTAATGTTCTCAGATGATCTAACATAAACAGCCGTATATAAGCGTCAGTCGCTAAGTTGGCGCGTGTCTTTCTATTTTCCCATTTAACCACAGCAACATGAGAGACGCCAAAAATTTTTCCGAATTCTGTCGTGGACATATTGAGAAATTTTCTGATGAATTTCAACTCACTTCCTTTTAGTGAAGATGGCTTTCTAAGGAGAACATCTAGAACAGCTAACTGGAGTTTGTTAAAATTAATGTCCAGAACCTACTCTCCTGCCATTTCTCTCATGGGGATATTAATGAGTTTGATTGGAAATCCGAGGCCTTTGAAAATGAATGTTACTCTCTTTCCATTGGTCACTATCTTATCCTGGTTTTCACAGGCTAAGATTAAATGTTTTTGGGTGATTTTGCCAAGAGTTGGCAGATCGGGCAGTTTTCGAGTTTGTGGCCACGCGCAGGACAGTAGGTGCGGGCGTAGTAGATGATTTGCAGATGCAGCCGGATCCAATCTTTTTCGGGAAATAGGCTTTTTAAGTCGCGCTCGGTTTGCACGACGTTTTTGGCTTGGCTGAGGCGCCAGCGCTTGGCGCAGCGGTGGATGTGAGTATCAACCGGGAAGGCGGGCACGTTAAAAGCTTGGGCCATCACGACCGAGGCGGTTTTGTGGCCGACGCCCGGCAGATCTTCGAGCGCTTCAAAGCTTTTAGGCACTTGGCCTTGATGATGTTTGATCAGATCGTTGGAAAGTTTCCAGATGGCTTTAGACTTGGTGTTGCTAAGACCGCAGGGGCGAATGATCTTTTCTATCTCTTCGACTTTCAATTTAACCATCTCTTGAGGAGTCGATGCTTTGGCAAAGAGCTTAGGCGTGATCAGATTGACGCGTGCGTCGGTGCTTTGAGCGGAGAGCAGCACAGCAATGAGTAATGTGTAAGGGTCTTGATGTTTCAGGGGGATTTTCGGCTCTGGAAAGAGTCGATTTAGAATTTTTTGAACCTGTTTGGCGCGTTCTTTTTTAGTCATTTTCCTACGCAGAATTTAGAGAAGATTGCGCTTAAGATATCTTCGGTAATGTTTGTGCCGATAATTGTGCCAAGCTCATTTAATGTTTTACGCATGTCAGAGGATAGAAATTCGGGCGAGGTGCCAGTGCGTAGGCCGTGAATGAGTGTTTCCAGCGCCTCAATAGCTTGTGAGAGCGCCTGTTTGTGCCGCAGTGAAGTGATGAGCACCTCTTCTTTTTGCGGAAGGCCATGCTGCCAAATTAGTTGGTCGATTTTCTCGCGCAGCTCTTCCAAGCCCTGTCTCTGTTTGGCTGAGACGCACACGGAGGGCAGGCTTGCATGCACGGGCGCGTTGGAAGTCATCAGATCGCTTTTATTCCAAATGATCAGGGCTTTTTTGCCTTCGGCTTCACGAATGAGCGCTTCTTGCTCGCTTCCGCCGCTTTGGCTTCCGTCAAACACGAGCAGCACGAGATCGGCTTCGCTGATTGCGGTGCGTGTGCGAGCAATGCCTTCACGTTCGATTTTTTCTTCGGTCTGGCGAATTCCAGCCGTGTCGATCAAGCGGAAATTGAGGTGGCCTAGCGAGAGATCTGCTTCTAGAAGATCGCGCGTTGTGCCAGGAATATCGGTCACAATGGCGCGTTCTTTTCCAAGCAGGGCATTCATGAGCGAGGATTTCCCTGCATTAGGCGGCCCAGCTAGGCAGAGAGTTAGGCCCTCATGCAGTTTTTTCCCATCATGGAAGCTAAGCGCCAGCTTAACCATTTTTTCTTTGATCTGAGTAAGGATGTTAAGCACCTCTTCCATGGAGGCAAATTCGAGTCCCTCTTCAGGAAAATCGACCCAGGCTTCTAAAATTGCGGCAATATCTGTCAGCTCTTTTTGAAAAAAGGAGATCTGCTTGGAGAGCGCGCCTTGAAGCTGCTGCTCTGCGAAATGGAGCGCTAGATCACTGCGTGCTGAGATGAGTGTTTGCACAGCCTCTGCTTGCGCGAGATCGAGCTTGCCGTGCATGAAAGCTTTAAAAGTAAATTCTCCGGGTTCTGCAGGTCTGGCTCCAGCTTGCAATACCACTTCTAAAACTTTGCGTGTGATAAGGCTACCACCATGGCAGTGAATCTCGACAATGTCTTCTCCCGTATAAGAACGCGGCGCGCGCATGGGGAGTAGCAGCACCTCATCTACAATCCGCCCATTTGCATCGAGAATTTTCCCAAAATGCGCCGTGTGACTTTGATAGGAATGCACGGGCCCAGAAAAAACTTTTCCAGCAACAGATAGCGCATCTTTTCCAGAAATACGGATGATCGCTACCCCGCCTTCACCTGGGGGTGTGGCCACGGCCGCAATGGTATCGTCGAGCTGATTGTATCGGTGGACAAATTGCATAATAATTTTTCACAAAATATCCAACCATCATACTCTAAATGATCAAATAGCTCTAGACGTGCCTGAGGGCGAGCGTGATCAATTTTGAGAGCTCAGGCTCTGCAGGGCTGCTATCAACAACAATTTTGATTGCTCGTTGTGCACGTGGGAGCGGGTAGCCTAAATGGATCAGGGCTGCAATCGCATCCTCGATGGTACTGGTTTTGCCAGGTTTAGTCGGGATAATTGCATCGATCAGGCCGAGTTTTTTCATACGGTCTTTGAGTTCAACCACTAGGCGTTCGGCGGTTTTTTTGCCGATGCCTGGGATGCGGCAAAGAGCGTTAACATTTTTTTCAGAGATCGCTTGTTGAAGGTCGGCAAGTTCCATGTGGCCGATGAGCGCCAGAGCGGTCTTGGGTCCAACTCCTGAAATCTGAATGAATTCTTCGAAGAGGTCGCGTTCATTTCTAGAGATAAAGCCAAACCGTCTATGATTATCTTCGCGAATAAGCGTGGAGATGTGCAGAAGAAGTTCTTGGCCGATTTGTGGCAGTTTGGTGTATGTGCTGAAGGGGATATAAAGGCGATAACCCAGGCCGTTTATTTCGATCGTAGCCTTTTCTGGAGTGGCTTCGGTGAGTTTACCGCGGATGTATTCTAACATATAATAGACCTTAGGTTGTGAGCGTGACAGATCGCAAGCGCAAGCGCATCGGCCGCGTCTTCCGGTTCCGGTACAGAAGAGAGGCTCAGCAGCACTTGCATCATTTTTTGTACCTGCATCTTACTCGCAGAGCCATTTCCAACGACAGCGAGTTTTGCTTTTTTGGGCGTATATTCATGAACGCTGCATCCCATTTTGGCGCCGGCGAGCATTACAGCACCTCTTGCCATACCTAATTTGATGGCGCTTTGCACATTTTTATGCACGAATTGAGTCTCCACAGATACGGCTTGCGGTTTATACTTCTCAATCAGTGCTACCACTCCTTCAAAAATGATTAAATAACGCTGGGCAAGCGGGAGTTTTGTAGAGGGACGGATTGTGCCGAAGTCGAGTGGTTCATAGGTATGCGAATGGGCTTTAATTACCCCATAGCCCGTGACACATGTGCCTGGGTCCACGCCTAAAATGATCGGGCTTTCCTCTCGAGGTTTCATGCGTTTATTTGAGGTAAATTTTTCGGTATTTCTCTAAGAGTTTTTGGTAGGCTCCTTCTTTTAGAACAGCATCGACAGCAGCTTGTGAAAAGGGGCCTGTCTGATATTCAAAAAGAGGCGCAGGATCATTTAGGATCTTAAACACGAGTGTGCAGACATCCTCAATTTCTTCCCAGAGAAGTTCAGTGCAAAAAGTCGTATCGTATGCATTTGCAGCTGGATTTGCCGCACTTAAAATCTGCATATCTGTTTTTAAAGGGTTGGGACGAATCACAGAGACATCGATATTCCATTTCTTAAGCAGCACAGCCCATTCGAAAGCGACGTTTTCAAGCGCGGCTTTCGAGGCGCTGTATACGCCTAGAAAAGGCCAATGGTCGATACTTACCACGCTGCTGATGAAAATGAGTTTTCCCTTTTGAGCTTTGCGCATGTAAGGCAGAATTTTTTCTGTGAGGTAAACGGGTCCGAAGAAATTCACATCGAATGTGTGGCGCCTCTCTTCGTCGCTAAGCGCGTCAGCAGCATCTTTATAAGCCAGCCCGGCATTATGAATGATTGCATCGAGGGAGTCTGTTTTCTGGAAAATTTCAGCCACAGCTTTATCGATCGATGCAGTGCTTTGCAAATCTAGCTCGATATATTTGATGTTTGCGGTATCTTTGTAGCCAGCTAAGCTACGGACTGTGCCGTAGACGATACAATTTTGCTGCGCGATAAACTCTATTAGAGCTTTTCCGAGACCGCGCGACGCGCCTGTGAGTAGAATTTTTTTCATATGTATTGATATTTTAACTTATACTGGATCCGAAGGTAAGTTTATGCAAAGTTTAAATTTTCGATGCAAGAAATACGGTGGATGCGCAAAATCCCGAACAATTGCTATTTTTCAAACATGGAATCTTTAAAAAATTTTCAGCCTAAAAATATTATCGTGCGCATGCCCAACTGGGTAGGCGACTTGGTAATGGCTACGCCTATTCTCAGTGACCTGCGCCGCGCATACCCTGATGCTTACATCACGGCTATGGCGCGTTCTCCTGTATGTGAACTTTTACAAGAAGATCCCGAAATCAATGAACTCTTCTGCTTCAGCAAGGGCAATACTTTCGGCCGCCGTGTGGGTAAACGCAATGTAATTGAAAAATTACGCAGGGGCAAATATGACCTTGGGATTTTGCTGCCGCACTCTTTTTCGGCTGCTTGGTGGTTTTGGCAAGCTAAAGTACGCTATCGAATTGGCTATGCTGGCAATGGTAGAAGTCTTCTTCTCACTCACAGCCTGCCACTTCCTGAAACCATCGAAAAACAGCACTTAGTCGTCACCTACAAAATGCTGCTTGCTCCTTTAGGTGTGCCTATTTCTGATTCTCCACCGCGTCTTTACCTTTCTGAGAAAGAAATTTTTCAAGCTAGAGAACTTTTAAGACAACATGGTGTTTCAGACAGCAGTCGCTTAGTTGGGATCAACCCTGGCGCGACTTACGGCTCTGCCAAATGTTGGCTGCCTGAGAGATTCCGCGAAGTAACAGAGCGCCTTTTGCAAGATCCAGAGCTTTTTATCATCTACTTTGGAGATCAGGCCAATGCTTCTCTAGTTAAAGAGATCTGCCAGGGTCTACCTCCACGTATCCTCAATCTGGCTGGCTTAACTTCTCTGCGCGAGCTTGCTGCACTTATTAGCATTTGCGATGTCCTGCTCACTAATGATAGCGGTCCGATGCACATTGCAGATGCTTTACAAACACCGGTGGTCGCACTATTTGGATCTACCAGCGAGGTTGTAACGGGACCTTATCGCAATGGCGTGGTGATTCATAAGCACGTCGACTGCTCTCCTTGCTATCAACGCAAGTGTCCAATAGACTTTCGTTGCATGAAAAAGATCGAGGCTGATGAAGTGACGGAGCATATTATGCGTCTTCTTCAGACCACGAAATTATTAGTTAGATGATTAAACGAGCATGGCGCAAATGGGGTCCTAACCCTTTTGAGCGCATTCTAAAACACGCCTCAAAGACACAGCAGCGGCGAATTCTCATCGCCTGGAATCGCGGTTTAGGGGATGTAGCCCTTGGCCTTTATGCCTTAGTTTTTCGCATCCGCGAACTCATCGCCGATGCTGAAATTACCTTTATCACGCGCGAAGATCTAAAAGAAGGCTTTGCTCTTTTAGAAAACATTGAAGTTCTTATCGCGCCTAAATGGAAGCGCGGCATTGAAATAAATATGCAGGCCGCACTTGCAGATTTGAGAAAAGATCTTTCTTCTTACGATCTTATTTTCGAAAAACCCGATCCCACTCACTGGGTACGCTGGCAGCTTGGAAAGTTAACGCCTCAGCTGAAGTGGCAAGAGGAATGGGATGCGCTTTGGCGCGCCTTTCCTTTGCAAGATGAAGCCACGTATATCGCTCTTCAGCCTCAAACGGAAACGGGCAGTAATTATGGTTATGAAAAAAATTGGCCTTTATCCTCTTGGAAGGAATTGATCGAACGCCTTAGTTTGAAAGAAGGCGTAAGGGTTATTCTATTCGGGAGGGAGGGCACCATGGATTTTGCGGGTAATAATCTAATCGATTTAAGAGGCAAAACCTCTTTGTTAGATATGTTATCGATTATAAAAAATCGTTGCCAACACTTGATTGTTCCCGATTCGGGAGTGCTTTCACTCGCTTACTTTATCAATGCCGATTTTCCTTTGCAGATCACATCGCTCTGGTCAGATCCAAAGCAGGGCGTATTAAAACAGAACGTTGCATCACCTAATGCTAGGCTGGTTCATCGTGCTTTGATTGCAAATGAAGGTGATCTCAGGCAGCTTGCGGTGCAAGAAGTATGGGAGGCAGCATGCTCAAAGATCTAATCTTAGAACATCTAACAGCTCTTGGCCAAAAACAGCTTTTTGTTGGGGTCGAGACACTTTCTCCCTCGCAACAAGAGATTTTCTATGCGCAACTTAAGAAGTACGATAGCCTTTTACTAAAAAGGCAAAAAGAGGCGCTCTTTCGCTCTTCCTCTTTTCCCCAACTTGAACCTCTTAGAGTTTTCGATCAGGCTGGTGATAAGGAAAATGCACAATATGGAAAAGAGCTTCTCTCCCAAGGCAAAGTGGGGTGTCTCATCTTAGCTGGGGGGCAAGGCTCGCGTCTTGGAGCAAGCCAACCCAAAGGGCTTTTACCTCTCACACCTGTACGCCATAAAAGCTTGCTGCAACTTTTTCTTGAAAAGGCCAAAGCTGCATCTATTCAAGCCGGATGCGTGCTTCCTGTGGCGATCATGACTTCGCCACTCAATCACATAGAAACGCTCTCGTTTTTGGAAAAACATCGCTGGTTTGGAGTTAAAGAGCCGAATTGTCGTCTTTTTTTACAAGCCGCTCTTCCTTATTTAGATGAAAGTGGAAATTGGCTTCTCGAAGCACCAGGCGTGCTCGCGGAAGGCGCTGATGGCAATGGCAACTCACTGATTAATTTCTTCAATTCAGGAATCTGGACTCAGTGGAAAGAGCGTGGCATTGAGCATGTTAATCTGATTCTTATCGATAACCCACTTGCAGATCCGTTTGACGCGGAGCTAATTGGTTATCATGCCAAGGCCAAAGCCGATGTGACAATTAAGGGGATTTTACGCCGCGACCAAGATGAGAATGTCGGGGTTGTTGGCATAGGCAGAGGTCAGCTACGCGTGGTGGAATATAGCGAACTTCCTGCAAACGAGCGCGCAGCAGTTGATGCTGACGGCTTTCTTCAATGGAGAGTAGCCAACATCAGCCTTTTCTGTTTCAGTATGCATTTCATCGAAGGATTAGCCAGAAACCCGCACGTTTTCATGCCTTGGCATATGGCTAAAAAAAGCACAAAAGCTTTAGCCAGCGGAGTTTTAGGAGAGAGGCAAGAGATGGTTAAAGCTTGGAAGTGCGAGACCTTTATCTTTGATGTCTTGAATTTCACTACCAAAGCTAAGGTAATTGTCTATCCGCGCGAAGAGACCTTTGCTCCTTTAAAAGACGCAAACAGTTTGGAAATGGTACAAAAGGCGCTTCAAGATTCGGATAGACGTGTTTTTGAGCGAATTACAGGCAAAGAGGCCCCTAAACGCGTATTCGAACTAGATCAGGCATTTTACTATCCCACGGCCGAGCTCATTCAGAAATGGAGAGGAAAAGAGCTTCCTTCGGATCAAGATTACATCGAAGCTTATACGTCAGAGATAGTCCCATAACCCGAAATATGGACCCCATGGCGATTAGTTTGAGGCACCTCCATTCCTGGATTTTCGCCATGCGTATCATCTGGTATGTCAGAGAAAGATATAAAATCTGCGCTTGGGGGCGCGACGCGACCTCTACCATTTTCAGGCGCCTCTTCTCTTACTCTAAATGTGTAGTATGCATTCCCAGGACTAGGTAGAGGGGTATTTTCAGCAGAGCCCGTTGTCACAAGAATACTTACATGAGAGCCCGTTGGTACAAAAGATATTCTTTTCTGTTCCGATGGATATTGAAATCGATGCTCATCAGATCTTGTGCATAATTGGAAGATTTCAGCTGTGCCTCTCATGATGTTGGCCAAGCCATGAACCATATATGTGCTAGCGCGCATCGTTTCTGCGCAAGCTAGAAGAGCTTCTCCTCTTCCAGATTTACATAGGCAGATAGGGGTGCTGAGGCCTCGGATTATGGTGAAGGCAAGAGCTCCTACGATTTCAAAAGCACCAAATACATCGCGAGCCGCACCTGACAAGATGGATACCACCCAGAGCTTTCCTGCTTTATTAAGCGCAAGCTCAATCTGAATCAAGGGTGCTTCTATTGAGTCATTAACGAGGGGGGAAGTTTCGCAACAACTGGTTGGGGATCCTGAGGAAAAGCAGCTTGTTGGATCCAGATTGATACTTGTCATAAGAAACGGAGCCTTTGTGATTTAAAAAGGATACATTTTATCTTAAAAAAATTATTCATCAACTAAGAATAACGCTTTGGATTTGACGGTCGCGAAAAACTATGATAACGTGGCGCTTTTTGATTTAGGTAGAAATTTCGTATGAAAATTGGCTTTTTGGGTGCTGGAACTTGGGGTTTTTGTTTAGCCTCTCTGCTCGCTTCAAATGGACATGAGGTAGTGCTTTGGACTTCCAACCCCGAATTTGCCAAGCTTTTAAACAAAAAACGCGCGCATCCTAAGCTTCCAAATCATAAAGCAGACGTCAAAGTTGAAATCACCAGCGACTTAAAACAAGCCATTACAGACATAGATCTACTTGCAGAATCTGTGACCTCTATGGGCGTGCGGCCGGTTTTTGAACAGGTGCTCGCTTTGGGAGGCGTCAAATGCCCAATCGTGGTTACCTCCAAGGGTATCGAGCAGAATAGCTGCTTACTTCTGCCTGAAGTTATTAAGCAGGTGATGGGCGAGGGGCATAAAAACTTGATCGGGTGCCTAAGTGGACCGAGCTTAGCGGAAGAGGTGATCGAAAACCTTCCCACGTCTGTAGTGTCTTCCTCGTTCGATTCTGAACTCATGGTTTCCATCAGGGATATTTTCTCTACTCCATTTTTTCGTATTTATCCAAACAGTGATATTGCTGGCGTAGCCTTTGGCGGTGCGATGAAAAACATCATCGCCATCGCTTGTGGGATTTCAGACGGCCTAGGGTTTGGCGACAATACTAAAGCCGCGCTAATGACACGCGGTTTGCATGAGATGCGTAAATTGGCAGTTGCCAAAGGCTGTAGACCTGAAACACTGAATGGTCTCTCAGGCATGGGTGATCTCTGTGTCACCTGTTTATCTAAACTCAGCCGCAATTACACGTTCGGACGTCTTATAGCCGAAGGACTAGGCACACAAGCTGCCAAAGAGAAAATCGGTATGGTGGTCGAAGGCACCTATACGTGTGTATCGGCGCTGCAGCTTGGACGCAAAGCTAAGATCGAAGTGCCCATCACTGCGGCAGTTAACTCAATCCTCTATGAAGATCTCAATCCACGCGATGCCGTTAGAGCTCTTTTACAACGAGCCATTAAGGAGGAGCACCTTTGATCTACGGACAGAAGGTTATCACTGCAGAAGAGATGGCGCGCATCGAAAAACTGGCTTATTCAAACGGTGTCTCAGAGCTCGAATTCATGGAGAATGCCGGTAAAGGCATAGCCGATGCGGTTGAAGAGTATATTTCTACTCAGGGCCTCGATAAAACTCTCACACTCCTCATTGGTAAAGGCAACAATGGCGGCGATGCCTTTGCTGCCGGAAAGCATCTTCTTACCTCTGGGTATAAAATTACTGCCATCCAGTTTTATCCCTACTCTACCTGCAGCCCTCTTTGCCAAAAGCAGTGCGATGTATTCAAAGCTGCCGGCGGAATGATCCTTTCCTTCGAACAGGGAAGTACAAGAGCTATTGAACTTGAAGGTGTGTTATTAGATGGTCTGGTAGGCACCGGCTTTCATGGTAAAGCCGAAAATGAACTAGCTGAGGCCATTGAACTGGCTAACAATTCGAAGTTGCCGATTTTAGCTATCGATATCCCATCTGGTTTAAATGGGAATACTGGGGAAGTCGCTTCTGTCGCCATCAATGCCACACAGACGATCTACCTCGGGTTGCCAAAATTAGGATTTTTTATAGGTCAAGGCTGGAACCATGTGGGCGAGCTGCAGCATGTAGATTTTGGTCTGGATGCGAAGTTTTTAGAAGCTGCGCAGGCGCAAGCTTTTTTGATCGATGAGAGAGAAATTACTAGCGCACTACCAACTCTCACGCGCAATCGACACAAGTATCAAGCGGGGTATGTGGTAGCCGTTGCCGGCTCACCTGGTTTTGCAGGCGCGGCTTTCCTTTCGACAAAAGCGGCACTGCGCGCCGGCGCTGGTATTGTGCGTCTATTTCATGCCTGGGGCATGGATGGAGAGCTTGCCGCCGCGCCTCTTGAAGTAGTTAAGGAAGAGCTCGGAGAAGACAGCCTACAAAGAATTTATGCCGAAAGCCAGCGTGCTAAATGTTTACTAATCGGGCCTGGGATGGGCAGAAATAAAGAGAGTAAAAAACTTCTAAAAAATCTTCTCCCACGCATAGAACTGCCTTCCGTTATGGATGCCGATGCGCTCTATTTTCTAGCTGAAAATCCCTCTTGGAAAATCCCTTCAAATGCGGTTTTAACGCCTCATCGCGGGGAAACCGAACGTCTTCTAAATGCCCACAAGTGCGATGAGCAGAAGCTGCATGCTCTATGTCAGAATTATGTAGATGAGAAAAAGGTTACTCTGCTCTTGAAAGGCGGCCCTTCATTTATCTTCCATCCAAATGCGGCACCTCTTATTTGCCTTCGCGGAGATCCTGGCATGGCCACCGCTGGCACAGGTGATGTCCTCACGGGAATCATCGCAGCTCTTCTAGCCCAAGGTTTAAATCCGCAAACAGCAGCAGCAGTTGGGGCAACTCTGCATGGCGCTGCAGGCGAAATCGCTGCTTTTCAAAAGAGCTCTTATGGGCTTATCGCTTCTGATTTAATCGACTTTCTTCCAGATGCGTTTTTAGAATTCTTAGGTCAATAATACTTCAGATACCAATCGATGAAATGGCTCATGCCCTCTTCAAGAGAGGTTTGCGGCTTAAACCCAAGCATCTTTTGGCTTTTGGATATGTCTGCATAGGTGCTGAGCACTTCGCCGGGTTGTAGGGGAAGCATTTCGATTTTGGCGCGCTTATTTGTCTTTTTTTCAATCAGCGAGATCAGTGTGAGCAGCTCTTCCGGATGGTTGTTGCCAAGATTAAAGATCTCGCAGGCAGATCCGAGATCGAGAGCGGCAGCTGTGCCTTTAACAATATCATCGATGTAGGTGAAGTCGCGCTGCATCTTTCCATGATTATAAACTTGGATGGGTTCGCCATTTAGGATGGCGCGCGTGAATGAGAAGGTGGCCATGTCGGGTCTTCCCCATGGGCCATAAACTGTAAAAAAGCGCAGACCTGTGACTGACATGCCATATAGATGGTGATAGGCGTGTGCGATCAGCTCGTTGGATTTTTTGGTGGCACCATAAAGATTAGCGGGCTGGTCGGTGGGATCTGTTTCAGAAAAAGGAATCTTTTTATTTAATCCATAGACGGAAGAAGAAGAGGCGAAGATGAACTTCATCTTGGGGTGCTTGCGCACCTGCTCGATCACTTGCACAAACCCATCTAAATTGGAGTGAACATAAGCTTCTGGATGCTTGAGCGAGTAACGAACGCCGGCTTGTGCAGCCAAGTGCACGAAATGAGTGAACTCCTGTCCGCTCAGGGCTTTCTCCATGCTTGGGCCATCGCAAATGTCATTTTCAAAAACAGATATTCCAAGAGAATTAAGTTGTTTGGCTCTAGCTCGTTTTAATTCAGGATCGTAATAGTTATTGAAATTATCGCAGCCCGTGACAAGATCTCCTCGTTTTTTTAGAAAAATAGCTAGATGGAAGCCGATAAAGCCGGCAATCCCTGTAATGAAGATACGTTTTGAAGAGAGAGTCATTGCTGAAAAAGTCCTAGATAGGCTACAGATGTTCCTATTCTTTTATAGGAATTGCCAATTTTCTACTATGCACACGGTTATTTTATTTCTTTCGCTTCTTATCTTGGCAACCTCTTGTTCTAATCGCCCTTATCGCGGACCAGATGTGTTGGGAGCGGATGAGTTTGTCATGGACTCATACAAGATTCGCGAAGGCAAATTCTCTATTTTGCAGATGCAGGGCAAGGATCTAGGTTCCCTTTCAAGTACGCTTCTTGAAGATTACAAAGATGTAATTCAAGAGGGGGATCTTTTACAAATTGCGATCTACCATCCCACCCGCGCCGATATTAGCGAAGCTGTGCAGCGAATAGGATCCACGGTAGGTTACCGCGTGGCGAGCGGAAAAGTGCTGCTACCCGACTTAGAAGCTGTTGAGGTCAAGGGTTTAACGCTTGAAGAGGCACGCGAGAAGTTAAAAGAGAAATACCTCGAGCAGATCAAAGATATCGAAGTCTTTATCTCTTACCGCGATCGCATTGAGCGTAAAGTGGAATTAGCAGGTCTGGTTCAGGTGCCAAATATTCCCGTAGATGGTCGCATTCGTTTATTTGAAGTGATGTCGATCGCTAAAGTTCCCACGCAGGCTAACTTTTTTAAGAGTTATGTCATTCGTGATAATGACCTTCTGCCCGTCGATCTCTTCAAATTGATGAAAGAAGGGGACATGACTCAAAATATTGTCATGCGCGGTGGAGATAAAGTTTACATTGCGGATGCGGCGGCTTCATCTTTGATGGTGTTAGGGGAAGTGGGTAAAGAGCGTGTGGTCGACCTTCCCAATGGTTTTATGACACTCAGGCAAGCTCTAGCAGAAGCAGGTGGCATTCCCTACACGGGTGATAAAGCGTATATCCAAGTGATTCGCGGTAACATTTTGCACCCGAAGATTTATACGCTTAATTGGCGGCATGTGATCCATCTTCCCAGTGATAGCATGTTGCTAATCCCGGGCGATATCGTCTATGTAGCAGCTACGCCTCTAACCGAGTGGAACCGCTTTGTATCGCAGCTATTGCCTACCTTCATTGGTCTTGATCTCGTGACCAAAGGCATCAGAGGCGTAGGAGTGAACGTCCCATGAGCACTCCAGAAGAAGAGATCCTAATCACATTTGAAGATATAAAATATCTCTTTATCAAATTTAGACCGCGCCTCAAGCAGGCTGCACTTTTTTGCGGACTTGTCATGCTGGTTTTTTTCGGTTTCCAGCAGCCCGTTTATCGAGCCACAGCAACTTTTAAACAAGCAGCTACATCTCAGGTAGATCAATCTGCGAATTTAAAAAGTTTGATGCAGATTGCCAGTTTAAACGAGATGAATCGCGGCGCTTCTGCTCTGATGTGCTCACAAAGGCTCGGTCGAGTTGTGATCGAAAAACTCGGGCTTCAGATCAGTGTGCAAAATAAGGGACTCCTCACCAAGTTGCTTTGCAACTTCTGGGAGAATATTTGTGCAGAAGCGCGTCTGCCGAGAAAATCTGATGAGACTTTTGTTTTCTGCGATGTCCACTATGAAGGCGAAGAACTACTCAATCTTTTTCTGCGCTTTAGCGAGGGAGAGATCTTTGAAATTTTAGATGCGAAGAAGAATGTGCTGGGAAGCGGGAAATTAGGCGAGCCATTTCAAAACAGTGCCTTTACATTCTGTTTGGAACAAATTCCTAAGCAGTTCGCCTTAAAAAAATTATATCCTCTGAAGATATGCCCTTGGGCTGATGCAGTTAAAAAACAGCTCAAACGCTTTGCGGTATTGCCTCAGAAGCAAGATAAAAACATTCTGAGTCTTTCTTATGCACATCCAGATCGGCACACCGCTGCTCGTTTTCTGAATGTGATGATGGCCTCCTATCACGACTACTTGAAGAAAGAAAATGATGAACTTGCTAGTGCGCAACTCGCCTACCTCGATAAACGGCAAGCCGAACTCACTTCTTCACTCGATCGCGTTCTGGATGAACAATCGAATTATATGAAGGAGAATTTAGGCCGCGATGGTTTTGTGGGTCTTAAAGAAGAAGTGGAGATGTTGGCAATTCCTAAGCAGGCGTACACCTCAAAACTTTTTGATTTAGAAGTCGAAGAGAAACGGCTTGAAAAAGAACGCGAAGAGTTGCCATTTGTGCTTTCGACCTTAGAAGAAAGGGAAAAGGACGATAAATCTAAAAAGAGCGCTCCTGCACTTTTAGAGAGCGACCAGCAGCGTTATCAAGAGCAGCTACTGCAGATTTCCCTTAAAGAAACAGAAATGAAAGCAGCGGCTCCCGGACAAAGTGAGCTCACACACGTCATAGAAGAAATTAAAGAAACAGAGCTTTTCATCGACCGACTTGAAAAACGCCTCGAGCTTCCTACCAACTCGATTTTGCTAAAAGATGCCAAAAATTTAGTGCGCATTCGAGTGGATGAGATTCAAAAACTCAAAAGAGATCCTGCACACAAGGGAGCAGACGTTATTGCCAAAGAAAAAGAGCTGGTAAGCTATCTCCTTTTACATAAGCAATTGCTCACGGACAAAAAGCGCGCGCTCGAAGAGAACCTCTCTTTGCGCACATCATTTAACAAAGAGCTGCAGGGAATTAATCTTGCCACTGCACAAAATTTATATGTCTCTTATCAAAATCAACTCGATGGCATTCAAAGCACCATCCGTCAGCTGCTCTATCTGCGCGATCAGATTTTGGCTCCTGACTTTGAAATGAGTTCGCTTGGCGCGCTTTTAAAAGACGCCGTAGGTCAGGGTCTCGTACAAAAGGCCGCAGATATTGCCCTGCAGCTGCGCGATCAGAAAAACCGTAGTATCAAAGAGATTTTTCGTCTGAAAGAAGCCTTAGAAACAGAAAAAACATTTCTGATTCATCATATCGACCAGACAATCGAGCTTGAGAAACTGCGCACTAAACTCGTTGAAGAGCGCATCGTCTCCTTACAGAGAATCTGTTTAGATCTAATCAAAAAAGAGAAGACGTTGATTGAAGATAAGCTGGGCGAGATCAGCGTGAAAATGGAAGATCTGCCTGAGAAATGGAAGCTAGAAAACCATCTGCGCTTTAAAAAAGAACTCGGCATGGGCGTCATCGATGGCATCAGCAAAATTGTCGAGACGAAAAACTTGCATTACAATCTTTTTTATGTCGATTCAAAGCCGATCGATCTTGCCTTTGCGCCTAAAAAGCTACAGCCACCACAGCTCTTTATTTTCATTTTTGGGGGAGCGCTGCTCGGCGCTGCAGCAAGCTTTATGTTTTATCTCGTGCGCGGCATTGCGCGTGGTTTTGCAGTCTCTGCCGAAGCGCTGATGCACTACGGCTTAAATTTTTGTGGAAAACTCAGCCGATTTTCCGATGCAGCCTTTAAAGAGCTAGGCGATGGCGATTTGGAGACACTGCGCCGTTTAGCTTCTTTCATCTCGCAGCAAAAAAGAAGCAGCCAGCCAATCTGTGTCACCATTCTTGGAGGTGACTCTCCAAACTACGCCGCGAATTTAGCTGAGCTGCTGGCGCTTGAACAGAAACGTTCGCTGCTCATCCAATGTACCTTCGACAAAAAAGTGCGGCCTGAAGAGATTCCCGGCCTCTGGCATTTTTTAGAAGGCAAGATCGCTACTGTGCCTCTACAAAGAAAAAGAGATTTTGACTTTTTGCCAACGGGTGGAAATTCAAGACATGCCCCTGAGCTTTTGGCAAGAGCCACCTTCCAAAGGCTTCTTGAAAACCTAAAGCCTAAGTATCAGTTCACGTTGATTTACTCGACAGCCAAACCCTCTTTAAGCGAAGCGCATGTCTTTTTAAAATACACGGATCTACTGATTGTGACGGCAAGCGAAGAGAAGATCGAAGAGCTCGCCCCCTATAAAAAATGGGGCGCTGAAAAAGGCCCACAAGCGCTGGCATTTGTGTTAGGAGAAAAATGAAGAAAAAAAGAATTTTAGTCACAGGTGGAGCAGGATTTTTAGGATCGCACTTATGCGAAAGACTTTTGCGCGAAGGAAATGCTGTCATCTGCGTCGATAATTTTTTCACGGGCACAAAAGAAAATCTCGCCTCATTTCACGATCATCCCGATTTCACGCTGACGCAGCACGATGTCTGCACGCCACTTTCAGTAGAAGTCGATGAGATCTATAATTTAGCTTGTCCAGCATCTCCGATCCATTATCAGCATGATCCGGTGCAAACCACCAAGACGAATGTGCTTGGAGCGATCAATGTGCTTGCGCTGGCTCATCGCCTAAAGGCTAAGATTTTCCAAGCCTCGACAAGCGAAGTCTATGGCGATCCGGTAGAGCATCCGCAACGTGAAACCTATTGGGGAAACGTCAATCCCATCGGCATTCGTTCTTGCTACGACGAGGGCAAGCGTTGCGCCGAGACGCTATTTTTTGACTACTTTCGGCAACACGGCATTCCAATTAAAGTCGGACGCATTTTTAACACCTATGGCCCACGCATGCATCCCAACGACGGCCGTGTGGTTTCAAACTTCATTGTGCAAGCACTCAAAAACGAGCCCATCACTATCTATGGCGATGGCACGCAGACACGCTCTTTCTGTTATGTCGATGATCTCATTGAAGCCTTCATTAAATTCATGCAGACAGGGCCTGCGATTACAGGGCCGATTAATTTAGGCAATCCCACTGAATTCTCGATGCTTGAGTTGGCTCAAGAAATCTTGGCACTAACAGGCTCAAGCTCCAAACTGATCTTCAAACCGTTGCCAAGCGACGATCCCAAGCAGCGGCGCCCCGACATCACGCTCGCCCGCAACCTGCTCGAATGGCAACCCAAAGTAGACCTCAAAGAAGGCCTGCTTTCGACCATCCGCTACTTCGAAAAAGTTCTCTAATTCAGCTACTTATTTGGTTGCTTTCGCCCGTCTTCTTGCTCTAGAAATTCTGATGGGTGATATTTTTCTGCGTCTCTGGTTAGCCTCCCACAAGTGAACATCGGATTGAAGACCGATCCAAAATTCAGGGGATGTGCCTAAAGCATCAGCAAAATCTAAAGCAATTTCCTCAGTAATCGAACGCTTGCCATGAATAATGGCACTCAATTTAGGTTGTGTCCAAGTACCTCCTAAATGGAGCGCAAATTCAGACTGAGAAATGTCTAAAGGTATGAGGAACTCTTCTAATAAAATTTTCCCGGGAGGAGTTGGCTTTCTATGTGTTGGCAACATATTTTTCCTAGTGATAATCAGTTATTTCTGTTTCGGATGTTCCATGCTTATCGGGATCCCACTTAAAAATGATTCTGTACTGATCATTAATTCTGATGCTATATTTTCCAGTAAGATTTCCAACAAGTTTTTCTAATCTGTTATTTGGAGGGATCCTCAAATCTTCTAATCGATAGGCCTTGTTGATCATATCAAGCTTAGTCTGAGCTTTTTCCCATAGAGCTGGATTAAGCTTTTTTCTAGCTTCTTTCGAGTTGATCCCATTGTAAATATCGATTGTTCCCTGGTCGGCAAAAGAAATAATCAACTTGAGGATGTCCTTTTTATTATCAAGTTATCATAAGTCGATATATTACAACAAGGTGCTGCGTTTGTGCTATTTTTATGAAAGGCCATGAACTGATTAACGATGCTAGTTTGAATACGATGTATCTAGAAATTATATCTCTGAGAATCATCAACTTAGAGTTGATCAATTTATTGTTTTCATAAGACTTTAAATTTCAGATGGCCTTTTTATGTAGTGCGAGCCTCAACTCCTGGTCTCGATTTAGTATATCCTGTGATAAAGCTAGGTGGATTAGCCTAAAAACTTAATTTTGATGTTTGGCGCAGATGTCGCGCCATTTTTTGATCATTTGCATGGCGAGGAGGGCAGGTTCTCTACCTCCTCTTTCCCCGAAGCGTAGCATCACGACCACAACGAGTTCGGGCTCTTCCCATTTTTGATGTTGGGCATCTTCTTTGAAGGCAGCAGCAGAAAACCAGACATGGTCGACAATGTAAGCCGAAGATTCCGCATCGATCGTGTGTTTGTAGAGAATCTGAGGCGTTCCTGTTTTCCCTATGACGCTGTTCTTTGTATCGATATAGTCGCGCAGTGCTTGAGGGTTATTTTTCGTAAGAGGAGCAATTACTCCGGGCCTCGCGCTCCCTTTTTCGCCTGAAGTCACACGGCGCATGCCTTCGAGGACATAATTGCGCACCGGTTCTGGAAAAGGGACGGTATGTTTAACTTCGACTGGTGTGTGCGAGACAAAACTTTTCATCTCAGCTTTTTGCGTTTCTATAAAAAAGGGAAAAGAAATTCCCACGAGTCCTAGCTCATCTTTGTAAGGAAAAGATGTGCTTTCAAACGGATCGTTTTCTTCAAAGGTCGCTTCTTTGCCGGCCACTGCTTTTACAATTTGTGGCGTAAGCACATGTCCACCATTGGCAAAAGCCGCTGTCATCACAGCGGTCTGAAGAGGCGTCACCACTAGAGTGTGATGGCCGATGGCAAAAGCATAGAGATTTGTGAGGTTATGCAGATCATCGGGGACATTTCCCGCCACTTCCCCAGGGAGTTCAATGCCCGTGCGTCTTCCAAAACCAAACTGGCGCGCAGCATTTGCGAGATCTTCTGGATTTTGAAGATGTTCGGAGGCCAAAATTGAAAAATAGATGTTGCTTGATTGTTCTATTGCTCCCATGAGATCGATACGTCCGATGTTGGAGTGGCTACTACGCGCTAGCTGCCCACCTTTATGAAGACGACGGATGGCTTCACCATCCACAGTATAGCCAAGGATCTGCTTGGAGGTATTCTTGTCATTCCATTTCAAATCATCGATCAGCGTAAGCGGGCTTAGATCGCGTACGCGTTCAGAGAGCTTCTGATGGCGCTGCCTTAAAACTTCATAGGTGGTCACAATTTTGAAGACAGAACCGAGAGGGATAGGATGTCGATAGGCTTGTGATCTCCCGTAAGAAAAGCCATAAAGCGGATAGAAGGCCATGGCCAAGTGCTTTTCGAGCTGTTTGCCAGATGCATTGCGCAAGTGCCGATAGCTTCCATATAATGGGCGCGATAACTCTTGGAAGGAGTGCATAGTCTGCAAATAGGAAAGAGAAGTGGTTGCAGGCAAAGAAGCGATGAGGGCCTTTAATTTTTCTACGCCTGAATGCAATTTAAGCGGTTGTTTGCGCAGTTCGAGGATTTGAGCGATGTAAGGTTGAAGCTCTGGAGAGACTTCCGCTGGTTTTCCTAAGATGAATGTTTGCACAAAGAGCCAGCGATGCTTTTGCCAAAATTCTTTAAAGAGACTTTTTTCGATTTGCTGAAGATATTCGGTATAAGGGCGCGTGTAGCGTTTAGCCGCTTTCTCTTCTTGCCGTTTGGCTTTGAGAAAATCTTTAAAGTGCGCCTGTCTCCAAGCCGAAAAATCTACATCATGATGCAGCTCTTGGATGTAAGAGCGTAGTAGCGCTTGCGTGGAGATGGCTGCTTGGCACAAAGCCCGAGCTGCGGATAGATTTTGGTTTCCAATAGCTTCTAAAAGGCTCGGTGAAAAATCTTCTTTTTTAGCGATCAATGTCGCAAGGTCTAAGAGCAGCAGCTTGTCGTTGTTATGTGGAACAGAGGCGAGATAGTAATCGATCCATTTCTTGTGTGCTTCATAGGCCGCCCCTTTTTCTCGACATCTGGCACGCACAGCCTCACGCGCTTCTTCAGCTGGGCGAGCGCGCGAAAGAATATGCCCCTCTTCATCGTAGAGCGCATCGATCAACAAAGACATATCATCTTGGGCAGAGTAGCTGAGAAGGCTATGCAGCTCTTGCTGCAGGTGCACGCAGGTTTTAAGATCGCCGATTTTTTCTAGAGCTCTGCGCGCGTTTGCATCAGAAGGAAGAGTGAGCTCTAAATAGCGCTCCCAATCCAAGGCAAGCGTCTCTTCTTGAAATGCAGAGGTGCTTGCGGCGAAAGATTCGCGTTCCATGGGCCGCTTACCATCCCAGATTTCACCGGCATAGCTTTCGCTTTCTAGCCAGCGCACCAGCTGCGCATCTTTTTTCTGTTTTTTTTCAGCCTGCTGGGAAGGGATAAAGTCATTTGGGTCAAAACGAGGGTAGGAGGCGAGAGCTAAAACTTCCCCAGTTTTTGGATGGAGCGCCACAATTGCGCCGCCTTTAATCCAAGGATATTCAAGACGCAGTTGCCCATCTTTATTTTTTTTATCGCGGATAGGCTCATGTTGAGTAAGCAGCGTTTCAGCATATTCTTGAAGCTCAGCTGAAATGGTGAGTAGCACACGCTCGCCTGGTTTGGCTTTACGTGCACCTGGAAGTTCGCGCATAAAATTTCCTTTTATGTCGACTTCAACTGTTTTTTTGCCACAAGCGCCGCGTAGATGCTGATCAAAAACTCCTTCAATACCGCCCTTGCCGACCAGATCGTTAATCGTGTAGGCCATTTCTTGCAGCCCTTTCAGCCGTTTGCGGACTTCAAGGGGAGATTGATAGCCCTGCGGTAAGGGAATAAGCTCACCTTCCTCACGCTTTGCTAAATAGCTCTGAAGCTCTTCCATCTCGTGTGCAATGGAGACATATTCTTTTTGACTGATAGGCCCTAAATAGCCCAAGACGTCGCAAGCGACTTTCCCCAATGGATAAAAACGTTTTGAAGCGCGCTGTGCAAAAGCACCCGGCCACTCTTTTTCGAGCATGCGCAGGCGATAGAACTCATTTTCAGAGAGATCTTCTTTGATGATGAAGGGGGTATGAGGAAAGAGGGAGGCTCTGCCATTGATGGCATCTTCAACAGACTGAGGATCTAACGCCAGCTCTTTTCCTAAAATTTTTGCTAGATCTTCAATGTAGGCTTTGCGAGCCTGGATCCGCATCCATTTACCCTTATCATCTTTTTTCCAAACGATACTGGGAATCTGGCGAATCTGGGCAAAAGTAACCGCCGCGTTATATTGAACCCGATTGACGGCCAAGGGCACATTAAAGCGATCTCGAATGCTCGCGCGCTCGACATGTTCGATCACTACCCGCCGCTGAGGCTTGCGCGCCATCTCTAGGTGATGGTCATGTTGCACAACTCCCAAGTACCAGACGCGGACGAGGATTAACACCAATCCGACAAGGATCAAATTGAGGACGCGGTTGGCTTTAATCGGGATGTTGTGGTCGATCATGCGCTTATGAGTAGGCCCTTAAGGTTCAACTTTTGATTCTACTCTATGAAGCAAATTTTCCAAGGAGGATTGTTTGATCGCTCAAGATTATAAGTTTTTTAAAAGAATTCGCATACGATCTTGGATTTAGACATTTTACTGGGAAAAAATGGCTCTATTGAGGTAAAAGGTTTTGATGAACGGATGCGCCTGTAGTTCAATGGTAGAACCGTAGCCTTCCAAGCTACTTGTGTCAGTTCGATTCTGATCAGGCGCTTTCTTTTAGATGAAGAAACCACAGGGGTTTCTTTAAAGTTAAATTTTTAACCAAGACCGAAATCCTTACTTAGGTAAGGATGCCGTCGTCAAAATTATAGGGACAAGGCTTGGCAACTGCAAAAAACGAAGTCACGATTAAGGACCTCTTAGAAAGTGGAGCCCATTTCGGGCACCAGAAACACCGTTGGAACCCGAAAATGAAACGTTTCATTTTCGAGGAACGCAATGGCATTTACATCATCGACCTGGCAAAAACACTGCAGCAGATCCGTAATGCTCAGCAAGCCGTTCGAGAAATGATCGCAAAGCGTAAATCGATTCTCTTTGTGGGCACAAAAAAACAAGCGAAAGCTGTTTTACGCGAATGTGCTGAAGAGTCTGGAGAATTCTACATCTGCGAGCGTTGGCTCGGTGGTACACTCACAAACCTTACTACCATTCGTCAGTCTGTGAAAACGCTGGAACGCATTGAAAAGCGCATTGCGACAGGTGGAGATGGCTTTACCAAAAAAGAGCTCTCTCTCTTGAGCAAAGATCAGATCAAATTGAACCGAAACCTTTCTGGCATCCGCGCTATGCGCAAGCCACCTGGCATGTTGATTGTCGTCGATCCAGGTCGCGAGCATATCGCTGTAGCTGAAGCTAACAAGCTCGGTATTCCAGTATTAGCTCTTGTCGATACAAACTGCGATCCAGATCCTATCGACTTTGTAATCGCTTGTAACGATGATGCTCTGAAAAGCATTAAAATTATCCTCCAAGCGTTGACACAAGCGATCATCGATCAGAAAAATGATATGCAGCTCACTGTTGCAAAAGAAGATCGCGTGAAAGTGCTCGCGGCTTCAGGCAAGAAAGATGCAGATGATGCGGCTGATGGAGAAGAGTCATGAGCGAAAAAGTCACTGCTGAAAAAGTAAAAGAATTAAGAGAGCGCACAGGCGTTGGCATGGGCAAGTGCAAAGAAGCGCTTGAACAAGTTGGCGGCGATATGGAACGCGCTATTGATTTTTTGCGTAAAGCTGGTATGGCTGGCGCTGTGAAAAAAGAAGGCAGAGAGACGAAAGAAGGCCTCATCGGTTATGGCGAGAGCAACAACGCAATTGCCCTGATCGAAGCGAATGCAGAAACCGACTTTGTCACTAAAAATGAGAAGTTTAGAGAGTTTGTGCAAGACTTGTGTAACGATGCTGCGCAAAGCAGACCTGCTTCATTAGAAGCCTTCTTAAGTCAAAAAAACCTCAAAGATTCGAAAGTTACAAACGACGAGATGCGTGCGCTTGTGATGCAAAGCCTTGGCGAGAACATCAAAGTTAAACGCCTGAGCATTATCCCTAAATCTTCTGATATCTCATTAGGCGTTTATTCGCACATGGGCGGCAAGATTGTTTGTGTGGTTGAGCTCACAGGCGGAGCTGGTCAAGAGGCCTTAGCCCGCGACATCGCAATGCATGTTGCTGCTGAGTCTCCGGACTATCTCGATCCACAAGATGTGCCTCAAGACGTCAAATCGCGTGAAGAAGAAATCGCTCGCGATCAAGTTAAAGGCAAACCTGCTAACATCGTCGACAAGATTGTCGAAGGCAAAATCAAAGCCTTTTACGATCAGGCCTGCCTCATTTGTCAGAAGTATGTGAAGGACAATTCCATCACAGTGACTCAATTGCTTGAGAATGAATCTAAGCGTCTAAATAAGAAGCTCAGCATTCGGCAATTTATCCGCTGGAAGGTGGGAGCATAGCCCTCGATGGCCTCAAGCGTGAAGTATAAACGCATCCTACTCAAGCTCTCCGGAGAAGCTCTTATGGGTGAGAGCAAATTTGGAGTGGACCGCGACGCGTGCGATCATATCGCACGCTCAATCAAAGAAGTTCATGCAACCGGAGTAGAGATTGGCATTGTAGTCGGCGGCGGAAATGTCTTCCGCGGATCTCAAGCTTCTCAATTTGGCTTCGCACGCACCCCAGCTGATCATATCGGCATGCTCGCTACAATCATCAATGGTCTTGTTTTGCAGCAATCACTCGCTGCCGTAGGTGTTGAAAGCCGCGTGATGAGCGCGCTTACTACCGAGTCTGTGGTTGAAAAATATGTTTGGGCTCAAGCCCAGCAGTGTTTGCAACGCAAGATCCCTGTAATTTTTGTCGGCGGCACAGGAAATCCTTATTTTACAACTGATACAGCCGGCGCCCTCAGAGCAAGTGAGATGGGCGCAGAGATCCTGCTTAAAGCTACCACCGTAAATGGTGTTTATGACGCAGATCCCAAAAGCAACCCCAAAGCTGTTAAGTTTTCGAACCTCACTTTTTCAGAAGTGCTTTCAAAAAATCTTAAAGTGATGGATGCTACAGCAGTGGCTCTATGTCGTGAAAATAATATCCCTATCTATGTCTTTAACCTCTTCGAACAAGGCTCTTTATTAAAAGCCGTAAGCGAAGGGAAAGGCGGAACCATTGTGGAAGGAGGATAGAAAATGAGCGTACCAGATCAAATTAAAGCGAAAATGCAAGCTGGCGTAGATCACTTTAAGCAAGATCTTAAAGGCCTGCGCAGCAATCGTGCCAATCCAGCGATCTTAGAGAATGTGATGGTCGAGGTTTATGGTGAGCATATGCGCATCAAAGAACTCGCCTCTATTTCTGTACCTGAAGCGCGTCAGCTGATGATCACTGCCTTTGATCCACAGACCACAGGCGCCATTTCAAAAGGCATTGAAAAGGCCAATCTCAACCTCCAACCGATCGCAGAAGGACAAGTTATCCGCATTATGATTCCTCCGATGGATGAGAATATGCGCAAAGAGATCGTTAAACAAGCTAAGAAGAAGGCCGAAGACTCGAAAATCTCCATCCGCGAAATACGCCGCAAAGGTAACGAGCAGGTCCGCAAACAGAAAGCAGACGGTGAAATCGCTGAAGATGTAATGAAAAAAGCTGAAAAGGCCATTCAAGACTATACTGATCAGTTCTGCAAAGAGATCGATAACCTCTTTGCCGCTAAAGAAAAAGAGATCATGACTGTCTAATTGGAGGGTTAACCTCTAAAAAGTCAGTACAGTAGCTTGCATTTAATAATGGGAATGCTTTAAATTATTGCCAATTTTTCGACTGGCCCCATCGTCTAGTTAGGCCTAGGACACCAGATTTTCATTCTGATAACAGGGGTTCGAATCCCCTTGGGGTCATTCTTTAATGAGACTTTAGCTCAGTCGGTAGAGCACCTCACTTTTAATGAGGGGGTCGATGGTTCGAGTCCATCAAGTCTCAAATTTTTTCTCCAAAAAAATTGGAGAATTGAGCATGTCCGGTGGACATGCGTATGTGACTCGAAGTGAGCGTCGCTTGCGACCGAACCGGGCCCCGAAGGGGGAGTCCATCAACAAGTGATTTTTCTCCAAAAAAATTGGAGAATTGAACAAGCCATAGACGTGGCTTGTGTATGGACCTCGAAGTGAGCGTCTCCTGCGGCCGAACCGGACCCCGAAGAGCGAGTCCATCATCCCATCTCAATCTTTCCCTAAGCTTTACGTCGAAAAAACTCCAAGAGGGCTAACCCTCTCAATCTCCAATTCCTCAGTCCAAAGATAGTGGACTACATGGGCAAAGAATAGACATTAATAGACGAGATGGCCGGCCGGCTAGAAAGAAATCTTCCGCAAAAGCTTGAGTGTTAACCGCCCACTAAGCAACTCTTAGCCTGCGTCCACGTCGTCCATTTTCCCACAGACAGAATATAAATAAGTTCACCAGATGAGCTTTGGAGTATAATACTCAGGTATTAAAGCTTGGTTTGAATAAGGGCCTTGGGTCTGTCCAGTGATTCCGCTTAAGACTAAAAGAGAATCAATCCCTGCTCTTTTGGCGAAAAGAACATCGGTTTCCAATGTATCTCCTATCATAAGCCCTTTTTTGCCTTTTAACGTCGGTTGTAGTTGTAAAAGATACTCATAGATGTTTCTTTCTGGCTTGCCCATATATTGCACATTCACACCCCTCTCCTCCAATAATAAGGCAAAAGTTCCAGCGCAGATTCTATTTATGCCACCATGGGGCGCAATTTTATCCGGATTAGCACATAGGACTACAAGGCCAGATTTGGCAACGCAATCTATCTCATTAAGGTAGCTGTCCATTTCAACTTTGTCCTTCACATTTAGCGTAAGAACTATCAGTTCTGCCTCTTCCAGTCTGTCCACGGTTTTTACAGATAATCCACTGCCCATGAAAAGCTCTGTATTTCCTTTAGATCCAAGATGGAAAATATTTTTTATAGAAGGATAGTTGTTTTGAAGGTCGTCTAAGACAAGCTCTCCCGACGTGATTACCTGAATGTTAGGATCGATACCGAAGGCTTGAATTTTTTGCTGAATGATCCAATTTCTTCTGGGATTGTTGCTAAGAAAATAAATAGGTTTTTTCAGACTTAGACGATTGACGCAGTCGATCGCTTCTGGGAAGCCTGCTACTCCATCGTGGATAACTCCATGGATATCCACGAGAAAAAAGTCGTATTTAGCAATAAGAGAAGAAGCTTTCTCCACGTATTGCGAAATCATTTACGAAAGAGAATAGATGTAAGTGTCTGATTCGTAGTCGCTATAACACGTTGGATTGCTCGAAGAGAGAGGCAATCTTCTTCATTCAGGGGCGCACAAAGGGCGCTGCGTACACCGATAGTTGTTCTACATATGATGCGCACATCTTCTTTAGCTGTTTCAATGATCTGTCGAACAATTTCTCGCTTTGGGATGGCTAAGACTCCTACTACAATCGCATCATATTCCGAACAGTCCACTTTTTGCCCTTCGGCCACTAGTATTTTGATTTGCGCTTCCATTTTCATAGTTGACAGGACCTGCCTGGCAATTTGTGCGCGTTCAGGAAGTTTTTCAACACAGTGCAGATGACATCCTGTCTTTTTGACATAATGAATGGCCGTAATTGGAAAAGCTCCACCTCCAATAAATAACACCTTATCCTTAGATGAAACTTTTAAAAGAGCTGTCTCATCTCGCGCAAGAGCATTAAACCTCTCGAGATAGGGATGGAATAGGGGATTGTTTGATCGCATAAAATGATTATTTAATCCTTCATGAATCATTGCATGAGAAAAGGTTCTTTCAATGCAACTATCTACAAATGCATTGAGTTTTCGTGAACGTTCGATAAGGGGCTGATTTTCTGGGGAATTCATGAACGCTTTTTGATCCTCAAAACTAAGCATGTCACTCAGGATGAGATGTTCAAGAGAATTAAGAGTTGTGAAGCTCTCTTCTTCATCTGCATCGTTTTGTAAAGAATTCAAAATTGATGCAAAGTTTGTTTGAAAGCGTTGCAAGGGTGTTCCGTGAACTGTTGGATATTGATCTAAAACTGCAGACATTTTATTTCTCCTTAGTGCCAATAAGTATAACGTTTTCTCGGCCATCAAGTTTTATATATTCCGGAATACCTCTTCTATTAAAGAGACAGCACTCTTCAATATGAAAACCCGCTTTCGCAAAGGTTCTTCGCAACACTACTTCATCTAGAGCATGAAAAAATGAAGGAAGTTCCTGAACAGTTGGATCGTCGGTCAAACTTTGTAAATTGTGAAATTCGCCAGGCCACCTAGCATTCTGACTTTTTCTCTCTTCATAGAGGGTAATTAGTTTTTTAAGATTATTTGTATAAACAGTGCCAGAAATCGTGAAAATTTTTCCTCCCGGAGCAAGCCAGGAAAAAAACAGCTCGGCGGCAAGTTCCAACTGATCGCCTGAAAGAAAATGGAGAACCTGTGATGCTAAAATAGCCGAAAGAGAGCCTTTGGCTATTTTAAGGTCTCGCAAAAAATGCCCTTCTCTTAGCTCTAAATTTTCACGAAATTCAGCAGGACAGGCAGCAGCAATTTTTTCCAAATGCCGCGCATCTATGTCATTTGCGATAACGCGTGCTCTATTGCAAAGAGCTGGAAGAGTGGCCACACCGAATGCAGCTCCAATGTCGAGAACAGGCTTTTTTGCCTCTGCTGCAAACTCAATAAATTGTTCCATGATTTCATTCGGGGCAAGAGCAGTACGGCCCTGTTGGTTACAGGTGATTGTCGATGAATTTTTTCCTAATTCTTTTAACATGCACCCACCAGTTCAGAATAATTATGAGAGTGTTCGGCGAAAGCTACATACTTTGCGCGAAGTTCCAGAGCACATTGATAACTCTCTTCAACGGTCATTCTATGACATTCATAGCCCAGCACTTCTTTCATTATCTGCATATTTTCAGGGCTAAAATGCACAGTTCCATCATCTTCAATGTGTGAGACACCTTCAAGATATTGTGCCTTTTTATTAATCTGAACAGCCTCATCCAAAGTAAGATTAGCCGAAAGATCAACCCTTAGGCTTTTTCCATCCATCCACAGCGGATATCCTCCCGGAAGTCCTTGGGGTCCTGGGGCATGAAGAAGGGTGCTCTTATTATGTAAAGCTGCCATGACGACCTTGATTGCTGAGGTTGCCGTCATCGGTTGTCCCTCGAGACCTACCAGTCTTCTATACTGTACAGGAACAGCAGAGAAAACTGTTTTTTGATCAATGCTTTCCGTAATGTCTCTTCCTTCAAGTAGAGCAGTGTAATGAAATAGCTCAGGATCGGGATATCCGTGACGGGAGATATAGTGAGAGATGTAATGATGGGCCACAAGTCGAACCACTACATCTTTCGGATGTTTTTGCAAGTAGGCAGCAGTAGAATATTGCAATGCCGGGATGACATTTGCGACATTGCCAATTCCCGTATTGGGTGTAAGTCCGATTTTGCCCAGTACTGGATTGACAATGTCCGGAAAGGCCGCATTGATAAAAAAAGAATCTATGCCACTTTTTTTGATTCCCCTAGCGATGTTATATGCGAGGGGTAGATGCATGGGAAGCCATGGCCCCAAATATGCAGCATTGATCTTTTGATAAGCTATCTTAGGAAGCTCTGTGACGATTCGCCAAGATTGAATGCTTGCAGCATTGAAAATCACTTCTGGCTTGTGCTTAGTGATTAATTCAGCGATCTGATCCACTCGAGTCAGCTCGACGTTTTCAAAAGCCACATGAGGATAGAGTCCAAATTGAGAAGCAGTAAGCATCGCCATGTTACTTTTGCGCAGCAACAAATCAGAATTTCGGCCCACCACTACAAATTTGACGGTCTGATTCTCTGGCATTTTGGTCATTATATCGAGAACATGTGTTCCGATATTTCCCAATCCAAAAATCATTAAAACTGGCATACGACCTCTCAATCTACATAAAAGAAAGCAGGAAATATTTCGTTAGCGTCGGTCTCGACCCGAATCTGCCTGACTTCTCGGACAACTTGTTCTGGATCACCCGCCATTACAGCAATCCAGGCATAATCACTATTTCCTATCGCGGATACATGAGCATGATCTTTAGCTACCATTGTGTGAGTGCATTGCATGCCTTCGGGAAGATAAACTTTCTTAAAATTACTTTCTTGGGGCAACCCATAACCGATACAAATACTTGGTTTTGGATCCGGTCTATAAGAAAAGAAAGGCAAGTGTTTTCCGCCAAAAATACCCACGTCGATGATATGTTGTGCAATTTCTACGGGAGTTTTCCCAAATGAGTAAGCGAGTTGTTCTATCATGGCAGCTCCCCCCATTCTTCCGAAATTGGCATCGATCAAATACGCCCCTGAATCATTGACTAAAAATTCGCAGTGGAAGTAACCATTTTTAAACGTCGATCTTTCGATCAAAGTATTGATCTCTTTGAACATGAGAGATGCGTTTTTTTGAATAAGAGGATCATTGTTACGCGGGAAATGACATGCCGTTTCTGTCATGGCAATGCGCGATCTTCCTGTAAATCCTAAAAAGGCTGGTTTCCCTTCAATACAATACCCTTCTAAACTGTAGAGCTCTCCAGTAATGTACGCTTGTACTAGCCATTCAAAATCACCTAAATTGTTTAACCCAGCTCTTACTAATAGGGTGCAAATCTCCGTTTCACTCAATTTTTCTTGAAGCTTAATTGTACCCAGCGCGCCTGAGCCACGAGAAGGTTTGACAACTACAGCGCCATGCAAGTCTATCATGTGATGGATCTCTTTGAGAGGTATCGCGTTCATTGAAAAGTAGAGGGTTTTGGGGCTGTATTCTGGAATGAGCTGCGAGACTAGTTTTTTATCCGTCAGCCTTAAAATGGCTTGATCAGGACCGGGTACATTGAATTTCTCCGCTAAGCGACGTGCGATTGGCAATCTCATATCTGTAAGAGATGTAATACCGGCCACTTCTCCAAATTGTTCCCAGTGCTCTTCTAAAAATTTTTCCGCATTTTCATATGAACTTACATCTACATCATACCATTCGCACTGGCGGACATCATTTGCAACCTGCGGAGAGTAGCCTTTCATGTCTGCAAGTATTACGGGCTCATAACCTAAGCCATTCACGGCGCTTTTTATATATTTTGCAATAGCCCATGCTGTCGCTACTATAATGATCTTTTTCGGTTTCTGTTCCTCATGTGAACTAGTTGCGAGCGATTCTTCCTGAGCGGAGATTGATACAGAAGCATTAAGGGTCAATAAAAACAGAAAAGTTACAAGAAATTTATACTTCATTTTTGCCTCACTAAATTTTACAGTGTTTTAAAAGAAAAGCATACATTTTAAAAAAAAATTATGGAATTGTCAATTTTAAATTTTGCACGTGCTTTTAGATTTCAAGCCTTTATTCATTCCGATCCATAGCATTCATTTTCTACTGTCTTACGAAGACTTCGCTTTCAAAAAAACATTTAGTTTATATTCTTTTTCGCATCATTTTTTCTGTTAGCGATGAGAAAAATAACTGATCTAAAAACCACTCTTTAGAGAGGAAATATATGAGCGCAAGCTTCAGTATCAGCAAGTCATGCATCTCAGCAAGTGCAGCCAACAGTGCTTCAAACTTCGCAGGAGCCAGTTTATGTTCCGCAAGATCAAAAATCTCAAGGCGCAGACTTGGGTGCAAGTTCTATCGCAGCTGCAAAACTTTCTGCGGTTTTCTCTGACCCTGTTGCATTAAGTCAGCTTGGCGCGTTGCTTGCACTAGGATTGGGCCCCAAAAGTCAGACTTTATCTCTTCCAGAGGGCAATTATGTTGGCGAAGTTGTCGATGGTAAGCAGCAAGCTTTCTGCGTCATACTCTGAAAACTCTGCGATGTCATCATAGCCGGCCCATATAAAGTGGACGAAATCGACAGTCGGAAGAAAGAAGTTTTGCGTAAAAAGCTCTTATCCCGCGTTTCTATCATCCATTTTTTGCGGGGGGTTCCTCTTGTTTGTAACGGAGAAGCTCATTATGCTTTTCGGGTAAATATGAGGTTTTTATGTCAGCAATACAATTAACAGATCCGAGTGCAAGATGAGCCATCTTAGCGAATATTCATGCGTTGAGTGATGGGATCGCTGCCAAAAGCAGATTCGAAGAGCGTGTTCCGGAAGATATGATGCATTCTATTTTTGATGTTTTTCTCACTCTCAGAGAAAGCGCTCAAGCATTGCCATGTAGCCGTAACATGTATAAGGTGGTCTCTAAGACGCTAGGTCTTCAAAACATCCTTCCTCTGCTTTCACAAGGATTTACGAAGATCTCCATTGTAAATCCTCCTGCTCCTGACGGCACTCCTTTTTCAAAATATAGCCCGCCCTTGCGCTTTTCCTGTTTTAATTATGATCCAAGTTCTACGCACTTAATAACAGGGGACAATGGATCTGGGAAACGTACCAAGGTGAGGGTATGGGATCGAGTTGGCAAGCTTGTATCTGAGTTACAAGGCGACTTTTTGCATAGCGTGAGATCAGTGCAGCTTGATATGCAAAGCAAACGTGCACTAGCTTCTGCTAGTAGTAATGATGATTCTTCTGTGAAGCTATGGGATCTTACGACAGGGAATCTGCTCTATGGGAAACGTCCCTTTTCGGTAAGTAACCCATCCGCTGTTTGTACTGGCTTAAATATGGGTAGTATTCTTTGTGGTGCGTCTAACGGTCGCATTCAATCGATCAACCCTGCTTTTCCCGGGGATCGTATAAAGTCCCCTTTTTTTGGTGAAGAAGACGGGAGCCGTGTAACATGGATTTGCGATGCTGCGCAAAGCGATAGGGTCTTTAGTTGTAATACAGAAAATGTGCTGAAAATTTGGGATCGAAACACGAGAACTTGTCTTTCTACAAGGAAAGAGGTCGCAAGCGAATCAGAGAAACTTTTCTACGCTGCTTCAGAAAATCGACTCTTTGTAGGGGCTAGCAAAAGATATGTGCACGAATTCAATGCTTCCACTGGAGTGCTTTGCAAGGTTTATGAGGTGTCTGATGAGACAGCCACGCTTTTCACTTGGCACTATGATTCTGTAAAAAAATGGATCTTTGCTGGTTTTTATTGCAAAGTTGCAGAGGCAACAAAAACCAAGATTGTAGTTTGGGAGCAAAAAACAAGTAAGGTTCTTTACACATTTATAATTTCAGTTGCTAAGGGAAATCGCTATCCTCTTAAGCAGATCGACTTTGATCCAATTTCAAATACGCTACTTACCGCTGGCCGTGGAGTGCAACTATGGAGGCTATCCAATGCAACTGGCAAATTATTAGCAGTAATCTCTAAAGACGGTGACGCGCGGGTCAAGTGGGACCGCAACAATGCTTTGCTTGCTATATTCAAAAAATATCGAGATGAATCTGATCCAGAATCTGGAACATTAACGCTTTTGGACTACTCTAACCCCTCATTGCAGAAGCCAAAAGCCCGAGAAGAATCCAAGGAATTTAAAGAAGGAAAAGGAGAATAGTTCCTTTAATAGGCATTGGTTAGGTTTTTCAAATATTCTCTTGGCATTTAGTGTTTAAATATTTTTTTAGAGCTCCCGTTCTATTGTTTAAATCTTTATAATTTTAACAATTTTATAATGAAGGAGCTTTAACTATGTGTGTAGCAATAAGTGAAAGAGAATTCGCAAATTCTAATTATAGCATGGCTTCATTTTCAGGGTATCTGGCTAATCGCGTTGTGGGCTTTGCCAATGGGCCTGACGATCGCGAGATGTCTTGTATGGAAATGCTCGGCCGTCGAGTCGCAGCAGAGCTTTGCTATGCGCTTCTATGCGTTACGGCATTGATTGAAACGGTTGTGCGCCTGGCGATGACTTTGATTGCGGTTTTACTTGTTTCCCTTTTTGTCGATGATGGTGCAAAATCTTTGAAAATATTTGCACTTACCAGTTTGCAATACGGAATCGACGCGGCTTTACGTTGTTTTATGGCCCTTGGGCACAATCTCAAGTGCAATAAAGTAGACTACAAAGATCTTGGCCTCTGTCAAATGTCATTATGGGTCTAACATGTGCGTTAATATAAGCAATCAGAGCGTGGCTAATTATGATGTGATAGATCTATCTGCCACCGCCTATCTCATCAACTTAATTACAGAATTTCGTAACGATCAAGACTCATCAGAGGTTATAAAGGTTGGCAAAAAAGTGATCGGAGCACTCTGCTTTGCAGGCTTGCTGATCGCTGCCGCTCTCGAGCATCTCATGCGTATGGTATTTGCCGCTCTGGCCGCTTTACCTGCGGCTTTATGCTTTTCTGATGGCGCAAGCTGGGCGGGCAGAATGGCCGGGATGTCTTGGGTCTTTCTAGGCGACCATGTGGCGCGCTGTGTAGTAGCGCAGGTGAAGAATATTGCAGAGAGTAAATTTTCTTTTGAAGATCTTGCTCCTTGTCCGATTTTTGCCCTTTAAAGAAGCGTAAGTTTAACAAAAAGAGAGGAGGTTTTATGTGTTATGGTCTAACAAACAATAATATGCGTTCTTACGAGCAGTCCGATAACTGCTTAGCACCAGTAGCTGGTTTTGCTCTTTATGAAGTAAATTATTTTGTTCTCAATTTGAATTATTGTGAGTGGACGGCGCAGTATGCTGCTGGAAAGATCCTAGGCTCTCTAGGTTATATGGCTGTTATGGTAGCTGCTGTAGTTGAAGCGGTGGTTCTTTTGGCTTTAAGCGTAATTGCACTTTTACCTTCTGTGCTGTTTAAAAATGGCCTTGGCCACGTTGCGATAGTTGCTTACACGGCGATGATATCGCTTATAGACACACCTGTACGTTGTGTTTCTGGGTTTGTTCAAAACGTATTGTTAAATCAAGAAAAAAGCTTCGAAAGGCTCAATCTTTTAACGTGCTTGGGTTCTTTTTCCTCTTCTTGTGCACGCTCTGAAGCTGTACCTGTGCCTGATGCTGAAGATGACGTGGCGGATGAAGAACTTTTTGCGCAAGTTCAAGAGATTGTGGCGAAGGGATCCAAGTTGGCCAATGAGGACAAAGAGAAAAAAGGATTACTCCGCAAGTTAGCTGATAGGTTCAATCTTTTTCAAAAACAGAAATCAGAAAGAGATCTGTCCGGGAAAAAAACCTAAAAACCTCTTAGCAATTGATCTTTTCGGGCGCCCTTTTGGCGCCCTTTTTTTTATCTACTTCTGCTGCATGCAAACGCACTTCAATCGCCATACCTGTAACAGGCCTTTCTTTAAGCAGGTTGAGTGCCGCTTCGGCTACTTGAGAGGGAGTGAGAAGCTTATTTAGATCCTCTTCGGGGAAATAAGCGCTGCGCATGCGCGAATGCGTGCGTTGTGGAATAAGCGTGTTTACATTTAGCTCAGGTCTCTCTTCGGCCAGGGCTTGTGTGAAATTCACCACGGCCGCTTTGGCCGCGGAGTAGATTGCATACGTTTTTCTGCCGCGTGAATAGGCAGAGGAGGCGATGTTTATCATGTCGCCCCCTTCTTTGATCTCTGCAAATTTGCATGCAAAAATCACGCTGGTGAGATTAGCGGCAATCAGTTCTTCGATCTCTTGAGTCGTAAGCTCTTCCACGGCTTTTAACTTAAATAATCCGACGCAATTGATTAGTCCATCAATCGGACCATGTTCTTGCGCGAGCTTCGCAAAAATCTTTTGTGTTTGTTCAGGCGAGGTGAGATCCGCGGCATACTCTGGGGCACTGCGCGAAAGCAATAGTGGCGTTGCCCCTTCCAGACGCAGAAGTTTTGCAATGGCCTGTCCAATATCGCCGGTGCCTCCAGTAATCGCATAGCATTTACCCTGAATAGAGCGGCTTTCGGCGTGAAGGTTGGGTTTTGGGCGCGTACGCCGAAAAAGCTGTTCGGCCAGATAGAGGTCGAGATCTGTAGTGATCTTAATGTTCGACTCTTCTCCTTTGGCAACATGAATGGGGTGGCCTAAAGCCAAGACAAGCGCGCAATCATCGGTTGCAGTGAGGTTTTTGGTGCGTGCCTCTTCGTGCGCCTTCAGAATAAGGGGATAGGAGAAGCTTTGAGGAGTCTGGCCTCGCAGATACTCGTGCCGTGGTGGAATCGTATCAATGGTTTCAGAATTGCCTGAATGTACAATCGTATCTGCCGAGGGGATGCACGTATCTGCTGCGCCATGCAGCTTTGCGATTCGTATGTTTTCCTGTAAAATTTCTTCCGAGACAAAAGGCCGAACGGCATCGTGGATGACCACGTGGCTGGTCTCTTTGGGGCAGGCTAAAAGTCCAAGATAAGAGGAGTCTTGGCGTGTCTCTCCACCGGCAACGATACGGATTTTATCTCGGCTCAATTCTGGCAGAAGAGTTTTAAGCTCCTTTTCTACTTCTTCGCTCCATTCCATCGGACAGACTAAAATAATCTGTGCAAATAGCTCGCAAGCGAGAAAACTCTCAAGCGTGTGTATATAGATTTTTTTGCCCGCTAGCGTATGGAACTGCTTGGGCAGAGAGCTCTTAAACCGGGCGCCTCTTCCCCCCATGAGGAGGATGGCATTGATCAAAACTTGTGTGTGCATTAGAGTTTTCAGCATATCAGATAAGCCTAAGTAGCTCAACTGGCAGAGCAGCGCATTCGTAATGCGAAGGTTGTCGGTTCAATTCCGGTCTTAGGCAGTTTCAAGTTTTAAGTTCGACGCCCTGTAACTGTTTGTGCACGAATTCGGCGCGGCGGTGAGAGAGCGCTTGCAGGTCGGTGCTCTTTTCTGGGAAGAGATTCGAGAGGTGGGCGTGGCGGCATTTAAAGAAGATGTCGTTGATTTTGCTGTCGCTGACGCCGGTCACGAGGCCGAGGTCGATGCCGAGTTTCAGCAGGCTTAGGGCATCCAAGGTCTCTTTGGTCTGAAGCTGATAGGAGTGTAAGAGTAGTCCATAGGCGCGGCTGATCTGATCTTTGATATCAGCATTACTCTCACTTTTAAGCTGAGTGCGTTGGCCTTTTTCGAGGGCCATGAGCTTCATGGCGGTCATGTGCAATGCGCGTAAGATGTTCTCTTCAGAGATGCCCAAGGTGTAGTTATTTTTAAGCACAACAATGTCACCGAGGATCTCATCTATATTGCCGAGCAAGCTCGTTGCTACGACTTCTTCTTCTTTCTGTTTAACTAGCGCTTCTTGCAGCTTCCCAGTATGGATGAGAGCTGGCAGATGCAGAAAGATCTGCACGATCAGCGCTGTGCCGCTGATATTGGGATCCGATGTGAGATAGCCGAATTTAGGTGAGAAAGCGAAGTCTAGCTTTTCACCGATAGCACTTTCGATCTTATTTAGAGTATTCCAGGTGTTTTCCCAGGCGCCGGTGCTATCGAGTAGTTGAATTTGTAGATGGTCTTCGATATTGATGAGAGCGAGAAATTTGGCGCTTTCATCGATGATGAAGCCTTGAGCTCCGGTGGTATTTTGAAAGCTCTCAAAACAGAGAAAGTGTTCGAACAAGAACTCTTTATCCAGAGGAGTAATCTCATCGGCTTTTAGCAATTTCGGTTTATCGAGATTGCAAGCAGAGATCAGCGTCTCTTGAAGGGCGTTAAATATGCGCATGGATTGCGGTGCTTGCAGTTTAGGCGGGAAGTTGTAACGCGCGAGGTTACGATGCAGAGTAAAGCTTGAGGCTGGCCAGATGGGATTAACCTCATCTAGCCAGGGCGTGTGTTCAAACAGAGTGGTAGGCAGGTTATGCTTTTCTGTCATGAGGCTCATCAGTGAGAACTTTGATCTGATCGCGCAGCCAGGCTGCTTGCTCATAGTTTTCAACTTTGAGCGCTTCGTTTAAAGCTTCGTTTAATGCAATAAGGCGTGTGGCGGTAGCGATGGTCACTGGTTTTTCAGGTGTCTTTCCGACGTGGATGGGTTGATTGCGTTTCATGATCAGGCTCTTTTTTAGTTTTTCGGGAATGCTGTTCGATTCTATTAGCAGTGAGGTTAGGACGTCGGCAAAAACTGCATAGCATTCACTGCAACCTACAGGATTTCCGGTCTTAACCGATTCAAGAGTATTAAGGCAATTGGCACAGCATAAGCCAGTCTCGCCCTCTTGATTAGATGGGGAGGGAGGTATTTCACCGTAAAGCTTCTGTTGTAGAACTGGGCAATCTGCGCACATGTCAGTGCGTATTGTCGTTTGACTATCGATTTCCTTGTAGATCACCTTGATGGGTTTCTTGCAATGCGTGCATTCTACGGGTCTTTCGGCCATTTCAATCCCTATGGTTTTCTGGATTGTAGAAAATTTTGCGTAAAGCGCAACTATTTATCTGTAGGGACCGAATTTTTAGCCAAGATGGGCCGAGGCATGAGCACGACGAAGAAAAGAATAAGGAAGAGCAGACCGCCTAAGCTCGCAATGGCATTGAGATAGGGCTCTTCAGTGTAGAATTTGGCGAGGAAGCCCGCAAAAGCTGGGCATAAATTCGAAAAACACCAGGCAAAGCCCATCAAGAGAGCTGAAACGGTGCTTGGACTTTCTGGGACAAGGCGGTTCCCCCAGGAGACGATGATCGGATTGATGATTCCCAAAAATGCGCCAAGTCCACTTAAGAGAAGCGCTGCGTATCCGAGAGAAAGGCCAGGATGCGTTAAGAAGATATAGAAGAAAATCAAAGCGCAGCTGACCACCGATAAGAGCACCTTTTTTTGACCATAACGATCACATAGCTTCCCTGCAGGAATCATGGTCAGGGCCGAACCGAGTACAAAGCAGAGGTGTCCTCCGCCCATGCAGAGCCAGCTGTCGCATTTGCGGGAAGCGAGAATATCGGGCAGAAGGAACATGAATGCCAGCACTAATCCTTGCACCGCTACCTGCGATAGATAGAGCAAAAAAAGGGGTTTACGGCAGTGCATGATCGGCTGGAAAAATCCTCGGAACGAAAGCGAGGGTTGAGCGAAGGTTTGCTGAGGGAAACGGTAGAATGCTAAGATAACTAGTAAAACGAGAAGTGGCGCGAAAATAATCACCGCGTGGCCTTGGAAAACTTCTCTAAGCTTCGTAAAGGCGAGTTGAGAGATTCCAAGGCCAATTGCTCCGCCTGAAGCAAAGAAGAGAATGGCCGATCCTTTTTTTTCTCCAGCTAAATTTCCTGTCATGCCCATAGCCGCAGGGTGGAAGGAGCCCGATCCGAGCATCAGAAGCAAAAGCAGTAAAAATGAGCCAGAAATCCCCTGCACGAAAGTGATCCATAGAATTGAAGAGGAGAGCACGAGGCCAAGAAGCAGCACGCGTTTGCGATGGCCGCGGTCGCAGAAATAGCCGAAGAGCACCTGGAAGATCTCGCCGCAGAATCCACTAACCCCGGCGATGAGCCCAGCTTGCGCAATATCGATATTTGCAAGTGTCTTGTAAATAGGCCAGATTCCCGTAAAGAAGTCCATGAAGAGATGGCTCAGCCACAAGAGCCAGAGGCTCTTAGTAAGAGAGTTCATAGCGGGTACCAGCAGAAATTATTAGATTAGTTCTTAATTTTATTCTAATTAGTTTGGATAATTAATCAAATTAAAAACATTATTTTTCATAAAATGTGTTAGCAAGGGGTGGGCGTAGACAAAAAAAATCCTTACCTTTTATGATGGCGAACTTTCAGGAAGTTTTAAAACAAAGGTGCACAATGAAGACGAAAAAATGGTTAGCTCTCATGTTCGTAGCGGCAGGATGCCTCTGCTTATCTGCTAAAAATACCAGTCAGAATGACGTGAATGGTCAAAATGGGCCAAAAAACGGCTCAAATGGACAAGGGATGATGAATCAGAGGACTGATTGTAGCCAATTGACCCCCGATGAGCAGGACTTTGCCAATCAATTGAATCCTAGCAACAAGATGGTGTTTTGCAGCAAATTTAACGCAGATATGCGCACTAGTGCCATTGAAATGTCCGGCCAAATGGGCCCTGATGGAACACTCATTACGAATGATCAGGCGGTTGAACAAGTAGCTAAAGATAACAATATGGGAATGCCTATGGCTCCTCCTGCTGCCCGCCAAGGTGGAAGTTGTCCTGCTAAGTAGGGTGCCTGTCGGCGTTCTCTTAAGGGTCCTCTAGTTGGATCCTCTAGACAAAAATGCATCAAGCCCCGTACATTCAACCCCGTACTAAGTGAGAAGCACTTAGACTTTAGGAGAAAAAACGTATGAAAAAAGAATTTTTTATGACTCTGGCTGCTGTATGCATGGTTGCAGGACTTTCTGCTAACCAAGCTGCACAACCTGCATCTGCTACTGCAACTGCTGTTGCTGCACCTGCTCAAGCTGCTCCTCAACAAGAAAAAAGCGCTGCTACTCTCTCTGCAGATGAGCTCGCTTTTGCTGCAAAACTGAATGATCAGAACCGCAAAGTGTTCTCTTCTCAGTTCAACGCAGAGCAAAGAAAAACTGCAATGGGCGCAACTTGCGCTACTGGCACATGCCCAGCTAGCCAAAAAGCTGCATTAGCTCCAAACGATGCTGTTCAGAAAATTCTGAAAGACAGCAGTGCTGTTGTTGTAGAGAAGAAAGAAGTTGCTCCACAAGCTGCTGCGAAACCAGCTGCTCAAGTGAAGTAAGTTTCTTAAGACAACAGTTGAGCATTACTTGTTCACGCAGCCGTTCTCTTTATTACAAGGTTATCCTTGGGTTGGAGAACGGTTGTTGTATTTTTAACCCCACTATAATTTAGTGAAACAAACTAATAACAATTCAAGAAAAACAGCCTTTTTAGCTCTATGCTCTGTGCATCGAGAAGAGGGCGCTTTTCTTTCCCATTTTCTTCCTCCAGAAGATCATCTTGCGCGCGAAATTGCCTTGGGCACCGAACGACGCCTTTTGACATTGGATTACCTAGCTCAAAAGCTGGCGACCCGTGGCGCGCTAAATCTTAAACTCAAAGAGAAAATGCTGCTTCGCATGGCCATCTATCAGCACATCTTCATGGATCGAATTCCTCCACACGCGCTGGTGAATGAGACGGTTAAACTTGCCAAGGAGTTTTGCAACTTCAGATTTGTGAATTTTCTAAATGCAGCTCTAAGAAAGTTGGTAGCAGAAACTTGGAAGTTACCCGAGGGAGAAGACGCCGAGCAGCTTGCGCTCAAACACTCTTATCCCGTGTTGTTTATCCAAAAACTGCTCGCCGAATATGGCCTTGTACAGACTTTATCTATCCTTGAGGTGTTGAATCAGCCACCTCCTCTCACCGTAAGGCAGCGCTTTGCCAAAGAACTTACCATTCTACAGGTTGATTCTTCACAAGTGGCGACCTATGCGCAAGATACGCAATTCTACTTTCAGAGTCTTACACAAGCACGCTTGATCTCGGAACTCGCTAAAAGCTCAAAGATCGCGCCAAAACGCATTTTAGATCTCTGCGCCGCTCCCGGCGGTAAATTGATCGCAGTGAGCGAGTATTTTCCAGAAGCTGAGCTCTTTGCGAACGATCTCTCTGAAAAGCGCCTGCAAAAATTGAGCGCTAATTTGCAAAAATATGCAATCAAAGCAGAGCTTTCTTGTCATCCGGCTGAGAAATATCCAGAAGGTGAGCTCTTCGATCTTATTCTTCTCGATGTTCCATGCAGTAATTCAGGTGTTTTACATAAAAGGCCAGAAGCGCGCTGGAGACTCACCGAAGAGAAACTCAAAGAGATCAGTTCAATTCAATGGGCCTGCTTGCAGAAAGCTAAACAGTTACTTGCTCCTGGCGCACAGCTCTGGTACATGACCTGCAGCATTCTAAGCGATGAGAATGAGAAGATGGTGCAGCGTGCTGCTCGCGAGCTCGGCTTCACCCAAACAGATCATACCTTCAAGCACCTTCCATCTTCCGAGGGAAAAGAAGGCGGCTTCGCAACTATCCTCCTCAACTCTTAAATAAAGAATTAAACCACAGAGTCACAGAGAACACTGAGTTAAGAAAAGAAAATCCTTTTTTTATAAGTGAAATAAAAAAAGGATATTCACTCGCCTCGTAAACATCGGCGCAGCCGAGAAGATCTTGTTTTTTCGCTTCGCTCGCGAAAAAATAATCTTTCCTTCTTTACTCTGTGTTCTCTGTGACTCTGTGGTGAAATCCCTTATCCTTATTTTAGGAAGGGGTAGGTGAAGAAAAGAAAGTGAGTCAGATTGACTAAGAAGTGACAGAGAATGCTCGCTTCAATCGCTTTTGTGAATTGATAGATCGCACCGTAGATGCATCCCGCTATAAAAACCAGTGTCAAATAGCCCAGATTATTCACCCACGCCAAATGCAATAGTGTGAAAAGTAGCGACGTGAGAAAAACTGCAAAGGCACTCGCTAAAGCTGTGCGCGACTTAAAGCGCTGATAGAGCTCTTCTTGGATAAACCCTCTAAAAAAAACTTCCTCGGGAATCGAGACAAAGAAGAGGTTAACAAAGGGCCAAATGCAAATCAGCGTTGTAAATTTTGGATCCCATCTAATCATCTTTAAATAGAATGAGAGTCCCATGAGCAGGACAATCGCTAAAATACTTAGAGGCACTGCTTTTTTTAAGATCTGGCGCATCTCTGGCTTGGACTGCGCAAGTGGCACGGCCCAGGCTAGCAGGAAGATAGCTATGAAGGGTTTGTCGAAATTGATCCAGAAGTTGTAGGGCACTGCATCTTGACTAAGCTGAAGATCGCTGGCAAAATTCCAATTTTGAAAACCGGGGAACAGATGACAAGCTAGGCCCACTGAGAGGGCAATTGCAATCAGCATAAGCAGTAAACGGGCGCTGCTAGTCACTTTATGGTAAATTAGCCACTGGCAAAAACCTAATGCGCAAATAGGCACAAGCGCTACACCCTTTAGGATGTGACCCTCATAAGCCAATAAAAGAGCGATTAAGATAAAAGATCCCCATAGCCAAAAGGTACGTTTGACCCAAAAGCTAACAATAGCCATCATCAAAGAGAAATAAGAAATCGAAACGAGAAAAGTTTCCCAAAAATTCATTCCACTAAAATTACATGCTTAGAAAAAAAGATCAAGGTATTGAATGGCTCGAATTTGAACTTCTGGCCGATATCCCCAACCTTAAACATGCCGTTTTTTTGCGTCATGGTGGCGTTAGCGAAGGGCCTTTTGCCTCTTTGAATATTGGAGGTGGCACAAACGACAATCCACACGCAATTGAGCGTAATCGAGAAAAAGTGATGCGCTGCATGGGCGTTGAAGAGTTAACTTCAGGTAAACAGGTGCATGGAAAAATCATCGCAGAGGCACATCCCGATCTCGAAGTGGGAGATTGCGATGGCATTGCCACGCAAGCCAAAGAGATGGCGCTTATGATCAAACACGCAGATTGCCAAGCGGCTATTATCTACGATCCCATCGAACATGCGGTGGTTAACGTGCATTGTGGATGGAGAGGGAATGTGCAGAATATCTACGCCGAAGCTGTGGCCTTTTTAGACAAAAAATTTGGTTCTAAGCCTGAAAACTTACTCGTAGGTATTTCGCCCAGCCTTGGCCCAGAAAACTCTGAGTTTAAAAACTATCAAACGGAGCTTCCTCAAAGTTTTTGGGAGTTTCAAATCAAACCCACCTATTTCAATCTTTGGGAGATCGCTCGAGCGCAGTTTAAAGCCTTGGGGGTACTTCCTCACCATCTTGAAATTGCCAGCATCTGCACCTATGCCAATGCAGCGGATTATTTCTCCTATCGCCGCGATAAGGTGACAGGGCGCAATTGCACAATTGTGCTTTTAAAGTAATTCTATTGCGCGGCTGCGTTCTTTTATTTAATGCCAATTTGTGATAGAACATATATGCAATTATATTACATATGTGACTCTGTTTTATTATGGGTATATCTCAGATAAATATAGCTTCTGAAACAATCGCAACTCTTTGCCAAGGCATGATGATGCTTGTTCAGGGAGAGTATATCGCATTAGGAGAAGAAGCTGATGTTTACACCAGAGATACGACCAAGCTTCAAAAAATTATAGCTCGGATTGAATTCTGTTTTCAAAAAGCACCAGAGGCGCGGTTTTTCCCGTGTTTTAGTTATGTGTCCAATAATAGTTTTAATCTTTCACTGACTCAGCGACTAGTTGAAATTTCTTTAGATTGGGAGCTCAGAAGCTCGATTAGGGAAAGAGCTGTTTATGCTTTGCAACTTCTAGAGAAAGTTGATCCGCTTATCTGTGCTATCAATTACGAGATGGATAAATTTCGAGATAAGAACTGCTCTCATGATCTAAGAGAGGCGGCTTTCTGGCGACTCCAAAATTTCGTTGAACGCAGGTCGCACGGTCCCCTTAAAATCCATTTTCCTGTGCGTCCTTATAAACCGCTTAAAATGTGCTCCTTGCCATTCGTTCCCGCACCAAAATATATGGGGGTAATTCACAAGCTTTTCTGGGAGATAAAAAAGATTTTCGTTGCGCCACTTGATAAGGAGTATTTCTTAAATCTTAAAAATATAGCTGGGTATGAGGGGTTCAAGATAGAGGTTATTGCTTATAAGCACGAGGTAGCTTGGATACGAGATCCCATGCTGCTTATGCCGACAGGCGAGGTACTCCTGCCGGCGCGTTTTTATTATGATGAGGTTGTGCGCAAGGTGGTTTGGCGTCTAGTAAATCACTTAAAAGCGCCTATTATGGGAACTGTTGCGCTTATGCATCACACAGAGCGGTTTTTGCAGGAGCCGTTTTTTGGGCAAAAAGAGGCTCCTTTCTATTTCGAAGCCGGCAACCTACTTTTTGCACTTAATCAATTTAATGAAAGGGTTCACTTATCGGGGTCTTATAATCTTCTCTACACTCTTCTCAATGGAGCTTTCACTTTCGAATCGTTAGAAAAGCCCCTCTTGGAGCGTATGGAAAGACTGGAAGACAGTCAGCTCTTTTCTGAGGAGCGAATTAAATTTGTCAAACAGCGTCTGGCAAGCGCTTGGCTCTTCTCTGCATTTCTGGGCGACAAAGCGCAAACTTGGCTTACCAAGCTTTGCATTGCTGCGATTGAATGCATTAAAGAGATCATGACTCTCACACTTAAAACACCCGTAATTTTTTTAGGGGATGTATTTGAAAGACAGCCTGAATTTCATCTAGACATGTTTCTTACTCTGGCGCCCGGAGGAAAGATTTTTATTCAGAGCCATGAGAAGTGCGTAAAATTGCTGAAAGATCTTTTAAAAACAACAGACCTTCCTTTGAGTCATCAAGAGAGACTTCACGAATACCTTTCATATGCCGAAGCAGATGCAGAGGAGTTAGATCCTCAACTGAAAAAAATTGGAATCCAGCTTACACAAGCAGGTTTTAAAGTAATTCCGATGGCGGGCATTTTTTATACTTGGGGGAAGACTCGAGAAGTTTACAGAAAGAGTGTTACGTTGAATTTTTTGAATGGCATCACAGGAATCGGGAAAAAAGGAACCTTTTGCATTACCAATGGATCTTCTCACCCAGTCGATAAACACTTACGTAGTGCGGCATTCCATTTCTTGAAAGAGCAGGGGATTGACACGGTCTATTTCGTTGGTAGAGATTCTGTCGGGACAATCTCATCTTTAGGCGGGCTTGAATATCTGTTTGCTGATCAGAATATTTCTGATTCAGGAGGGGTCCACTGTTTAACGCAACATACGAATGCGCTCCATCACCAGCTTGCGGTGAAAAGTAGCTCTTTAAGTATGCGGCGTGCGGCAACCCCCACCGAAACCCCCTCGATAACTCTTGTTGGCTTTTTCCAAAAGATGCTCAAACTCGCAAACATCTCTATTCATCCTTAAGAGACTTTGACAACTATTGGGTTAGGCAGAGAATATACTCATATGGATATTGCTTCTTTCGGTAGTTGGAAATCTCCCATCGCATTAGAGCATCTGGTCAAAGATGCGGTCGTTTTCCATGAGATCGCACATGATGGTCAAAAGCTCTATTGGACACAGCTCGTGCCAGCGCAAGGGCGCATGCAATTGGCAACTTTTAACGCCGATGATGCAGTTATAGATCTAGCGCCTGAGATGAGCGTGCGCACGCGTGTGCATGAATATGGTGGAGGTGCGCTTAGTGCCCATGAAGGCATGCTCTACTTTGTGAACGACAAAGACGGGCGTATCTACCGACTAGAAAAAGACAAATCGCCTGTTCCGATTACACCCGCTTCTCACTTGCGTCTTGCGGATCTGTCAGTTTCTCCAGGAGGAGCGTCTTTTTTTGCGGTGGCGGAAGAGCATAAGGAAAATGGCAATGTCATCAACAAGCTGGTTAAATTTAATCAAGCAGGCGTAATTCAAGTTGTGGCCAGCGGTCATGATTTTTATAGCTCTCCACGCGTCAGTCCTGACGGCAAGTCCCTCATTTGGATTACATGGGATCATCCCCAGATGCCCTGGGATGGATCGGATCTTTGGATGGCCGATCTATCAAAAGATGGAAGTGTAGGAGCTGCACATCATATTGCAGGAAGCACTCAAGAGTCGATTTGCAACGTGCGCTGGTCGCCGCGAGGAGATCTTTATTTCATCTCAGATCGGACAGGTTGGTGGAATCTCTACCGCTATCGTGATGGTAAAGTTGGAGCTCTTTATCCCATTCAAGCCGATTTTGCCACGCCGCCGTGGGTTTTTGGCAATGAGAGTTACGGGTTTACGGATGATGGCAAGCTAATCTGTGTCTACGGAAAAGAAGGTGTAGATTATCTAGCTATGCTTGATCCCGATACTGGGGTGTTTAACGAGATCGACCTTCCTCTTACCTCTATCAAAAAGATAATTGTATCTGGCAAGAGAGCCTACTTTCTGGGAGCCTCACCCACTCAACCCTCTTCGCTCATCAGCTACGATGTGACGACGAAGCAGTTCGAAATTTTGAAAGAGAGTATTGTATGTACGCTGGATGAAAAATGGATCTCAATACCCCAAGCGATCGCTTTTCAAACGCGTTACAAAGATACGAGTTACGGCTTCTATTATCCCCCAACAAATCCCGATTTTCAGGCGCCAGAAGGTGAACTGCCACCTTTGATTGTAAAATGTCATGGAGGACCTACCGGACATGTACAGCCGGTCTTTTCCATGGAGACGCAATTCTGGACGAGCCGCGGCTTTGCTTTTTTAGATGTGAATTACAGCGGAAGTTCAGGTTATGGGCGCGTCTATCGCAAACGTCTTGAGTACATGTGGGGAGTTCGCGATGTACAAGATAGCTTGGATGGAGCGCTTTTCCTAGTTGCACAGAAGCTGGCGGATCCGAAAAAACTCTTTATTCGCGGGGGAAGTGCAGGCGGATACACCACATTGTGTGCGCTTACCTTCTATGATTTATTCGCAGGCGGGACGAGTTATTTTGGTGTAAGCGATCCGGAGCTTTTGGCCAAAGATACGCATAAGTTTGAATCGCGCTATCTCGACCATCTCATTGCTCCTTATCCTTCCCAAAGGCAGACCTATCACGACCGCTCACCTCTGCAACACATCGATCGTCTTTCACGGCCGCTACTATTGCTTCAGGGGCGCGACGATGCGGTGGTGCCCGTGAATCAAGCCCAGCTCGTCTTTGATGCCCTGAAAAAGAAGGGCACGCCCGTGGCCATGCTTATTTTTGAAGGCGAGCAGCATGGATTTAAAATGGCTAAAAACATCATGCGCTCTATGGAAGCGGAGCTCTATTTTTATGCCCAAATTTTAAATCTTTCTCTGCCTGATCGTCTCGAACCTGTTCAAATTGAGAAGAATCGCACTGAAGATTAACCACTGAGTCACAGAGCTCTCTGTGTTCTCCGTGCCTCTTTGGTGAAATTTCTTTTCAGTGCAAAAAATATACAACAAAATCTTGATTGTCATTTCTTTCTCTGATTGGATGGTGTGATGACTTGGCTCGCATCCTTTTTATGCTTATTAAGTTTTATACCGGTTGTTCTCTTAGCACAAGAAGAGGAGATCAATCCGCCTGCGCATCCCCTAGTGTGTAAGGGATGGAACACGTTTGTCGATGCAGCTTTTCTTTATTGGTGGACCTCGGCGGATAATTTTGCCTATGCAATCGAAAACAAAGGCTCAACAAGAGGCCATCTCTTAAGTCCAGAATCTAAACCTGATCCTGGCTTTAAAGTAGGCCTCGGCGTTTACCTACCACATGATGGGTGGGATCTCACTCTGCGCTTAATAGAGTTGCATAGTCGCATGCGCATTCATCAGACGGATAAGAATTTGACTCCTTTGTGGATGCTCTCAGAATTTGAAACAGGTGGCTTTGTAGAAGGTGTGAGCGGTCACTGGCGACTTCATTTGGGGCTAATCGATCTAGAGCTTGGTCGTCGCTATCTCATTGGACAGACACTTACTTTGCGCCCCTTCATAGGGCTTCGCTACGCAATCATCAGACAGAAATACATTCTGCATTATGAAGGTGGAACGCTTTTTCCTGGCGGAGAGGATTACATTAGCATGAAGAATAAGTTCCAGGCTCCAGGTCCACTGATCGGTTTTGATACCGAGTGGATGATCAAAGGCGGGTGGAGTCTCTATTCAGATTTGGCCCTCTCTGTGCAGAGTGGAAGCGTGTATGTGCACGAATCTGAAAGCGTCTCATTTGAAGATGAAAAGCGTGCTGACATCCATAATTGTTTCGACATGGAAAAGCCGATTTTAGATCTAGCCATTGGACTGCAATGGGAAATGGGATTTTTCCAACACCGCTATCACATGCTTTTTCAAGCAGGGTGGGAGACACACATTTTCTGGGCACAAAATCAGCTCTTTCATTTTAATCGCGAAGGCACAGTGCCGTTAACTAGCGAGCAAGGAGAACTAAGCGTACAAGGTTTAGTTCTCTCCTCTACTTTTTCTTTTTAAAACACGGACCATAGAAGTTGATGGCCAGCGCCCCGCCTGCGAACTGTAACTCGTTGCGCCCAGCTGCTGAGAACCAGGCGCCAGCGATGATCCCCAGCGCATCACTAAAATTATATTCAATTGCTGGTGCTATGTTAAGCTGATCTGAAGAGGGAAATCCGACTTTAGCTCGATCTCCTTCATCATCGACGCCGCGCTTACCGGAAAATTTCGTCGAATTGAAATAGAGATTTTGGATGTCTAGGGCGAGCGCCAAGTTTTTAGTCAGCGAGTATTCTGCACTAAAAGTTACACTGAACTGATTTCCAGGACGCACTGTGCCGCGTGTGCCAAAACCTCCACCAAACGCATTGAAGCCTTTGACATGCACATGCGAGTAGACCGTATCTTGAAAGGTTAAATACAAAACGAGATAATTATGTTTGGCCACATGATAGAGATGAGACAAAACTAGGCCGAATTGAGTGGCATAGGAACCTAAGCCCATGATGTCAGTTTCATTCTTTTTAGGATCTAATTTTTGAAATTTACCAGTTGGAAAAGTCTCGACAAGTGAGACGAGGATCGTAGGCCACCAACGGCCCTCTTTTTCTGCCAAGAGTCTAAACACAAATCCGAAGGGAAAATCTGCAAAATTTGTCGAAGATCTGCCTTCCTTGTGATTATATAACACTGAAGGCGCAGTAACGACGTTGATCTCATTGGTAAGGCCAAACTGCGCAAAAAGAAAGGAATTAAGCGTGATGAGTTTTGGCTCCGAGTGCGCATGCCAATGAGCATCATATTTCCCAAATGCATCGAAGCCGAAAAAACTTGGTTCAACGTCGTAATATCCTTGTGGAATAACAGAGGAGACAGGCGCGAGGAGCGTGCCAGTAAACCATGGGCCTATGGCTGCTTCTGCCTGTGGAGTAACTCCGGATACTGTTTCCACATCGCTGTAGCTGTTAATCGCGCCTAACAGAAATATACTTAGAGCGGAGTGGCGTAGAAGTCGGTTCATTTTTAAAGCTCATTACTTAGTTTTTTGCGGAGAAAATGGCGCAAACCAGTTGACAGCGATTACGCCGCTGGCAAATTGACTACTATTGCGTCCGGCCACTGTTAACCAAGCACCTGCGATGATCCCTACAGATTCGTTAAAGTTGTATTCAATCGCAGGAGCTACGCTCACCTGGTTAAAAGAAGGTCCGCCTACAGAAGCGTGAGAGCCGTCTGCATTAAGCCCTTTCCTTCCAGAAAATCTGGTTTTGTTGCCATACGCGTAAGCCACATCCAATGCAAGAGCCCAATTCAGAGATACATTGATTTCCAGCCCCAAAAGTGTTGTGATGGTATTGCCGGCTTTTACTGTGCCTTTGGTTCCAAAACCGCCTCCATAATTATTAAAACCTTTAACATGTACGTTCGAAGGAATGCCATAGCCTACGCTTAGGCGTGAGTTGAGGTAGTGTAAGCCGCGCACGTGAAAGAGCCTGCCAAACACCACGCCTAGGTCGGTTTCATATGAGCCTGACCCCCCATCATCCGTGCCCAATTTTCTTGGACTCAAGTGCTGATACTTCCCTGTTGGAAAGATCTCACGTATAAAAAGCTTAATTGCAGGCCACGCTTTGCCGGGTTTGTCCCATAGCAGTTGATAATCAAATCCCATGCCTAGATCTCCAAAACGCGTGGCGGCTTCACCTTGGGTGCGTTGATAGAAAAATTGCGGAGAGATTTGAAAATCTACGTCTTTGATCACGCCGACTTGCAGAGAAAAGACAGGAGCGACATCGATAAAGGTGGGGGTAGAATGAGAGTGCCATTTGGAGTCGTAGCTGCCATAGAAGTCATCTACGAAAAGATAGGGTTCAAAGTTGAAATAGCCCACCGGAACAACGTGACTTGAGCCCGTGAGCAGAGGCCCGGTAAACCAGGGACCTCTTGTTTCTTCAACCGACTCAGAAATTTCAGAGAGTTCTCCACGTCTGCAGTGGCCTGCATTAAACCAAAGAAGCGACGATGCTAAAGCAAAAAATGAAAGAAGATAGCGATGATATAACATGTGTGTACTCACTTAGCGTTTGCGATTCATATTTTTCGTTGTAAAAATGCACACATTGCCAGAATTAAGATTTCAAATGTATCAAGAAAATCTTGTCTTTTCTGTTTCTTAAATTTTCTCGTCAGCAGTAGAATCGCTTCCGCGTATTTCGCTACACTTAAAATGGAGAAAAACTATGGCAAATGCAATTGGTGCAAACGCAGACGTGCGGTCGAATTCATGCTTGGATAAAACAATACAGACTCTATTTTTTGTCAAAGACAAAGCTGTGGATTTTTATAATGAAGCTTCAGTTTCAGGTGAAACACAAAAAAAATGTCTCGCTTTATTGAGAACTACCGTTGCAATTGCTGCAATTGATAACTTTCCAGTTTATGCGCTTATTGGTGGTAGTCTGGCTGCCATATCCCCTTCTTACTCTCAAACAGTTGTGAATGCCGCCGAAGGAGCAATCAGTGGACTGTGGCATAGCATGAGTTTTAAGGCGAGGGTAGTTGCAGTTACTGTGAGCGTTCCTGCTGTGGCGTATGGTTACAGTGCGCTTGTTATTAGCGCATTTGGCGCTGTGCTTGCTACTAAACTTGGAGCTGAATATACGGTCAGAAACTACTCGAAACAAAATGTTGATGAAGCCACAAAGAAAGCCGAGGCAGAGCAGGAAGCCTTAAATAGTCCGCAGGCTATTCCTGACATAAATGGCGCCAGACGTCGCTCATCGACTATGACTGGAGAATCGAAATACACACCAGGTTATGGATTGAGTAATATAAATTCCGTAAGTACTTAAACTAGTTTTTTCAACCCACTCTTTCTTTACGGGAAGAGTGGCTGTCACCAATTAAGTTGTACTTGGAAGCTTGAGTTTTTAGATCAGCTACCTCTTTTTTCAATCGTGCGATCTCAGCTTGCTGCTTTAAGAAAAGTTGCTTGAGTACTTTCATGCTCGGATCTGCAGCTGGCTCTTTAGATAAGATCGTAGGGGATATCCTAGTGGATGATATGGTCGGTTCTTTATGTTCTTTTTTCTCAGCGATTTTTGATCTCTTGGCTAAAAAATCAAGATTTGACCGCGCTAGTTTATTTCCCTGAGCGGCGGCCTTTTTGAGCCAATAAGTAGCTTTTCTGGTGCTTTGGATAGAGATACCGTTATTGTAAAGCGTTCCCAAATTGCATTGTGCGTCAGGATCTCCTTGTTTAGCTGCTAGTAAGTACAGCAAGAAGGCTTTTCCTATATCCTTGGAGGTTCCACGACCCTCCTCGAGCATGCAGGCAAGATTATTTTGTGCACACATATGACCTTTATCAGCGGCCTGCCTGTATAATTTGACAGCTTCAGACTCATCTACAGCAGTGCCTAACCCTGTTTCTAGCATCAATGCCAAATTAAATTGTCCCTGGGGATTTTTTTGAGCAGCAGATAGTCTAAGCCACTTCAGAGCTTCGGAATGATCTTGATCAACACCAGTGCCAAGCCGAAATCTCACTCCGAGTTCAGCTTGTGCATCGGCATCGCCAGCATCTGCCTTTCGTTGTAGTTCAGAGAGTGCTGTATCTCCTATAGCTTCTAACGAAAGTAAGTGTGGCCCTACCGCTGCAAGCGTGCTGCTTGCAGGGAGAGAAACTGCTGCCATAAAAAACTCTCTAGAATTTGATGATTTCTTGGCTGATCTCAAGGGCTAGCTCAAATGCCACAAAGAGCAAAAGAAGCGTGAGGAATGCTCGTCCACCGGGAACGAGTTCTTTGCCTTTTTCTGAAAGTCCTTTTTTGTAGCGACCTACCCATGCCATAAGAGGAGGGAAGAGGCCAAAAAGGATTGCGCAGCTAATCCCACCCGCATAACTCAAGGATTTGAGGAAGATGTTAGGATTGGTAAGTGCAATCACCGTTGGAGGAACAAAAATTAAAAGGCAGAGTAGAATTTTTCTGAATCCTTTTTTCGCAATTTTTAATCCATCCGACAAGAAATCCAGGAAGGCCAATGAAAGTGCGATATAAGATGTGGTTAGTGTGAAGAAGGCGAAGTATTTTCCAATAGAAAAGAGGGAAGAGCTGCCTACATATTGCTTCAGCGGCATGACAGCATTATGGCCAGATTGGCCTGCTTCAATGAGACCACCTGGTCCTTCAACGGGTACAATACCTAAAATGATGAACTCCCAAATTAGATAAACGACGAGAGGGATCGTTGTGCCGAAAATGATGGCCATGCGCACCCTTTTGACATTTCTGTCCATGTAGTTCATGAGGGTAGGGATGATCACTTGGTAGGTAAAAGCAGTAAAAAGCACAGGAAGGGCCAGCCAAGCCTTCGACCAGTTAGTATATGTGAGAAGTGCAAGGTCGACATGGCTGTAGGAAACAAAAATAAAGAGTAGATAAGAGCCAATCACACCGATCATCAGACCAAGGTTTAGGCGATCAACAGAGTGAGCTCCTAGGTAAACGACAGGTGAGAAGGCGAGCACGTAGATGACCATGGCTGCCCATGAGGGGAGAGTGCCGCCAATTAATTCGTTGAGAACACCGCCGCCACCGGCGACGTGAGCAATCATAACCGTTACGAAGAGAAAGAGATAGACGATCCAGCAGACGTATCTACCTGTATTTCCTAAAAGGCGCGTAGCCATGGTGATGAGGTTGGAATCTTTTGGCATCCAAGCGCACACTTCGAGCATGAGAAGGCCGGTGCAGAGCATGAACAGCCATGTCAGGATATAAATTGACACGGAAGGCAGGAAACCTGCTGGACCGGTCGCGACGGGTAATGCGAGCATTCCGACGCCAATCGTTGTTCCGGCGATAAGAAGAGCTCCGCCTAAAACGTGACCCATGGGACGAAAGAGTTGCATAAACTTTCCCTTTAAAATTAAAAAAAAGTAAAATATCGCTAGAAATTAATGGTTATTGGAAAAAAAGGCAAGAGTTCTATCCTATAGAGCATTCTCAGTATGAGTTTAATATGTTAGAAATAATTCCACTTTTATTAGAAGGCCCCAAGCGCATACGTCCTAAAGTCTATCACGATGAGCGTGGCTTTTTCCGCGAATGCTACCGCCAGCCGCTCTATCAAGCGCATGGAATCGAGGGCGACTTTGTGCAGGTCAATCACTCCTTTTCTAAACAAGGAACAATCCGCGGGATGCACTTTCAACGTTTTCCCGGACAAGCCAAACTCATTACGGTTATCTCTGGAAAGATTTTTGATGTACTAGTTGATATTCGCCGAGACTCTCCAACATTTGGCCGCAGCGAAGCTGTCTATCTCGATGATCAAGCTCACGAACAGCTTTTTGTTCCTGTCGGCTTTGCACATGGCTTTTGTGTGATTAGTCCAGAGGCGCATGTGCTCTACAAAGTGAGCCAGCTTTATGATGCTAAAGAAGAGCGTAGTTTTCGTTATGATGATCCGGCAGTAGGCATTCAGTGGCCTGAAAGTGCGCCACTTCTTTCTGAGAAAGATAGAAGCGCGCCAACTCTATTGGAGGCGCTAAGATGAAAGTTTGGATTACTGGTGCAAGTGGCCTTTTGGGAGCGCAACTGAAGCAGAGCTGTGATTTACAAGGAATTTCCAACGTAGCCACAACGCGCCTCGAAGTGGATGTAACCGATTTTCAGGCCGTTAAATCTTTTGTCGAAAAAACTAGGCCCACTCATGTGGTAAACTGCGCGGCTTATACAGCCGTAGACCTAGCCGAATCTGAAAGTGAAAAAGCTTTTGCGATCAATGCATTAGGCCCTGAAAATTTAGGCAAGGCCGCTAAAGAGTTTGGCATGCACGTGCTGCAGATTTCGACGAATTTTATCTTTAACGGTCAGCAGAAGACTCCTTATGTTGAATCTGCGGGCGCAGATCCCTTGAGCGTTTATGGGATGAGCAAATGGCAAGGTGAGCTGCGGCTTCTCGCAGAGTATCCTGAAGCGTGCATCATCCGCACTTCTTGGCTTTTTGGAAGAGGAGGGAAGAATTTTATCTCCTCTATTTTAGAGACAATGAAGCAGCAGAAAATCGTGCGTGCTTCTTCAGACCAGTATGGAAGGCCCACTTATAGCAAAGATCTAGCAGAGGCCATTTTGCCCCTGCTCTCACAAAGAGGCGTTTTTCATTTTGCTAATCAGGGAGCATTGTCGCGTTATGAAGTTGCTTGTGATCTTAAAGCCGAAGCCAAAAAACGCGGAATGCCTCTTCTTTGCGAAGAGCTTGTGCCTGTGAGGACACTGGATTTTGCGATGCCAGCCAAAAGGCCCGATTATGCAGTGCTCTGCACGCAGAAAATAGAACTGCTTATGCCGATTCGTTCTTGGAAAAATATTATCAGCGAGTATTTAGACGATGTTAGCTAGCGCACGAAGAGTTTTAGTGACGGGTGGAGCTGGGTTTATGGGCTCGGCTTTTATACGCTTTGGCCTGAAACAGATCGCCTCATGCGAGGCCCTGGTCAATCTCGACCTTTTGACCTATGCAGGCAATTGCAAAAACCTAAAGGAGATCGAAGGCGATCCACGCTATCTCTTTGTGCAGGGCGATATCTGTGATGAAAAGTTAGTTGAACAGCTTTGCAGAGAAGGAAAGATCGATACGCTGGTGCATTTTGCTGCGGAAACACACGTAGATCGCAGCATTTCATCACCTAAAGATTTTCTGCAGACCAATGTGTGCGGCACATCTCTTCTTTTAGAAGTGGTACGTAAATTTCCGCAAATTCATTTTCATCAAATTTCAACAGATGAAGTATTTGGTGCGCTTGGTGAAACGGGGATTTTTACCGAACAATCATCGTATAAGCCCAGCTCTCCCTATTCAGCCTCAAAAGCTGCTGCAGATCACTTTGTGCGCGGCTATGCGCATACGTTTGGATTATCTGTTACGCTTTCTCATAGCAGCAACAACTATGGTCCTTATCAATACCCAGAAAAATTTATTCCGCGCATGATTACGAGTTGCCTGCAGAAGCAGACCCTTCCAATTTACGGTTCTGGGAAGCAAGTGCGCGACTGGCTCTATGTCGAAGATCACGCAGAGGCTGTTTGGAAGATTTTACAGCAGGGGCGACGTGGTGAATCTTATAATATTGGCGGAAGTTGTCAGCTTAGCAATCTCGATCTACTCCAGAAGATCATTGTGGAGGTGGCAAAGCAAACAGGTGAAGATCCTGCTATTTTAAATTCTCTCATTATGTTTGTAGCCGATCGGCCAGGACATGATTTTCGTTACGCTTTAGATACGACTAAAATTCAAAATGAGATTGGATGGAGTGCGCGCCATAATCTCGAATGGGGCCTTACTGAAACTGTAAGTTCATATCTGGCTCAGAAGGAGATCGCTGTATGCTAATCGCCTGCGTTATTCCTGCGCGTTTAAAGTCGACCCGCTTTCCTAAAAAGATGTTAGCTCCTATACTCGGAAAACCTCTAATTCAGTGGGCATGGGAAGCTGCTGAGCGCACAGGCTTATTCGATGAGCTAGCAATTGCGACAGATTCGGAAGAGTTAGCGGCGGCGATAAAGGGCTTTGGTGGAAAATATTACATGACCTCCGAGCAGTGCGCCTCGGGCACAGACAGGCTTATCGAGTTGCGAGAAAGAGGGTGTGTCAAAGCTGATGTATGGGTGAATTGGCAAGGAGACGAACCTTTTATCAACACGCGTACGATTCAAGACCTACTTCAATCGTGCAACCAAGATGATTTTGATGTCTGGACGCTAAAGAAAAAAATTACCAAATCCGAAGAGATCACAACTCCGCATATTGCCAAAGTGGTCACGGATATCGAAGGCCAAGCTCTTTATTTTTCGCGTGCACCTATTCCTTTTTGCCGCGATCAAAAGGATGGAGTATTACAAGAATTTTTTAAACACATCGGTCTCTATGCTTTTTCGGACAAAGCACTTCAAAAATTAGCTTGTCTTAAGCCTTGTGCACTTGAAGAAACAGAGCAGCTTGAGCAGTTGCGCTTTTTATACCATAAGTTACGTGTCAGAGTGCATGAGACTCAGGAAGAGCCCTTTGGGATCGATCTGCCCGAGCATCTTGTGCGCGCCCAAAACGTCGCTCTAAGCTTCCAATCTCAAGCCTAATTCTGTAAATTTTGTTGGCCGAGCCGAGCTCTTTTAGTAAATCTCATTTACAGGATATACATGATCGCTAGCGGTAGGATATGCAGGATATTTTCTCCTGTCTTTCATATCCTGCCTGATCCTGTTCTCTTCCAGGATTTTAAGATCGCGCTCGATGCAATTTTCTTCTTCACCTCTGCGACTCTGTGGCGGAAAAATCTTAAATAAATTCCTTTTCGCTCCTTGATAAAAGTTCTGAAAACACACTCGTGTAAGGAATTTATTTAGTATTTAGTGACAGCATTGCAAAGTTGAGTTTAAATTATCTCTCAATTGAGATATCCTATACCCATAAATTAACATTTACAAAGTTACTCATGAGCAGCGAGGAGATCCTTAGGGATCGCAGCGAATATAAGTATGGTTTTACTACCGATATCGAAACGGAAAGCTTCCCCAAGGGCTTAACCGAAGATACGGTGCGTGCGATTTCCGCGAAAAAAGAGGAGCCGCCTTTTCTTCTGGAGTTTCGTCTAAAAGCTTTTCGTAAATGGAAAGAGCTTGAAGAGCCAAGATGGCCTAATGTTTCTTATCCTCGCATAGATTACCAAGACATCTGTTACTACTCTGCACCCAAGAAGAAACAAAAACTAAATAGTTTAGACGAAGTTGATCCCGAGCTTTTAAAAACTTTTGAGCGCCTGGGTGTTCCCGTTGATGAGCAGAAACGGCTCACAAATGTGGCGGTCGATCTAGTTTTTGATTCAGTTTCTCTGGGAACTACCTTTCAAAAACAGTTAAAAGAAGCTGGCGTAGTTCTCTGTTCAATCTCTGAGGCTGTGCATCTCTATCCCGAGCTCGTAGAGCGCTATCTCGGATCGGTGGTGCCGATTGGAGATAACTTTTTTGCCGCTCTAAACTCGGCTGTATTTACCGATGGTTCTTTTGTCTACATTCCGAAAGGGGTGCGCTCTCCCATTGAACTATCGACCTATTTCCGCATCAATGACAAAACGACCGGGCAATTTGAGCGAACGCTTATCATTGCCGAGGAAGATTCGTATGTTAGTTATCTTGAAGGATGTACTGCTCCAGCTTATGACAACAATCAGCTGCATGCGGCTGTGGTTGAACTGGTGGCTCTCGATCGAGCTGAGATTAAATACTCTACGGTGCAGAACTGGTATTCAGGCAATCCGCAAACCGGGCTAGGGGGCATTTTCAATTTTGTCACGAAGCGCGGTCGCTGCGCGGGCTTCCGCTCTAAGATTTCATGGACGCAAGTTGAAGCCGGAGCTGCTATTACCTGGAAATATCCAAGCTGCATTCTGCAAGGGGATGAATCAGTGGGTGAGTTCTACTCTGTGGCCCTCACCAACGGAAAGATGCAAGCCGACACGGGCACGAAGATGATCCATTTAGGCAAGAAGACACGCTCGACGATTATTTCCAAAGGCATCTCAGCGGATCAATCGCATAATACCTATCGAGGGCTCGTCAAGATCGCCCCTAAAGCTGAAGGCGCGCGTAACTATACTCAATGCGACTCGATGCTTGTAGGAGCAGAATGTTCAGCAAATACTTTTCCCTATATCGAGTGCGCAAATGATAAAACGCAGGTAGAGCATGAAGCTTCTACTTCCAAGATGAATGAAAGTCAGCTCTTTTACCTGCAATCAAGAGGGATTTCGCGCGAAGATGCTATCAGCATGATTGTCAGCGGTTTTTGTAAGCGCGTGTTTCAAGAGCTTCCTTTGGAGTTTGCCGCAGAAGCACAAAAGCTGCTCACCTTAAAATTAGAAAATTCAGTGGGATAATAGATAATGTTAGAGATTAAGAATTTAACCGTCACTGTTGAAGGAAAATTGGCCCTCAAGGGTTTGAACCTGTCGATTAAGCCTGGAGAGATCCATGTGATTATGGGACCTAATGGCGCAGGGAAATCGACGCTGGCCAAAGTATTGGCAGGTGATCCTTCTTACGAGGTTTTAGGAGGGGAAGTCTGGTTCCGGGGGCAGAATATTTTAGATATGGACCCAGAGGAGCGCGCGCACCTTGGGCTATTTATGAGTTTTCAATACCCTCTAGAAATTCCTGGCATTAGCAACGCCGAATTTTTACATGCGGCTGAAAGTGCCGTGCGCAAAGCGCGTGGCGAAGCTCCTCTTTCCAAAGAGGAATTCAATCAGAAGCTCGAAGAAAACATGCAATTGCTCGAGATGCGCCCAGAGTTTAAAGAGCGCGCCTTGAATGAGGGCTTTTCTGGAGGAGAGAAGAAGCGTAACGAGATCTTACAGATGGCTATGCTTCGTCCTTACCTGGCAATTTTAGATGAGACCGACTCAGGTCTTGATATCGATGCCATGCGCACCGTTGCTAAAGGCGTTAATGCCTTGATGAGCCCTGAACATTCTCTTTTACTCATCACGCATTACCAGCGCCTACTCGATTATATCCAGCCAGACTTTGTGCATGTCATGATCGATGGCGTAATCGCCCGCTCTGGCCCTGCTGAATTGGCACTAGAACTCGAAGCCAAAGGGTATAAGTAAATCATGGCCACGCAACAGCTGTGCGATCCGTTTTTAGAGACTCTTCAAACTCAATTTGCTTCGCTTGAAGCAAACGAGGGGTTATATAAACTCCAGAAGTCTGCCTATGAGCGTCTTTTACAAATCGGCCTGCCGCAGAAAAAGCAAGAAGCGTTTCAGTACGTGCATCTAAGAGAGCTATATGCGAGCTCTTTTACGCTGCCGATTCAAGCCTCCCTGCCTTCTAAAGACGAGATTATTCCTTTTATCCTTCCTGAGTGTGCGAGCTCACATCTTGTCTTTGTCAATGGCATCTTTGTTCCTGAGCTCTCCATTTTGCCTGCTGGATTGATTGTCATGCCTCTGGCTAAAGGGCTGCTCTCTTACCAGACTTTTTTACAAAGTCGCCTAGGGACAGCAGTACGCGAGGAGAAAGATCCTTTTGCGCTTCTCAATCTCGCTTTTGCATCTCAGGGTGTTTTCGTATATCTTCCGCCTAAAAACAAGTTAGCCACGCCTTTGCAATGCCTGCATCTAATCACACAAAAAGGTGTGATGGCCTCACCTAGATTTCATCTGTTTGTGGGTCGAGAGTCTGAGATGAAGCTTGTCTCCACCTTTCACCCTCTTGCCGAAGGTTGGATTAATAGCGTTTTAGATGTGATGGTCGAAGAAGGTGCGCGTGTTGAGCAAGTGAGCATTCTTTTAGAAGAGAGTCGTTCTTGGCTTTTTGATGCTGTGCGCGCTACTTTAAAACGCGATAGCTTTCTGCAAACTTTAAGTGTGAGCCGTGGCGCCAAGAGTCATCGGCAAAGCTTCGACGTTTCGCTGACAGGTGAAAATGCTGAAGCTGCATTAAATGGCACTTGGCTTTTAGGAAGCGATTACAGCGCGCATGCACATGTGCTCATTGAACACGAAGCGCCACATACGCGTTCTAGACAGCTTTTCAAAGGCGTTGTCGATGAGATTAGTCAGTCTAGTTTTGAAGGAAAAATCTATGTGCACCCGGTGGCTCAGAAAACCGAAGCTTACCAGCTAAACAACAATCTAATTCTAGGGGAGCGCGCACAGGCTTTCAGCAAGCCTAACCTAGAAATTTTTGCGGATGATGTGAAAGCTTCGCACGGTGCAACGATCGGACAGCTCGATGCAAATGCGCTTTTCTACTTGAAAACGCGCGGTATTCCTGAATCTTTAGCCACACGTCTGCTCGTACGCGCCTTCTGTCAGGAGATAGGCGCCAAGCTACCTCTGCTTTCTCTGCAGAAACAGTTCGCAGAACAATTAGGAAAGTATCTATGACCTTTCTCTCTTCCTCAGATGTGCAGCTCATCCGGCAAGAATTTCCTATTTTACTGACCAAACGCTTAGGTTTCCCGTTACTTTATCTCGATTCGGCCGCGACCGTGCAAAAACCCAAACGCGTCATAGATACCATCTCACGCTTTTATAGCAGCGAATATGGCACTGTGCATCGTGCAGTTTACAATTTAGCCAACGAAGCGACAGCGCGTTATAGCGCTGTGCGTGAAAAAGTGCGCGTCTTTCTTAATGCGGCCTCTGCTGATGAGATTGTTTTCACCAAAGGGACTACTGAGGCGATTAATCTAGTGGCAGACTCATTTGGAAAGGCCTTTTTAAAACATGGCGATGAGATTTTAGTTTGCGAAACTGAGCATCACGCCAATATTGTACCTTGGCAGAAGGCTTGCCTCGAGCATGGTGCACTTCTCAAGGTGATTCCAGTAAACGATCGGGGCGAAATCGACATCAAAGCCTATGGAGAGCTTCTCAATCCACGTACAAAGCTCGTAGCCGTTGCACATATCGCGAATTCCACGGGCACGAGACATCCGATTGAAAGAATTATTCAAATGGCCCACGAAGAGCATGCTAAAGTGCTGATCGATGGCGCTCAAAGCGCTGCACGCTTGCCTATTGATGTTCAAAAGCTAGATGCGGATTTTTTTGTTTTTTCCGGACATAAAGTATATGGACCAACTGGTGTAGGGATTCTCTACGGGAAAAAAGGCTTACTTGAAGTTTTGCCTCCTTATCAGTGTGGTGGCGACATGATTGAACGTGTGACTTTTGCTTCGACCACCTATCAGAATCCACCGCTGAAATTTGAAGCGGGTACACCCATGATCGCCGAAGTGTTGGGTTTGGGTGAGGCAATCAGCTTCATCGAATCGATAGGCCGGGCAAAAATTGCCGAGTGGGAAGATCAGCTTTTAAAGCATGCGACTGAGAAGCTTCTCGACATCCCTGAAGTTCAAATTATTGGCACAGCTGCAGAAAAGGGGCCAATTATCAGTTTTGTAGTTGAAGGGGCACATCCGCTCGACGTAGGCACATTGCTCGATCTTAAGGGCGTTTGTGTGCGTACAGGACACCTGTGCGCTCAACCAACCATGCAGCGTTTTAACATCACTGCTGCAATCCGTATCTCTTTTGCCGTTTATAATACAATCGAAGAGATCGACCGTTTCATCACTTCCTTGAAAGAAGTTCTGCTCACTCTTAAAAAATAACCCTCTCAGTGACACCCTATTTTTCTTTTAATTGTGCGCTTATAGAAAAATAGATTCGTGCTTAAAGAAATAGACTCCTTCGAGTCGACCCCAAGCGGGTCGGTGAAGAGGTGCAATAAAAATCAGGGGAAAAAAGGCGATTTTACCGTGTGAATGGAGTTTCTAAAGGAGTCTAAAAAGAAAAGGCCTGGACTTGCGTCCAGGCCTTTATGCTTAACAACCAGTGTTTTGCTTTAACTTCTTAGAAGTCTAAGCTCATACCAATGTTTACGCCAGCTGTAGAGAAGTCACCATTGTTAGTATCCAGTGCAGAGAAGTGGTCTCCTTCAAATCGGATAAACTTGTTCTGTCCCCAGAAGTAGTGGTGTTCCCAACCAGCCCACATTCCAAAACCCCAGCTATCATCGCTGAAAGTGGTGTCGTAGCGGATACCAAATGCTAAGTCAGCAACTGGTCTGCATACTTGGAATCTGTCTTGGAAGTTAGACACAACAACCGCAGGATTAGCAGGGCCTTCTCCTGAAGTTAGAGTATGTGTCTGCTCGAGTTTGAATCTTCCCCAGAGAGCAGAAAGAGCAACGTTACCGTAGAGGCTAACACCAGCTCCGAGTCCCCAAGTTGTGTTCAAACCGCCGCGTAGACCCACGCCCCAGAAGTTATTTCTTGAGTGAACGTAGTCTTGATCAGCACCAGCGAGAATGCCAGCGTCTGTATATGGAGTGAAGAAGTTTCCACCTTCATATTCAAACTTCTGCTTCTGACGTAACCACATGCCTCTTGCACCAATGTGCGGACGGACAGTCATCCACTTGCTGACGAAGAATTCTCTTCCGAGTTCTAAGTCAACCAGGTTGAGTCTAGCTCTCCAATATTTTCTCTGAGCTTCTGTTACATAAGTAGCGTCAGCGTTTGTATAGTCTTTTGGAAAGTAGATAGGCTGGAAGATTTCGCATGAAGTGCAGCAGTCGCAATCAGCTTCATGTTTTTTGTCTTTGCTTTGGAAATTCGTCCACATGAGTGTTAGATCCCAACCATCATGAGGCATGTTGTAGCCGATACCTACGCGGAAACCTGGTTCCCATTTTCCACGGAAATGAACGCCGTTACCAGAATTCACGCCGTTAAGCGCAGGTGTGTTGTTCATCTGAACTGCGTAGTCCAAATTATCTTCTCTAGCTCTCCAAATGAGAACTTCACCAGTAATGAAGATATCCACGCCGTCTTTTACAATTGGACGAGCTGGTGGATTGATCATTCCACCGTTTCCGCCTTTCTTTTGTTCAAGAGCAGTCACGCGGTTCTCGAGGTTGCGCACTTGCGCATCATCGGCAGCATTCAGGAAGCTTGTGAAAGCAACCAGTGATAAAGCCGCTGCAGGCCCCATCTTTTTGAAAATCCAATCCATATAGATCCCCCTAGGTTTTGGATCGAGTGAAAAACTTGTGGTATGCATTAGGACCACATGTCCATATGTGCTTACCATTTAATAACCTCACTCTAAGTTCAAATTTTATTTCGCGTCAACAAAAAATCCAAAAAACTTAATTTTTTTTCAATGAGTACATAGATAAATCTGAAAGAAGTGACAAAAAAGAAGAGGCCTAGAATTTCATCTAGGCCTCTATGTAAAACAGTCGCTGTTCGTCTCTAATTTCTTAGAAGTCGAAGCCCATGCCGATATTTACACCTGCAACAGAAAAATCTCCGTTGTTTTCATTCATAGAAGAGAAAGTGTCTCCGCCAAAACGGATAAACTTGCTCTGTCCCCAGAAGTAGTGGTGTTCCCAGCCGGCCCAGATTCCCAAGCCCCAGCTATCATCATTGAAAGTGGCGTCGTAGCGTAGGCCAAATGCTAAATCGGCCACAGGTCGGCAAACTTGGAATTTGTCTGTGAAATTCGACACAACGACATTGGTGCCAGTTTCGCCTTCGCCAGTGTAGAAATCATGATTTTGTGTCAGTCTGAGCTTTCCCCAGAGAGCAGAAAGAGCAACTTTTCCATACAAGCTAACTCCAGCTCCAAGACCCCATGTAGAATCCAACCCCCCACGTAAGCCTACGCCCCAGAAGTTATTCTTCATGAAAACGAAGTCTTGATTTGCCCCTGGAAGAACTCCATCTACGTCATAAGCTACAAAGAAGTTACCGCCTTCATACTCAAACTTCTGTTTCTGATGTAGCCACATGCCACGTACACCAATGTGGGGACGTACTGTGAGCCACTTGCTGACGAAGAACTCTCTTCCCAACTCGAGATCAGCCATATTGAGTCTGGCTCTCCAATATTTTGCATTAGCCTCATCGACATAAAGGGCGGCGCCTGCGGTGCTATCCTTTGGGTAGTAAATTGGCTCGAAGATGTTCGCGTTGCATATTTGGCAGCAGTCGCAATCTGCACCGTGTTTCTTGTCTTTGCTTAAGAAGTTTGTCCAAGTGAGGTTCAGATCCCAGCCGTCGTGAGGCATGTTATAGCCGATCCCCAGACGGATGCCAGGTCTCCATTTTCCTCTGAAGTGCACACCGTTGCCGGAATTGATGCCATTTAAGGTGGGCACTTGGTCTAGCTGCACAGCATAGTCCATGTTATCTTGCCTAGCTCTCCAAACGAGAATTTCACCGGTAAAGAAGATATCTACGCCATCGGTAACAACCGGACGTGCAGGAGGATTGATCATTCCTCCACTTCCACCTTTTTTCTCCTCGAGTGCAGTGACACGATTGTCCAGATTGCGCAAGTGCGCATCTTCTGCTGCATGCAGAAAGCCTGTGAAAGCGACCAGAGACAGAGCCACTGGTCCCATCATTTTGAACATCCAATTCATAAAAATTACCTCGTTAATATTTGTTTAAATTAAAAATCAAAACTCATACCCGCATTGAAGCCTGCAAAGGAGAGATCTCCATTGAGTTGATCCATGCTAGCAAAATGGTCGCCTCCAAATTTGATGAGCTTGTTTTGGCCCCAAAAATAGTGTTGTTCCCAGCCAGCCCAAATTCCAAAACCCCAATTATCCTCGTTAAAGGTGGTGTCATAGCTTAAGCCCAGTGCCAAATCAGCCACAGGTCTGCAGACTTGGAATCGATCGTAGAAAGTATCTTGAGTCACAATATTGCCAGCTGTGGTTTCAAGCGTGTGATTATGCGTAACTTTGAATCTTCCCCAAAGAGCTGAAAGTGCGAGTTTGGCGTAGACGCTAACTCCTGCACCTACTCCCCAAACGGTATCTACGCCACCACGCAGGCCCATGCCCCAGAAGTTATTGCGCATCGACAGATAGTCTGTCTCGTAGGGAGTCCCAAAAGTAGAGATAATTGGGGAAAGGAAATTTCCGCCTTCATATTCAATACGGAATTTCTGGTGGACCCACGCACTTCTCAGGCCAGCATGAGGACGCACAGTTACCCACTTGCTGACATAAAACTCACGACCGAGTTCGAGATCGAGAATATTGAGGTTGATCCTCCAATGTTTTCCTCTAGCTTCAGTGACGTAAGGATTGTCTGTAACGGTGGTATCGATATCATCGAGATTGACATCTTTGGGGAAGAAAATAGGTTCAAAGATTTCTGGGCATATACAATCTGTTCGGTCGTGTTTATTATTGCTATGGAAGCGTGCCCAAGAGAGATCGAGATCCCAACCATCATGCGGAGTATTGTACCCTATGCCCAAGCGGAAACCGGCGTTCCATTTTCCTTTGAAATGTTCCGATGTTCCATGAATTGGCGCACTCGGCAGAGGAATTTGATCGAGTTGTATTGCATAGTCTAAGTTGTCTTCTCTCGCTCTCCATACAAGGACTTCTCCTGTGATGAAGATATCTACGCCATCCTTTACGACGGGCCGTGCTGGAGGATTGATCTCTGTGGAGCTTGTTCTTTCTTCGACAGCGGTAAGGCGCTTTTCAAACTCGCGCATCTGCGCATCTTCGGCAGCATTTAAGCTTGCAGTGAATGCAATAAGAGAAAAAAGAGCTGTTGACGCACTTTGTTTTAGATATCGATTCATACGAGTCTCCCTGTTTGTTTTATGTCAAAGCGAAGCCAAAGATGTTAATTTCAAATTTTGCTTCGTGTCAACGAAATAAATTAGAGTTCTTTCGAAAGAAGTCTGTTAGGCTTTGAGAGTTTCTAAGATGCTAGTGATTTCTCGTAACCAGAGAAGAGATTGTTTAGCGAGCTGTTGCAAGATGAAATACCAGCCAGCCCACAAGAGAGCGATTCCAAGGAGTGATTTAAGCGACATGCCCAAGAAAGCAATTTGCACCTGAGGCGCTAGGCGATTGGCAATTCCGAGAAACATTTCAGCCATTAAGATTGAGATAATTGCTGGAGCGGCCATTTGGATGGAAAGCAGAGTAAACTCAGTTAGCAGATGTGTGATGGCTTGCCAAAAAGGTAACTTCAGGTTGAAAAATGCCGCCTGGATAACTCCGTCAACTGGGATCAGTTTAAAAGATTGCATCACGCCATCGAAGAAGAAGAAGGGTCCGTTGATCTGAAAAAAAAGCACGATTAATACGTAATTATAAAGTAATCCAATCGGTGTGACTTGGGCTTGAGTTGTCGGATCGGTAACGCCTAGAGAGGATGAACCGCGCATGAAGTCGATCAATACGCCGGCTGCTTGCGCAAAATAAAAAGGGATCGAGACCATAAACCCAAGCAGTGAGCCGATAAAGATTTCCTTAATCAGATATCCCGTAAATGAAAGATCAAAGACCGCCGCATGATGGCTGGTGAAGATAATCTGAGGCAACATAACGGCTGTAAGCGACAGCGCAAGGCCGATCTTTACCCCTTGAGGAAGCTTAGATCCTAAAAAAGGGGCAAGGGCAACAATGGGCGCAATGCGCATCAATCCCAGCAAGAATGAGAGCAATACCGAAACTGGTGCCACGCCAGGAATGCTAAGAATCAGTGAGAGATAATCTGAAGTCGGAGAGACGTTCACTTAAGAAGACCATTTATAGAAGTTCATAAAGATGGTCGTGCTAAATTGCATAATTTGACTTCCTAGCCAGCCACCCATAAGAAGAAGCACGATCATCACGGCAAAAAGTTTGACCATGAACGAGAGTGTCTGCTCCTGAATCTGTGTTGCCGCCTGAAAAATGGCCACAAAGAGGCCGAGCAGCGTACTAATTAGGATGGGAGGTCCTGATAAGATCAGAATCAAAAGCAGGGCTTGGTAAGCGAGTTGGTAGATTTCTGCAGCGAACACGCGATCTTTCTCCTTGGTTTACCGGAATGAGAGGACAAGTCCTTGTATCAGGAGCGTCCAGCCATCCACCATTACGAGCAAAAGCAGTTTTAACGGTAGCGCGATGGTTAGAGGCGAGAGCATCATCATCCCCATGGCGAGCAAGATGTTAGAAGTCACAAGATCGATGACGAAAAAGGGCAGATAAATCAGCACGCCTATCTCAAATGCAGATTTTAGCTGCGACGTAATAAAAGCTGGAATGAGGACGATAAAATCATTGGGCTGAAGAGATGTGCGAAAATTATCTGGAAAGCTCTTATAGGCCAGTTGATAAAAACTGGTCATGTGCTTGCCGATCGTGTTTCTTTGCAAAAATTGCCTCAATGGCTCTTTAGCTTTGTCTACCACATTGACGACATAAGAAGCCGTGGGGGCAGAGAAAAGCTCGGTGGGAGCTTCGGATTTTATGTAATCGCCAGCAGCAGTATACATGGCAAGGCCTGTGGGAAACATGACGTAAACGGTCATGAGTAGCGCAATGCCGTTAAGCACTTGGTTCGGAGGAGATTGCTGTACGCCCAAAGCGTTTCGCAGAAGAGAGAGCACGACTACAATTTTGACAAAAGAGGTGAGTAGCATCACGGCAAAAGGCAGGATCGAAAGGCCTGCTAAAACTGCGAGTTCAATGACCAGCGGTGGCGGCGCATTTTCATCGGGGTTTTCCATATTTGCAAATGCTGGAATGCTAGATGAGCGCAGAGTCTCATCCTGAGCTAGAAGTGGCGCTGCAAAGCAGCAGCAAAGACACAAAAAGAAAAAAGCGAGTTTCAGTTTCGAACGCATTTTAAACCTTTACAAAGCTACCACGACACAATATCACTCCCTCGAATATGCCACAACGTATTGGCTAAAAGATCAAAAATAAGGAGGAGTTTTTATCGGGCTGCACCGCTCTCTCCCTCCCCCTCACCGGGGGCCCCTTCCGTGTTGGCGTTGCAGTGCCTATTTTTGAGATTTTCACACTGAAGCTGAAGACTCGCTTTAATTTAAGTTAAGCATTACTAAAGGAAAAGTCAGGCACTGCAACGAGCAGCGGGAGATGGAATCCCCGACATGTCTATGGAGGCCGTAACCAAATACATCCAACTCTCAATAAATTTGGTTAGCGTTTTTTGAAGCGGTCGAAGGCGGCTTCGAGGGCGCGCCATTGATTTTCGATGGTGGCATTGATGATGCCGGATTCGGTTTCGATGATGCAGCCGCCGGGGGTAATGTCGGGGCGATCGAGGATAGAGAGGCTTTCTACTTGTTCCAGAAGGTCGCGGATTTTGGATTTGTGTGCTTCAACGATCTCACGCTCTTCTTTGCTGACGTAAATTTTGATGCGATGGTTTTGAGTGATAGGAGCTAGTGCCTGCAAGACGATATCGACGATGGTCTCTGGGTGTGCCTCGAGCTCTTTGCTAACGATTTTTTTAGCTGCTTTCAGAGCGAGTGGAAGCACTGCTTGCATCGCATCGTGGCGTATTTTTTTGAGTTCGGTGTCAAAAAAAAGTAGCTGATCATTGAAACGTGCAAGTCCCTCGGCAAAGCCCTCATCTTCAGCTTGCTTGCGCAATTGGACGCACTCTTCTTGGGTGGCCTGATGCAACTGTTTGGCATCATCTTGGGCTTTTTGAACGATTTCCTTAGCCTCGAGCAGGATGCTGTATTGATCGGCAGGGATAACTTTTTCCTCGGACGCCGGATGGACCTCGCCTTGATAGATAAGAGAGAAGAATTTCATGCGTCTTTGGAGGGTTGTGGAGTTTGAATATGAGTGAGTAGCTCAGTTACTTGACTGATGAGAATTTCCTGGGCACGCACATGTTCGAGCGGAGTTGAAAGCTTTACAAGAATTTCACCTGCTTCCTTGTCGAGCTTGTGGCTAATATGCCAGAGAAGGCTTTTGCCCTGCTGATACAGAGCTTTTGCCAAGCGGTTTACACCGCGTTGACGCAGGAGGGCGCGCAAGGTGGATTTTTTGCCATCCCAAGTTTGCAGGTCCATTCTCTTAAAGGTGAGCGGCTCTTTGTGATGCATAAGAGATTTGAGGAAAGTCAGCTCGTTTGGCAAGAGGGCGGAGTAAATTTTTTTTAAGCGAGCTGTGTCGATGATCTGTTTAACTTCAATGGCCAGGTCGTGCAAACCTAATGAATCGAGGAGATTTCCAAGAGAGGCAGGCGAGAGTTCTAAAAGGCCGTTAAGCGGAGATTCTGGCAAGCATTCGAAGGGGAGTAGTTCTTTTTCTGAGATCTTTTCCCATAAAGTCTGTGTAAAAAATGGGCTGATCGCTGGGTTAAGCTCTACTTTGTGATTTGAAAGAAGTAGGAGCTTTTTCAAGCTTTTGGCTTGCTCAGCATTAAGGGCTGAGAGAAAGAGGCGTACTTCATTTTCAGAAAAAGTTCGAAAAAGAGGCTCTAACCAGGAGTAATGGATTCTATTTAAGTTGATTTGAGCGGAGGAGAAGCCCGCAGTTGGATCGTAAGGATATGAATAGGGAATCTCTGAGATTAATTGCTGGTCATCCTCGGATAGAAAACGGAAGAGTTGATCGCGCTTTTCTTCAGGGCGCTTTTGCAGAAACGACTTGCATACGATGGCTGCAGTAGCATTCATGCAAAATTAGGTTCTCTCTTCTGGTGGCGCTCTCTCTTTCTTCGGCGCACGTTTTTGCGTTTCCACCGGAATGGGATTTAGTAATTCCTTAAAGCCTCGACCACGCTTCAGCAGAGGGTAAAACTTCCAGACCATCCAGCCAATAGCAGCTCCGAGAACAAGCGTTAGGATACTGAGAATAAAAAAGAGGGTGCGAAAACGGCTAGCGGAACTCTTGCTCATCACGATAGACCAGATGCTCACATACTCTTTCGGCTTTGGGGTGAGCTCTTCCATTTGCGGCATGAGGGTGATATCAGTCAGGCGTGAACGATCAGAAATAACTGTGACGTCATTCACATCCAGGCCACTGACGCTACCGGCCACTAAACGCTTAATTTTAGTAACAAGATGGCTATTTGGATCATCCAAAATGCCTTGATGTTTTACATACACAGATGCCGTGACTTTTCTAAGAACTGTGGCACCCGGGATACCTGTTTCAGCCGGCGGAAAAGAGAGCTGTACGTCGGCATCGATAACACCATCGATTTTACGAATCGTATTCGCAATTTGCTCAGCAAGGCCAGCTTGATAGCGGATTGTCTCTTCTCTTTCGGATGACATTAGGCCGGCTTTGGCGAAAAGATCGAGCAGATTAACGCCCCGTCTTCTCGGAAGGCCATTCTGGTTTAAAAGGGCCATGGCTTCAGTAGATTGTGAAGGTGGAACAGCAATACTCCAAAGAGGAATGCCACCGCCACCGCCGCCGCCAGGAGCTGTAGACGCGGCTATTTTATCTGCGGGGATATTTTTGCTGGCTAGGAAGACAACGATTTCATTGGCTTCGCGTTCTTCAACATCATTGACAATGATCATATTCGTTTCGCAAGCTGCCAAAAGCACGAGAAGTGCACAAAGCAGCCAGCTTGCAAGCGAACGGATTCGGAGTTTAGTGAAGAATGCAGATGTCATCGGTTCCTTGAGTCAGCGTGATTTATAAGTCCACTCTATCTCTTTATAACACTACGCTTATTTATCGTCTCGAACAACCACGAAGGTCCATTCCCAAAGCGCCTTAAAAGATAGTCTTTAACGCCTTGTAAGGCGGCGCGGTATTGACGTAGCTTCTGCCGTTTCTGGGCTTTTTTTTCTTCCGGTTGGTTAAAACTCAAGCAATAGAGTTGAAAGGCTTTAAGGGCTCGCAATTTTAAAAGATGGAAGATCTCGGGCAGCAGCACCCGGACATAAACAGACACTTTATCCCCAGTGGAAAGATTTCGCTCAATCCAGAAGAGGCGATTGCGCCACCAGTAGTAGGTCGTATGGGGTTTGCCGCCTACAAAGGAAGCGGAGACTTTATGCCAGATTAAAGCTTCTGGACAGGTCATTGCTAGATATCCTTCTCGGATGGCTCTTTGGCAGAAGTCGGCTTCTTCCCAGATCAGAAAAAAGCGCGGTTCGAGCATGCCAATTTTTTCAAAGACAACTTTTTTTACTAAGAGAGCCGCTCCGCAGACGTAATCAAGAGGCATGCTTTCGATGTTTTTTTTCACTTCTCTATGCCCAATGAAATCAAACGCGGCTTTATTTTTATTCCACATGCCGCCTAAATGATCGAGCCTGCTTGGTTCCTCAAAAAGATAGATTGTCGCGCCTAAAATGCCTGCATTAGGATAGCGCGCTAATTGTGCTGCATAAGCCGTGAGAAGTCCGGGATCGACAATGGTGTCATTATTGAGCAGAAGCACAGCTTCAGCGCCGCTGGAAAGAGCATGTAGAATTCCGACATTATTGCCACCGGCAAAACCGAGGTTTTCGTGCGTCTCAAGCAGAGTAACCTGAGGAAACTGTGTGCGAATTGCCTCAACTGAGTCGTCGGATGATCCATTGTCAACGACAATGGTTTGAAAATTTGGATACTCGATTTTCTCGACTGAGGCCAAACAGGCCAGTGTATCTTTTTTCCCGTTCCAATTGAGAATTACAATAGAAATTTTATCGGCGCGCTGCATAAGCCTTCCATGCTGTATTTTTATAATCTAGTGCTTCCTTTAAAGGGTCATTGGCGGATGTAATGCCACGGCCGACTATGATTAGATCGCTTCCGGCGCCGATGACCATTTCTGGAGTGTTGTATTGCTGACCCAAGCCATCCTTTGCTGCCCCGCGCTGCACACCAGGGGTCATATGAATAAAGCGCGGATCGTCGATCAGTTTGCGTTGGCAGATAAAACCAATGACAAAGTCATCATGCTGCTGTGCCATTTCAACTGCTCTGGTTGTATAAGCACCTTGGGCGAGGCTGCCTTTCGAACTCATCTCTGCAAGCAACAAAAGACCCCGCTTTTTAGGCATCCCAATTTCTTTTAAGCCTTCGATGATCCCTGGGCCGGGGATAATATGCGCATTTGTGATGTCTGCCCATTGCGCGATGCGGTAAATCCCCCCTTGATATTGGTGAAGCACAGTATTGCCAATGTCAGCGAACTTACGGTCTTCAAAAAGCAGAAACTGATGTTTTTCGGCCAGCTGCGTGAGCTTTTGAGTCACATGCGGAGAAAAATCCTCCAGAATATCGATATGGGTTTTAAGCATACAAATTTCAGGCGCGAGCTTTTCGGTGAAGTTTAATAGATCTTCCGCGCGTGTAAAATCCGCTGATATGCAGAGGTTACTGCGCTTTTCTTCCATGAGACGAAAAAGCTTTTTTGACGTGAAATTTTGGCAGAGCTGGGCTCTTTCCCCGAAAGATAAAGTTTTCATATTTAAGTTTTTAAAACGCTCATGCTCGTTGCAAAAAGGGTGCGATCGATTTTTTCAGCATCATAAAGTAGGGTAACGAGTTCGGTGAGTGTAATTAAAGCATGCGCATGGATGCCATGGGCTTCGAGATTGGCTTTCGCTCCTTGCTGCCTGTCGACGATTACAATAGCATCTTTTACTACCAATCCTTCGTCTTTCAAAGATTGGCAGGTTTCAAGAATACTGCCGCCGCTTGTGATGACATCTTCGATGATTAAGCAGGTCTGACCCGCTTCATAAACCCCTTCAATACGCTTTTTAGTTCCATAATCTTTAACCTCTTTTCGTCGCAAAATCATCGGCACATCATGTGCCACTGAAAGGCAGGTAGCCAGAGGCAGAGCTGTGTAGGGAACGCCACAGACTAGATCGAATGAGAGTTGAGCTGCTTTTTCCCAGAGCATTTCAGAAATTCTACTCAGAAGCGCAGGGTAAGAGATGATGAGTCTCAGATCGAGGTAAATAGGAGATATCTGACCACTTTTGAGGGTAAAAGAGCCAAATTTGACGGCTTGAATTTCAAAAAGCTCTAAGGCGAGTGTTTGACTATCCATGTGTGTTTTTCTCATGTTTCTGGTGATATCGAAGTGCCAGGAAAGGATCCCACATCATGCCGGTTGCTGTCATGGCGATATCTGCGCCAGCGTTAAAAAACTGCTCGAAGTGTTCTTCTGCCGTGATGCCACCGCAGCCGAGAATCGTCAATCCAAGCTTCTCTTTTTTATTGATGTCGGTAGCTTGAGAGAGGAAATGCAGTGCGGCCTCGCGAATAGGTCCGCCGCAAACACCGGATGTGAGGCGGCTTTGACCTAAAGCCGGTGCGCCTTCTTTATTTACTACGCGCATACTGACGCTATTGATGCCCTCGATCGCTCTTACGCCTGAGCGTGCGGCGGCAAGAAACACAGCCTGCATTTGCGCCTTGGTAGGGAACACGCCCATTTTCAAGATGAGCGGAATGGGGTGGATGGCTTGCACGATCGCTTTGCTCATTTTGGCGACGGTATCGGGAGATAGGTAGAGAAATCCATCTTTTTTATCCACGTTGGGACAAGAAAAATTGGCCTCAATGATCTGTGCTCCAGCTTCTTTGGCCAGAAGCGCAGCTTGGACAAAGTCAGCTGTAAAATCCTCACCTGGACGGTTTGTGCCCACCACAGAAACGATCATCACTTGGCCGGGTTTTAATAAACCATTTGCGCGGGCGATGTCTTGCAGCAGAAAATCGGGCTCCATCGAAGGCATGCCAAAAGAGTTTGTGACGGCAAGCTGTTCGATGTCAAAAGGCAGCTTTTCAGTTATCTCAGCGCGTTTCTCTTCTTCATCTGAGGAAACAGGGCCATGCGTGTCGACATAGACCATGTTCGGCAACGGATGCGCAGGATGCTGTTTACTGCGAATCGTTTTGTAGGTAACAACGTCAAAGCCGAGTTGAGCCGCGAGCTCGATCCACTTAGAAGTGAGCAGCGGGCCGGCTGGAACTCCCAGCTTGGAGGCAACTTTCACACCCAAAAAATCGACCCATTTTTCTTGGGATGGGAAAATGCGTTTTGGGATTTGATCTTTAAAGAAAGGACCATGCAAAGCGTTATCCAAATATGTCTTTTGAATATCGTAGATGGCAGGATGATCTGGATACCAGGTCGGAAGTTCACTTTTGCTCATATACTCTTCCTTTAACAATGGTGTAAACAGGCCATCCTTTAAGCTCCCAACCAGCATAGGGAGACCAGCCTGCGCGTGTTTTTAACTCATGATCTTCGACTTTTTTGATTTTATTCAGATCTACAAGAACGAAGTCATCATTGGATGGAATACGAAAGATTTCGAGGATACGCTCACGCATGAGGCGTACGATCTGAGAAAGTGTTATACGTCCCTGATGATGCGCATCGAGCAGCAAGGGAAAGGTCGTTTCCACACCTGGAATGCCTGAAGGTGCTAATCCGTAAGGTTTATTTTTTTCTTCAAGCGTGTGCGGGGCATGATCAGAACCAATTGTATCGATGGCGCCGCGCTGAATTCCGCTCCAGAGCGCCTCGGCATCTTCTTGAGTGCGCAATGGTGGGTTCATCTGTACTTTTGTGCCAAACTTTTTATAGCTCTCTTCGCTTAAAAAGAGATGGTGAGGAGTTACTTCGCCAAAGACCGAGACTTTCTCTTTTTTAGCCTGAGCGATGAGCTCGACTTCTTCCTTTGTGCTGACGTGCAGAATATAAAGGCGAGTATGATACAGCTGCGCTAGCTTGATCGCTCGGGTGGTGGCAGCAATAGCCGCCTCACGGCAGCGTAATTTTGAATGGATTTGCGGATCTGTCTGTCCGCTAAAAAGTTCTTTGCGCTGTCTGATAATCTCTTCATCTTCGGCATGCACGGCAACCACTAAATCCAGGCTCTTTGCCAGGCTAAAGATGGCATGCAGGCTGCTTTCATCATCCATTAAAAGCTCACCCGTAGATGAGCCCATAAAGACTTTGATTCCCACAATATTCGCTTTGCACTTGTAAATCTCATCAAAGTGATTTTTATCGGCGCCTAGATAGAGTTGATAACGCAACGGGATGTCGATCTCTTTGAGCTGTGCATCGATTAGCTGTTTTTTTTCTAAAATCCGCTCTTTGGTAGTTGAAGGAGGTTGGGTGTTAGGCATATCAAACACAGTGGTAATGCCACCGCGAATTGCCGCTTGTGCACCGCTCATCCAGTTTTCTTTGTGTTCCAAGCCAGGGGTGCGGAAGTGCACATGAGGATCGATTAGACCTGGAAAAAGTGTAAGGCCGGTTGCATCGATGACACGATCCTCTGACGAGGGAAGTTGTTTGTCGATGACTTTGCCATCTAAAGTTTGGACGTTTTTAATCTCGATCACGTTTTGTAGTCTCTCACTTCACTTCGTTCAAAAAGCTTTTCACAGAATCCGCAGCGCAAAAAAATCTTCTGCTTAAATTCTTCGATGAAAAAGAGTGTATTTGCGGGTTCTTTGCGTGTAATGCAGCAAGGGTTAGGGCAAAGAAGAATATTTTCGATGACATCAGGCAGGCTTGCTTTCATCTTTTTTTCTACTTTGTAGTTGCGGATGATGCTGATGGTAGCAAGCGGCGCAAATACGGCGATGTCGTGTGCTTCTTTTTCAGTTAAAAATCGACTTTCAATTTTGATCAGATCTTTGTGCCCCATCGAGCGGCTAGAGAGATTGAGACCCACAGTAGAGCAATTTTGCAGATTCGAGAGCTTTAAAAGATGGATGATAATGAGCGCAGAGCCTTGCGCGATATGATCGATCACGGTGCCATCTTTAATAGCTGAAACGGAAAGAGTCTTTTCCATAAAGTTTCCTCAATTGATCTTTCCAAGTGTTAGAGCCAGCAGAGCCTGCCGCACAAAAAGCCCATTTTCTGCTTGCTGAAAGTAGTAAGCATGGGGAGTTTTATCAATCGCGACTTCTATCTCATTTACGCGAGGCAGTGGGTGAAGCACTTTCAGGTGCGATTGGGCATTTTTTAGTTGGGCCTCTTTCAGAATAAAACTCTCTTTTACTTTTTCATAGGTCGCTTCATCGAAACGCTCTTTTTGAATGCGTGTTACATAGAGAACATCGACCTTGTCGATCACTTCTTCCACGCTGCGATGAAATGAGAACTTTCCACGCAATTTACGCAGTTGATGCAAAATTGTGTCGGGTAGAGTGAGTTCTTCAGGCGAGATAAAATAAAGACGCATATCGAAGAGCGCGGCTGCATAAGCAAGCGAATGGACTGTACGTCCATATTTAAGATCGCCCACGATCGCGACTTTTAAGCCTTCTAACTTTCCTTGGCATTCTTTGATTGTGAAGAGGTCTAGAAGAGTTTGGGTGGGGTGTTGATTGGCACCATCGCCCGCATTAATTACAGGCTTATTTGTGGCCAGACTTGCCAGGCGCGCGGCACCTTCAAGAGGGTGACGGATAACGATGAGATCGGCCAGTGAGCCAATTACTTTCATCGAGTCATGCAGGGATTCGCCTTTTTTAATTGAAGTAGAGGCGCTATCTGAAAAACCGATCACCTGTCCGCCAAGTCTTAGCATGGCCGATTCAAAAGAGAGGCGAGTGCGCGTCGAGGGTTCAAAAAAACAGCTAGCGAGGATGTTGCCGCGCAGCAGTTCCTTGGCAGGTTTCTTTTTGAACTCAGCAGCACATTTCAGTAGATGCTCAATCTCTTCTTTTGATAGATCAGCAATTGAAATTAGGCTGCGGTTTTTAAGATTTTTTTTGCTCTGTTTAGCCATAGTTGCTGGGGGGATAGATGAGTTTCAATGCCGCATCGTAAACTTCCTGCGGGGAGATTTGCAAGAGGCAAAAGGGCGCTGCACATTTTTTGCGCAGGCATGGCTCGCACGTGCGTTTCTTGGATAAAACTAAGCTATTAGTAGAGAAATAGGGTCCACATAATTTAGGGTCAGTTGGACTAAAAAGAGCGACGGTGGGCGTTTTCATCGCAAATGCCATATGCATAGGGCCTGTATCGTTGCTGATCATGACCGATAAACGGCGCATAAGAGCTGCTAAAGATCCTAAGCTGAGCTTGCCAGCTAGCGCGCGGGCGCCCTGAATTTTTGAGGCGATGCGTTCGACCAGCTGCTGCTCTTCGGCATTGCCCGTTACGATAATCTGACAGCCTAAATGGCGCACAAGGCGATTTCCAACCTCGATGAAATGCTCTTCAGGCCAGCGTTTAAACTCATCTTTTGAACCTGGATGAAGACCCACAAGTGGAAGAATCGAAGAGATCTTCTTTTCAGCTAGAAATTGCTCGGCTAATTTCTCATCTTCCTGAGAAAGCGTAAGTTCCAAAGAATGATCGAGAATTTGAGCGCCGCATTCTTTGACGATTTTAAGCCGTCTTTCTATCTCATGAATCGCAGACGCATCTAGTGTTTTAGTGAAGAGAAAATCCAACCCTTTATTAAGGCCGCGCGTACCGATAAACTTTTCAGGGTTTAAAAGTGCACAAAAGGGAAAAATCAAACGTTGCGAGGCGTGGAAGAGAAGAATTTCACTGATTTCGCGTTTGCGCAAAGCTGAATAGAGCGAAAAAAATGAGAAGAGATGCGGTTTTTTGAATACGAAGAGTTCATCAATGGCTGGGTTGTTTTTGAGCAGCTCTTTTCCAATAGGACTCGTCAGAACGGCGATGTAGGCATTCGGAAATGATTGTCTTAGTGCGCGGATGCCTGGTGTACCCCAAAGAGTATCGCCAAGGCCAGTTGTGGTGACCACAAGGAAGCGGCGCGGAGTTTGTATGGCTTTTCTTTTGCTCTTAAAACAGCTCACAAAGGCCTTGAGAAGAGAATTTTTAAGTCGCAAGATATTCTCTCCATGATCTGATCGGGATCTTTGATACATCGAGCTCACCTAAACACTGCAAGAAGATCTGGGCGATCTGCATGTTAGTCACAAGCGGCAGGTGGTGATCGATGGCAAGACGGCGGATTTTATATCCGTCGGTATGAGTATTGGTTCCGCTGGCGCGGGGAATGTTGATGATCATGTCTACTTCTTTATTGGCGATAACTGTCATTACATTCGGTTCAATGCGCTCGCTGGCTTTATAAACACAAACTGATGCGATCCCATGTTTTGAGAGGAAGTCATGCGTTCCTTCCGTCGCATAGAGTTCCCAGCCAAGCTCTTCGAGAAGTTTAAGGGGTTCAAGCAGTTTAATTTTTTTATCGCCACCGATGCTGACCAAGAGACGCTTGTTTGGAACAGACTGATCTGTCGCAAGCCATGAGCTAAAGAAAGCTTCGAGTAGATCGCCGCCCAAGCAGGCCACTTCTCCGGTCGAAGCCATTTCCACGTGTGCAACAGGATCTGCACCTTTGAGACGCTGATAGGAAAATTGTGGCGCTTTTACGCCTACATAAGAGAGCTCGAGCGTTTTGTAGGGCTTGGGTTTGTGTTTTCCCATGATCACTTGCGTGGAGATCTCGATGAAATTATGATTGGTAACTTTCGAAACAAAAGGAAAAGAGCGCGAAGCGCGGACGTTACATTCAATCACCTGAATCGCGTTATTTTTGGCGATAAACTGCATGTTGAATGGACCGGTGATTGCGAGATGTTTGACAATTTCTTTGGTAATTTTTTTTGCGCGGCGAATGGTTTCAAGATAGAGGCGCTGTGGAGGGAGCACTACGGTGGCATCACCCGAGTGTACGCCGGCATTTTCGATGTGCTCGGTAATCGCTTCAATGATAATTTCACCTTTTTGCGCCACGCCATCAACTTCTAATTCTTTCGCATCTGTGATGAATTGTGAGATGACTACAGGATGATCGGGCGAGATGCGTAGAGCTTCTTTTAAATAGTGTACAAGTTCCGACTCAGAGGCGACCACATTCATTGCCGAACCCGAGAGTACATAAGAAGGGCGAATGAGCAGAGGGTAACCGACTTTTTCAGCAAATTTTCTAGCATTCTCAAGACTTGTCACTTTTTCCCAGTGCGGTTGATCAATGCCGAGATTTTGAAGAAGAGAGGAGAACTTTTGGCGGTTTTCGGCAATGTCGATCGAGGCAGCCGGTGTGCCTAACAAAGGGTAGCCCGCCTCATGCAGGGGGATGACTAGGTTGTTGGCAATCTGCCCGCCAACAGAGACGATCATCCCTTTCGTGCTCTCAAAATCGGCAATGTCTTGCACTCTTTCTAGCGTGAGCTCTTCAAAATAGAGGCGATCAGATTCATCGTAATCTGTTGAGACCGTTTCGGGATTAGAATTGATGATGATCGTCTCTTCTTTTAGCTTTCGCAAAGCGCGCGCAGTATTCACAGCACACCAATCAAATTCCACCGAGGATCCGATTGCATAGGGGCCCGAGCCCAGCACGATCACAGGACGTTTTTTCGAAGATTTAAGATCGTGAAACTGTCCATGATAAGTGAGATAGAGATAGTTAGTTTGGGCTTTAAACTCACCAGCTAGAGTATCGATCTGCTTGACAAAGGGCGTAATGCCCATTTTCAAACGCTGCGCACGCACTTTGCTTTCTGGGATTTCTTTGCATTTGCCAATCGAGCGATCGGAAAACCCAGCTTTTTTAGCCACATGCAAGAGCTCTTTAGTCAGCGGCTCTTTTTTAAGCTTTTTCTCAAGTAAGCTGAGCGCAAAGATCTGATCTAAAAACCAGCGATCGATGTGGGAGAGTTTAGCTGCTTCTTCGACGCTTCCGCCGTCACTAAAGAATTTATAAAGCGCAAAGAGACGCCGATCGGTAGCGTGGGCGATCTCTTTTTTTACATCTTCGATCGGATGCGGATAGTCAGAGATCGATGAAGCCCCGATGTTGAGCATGCGCACAGCTTTTTGGATCGCTTCCTGGAAAGAGCGGCCAATGGCCATGACTTCGCCCACGCTTTTCATTTCGGTGCCGATGGTTCGTTCAGCCGAGCGTAGCTTTTGCGTGTCCCATCTAGGAACTTTTACCACGACGTAGTCGAGCGCTGGCTCAAAGAAGGCACAGGTCTTTTTCGTGATGGTGTTTTGAATATCGGAAAGGCGCCAGCCCAATGCGAGCTTAGCTGCAACAAAGGCCAGAGGATAGCCCGTGGCTTTGGAAGCCAAGGCTGATGAGCGTGAAAGACGTGCATTCATCTCGATCACGCGGTAATCGCCATTTGCAGGATTAAGCGCATATTGAATATTGCACTCACCTACAATTTTAAAGTGTCTAGCACAGCGAATCGCGATTTCGCGCAAAAGGTGATATTCTTGATTTGTCAATGTGAGCGAAGGTGCAACGACAATACTCTCTCCAGTATGGATGCCCATCGGATCGATGTTCTCCATATTGCAAATAGTCACAGCATTGTCATAGGCGTCGCGTACAATCTCATACTCCAGCTCTTTCCAGCCGGTGAGATACTCTTCGATTAAGATTTGCGGGGCGCCCGAGAGCGCTTCTTTGGCGCGGCGGGTCAGCTCATCGGCATCGGCAATTTTCCCTGAACCAAGGCCGCCCAGTGAAAAGCCCGAGCGCATCATCACAGGATAGCCGATCTCTTTGGCCGCGCGCAGTGCCTCAGCTACCGTGGCTGCCGCGCGGCTCTGAGGAGTTTTTACGCCAATTTTTTCTAAATTTTGCTTAAATAGCTCGCGATCTTCAGTCAATTGAATCGATTTGACCGAAGTTCCCATGACCTGCACGCCATACTTCTTAAAAATGCCTGCTTCTTCGAGTTTTAAGCCCAAGTTGAGAGCGGTCTGTCCACCAAATCCGAGTAGCACTCCATCTGGTCGTTCTTTTTCGAGAATGCGTGTGACTACCGGCACAGATAGCGGTTGTAGATAGACCTCATCTGCCATGGAAGCGTCAGTTTGCACGGTCGCGATATTGGGGTTAACCAGAACGCAGGAGATGCCCTCTTCTTTAAGAGCTTTAATCGCTTGTGAGCCCGAATAGTCGAACTCGCCGGCTTGCCCGATGCGCAGGCCGCCTGAGCCTAGAAGTAAGATTTTTTTGATCTTTTTTTTCATTTAATCGAATTATAAAACTTTTCAAACAACCAAACGGTATCAACTGGACCTGGTGCCGCCTCTGGATGGAACTGCACAGAGAAAAAAGGCTGGCTCGCATGCTCAATGCCTTCAATCGTCTGATCGTTCAGATTACGGAAGGAGACTTTCCAGTTTTTGGGGAGGCTCTTCTCATCGATTGCGTAGCCATGATTCTGAGAGGTCAGATAACAGCGGTTGTCTGGCAGATGAATGCAAGGCTGATTTTGTCCGCGATGTCCATACGGAAGCTTGTATGTACGCGCTCCGATGGCAAGAGCCATCAACTGTGCACCTAAGCAGATTCCAAAAATAGGTTTCTTGCGCAGCATCGCTTTTTTTAAGATGGCGATCGTCTCTTTGCAGACCATTGGGTCCCCAGGACCATTGGAAATAAAAACGCCATCCCACTCTTCATTTGTGTAGTCATAATCGAAAGGCACGCGTTTGATCGTCCATGGGAACTGACCTAGACAGCGAATGATATTTTCTTTCATGCCGCAGTCGACAGCGATGATCTTTTTCTTGCCCTGGCCATAGTTTTGCGGGGCTTTCACGCTCACGCGGCGGACAAGGTGCGTCGTATTCGGATCTTCAAATTTGCGCGGCAATTTTTTATCGGGAGTAATGGCCCCCAAAGTCACGCCATATTCACGCAGAAGCTTGGTTAAGGCTCGCGTGTCAACACCGGTTAGAATAGGAACTTTCTGGTCGCGCAGCCAATCGAGAAAAGAGGTTTTGGCCGCATACTGGTGGAAAGTAGCAGAAGGCTCACTGATGATTACCCCATGGGCATGAATCTTGCTCGATTCCCATTTTGAGGAATCCGGAACGCCATAATTGCCAATTAAAGGAAAAGTAAAGGTGAGAATTTGGCCGGCATAGGAAGGATCGGTGAGCGACTCTACATAGCCCATCATGCCAGTGGTGAAGACAACCTCTCCAAAAAAAGGCTTGTCTTGCCAGGCAGGGGCTAGCCCTTCGAACACCTCTCCATCTTGAAGTACAAGACGCGCTGCTATCATTTTTTTCTGCTTAATTCTTCGAGATCGTAGCAGAATTGTCGTAATAGGGAAAATGCTTTTTTAAGTCTTTAAGACAGCTTCTTAGACTTGGACTATCCTATAAGACCTGCTCGTAGATATAGAAAGTGGGTTTCATATTGCCTGGATTGTCTTTGCGATATTGCTGAGAAAATTGCGTAACAATACGTGCAACAACAGCAGATATAGAGGAGTCTTTGCTTGGTGTTGATAGATTTTTTTTATTAAACGAGACTTTACCATTTTCAAGCTCTGGAGAAATTAAACTCTCTCTTTGGTCTTTTACTTCCCAAATTTGAGAAATGATTTTGCACTGATTCGGCTGAACAGCGACCTCTCCAAATACGCGGATGGAGCCTTCTGCTATTTCTTGAGTTCCATTGATCGATATCAATAATGCAGGAGAAGTATCAATAGAAGGAATGGGGGTATCGTTTGTATTCACAATTTGTACGTTGCCAAAGTCCTTTAGAGATTCGACAACATGATTGAGAAAGACCTCTCGGTTGGATTCAGCGTAGAGGGCAACTTGAAACACTTTCAATTGATTAAGGGGCCCTATTTGCTTATTTTGATTTGAGCCGCATCCCCATAAACAGACCAAACATAAAAAAATGATGACTCGATTCATTAGTATCATGAGTAACCGCAGCAGCTAATATTTTATTCAGTATTTTTAACACAATTAGATTTGCTTGAGAAGCCTTGATGAAAAGAAATTTAGAAGTTCCTTAAGAAAAAAACAGGACCCTGCTTATCCTATTATTTTTTTTGGCTTTTCTAGCGTTAAGGTTTGACCTTATGGCCTGACATGTTGCTTAGGCCGTCATAGGCTGCATACTTATAAAGGTCATGCAGGGTGGGGAAATTGAAGACGTGACCGATCACATCATAGAGAGTACTTTTGGTTTCTACCAGGCTCATTCCATAGTGGACCATTTCTGTGGCAATGTAGCCGATGATGTGGACTCCACGAATTACTAGGTCATCGCGGGTAAAGACAAGTTTGAGAAATCCGCTTTTGGCTCCCATGATCTTGCCTCTAGCCATGTCGGCATAACGGGCTTTGCCTGTGCCGAATGAAATTTTTTGCGCTTCGGCCTCCTCTTGTGTCATCCCGACCATAGATACTTCGGGAATCGTGTAGATTCCATAGGGAAAGAATGAAGGTAGATGTTGTAAATCTTCGGTTTGGAAGATGTGCGCTACGGCTACGCGGCCTTGATCCATGCTGGTACTAGCCAGGGCGGGGAAGCCGATCACGTCGCCGACTGCATAGATGTGGGGAATATTGGTGCGATACGCCTCATCGACAAGAATAGTTTCGCGTTTTCCTTGTTTTAGTCCAATTTTCTCACAGTTTAGTGCTTTTGTGTTCCCGCTTCTACCGGCGGCGAAAAGAAACATGTCCACATGTAAAAGTTCGCCCGACTTGAGTTTGATTTCTATCAGTTCTTCATCAGAAGTGGGCACTTTGATGGATTCGATGGAAGTATTAAATAAGATTTCTACCTCGTTTTCTTGCATCTGTTTTACCAGATCGTTGGCCACCTCTTGGTCGATAAAAGGCAGAATCTGCTCTTTATCGTTAACCAGGTATACATGCGCACCTATCGTAGAGAAGATAGTCGCATATTCACAGCCGATCACGCCTGCACCAAGAACGCATAGAGAACGAGGAAAGCGTTTGAGTTGTAAAATCGTGTCAGAATCATGCACGCGCAGGCCATCGAATGGAATCGTTTCGGGATGGAAGGGGTAGGAGCCCGTGGCAATAATGATATTTTCTCCCCAGAGACGCTCGATGTTTTGCGCTGCTACCAATACAGTATGGGCATCTTCAAAAGAAGCCAGCCCGTGATAGATGTGTACGCCATGCCTCAGTAGATTTTCGTAAATTTCTTGGTTGGCCGATTCGGTAACTTGATTTTTACGAAACATAAAGTCTTCAATTGAAGCCTCATGCGTTAAATCGCGCTCGACGCCATAAAGACCTTTTTCATATTTTCCTGAGAAATATAAAGCGGTCTCTTTCAACGTTTTGGAGGGCAATGTTCCAGTGACAACTTCCGCTCCGCCAAAGAGTGTTTCTTTTTCGACAATGGCCACTTTATATCCAAAGTAAGCCGCTTTGACCGCTGCTTTTTCACCAGCAGGGCCTGTACCAATCACGATTAGATCATATTTTTTCATTACCCCCAGTCATAGTGAAAGTGTGGATTTTAGTAGTAGAAAAATCTTTAATTCTCACAATGGAGAAAAATAGCCCAACGGAGAAACTGTGGATCTTCAGCTCGATTATCAAGCCGACATGCTTGTCAGTAAGATTAAACACTACCTTATCACCACCATGGGAGTGACGATCGACGAGGCGAGCAATGAAGAGTTCTATCGAGCATTTGCGCTCACTTTTCGTGAAGAGATCATGATGAACTGGACGGCCACCACGCATACTTTTCGAAAAAAGCAAACGCGTATGCTGTTTTATCTCTGCATGGAGTATATGCCCGGTCGGATGATGGGCAATAACATTACCAATATTCACGCTACCGATCTCGTGAAGCTGGTGATGAAAAAGGTGAACCGCAAATTGAACGATGAGTTGCGACTTGAGCCCGATCCGGGATTAGGAAACGGAGGATTGGGTAGACTTGCTTCATGCCTGCTTGACTCGCTGGCAAGTTTGCAATATCCCGCCATGGCCTATGGCCTACGCTACCAATATGGAATTTTCGATCAAGAAATTTGGGATGGCGTTCAGGTAGAGCGTCCCGACACTTGGCTACTTCATGAAAATCCCTGGGAATTTAGACGAGATGATCATTCCGTCTCCGTGAATTATGGAGGACAAATGCTCTCTTCTCTCAATAAAAAGGGTGTGGAGGTGTTCAACCTGAGCGATTATGACGAGGTTCGTGCGCTCTCTTACGACATGCCTATTATCGGGAACAAAGAGACGTCCGATTTCATGGTGCTCACTTTAAGGCTATGGACCACTAAAGAGTCGCCGCGCAACTTTCTTTTGCAGCGCTTCAACGCTGGTCAGCTCGATCAGGCTTCTGAAAATTCTATGTTAACCGACGTACTCTACCCCAATGATAATAATGAAGTCGGTAAACGTATCCGGCTGAAACAGGAGTTTCTGCTCGCTTCAGCCTCCATTCACGATATCATCCGGCATCACCTCAAGTACTTTCCAGATTTATCAGAATTTGGAGACAAAGTGCGCATTCAGATTAACGATACGCATCCTGCCCTGGTAATTGCTGAACTCATGCGCCTTCTCACCAAAGAGCATGACTTTGGCTGGGGCGAGGCTTGGGAAGTTGTTAAAGCGTGCTGTAGCTATACGAACCATACTGTTCTACGCGAATCTTTGGAGGAGTGGAACCAGGGACGGCTCAACTACCTCTTGCCGCGCCAATATCAGATCATCGAAAGGCTCAATTTAGAATGCTGTAATGATGTTCGAAAAAAATATCCAGGCGACGAAGAGCGCGTGCGGCGCATGTCGGTGATTGAAGCAGGACAGGTGCGCATGGCGAATCTGGCCATCTTTGGATCGCATCGCGTGAACGGAGTTGCAGCCTTGCATACTGAGATCTTGAAACATGTCATCTTTAAAGATTTTTTCGAGATGTATCCAGATAGATTTGTGAACGTAACCAACGGTGTAACTCATAGACGTTGGCTCGTACATGCCAATCCAGATCTGGCTGAATTTATCTCCAAGCGCATTGGGAAAGGGTGGATTATAGACTTCTTGCAGATTCGTGAACTGGCAAAGTTTGCCAGTGATCCAGCGAGCCAAAAAGAGTTCTTAGAGATCAAGCGGCTGAATAAAAAAGCTCTAAATCAGTTCCTTTTAGAAGGAAATCCTATTCGCGATTTTCGTGGAAAACCAACGGGTTTCTTTTCGGTGCTCGGTGAAGATGCGCTTTTCGATGTGCAGATCAAACGCTTTCATGAATATAAACGGCAGCTCATGAATATGCTGCATGTGCTCATGGTTTATCACGAGTTAAAAGCTAATCCCTCAGCACGAAAAGTCAAGAGAATGGTTATATTTGGAGGAAAAGCTGCGCCTGGATATGTCATCGCAAAAAATATCATTCACTTGATCTATTGCGCCGCGCGCAAAATCAATGCCGATACCACGACTAATTCGATGCTCAAGATGGCGTTTGTAGAGGACTATAATGTTTCGCATGCCGAAATTATTATTCCTGCAGCAGATCTTTCCGAACAGATCTCAACGGCGGGGATGGAAGCGTCAGGCACAGGCAACATGAAACTCGCTATGAATGGGGCTTTAACTATTGGTACCGAAGATGGCGCGAACATTGAGATGCACACAGAAGTCACAGATAAGTGGTGGCCGTTTTCATTCGGAAACAGCGCTCAGCAAAATGCGGAGATGCGCGATAAGAAAAGTTACAATGCATGGGATGTCTACATGCACAATGCAGCTATTCGCCAAGCATTAGATGCCCTTCGCGATCGCTCGCTTGTTGAAAATGAATCTGAGCATGAGGCACTTTCATCGATCTATCACTCTCTCTTAGACCATCAAAATTCCGATCCAGCCGATCGCTATTTTGTGCTTGCGGATCTTCAACCTTATTATGACACGCAGAAAAAGGTGGAAGAGCTCTATGCGCAACCGGAAAAATGGGCGGAATATGCCATCCATAATATCGCATCCATGGGCAAATTCTCCAGCGATGAGACCGTCGGTAATTATTCAAAATTGGTTTGGAACCTAGAGAAATGTCCGATTGATGCTCAAGAGCTCGCGAAGGTGCGTGCGGATTATAGCGAGCATGATAAGTGTCGTATCTTCAATCCTATGCCGATTGCAAAATAAGCCGTTGCTAAGCAGCGGTTATTTGTCTTGAATAACCGGGAGGGCCCACTTGCGTGAGAGCTCAGCGTATTTTCCGTTTTTCTTAAGTTTGTCAATCGCCGTATTAAACGCTTCGATTAACTGCGGGGCATGATCATGCAAAGTGATCATACGCAAGCCTTGATCGGTAAGAGGTGCTCCAACAACCTTGAGCTGGCGCTGGTAGAGATCTTGACAGTATGCATAAGCTGGCAAGTTATCGACAACGGCACCATCGACATGGCCGGCGATCATCGCATTAAAGGCGTCGGGGATAGACTCATAATTACGGATGATAATTCCAGGGACTTTTTCAACTAGCAGTGCATCAGATGAGCCTGTAATGACCGCGACTTCTTTTCCAGAGAGCTTTTCGAGATTAGTAGCTGGCGAATCAACGCGAACTACCAGCACGGGTCCGGTTAATAGAAAAGGATGTGAAAAATCATACTGCTTTTCGTAGAAAACATAGGGTTGCATAGAAGAGAGGATCGCATCATATTTCTCTTTTTGTAGATTCGGGATTAGATTATCCCAGTTATCTTGCACCCGTATAACTTTTATCTTTTGCATGGCGCCCATCTCTTGCAAAAGCTCGGTGGTAAACCCTAAGACCTGCTTGTCTCTTCCCATCAAATTCATTGGGTACCAGCTAGGATCGAGCGCAATACTCCATTCTTTTCCTGGCATGCCGCTTCCGCTACATGCGTAGAAGAGCATGAGTGAAAAAAGAAAGAGCAAGAAGGAAAAGCGTGTTCGTCGCATAATTATAATCTAACAGAATGGGAGTGAAATAGTCACGTGCAACGAAATCTCTTAATTGTAAACTTCGGTGGACCGCGCTCATTAGATGAAGTTGAGCAGTTTTTAATTGCTCTTCTCACTGATGAAGATGTCATTCGAACCAAGCTACCATCTTTTTTGCAACGTCAGCTGTTTAAACGCGTGGCTAAAAAACGCTCCGTGAAGATCAGAGAAGACTATCATCACATTGGCGGAAAATCTCCCATCTATGAAGATACGGAAGCGGTAGCCAAAGAAGCTAGTCGATTAACTGCAAGTTCGCTGGTTACATTTCATCGTTACCTTCCTGAAACGCACAAAAATTTTCTAAAAGAGATCGAAAAGTTTTCGCAAGATGAAATTACCGTTTTTCCTCTTTTCCCTCAATTTAGCTATGCTACCACGGGAAGTATCGCGCGTTTTTTTGAGCGCAACATGCACGCACACGTCGCTCGGCGATTGCGTTGGATAAAATCTTATGCGGCTCACCCAGCTTTTGTAAACGCGATGCAGAATTGCATTCGAGATTTTTTAAGAGAGAAAGAAATTCCTGAAGAGGATGCGATTCTGTTCTTTTCCGCACACGGGCTGCCACAAGATTATGTCGATGCCGGAGATATTTATGAGAGCGAGTGTCGTCTCTCATTTCATGCTATCGCACAAGGCTTCCCAAAGGCGCTTTGCAAATTGGCCTACCAATCAAAGTTTGGCCGCGGCGAATGGCTGCGCCCTTATACAGATGAGACCTGTCAATCCATCCTTACGTGGCATGAAGGTCGAAAACATGTCGTGCTCGTGCCCATATCTTTCACATCAGATCACATTGAGACGCTTTTTGAGATGGAAGAGCTCTATCTGCCTATCATCCGTGAAAATGGACTCTTAGCTTACCGCTGCCCTGCGCTTAATCGTCGCACGGACTGGCTCGACGCCGTCGCGCAGATCTTGCAGGAGACGAACTTCTGCACCAATCAGATGCTCATCCGCTAAAATTCTTCTCTCAGTTTATCCAAGTAAAAATACGTGGATCATCAGATCAGTCACAAAATGGGCGAGCATCGCTGCCCACAACCCTCTAGACCAGTAAAGATAGCCAAAAACAAGGCCGGGAATACCGTTGAGAATCAGCACGCGAGAAATCTCAAAAGAGTTGGGAGTTGCGAGCTTAAAAAGCGCGGGCAAGTGTCCAAGCCCGAAGATTAGAGCGACAATTATGTTCGTGATCCAGAGAAAATATAAGCGGCTGCCAGAGGCGAATTTGCAGATTTTTCTGAAGAGGAAATAGATTAAAGTGAACAAGAATAGTCTTAGCAAGACCTCTTCATTAATTCCCCCATAAAGAGAAGCTAAAGCGCCCGCCCAGAAAGGGGGGTGCATAGGCGAAACAAGGGAATTTTGAAAAACTGTTCGATCGAGAATGTAGATGATCAAACCCGCCAGCACACCTGCTAGCACGCCAGGATAGATGATCTGCTTTTGGACATTTTTGATGACAAAAGGGTGAAGGTCAGTTTTTGGCACAAGCTTATAACTCAGCCAGCAGACAAGTCCAAAAACCAGAACGGCTTGAACTGTTCCTAAAAGGATAACTTTAAATACAGAGACTGTAGGAGGAAGAATCTGTAAGTGTTGAACATAGGGAAGCACAGACCAGTAGCCGATTAGGCAAAGAACCCAGAGAAATAAAAATAGCTTTTTGCGCTCTGTTTTACTCTGATTATCTTGCATAAGTCCTACCTCTTAAAGGATTAAAGAACTTCTAAATTGCCACAAACAAAGTTATTTCTCCAACCCTACCGCTTCAAGTTTGTCGATATCTAAATGGCAGATAAGACTAAGGTGCCGATTGATTTTATCGATATCCCAATCCCACCAGGCAATTTGAAGAAGACGCGCGATGGTCGCATCATCGAAACGCATTTTAACAATCTTCGCAGGATTTCCGGCCACGATCGCATAGGGAGGCACATCTTTAGCCACCAGTGCACCTGCGGCGATAATTGCACCGTGTCCAATCTTAACACCATTCATGATCATACAGTTGTAGCCAAACCAAACATCATTTCCAACCACGATATCTCCTTTTACTGGCAGATCATGCACGTCGAAAACGCTTTCCCAGCCTTGCTGAAATATCGGAAAGGGATAGGTGCTAATCGCATCGAGTTTGTGATCGCCAGTCATGATAAAACGCGTTTCGGCGGCGATGGCGCAAAACTTACCGATAACCAGCTTAACTTTTGTAAATTCATAGTTATAGAGCACGTTATACTCTTCGAATTTTTCGACGCCTTTTACATGGTCGGCGAAATAGGTGTAATCACCGACAAAGATATTAGGCGATTTTACGAAGTTCTTTAAAAAAACAAGCTTATCGTAATCTTTCATGGGGTAGATAGCTTCTGGATCTGGGCCAATTCTATTTTGCATATTGGTATTCCGGGTGTTTCAGTTGTTTTTTTTGAGTGTCGAAACAAAAAAACTTCTTAGAGAAAGATAGCTTTGAGGATGAAGTAGCAGAGGATACACATGATGGCGCTGGCGGGGATGGTCACGATCCAAGAGAGGATGATTTCGCGCACAGTGCTTAAGTTGAGTGCGCGGAAACCGCGCGCCATGCCGACGCCGAGCACAGCACCGACGAGACAGTGAGTAGTTGAGATAGGAAGGCCTAGCTTCGAAGCGATCAGAATAGTGGTAGCGGCGCCAAATTCAGCGCAGAAGCCGCGCGTTGGAGTAAGCTCGGTAATTTTTTTGCCGATGGTTTCCATCACGCGCCAGCCAAAAGTAGCAAGACCAATCACAATTCCAACACCGCCCAGGGCCAATAGCCAGGTTGGCACCGGAGAGACGTCGGTGATAACTCCATGCTTAATCGTATCTAATACTGCTGCCACGGGGCCGATGGCGTTAGCCACATCGTTGGCACCGTGGGCAAAAGCTACAAAGCAAGCGCTTAGAATCTGCAAATAGCCGAACAGCCTCTCCACCACATGATATTCAGAAGATTTCTCGGCAAAACAAGTGTCTTTGCGTATTTGTTGTGAAAGGGATTTAACTTCGCTGAGCAAAAGCCCAACTTTATCGTGTGTATCATTGGAAGAGGAGACATGCACGCGCTGCAAGTGTTTCACGGCTTTTTCCAAGCTGATTACATGCTGAGGCAGGTGTCTTGAAACGCCCGTATCTGCCATGAGCGGGAGCGCGAGCCGTTTAAGCAGGAAGTAACAGATCGTGCTTGCAAGTAGACCCACGAGCAGAGCCACTCCAATTGCCTGAGGCATCGAGAAGGCTAAATTAAGGTTTTGAAGTCCATTGAACAGCAAGCTTAATGTAAAAACGCCAAAGACGATAAAAATAAGCGCGGGCATCAGCCTAAGCGTGGCTTGAGTAGGATTCATCGCAAAGAGAATCTTTCTCTGTAAAACATAGAAGATTAGATAGGACAAAAGTCCACTCAAAATGGGTGAGATGACCCAGCTGGCTGCGATCGATGCAACCATCCCTCCTTGAATTGCATCTACACCACCGATAAGCGCGCCGAAACCTAAAATGGCTCCAACGATCGCATGTGTGGTGGAGACCGGCCAGCCGAATATCGAAGCGATCTGCAGCCAGATACTCGTTCCAAGAAGAGCAGCGCACATGCCGAGAATTAAAACGAGAGGTTGCGAAAGAAAGAGATCGGTGTCGATCAGACCTCTTTGCATCGTCTCCGTAACCGGAGCGCCAACAAAGAACGCACCGCAAAATTCGAGGATACCGGCTAAAATAACGGCACGCCGAAAGGTGAGAGCTCCAGACCCCACCGATGTTCCCATTGCATTGGAGACATCGTTGGCTCCGATATTCCACGCCATATAAAATCCGATGGCGAGAACAAGAATTCTAAGGATTGATTCGGCTTCCATTCCTCTACTTTAACTTTACTTAAGTTCTAGTACCATGCGGATGCGGTTTGCGAGTTTCTCCGACAGATTGGAGATGCTCGCAATCTCTTCAATGAGCTTATGCCACAAATAAAAATCAGGAGCAGAAAGTGAGTCGCCTTCAGCGAAGAGTTGCTTCATTAAGCTTCTCTGTGTCAGGTCGACTTCATGTTCTTTATATGCTGTTTGTTCAACCATCTCTTTTACTTTTTCGGCTTCAAGTCCTCCAAAGGAGGCTTCCAATAGCTCATCGATCTCTTCAATGATGTGTTTAGCATCCCAGAAGACGAGAGAGCTTTTTTGAAAAAGAGCCTGCAGCTCTTCTTTGAAATTTTTAAAAGGTGCTAGAGGGCGTAGGGTGAGAAGAATGCCCACATCTTCTGCTTTATCGGCAATGCTGTCTTGAATCGCTAGGATTTCAAGAAATTGCGGCCGATCGATGGGGAGAAAGAGGCTTCTTGGAAGATGGTTGCGAATGTCATTTTTAGTCAGATCGGCTTCATGTTCGAGAGTGCAAAGTTCGGTAACGAATTTTTCGATCTGCTCTCTATTCGCGCTAGGCAAAGAGGCCACAACAGCGGCTAATTTTTCAATGCAGTTAGCCACCTTGTTCATATGGCTTTGGAGCGGAGCAAAAGGAGACTTGCCAAAGAGCTTTGCGATTGTGAGCATTTCTAAAACCTATCTAAAGAGACAGGTTTATATAGCTCAAGGGCATGCATAAACGCAATAAAGAACCCATTAGAGTATATTTTTCTAAGAAGTTTTCTTGGAAAGATCAAAGATCGCTTCTTTTTCTTTGGAGGTGAGAGCACGCCAGCTTCCGAGAGGGAGTTTGCCAAGCGACAAGCCACCAATGCGGATGCGTTCTAGTGAAATGATTTCAAGGCCGGCATTTTGGACAAGTAGACGTACTTCTCTTTTTTTGCCTTCCATCACCACAATTTTTAGAGTCCCGCGTCGCACTTTGGTAACACGCAGAGGTTTAATCCAGCAGTCTTCTACTTCTGTGCCGCGTGAGATGTTAACTAGTTGATCGTGCTTAATTTCGTCATGCACTTTAACCAGATACTCTTTCTGAATATTCGCAGATGGATGGATAACTTTTTGGGAGAAATGGCCATCGTTGGTCACGATGATCAGGCCGGTTGTATCTCTATCGAGACGGCCGATGGTAAACAGTCTGTGGGTAAGTGGTTCAAACAGATCTGTGACGATTTTTTTTGTGCCGACGCGTTTGTTCGAGCAGATGTAACCTGTAGGTTTATTAAGGATGTAATAAACTTTGGGTTCTTCATTAGGGAGCATCTTACCATGCACTTGAATGGTATCTTCTTCCCAAGAGACGAGGGTCTGCGGTACAACGACGACTTTGCCGTTTACTTTCACTTTTCCGTTAAAAATGAGCTCTTCGCATGCGCGCCTTGAGGCAACGCCTGCGGCGGCAAGAGCTTTACTGAGACGCTTTTTAGTTTCCATAGGGCACAATCATATAGGGAAAAAGCAAAAAAATACAAATAAAAAATCATTGATTATTAAAAACTATTTTAATTTAACTATTGTAATTAGTTTGTTATGATAATGCCCCTCTAATAAGGGGGTTTTATGGTTGGTGAAATTCATCAATATATCGAACAGGTTAAGCAAGAACAGGTCTATTCTATTCCTTACGACACACGTCCGATGGAAGGGCCCCTTCGTCCTGGCGAAAGGATTGTATTACATGGTGGCATTACGATTGGGAATCAGACAAATGAAGAGATCTTTATTCATGAAGATTTTTTTTTAAATAAAGGTGGCTATCACATCACCGTTATTCACCCAGCTTCTGGCGCTGTGTTAATTTCTTCCCAGCAAGCTCCGATGCAGTCAGCCTACTTATTTGTCATATTAGATGGAGTGCCTGTGCTTGAGCGGCTTGAACGCAATCTGATTGCAGAAGCTTCAGAGTAATCTCCCTGGCTGTTATCATTAATTTTTTGGAGCTTTAAGAGGGATTTTTTCAGAATGGCACATTCAAAATCAAAATTGGTCATGCTCAGGCATGGACAATCAGAGTGGAATAAGCTCAATTTATTTACTGGCTGGGTGGATATTCCACTCAGTCCTGAAGGCGTTCAAGAGTCTTTGGAAGCAGGTAGACGCATTGCACATATCCCATTTGATGTAATCTTTGTCTCTTCCCTTATTCGAGCGCAGATGACGGCCATGCTGGCTATGAGTGTGCACGGATCAAAAAAAGTTCCGACTATACTTCATCCTCATCAGGGTAAGCTCGAAGATTGGGCCAAAATTTACAGTCCAGAAACAGAAAAACAGTGCATCCCGGTTATTGCCGCTTGGCAGCTCAATGAAAGAATGTATGGACGCCTACAAGGCATGAATAAACGTGAGATGATGGATAAGTTTGGCCAAGAACAAGTTCAGATCTGGCGACGTAGTTTTGATGTTCCTCCTCCAGAAGGTGAGAGTCTAGAGATGACGGCCGAACGCGCGCTTCCCTATTTTAACGAAGAGATAATTCCTTACTTGAATCAGGGAAAAAATGTTCTGATCTGCGCGCATGGCAACTCGATGCGTGCTATCATGATGCAACTCGACAAACTCAATAAGCAGCAGGTAGTCGAACTGGAGATTCCAACCGGATTGCCCATTGTTTACAACTTTCACGACCATCATTGGGAAAAAGAGCCATCCTCGAAATGAAAAGTGTGTATTTAGATAATCAGACGCTCACGCGTCCTTTTTCACGTGTGTTAGAGCAGATGCTCGCTTTTCAGCATGAGCTCTGGGATGCGCATGCCATACCCCATGCAGCGGCGCAGCTTCAGAATCTAACGGTGAATAGAGCTAAAGCGAAAATGGCTGATCATTTCGGCATGGGTGACAACGATCATTTTATCTTTGCACATAGCGCCGATGAGGCGATCCATAAACTTTTTCTTGCCACCTACATCGACCTAGTCAGAGAAACGGGACGTTCTCATTTTCTCACAGCACCTGGAGAGATTAGTTCGATTCTCTCCGCTACCGCGCGCATGGAGAAGTTAGGGTGTGCCGTTAAAACACTACCTCTCAATGCGTATGGACAGATTACAAGAGCAGTTTTAGAAGAGAACTTACGCGCACGCACGGCGCTTGTCTCTCTTTCGTGGGCAGATCCTTTTACCGGTGTGATTCAGCCCATCGCAGACCTCGGCGAACTATGTAAAGAAAAAGGCGTGCTTCTGCATGTAGATGCTACCGCTGCACTTGGTAAATTCTTCTTCCGCTTTCAAGATCTAAATGTCGATTTTTTGACCTTCGATGGTAAATCTGTGCACGCGCCCGAAGGCACGGCGGGGTTAATCGTCAAAGCCGGGTGTCTGCTCAGTACACTAAAAGATGGCGCTCAAAAACCTGCAGCCGCCATGCATGCGCTTGCACTTGCTTTCGATGATCTACATCAGTCTCTCGATCACGTATGTATTGAAACAGCCAGGCTGAGAAATAAATTAGAAGAGGGATTGCAGGCCCAACTATCCGATGTTTCTCCCCTTTTTGCAGAAAGCGAAAGAGCACCGCATATTAGCGCTATCGCCTTTCATGGGGTTAATGCGGAAGCGCTTCTTTTCCACCTTCACCGGCAAGGGATCTATGCCCAATTGGGTGGTGAGGCTTTTACATCACTTCTTGCGGCTTGTGGCAAAGATAGCGCGCTTGCGCACTGCACTTTGAGCTTTGCACTTTGCTATGAAACCAGCGAAGCCGATATTGACTACGTCCTGGAAAAAATCATCTCTGCAGTAAAAAAACTGCGCCAAGGGAGCCAATGTCTGATTTAAACTGGCTAAATTTTAGCAATAAGTTACTGGCGCGCATCGAAAATCCCATCAGCATGGGTTATTTTACGCCTCAGAATGCCGATGCCCGAATGATGCGCCTTGCCGTTGGCAAAGAAGGAGATCTCGCCAAGGGAGATCTCGTGCAGCTCTACTTTTTAGTCGATTTGAGTGACGGTGTAATTGCCGATGCAAAATTCCAAGTTTTTGGCCCGCCCGCCCTTATCGGTGCAGCTGAGAGCGCCTGCGAACTAGTTTTGCGCAAGAACTACGAGCAAGCAAGGCGGCTTACCACTGAGCTGATCGAAAAGCAGATGCGCGATCGAGATGGAGAATGCGCCTTTCCTAAAGAGGCAGATTGGGCGCTTAATTTTGTGCTCGATGCCATCGATAAGGCGGCTGAGCAGTGTATGGACATTCCCATCGCCGATGCCTATCTTGCGCCTCCCATCTCACCCAATGAGATTGGCGAGCAGCGTGAATATCCCGGCTGGAAAGAACTTACCTCAGGCCAAAAGATTGCTGTACTGGAAGAAGTCATTGCACAAGATATCCGCGCTTATATTGAGCTCGATGCCGGCGGCGTACAAGTGATCGATTTCATTGGAGAGAGTGAAGTAATTATTTCTTACCAAGGCGCCTGCACATCTTGTCATTCGGCCACGGGTGCCACCTTAAATTCAATTCAAGAGATTCTGCGCGCCAAAGTTTCTCCGGATCTCATGATCACTCCTCGTCTCTAATTGTCATCTGGACTATAATTTCCTCTCGATTAATCACTTTTAATGACGGGAGTTGTTTATGGCCATCGATCCTTCTGTGCAATCGAAACCAGCCCTTCTCTATCAGCAGTTAACTTCCGAACTTAGCGACATCGAATGTAAGCAGATGGACGACAATCGCTGGTTTGAGCTGCAAGAAGATCATCTTGTGCTGGCTGAGCGACCTCTTGATTGTTTGGCGCTCATCTGGAAATTTTTAGTGCGTCTTTTTACAAATGAGCTTCCCAGGCTTGAACAGAAATTCACCCAGATTACAGATCTTGTAGAAGCGTATTTAGGTGTTGAGAACGATGCTGAGAAATTGAGTGAATTTTTAGGGCGTTACTCAGTTGCTCTAAATGAACTCTATCGTTCTGCTGCCAAAATGCAAAGAGCTCAGCGAATTTCTGAACAAACAATTGCGCATATGAGGCAAAAGCCGGCGATAGAAGCATTTATTCTAGCTGACAAGTATGTGAATTTTTTCAAGATGGGATCTTCTCTCAAAAATGCTGATGTGCAATTTAAGTTTGAAGAGAGAGACGCCAATTATGCGAATTTTCTATCCACGCAAAAATTTGTAGAGAGCCATATTGCTTGCTCTTTCGCAATAGATGTCACCAAACCCAACCGCATTTGGGCAGAGATAAGACATAACTTTCCTCTTAGAATGATTGGTCAAGCTGCCTATCAGCTATCTATCGATTCAAAGGGCGTTCTTACTTCTAGTCGGCTGCCGGCAGATGCATCAAAAGGCCTTTTGCGTTTTCTAAACCAGAGTGGCAAAGAGATGCGAGTTAACATTGCCTCGCAGGCGAGGGAGGTAGCCCAACTACCTGCAATTGAGATAGAGCAATTCGTCATGCACGACGGTGCATCAAAAGAGTTTATTGTACCTCAAGAGTTTCGAAATGTGGCTCTCAATGTGACAGCTCTATTTGAAACTGCTCGAAAGGATTTTAGGCTTTGCAAATTGGCCTCGCACACATTTGTCATAGATAAAGATGCTGTTTTTCAATGGCATACGAGCCCTGGCTATGTGTGTAAAGAAGGAAAACAAAATTCTTTAAAGCTTGAAAAAGGGGAAGGGCTTACCTTGTCTGCGGTAAAAGATGCCTCCCCAGAACAATTAGTCGTCTTAGACGTAGAAGGAGCGTTTGAGATGCGCTTTGTGATAGATCGCAGTCAAGCGTTTGAGGCAGCTAGATATGACGATACATTAGCACACCTTTCACGCCACTTCGCGGGTCAGACAGAGCGCATAGCGAAAATCGCGCGCGAGGGAATCCAGGTGATCGCGCGTATTGATCAAGTGAAATGGCTATGATTAATAATTTTGTAATGTTTATAATTTTACCCACAAAATTACTTTAAATAGGTAACTTATGGCTGCCGCAGGAAGAGTGGGTGCAAACCTCCAAAATCCCCAGATTCTTCTTCAACAACTTGAAGGTGAGTTTCAAGATATTTTAACCAAAGAGGTGGGGGATAACCGCTGGTTTGAACTCAATGCTGATAATCATCTCGTGTTGCGCGACAGACCGCTAGATTGCCTCGCTCTTATTTGGGAATTTTTGATTCGGCTATTCACCAGCAAATTATCACGCATCGAACATAAGTTTGTAGCCATCACTGAGCGAGTTTCAGAATATCTAAAAGTTGAAGATGACATCTTGCGCTTGGGAGACTTCTTAAGTCGGCATACGCTTGTTATAAATGAACTTTATCAAAGCGCTGCGAAGATGCAATATGTCGGTCATATAACTCTGCGGGCACTGCAGAATATGAAACAAAAACAGGAGATTGCCGATCTGATTCTCACCGAATTAGATGAAAGACCTATAGCTCAAGGGCTGCGTCCTGCCTATGTATTTAGAGGGATTGCAACAATTGAAAATCAATATCCCCAAGATTCAAAAAACCTAGTGCGTTTTTGTTTTCAAAACGAAGAAGAGCCTTTAGAGGCAACTTTATCAGGCCCTGAACTTGCTCCTCATCAATTTTTTTCTCAATCTTTTGAAAATTCTGGTAGATCAAATTCCGTTCAAGCAGATGTCACGCATTCTGCTCAATTAGCCCAAGCGCGCATTGCTCTATCGGAAGTGAGCATTATGCAAAATGGCGAGATTCAGCTTAAACTGCTTACAACTCAAGGTGTTCCGCCGAATCACCTGCATTTTAAAAACGAAAGCAATATTGAGATGCTTGTAACGCTCCGTCCCGCAAGAGCTCCGTTTAATGCGTTTTCTTCTTTTCGACTTAATCCTGAAGAGAGCCTTACTTATTCTTTGACAGGTATATTAAATAATCAAGATTTAGGAATTCAGACAACATTCAGGACTCCTCCAAAGAATTTTACGCCCTCTTGTAAATTAGCAAAATATCGAATAGAGGTCTGCGATAATGGAGCCCTTCAGATAGGCATTCTGCCGCAAAGAGTGGGAGAAACAGTTAGGCGTGTATTAAAAGAAGGCGATGCATTCACAATGGAGAGTTCAAATCCTGTTGGATGCGAACTCGTTACATTCCAGATAGAAGGAATGCGGCCTCAAAGAGCTTTAATTGAGGGAAACATCAAATGGAAAACCACATTTGCTGAGCAATTTTCCAAACTTTCGAGGGCATTTGGTCACGACCCTGAAAGATTAGCCCAAATACGAAGGGATGGAATCCAAATTGAAACCAAGCGAGAGCTGGTTGCCAAGGCTCTTTAACAGACTTCGCCCGCCGCAATGGTTGCAATTTTACCATCGGGCAAAAGTAAGTTGAGCCTGCCATCTGGATTGATCGATTGACAAATGCCGCGGAGCGTCTCATTCCCATTCGAACAAGTGATAGATTCGCCACAAAAGGCTAAGCGCGCTTGATAAGCGGCTTGAAAAGGAGCGAAACCCTCTTTCTCTAAGCGATCGAGATCGGTGAGGAATTGCTGGAGCAGTGGCTCGAGGATCTGTTCGAGGGCCCAGGTGTGTCCGCTAAGTTGCGCAAGAGAGGTAGCTGGTTGATCGATTGTGGCTAAAAGCTCTGCAGACATGTTGACGTTGATGCCAATGCCTAAAATGATTCCCAGATGATCTTCAAGAGTGGTCGTCTCACATAAAATTCCTGATACTTTCTTTCCTGAAATCAGGAGATCGTTGGGCCATTTTATTTTTGGCGCAAACCCCTTTTTTTCTAAAATGGTGGCACAAGAAAGTGAGAGGATCTGCCCCAAGTTAGAAACAATCTTGCTTTCTTTGGACAGTGTGAAAAAAAGCGTGGCGATGATGTTTTGTCCACGACCCGACACCCAACGACGTTTGAACCTACCACGACCGGCCGTTTGTTCGAGGGCGGTGATGCAGGTTAAATTCTCTGGGTCGAGTGTTTCTGCATTTTTCTTGGCCCAAGTGTTCGTCGAGTCAATCGTATCGAAATGCAGGTAATGAATTTTTTTATTTTTTGTCATAAGTCTCAAATGAGAGAGTGAGTATACTCCAAATTACCTTAAAAGACGCAAGCCACTCTAGCTATCCTAGGACCTTTTTGTATGTGGGATCATAGATTCCTAAGCCGCATCGATTTCCGTGTCCTTCCAATTCTCTTTGGGCTGATGATTATCAGCTTACTTGTGATCTCTGCCACTACAGGTGAAGAAGGTTTTTTAACACCCACTACCAAAAGTCAGCTTCAGTGGTTTGTACTAGGCTGGGCGGTTTTTCTTTTTTTTGCGGCCTTCGATTACCGCAAGTTTCGCGAATGGGCCGGAGTTTTCTACATAATAATGATCCTGCTTCTGATGGGGCTTTTCTTTGCCCCAACGATTCAAAACGTACAACGCTGGTATCGTTTGCCTGGGCTGGGGATTGCAGTGCAGCCTTCCGAATATGCCAAGCTTATCGTAGTTATCGCCCTGAGCTGGTTTCTGGAAAGCCGTGCGCAAGAGATCCGTCAAAATAGAGCCACTTGGCGGGCGATTTTAATTGTGTTAATTCCGTTTCTTTTGATTCTCAAACAGCCCGATCTCGGCACCGCGCTCGTGCTCTACCCCATAGCGCTAGTGATGTTCTATTTTGGAGGGATCAAGAAAAAAGTTATCGTGATTATGTCCTGTATGGGAATCGCCGGCTTCGTGTTTGTCAGTCTGATGTTTTTAGGAATTCTTCCACACGAGGAGATGCGCCCCTACGTCACTAAAGTGATTAAGGAATACCAATACGAGCGTCTCAACCCGAATACTTATCACCAGAGGGCCTCACAGACAGCAATTGCACTAGGAGGCATCACAGGCAGCGGATGGCATAAGAGTGAGTTTACCGGCCGTCAATGGCTTCCTGCGGCCCATACAGATTCAGTCTTTGCTGCCTATGCAGAAGAGTTTGGTTTAGCCGGTGTCTTTTTGCTGCTAGTCTTCTTTTTTGGTTTAATCTATTTTAGTTTTCAGGTAACAGCAGTAGCTAAGGACAGCTTTGGGCGCCTTCTCTCGGCGGGCATTACCGTCTATTTGGCAATGCATATGATTGTCAATATGGGGATGATGTGTGGATTTCTACCCATCACCGGTGTTCCGTTAGTATTAGTCACCTATGGGGGCTCTTCGATTTTATCGACGATGACTGCGCTGGGAATCTTACAAAGTATTTATAGCAGAAGGTTTATGTTCTAATGTCAAAGCATGCATTCATTCTGGCACCTAGTTCTTGGCTTGGCGAAGGCAAAATTCAGCTAAATATGGTTGAAGAGGAGCTGGGCTTTGTCACACGTTGGAGCATCTCAGATCGCGATCCTACGGGCAAAATCGAGTGTGTTCAAGAGATCCAAGTCAAAGGGCTCTCAGATGTCATGCATAATCAATTTTCTTTTTACGACATCACCCAAAGCAATTTCGCAGTCGATCTCGAGAATCCAGCACTTGGTCGAGTTGTGGGCACAGGCATTATCAGCGAAAAAGTCATTGGCTGGGAATTTCGAGTGGAAGATCTTGGATTCGAAGGTTTTGAGTTTTATGAACTGCAAGAAGATGGCAGTTACCTCATGCGTGCAGAATATGCGACTTCAGATCAATTTCGCACGGTTATTCGAGGCAAAGTCTGGGCTCAAGCTGCAAAAGATCAGACCAAGATTCAAGAGCCTGAGATGAACCGAGATTCCGAGCTAGATCCGGACGGCGAACAAGACAGCGAGGAAAATTCATGAAAGCCTTTTTTTCTTTGTTCATGCTGGTTTTACTCGCTTCATGCTTCACACGTTCAGCCATGATGACCCAAGAAACTTTTGGCACAATTACTCTCGGCACACCCATCTCTGAAGTCATTGCAGAGGTTGGTGATCCTTACGCGATTCACTCCAAAGGCGGCGGCATACAAGAGTATGAATATGTTGAGCGCGTTGGGTCTGAAAATAGTCTTATCTATGAAAATCACTACTTCTTAAAAGTCTCGCAAGGCCAAGTTGTTTCTAAGCGCATGACGCGCGAGAAACTGCCAGCCTACGACTTGATTTACCAAGAAGATCCAAACTACCCTTATCTCCAAAGCGCTCCTCGTACGCCTTAAGAGAGTCAGTAATCTTTGCCTGAGCGTAAGCGCGAATGCTTTCGTGCCCACGTGCGTGCCCTTGCCTTAAAATTCTGGGGATAACAGGATATGAAGGATGGGATAAAAATATCCTGCGTATCTTGCCGCTTGCGATCCTGCATATCCTGTAAATGATTTACTAAAAAAACTTGTAGAGCTACACGAATTTCAGCATAGCATGGTATTCGCTATGTATATTCAAATTTAGAAGAGGGATAAGCTTTGGAGTCCTTAAAAAGGACTCCATGAGCTATTGAGCTTTGATTTTGATGTCTACGCCGGCAGCAACTGGCAAAACTTTAAGTTTGTCAATCGTGTCAGGTGTTGGGTTCAGAATGTCAAGCATGCGGATATGTGTGCGCATCTCAAACTGCTCGCGTGATTTTTTGTCGACGTGAGGTGAGCGCAGCACAGTGAAGATCTCGCGCTTTGTTGGGAGAGGAATTGGACCCGCGATACGCGCACCAGTGCGCTTCGCTGTCTCAACGATATCTGCTGTTGAGCGGTCGAGGACACGTTGATCGTAACCCTTCAACCGTATTCTTATCTTTTTTTTGGTCTGCTTTGCCATAATTCTCTTTATTTTTTCACAATCTCTTCTTGGATCTTAGTTGGAACACGCTCGAAGTGGCTTGGTTCCATGGTGTATGTCGCACGGCCTGAGCTGATAGAGCGCAGCTGTGTCGAATAACCAAACATCTCACTGAGGGGCACTTCAGATTCTACTTCTACGAGGCCTTTGAGAGATTGCTGGTTTAAAATCTTCCCGCGGCGTCTGTTTAAGTCGCCAATGACGTCGCCCATGAACTGATCAGGCGTAGTCACTACCACTTTCATGATTGGTTCAAGAAGAACTGGCTTACACTTACGAGAAGCTTCTTTTACAGCCATCGAGGCGCAAATCTTAAACGCCATCTCACTAGAGTCAACTTCGTGGTAAGAACCGTAAGTGATCGCCACTTTGACGTCGACCAGCGGATAGCCTGCCAACACGCCTGTAGTGAGTCCCTCTTCAATACCTTTGATACAAGGATTGATGTATTCTTTTGGAATAACACCGCCAACAATCTTGCTGACGATCTCATTGCCTTTACCTTTCTCATTTGGCTCGATTTCCAAGCAGACGTGCGCGTATTGACCGCGGCCACCAGATTGCTTGACGTACTTGGTTTCAGTTGAGCCTGGGATGCTAATTGTTTCTTTGTAGGCAACTTCAGGCTTACCTACGTTCGCTTCCACGTGGAATTCGCGGAACATACGGTCTCTTAAAATCTCGAGGTGAAGTTCACCCATACCTGCAATGATGGTCTGGCCTGTCTCTTCGTTGGTCTGAACGCGGAAAGTAGGATCTTCTTCAGAGAGCGAGCTCAATGCTAAAGAGAGTTTCTCGCGATCTCCCTTAGACTTAGGCTCGATTGCCATAGAGATAACTGGTTCTGGGAACTCCATCTTCTCTAAGAGCAGAGGGCTGTCTTCAGAGCAGAGGGTATCGCCAGTACTTGTATATTTTAAGCCGATGCACGCAGCGATGTCGCCGGTGAAAAAGTCGTCGCGGTCTTTACGCTGGTTAGCATGCATCTCAAGCAAGCGAGACACGCGTTCTCTTTTATCTTTGGTCGTATTGATTAGGCTGGTGCCTTTTGAGAGCGTACCACAGTAGACGCGCACGAAAGTTAATCTGCCTACATACGGATCGGACATGATTTTAAACGCAAGAGCAGCCAAAGGAGCGCTGTCATCAGGATTTAACTCCATCGGCTCATCTGTGTCGATGTTGATGCCTTTAATTGTGCCGCGATCGAGCGGAGAAGGCATCCAGTTTACAACGGCATCCAGAAGAGGTTGAATCCCTTTGTTCTTGAAGGCTGTGCCGCAAAGAACAGGATTGAGTTTGTTTGTGACCACGCCTTTACGAATAGCAGCATGGATCTCTTCTTGAGTAAGTGAATCTGGGTTCTCAAGCACCTTCGTCATGAAGGACTCATTCGATTCATCGATTGTAGCTAACTCTTCGAGGAGTTCTGAACGCATTTTTTTGCAGAGTTCGAGAAGGTCGGCTGGGATTTCTGCAACTGTATATTTTGCGCCAAGAGTTTCGTCGAGGAAGAGGTAAGCTTGCATTGTCACTAGATCGACCATGCCTTTAAATTCACCTTCTGAACCGATTGGGCACTGGACAGGAATCGCATTCGCGCCGAGTTTTTCTCTCATAGACTTGACTGACATGAAATAGTCTGCGCCTACGCGGTCCATCTTGTTGATGAAGGCGATACGCGGAACTTTATAACGTTCAGCTTGTCTCCAAACAGTTTCAGATTGAGGTTGCACGCCAGCGACGGCATCAAAGACAGCAACGGCGCCATCGAGAACGCGCAGAGAGCGCTCCACTTCAATCGTGAAGTCTACGTGGCCAGGAGTATCGATAATGTTGATTTTAGAGTCATTCCAATAGACAGTAGTAGAAGCTGAGGTGATCGTGATTCCACGTTCACGCTCTTGTTCCATAAAGTCCATCGTGGCAGCGCCTTCATGCACCTCTCCGAGGCGATGAACTCGACCAGAGTAATAAAGAATACGCTCGGTACAAGTGGTCTTTCCGGCGTCAATGTGCGCCATGATCCCAATGTTACGTACTCTTTCTAACTTATCTGTTTCTGCTCGCTTGCCCATACTCTATTTCTAGCTCCTTACCACTTGTAGTGAGCAAAAGCTCTGTTAGCTTCTGCCATTCGATGTGTGTCGTCTTTTTTCTTAATTGTCGTGCCTTGATTCTGGTAGCAGTCTGCTAATTCTGCAGCGAGGTTCTCTTCCATAGAGCGGCCTGCTTTAGATTGAGCATGTGCAATGATCCAGTTAGACGCCATGGAGGTACGTCTATCAGGGGAGATTTCGACAGGTACTTGGTATGTTGCACCGCCAATTCTGCGCGACTTTACTTCAAGCGCAGGCTTTGCGTTTTCGAGAGCTTGCTCGAAAGCGGCCAAAGCATCTTCGGCTTTAACACGTTTAGCGAATTTCTCAAGCGCACCGTAAAAAATACGACGAGCTGTTGTTTTTTTGCCGTCTTTCATCACTTTGTTGATGAATTTAGAGACCATGAGACTTCCGTAAATTGGATCAGGCTCGGATTCTCTTTTTACTGCGCGACGTCTACGTGACATCTGCTATCCTCACTTTGCAAATTGGAAAAATTAGTTACTTAGGACGTTTTGCCCCATATTTGGATCGGCTCTTCTTGCGGTCTTTTACTGCTGCACAATCCAAGCTGCCTCGTACAATGTGGTAGCGTACGCCAGGAAGATCCTTTACACGACCGCCTCTTACTAGAACGATACTGTGCTCTTGGAGGTTGTGGCCTTCGCCGCCGATGTATGCAATCACCTCTTGACCATTAGAAAGACGCACCCAAGCTACTTTACGTAGGGCTGAGTTAGGCTTTTTAGGGGTTTTGGTTTTTACTTGCAGACAAACGCCTCGTTTTTGAGGGCATTTTTGTAGTGCAGGGGATTTTTTGCGCTTTTTTCTGACTGCGCGACCGTCGCGAATTAGCTGGTTAATGGTGGGCATTTTGTCGCCTCTCTCCTCATAGAAACATAAGATAAGCGGGGAATATATCTTGATACTGATTTATTTGCAAAACCTATCCTCGCTGGGCTGTTAAACCCTCCCCATTAGCGAGAAAATAAGATATAAAAAATAATTTTAAATCCGGTAAATAGAGAATAGCACAACATTAGGAGTGTAATGCGCCGCCATTTTCTCGCAATTCTGCTTTTTCTGCTCTGCTTTGCAGTTAAGAGCCAAGGGATAGAGAAGCCTCTTTCTAACGAGGATATCCGCCCCATGATGCAGGAGATGCTTAGTTACCATGTGGAGTTTAAGGAATTTTCCTCTTTAATTGCCAAGCGTTCTTTTAAACTTTACCTAGAACAGTTCGATGTTGAGAAAAATTACCTCCTGCAGGACGAGGCCAATAAATTTTTTGACCTCTCTGAAAAAAATGCCGAGGCCGTAGTCGAAGGCTACTATAATGATGATTTTTCACAGTATAAGGGTCTAAATGCCCTGATCGTTAAGGCTATTACGCGTAACCGCCTGATGCGCGAAGAGATCGAAAGAGAGCTGATTTTGAACTTTGATGAGCCCAAAGCTGCTTATGGTGAGTCCTATTTTCAACATGCCACCTCTCAAGATCAGCTTAAAGAACGTATGCGCAAAAAGCTCATCCGCTTTCTCTATACCGAGAAAAAAGAGGGCAAGGGCAGATCGTGGACGGCTGAACGTCGTGCCAAGATCTTCGCATTCCTAGAAAGACGGGTTCGACGCTACGAAGAGGCGTATTTGCCTGGCGGGCGAGAAGCACATCGTTTTTCGATGCACGTGCTTAAATCTTTTGCTAAAAGCTTAGATGCACACACCTCATTTTTCACCCCCGAAGAAGCTTTTGACATGCGTACCAGCCTAGAAAAGCAGTTCGAGGGCGTTGGAGTGGTTCTTAAAGAAGAAGTTGAAGGAGTGATGATCATCGACCTGATTAAGGGTGGACCGGCAGAAAGAAATGGTCAAATCTCACCTGGTGACATGCTGGTTGAAATTGATGGCAAATCTGTGGTCGGAGATCTTTATGAGACCGTGCTCGACAAAATGAAAGGCGCCGGCAGTAAAGATATAGTGCTTGGCGTAAGGCGTTTTGAAGAAAATGGAAATGAGCGCCTCTTGCGCGTGGGGCTTAAGCGCGAGAAGATTATCATGCAAAATGAACGTTTAAGCGCCGTGGCCGAGCCCTTTGGAGATGGCCTCATCGCTAAACTCACCCTTCCTTCCTTTTATGACAGTGACGAGGGAACCAGCTGCGAAAAAGATATGCGCGAGGCGCTAAAAAACTTCAAAGCAAGTGGAAAGATCCGTGGTGTGGTCTTAGATATGCGTGAAAATTTGGGCGGATTCCTCAATCAAGCGGTAAAAGTTGCCGGCCTCTTCATTAGCAGTGGTGTGATCGTCATCTCAAAATATGCCCACGGCGAGCTTCAATATTTACGAGACATCGATGGCAGAGTTTTCTATACCGGCCCCTTGATCGTGCTGACCTCAAAGGCCTCGGCGTCGGCAGCTGAGATCGTTGCCCAGGCCCTGCAAGATTATGGCGCGGCAATAGTCGTAGGTGATGAAAGGACATACGGCAAAGGCAGCATTCAGTATCAAAACGTCACTGAACGAGGTGCCACAGCCTTTTTTAAAGTGACCGTCGGGAAATATTATACGGTTTCTGGAAGATCGACACAGATTGAAGGGGTAAAAGCCGATATCGTCGTTCCCACAGAATATTCTGTATATAACATTGGCGAGCGCTTTCTCGAGTATCCCTTGAAAAATGACAGGCTTCCTTCCGCTTACGTCGAGCCTATCTCTGAGGCTGATAAGAAAAAAGAGCACTGGTGGCAGCGGCGAGCGCTTCCCCACATGCAGAAAAAATCTTTTTGGGACCAACTCTGTCCCCTACTCAAGCTCAATAGCAGCTATAGACTGGAGCGCAATAAAGACTTTCAACTTTTCTTGAAAAGCTTGAAGCCAGGTGCTGGGCAAGACTTGAAGAAAGGCGAAAATTGGGGGTTCGAAGACCTGCAGATGCATGAGGCGGTCAATATCCTTAAAGATATGATTCTTCAGCAGGCTCCCGTACAAAATTAGACCTGCCGCCAAAGAAGTCTATTGCGAAAAATCTTTTCCCTTTCTATCGTGTTCTTCGTCTTCTAAGATAGACCACGTCTTCTATTAAGGCCAGATAGCTCAGTCGGTAGAGCAGAGGACTGAAAATCCTTGTGTCGCTGGTTCGATTCCAGTTCTGGCCATATTTTTTTCCCAAAAAAAATTTGGACAAAAGCAAGCCAACAGTTAGGGCGGTCTATCCGGGTTCTAATTAATGATCAAACGAGATCAGCTATACGCGTGGATCAGCTTTGCAAGAGTTTTAACCGTAGGTAATGCCACCCTTTTTTTGAACTGAATACACTGTAGAGCGCGCAATAAAAGCTTCTTTAGCGAGATGCGATTTACTTGCTGCCTCGAGAAAGGTTGCAATCACTTCCATTACGCCATCTGAGTCACCTTCTTTGAGACATTCCCATATGGCACGACCAATGAAATCTTCATTGAGAAGTTCCTCAGTTGGGTTAATTTCTCTGACGCGAGCGTTTTCTTTAAGCATCATAATACCTCTATCTCTCGAACGAGACATTTTCCTGGTTCCTCTTGGTCTGCCAAGAGGGTTCCCGAATGCCCTTTTCGTAAACTTCCCCTGTTTTTTCTTGTTTTATCAGGCATATCTATGTCTATGGGATTTCATGGTACATATCATGATGTTGGGCGTAGCCGGTTCCAGGAGGCGACATGGGGCGAGCGCCTTTGGAACGTAAGAGATCGGAAATTGATTTGTTCTTTTCAGAAATAGCAACCTGGTAGGGTGTTAATCCACTTTTATCTGCAGAGTGGATATCAGCCCCTAGGTTAACCATGCGTTTGACTAGTTCAAGCTTTTTACGTGGTTCTAAGAGGGCTTTGATTAATAATTGCAAGGGGCGATGTCCATTCCAAGAAACGTCATTAACATTAGCGTCCGGCGTTTAAGATTTTCGTCACGGATTGAACTAATTCATCTCCTTTTCTCTTGATTAAAGCTTCTCCTAAAGAAGGTAATGGTGTTATGAGATTGATACGATGCTCTAGATTGGACAAAATGTCAGAATATCATCAAAACTGACGGGTTCAGTAAGATACATATCCCGCATCAACTGGTAATCACGTCGCAATTCAGGCAGTCTTTCAGCTCTAGGAACAAGGCGAAAGGTTCCAGGTTTGGCTTGGGTGTAGTTTGCCGACGAATTACCAAAGAATAGATTTTTCCATGAAACGACTCTGTCTCGAAGATCATGGTGATCAATAGCTTTGATTGCTTCTGGATGATTTGCAAGTACCGCAGTATCAGCATAATGACGGGAAAATCTATCTCGCATTGGTTTATCAAGTGGTCGATGATATTCTGCATGTAGAATCGTAGCTTTTTCCCAGAAAGTTCGCTCGATCTCTAGAGCTATGACTTCACATTGCCAATCAGGAAATGCTGTGGGGAAAACCTCAGCAATCCAAGGTCGTATTGGATGACGTCCAGTGGGTTGCTGATCAGTTAGAGAGCCGAACTCAAGTTTTACAGAACGTTTGATATAGGCAAATCCTGTTGGTAGCGATGATGGATAATGAAAAAGAATTACTGGTGAATTGGTTTGAGGGTCTTTTAAAAACTCGAATCTTGCCTGCTCATTTTTTCCTAATACGTCCAATGTCAATGCTTCTAACGCCGGCATAATCTGAGTTTGAACAGCAATTTCACATACCTCTTCAGCTTTTTTCCACCATTTATCAGCTTGACTGCGATTTGCAGCGGTTTCAGGAAGTCCAAGAAAAGAGGGGACAGCGAAAGATCAATATCTTCAGAAAACCGATTGATCGCGCCAAATACCTTTGATAGCGAGGTGCCTCCTTTGAATACGAGGCTATCAGCAAATTCTGACTCGAACAGAATACCGAGTAACCAGCATACCCAAAAATCTTTTTCCATGATTACAGGGGATATATTTCTCTGAATGGCAGCTTGTTCAATGTACAGGCGTCGTTCGTCAGAAGATAATTTTAAAAAGTTAAGTTTCACTTCAAGCCTCCTCGGCTAATTCCCTGAAAATAGAATGCATCCATTCTGGCGCAAGTCGAATATCTTTGAGTAGTTCTTGTCGTTTATTCAGTGGAATAATCCGCTTTAAATGTTCAAGCCGTTCTGCGGTGACATTTTCTTTGCCTAATTCACGGAGAGCTTGAACCAGAAGTCCACTGAGTCGACCTGCCATCGCCATATTTTTGGGGGTTGTTCGCCGAAGCTGAATGGTTGTTGCGCCGATTTTTACCGTTCGGCTTGGCCCATCTGTCAGAAATACAACTTTAGCTGGAACCTGTTCGGATAGTCCTAGGATATTTGCTGCATAAGCCCCGTTGGTTGAATACGTGTGCAATCGCGGCCAACTAATGCTTCTGCTATTTTTTCTGGAGACGGTTGAAGTTTTCCAAGCTTAGGGTGTTCTTTAGGAAAATCATATATTCCTCTTGCAAGGCGGCGAATAGTTCCTTTTCGAACGAGTCGATGAAGAACAATATCGACAGCTTGTCGACTACCAAGATTTAAGAAATCCGTTGGAACAAATACAGCACCATATCCACGGGCATTTATAGCCTTAAGTATTTGATAATCAATGCTTTTTGGTTTTTTTTGATTATTCTTCATGTAAGAAATGTTAACATGTTTTTCTTACAAATGCAAGGATTTTTCGGTTTTTTTTGCTAACCATATGCAATACACTCATAATCAATAAGTTGATTGTTTGTAATGTTAGAAAAATTGCTACGTTTTTCTTACAAAACGAAAAAAATAGGCAGAAAAGTACTCATCAGAGGATCGGCGAAGCTAGACCTTTAGATTTTTATAAAGTATTTATTTTTATCCAAGCCTAGAAATCAACCTGGAAAAACCCAGAACCCCAGTTTTTCTAGGTTCATTAGTCTTAAAAATATTCTAATAAGACTTGCCTAGCTCCTCTTGCTCCAGCAATGCAAGTTCTTCATCAGTCAGAGCCGTTTCTACCAACTCAATAGGCACGCCTTGCTCTTCAATCATGGCAACGCGGTATCCTTTTAATGGGCTATAAGGACCAAAAAGAATTTTACATCCTTTGATCTCAGCATCTAAATCATCAACTTGAAAGGCGATATGAGGGACTTGGGTTACCAATTCTGGGAGGCCGTGTCCTTCTGGAAAACGGTGCCATTGAATATGCCATTTATTTCCTTCGAAAGGGGTAGAGTAAAACTTAAAGCCACCTACTTCAACGAGACTTTCGTCTTGTCGCTTTTCGGTAGTCGGAATTCCATAGTGATGGTATTTGCGCATTTAAACCTGCTCTTTTGAATTAATGGATTTATTGTTTATTTATCCAATTTTTTAACCCAGGCCATGTGGTCGTCAAAAGCTTGTTCTTGTGAGCGGATATGCTCTTCGGGAATAACGCCGTCTACCGCAGCGTCGGCAATCGTCTTCTTATACTTAATCCGCTCATATCGCATTTGGCACCAAGAACGCCTTTCTCCCTGAGATTCTATGAATGTAATGGGGATAACAATTTCAACTTGTTTTTTTGTTTGCCCTTGTCGATATACGCGACCGTACAATTGCTCAAATTCAGCTCCCGTCCAGGGAAGAGATGCGATAATTACACGGGAACATACTTTTTGGAGACCATCAACTCCTGTGCTGATACATCTTGAAGCTATTAAAACATCAATATTTCCGTTGATAAAATTGTCCAAAGATTCTTTTTCCTGACCTGAGAATACTGCAACAGTATAACCTGCTTCTATAGCGGCTCTTCTGATCATTTCAACTATAGAATCGACATAGTGACAGTAAATCAGAGTTTTCTTCGTAATCTCTTTTAATATTATAGGAAGCTTGACTTTCATAAGGCTTGTTTCAAGACTCAAAATGTCCCTTTTACCTATTTGCTTTATTTCCGAAATGAGCTGCGAACAATCCAGCTCAACGCAGCGAATAGCTAAGCTGGCTGTATATTTGGGTTTAATTCTCACTCCGTAGCGAGTTAGCATTTGATAGAGCGCCATGCAATTTTGCATTGTATTCTTGGTCTCTATCCCATCGAATGATTGTCCTGTAATGAGTTCAAGTAGGGTTTTCCCTTCATAAATGTTGTTGATAACTGGAGTCGCTGACATTCCCAAGACATGTAGAGCAGGATTGATTTCTCCTAATTTCTGTAAGAACCAAAAAACATTATTCTTTCTAATGGACATCTTGTTCTTTTCGCGTTGCTTTGTGAAGTGAACTTCATCCAAGATGCAAAAGTCTATCTGATGATTATTAATCAAGTTTTGCAGCTCATGCCTGCTAAAAGGTTGTTGGAAGTACTCATAATTTAAAACTAGGTAGACTGGTGTTCCAAAATCAACGCTAGATGTTCGCAATGAGTCTTTGATGACCACTTTAGCATGAGGAAATGCGCGAGGAATGGTCTTTTCCCATTCTGGAATGACATTATTAGGGCAGATGATTACTGTTACCTTTGCCCCAATTAGTTTCGACGCAATTACAGCGGAGAGAGTTTTCCCTGCACCGGTTCCAGACCAATTACCAAGTCTTTTCTCTTTGAGCATTTTAAAGCAAATAAGTCGTTGCATGAGATTTGGAGTGATGCTTTGATCTGCAATACTAGGGAGTATTAAGCTGCTTGCGCCTTCGTATTCCTCTAAAAATGCAGATTTAACTTCTTCGGAGTATACATCTCCCTGAAAGTTCTTAATTTGTTGCACAGCCACGTGCTCATCAATAGCGGCATGCTGCCAACTTTTTAGTTTGGCAGAAGCTATAAAGAACTGCACAGCATCCTCATCTGTCACTATGGAAGCGGCTCTGTCCAAAGCTTCTAAAGCGGCCTGTGCTTGTATATTTGGAAGAATATTGAGAGGATCTGTCTCATCAGGCTGAGTATTTTCAAGAGCGGTTGATATACTTTGCTGCTTCTCTTGTTCCTGATCAGCGTTAATTAATTCCTGTGACAAGAAATCATCGACTTTTGAAGGCGCTCCTTCTGAGAATGCTATCAATTCATCCTTCGTGAGTTTTTTACTTTGGATAGCTTTTGCAATAGCCTTCGCTTGCCCATTGCTACTTAACGCACCACTTCTTTCAAAAAGCACAAATAATTCGGCGGGGGTTAAATTTGGGATATGATTGGCTAATGATTTTACAAAGAGTCGCATGCGATCAATAGTCCATCTTGAACAAAAAGGGCAGCCTCTTTTTTCTAGCTCCCGTTCGAGAATAAATGTGAGCTTCCCACTCGTGGTTACAGTCTTTTGAACACAACCAGAAAGCTTTCTTATCGCTTCCAGGTGAAACATCGAAGGGAGTTAAAGAACCATTCTTTGTAGGATGCCATTCAGTTAGCTATTTGAGGATAAACAGTTGCAAGGGAGTTACTATTTTGAACTTTTCGATTTATGCAAAAAGGGCATCCAGAACCTTTGTCTCTATATGTGCCCGCTCTATCACATACTATGGCATCCCAGCGATGGGAAGAGTTGCTCGTGCATATCCAAAATAGCTTTAGATTTAGAGGTAAAAGTTATTTGGTCTGGGAATAGTCCATGTTGAGCATTCCTTTCATAGTCCCATTCTTTTGTCAAAGACAGGATGAGTTTTTAGTAAGCAATTTGCATCTGTTGCTTTTCGATTCAAACAAATAGGGCACTCGCTTCCTCTCGTCACATTTCTCTTTAAAGCTATCACGCGACTTTTGACTGTTTGTTCCCATTCATGAGAAGAATTTTTTTCACAAACCCAGACGGCTTTGAAATTAGAGCCGGATAGAAACAGTTTCTGCTTTTTGTGGGAGATTTTTTGTCTTATGCCATTGACCTGCTAATGAGGAGTATAATGCTTTTAATCCATTACATTCGGGGCAGAGATTTTTATTACCCTTCGTTAAATTGTTTACACCTTGTAAACGAGAGGCTTCGTAAGAATGTGACTGAGCGCAAAGCCACCATATAGGTTTGCGATGGTTAGGAGATACTTGTGTTAGGTCGAGGTTAAAGTTTTTTTTCTTGATCTATCTGACTTACAAGCTCAGGGTATTTAGAGAGGAGGCTGTCTTCAAACGTTACTTTGTGGCCTGAGCAAAACGGGCAGCCATTTCCTGCGGTTTTTGCACCAATCACCGCTTCCCACTCATGCCCTACCCCCTCAGCGCAAATCCACCAGGCTTTTTTGCTGCTAAATGGACTTACGTCAAATGGAGTGATGGTTTTATTTTTTGTAGGATGCCAGTGCCTTGCTACGTCAGGTTTTAAGATCCCCAAGCTGTTGTTCTTAGTAACACGCCTGCCAGAACAGAAAGGGCATCCTCTGCCTCTGATTGACTCTGTCACAGACGGTTGCTTCCCATACATGATCTTCGCCTTTAGGGCATTTCCACCAAATCTTACGACTACTTCCCAAGGTAATCGTTTCTTTTGAAAGGCTTTGGTTTTTTTCAGGGTGCCACTCCTCGATAAGTTGAGGAAATTTGCTAAGAGGAAACTCATTCGTTTTCATTAGCAGCGTCTCATTTTTCTTGCATTAAAGGTAATTTATGATACAGTTATCTGCAAAAAAATCAATGGAATTTTCAAAACTGATATAAGAAGGAGTTCGGAATGAAACCTATAACTTTCCATCGTGCAATTAAATTTCTCCTAACAGAGCGAACAGTAAGAAGCTACGAAGAGCTAGTTAACAAAAAACTTCAAATTTTAGATGCTATAGCCGGGCAGCAGGGATGGTGTGACTTTGAAGAGGAGTATTGTATGGGGACAGTGTAGAACGTCAGACAAAATGATGAAGAAGCGAAGTATCTATTTCAAAATCTATTCAAGATAAATGATGTAAAAGAATTTGAGGATAAGTATGGAGTGCAGGTTAGTTGCGAACTCTGTTCCGCTTTCACAAGGTGGGGACTGGCGGGAATATTCAGTAGATACAAGGGGTAAGCTCCAATTTCGAATAGAAGAGAAATTGAAAAAATCTTACCCGTATCAACAGAACTCATATACTGCAAAAGGCGTTTTGATTGTTGAGTTACTCGACCTTGCATTCGCGGGTTTAAAAACGATGTAGAGATTTCCCGATCTTATTTAGGCAGCTCGCGGTTGATATCGATCCGCTTTTTCAACAGAGTAGTTTTGACTCTATTTTACTGGTTGATGCAATGAACCTATTTGCTAAAGATGCTGAAAATTCAACGTACAAACTAAAGTGATCTTTATAGCTAAAAGTATGAATGCGCTGACAGCGCTAGTCATTGGGGAGTCATTGGTTCTATTATGTAATAGGGAGTGATTGAGCAAGGGCTTTCTTTATCAAGAAGCCCTTTTCGATGTCAAACCGCTCTTTTCCCACTGATTTGTGAGGTAGGGCTTCACTTTGATAAGGGGTTCTAGCTCATAGAGAAGCTTCATTCCCTCGATGAATTGGTTCGAGAACGCTCCGGCTCTGGCCATATTTTTTTCCCAAAAAAAATTTGGACAAAAGCAAGCCAACAGTTTGGCTTGCGTCTGGCTGCGGATACACGAAGAAGGCCCGGTGGGCGTTTGCAGTGCGGAGCAGGTGAGCGGGTAGCGAACCGGCTTTCAGGACGACGACGCACGAAGTGCGCATCGCCTGAAAGAATTCCAGTTCTGATCAAAATTTTCGAAGAAAATTAACGTGCTCAGTCCACTTCAGAATATGTTTTTGCTATAACAGGATAGACGGCGATATGCGTGTCTGCAGCCCGGTATTGAGCTACGACTTCTGATTCGTCATAGCGTCCATCTTTGGTTTTGGGGTGAGGAGGAGCATCACCGACGAGCAGAACCGCACGTTTCGCTTTTGGATCCCAGGACAGGTCGTTTTTAGCCGCAAGAAGAGCATCGAGAACTGCTTCAGGCAGATCGCCACCGCCATAAACGGTAAGGCTCTGCACGGCTTTTTCGACTTGCTTTAAGTCTTTGGTAAAGGGGGTATTCACCCTATTTAAGAAATCGTTACTGTCACGGTATTCCAGAATAGCAACCCGAATATTTTTCCTTTCCTGCAGCTGCTCTAAAAATTTAACCAAATTATCCTTTACCTGTTTGATATAAGCTCCCATGCTTGCGGTAGTATCAAGCACAAAAACTAGATCAAGCGGTTCGTTTTCGTCAGAATCTTTCAGGATTTGCACGAAAGCCTTCTCGATTGCAGGTATGAAGTCATCAGGAGAAGGAGAAAGGATATCGAGGCCCCCCGTCTCAATGGCTAAGCGTTGAAAGGCCTCTGCTACAGTATTGCCTGAAGAGCTAGCCACTAAAGTGCCGTTAAGATTTTTTGGCGAGATCGCAGCCCCAGGAGTATATCTAATGCTTGATTGCTTAAGAGGAAGACCCTCAAACATAGTTTCACAACGAGCTGTTAATTCACATTCTCCTTCCTTAGGCAAATAGGTCACGCTCGGTGGATTGCATCTTAACTTATAGGATCCGTCTGGGATCTTACACACAGGAGGTTCGTCGCATGGTGTACTCGCATAAGCACCGGGCAGCGAAAGAGTGGGCAATTTAGAGTAAACATAGGATGCTACGCGACCGGGCAGGCTCGTAATCCAATCTTCGATCCATCCACCAACTTGTGCGGCCGCATCAACGCATGCCACTTCGTGTTGCATCTGATCAAAGTAGTCTAATCGGCCTGAGTTTGGAGAGAGAGAAAAATCTGAATAGATACTTGAAGAGTTAGAAGGATCAGGTCTTAATTCGATCATAGTCCGTTACTCCGGCTGTGGTTGTGACAAGGATTGGACTCGGCAAGAAACAATTCGAATCATTTCTTTTCTTCCGCATCCAAATTCGGTTAAATGAAGCAGCAGCAGTCTACCAAGAGTTCTCAAATAAGATCAAGGGATTGAAAGCGTTGGTAATGCCAAAATGCTTACAAAACAATGATCTAAGAAGCGATGAGGATAGTCGGCATTTATACCGAAACAACAAAGCCTTACGAAACTCTCTCTTAGAGGTAATTAACGCAGTTTATGCTCTTTACTGAGAGGAGATTTCCGCTGGCGGCACATTAGAAGGAATAAATTCTGCGGCCTTGGTTCTTTTGCCATTTTTTATAGAGACTATGGTCACGGGCTTGATGGGAACGCGGCTGCCGTTGAGATAACTGATTTCTCTGGTAACTCCCAAAAAGCCTTTTGTTTCACTGAGCGCCTTGAAGACATCGCCATCTAGGGCACGTTTTTGCGCATCGAGTAGAAAATTGCCTGTATCAAAGCCAAGTGCAGCGAAAGCGTTTTCTGGGGGAACTCCATGTGCAAACAGTTTGACAACGGGTTAGAATGTGGTATATACCTAGTATATACTGATTAAGGACGAAAAACATGTTTATCCACGACGTCTGTTCAGCCTTGGATAAGGCTAAAGTGCCCTATGCTATAGTTGGGGGATATGCAGTGGCACTCCATGGGGCAATGAGAGGAACTGTCGATGTTGATGTCGCTATCCAGTGGTCTCTTAAAAATCTCCAAAATGCAGAAAAGGCATTGAAACAATTAAGACTTATTTCACTGATTCCGGTGACCGCAGAAACTGTCTTTCATTTTAGAGAGGAATATATTCAAAATCGCAACTTAATCGCCTGGAATTTCTATGACCCATCTAATCCGCTTAATCAGGTCGATATTATCATCAACTATAACCTCAAAAGCCTTCGTGAGACGAAGAAAGTCGAAACGGCTTTTGGGTCTATCCGAATTTTATCATTGAGCGAACTGATAAAAATGAAAAAAGCCTCGGGACGGCCTCAGGATTTGGAAGATGTAAAAGCTTTAAGTAACCTATACGATGAATAAAACGATCCAGTTCTTCACAAAAGAATACCTCGAAAGTTGCAAAGGGATGACCCCAGATCAAATTATTGAATTTCTTGAAAATTACCGAATGCTCTTCTCGAAGACTCGAGAAAAAAGCCAATTGATTAGTCTAAAAATTGAGCCGGCTCTTCTTAAAGCTTTCAAGCAGAGAGCGCAATTGGCAGGCATTCCTTATCAAACGCAGATTAAAAAACTTATGAAGGAATGGCTCTAGTACCCCAATTTAAAAGTTTTTGATGAACTCGTTTTGAGGTATAGAAGCCATTCACTTTTCGACCTCATTCGTTTTTACTGATCAACGGCAAACTCCTTCCAGGCAAGCTTGATCTTTTCAGCTCTGGCTCGCAGCTCGTGATCAGAATGGACCATCTGGAGAGTATTAATCGCGCACCATGAAATAGACTTCTCTAACAGTGTTTTCAGTTGGTTTTTGTCTGAAAATTGAGTTGAGACCGAACGAAACTCTCGCTTAGAGATGATTAACGCAGTTTATGCTATTTACTCAGAGGAGATTTCCGCTGGCGGCACATTAGCAGGAATAAATTCTGCGGCCTTTGTTCTTTGGCCATTTTTTATAGAGACAATGGTCACGGGCTTGATGGGAACGCGGCTGCCGTTGAGATAACTGATTTCTCCGGTAACTCCCTGAAAGCTTTTCGTTTCAATGAGCGCTTTGAAGACATCGCCATCTTGGGCACGTTTTTGCGCATCGAGTAGAAGATTGCCTGCATCAAAGCCAAGTGCAGCGAAAGCATTTTCTGGGGGAACTCCATATTTTTCTTTATATCGATTCCAAAAAGCAGTCACTCGGGGATCAAGCGGATCTAAAAATACGTGTGTGGTGAAATAGACATCGGAAAAAGCCGTGCTTGTGAATAAGGGAGTATCGAAACTATCTCCACCAAAAATAGGCAGCTGTATTCCTTTTTCTCGAAGACCTGAGATCATCTCTTGCATGCGCTCGGGTCCGGCTGCTAGGAAAAGCATCTGAGGCGATCCATCGCTTATATTTTGAAAGAGGGGCGTAAAATCATCGGTCTTACTGTTAAAGATCTGTTCGGAAACAATGGAGCCCCCAATTTTATTAAAGCTCACTTTAAAGTAAGCTGCAAGCATGTGGGCATATTCCATCTCTCCATCGTACAAGATGGCAGCTGTTTTTAAGCCCAATTGATTAGATGCATACTGCGCAATCGCAGCAGCTTGAGCGTTATCGCCAAATGCGACTAAAAATAAATAATCATCGCGCAAAGGAAGAAGCGGGGATGTAGCTCCGGGTGTGATGAAGATTTTCTTTTTGAGCGCCGCTTGTTTTCCTGCAATGTCTGCCATGTCGTCATCGCTAAATCCGATCATTGCTAAAAGATCTTTTTCTGCGAGTTCTTTGGCTTGTTTAAAAATGCGGCTAAAATCTGTTTCCCCATCTTTTACAATTATCTTGGCAGAGCCATCTAGAGCAAGTTTTGTGCCATTGCAAGAAGGTTCATCCAAAGAAGATTGCGCGCCCTTGAGATTAAACATTAATCCCACAGTTGGTTTCTTCTTCGATGAACACGCAGTGCACATCAACAGCAGCACAAGCAAAATTCCCAATTTTCTCATCACATGGCCTTTTTCTTCGAATTTATCAGCGCGTTCTCATTCTTTAAAATAGATACTTTAGGGGGCATTCCAATTGCTAGTGAGTACATGCTCTCATTGTGCGTATTGCGTAACCTCAAAACTCATTTCTTCTTTGGGCTTGGTTACGCAAATGCCAGAAAGAATGTTTTGCGAAGAGCACAAACCGGCGTTAAGGAGGACAAGGGATGGCGCCAGGACAAGATTGAACGTTAGTGATTGTTCCTGAGGTATTGATGGTGCCGACGTTAACGGAGTCTACATCGCATGGGCTTAGATTGAAGACGCCATCGCCCGGACTGGTCAACTGATAATCGGTGCTGCTGTTGTTGCCAGTAAGTGTTAGGCAGGCTGTAGGGCCTGTTAGGCTTGATCCAACAAGTACGGCTAAGCCTGTATTGTCTGATAGTGTATTGTTAGTAACAGAGGCCGCAAGGCTTGTATATTGCTCAATATCAAGACCCGAGGCCGCATTTGAGGAGAGGTTTTGACAATTGCTGATCGTGTTGTCTGAAACATTCAATGCCAAAGAATCGATACCATCGGGGGAAAAGCTGAGGATTCCTGTCCCTTCGCAACTGTCTATTTTATTATTCAATATGGTTAGGTTAAGCGTTGAGAAATCTTGATTTACGGCAATGCCATTAGATGCGTTTCCGATATCTGTAATGGTATTGTTGTTGATTGTGATGTTACCGGTTGAGGTAGATCCCGAGCTGATTACCGCGATTGCATTGTCGTAGCATTCCGTAATTCTGTTGTTTGTTGCAAGCAGCGTCAAATCATCGACTGGAGTTGCAAGGACTGCGGCAGAGCCTCCATTATTTGACATGATGTTTTTAGATGCCGTGACTTCAAGAGTGGTAAATGCGCCCGAAGTATGCATGTAAAGAGAGTTCGATGTGTTACCGGAGAACGTATTGTCTCTTAAAGCGATTGCGCAGTTGTTGACGGTTCCACTCGAAATAACAGTTACGCTCGATCCCAAGCTTGCCTGAGATCCTGTTCCGTTATTTGTAATCGCATTGTTTAATATGCGGATATCGGCATCGACGACGTTATTGAGGTCAAATCGGATGCTCCCGGTTGTATTGTCGTTAAAGACGTTATTCTCAATATGAGCGCCAAAGACATTGCTATTTGCCGCTATTTCCAAAGGAACACTAGAGATAGAAGTTTGGCCAGTAAATGTATTATCTGAACAATCAACTTCGGATGTTGCATTAAGAGTCAAAAAAATTCCGTTGACGTTGTCTACAAATTGATTGTTCGTGATGGATATTGAGGCATTGTCAGGGAAGGAAGCCTCGATCGTATACGTAGTGGTGTTTTCGAATATGCAAGAAGATACTTCCAAGTTTTGAGGATTAATTCCAAAGATGGCGTCATTCATTGCAGATGTAATAGTAAAACCGCTTATGGCGTTATTGGTCGCGAGGGTAATCGCATTGCCCGCTGTATTGATATTTGTATTTGTAATCGTAGGCGAGGAGCTGCTTTGCGCTGGGATGGAGATTGTTCCTGCAGTCGTTTGTATCAACTGGTTGACACCAGAGCCCCAAAATTTCTGATTGGCTTGCAAAGCAATTCCTGAATCCATTCCAGTTGTAGTTCCATCGCCAGGAAATACATAAATGACGTCGTTAGGTCCTGAATTGGTTTGAGCTAAGCCAAGCGTCGGGTAGGGGCTTTCATAAGTGCCGCTGGAATGGCTTGTGTTATCTACAAATACAAAGAAATAGGGTTGGCCAGTTGCAGGATCGATCGCTGTTGCGTTTTTCTTTCCTTTCCCCACGACTATGATTTCCTCTCTTCCTACGGGCTGGACCATTCGAGAGACGATTACATCAGCCATCCTGCAAGAATTGCAGGCACCTGTTTTTTTCACACGCGACCTGCCTCCAAAAGGTAGTGTAAAGGTAAGCTGCCCCTGAAATTTGTTGTGAAACATGCGGTCGTAAGAATCGCTTATTTCAAGCGTGATATACTCTTTGAATTTACCACTTATCCGTGCCTTGCCACCCCAGATATTATGGCCGATCTCACCGATGTAGTAATAGGGTCCTGCTGCAGCATAGAAATCAAATAAACGCGATTTGGCAAAGTGAAAGCCGAGTTCAGCATCTGCGCCTTTCATGGCGAACTGATATTTTTGAGATAGGATTAGGTTATGACCAGAAAAATGGTCGAACTTCGAGTTGTAAGGAGAGGTAATTTTTTTACCGAAAGGCAGATAGCCATTAATCCGGAAGTCCCAAAGCGTACCAAGCGTTTCTAATCCAACACCTACTTGGTTATAGTTACGCTTTTTTGTATTTCTGTAATCGTAGTAGGCATTAATTCCATAAGTTCTGCAGCCCCAAATCCCTCGCATTCCGGTGCCTGCATTGGCTGCCCATCTGCCATTATCGAAGACGTGACCGCGTACGTCCATGAAAGGCATGACTGGACATTGGTTAGGATCTGGAGCTAGAAATGTTTCAAGGGTCGTGTAACCACGATTGTAACCAATGCCGCCGCCTTCGATATGTCGGGCCGCAACGCGATAGTGTTTTTCCCCATCCTGACAGATTTCTGAAGATGCTTGTTCTTTTTCATTGCTAAACACGGCACTTGCAGTAGAGCAGGCGAGAAAAAGAGCAAGCGAATAGGAGGGCATCTGGGGCATAGGCATCTTTGTTTTTATCTACGTATGCTTAAAAGATTTTTTAGGATCAATTTTTTAATTGTTCAAAAGACTTTGTGGAGTGGACAAAAACGATAAGATTTCATACAGCTTTTCCCAGCCAAAATTTCATGAAGTAACCAGTAACCGGATTTGATAAAAAGAAAGTCAAAGAGAGGCTCGATGTCTGACTTCGAATTTAACTGAACATCAAAATCTTAGGGGCTACATGTTCCTGGAGTCGGTGCTGTTCCCGTAGTTTGCGTAGGCGTCGGAACGTTACTTCCGCTTGAGGTGTCTAGAGTAAAGGTTCCACCTTGATTATTGAGTATGATGGGGGCAGTAGCTGCGTTGTTAGTTAGGGTAAGGCAGGTGACATCGAAGTTTTCCACGTCAATGCCAGAACCTGATTCATCAGCAGAGATCGCATTTGCAGAAATGAGGGCATTCAATGGGCCGGTGTCGGTTTCCAAGTAGATGCCGGTTGGGCTTGTGCCTTGGGCAGAGATTGAGTTGTTCAAGATGCTTAAAGAAGAACCGCTTTCGGAAAAGGCGGCAATGCCATATGGGCCAGATCCGGTTACAGAAACAGGATTATTAGAGATGATTCCGGTTGTTACGCCACTCATAGAAATGCCAATCGCAGTGGAGCTGGAATTTGAGATAGAGATGGCGTTACCGGTTACTGTAGCAGAAAGTGGGGAGTTAACAGAGATGCCTGAGCTGCTATTTGGAGCATTTATCGCATTTCCTGTAATGATGGTCGTATCATTTGGAGCACTTGAGGTGACAAAGATTCCATTCTGTGAAGAGTCAGGTACATAAATTGTGTTGCCACTTATTTGAGATGTAAGAATGCCTGTTGATGATGTAGTTTGTGCATAGATACCAGAGCTGTTGCTAAACGCGCTGATGTTATTATTCAATATGCTCGCATTCACGATGTTGCCGGCACCCGCTTGTGCCAGGATGGCTCCATGACCATCTCCTCCAGATGCGGAGACTGTGTTGTCTGAAATAGTGGCATTGATTAAAGCGGACTCTCCAAGGATCCAAATCGCTCCAGAAAATCCGTCGCTTGTAGCAGAGATGTTATTATCGGTAATTGATGCATTAATAGATGAGGTCAGCAGACCATCCAATCCATTGCGTATGAAGATGGTATTGGCAGTGCTAGTGGCGGTATTTCCTGAAATGGTGGTGTCCAAGGTGTCTGTTAAAATGGTCTGAAGAGCAATAGAGGGTCCTTCAGATGTGATTTGATTATTGGCCATGAGTGTAGTGCCTCTCGCAATTAACGAAATTCCCGTCGCACCGCTTCCGCTAGCTACGTTAATGCTATTATGTCGAATGGTGCCTCCCTCGGTAGAGAAAGTGCCGGCATTCACATCACCACTTGCAATCGCATAATTGACGCTGCCAAAGAGATTGAAGCCTGCAACTTCACAATTGTTGCCTAGTAGAACGATTTGTGAAGCGCCAGCTGTATTTGTGAGGGAAGGAGAGCTCTTTGATTGTGGATGAACGGTCACATTGCCCACAGTGGTGAGAAAGGAGTTAGAAATTCCAGATCCCAACAACCTCTGATTGTCTTGAAGCGTAATCCCTTGATTAAGTCCGGTGGTAGTGCCATCTCCAGGATATACATAAATGATGTCATAAGGCTTCGAATTTGTTTCACCTAAAGCAAGTGTCGGATAGGGGCTTTCAAAGGTGCCATCAGAATGGCTTGTGTTGTCGACAAACACAAAGTAAAGAGGCAGGCCAGTAAGCGCATTTATGGCTAGGAGCTCTTTCTTTTTATGCCCAACAACGATGATCTCTTGTCTTCCTACGGGCTGAACCATTCTGGAAGTAAGCGCATCGGCCAATTCGCAAGAGCTACGACATCCTTTTTTCTTAACGTGAGATTTTCCGCCGAAAGGAAGTGTGAGGGTAAGCTGTCCCTGAAATTTGTTATGGAACATGCGATCGTATGAATCGCTTATTTCAAGCGTCACATACTCTTTGAACTTAGCGTTGAGCCTGGCCTTGCCACCCCAGATGTTACGTCCGATCTCACCGATGTAATAATAAGGGCCTGCTGCCGCATAAAAGTCGAATGATCGAGATTTGGCAAAGTGAAAGCCGAGTTCTGCATCTGCACCTTTCATGGCAAATTGATACTTTTGAGAGATGACCATGTGATGGCCAGAAAACTCATAAAATTTCGTGTTGTAGGGCGATGTGATCTTTTTACCAACAGGTAGATAACCATTAATGCGGAAATCCCAGAGCGTACCGAGAGTTTCTAATCCCACACCTACTTGGTTGTAGTCGCGCTTTTTCGTGTTTCTATAATCATAATAGGCATTCACTCCATAGGTTCTGCATCCCCAGATTCCGCGTAGCCCTGTGCCGGCATTAGCTGCCCACTTCCCATTATCGAAGATATGGCCGCGTACATCCAAAAAGGGCATTACAGGCCAAAGGGTGGGATCTGGAGCTAGGAATGTTTCAAGGGTTGTATAACCACGATTGTAGCCTATGCCGCCGCCTTCGATATGTCGGGCCGCAACGCGATAGTGTTTTTCACCACTCGGACATGCATCCGATGAAGACTCAGCAGAGCTATCTGCAAAAGCCACAGAAGTAAAACAGATTAAAGATCCGGCGATTGCTTTTGCTAAGAAGCGTGTCATATTTACCTTAAAGTTTTTGTGCGAGTGCGTATTCTTTTTTTGCTTTTTAACAACTTATTCAATTTAGGTCTGTCAAAAAAAACTATTCCGTCGGCAGTCAAGTAGGAAATTTTTGGCCGAACATGGGAAGACCGCTTTTGGACGATTCACGTGCAGCTTCGTCTTGGATTACATCCCAATGTTCGGTGAGCACGCCGTCAGCTATGCGCACAATATCTACGATGATCCAGTTTGCTTTTTGCTCTAGCCCTGAGTAGCGCCCATGGACCATCACGAGATCTCCTTCAGCCACGATCATTCCTGGCTCATATTTAAGCGTAGGCGGGCTGTTTTTGATTAGATTGAATAAGCCTTCACGTCCGGGGGCGATGTGAGCGCTATGCTGAATGTAATTAGGCGACCAGAAGCACTCGGCGGCTTTGTAGTCACGCTTGTTGAATAGTGTGTCGAATGCTTCGAGCACAAGCGCTTTGTTTTTCTGTTCAGAATGTGAGCCACTGGCAGCACACGCTTGGGCGGCACAGCGGCAGCTATCGAAATAAAAAGGAGAATCTTGAAGTTGAGGGCAGAATGGATCGGATAATAAACCTTCGCGTTGCTGCTCATAGAAAGGATAGTCGGTATAGCCTTGGAAATCGAAGGTATAAAAAGTTTTGCGGTCGTAAGCGGTAAGTGGCAATCCTAATTTTATGCGTTTGGGCAAATCGGGATTTGAGATGAAATGGCGGCCGAATGCAACTAAATCCGCATCGCCTTTTTCGATAATTTCTTTAGCAGTCTCTGGTTCGAATCCACCTGCAGCAATAATTTTTCCTTTGAAAATTTTACGCAAACGCGCCGCTGCAACTGGGGCCTGACCCTCTGCGATAAGTACGTTGCCTTTGACACGCGGTTCAACGATGTGCAGGTAGGCCAGCTCGAATTGATTTAGGTGTTCTGCAATATAATCGAAGTGCTCAGCTGGATTGCTATCAGACATTGAATTCCACGTTCCGCTAGGTCCGATTCGCACGCCTACGTGACCTGCTCCCCACACAGAGGTCAAAGCTTCCACGATTTCAAGCAGAAAGCGCGCTCGATTCTCGATCGATCCTCCATACTTATCTGTGCGTTTATTACTGCCATCTTGAAGGAATTCATCGACGAGATAGCCGTTGGCAGCATGGATCTCGACGCCATCAAAACCAGCAATTTTTGCGCGTTCGGCGGCTTTGCGGTAGTCTTCGACGATGGCCGAAATCTCGGCAGTCTCAAGCGCCCGATGTGGCGAGGGCTTATCCCAACCCGTGGGTGTAGAGATGCTTGGAGTCGCCTTCTCCCAGTAATCTGGGACAACTGAGGGAGCCACAGGTTTTGCGCCGTTGGTCATAGAAATATGTGAAGAACGTCCTACATGCCATAGCTGCGAGAACATAAGGCCGCCTTTTGCATGCACGGCATTCGTGATATTTTTCCAACCAGCGACCTGCTCGTCGGTATATAGGCCAGGAGCTCCGAACCATCCACGACCTGATATTGAAATCGAAGTGGCTTCTGAGATGATGAGCCCTCCTTCAGAAACGCGCTGCGTGTAATATTCTTGCATCAGTTTTCCTGGGACATTGCCAGGTTGTTCTGAGCGAGAACGGGTGAGGGGTGCCATTACGACACGATGTCCCAGTTTCGTAGGTCCGATTTGTACCGGTGTAAATAGCTTTGGAGTTGAAGGTGTAACCATAGCGATCTCCTTTTGGTTTTTTGTGCGCTATGCATGAATTTCTTGCAATAGCTTAAGAGTGCATGGCAGATCGATTTGCCTTTCCAAAAAAAGCTTCGGATCTTTAAAAGCGGATAAACAACAACTTATCAGAGGGATTTTTTCGATGAGAAAAAACATTTTGCAGAAAATCACACTGAGTTTAGGAACGCTAGTGGCTCTAGCTGCAAACGGCGAAATAGAGGCAGCTCCTCGAAATTTTAACTGGCTTGCGAATCCCGGCTCTAGTGACTTAAATACTGCTGCAAATTGGAGTCCAGCTGGTCCTCCAGGAGGGATATCGAGTGATATCGCCCACTTTTCAACCTCGTCAATCTCGTCACCAACTTTAAGTGCAGATATGTCGCTCGGTGCCTATAATTTTGAAGTCTCCGGATATGCAATCACGGTCGGCTCCACTGGAACTGCAGCTACGTTGACTTTTAATGATGCTGGAATCACAGGTTCTAATGCTCCTCAATTTGAAACCAGCGCCACGGGCTCAGCGATTATTTTTACAGCAGGTAGCACTTCTGAAACCGCAAATTTTGCTTTATCCAACGCAGGCAACATAACTTTTAATAGTGCCACAGCTGGAAGTAGCTCGTTCAGCGCTGATGATGCGACAGCCAACACGATTGACTTCCTAGGTACTTCATCTGCGCAGACTACTAATTTCGTTTTAGGCACCGGTAGTAGCGTGACATTTAATGGCACCTCGAGTGCAGGTAGTGCGGCACTCAATATGTTTGGTGGTGCAGCAAACTTTCTTGGCTCCTCTTCGGCAAGCAGTGCAGTGGTAACATTAGCTGTAGGAGCTTCACTTGACGTTCAAGTGCCTGCGATTACTTTTGGGTCTATCACCAGCGACAATGCAAGTACGATTACGCTTGGTCAGACAACTCCTGCACCGGTCCATGTTCAAATTGGCAACTTGAATACTTCTACCACAATCGCAGGGGTCATTTCTGAGGTTACAGGGTCAGCATCGATTCTCGAGAAAATTGGAACGGGTACACTCACTCTTTCAAATGATAATGAGTATACGGGGGGAACGATTGTCACATCGGGAATTCTTTCTGTCCCTTCTGGAAGCCTAGTGAGCCCTGTTACTGTCAGTTCGGGTGGAACCTTAAAGGGCACCGGAACCATGGCGGGTGGATTGAGCAATAGCGGAACCGTCTCACCAGGAAACTCTATAGGCACGATGCCCGTGCACTCTTATGTTGCAAATCCCGGGTCTACGACGCTGATCGAAGTCAGTCCGACTGCAGTATCAAGTATTGCAGCATTCGGAACTCCCGGGACAATCTCTATCAATGATACTGGAACCACACTTGCGCTTACGTTTGATCCGGGCACATATGTAAGTCCTTCCTCATTTCCTATACTTACTGCCGACGGTGGTGTAACTGGGAAATTTGCAGCTGTGACTGGTTCTCTGCCTGGCTTTACCATTGAGCTTCAATATCCTGGAACGGAAGTGCTGCTCTTGCTGCAAAAAATGGAGAACTTTTTTTCTCAAATCGTGCACGGCGGAAATCCTGGCACAGTGGCCACTGTTTTGGATGCTCTTTCTCCAACTGCCACAGGCGATCTTGCTGATGTGATTGCAGCGCTGCACCGTTTAGATCCATCTGCTCTGAAAAGCGCCTTAAATCAGCTGCAACCCTCTCTCTTTAAGGGATTGGCTTTAGCACAAGAAGACAGCAGCATACGCGTACGCCAAGCGATCTCACGCAGATTAGATCAGCTCTATATCGCAGAGTGTGTTCGAGTTTGCCCAGAAGCTGGCAAACATCTAACGCTCTGGGCTGATGGTCTTGGCGATTACTCATTACAAAGAGGAATTCAGCAGCAGCGCGGTTTTCATACTAAAATGGGTGGGGCAATCCTTGGTTTAGATTACCGTTGCTTGCAGTATTTTGATGCGGGTGCCGCACTTAGTTACACACATACTGCAGTAGATTGGAGCGCCTCGCAAGGAAATGGCCATATCGACAGCTACTATGGGGCAGTATATGGTAACTTTACGAGCGACTATGTCTATGTCAATGCAGTAGCTTTGGGGTCACATAATCAGTACGAAGCTGAGCGTAAGATCGTTTTTCCTGGCTTAAGCCGAAAAGCTAAGAATCACCATAATGGTAATGAAGCTGAAGGAAATCTAGAAGTAGGTGCTTACTATAGTTGGGGTGGATATGAGATCCGGCCTTTTGACTCTTTCGACTACATCTGGCTGCATGAAGCGGGTTTTACGGAAAGAGGCGCCGATTCGTTAAACACGATCGTAAAATCTAAAAACTCCAGAATGCTACGCAACGAGCTCGGGATTGGCTTCTCGCGCTGCTTCACCATTCATAAATCGAAATTGATCCCTGATATAAAGCTTAGTTGGGTGCGTGAAGTGCGCTTCCAAGGTAAACACTACACAGTGCGCTATGAAGATACCGATGTGCCTTTCACAGTATATGGCATGAAGCCCAACCGCAGCCTATTTAGCCCAGCTGCTGGGATTACCTGGTATGATGCCAATGAGCGCTTGTCAGTGGCTGTGCTTTATGATGGTGAGTTTGGTAAAAACTATACCGATCATAATGGCAATCTGCGCCTAGGATATGCTTTTTAACATATTCTATTGCTGACCTAAAATCATGATCTTTTAGAAGGTTAAAATTTCTTTCGAAAGTTTTTAAACTGTGGCTAGCTCGGCAGGTGCTGGTGTTTGCTCGGGAAGAGCTTTCTGAGTGAGAGTCTTGTGAAGGTCTGTGATGGCGGTGAGTAGAGGCTTTATACCCTTGTCTTCCATCGCAGAGATTTCAAAGAGGTTTTTGGGGTTGCCATCAAACTTTTTGCGGAAGCGTTTGAGGTTTTCTTCGGCGCCTTCGATGTCGATCTTATTCAGCGCGACGAGGAAGGGTTTTTCTAGGAGTTTTTCATCATATTCACGCAGTTCATTGCGGAGGATCTCGTAATCACGAATAGGATCTCTTTCTTCAAAACCAGAGATGTCAATCACATAGAGAAGAATGGAAGTCCGTTCGATATGCCTTAGGAAGGCGAGACCGAGGCCGCGATTCTCATGGGCATTTTCGATGATACCTGGAATGTCCGCAACGAGCACGCGTGAGGAGTCTTTGCGGGTGATATAACTTAAGTTAGGGAAGAGGGTAGTGAAGGGATAAGCGCCGATTTTCACCGGCAAATGCGTGATCTTGGACATTAGGGTCGATTTGCCCGCATTTGGGAAGCCGACGAGTCCAACATCTGCAATGAGTTTTAGCTCGAGTTCGATTTCGCGGGTCTCTCCAAAAGTCCCCTCGGTGAAAACGTTAGGAGCTTGATGAGTTGGTGAGCGGAAGGAAGCATTCCCACGTCCGCCTTTACCACCTTTGCAGATTAGCCACTCTTGATCTGGTACGGTAAAGTCGAAAAGAACTTCTTTGGTAACTGCATCTTTAACGAGTGTGCCGCAGGGAACCGAAAGAAAGATCTCCTTTCCATTTTTGCCCTGTTTATGTGCGCCAGCACCAGCGCCCCCGTTTTCGCCTTTGATGATCCGCCGGTTTCTGAATCCGTCGAGCGAAGTCTCTTGGACGTTAGCGCGGATCACGATGGATCCGCCTTTGCCGCCGTTTCCGCCCGCAGGTCCGCCTTTCGGGATAAATTTCTCCCTTCTCCAGGCGACTACGCCATTGCCACCCTTGCCAGCAGAAAGGGTAAGAGTTACTGAGTCAATAAACACGGCTAAATGATTTTAGGTTGTTGCAGTTACTGTTTCTGGTTGTGCAGGGAGTACAGAAACAAATGTGCGCGTGCTCTTTCGATAGGTCACGATCCCATCGATCAAAGCATAGAGAGTATAATCTCTACCTACACCCACGTTTTTGCTTGGGTGCCACTTTGTGCCTTTCTGACGAATGATAATGCTTCCTGCAGTAACAAATTGGCCACCAGAGGCTTTAACACCTAGGCGCTGAGATTGTGAGTCACGTCCGTTACGGGTAGAACCCTGTCCTTTCTTATGTGCCATATAAGCCTTCTGTTATCCTTCAATGCCTGTGATCTTTATGCGTAAATAACGCTGGCGGTGTCCCACCTTACGTCTTACACCTTTACGGCGTTTGTATTTGAATGCAATGACTTTAGGTCCGCGAACTTCTTGGACTAGCTCGCCCAAAACACGCGACTTAGCCACATGAGGGGAACCTAGTTTAACTGCTGAGCCAGTGTTTAAAAGAAGAACATTCTTAAATTCCACTATGCCGTCAGTAGAAGGAGCTAGTAGCTCCACGTCGATGACGTCGTCTTTTTCAACGCGGTATTGTTTTCCGCCAGTTTCGATGATTGCGTACATTTTGAACTCCTCTCGATGAAAGAAAAGGATGATACTCCACCGGTAGATTCCTCGTCAATAGAGCCTTACGATTCGATTCAACTCTTCGTTAATTTAGTTATAATTATGCATTTAATAAATTATCTAAAATTAATTGATTAATAATTAAATTATATAATACTATAAAACTAAGGGTGAGAGATACTTTATTATAAAATCTATGGCGGCTCTATGAAACACTACAGCAAGAAAAAGACATCAAAAGTAACGTTCAAGACTCACCGGAAGCATAAAAGCAAAGAAGCGTTGAAGAAAGGGGAGCAGGGTGGATTAAGCATCTTCTCTCAGAGGTATTTTACCTAATATAAACAGGAAAAGGGGTGTATATTATGAAAGCTAGAAAAAGAACTGTTAGAAAAAGCCACAGCCGAAAAGCAAAATCTCATAAAAAACGTGGGATGTGGAAAAGCTTCTGGGATAAGTTCAGCTCTCGTTAATAAGTATGCTTAAGCGCGCTTAAGCGATCTTCGAAATAGAGAAAAGCTGTAGAAGCAAGCGGCGGTAAGCGAAATGGTGGCTCCAGGGGGCCAATTCAGTAGGTAGGAGGCAATTGTTCCTGCTAAGCTGAAAAGACACCCTAAGCCGACGGCAATGAGCATCATTAAGCCCATGCGATGGGTCATTTCGCTTGCCATAGCCGCAGGTATAGCAAGCATTGCTATGATCAAAATTGCGCCTACTACTTGAATTAAGATCACGACTGAGATCGCTACGAGCACCAAGAGCAGAAGATAAATTGCACGAATATGCACGCCCTGTAAAAGGGCTTGCTCTTCATCAAAACAGACTGCTACGAAGCGACGGTGGAATAGTGCTACCGTAAAGATGATGATGAGATCGAGTGCAAATAAAAGTTGAAGATCGGCGCTGCTCACCCAGAGTATGTTGCCGAATAAAAAGTTCATCAGCTCCACATTATAGCCAGGTGTTAACGCCACGAAGATTACGCCAATTGCCATGCCTGTAGACCAGAGCGTGGCGATCACGGTATCTTCGCGTTGACGGTATTTTAAGTGTATCCAGCCGATCAGAAGGGCCGAAAGAAGGGCAGCGAAGAGCGCCCCATAAAGGGGTGTAAGCCAAGCTATGCCCCAAACGCGTTTTAGCCAAAGGCAGAGGCCCATTCCTCCTAGCACAGAGTGGGCAATGCTACCGCTGATAAAAACGATGCGTTTGCTAACCACGTAAGATCCGATGATTCCGCTGGTAATAGAAGCTGCCAAGCCCGCCATAAGCGACATGAGCAAGAAGGGATTGGTCTGAAAAAAGGCCAAAATGTTCATGGTAAGCGTATGGGGTGGAGGTGTGGAGCGTGATAAAGGCCGACTGCAAAATGTTCGCATACCTCTTTGGGCGTATAAGAGATAAGCGTCCGGTGAATGCAGAGCATGCGGTCGGCTTTTTCGATAATTCCTTGTAAATCATGCGTGACCATCAGAATGGTCATCGTCCCCTTTAAGCGGAGCAGCAGATGATGAATCTGCGCTTCCGCTTCAGGATCGACACTTGCTGTCGGTTCATCTAAAAATAAGATGCTGGGCTCGGAGACAAGTGCGCGTGCGATTAACGCTCTTTGTGCCTGTCCGCCTGAAAGAGTTCCAAAAGCTTGAGCTTGCTTATCTAAAAGACCTACTTTGTCTAGAGCTTCAAGCGCTTTTTGTTTAGCATTTTTGGGTAGGGTTCCCCAGATCGTACTTTTCGACAAACAGCCCATTAAAACGAGATCTAATACAGATAAGGGAAATTGGCGATCGAATTGTGCCACTTGTGGCACATAACTAATTCTTCCGCGCGCTTTACGCGGCGATGTGCCAAAAATTGTGATTTCCCCGGAATCAGGTTTAAGAAATCCAAGAAGCAGCTTTAAAAAGGTGGTTTTTCCGCCACCATTTGGCCCGAAAATAGCCAGAAACTCGCCTTTTTTGACGTTGAGATTCACTCGAGCTAAAATCGGGTTATTCTCATATTCAAAACTGAGATCTTTTACTTCTATGACGGTTTGGTCAGACATTTATGATGGTTGAGCGATGGCGCTTGCTAGCTGGCGTAAATTTTCAAAATAGTCTTCAGCATAAGGATCGATGCTGAAAATAGGCAATTGAAGTTTTTTTGCGACAAGCTCAGCCGCTTTAGGTGAATATTGGCCTTGGGTGATCACACAGCCTACTCGGTGTTGCACCGCTTCTTTCATGGTATTAGCAATTTTTTGAGGCAGCGCCTCTTTACCTTCGCTTTCAATCGAAAGTTGAATGAGTCCATAATCACGACAAAAATATCCAAAGGCGGGGTGGGATACTAAGATCGCTCTGCCTTTTAAGGGAGTGAGTAGGCTCGTTAGCTCTTTATCTAGTGTGTCGAGATCAGTTAAAAAATCATTTAAGTTTTTTTCGAAAAATGTGCGATTTTCTGGCATGAGAGCGCAAAGTGCCACTTCAATTTCCTGAGCTTGAATCTTGGCGAGTCTGGGGCTAAGCCAAACGTGCTTGTCTTGAGCTTCGTGTTCATGGTGCCCATGCCCATGATCGTGATGATGGTGGGCGCAATGCGTATGCTCTTCAAGAGGTAAAAGGGGGAGCTTTTCCCATATCTGAAGTGTACGTAGAGTTGTGTGTTCTTGCTGCAAAACTTTTAAAATTTTATCTTCAAATGGATCACCGATACGCACCCAAAGTTTTGCTTGATGTGCAGTTTGAACCTGCTTAGGGGTAGGCTCATATGTATGTGGATCGGCGCCGCTTGGCACTAAGAGTTGTACGTTGACTCTGCCTTGCGCAATACGTTCGACGAAGTGGGCGTAAGGAACGATGCTGACCAAGACCGTGGGTTTAGATGAAGGCGCAGGAGTTCTGTTATTTTTTTGCTGACAAGCAAAAAGTCCAAACAGAAAAAGCATGCAAGAAATTTTGAGAAAAAATCCTTTCATGCGAATCAGTTTACGCTAATTCTCAATTTTCGCAAAGAAAGTAGCTTTCGCTATTACAAAATCAGAATAGAAAATGCTCTTGTCAAATAAACAAATTCCAGGTTACGTTCTTCGCGTGTTTGACTTGGAGGAGTGTCCGAGTGGCCGATGGAGCACGCTTGGAAAGCGTGTATACTTGAAAAAGTATCGTGGGTTCGAATCCCACCTCCTCCGAAATTATTATTTTGTTTATAACGTTCTTACTTCACAAAAATGTGCGTGACCGATAAATCATCAATATGCGCTGTCCTTTTTGTAGTCATGATGAATCCAAGGTGACAGATTCTCGCAACGCAACTGAAACAAATGCGGTGCGTAGAAGACGCGAATGTTTGAAGTGCTTACGTCGCTTTACGACTTTTGAAACGATCGATCTGACGATTCAAGTACATAAGCGTGATGGAAGGTACGAAGATTTTCAGCAAGATAAGCTCATTAAGGGTTTAGATGCTGCTTGTCGACATACGCGTATCAGTCACGAACAGGTTCGGGCAATTTCTTATAAGATCACAGCAGATCTTATGGAGAGGCAAATTAAGGAGATTAGTACACCTGAACTCGGCGAGATCGCTATGAAGCACCTCCAAGCGCTTGATACGATTGCCTACATCCGCTTTGCGTGCGTATATCGCCGCTTTAAAGATGTAAACGAGCTAGTCGATGCTCTTCAGAGTGTTAAGCCTAAGGACGGCGGAGATGATTTGACATACGAACAAACAGAGGTAAGACATGCCGTTGAAAAAGACTGAGATTGCAAAATTTAAAGAGCGCTTAGAAGAGTTGCGTGCTCAAATGCAGCAGCTTGTACGAGGAGCCACTGAAGAAGTAAAATCTGACGATAAGTCTAAAGGATACTCTCAACACCAAGCTGATGAAGGCACAGATGATTTTGTGCGCACAGTCAGTTTAGAGGTGACAAACAAAGAGTATAACATTTTGCGCCAGATCGAGCGTGCGCTCGAAAAGATCGATGATAATACTTACGGCGTTTGTGATATCACAGGCGAAGAGATTCCCGTTAAACGCCTTGAAGCCATTCCTTACGCGACAATGACTGTCAAAGCACAAGAAAAGTTTGAAAAGGGTCTTTTATAGGGATGCGTCGTTTTACTCTCTTTTTTCTTTTTGCAGCAGCTCTGTTCACAATAGATCTTTTATCAAAGGCCTACGTGAATCATTTTCTTCCTGTATTAGGATATGCCTCTCCGATCTATCCCTATGGTGGCATTGCTGTATTTGAAAACTGGGGCGGGATCGATTTTTCGATTAACCACGTGCTCAATAAAGGTGCAGCTTGGGGGATGCTTTCGAGTTTTCATGAGTATCTCTTTTATGCGCGCCTTCTGATCATAGCCGGTATGCTTTTCTATCTTTTTTTCTTTTCGCTGCCGAGCCAGCGTCTTCCTTTTCTGATGATTGTTACCGGCGCTCTTGGAAATGTTTTCGATCATATTATTTATGGACATGTGATCGATATGTTCTACTTCCGCCTATGGGACTACTCTTTCCCTGTTTTCAATATTGCCGATAGTGCAATTTTCTGTGGCATCGCCTGGCTCATGTTACAGTCGTTCTTTAAGCCTAAACCAGAGTCAGAGCCTCTTTCAGCAAATGGAATTTCGAAAGAAATCTAGTGAACCTTCAGCTTTTCCACTGCAGCTCAGTACGCCTGCTTTGCAGGGAGTGATGCGTGCTTCAAAATGGCTCAAACATCAAGTCTTACTCGATGAATCTGAAATGCGCGATCTTTTTGCCGCACTTTCTCCCTTCGAAATTTTTGTGGTTAGTGAACCTGTTACTCGGGAGACGCTCCAAATTGAAAAAGAAGATTTTTTGCAGAAGTATGCGGCTTATGTAAATGCACTTAAAGCCGGCATTCTTCCTGAGGAGCGCGAGCTGCGCCGATATTTTTCCGCAGTTTTCACGAGCACAAGAGAGGCGCTCTATGCCATGGAAGCCGGAAAGGAGCGCTATTTAGTTAAAACTATTAAGCCGGTGGTGCAGCTGCAGATCCATCACTTCTTTGTTTCTAATATTGATGGGAAATTTCATTCCATGGTCTTAGGCAAAGATAGCATCACCTGGGGCATTCAATTTTCTTATCCCCAGATCTTTCAAAGTCCCACAACTTATGCTTACGCAAAAGTTGATAATAGCCAGGAATTTCCGAACACGGCACTTTTTCATCGCCTGGTGAAGTGGCTACGGTCACATACACTTCCGACCCCTTTTGTTTTTCAAAATAAGCGCAGCAATGAACCGATTAGAATTGGCAGAAATTGCCTGCAATGGATTGAGCGGCATCCGGGTCTTGTGTCACATCAAGTGCAAATTGCAAAATTATGAATAACATTGAAATCATCACCATCGGTAGTGAGCTTTTAAGCGGTTTATATGCAGATCAGAATGCTTCTTTTTTAAGTGCTAAACTCGCTCTTGCTGGTTGGAAAGTTTCACGCCACACCACACTGCCCGATGACCCGCAAATTTTGCGCAAAGGCCTGGAAGAAGCCCTTAAACGCTCGAAACTGGTGATTGCAACGGGCGGGCTTGGCGCCACGCATGATGATCATACAAAACACATTGCTACGGATCTTTTAGGCGGTGAATTATTCGTAGATGAAGAGCTGCTTGCAGAGCTGCACGCACGTTACGGAACGGAAATTCCCACGCTCAAAGAGATGGCGCGTGTCCCTACAACGGCTCAAACCCTGCCTAATGCGGCAGGAGCCGCTCCAGGCTTAGTTTTTAAAACTGCACAGGGGCTACTCATCCTACTGCCAGGCGTACCTCATGAGATGCAGGTCATTTGTGAGCAGCAGCTTCTGCCCTATCTCGCAAAGCATCTTCCGGGTCAAGAAAAGTTGCACGTTGAGCTAGTGCATTTTTGTCTGCTTGAAGAGGGCAAAGTAGATAAGGTCGTGCGCGAGTTAAAAATACTGAGCCCACACATTCAAATTGGCCTCTATCCTTCCTATGGAAAATTGACCGTTTCTTGCTCTGAGCGCGATCCAAATGCTTGTCGAGAATTTGCCTTGAAGCTGAAAGAGCATTTTAAAACGCATATTTTGCCTGAGTCGAGCGTAGAAAAATCGATCCAAAGTCGAATGATAATGGCTAAGAAAACCCTTGCATTGGCGGAGTCATGTACAGGAGGCAGGATCGCTTCGCAACTTACAGCCGTGCCTGGCGCTTCAGAATACTTTTTAGGTTCGCTTGTAACTTATGCAAATCAGTTGAAAAACTCTCTGCTACACGTGCCAGAGTCTTTATTGAATAAGCACGGAGCGGTAAGTGCAGAAGCTGTTGAAGCCATGCTGGCGGGTTTATTTAAATCTACCCATGCAGATTATGGAATAGCTGTCTCGGGGATTGCTGGTCCCACGGGAGGCACACCAGACAAACCCGTAGGAACGATCTGGGCGGCAATAGGACAAAGAGGAGAGTCTCCTCACATTATGCACTTACAGCGCAAGGGCACCCGCGAGACAATCATCTTGTTTACGAGCGGCCATTTACTGGCTACTTTCTGGCAAAAATTCCTCTTTCAAATCGATAAGAAAGCCTAGATCTTTCAGCATCCAGATCATGCCCTGAATGCTTACGCCGTTTTTATTTGGTGAAAATTCTGCAAAAGATGCTGCCGAATGTAGCCAAGTCTTTAATGCTCAAAAAATTTGTTGCATATGCTTGATTTACAATTGGTAAATTCGCAAATTGCATCGGAGAAATTTTTAATCTTTTAGCAGGAGGCAAAAGAGTTTGACTATGTTGAGAAGAAGAAAAGGTTCTTTTAATGGCAACAGACATACTAATTTAATCGATATAATTGAGATTTCTTCCAAGTTTTATATGTCTGAAGGGTTTTTTTTAGAATAAAAACTGCTGGTTTGCTATGATAGTTGCCAAAGTAAATAATTTTTTATTCAAAAAATGCAGTATTCTCTTCTCGATAGTGGCAACCAGAAAAAATTGGAACGGTTTGGAGATTACCTTTTAGTGCGCCCTTGCGCACAGGCGCTTTGGCAGCCTGATCTTCCCGCAAAAGCTTGGGCTGAAGCCGACGGCATTTTTACCCGTGACAATGGCAACTCGTGGGCTGGCAAGAAAACGCTTCCTCCTTCTTGGGTGGTTGAGCTCGAAGGCTTAAAATTTAAAATCGCGCCCACCGATTTTGGGCATCTAGGTCTTTTTCCTGAACATAGTCTTTTCTGGCCTTGGATGCATGAGCGCATTCAGCAGCGCGGCAAAGGTGTGCGTGTGCTCAATCTTTTCGCCTACTCAGGTGGCGCAACACTTGCCGCTGCACGTGCCGGCGCAACTGTTTGCCATCTCGATGCTTCAAAGGGGATGGTGGCTTGGGCGCGCGAGAACGCTGCACTTAATCGATTGAGCGATGCTCCGATTCGTTGGATTGTGGATGATGTGCTGAAGTTTTTGCTGCGCGAAGAGAAACGCGGCTCAACTTACGATGGAATTATCTTAGATCCTCCTAGTTTTGGCAGAGGCAAACAAGGCGAAGTATTTAAAATAGAACGCGATCTTCTGTTGATTCTTGAAAAGTGCCGCCAAGTGCTAAGCGACAAGCCCCTCTTCGTGATCTTTACAAGTCACACTCCGGGCATGACGCCCATTGTGATGAAGCAGCTGATGAACGACTTGATGAAAAAGGGAACAGTAGAAAGCGGTGAGATGGTCTTGCCCTCAAAGAGCTGTAAAACTGTGCCATCAGGAAGCTTTGCGCGGTGGAGTCATGATTAATAGAGCTGAAATTACCAGTGCGCAGAATCCCAAACTTAAAGAAGCTTGCAAATTAAAAGAACGCAGCACGCGCGATGAGACAGGTTTTTTTCTCATCGAAGGTTACCGCGAACTTAAACGCGCTGTCGATGGCGGCATCCACTTACATACGCTTTTTATCTGCCCAGAATTCTTTTTAGGTGTCAACGAACCTGCTCTTATTGCGCAAATTGAAGAGAGTGGCTGTAAAACTTATGTTTGCGCTTCACATGTTTTTGAAAAACTCTCTTATCGCGATCGTCCTGATGGGCTTGTAGCGATTGCACATCAGATGAAACATGGCTTAAAAGATCTCTTGCCCAAAGTTGCGGCAAGTAAAAATCCCTTTCTATTAATCGCCGAAGCCATTGAGAAGCCCGGTAATTTAGGCAGCATCTTGCGCTCATCCGATGCGGTTGCCGTCGATGGCGTAGTGGTTTGCGATCGCTGCACAGATATTTATAATCCCAATGTGGTGCGTGCAAGCGTAGGCACACTTTTTACACAACCTGTGGTAGAAGCTGGTGGTGCAGAAACAATTCTCTGGTTAAGAGAAAAGAAGATTAAAATCGTGGCTGCCACTCCACATGCTGAACGTGAATTTACCGATATCGATCTCAGTGGGCCAGTTGCCATTGCAGTAGGCACTGAGCAGCTCGGGCTTTCAGAACCCTGGATGCAAGCATGTGATTTGCAAGCGCGCATTCCAATGTTAGGCATAGCCGATTCGCTCAACGTAGCTACTGCCGCTACTATCCTGCTTTATGAAGTCCTAAGACAGAGAAGACATGCATCCATCAATCCTCTTTTTTGATAACCACATTCTGGTTGCTTTCAAGCCAGCGGGTCTTGCCACACAACCTGCGATGGGTGATGAGCGCAGCTTAGAAGATTGGGCCAAGAAATGGCTTAAGGCTGAAATCAAAAAAGATGGAAACGTCTTTCTCGTGCCCATCCATCGGCTCGATAAGCCCGTAAGCGGCCTTGTGCTCTTTGCGCGTTCTAGTAAGGCTCTTTCCAGATTAAATGAGATGATGCGCGAACGCAAAATTCTCAAACGTTACCATGCGCAGGTCGAAGGCCGACTTCCAGCAGATGAGGGCACGCTCGAACACTATCTCGTTCACGATAAATTTATCGCGCGTGTAGCCAGTGCAAATGAGCCGGATGCCAAAAGAGCTGCGCTCACTTATCGCACGCTTTTTCCTCAGATGGTAGAAGTTGAGTTAGAAACTGGAAGATATCATCAAATCCGCGCGCAATTTGCAGCCATCGGCTGTCCCATTGTAGGCGACAGCAAGTATGGAAGTAAAAAAGCTCCCACATATCAGTCGATCGCACTGCAACATGTGCATCTCGAATTTCTTCATCCTGTCACCAAAGCACAACTAAGCTTTACGGTTCCAAAAAAACTCTCCTTAAGCGCACTTTCTTTGAATTGAAGAAAGAAAAAAGATTTCACCACAGAGGCACAGAGAACACTGAGTAAAGAAAAAGAAATCCTTTTTTTGTAAGTGAAACAAAAAAAGGACACTCTCTCGCCTCGTAAACATCGGCGAAGCCGAGAAGGTATTATTTTTTCGCTTCACTCGCGAAAAAACAATCTTTCTTCCTCTGTGCTCTCTGTGTCTCTGTGATGAAATTCTTAAATCTTGTTTAGTAGTGAAGCTGCTCACAGAAGCCAGTTGTTAAAAACTTCTGAATTATTCACACTCTTTGTCTTCTCTTAATCATAAAACGCGGGGTTGGATTATGTCTTCAATAGGTCATGTTGGTAGAGCAGGGGCAGAGATTGGCGCTATTATTGCACCGCCTGGAGGCCTAGTCGTAATGCAGGGAAGGGAAGAGGGCAAAGAGACGCCTGCTGCTGCATTTTCCGATCCAGCTCGAGACACAAGCGTTTTTTTGCAGCGCATGAAAGAACAAGATGAAGATAGACGAAAACTCACCACAAAACTAAGCGCTGCGCCAGGCAAAAGACTAGAATTTAAAGTCGCTCCTCCATCAGCAGTTCCCCTAAGCACAAAAGTAGCCCCCACCTCCGCAGATCTAAAAAAACTGTTTCCGAAATTAGAAGTCCTCGATGAGGCTGTTTGGAAAACGCACGTGGATTTAGATGCGTTTGGAATGTCGGTAGAAGACGCGCCGCCTCTTGATGCAAACACCATCTCCATCCTGAAAACCCTCTTTGCTTCTCTGCCGATAGAAGGAGACGCAGGCATCACGCTTTTGACCCTGCCGAGAGGACTTACATTGAACAAACTCGTGAAGCTTGCAGCGTCCCCTAAACAGGGCAATGCAGCTAAATTTCAGCACATTGACTCGGATGCGTTAAAAGCGTTTGGAGACACTCCTATTAACAAGACTTATCGAGTGGCGATTACAAACAACGTGCTTAAAGGAAGCAGAAAGTTGTCCGTAGATAAGCAGCATGAGCTCGTAAAGAAAATGGGCTGTGAAATGCCAGGAATATTACCAGCAGCAACGCTCGCTATTTTAACGTACATGAGTTCTAGAGCAACGTCCCCAACCCGTCTATTTAGCAATGGGCCATTAACTTATACGCGTTGTGCAGAGAAAGTTGGTGTCCACAACTTAGGTGTTGGGGGCTTTGCCCCGGCTGGCCTCTACATCCCTCGCCATCGCGTCGACTTTGACTTCGAGGACTGTGGTGTCGGGGGTCTGCGGAAGTTGTAGCCGCCCCGACCGAAAGTATAAATTTTGAAAAATAATGAGGTAAATATGGCTTCGCTCTCCCGCTTCCTTTCATTTTTTTCCCCGCGTTCTTACATGGAAGAAGTAAAACAACAAACAAAAAGTCATGAACATGCTACGGATAAAAAGCATGTTTCATTAAAGGATCGCGCCCTCTTGTGTATTTTTGCATTTTTACCCCCGGAAGATTTAGGCCGGACATCCTGCGTTTGTAGAGATTGGAGGGTATTGGCATCCGAAGATCACCTGTGGAGAGCCCTGGATCTAAAAAAAATATTCCGATTAACGCTTCTAGATGAAAAAGTTTGGGAAACTCATGTGGATTGTGCGGCTTTAGGTCTAGATCTGACAGGCGCTCCGCCTCTGAATCAAAATAAAGAGACTGTAAGATTTCTAAAAGGAATCTGTGCTCAGATTTGCGCCGAGGTAGAAGGAGATGCAGGCATCACGCTTTTGACCCTGCCTAAAGGACTTACATTTAACAAACTCATGAAGCTTGCAGCGTCCCCTAAACAGGGCAATGCAGCTAAATTTGAGTTCATTTGGGGGGATGCTTTAAAAGCGTTTGGAGACACTCCTGTTGACAAGACTTATCGAGTGGCGATCACAAACAATGTGCTTAAAGGAAGTAGAAGTCTGTCCGTAGATATGCAGCACGAGCTCGTAAAGAAAATGGGCTGCGAAATGCCCAGAACGTTACCGGCAGCTACGCTCGCTATTTTAACCTATATGAGTTCGCGAGCAGTATCTCCAACCCGTCTATATAGCGATGAGCCGTATACCTATACGAGTTGTGCAGAGCAGATTGGTCTCTACACCTTGGTTGTTGGGGGCTTCGCCCCGGCTGGCCTCGTGGTCAGCAACGTCCACGACTTTGGCGGCGAGCACTATGGCGTGGGTTGCCTGCGGAAGTTAACGGTACTTGGGACTTGAACCATTGGTACTTGTCACGGCCATTGTTTCCTTGCTCTTTGGGAGACCGGCTCCGCCGGTCTCTAAATTTTTTTAAATCTCGTTTCTTATCCAATACGCATTATTCCGACATTTTCACTCGGTTTTGCGGCCTGACTGGTAGGTCGATGGCACCTAACAACCATTCGAACACATCGCGTGATTTTTGCCCAAAGAACCTCAAACAAGCAGCAAATGGTAAAATGTGCCATTTGCTGCTCACAGAAGCCAGTTGTTAAAAACTTCTGAATTATTCACACTCTTTGTCTCCTCTTAATCATAAAACGCGGGGTTGGATTATGTCTTCAATAGGTCATGTTGGTAGAGTAGGGGCAGGGATTGGCGCGGGTTTTGATTTCCGAGTTGAATCACCTGAGGTAAGAGCGCTAAGAGTCAAAGCTGAAGCTGGCGACGCGCAGGCACAATATGAGCTAGGCACCATTATTGCACCGCCCGGAGGCCTAGTCGTAATGCAGGGAAGGGAAGAGGGCAAAGAGACGCCTGCTGCTGCATTTTCCGATCCAGCTCGAGACACAAGCGTTCTTTTGCAGCGCATGAAAGAACAAGATGAAGACAGACGAAAACTCACCACAAAACTAAGCGCCGCCTCTGGTGAAAGACTAGAATTTAAAGTCGCTTCTCCATCAGAAGCTCCGGCAAAAAATGAAGAGCACAAGAGCTCCGCCCATCTGCACTCTACCACACCTCTTGCCGCAGCCCTTAATTTTTGGCGGTCCCTTTGGAGCGAAAAATCCACTGCTCCCGTAAGTGCAAAAGCAGCCATCACCTCCACTGATTTAAAAAAACTATTTCCGAAGTTACAAGTCCTCGATGAGGCAGTTTGGGAAACGCACGTGGATTTAGATGCTTTTGGAATGTCGGTAAAAGACGCGCCGCCTCTTGATGCAAGCACCATATCCACCCTGAAAAACCTTTTTGATTCCTCATGGATAGATAGCGACGCAGGGATCACGCTTTTGACCCTGCCGAGAGGGCTTACATTGAACAAACTCGTGAAGCTTGCATCATCCCCTAAACAGGGCAATGCCGCTAAATTTGTGCACATTTGTACGGATGCTTTAAGGGGTCTTGGAGACGCTTCTGTTGACGAGACTTATCGAGTGGTGATCACAAACAATGTGCTTAAAGAAAGCAGAGGTTTGACTGTAGATCGGCAGCTCAAACTCCTAACACATATAGGCTGCGAAATGCCTGAAACGTTACCGGCAGCAACACTCGCTATTTTAACCTATGTGAGTTCTCGAGCAGCGTCTCCAACTCGTCTATATAGCGAGGCGCCGTTAACCTATACGCGTTGTGCAGAGAAGAGTGATCGCTACCACTTGGCTGTTGGGTGCTCCTCAGTCGGCTTCTTAGTCAGTCTTTGCCCCTTTACCGATGAGAGCATCGGCGTTGGGGGGATGGTGAGAGTGTAGTGTGGTCAACACGCCTGGAACTTGTCATGGCCATTGTTCCCTTGGTCTTTGTGAGATCGGCTCCGCCAATTCCAGGAGTTTTGCGTTCAATGTTTGAAAAATAATAAGGTAAAATATGGCATTAGCTCTTACAGCTGCAAGTTCAGTCACAGCTTGTTTTCTCCCGAGCACTTCTAGGAAAGAAGTAAAACAACAAACAGAAAGTCATGAATGCACTGCAGATAAAAAGCATGTTTCATTAACTACTCGTGCTCTCTTGTGTATTTTTGGATTTTTATCCCCAGAAGATTTAGGCCGGACATCCTGCGTTTGTAGAGAATGGCAGGTGATGGCATCCGAAGATCATCTGTGGAGAGCCTTGGATCTAAAAAAAATATTCCGATTAACGCTCCTAGATGAAAAAGTTTGGGAAACTCATGTGGATTGTGCGGCTTTAGGTCTAGATCTGACAGGCGCTCCGCCCCTGACTCAAAATAAAGAGACTGTAAGATTCCTAAAAGGACTCTGTGCTCAGATTTGTGCTCAGGTAGAAGGAGACGCAGGGATCACGCTTTTGACCCTGCCTAAAGGACTTACATTAAACAAACTCGAGAAACTTGCATCATCCCCTAAACAGGGCAATGCAGCTAAATTCTTGCTTTGGGCGGGTGTTTCAAAAACGTTCGGAGATGCTCCCGTTGACAAAACCTATCGAGTGTTGATCACAAACAATGTGCTTAAAGGAAGCAGAATGTTGACCGTATATAAGCAGCATGAGCTCGGAGAGAAAATGGGATGGGAAATGCCTGGAATGTTACCAGTAGCTACGCTCACTATTTTAACCTATATGAGTTCTCCGGCAGCGTTCCCAATCCATCTGTATAGCAATGATGAGCCGCGCTCCCTTACGCGTTGTAAAGATCAGCTTGATGGTGGCTACAACTTGGTTGTTGGCTTCGCAAAGGCTAAGATCATCGTTTTCCCCAACGTAGCTGCCAACCAGGCCATGGGCATGGGCGGTATGCGGGAGTTAACGGTACCCATGAAAGAGTCGATTAAAACCGGTAAAGAGTAGTGGATGAAAGAGCCATTTCGCCAATGTTTATGAGGCGAGATGATCTCCTTTTCTTTACTCAGTGTTCTCTCTGTCTCTGTGGTGAAATGCTTAAATCTTGTTTAGCAGTTCGGCGATTTGCACGCTGTTGAGCGCTGCGCCTTTGAGTAGTTGATCACCGACCGCCCACAATTCAAGTGTGTTGGGCTGCGTCTGATCTTCGCGGATTCTTCCACAAAAAACTAGATCTTGCCCTGAGGCATCGATCGGCATCGGAAAGCGGTTGGTGCCTCGATCCTCTAAGATGCGCACGCCCGGTGTATTTAATAAAAGAGCTTGAGATTCATCTTTGCTGATCGGACCTCTAAACTCGACGTTGAGAGACATAGAGTGGGCTCTAAGCACCGGCACACGCACGCAGGTTGCCGTGACCTGAATCGAAGGGTCTTCTAAAATTTTTTTCGTCTCACGCACCATTTTGAGCTCTTCGTCTACATATCCGTTTTCATTGAGCGCGGAATTATGCGTGAAGAGATTAAAAGCGTAAGGGAAAGGCATGGCAGTACGCGTGAAGGACTTTCCTTCGAGTAGCGCCCGCGTCTCGCCTTCGAGCTCTTCCATCGCCTTGGCGCCCGCGCCGCTTGCGGCTTGATAGGTTGACGCCACGATGCGTTTAATTGGAACTTTACGATGTAAAGGGGCAAGAGCCATCAACATGATTGCCGTGGTGCAATTGGGGCAGGAGACGATGCCCTTGTGTGCTTGAAAGGCATGAGGGTTAATCTCCGGGATGATCAAAGGAACTTCGGCATCATCGCGATACGCCGAGCTATTATCGATAACTAGGGCGCCGGCTCTCTGGGCTTCGGGTACATATTCTAGAGAAATTTTTTTGCCTGCGCTAAAAAAGACGATATCAATACCCACAAAACATCCCGGCTTGAGCAGTTCAATGGGGATAAGCTTCCCTCGGAAAGACAGGCTTGTTCCCATAGAGCGTGGGGAGGCAAAACAACGCAAAGAGCGCACCGGGAAATTTCGCCGCTCCAGCACATTCAACATTTCTCGTCCGACAGCGCCCGTTGCGCCGACAATAGCAACATGATAGTGTGACATGAATCTCTAATGGTCAAAAAAGCTTCTGATCGGTAATCATAGGACGTTTTCTGGGAGATATCAAGATGAAAGGACACATTGTCCAAGCGGTAGAAGATGGAATTCGCGCCATGGAATTCCTGAAACAACCGCACAGCCTCCAGTTCATCGAGCAGACCGCACAACTGATCAGCCACTGCTTTCAAAATGGCGGCAAGCTATTGATTGCCGGCAATGGCGGTAGCTTATGTGATGCGATGCACTTTGCTGAAGAGCTCACAGGCGTCTTTAGACACACTCGCCCAGCTCTGCCTGCTATCGCACTTTCTGATCCGGGACATCTCAGCTGCATTGCAAACGATGTAGGCTATGCGGATGTTTTCTCGCGAGCAGTTGAAGCGCTTGGAAAAGAAGGAGATGTGTTCATCGCGCTTACGACCAGTGGCAATTCTGCGAATCTCGTCAAAGCTGTAGCTACTGCGCAAGCACGTGGTCTTAAGACCATCGCCTTCCTGGGTAAAACAGGTGGCAAACTCAAGCACCAATGTGATTTAGAATGGCTCGTTGAGGGATTTACCTATAGCGATCGCATTCAAGAAGCGCACATGACTGCTATTCATATCGTCATCGAAATGGTCGAACGCGAACTCTTCCCTGCACAAGTTCTTGCTGAACTTCTTTCCTAAGCGTTAGTATTTCTTAATAATTCCTTGATAATTAATAAAATCTTTGTTTTGATGCTTTTTCTAATTTAAGAAGAGGAAAAAGAAAATGGTATCCTACATAAAATCTTTGTGCTGCTCTCCTAGTCTTCCAGACGACCCAACTGAACGCTTTGGAATGGCAGAGGTTGCACTGCTTACACAAGAATTTAAGCTAGTTCAAGATGAGATCAAAACCAAAACGGCTGAAACTGCTAAGCAACTTGACACTGATCCGACACACGTTGATTTACAGGATCACACGAATTTATTATCTTTAAAAATTAATGAGCTGAAGTTAGTTGAAACTAATGTGCGTAACTTTATTGCGGGCATAAAAAACACTCCCGCTCTTTGCTGTAAGTTCTCTGTTTACGATGTGGAGCAGTTTATTTATAAAGGCCTCAAACCAATCACTCTTTTTGCCGGTTTTGCGAGCTTTATTGCCGGAGTATACAACGACGAAGAAGGAAATGGGGGGATTCAATTACAGATCACAGGCGGTGTTCTGTTTCTGGCTGGGGAAATTTTTAACCGAGTAAGAGATAGGCTACAAGATCGAATCTTTCGGCATAATTATAGTGTTAAACTTTTAGAAAGTTTGTTGGCTGAAGCTGAAAAAGAACGCAAGAACGTGGAGAGTCTGAACCTAATTTTCCATGAACTCCCAAAAACTCTTGCGCGGCCTAACTTAGAGAGTAGCGTGAAGTACGTGTTAGGAGCGATTCCAGAGGGCTTACGCACAAATTTCACAGCAGCTGGCCTAAAGAGTTTCGCACGTAGAGGCGAATCTCTTCCGGCGGGCTACAAACATGGCGATCCACTCAGTCTATCTACGCCAAGACATGGGAAAACAAATTCAATTTCTCAGCTCATCGGGCATCGGGCTTCTGCACATGTGATCTCACCGCTAGCGCTTACTTTGCAGGATAAACCAACTGTTAATGTTTCCTTGGTTCCCAATCCTGATGCTCATCGTGTCGGACACGCAGCATCAACGTCTATGATCGCATCTTTATCTCCTGTTGCAAATACTTTGCGTGGCGATGATGTGAAGATTGAGATTCAAGATCCACCTAAAGCCCAAGTAACTCAGGTGCAATTAACTGAATTGCCTGTTGCGCAAGGCGAGAAAGTGGCGGTTGTTGTAGATCAAATGAACCCAGACTCTCCGCCTGTGGTAACCAAAATAGAAGATAGTAAGTCTTCTCTTGCTTTATCGACGCCATTGTATGAAAAACCGGTTATTAGTTTTTCTGCGGTTCAGACCTCTAATCCTATGCCAGATTCCGAGGACGATCTCATAGATCTTAAAATCGCGGCTTCCGAGGCAGCTCTTTCTCTTGGATCAGCCCCTCCTCCTGCCGAGCCCGAGCCGGCGAAACCTGCATTATCCTGGGCAGATCGGATGTAAGGTGCGAAGCCATGCCAGAACCGATCTCGATGTATCCAAAAAAAGGTCAAATAGGCAATCATAGAGCCCTATGAAAAGCCAACTTGAAAGATATATTTTGGATGTAATTGAGGAGAAGCAGCCGGCGCCTTTAACTCGCGGGATGCTCTCTGCCTTCAGCTATCTCTTTCAGGCGGGTGTGGCCCTGCGCAATTGGGGTTATGATCGCGGCCTAATCAAAAAAACTAGAGCAACCCTTCCCGTTGTAAGTATTGGCAATATTGCTGCAGGTGGAACGGGTAAAACCCCTCTTATTCATCTTCTAGCCAGTCGCTTGCAAAGCAACCCAAAAGGCAGTGAAGACCAGATCGCTATTTTGACTCGCGGCTATCGGGGCACGCTTAAAGGAGATCCATTAAATATTTCTGAGGCGTGCTCACTAGATGTTAAAAAATTTGGTGATGAGCCCTCATGGCTCTGTCAAAAACTTCCTCAAGTAGCAGTCTGGGTGGGCAAAGATCGCATCAAATCTGCTGAACTTGCTGCCCAAGCCAAGGCACGCATATTGCTTCTCGACGATGGCATGCAATACCGCTCGCTCGAAAGAGATGTGGAGATCGTACTTCTTGATGGCCAAGATCTTTTTGCAAAAAAAGCCTTTCTACCCAGAGGGCTGCTGCGCGATCATCCTAAAAGATTAAAAGAGGCTGATCTGCTCGTGGTTAACCACGTTTATGATGAAGAGCATTATCAACACTGTCTCAAAGAGCTTTCCGCGTATACAAATGCACCAGTTGCCGCTATGCATTATCGCTTCAAAGAGGCGGATCAACTTAAAGGAAAAAACGTGGGTGTCTTTTGTGCTCTCGGCCGCCCAGAACGCTTTTTAGAAGCCCTAGGCCGTGCTGGATGTAACATTGTGGAAGATCTGTTGTCTGTAGATCATGAACCCTTCGCTGAGCGCCAACTGCAAGCTTTTGCGCAGCGCTGTAAAGCTAAAGGCGCGGAGCTTCTGGTATGCACAGAAAAAGATGGCATCAAGCTCACAGCTTCATCTGAATTTGTGCTGCCGATTAAGAGCTTAGGCGTGGAAATCGAGTGGACTGCTGGAGAAGCTTACTGGAATGCTTGTATTGAAAATATGAAACGAATGATGAGACCTTTATAGGATCGATTATGACCGAAGAGTTCAAAATTACCCTCCCGAAACTGGGCGAAAGCATTCTCAGTGCAACCGTCGTGCAATGGTTTAAAAAAGTTGGCGATACAATTCAGCTAGATGAGCCACTGCTTGAAGTTTCAACCGATAAGGTCAATAGTGAGATTCCCTCGCCATTCGCTGGAGTATTAAAAGAGATCTTGGCCCAGCCTGACCAAGAGCTTTCTGTGGGTGAGCCGCTGGCCATCATTACAAAAAGTGGTGCAAGTGCTGCAAAAATTGTCGAGCAAGTTGTGCAGCGTCCAGTTGAAGAAGCTTCTGCTTCTAAAGAGATGCAAGGATTTTTCTCGCCAGCGCTTATGCGCATGGCACAAGAGAAGGGAGTCAATCTAGAAGATTTGCAGCGCATTTCCGGAACAGGTGATGGTGGAAGAGTTACTAAACGTGACCTCGAGGGCTTTTTAGAAAAGCGTGCAACTCCTACAACCACTACGGTTAAGAAATCTGCTCCAACTTGTGCCTCCTCTGCACCTGCAGGAGATGTCGAACGTGTGAAAATGAGCGGCATGCGCAAAGCGATTGCGGACAACATGGTGCGCTCATTTTATGAAGCACCGCATGCATCACTCATCACGCAAGTCGATATCACGGATGTGCAAAAAGTTATTCAAAAAGAGAAAGACGCTTTTTTTGCGCGTCATGGCGTTAAGCTCACCCTAACTAGCTTTGTAGCACGCGCCATCGCTAAAGCTCTGCAAGAATATCCACTGATCAACTCCTCGCTCGAGCAAGATACCATCGTGGTTAAACATTTTGTCAACTTGGGCATTGCCGTTAGCATCGACGGTGGTCTCATGGTTCCCGTCATCAGAAATTGCCAGAAGATGAATTTAGCCGAGATTGCCAAAACAATTAATGATTTATCCACCAAAGCGCGCACAGGAAAATTAGCCCCTGATGAAGTTGCCGAGGGCACCATCACACTTACCAATTTTGGCATGACCGGCGTGCAGATCGGCATCCCGATTATCCGCTATCCAGAAGTTGCCATCATCGGTATCGGTGCGGCGCATCGCCAAGTCGTCCCATTAGAAGACGACGTCCTGGCTATCCGTTCAACCATGCACGTTTCGATGACCTTTGACCATCGCGTTCTTGACGGCATCTACGGCTGTGGCTTTCTCAGCACACTGCAGAAGCATCTCGAGTCTGACCTGGAACTGGTTTAAAAGTAGAGAGTGTATTCCAGCCGATTGTGAAATTTGCGTGTGCGCCAGGTGAGTAGATCGCCTGCTTTTCGCAATCTTTCCATAGCGGATTCAAGAGAGGCCCGCTCTTTCTGGTGCTGCTCTTCAGCCACTTCTTCACCGATAAGCAAGTCCCAAAGTAGTTCAGTTTGTCTATATTGATGCACATCTTTAAAAAAAGCGTCGTTTCGGGATAAGTCGAATTTATCCAGGATCTCTCTTTCTAAAGACCCTGCTTCCCATTTATGCTTATCAAGAACACGAGGGAGAAGTTTCTGCTTGTTCCATTCACTACGAAGTCGACTCAGTTCGAACTGAGCTTGTCTTGCAGTTTTTGCGGCATCTTTTTCGGGGATTGCTAGTGCGACTTTTTCTCTAAGCGCAACTGCATAAATCTCATCGACGAACTGATAGGGGAAGACGTCAACCAAACGAAAGAGTCCTTCGCGTTTGTGAAATGCGCTTGGAAATACTTCGTCAAAATCGATGAAGGAGTGTCTGTTTGTTGAAGCGTCCCAAATGAAGTTTCTTGCACATGCATCCCAGTAGCCAGTTAAAGCTACAGCATCAGCTACCTCTCGAGTCGTGGCTCTCCATTTTTCCGCCACCTGTCCATTTGAGGGGATAAGCTCGAACTCTTTTTCAATGGTATCTTTGGCTTTTTCTGCATCCACTCCGGTAGCTTTTTGCATCACAAGCAAAGTTTTATTGCCTGGTAGCTTCGCAAGCTCAGCTTCTGGAGCACAGCAATATTGAAATTTCTTTCTAGCAAAGATTTTCCGCACATGATCCAGATTTTCTTTATAAGCCTTCGCATGTGAATCTGACAGGATCTTAAGAATGAGATCTGGCAGGGTTGAATGGGAGAAGACAATAATGGGGCGATATTCCCGAGGTAGAAGTTTCTGTTTTGCGCTGTCAAAGACATGCAATTCTTCACTGCTTTCACAGTCATATATCTGATCCAAATGGGGCAACGTCAGTTTCAGACATTTGTCAATCGTAGATGGATCTATCGAACAGGGCAACTCCACACTTTCCCTCTCTTCAGCAGGGACAATCTCGCTGGCCAGCAGCCCTCTGATCGCAGCAGCATCGTCATTTTCAATAGGCTGTAAATAGTCTGTGATTGTACGGAGGTAGCCAGCGTTTTCTAGAAAAGTTTTTATGGACATATGTTTTAGAAATAAGCGGGGCGATTTATAAGTTAGCTTTTTCGGCTGATGTCGAACTGAATCTGCCGCAATTCTTTTGCCCATTCTTTAGGTAAGCCCATGGGAATTTTTTCTCTTTCTGCAATGGCATAGACCTCATCTACAAATTGCGGAGGAAAGATATCGATTACGTAGGAAAGGCCTAGACTTTGGTGTTTAGGAATAGGCGAGATCCCTTCGAGATCAATAAAGGACCAACCTTTTTCAGAATCCCAAACGAAGTTTTGCCTGCCCGCATCCCAATAGCCAATTAGAGCTACAGCTTCAGCTACTTCTCTAGTCATGATTCTCCATTTTTCAGCCACCTTGACGTCAAAAGGAATGCGCAGGAACTCTTCTTCCATTTTCTTTTGAGCAATGCCCGCATTGGTCTCGCCTTGGGCTTTTTCCATAATGAATAGAGTGTGTGCATCTAATTTAGCGAGCTCGCCTTGAGGAGCATGGCAATAGCGGAAGTTTCGCTCTGCAAAAACTCTGCGCGCGTGATCTAGGTTGGCTTTAGAATCTAGCGCTTTTTCATTAAGCATTAGTTTTAAGACTAATCCAGGCGTCTCGATGTGAGAAAAAGTAAAGTTGCGCGGTCCTGCTTGATAGAAATGCAGCTCTTTATCGTTCTCGCCTTTGAAGATTCTATCTAAATTTTTTCTGGCAAACATCCGACACTTCTCAATAATTTCTGGTGTAATTACAGAGGAAGCGTTTGGCGTTTCCTTAGGAGACGGTATAACCGTGTGCATAAGCAAATCACGCAGCCCATCAGGAGCCTCTTTAGGCTCCATGTAGGCCATGATCAAGTTAGTCACAGATAAATTTCTTAACGCAGTAGCCATATATTTAGAAATAAATGGTGTATGCTACGAGCTCTTTTTGGTTTGGATTTTCCATTATTCTCCAAGTGAGCACATCGCCCGCCTTCTGCATCCTTTCTAAAGCGGCTTCTAAACCTGCGCGCTCTTTAGCATGCTGTGCATAATATATTTCAGGAGTCTCTCTCATCGCCCCGGACATAGAAAAGGGCTGCCAAAATAATTGGGTTTGTGCAGGTTTGTAGTTTACATACCAAGGCTGAGTTCGGTTCTCGTCGAATTTATCGAGAATTCTTCTCTCCCAAGATGCTTCGTCCCACTTGTCTTCCTCTAGAACTCGAGGAAGGCCTTTTTCTTTGTTTCGACGGCTGCAGCTTCGGCTCAGCTCGAATTGTGCTTGTCGTTTTACTTTTGCCGCGTCTCTCGTGATATCAAGGGTAATTCCTTCCCCATCTACAACATCATAGATCTCACCTACGAATTGCGGAGGAAAGATTTCAGCTAAACGTGAGAGCCCAGTTTGTATGTTACTACGAGTTGGTTTTACACGTTCAAAGTCGACGAATGTCCAGCCCTTTTCAGAGTCCCAAATGAGGTTTTTTCTTTGTGAATCCCAATAGCCGATTAGAGCGGTAGCTTCAGCGACTTCTCTGGTCATTGTTTTCCATTTTTCAGCCATTTTAGGCTCAGAGGCAATGCGCTCGAACTCTTGTTCCATCAGCTCTTGAGCGAGGAGTTCATCCGTTTCGCCTTTAGCTCTTTCCATGATAAACAATGTTTCATCATTGCCGAGATCCGCCAGCTCAGCTTGAGGAGCGTGACAATACTGAAAGCCGCGCTGCGCAAAGGCCTTACGTGCTATATCTAAGTCTCTTTTAGAATCTTCGGCTTGTTTTTTGACCATGATCTTTAAGACTAATCCAGGCAATTCTGTATGAGAGAAAACAGTGCAATGTTTTCCAGCAAAGAAATGCAGTTCTTTATCATTTTCGCGTTTTTCGAGTTTTTCCATATTCGCCAAGGCAAGTTTCTGACATTGTTCGATAATTTCTGGCGTAATTCCGCTAATCCGCACATCGATAGGTTTTGGAACTACTGTGCTGGCAAGCAGATCATGCAATGCAAACAATGCACCAATATCTGACTCCTCTGGGCTGCTGTAATACTGAACAATCAATAAAGGAATGGAATATTTATCTGAAATTGATGATGACATAGATGTGTCTCTTATCTGTGGTTTTAATTAAAAATTAATAAGATTATAAAAAATATTAAGATTAAAGTAAATATTAAGTATTTGCTTTACATATATACAAATAATTGACTATTAGTTGTTTACAGGATATGCGAGATCGCAAGAGGTAAGATTTGCACGATGAAGAAAAATTCATCATGCAAATGACTGTGGTTAAGATAGTTAAGCAATGCTTAGCCCTGAGCGGAAGAAAAGCCAGGCTGATCGTCGAAGGTGTAGAGATATTCGGTTTTGATGATATCGTGACCGAGGAAGTGGAGTTGCTTAAGTAAGGCTAGAATCTCATCCGAGCCCATCTTGTGCGTTTTTTGTTTGCGCATGAAACGGCAGCGGAACTGCTCGATACAGAAGGTCTCTGGAATTCCCTCTGGCCAGATGCGCGCGCCGCGATTGCTGATCATATTTAACGTAAAGGGTGTGACGTCTAAGGAAGTCAGCTTGTTCTGGAAGGCCATGGCTTTATCCTTAGAGTAGATAAAGACATCGACGCCCACGAGCTCGCGTTTGACTTCTTTATCAATAGCCGAATGCAATGTGGCTACCTTTGTACTCAGCTCATATTTCACGGGCTTCAGGACTTCAGGTTTTTTGCCTATGTTACGCACCACAGCCTGCGCAAATTCCTTCGTGCCCACCTTAGCTTTACTGATATTTTCTTTGAAGATGTCGTAGGTGTGAATGCCTTCTTCGATCGTCTTCAGCCAAGCGTTATGGATGCGTGAGGCGACCACAGGTTGACCGAGATGCTGCAGCATGAGCACAGAGGCCAGCAAGAGGCCAGAGGGATTGGCCATGTTTTGCCCAGCGCGGCGAGGGGCTGAACCGTGAATGGCTTCGAACATCGCGCCATGATCACCAATATTGGCTGAGCCGGCTAAACCGACAGATCCCGAAATTTGAGCCGCTACATCTGAGAGAATGTCTCCATAGAGATTTGGCATGACAATCACATCGAAAGCTTCAGGGGTATCAGCCATCTTGGCGGCGCCGATATCAACAATCCAATGTTCATTGATAATATCGGGATATTCATGGGCAATCTCATCGAAGACCTTATGAAAAAGGCCATCTGAGAACTTCATAATATTATCTTTAGTGAAGCAGGTCACCTTTTTGCGATTGTAGTGTCTGGCGTATTCGAATGCGTAGCGCACGATTTTTTCGCAGCCGGGTCTTGAGATAAGTTTGAGCGAGCAGCAGACATCTGGTGTCTGGCGGTATTCGATCCCTGCATAGAGATCCTCTTCATTTTCTCGCACGATCACCAGATCCATATTCGGATGCTTAGTCTCTACAAAAGGAGAGTAGGATACACAAGGGCGGACGTTGGCGAAAAGCCCTAGGCTAGTTCGGATTGTGACGTTTAAGCTTTTAAAGCCGCCCCCTTGAGGAGTGGTAATTGGAGCTTTCAAAAAAGCTTTAGCATGGCGCAACGTCTCCCATGTCGAAGGTTCAATGCCTGTCGGAATGCCTTTTAAATAGACCTTTTCGCCGATCTCCACCTCATGCGGATCTATAGGGGCACCCGCCTCCTCGAGGATGAGTAGGGTAGCTGCCATGATCTCTGGGCCGATTCCGTCACCTCGGGCAACGGCGATTGGGATTTTTGTTTCTGTCATGTTTCTTTTTCTATGTCATTTTTTTGAAGACTTCAAGCAAATTTAGGAAAGGGCTATAGTTTCCATCTATATATGTTAAAAAATCTTTTTCGCGAACAGCGCAGTTACTTAAATGCTTTCTTCGAGCAGATCGATGTCGAAAGAGCCGAAGCTTTTCTAAAAGCCTGCCTCGAGTGTAAGGGGCTAATCGTATTTAGTGGCGTGGGCAAAAGTGGGATCATCGCTGAGAAGATTGCAACCACCATGGTTTCAACCGGCACCAAAGCGCTCAATCTTCCACCGACTAACTTCTTGCATGGAGATCTCGGTGTGATGACTTCCGAAGACCTTCTGGTGCTTATCAGTAAAAGCGGGGAAACAGAAGAGCTGCTCACCCTTTTGCCTTTTGCAAGAAGACGCAAAGTGCGTGTGCTCACGATTGTTTCAAATCCGCAAAGCCGTTTAGCCAAAGAAGCAGACCTCAGCATCTCTTTACCGGTTGAAAAAGAACTCTGCCCGTTTGATCTCGCTCCTACAACTTCAACCGAGGTTCAGCTGATCTTTGGTGATGCACTTGCAATTGCGATGATGAAAGCCAAGGGCTTTTCTCTCAGTGAGTATGCACTTAATCATCCCTCTGGAAGCATCGGCAAGAAGATTACTTTATCGGTTTCAGATATTATGCTACGTAAAGAGGGAGTGCCTTTTTGTAGTCCGCATGATCGGCTGGTCGATGTTCTGGTCGAGCTCTCGAATAAAAAATGTGGATGCCTAATTGTCGCAGACGAAAAACAGAAATTATTGGGCATATTTACAGACGGTGATTTAAGACGGGCCTTGCAAAATCAGGGGGCAGGTGTGTTAGAAAAGAAAATGGAGAACTTGATGACCGCATCGGCCATCTCGGTTCCCCAAGACATACTTGCGTGGGAGGCCATGAAAATTATGCAGAAAGACCCAAAAAGGTGGGTGATGGTCGTTCCCGTGATAAACGATGAAAAAGTCGTAGGAATGGTGCGTATGCATGATATAGTTCAGGCAGGGCTTTGATGGAATGGAAAACAGCTACACTTCTACTCATCTTAGCTAGCGTTCTCACCACATCTTTCTACATCAGAAAGGTGCCACGAGATTTGATCTACTTTATTGGAGGTGCATTGACCTTGTTGGTGGGCATCACACCCGCCAAAGAATTCATGCTAAACTTGACTTATGCTCCCACTCTGGCTCTCCTTTTCCTTTTCATGCTTCTGACTATTCTGAAAGAGCCTCTTTTCGATCGTTCCATTCCGCTAAAAACTCCCAAAGACTTTATCAACCTGCTTCCTGAAGGCTTGTGGACCGCCGCGCTAGCTGGGTTTTTCTTTATGGCCGCGTTTAAGCAGACCACTCTGCCCACGCAAGCCGGAAGTGTGCTCTTTTGGCTGATGGGCGAAAACCCTTTCTTTATCGTGGCCTTTTTAATGGTTGCGATCTATTTACTTGCTCATGTTCTTCCTCCCGCTTTCGTACTAGTGGCAATCCTTCCATTTGTACAGGCAACATTACGCTTATCAATGCCGCTAGGAGATGTCACAATTGCAACATCGAGCGTTGTGCTCTTCGCCGTATTTTTCGCTTCGCTTTATATAAAATCACGCCAGCGCGTCAAAGTGAAAGTGCGCGCACCATTGCTTATTCTCTTTTTTCTCATTTGCAGCTTTCTGATTCCGCAATTTTTATGAATAAACCCGGATAAAGATTCTGAATGAGATTTTAGACTGGTTCGAGGTGGGTTTTGAGGCGCTGACTTAAAAGAAACAAACTAGAGGTTGTCTATGGAACTCGCAGGAATCCCATTACTCTTACTGGTAGGCACCTTCGCTATTGGTTATTTGCTCATCATTCTCGAGCACTATATCAAGATTAACAAAACAGCCGTGGCCCTTATGCTCGCCGTGCTGTGTTGGATGATCTTTTCTGCCACGACATCAGTTTCGCCGCTCGAACTATTAAATCAGCTCACCGTCCACATATCGAAGGCTTCACAAATCATCTTTTTTCTGCTCGGTGCCATGATGCTTGTGGAGGTCATCGATTCGCATAAAGGATTTAAGATTGTCACGGATTCGATTTACAGTCCTTCCAAGAGAACCATGCTTTGGACGATTGCGCTTTTTTCCTTTTTTCTCTCAGCCATTCTCGACAACTTAACCACTACAATTTTGATGATTTCGCTTCTGCGCAAAATGATTCCTCGATTTGAGGAGAGAATCTTGCCTGCTTGCCTTATCGTCGTTGCCGCAAATGCTGGCGGAGCTTGGACGCCTATCGGAGATGTCACCACCACAATGCTCTGGATTGAAGGCCAGATCTCTACGCTTGCGATTATGAAGGCGCTATTTGTTCCAAGTATTGTTTCGCTACTTGTGCCATTGGTGATTTTCACATTTTTCGTGAAAGGAAAATTTTCAAAAAAAGTGGAGTTGGAAGGATCCAAAGAAGAGCCCGGCGGCCGCGTCATTTTCTATCTAGGCGTTTGCGCCATGATCTTTGTGCCAGTTTTTAAGGCTTTGACAGGCCTACCTCCATTTATGGGGATGTTAATTTCTCTTTCAGTCCTCTGGCTAGTGACCGATTTAATGCATTATAAGCATGAAGGCCGCTCCCATTTACGCGTTCCCTCTATCATTACCAAAGTCGATATCGCCAGTGTACTTTTCTTTTTAGGGATCCTTTTGGCGATGAATTCGCTTGAGTCAGCGGGCGTTTTAGATCGGATATCCCACTACTTAAGTGGAGTTATCCATAGCGAATCAGCGCTTGCCACCCTGATTGGGATCGCATCCGCTTTAATCGATAACGTCCCCCTAGTCGCAGCTACAATGGGGATGTACCCTCTTTCTCAATATCCAGCCGACTCCGCCCTTTGGCATATGATCGCTTATGCCGCAGGAACAGGAGGAAGTCTTTTGATCATAGGATCTTCTTCAGGGATCGCCCTCATGGGGATGGAAAAGATCGACTTCTTTACCTACCTAAAAAAGGCCACTTTACCGGTCCTAATCGGCTACTTAGCCGGCATGGGTTGCTATCTTTTGATAAATTAATAAAATCGAGTTTCCATAGAGGAAAATACGATTTTTTTTTGGTCTTTCTCAAAAGTCGTTGCACAAAAAGATCGCCATTTTGTATGTTGTTGGCTTCCTTGAATGTTTTACGCATTCTAAGTGAACAGTGCGGCCCGATAGAGCTGTATAAGATGTTTTGACAGTGGAGTAGAAGTGACGTGCAAGTGTAAGAAGCTTGTGCAAATGGGGTAATTTATTACCCCATAGCCTGTCAAATTATATATAGAAAGAGGCTGCTAAGGCAGCCTCAAATCTGAGATTAAATTTTTTTTGAGAATTTGATCTTGGTTCAGATTGAATGCTGACGGCGTGGATGAGGCATGCAAGTCGAACGAGATCGTAGGGCAACTTGCGATCTAGTGGCGGAAGGGTTAGTAATACATGAATAACTTGCCTCTAACCTGGGGATAACGGCTGGAAACGGCCGCTAATACCGAATGAGGTGACAATGGGAAGCTCGTTGTCATCAAAGTAGGGGACCACGAAAGTGGCCTCGCGGTTAGAGAGAGGTTCATGGGATATCAGCTAGTTGGTGTGGTAATGGCGCACCAAGGCTAAGACGTCTAGGCGGATTGAGAGATTGACCGCCAACATTGGGACTGAGATACTGCCCAGACTCCTACGGGAGGCTGCAGTCGAGGATCTTTCGCAATGGGCGAAAGCCTGACGAAGCGACGCCGTGTGAGCGATGAAGGCCTTCGGGTTGTAAAGCTCTTTCGCCTGGGAACAAGAGATAGTTATGAATAATAGCTAAATTTGAGGGTACCAGGTAAAGAAGCACCGGCTAACTCCGTGCCAGCAGCTGCGGTAATACGGAGGGTGCAAGCATTAATCGGATTTATTGGGCGTAAAGGGCGCGTAGGCGGATTGGTAAGTTGGATGTGAAATTCCGAGGCTCAACCTCGGAGCTGCATTCAAAACTACTATTCTAGAGGGATGGCGGAGAAAACGGAATTCCACGTGTAGCGGTGAAATGCGTAGATATGTGGAGGAACACCTGTGGCGAAAGCGGTTTTCTAGCTTATACCTGACGCTGAGGCGCGAGAGCAAGGGGAGCAAACAGGATTAGATACCCTGGTAGTCCTTGCCGTAAACGATGTATACTTGATGTAGTTGGGCTCAACCCTGACTGTGTCGAAGCGAACGCGATAAGTATACCGCCTGAGGAGTACGCTCGCAAGGGTGAAACTCAAAAGAATTGACGGGGGCCCGCACAAGCAGTGGAGCATGTGGTTTAATTCGATGCAACGCGAAGAACCTTACCCAGGCTCGAAATGCAGAGGACGATGTCAGAGATGACATTTTCCGCAAGGACTTCTGCATAGGTGCTGCATGGCTGTCGTCAGCTCGTGCCGTGAGGTGTTGGGTTAAGTCCCGCAACGAGCGCAACCCTTATCATTAGTTGCCAACATTTAAGGTGGGGACTCTAATGAGACTGCCTAGGTTAACTAGGAGGAAGGTGAGGATGACGTCAAGTCCGCATGGCCTTTATGTCTGGGGCTACACACGTGCTACAATGGTCGGTACAGAAGGAAGCAAGATCGCAAGATGGAGCAAATCCGTAAAACCGATCTCAGTTCGGATTGTAGTCTGCAACTCGACTACATGAAGTTGGAATTGCTAGTAATGACGTGTCAGCAACAGCGTCGTGAATACGTTCCCGGGCCTTGTACACACCGCCCGTCACATCATGGGAGTTGGTTTTACCCGAAGCCGCTGACTCAACCGCAAGGGGAGAGGCGTCTAAGGTAAGGCCGATGACTGGGATGAAGTCGTAACAAGGTAGCCCTACCGGAAGGTGGGGCTGGATCACCTCCTTTAAGAGATCGTAGGTTTACCTACATTTTCTAAGGTTGAGACAAGCTTCTCTCCCTCTCCACGTCACTTCCCTTCTGCTGTCAAAACAACAGATACAAAATCTGAAAGTTGAATGATGAAGAATGAATTTATTTCATACTTCTGACTTCTTCCTTCACGTTTTGTTTCGCTATCTCGAAAGATTGATAATGAGAATCAGAGAAGAGAATCCTATTAAGGGTTTTGTTTCTTCGCAAGAAGAGCAATTCCCGCGGACCTAAGATATGATAGGTCCGAAACAAGCGTAAATATGAGCATCAAATTGCTACAAACGGCGCTTGAGGAGAAGTACTTCACACATTTGTGTAAATAGGTGTTAGGAATGGCGTAAGCAAATAAGTAGACTGAATAGCGACCTATATCTCTTATGAGACTAGGAAGCGTTCAGAAAGCTCAAATTAGTAGCGTATAAAGTTAAGTTCAAGCTACTAAGAGCTGCTGACGGATGCCTTGGTATCAACAGGCGATGAAGGACGTGCTAACCTGCGAAAAGCTTCGGGGAGCTGGATAGAAGCTTTGATCCGGAGATGTCCGAATGGGGGAACCCGGTGGGAGTAATCGCCCATCATTCTCAACTGAATACATAGGTTGAGAAAGCAATACCCGCTGAAGGGACACATCTCAGTAAGCGGAGGAATAGAAATCTAGAAGAGATTCCCATAGTAGCGGCGAGCGAAGTGGGAAGAGCCCAAACCAAGAATTTTATTCTTGGGGTTGTAGGACCAATCAATAAAGTCTTAAACATGTTTTAGCACAAGTACCTGGGAAGGTACGCCGCAGAGGGTGATAGCCCCGTACGCGAAAAGACATGAGAGGCGAGATTGGCACCTGAGTAAGACCGGCCACGTGAAATCTGGTCTGAATCTGGGGGGACCACCCTCCAAGGCTAAATACTCGTTGATAACCGATAGTGAACCAGTACCGCGAGGGAAAGGTGAAAAGAACCCCTGTTAGGGGAGTGAAATAGAACCTGAAATCAGCAGCTTACAAACGGTCGAAGGCCTATGGCCCTTTTAGGGCAATGGCTGACGGCGTGCCTTTTGCATGATGAGCCAGCGAGTTAAGCTAAACGGCAAGGTTAAGGGACATACGTTCCGGAGCCGGAGCGAAAGCGAGTGTGAATAGCGCGTTTAGTCGTTTAGTTTAGACACGAAACCAAGTGATCTATCCATGACCAGGATGAAACAGGGGTAACACCTTGTGGAGGTCCGAACTAGTGTCTGTTGAAAAAGCCTTGGATGAGTTGTGGATAGGGGTGAAAGGCCAATCAAACTTGGAGATATCTTGTTCTCTCCGAAATAACTTTAGGGTTAACCTCAGTGTAGACTTTTTCAGGGGTAGAGCACTGGATCCAATAGGGAGGCTTACCGCCTTACCGACGGGAACCAAACTCCGAATACTGAAGAAGCAGCTGGGAGATAGACTGTGGGGGATAAGCTTCATAGTCAAAAGGGGAACAGCCCAGATCGTCGATTAAGGCCCCAAATTCTATGCTAAGTGAGTAAGGAAGTGAAGTTTCAAAGACAGTTGGGATGTTGGCTTAGAGGCAGCCATCATTTAAAGAGTGCGTAACAGCTCACCAATCGAGAGACTTTGCGCCGAAAATATGCGGGACTAAAGCATAGAGCCGAAATCACGGGTGCACATCGTTAAGATGTGCGCGGTAGGAGAGCGTAGTATGTGCGATGAAGATATACCGTGAGGAGTATTGGAGCGCATACTAGTGAGGATGCATGGCATGAGTAAACGATAAAGAGGGTGAAAATCCCTCTCGCCGAAAACCTAAGGTTTCCAGGGTAAAGCTCGTCTTCCCTGGGTTAGCCGGTCCCTAAGCTGAGGCTGAAAAGCGTAAGCGATGGAAAGCAGGTTAAATATTCCTGCGCCACCTAAGACTATGACAATGAGATGACGAAGGACGTTAAGCGTGCGGACGATTGGAAATGTCCGTGACACTATGGGGCAGGCTAGTAGGTAAGTCCGCTAGCGGAATGCTTGGTAGTGGCCAAGGGGAACCTTCGGGGGAACCGATGACGTGGCGCGACGCTTCCAAGAAATAATCTCTAGTCGTCGATGGTGACCGTACCAAAACCGACACAGGTGGGTGTGAAGAATATTCTCAGGCGCGCGAGATAACTCTCGTTAAGGAACTCTGCAAACTATCCCCGTAACTTCGGGAGAAGGGGAGCCTGATCTCGTGACCACTTTACTGTGGGTGCGAAGTCAGGTCGAAGAGAAATGGCCCAGGCGACTGTTTAACAAAAACACAGCACTATGCGAAGTCGTCTAAGACGATGTATATGGTGTGAAGCCTGCCCAATGCCAAAAGGTCAAAAGGAGGTGTCAACTCGTAAGGGTGAAGCACTGAATTTAAGCCCTGGTGAATGGCGGCCGTAACTATAACGGTCCTAAGGTAGCGAAATTCCTTGTCGGGTAAGTTCCGACCTGCACGAATGGCCTAACGATCTGGGCGCTGTCTCAACGAGAGACTCGGTGAAATTGTAGTAGCGGTGAAGATGCCGTTTACCCGCAACAAGACGGAAAGACCCCGTGAACCTTTACTGTACTCTGATACTGGCTTCTGACTTTCCATGTGTAGGATAACCGGAAGACTGCGAAGAGGGCTCGTCAGGGCTCTTGGAGTCGTCCTTGAAATACCGGTCTTGGGGAGTCGGAAGTCTAACAAAATCCCATGAAACTGGGATTTGGACAATGTCAGACGGGCAGTTTGACTGGGGCGGTATCCTCCTAAAGAGTAACGGAGGAGTCCCAAGCTTGCCTCATCGCGGTTGGCAATCGCGAGTAGAGCGTAAAGGTATAAGGCAGGTTAACTGAGAGACCGACAAGTCAATCAGATACGAAAGTAGGGCTTAGTGAGCCGGCGGTGGAAAGTGGAATCGCCGTCGCTTAACGGATAAAAGGTACTCCGGGGATAACAGGCTTATCGCCACCAAGAGTCCATATCGACGTGGCGGTTTGGCACCTCGATGTCGACTCATCGCATCCTGGGGCTGGAGAAGGTCCCAAGGGTTTGGCTGTTCGCCAATTAAAGCGGTACGCGAGTTGGGTTCAAAACGTCGTGAGACAGTTTGGTCCCTATCTGTTGTGGGCGCAGGATACTTGAGAAGAGCTACTTCTAGTACGAGAGGACCGAAGTGGACGAACCAATGGTGTTCCGGTTGTACTGCCAAGTGCACCGCCGGGTAGCTATGTTCGGAAAGGATAAGCGTTGAAAGCATCTAAACGCCAAGCCTCCTTCAAGATAATGTATCCCTATGAGACTACCGGAAGACTACCGGTTTGATAGGTTGGATGTGTAAGCACAGTAATGTATTTAGCTAACCAATACTAATGAGTCCATCGGCTTGATTTTTTTTCTTTATATCGCTGGCTTTTCTCCTAATTTTAGGAGAATCGCCAGTGATTAACGCGTCAGACCTAACACCCTTGCAAAAGTGGGTGGAGGAAATCTCTTTCAAGCGCCTTTTATAGCAATTAAATGCTCCGCTGTTTTAGTAGGAAACAAAATATCTCGATTCATCTTGGTGACCATAGAGAAGGGGAAATACCTGATCCCATCCCGAACTCAGAAGTCAAGACCTTCATCGCCGATGGTACTGCACACAAGAGTGTGGAAGAGTAGGACGTCGCCAAGATTTTTACTTACAACCCTAGTAGCTGAAAAGTTACTAGGGTTTTTTTTTGCTCGCTTGCAGCTGATGAATTCTTATATGGAGTGCGTGCGACTTGTCGCCGCTTTCATAGACATCGACTTGTCGATGCCCAGTTGAGAGTCAATATTTGAAGCTTGTTTGTAATAAACTTGGCGTAAAAAAACATGATAAGTAGCACCTTTCGAAGAGCATCGACAAGTCGATGTCTATGAAAATGGAAAAGCCGAAATGAAAAACGACCAAAAGGACCTTAAGAACATCAACGACAATAAGAACAAGAAAATCTTTTTATTGTCCTTTGTGTCCTTTTGAACGCTTATATGTGTTGTCTGTATAGCGTTCTGATCCTCTCGTCTGTGGCCCATTCCAATCTGTCGGAGTTGATGAGCGTCCAAATGGTGTTGCCCTCTTCCTGGTCAGTGATTTCTTTATTTTGAGCACGGACAAAATAAGATCTCACCGTTTGTGCAGAGAGTTCAGCATAACCTGCGAAGTCAGGAAAAATTGCGGCTCGTGTCTTAGTTGCTAAGTGCAGATTAAGGTTTTTCCAGTCATGCTTACCTGGATTCTGAGCTACAGGTGCAGCATCGCTACATCTAAGAAAGAGAGCTGCACTTAAGGCGTGAGGATAGAGCGTATTAATTGCCTGCCAATCGTTATGGGCAAAGTAAGGACGTATTTGGTGGGCAAGTGCTACTAATTCTTTTCCTGTTGAAGGTATCATTGCCACTCGTCCTTCCGAGTTATGGTAAAACCCTTCTTCACGTAGGAGCATGATTCCATCGCACAGGTGCCAGTTAAAGATAGCCATAAACAGAGTGGAGATGGTGCGAGCGATAAGTGTCCACGAAGGGAGTTCGCAGTGCGTTATGTGCTGCCAGAGTTCGTGTAGTGGCCTAGTTACTACAATCGTGCCCGCTTCAAATCTTGCAAGAGGTGGAGGTGGCGGAAGTGGTTGCGGTTTAAGAGATGGTAAAGGAGGTGGTGGAGGATAGATACCAGGTGTTCTTTGCGCTGGTGCTGCTGCTTGTGTTGTCATGTTTTTACTCTCGAGTAGATAATCGACAGTAGATTCTATGCTGTTTACTATTTTTAATGTTTAAATCTATTTTTGAGTCTTTTGAAGCGGCAAATGAATCTTGGTTGGAGCGCATACGATAAATCGCACGCGCTCCAACCAAGAAGGGAGATTTAAAAAGAAAAAGAATTCTCTGTTATCAGTGTTTTAAGTACAGCGATTTGATAGCTTCTTCTTCGGCCACTTCCAATCGATCAGACTGGAGGAGCGTCCATAGGGTATTGCCCTCTTCACGGTCTGTGATATCTTGATGATAGACGCTGGCAAAGTAAGATCTTAGAGTTTGCGCAGAAATTTCCGGATATTTATCAAAGCTTGGAATAGCTACTGTTTGTGTCTCGCTGTCTGATTTCAGAATGAGATTTTTCATGTCATGCTTGGCAGGATTCTGCGTCACAGGAGTATTATCTCTACATCTGAGACAGAGTGCTGCGTTAGTGATATATGGGTACTGCAACAGAAGAGCATCCAAGTCCCCTCGATGGTATACAGAACCGTTGGTAGGTGGCTCGAGTGGGAAGAGCTCTGCTTCCACGCAGTAAGGGCGTATTACATTAGTTAAATCATCCATTTGTCTTCCCGTGAAGGGTATCGTTGCGACTGCTCCATCAAAGCTATGATAAACCCCTTCACCTCGTATGAGCATGATTCCATCGCAAAGATGCCATCTAAAAATAGCCATAAACAGGGTAGAGATTGCACGCGCAATGAGTGTCCAAGAAGGGAGCTCGCAATCCGCAATATGAGCCCAGAGCTCATGCAGTGGCCGAGTAAAAACAATCGTGCCTTCTTTAAATTGACGAACGGTTTCTGGTTGCTGTTGCGGGAGTGGAGGTTGTGCGTAACGGTCTGATCCGCCGTGAGTTCCGCCTGTTGCTAAAGGTAATAGAGCCATATTTGTTCCCTCAATTCATTATTATTACCGATAATTATAGCAGCTTTATTAATTTTAATGATAATAATTAATAATTTATGTGATTTATATAAAATTACTTTGAAAAATGACTATTCCCTTAGACTTCCATACAGTCTCTAAGAGTACATTGCGAAGGCAGTCTGCATATCGATTTGTTCTAATCGCTCTGAATAAACTAGGGATGCAAGAGTATTGCCCTCTTCGCGATCTGTGATCGCTCGGCCGTAGGCATTTGCGAAGTAGGATCTGATGGTTTGCGCTGAAATTTCCGGATATTTATCAAAGTTGGGAATAGCTGAAATGGAGGGTTTTCGGCCTTCTTCTGCGAAGTTAATCTCTTTCCATTCATGATCCCATGGGATTGGCAACTTGCGCGCTTCTCTTGTACATCGGAGATAGCATGCGGCAACAAGTATGCGAGGATATTGTTCTTCAATGATTAAAGTATCTCCGCCTGTATAGTAAGGCGCTACCCTGTCAATAGATTGATGATGTGCTCTACCTGTGGCTGTTACCATTTCAATTCTTCCATTAAAGCTGTGATACAAGCCTTCGGCACGCATGAGGAGGATGCCATCGCAAAGATGCCACGTAAATAGGGCCAAAAATAGTGTGGAAATAGCACGGGCAATGAGCTGGAATGAAGGAAGTTCGCAGTTCGTGATGTGCTGCCAGAGTTCATGCAAAGGCTGCGAAAGTATAATCGTTCCTTCTTCAAACTTTGTAACGGTTAGTGGTTCACGATGTGGTGGAGGGTAGCCATTGGCTGATAGAGGTGGGTAGGAATTGTAGGGGTCAGCCCCATGTCCTCCTGATCTGCCTAAAGTTACTGTGGCCATAGATTGTGCTCCAAATTTTAAATTGGGGGACTAAAAAATACGCTGTGATTTTGTTCACTACGTCCACTTTCCGTCCATCGCTTCCTAGGAGTATAGCGCATGGACTCTTTGCACATCTATGATCTGTAATCTATCAGAGTAGATTAAAGTTGCTAAAGTATTGTCCACTTCGCGATCTGTGATCGCGAGATCATAGGCATTTGCAAAATATGCTCTCATTGTTTGTGCAGAAATCTCTGCACAACGTGAAAAGTCAGGAATGCTTACGATTGTGTTAGGCGGTGCTTTATCTGAAACTAGATCTAAACGTTCTTTCATCTTATATCCTTCCGAGCTTTGCGGAGAGGGAGTCTCTTTTTTGCAGCTTAGATATAGAGCTGCCTCCATGAGATGAGGGTAGCTTGCATTAAATTCTACGCCATCTTCCAATCTATAAAAAGGAAACTTGAATTCGTTTTGGGAGTCGTTATGTCTGCCTGTGGCAGGCATCTCTTCGATTTTTCCGTGAAAGCTATGGTAGATGGCTTCGGGCCGCAGAAGTAAGATGCCATCGCAGAAATGCCCTCTAAATAGAGCTAGGAAGAGCGTAGAAATTGCGCGTGCGATTAACTGCCAAGAAGGGAGTTCACAATTCTGAACATGCAACCAGAGTTCATGTAAGGGGCGCGATAAAACTAATGTGCCTGGATCGGGGAGTTCAATATAATTTTTAGTTACAGCTGGAATTGTCATATGCTTTACTCCTAAATTTTTTAGAAGTAATAGCTTATATTTGTCAGTGTTTTAATTAAATATGTTAAATAATTTTGATGGGGTCTGAGACAGTGTCCGTAAAATAAAAAAGCCGCAGGGGTTGCCCCCTGCGGCTTCTTTTCATTCACGCGTTAGCGAGAATTACTCTCGGGAAAAGCGATCTTGTCTTCGTCCTTCGCCAGACCAGCTGCCACGACGCTCTCTGCGCTCGCCGCCACCGCCGCCGCCACCACCACCGAAAGAACGCTCTCTTTTTTGCTCAGGGCGTGCTTCGTTGACGATAAGTGTACGACCGTTCAACTTCATGCCGTTGATAGCTTCGATGGCTTTTTGTGCTTCATCGCCATCTGCCATTTCAACGAAACCGAAGCCTTTAGATTGGCCCGTAAATTTGTCTGTGATGATACGGACTGACTCAATCTTTCCATAAGCGGAAAAGAGGTTGTGTAGCTCCTCTTCTGTAACGCTGTAAGGTAGGCTTCCGACATAAAGTTTCTTATTTGCTGCTTGATTCATACTAAAAAAAATCTCCTTAAGATCATAAATACATACTATACGAACCTGCCCAATTAATTTTGGCGCGGGCCCATACTTCAGGAGTTGACTCGGGATTTCCAATCGGCGGGAACAAAAAACTTGAAACTGCTCGCTGGACAGAACTGCTTGATTTCCACTTAGGTGAAGAAGATCTAATCGTCGAGTTAAAGCTGCTTACATTATATAAGCCGCCTTTTCTCAGTGTCTTAGATGGGTTCTTTTTAACTAAATTAGCCATGAAGCTCGGTTCAAAAATACTCGGGATCAACAACGTTTTTAATTCTATCACACCGAGCTTTTGACTGTCTATGCATGAAAAAGCAGGTAAAGAGCTCTCTTTTTAAAGCATTCTAGATTAGATGCTTGCGTATTTGGTTTCTTAAAATACTAAAAAAATTTATCTACAGTAGGAGGAGCACTCGAATATGCAGATGAGAATTTTTGTTTTAACGCTATTGCTAGGTTTTTCCTTCATCGGGAAAATCAGAGCGGCAGACGCAGGCTTTTTGCTGGTCGAGCAAGAGTTTGTAAAGTTTGGCAAAAAAGAGCTTTATGAGCAGCAGAAGAAGGAGTGGTTGCAAGCATTTACGCAATTCAGCGCAAAAAAAAATGCATCTTCTATTTGTGCGATTTACGATCAGGACGCTTCTCAATACCTCTATCTGATGCCGATGAAAAGTTATGCGGACATTGGCAGCTATTTCCAGCTTAGACAAGATTTCAGAAATTCTTTTTCTAAAGATGCAGAAACGAACCGCGCTCTTTTGACAGATAGCACGTTAAATTTTCGTGTGTTGTCTTTTCATCAAAACCTGCCGCGCTGCTCCTATGCTCCAGAAAATGGGCTGCAAGATTTTTTCGATAAGCCATTCTTGCATTATCACATATTTGGGATAGCTCCAGGAGATGAAGAACTTCTCGAAAAGCATCTCGAAGAGATGGTAAAGACGCACAAAAAGAATAAATCCACCGCGACTTGGCGTGTCTGGAAAGTAATTTTTGGCTCTGACGTGCCGAAATATGTCGTGTGTGTATTTGACAAAACTCAAGAGGGTTTAGAAAAACAGGTTAAGACTCTCACGTTTGTCGATCCGCGTATGCGCGAGATGTTGCGTCGAGACCGACAGGGCGATGTGGAAGTGCGAAGGGATCTTTCGCTTCCTTCGAATAAATAGCTGAGGCATATGAGTCATCCCCATTTTTTACCCGATCACCATCGCTACATCGATCGTCTACCGCGGATTCCACTTGTGGGCGTGGCGCTCAAAGATAGAGATCCTCTCATCTGGTGTAAGTTAGAATTTCTCAATCCTAGCGGTTCGATCAAAGATCGGATTGCTCGCTTTATTATTGAAAAAGCTTGGCGTCAAGGGCATGTGCAAAAAGGCAGCTTGGTCATCGAAGCTTCTTCGGGCTCGACTAGCATTGCACTCGCGTTAGCGTGTGCGCAGATGGGTATAAAATTCCTGACTGTGATGCCTGAGGGCGTAAGCTTAGAAAGGATACTCATGATCCGTGCTTTTGGTGGCGAAGTTGTTTTTTCGCCTAAGGAAGATGGCATGCGTGGCGCGATGTCCATGGCAGTTGAAATGGCTGAAAAACAAGGCGCCTTTTTTACACGCCAATTTGAAAACCCTGATAACGCCGAAACGCATCATCTCTGGACTGGGCAGGAAATTTTAGCGCAGATTCCCGGAGGGATTGTCGATGCGGTAGTAAGCGGTGTAGGCACAGGTGGCACAATCGTGGGTCTAAATCGCGCTTTTAAAGAGGCCGGCTGCACGAGCATACCAGTGGTTGCGATTCCTACTTCTCTAAGTGGAATTGCAGGGGCTGAATGTTCTAGTTTCAGCTGTCGCATTCCGGGTGTAGTGGACTCTTTGTCGAAGCTCTACGACAAAAAAAATATGCCTGATGCAATCGAAATTGAAGTGGAAGATACACTTGCTATCCAAACCACGCACGAACTGATCAACGTGGGCTTTCCAGTAGGTCCAAGTTCAGGCCTCAATTATGCTGCCGCACGCATGGTGGCTGAAAAGTTTGGTAGAGATACACAAATAGTTACGGTTTTCCCAGATCGTATGGAAAAGTATTTTTCTACGGAACTCTTTGCGCCATTTAATGAGGGAGTTTCTAAAAGGTAAAAAGTCTATTGAAGAATATCTTTAAACCGCCTACATATTGCGGTGTAAAATTACTAATTGGAGATCGTGTATGGCATTGAAGAATACAATCAACGCAATGAGAACCCTTCTTGAAGGGATTTGCGGAGATTTAGAAAAATCTGAAGCTGGTAATAGAGCTGCTTCGCAAAGAGTGCGCACCTCATCAATTAAATTTGCCAAGATCAGCAAACTCTATCGTAAAGAGTCGATTGCAGAGGAGCGCAAAGGTGGCAAAAGCGGTAAAAAAGCCAAGTCAACGGCTAAGGCTGCTAATTCTAAAAAAGCTAAAGCTAAGCCTGCAGCTAGAAAAAAATAAGAGTACGGCTTTAACCTTTATTCTCGATGGTTTAACCTGGTCGCATGACCTGTTTATCCGTATCTCTATGCTCGCATGTTCCGCTATGCGGAGGGTGCAGCTGGCAACAAATTGAATACTCTGAGCAGCTGAACAAAAAGCGCGAAAACGTGAAGAAGCTTTTTGAGCCGCTGGGCGTATTTGACTCAATGATTTTCCATGAGATCTTGCCTTGTCCTGCGCCCTGGCGCTATCGCAATAAGATGGAGTTCTCCTTTTCGCAGAATAAAGCCCAAGATCATTTCCTGGGTTTGATGATCGCGCGCAGTCGAAGGCGCGTCTTCAATCTCGAAGAGTGCTACCTCACTGCCCCCTGGTTTGCAGAAACACTTTGTAGTGTGCGCAACTGGTGGAAGGCGAGTGGGTTAAAAGCCTATCATGCGCATTACAATACAGGATCACTGCGCACGCTTACTTTGCGTGAAGGAAGGCGAACGGGCGATAAAATGGCCATCCTCACAGTTTCGGGCGAGCCCGAGTTTTCTTTAAATAAGGAGCAGCTTGCTGGGTATGTCGAAGCTGTTAAAAGTGCGCTTCCAGGAGAAAATGTCAGCATTTTTCTGCGCATTCATCAGATCAAAAAGGGCACGCCTACGCAATTCTATGATATGGTGCTCTCAGGGCCAGATCATATCACCGAGAAGTTAGAGATTAAAATCGGCGGAGAGACCCGCGCGTTTACGTTCAAAATTAGTCCGATGTCATTTTTTCAGCCTAATTCTCTTCAAGCCGAGCTTCTTTACAGCCGCGCGCTTGAGATGTGTGCCGTAAACAAAGAGATGCATGTGTTTGATCTCTATTGCGGTACGGCTACGCTTGGTATGATCTTTGCGCAGCAGGCGGGACGCGTCTCTGGGATCGAACTCAATCCAGAGGCGGTCTTTGATGCGGAAAGCAATTTGCAATTGAATGGAATCGACAATGTTCAGATCCATCAGGGCGATGTAGGGAAGATCCTCCAAAGTTGGGAAAAAGATAAGCTCAAGCCCGATCTGGTGATTGTCGACCCGCCGCGTTCGGGCTTAGATGCCACTTCCATTGCGCAGATCTTGCAACTCGCTCCAAAAGAAATTCTATACATTTCTTGTAATCCCGAGACGCAAGCGCAGAATGTGAAGGTATTTATCGAAAATGGATATAAGCTGCTCGAACTGCAGCCTGTAGATCAATTTCCCCATACGCCTCACCTTGAAACCATCGCTAGACTAGCGTCAAATTAGCTCATTTTTCTTGATTTTGGGGCTGTTTTAGGGCATGCTCAGGCAATGCATTTTTTTAACAAGGGAACTATTATGAACAAGTTTTTTACTTTTTGCCTCAGCCTTTCTGCGCTGGTTTTCAGCTCTCTTCCGCTCTTTGCACAAGATGCGCCAGCAGCACCAGCTCGTGAAAACAGCTTCATGCAGACGCTGATCATGATCGGTATTGCACTGGTCTTCTTCTATTTCATCCTCTGGCGCCCAGAACAAAAACGTCGCAAAGCGATGGAAAAACAACGCAGCGGCCTGAAAAAGGGCGATCGCGTTACTGCAATGGGAATCGTGGGCACAGTATTCAAAGTTCAAGAGACAACTGTAATCTTGAAGATGGTTGATGGTGCTAAGATTGAAATTCTGAAGGGTGCAATTACAGACGTTCAAGCTGGAACTGATGAAGATTCCAAGTCTGTTGAACTGACTCCTGACCCTAAGTAAGTAGCCTTAAGAAATTTTCCATATAACTCATATTTTGCGGGTTTTTAAAACCCCAGAATATGAGTTTTTTTATTAGTCAATATTGTGAACATCTAGCATGCGTTGCTGTTCTGGTGTCCGTGCAGCCGCTCTTTTTGTGCGTTCTTGCAGCATCTCATAAAGAACCCTGACGCGAGTATCTAATTCGCCTTTTTCAAGCTCAGCTTGTCTGATACGCTTTTCCATTGCCTTAATGGTTTTCTGCATTTTTTTAAGCTGCTCGTCAGCAGTATTTGCGCTCTCTACAGCTTTGTCACGAGCTGCAATCAATCTATTCATATATTCTGTCTGTGCTTTTATCGTGTTCAAAGCACCAGCAGTCGTCTCTGTTGAGGCTTTGACGACCTCTTGCGCGCGCTCCTGCTCATCGTCTGAATCAGAACTCGCTTTATTAATTTGTTGCTTTAAAGCTCGAATTTGTAGCCCTTGCTTATCTCTTAGCTGTTCGGCTTCATTACGCTGTTTTTCAAGCATGCTCATCTGCTGCTTCAACAACCCAATTTCTCGATCGTGCTCTCTTTGTGCATGTGCGCTTGCCTGATCGTAAGCTGTTTGGTTTTGGCCTATCTTATGATCAAAAGAAAGATTTCGCTCTTCGCTCTCTTTAAAGCGTTGTGTTACGGATGTAAGTTGTTGCTTAGCTTGGCTTTCAGAATCTTTTAGGTTCACAAATTCTGCATTTAGATCCTCGACCCTGCTGGCCAGTGATTGCGCCTGCTCTACTAGCTCACCATTTTCGATTTCTTTATGCGCAAAAGCGTGCTCAAGCTCACTAACTTGGAGCGCCAATCGGAGGTTTGCTGCTCTTTGAGTTTCAAGCTGCTTGCTTAAAGCAGTCACTTCGGTAGATCGATCTGGGTAAGCTGGTTTTTGTGCAGAAAGTTCAGTGATTTTTCTCTCTGCTTCGCTGACATCATGCTCGAGCTCCAAGATGCGCTTTTCGAAATTAAATTTTTCTGAAGCAAGTTGTGTCTCTAGCTCAGCCACTCTTTTATTTGCATTTTCTAATTCAGTCGTAAGCACGTCGATTTCTGGAAGAATCTGTTCAATATAGTCTTCTAACTCGACTTTTTCTTTTTGGAGTATTGCAACTTCGTTTTGGGCTTTGGCAAAAGCTTGCTCGAGTTCTTGGATTCTCGTTTCTAACGCTGTCTTGTCTGAGGTCTTGTCGTCTTGCGCTGCAGCGAGTTGTGCCTCTAGCTCAGCCGCTCTTTTAGTTGCTTTTGTTAATTCAGATCTAAGCCTGTCAATCTCTGCATTTGCAGTTGCAATGTTTGCTTCTAACTCGCTTTTCGTATTTTTGAGAGCAGCAATCTCGGCTTGGTCTGCATTAACAGCTTTTTCGAGCTCGCCGATTCTTGCTGCTGATTCAGCTTTATCTGCAACGCTGCTTTTTTGTAATTCAGACAACTCTTTTTGGAGTTGTTCAATTCTTTCGTCGAGGTCGCGGATTTTTTGCTTAGCTGCTCCATATAGTTCGAGCTGGGTTTTCAAAGTGCCAGTAAGTTCTTCTTGAGAAGCTGAGCACTGCGTATTTTCTTGAACAAGACGTGCATTCTCTTCGGCTAAACCTCTGACTTGACCTGTAAGATCTTCAACTCGATGCGTAAGCCCGGTTTTTTCGTCGGTTAAACGGTCAATCTGAGAGCGTAATTCTTCCATTGCTGCAGGATTTACTGCGCTTTGGGGTTCAGGTGATGGCGTAAACGTGCGCGGAAAGCTTAATCTTCGGGCAGACTCAGATGAGGGGGAAAGTCCGCGGTTAGCGATTTTTATGATTTTTTTGCAGACCTTCTGAATCTCTGGAGTCTGTTTAACAGGCATGCTTGCATGGCTGTCTTTGAGGGAGACGGTCAGTCTTTTAGTTGGGCCATCGATGTCTAAAAGCAGGCGTTGGCCCGCAGTAATCGTGCCATTTGATTTTAAAATTTGGACGAGTTTAGCAACATGCGTTTGAGTTTCATTAATGAAGCTGCTGTCAGCTTTTTTAGCCGTTGTACGACCGCCTTTGCCTGGGGAGGTATATTTGATGCGTGTAATGCTATGCGAGGGCGAGCTATCAGGTCCTGTTAATGCTAATGACATAATTATATGTTCCTTATTATTGCTATTGTTAATTATTATACTAAATTATTAATATATAGTCAAAATAATATTAATATTATTATAACTAGAATAAAGTCATAAATCATTGAAATTAAGGCGTTTGTATTTTTAGCTCTAGAAAAGAAGGATAGAATTAATTTGGCCATAGACGCATAGCCTAGATTTGTCTAAAAATAGCGGCCTATGCGACGAATTTTGCTCTTTTTTTGCCTATTTTCGGGTTCCATTCTGATTGGAGCACAGACTCCTTCCAAAGAGCCAACGGCCCTATACCTAAGTTGGAAAAGAGACCCGACCTCGACCATGGTCATTCAATGGCACACCTCTAAAAAAGAGGCTATTTCAGAGATCTCATACAAACGTGAAGCAGAAACAACATGGCGCTCAGCTACTGGCATCGTAACTCCTTTTGCCAAGGAAGCGCTTTTGGTGCATACAGTGGAACTCACTGATCTTCAGGCGGATACGATGTATCAATTCCGCATAGGCCAGAGCAAAAACATCTATAAATTTCGAACTTGCCCCAAGAATTTAGAAAGGCCGCTGCGCTTTGCCATTGCAGGGGATGTCTATTTTTACCTCTATCTTCTGAGAAAGATGAATCATGAGATTGCACAGAGCGATCCAGATTTTGTGGTGGTGGGTGGTGACATCGCTTATACCAATGGGCATAAGTCGCTCTTTAAAGGCAAAGATTGGGAGCGTAAACGCTGGGGCACTTTTTTCGAGGAGTGGCATAAACAGATGGTTGCTCCTGATGGGCGGCTAATTCCGATGGTGGTCGTGATTGGCAATCATGATGTGAAATCGAAAGTAGAGGGTGGCTCTTTTTATAAACTCTTCGCCTTTCCAGAAGAGAACATACCTTACCGCGCGCTTGATTTTGGCACGTATTTCAGCCTCTTTTTGTTAGATACAAATCACACATATCCAATTGAGGGTCTGCAATCCGCCTGGTTAAATGAGGCATTAGCTAAGCGAGAAGCTGTGTCTTTTAAAATTCCGGTCTACCACGTGGGGGCTTATCCTTCGGTTTATCGATATGATGGGCACATCCCGACTAAGATTCGTGACATGTGGGTGCCACTTTTTGAAAAATATGGCGTGAAGTTCGCATTCGAAAATCACAATCACGCTTACAAGCGCACACATCCCATCAAAGCGGGAAAAGTAGATCAAACTGGGGTGATCTATTTAGGTGATGGGGCTTGGGGCGTCGCACCACGTAAACCGAAACCTATTAAAGATCAGTGGTACATGGCTACATCAGCCCAGAAAAACTGCTTCTGGCTGATTAGCTTAAGCAAGGAAGGGTATGCGGTGAAGTCTCTCGATGGCGAAGGAAAATTAATCGAAGAGCTTCCTCTAATTCCAATTCCTGCTAAACTTGCTTCCCCAATTACACCGAGCCAAAATTGATGAAATTTCTGAAGTTTTTTGCACCTCTAGTCGTGATTGTTATCGCAGTCATCTTTTTTAAAACTTATGAAAGTGCCAAGGTTCCATCTGCCCTTTATCTCACCTGGCTGCATGATCCTACGCACACTATGACGGTGCAGTGGCACAATGAAGATGGCGAGAACACACAAGTTTATTATCAGAAAGAAGGCGAATCGACTTGGCATGCAAAAGTGGCCGCTTCGCATCAGGTTGCAAATGGCACCCTTTTATGGGGAACGCTTTTTGTGCATACGGCAGAGCTGACTGAGCTTCAACCAGACACTGTCTATGCTTTCCGTTTAGGGACTCACGATGTTCTCTATCGTTTTAGAACCATGCCAGATACAACGCTGGGCCGGCCTGTGCGCTTTGTGGTGGGCGGCGATCTCTATCAAGACAACCTTTCGCGTTTCAAAAAAATGAATGGCCAGGTGGCCAAAATGGATCCCGATTTCGTGGTGCTAGGCGGCGACATCGCTTACACGAGAGGTCATAGCGCTTTTCTGAAAGGGCGCTACTTTGAAATCAAACGCTGGCAGACCTTCTTTAAAGCTTGGAAGAATCAGATGGTTACATCTGATGGCCGGCTGATTCCTGCGCTCGTGGCCATCGGCAATCACGATTTGGAAAGTTCTCACCCTGACCCGCGCGTAAAGTCGGTGCTGTTCTATGAGTTTTTTGCCATGCCTGAGCTTTTCACAGCATATCGCACGCTCGATTACGGAAACTATTTGAGCTTGTTTCTTTTGGATACAGGACATACCTATCCGATCAGTGGCAAACAGACAAAATGGCTGCAAAGTGCGCTTGCACAAAGCGACATGCCGCATAAGATGGCGGTTTATCATGTCTCTGCCTATCCATCAGTCTACGATTTTAACAAAGGCAATCGGAAACTCATTCGCAAGCACTGGGTGCCGCTCTTTGAGCAATATGGAGTGAAGACTGCTTTTGAACATCACGATCACGCTTTTAAACGCACTTATCGCATAAAAGAGGGCAAAGTAGATCCAAATGGAGTTCTCTATCTCGGTGACGGCGCTTGGGCGATCGATGTGCGCGAGCCGCGCAAAGCCGAAAGCACCTGGTATCTAGAAAAAACGCAAGCGATCAACTTTGTCTATCTCGTTACTCTGCAAGGAGCTACGCAGATCGTGCAAGCCATCGACAATAATGGCATTACCTTTGATCAGATCTCTTTCACGAACTTATCTAAATAAAAGCTGAGATTTTAGTCGGGTTGCGGAAGGCTCTCTGGAGTTAGCGTGCGGCTGCTGCGGAAGAGCTGGATGCCAAGACAGGAGAGCAGACCATAGACGAGGTAATAAAATCCGAATCCGATAGCGTAAAGTATTTGCATGCCCCAAGAGGTGCGTATCGCTTCATGTTGAGCGATTTCTGGCCCGCGTAGGGTGTTGTCGAACTGTGTATCTAATTCAGCTCTTGGATACTCATATGTGATCACAGCCGGCACTGGAGGATTTATAGTGTATTCGGGCTCGCCGGGGCGAAATGCGTGGGGGCCGAGCACCTCTCCTACCTTGCCAATATCAAGGCTATTTTGAAATTCGGTCAAATGTACTTCTATATAGGGGTTGTCTGGGTGAATGCCCAATCCGAAATGTGTCTCTCCCAAATAATCAGAACGATCTCCACCCGAGACTGTGGTGGCGCGATTGCGGTAGACTTCGACGCGACATTTTGGCCCAAGTGATGGATCCGTGCGCGTATTGATCATGTTGCTAAAAGCTGTGACGGTTTCTCTATCGGGGCTTGGTCCACAAAGTAGAAGGGCTTCTTCAACATCTGCCCAGAAATCCATCATAAATCTTTGCGCCTGCGTGCTTCCCTCGCTATAGGCGATAACGCGAATTTTTTGTCCATCTAGCGTGCGAAAATTGCCATCTTGGAGGAGCGTAGCAAAATCTGCTTTGGCTGCAGCATAGCCAGTTAGTCCCATGCATCTTTCGGTGCCGTTGGCGATGCTCATAAAAAAATCTTCGGCTACAAAAGCCACTTGCGTTGGGCGAAAAACAAGCGAGGGGACAAGTGTGGAATTTTTGCTAAGCGGTTTGAGTGCAAAGGCCACTAGTCCATCACCCGTGCCGATTTTGCGGTAGACTTCGAAGAAGTCGAGCTTACCATCACGTGTGAGTGCAGGGATGATCTCACCTTCAGTAAGTTCCAGGCTCGAAAAGACCTTGGTCAGACGGTCACAGAATGCATAATCTGGCACGCGTGGGAAACGGCCTGGATTATAAAGATCTAAAATATCAGGCGAGAGTTGCTGACGCTTCTGATCTAAAAGAAAAGGATCATAGACGAACATGTCGCGCATAGTATCGGGCCCGCCCATGATTCTAGTGGCGGGTTTTTTGGGGCCGAGATAGGGAGCGGCTTGCAGCCTGGCAGCAATCTGCTCTCGCGGCATCTGCGCAACGCCCAGAATATCGTTTGTAAATACACGTGAGGCGCCCACTCCCACTTTAGCGACATGACTTAGCTCAAGGAAAGATCCTTTGTCCTGTTCTCGCTGAAAGTTTAGGTCGTAACGCGTGCAAAATCTCTTTATTTGAATGGGAGAGTAAGCCGTTTTAACGGCTCTTTCAAAGGCTTGCCATGTGCGCGCATTGGCCGCACGCTCTTCTTCTGAAAGAGAAGAGCAGCAGCCCGGCTCTCTAGCTTCAATGCGCACAACTCGATCATGTGCGAGCTGAAGAAACGAAAATTCCGCCTCTTGTTCTGCCGCGTCAAAAAAATCCTGAATAGTGGGCTCGAAGGCAACTTGTGAAGAAGCTAAAGCAGTAGCATTCATCTCTTTTCCTACTTATTGGCGTTCAACCAGCTTTTCGAGAATCTGGCTTGAGCGCGTGACGTACTCAGAAAGTGCAGAGGGCTCGAGCTCTTTTTGCGAGAGCAGCGAGAGATCATAAAGATGGCGGACCATCTCTTTGGCCAGCGCAGGTTCTTTATTCTGCATCGAATAGAGTCCCGAGATCAATTTGCTATTGGTATTGACTACGAAGGTGCGTTTGCTGGTGATACTTGGCGGTAAATTCTGGCCGGTCATGGCCATGTAGTCGCGCATGCGTCTTAGCTCTTCATCGAGCACAATAAAGCTTGGCAGTGTGTCACTGGTTAAACTCTTGGCTTCGACTTCTACTTTTTCTAAGTTAAGGGAAGCGCGGATGAAATCAGCGATCTTGCCCGCTTGGGTCTTGCCGTCGGCATCCAGAAGGGTTTTTTCGCGCGTGCTATCTAGTGTCGCGCTGTCGATCGCGCCATCTAGACGTTGAAATTTAGCCGGCTGGAATTTTTCTTCCAGAGTGTTCATCAGCGCAGTGTCAACCGGTGAAGTGGCAAAGAGAACTTCATGGTCTTTGTATAATTCGAGCAGATGTGAAGGTGTTTTCTCTTCGGTGGTATAGAAGATCTTCTCCTTTGTTTTCTCGCGGTTGCGCGCAAGATACTCTTCGGTGGTGGTCCACTCGCTTTTAGTATTTTTCCAGATGAGAGCGCTTTGTACGCGCTCGTAGAACTTCTCATCTTGAATCGCTCCGAGTTTGACGATGAGTTCGATATCGGGCCATGCCTCTTCGAATTTTGCGCGGTCAGTTTGATAGAGGCTGACTAAGCGGTCTGAAACTTTTTTAGAGACGTGCGCCGCCAGCTGTCTAACGGTGCGGTCCATCTGCAGTGTGCTTCTGGAGACGTTCAAGGGGATATCAGGGCTGTCGAGCGCGCCTTGTAGCACGGCTAGATATTCAGGGATCAAATCTTTGCAATTGTCAGATACGAAGACACGGTTGCAGAAGAGTTTGATGTTTGCGCGGTTCCAATCAAAGCGTTTTTGGATTTTAGGGAAGAAGAGAATGCCTTTGAGATTGAATGGATAGTCGACATTTAGATGGATCCAGAAAATCGGCTCTGGCTCCATGGGGTAGAGATCGCGATAAAAATCTAGGTAGTCTTGATCTGTGCACTCAGAGGCGTTTTTTAGCCAGAGGGGGTCTTTGTGGTTGATCTTCTCGCCATTTAAATAGATAGCAAAAGGCAAAAATGCGCAGTACTGTTTGAGGATCTGCTTAATGCGATTTTCTTCTAGGAACTCATCGCTTTCTTTATCGACAAAGAGAGTGATCTCTGTGCCGCGCATCTCACGTGTGCCTTTATCGATGGTGTAATCTGCGGAGCCGTCGCACGACCAGAAAACCGCTTCTGCATCTGCACGATACGAAAGAGTATCGATTTCAACTTTAGTGGAGATCATGTAAGCAGAATAGAAACCGAGGCCGAAATGGCCGATGATCTGATCTTGCTCATTTTGGCTTTTGTATTTGCTTACAAACTCTTCTGCGCCAGAAAAAGCCACTTGAGCGATATATTTTTCCACCTCTTCATGGGACATACCGATACCAGTATCGATGAACTTTAAAGTGCGGCCTTCTTTATCGATCACGAGGTCGATGCGCAGCTCTTCATCCGTTGTCTCAGCTTCTTTTTGCTCTCTTAGAATACGCAGCTTATGCAGGGCGTCGCAGGCGTTGGAAACAAGCTCACGGATAAAGATATCCTTGTCGCTGTAGAGCCATTTCTTGATAATAGGAAGAAGATTTTCAGTGTGGATCTTTAGTTTTCCGAGGGCCATATTTTAAATCTCAAGTTGTGTTATTTATTGGAAATGATCCAAGTGCTGAAGTTTGATGTCAAGCGAGCGCTCGAAAAATAGGCTAAAAAAAAGATATTATGCGAATTCTAGCTGCCCAGCTTAATCCAATCGTGGGAGATCTTGAAGGAAATACGTTAAAAATTCTTCAAATCCTCGAGAAGGCCCGCATCCAAAAAGCCGATATCGTAGTTTTTCCTGAGCTGGCTATTTGTGGTTATCCACCGGAAGACCTCTTGCTACATGCCTCATTTATCGAGGCGATCGAGCCCCAACTTGAAAAAATTATACATGCTTCTGCAGGGCTAATGGTGGTGGTAGGGCTAGTGCGCAAGAACCCCTCACATACAGAAAAAGCGCTGTTTAACAGCGCGGCAATTATTCAAGATGGCAAGTTGGTTGGTTACGAAGATAAGTGTTTATTGCCTACATATGACGTGTTTGATGAGCGCAGATATTTTGAGCCAGGGAGCTCGATTAAACTCTGGGAGTTCAAAGGAAAGAAAGTCGCGGTCATGATTTGTGAAGACATTTGGCAGCACTTTGGGTGGCAACACTCAGGTGTTGAGTTCACTCACTATTTACGCGATCCAGTGGCTGATTTAGCCTCTTCCAAACCAGACTTTTTGATTAATATCTCCGCCTCGCCCTATCAATTTCAAAAACCCAGTGTGCGTTTGGAAGTGTGTGCCAAAAGCGCTAAAACTTTAAAATGCCCAGTGATTCTCTGCTGCCAAGTAGGGGGCAATGATCAGTTAATCTTCGATGGATACAGTCTCTGTGTTGATCAAACGGGCACACTGCGGCAAGTTGCAAAAGGGTTTGAAGAAGATCTTCTGCTCGTCGACCTCAATGCGCTGCCACCACCGTCTACATTTACGTCCGATGCTGTTGAAGATCTCTACCGCGCGCTGGTTTTAGGTGTGCGCGATTATTTTCATAAGTTAGGTTTTAAAAAAGGATGTCTCGGTTTATCAGGTGGTATCGATTCTGCATTGGTGGCATGCATAGCGGTCGATGCACTTGGGAAGGAGAATGTCTTAGCGATAGCAATGCCTTCGCGGTATAGCTCTGAAGCAAGTTTATCCGATGCAAAAGAACTTACGCGTAGGTTGGGGATCAATCTCGTTGAAGTGCCCATTGAGGCACCATTTGACTCCTATTTAAATCTCTTAGAACCTCACTTCGAAGGCAAAAAGCCTGACGTCACTGAAGAGAATTTGCAAGCGCGCATCCGTGGCATCATCCTAATGGCATTTTCCAATAAGCTAGGCTACATCGTAATGAGTACGGCCAATAAGAGCGAAATGGCTATGGGTTACTCCACACTTTACGGAGATATGTGCGGCGGGCTTGCGGTGATTTCTGATGTAACCAAAACGCAAGTCTACACAATTTGTCGTTGGCTCAATCGCAAAAAAGAGCTTATTCCGCAGGCGATCATCGATAAACCTCCCTCCGCAGAGCTTAGGCCAAATCAGAAAGATTCAGATACGCTACCCGATTACGCCATCGTCGATGCTGTGCTGCAAGCATATGTTGAAGAGTTTCATGCGCCTGAAGAGATCGCTGAAAAACAAAAACTTCCCTTAGATCTCATTCTCGATTTGATTCACCGAATTCATCTCGCCGAATACAAACGGCGTCAAGCCGCACCTGGCATACGTGTTAGCAAGAAAGCTTTCCGTGTCGGACGAAGGTATCCTATCGTTCAGCAATGGATGTGAACGGAACCGTCGATGACCCTCCTTTGAGAGAAGAGTTCTCCAAATTAGTAACGCGTTAATTCCATGATTTCTGTACACTAGTTACCTTTATTAATTTTTTTAAATCAAAAGGTAGTTTGTGGCAGGTGTAATATTATCTAGTTTAGACAGCGTTTTAGATCACGTAACGGCGCAGATAGATTTAGTGGTGGATTTGTTAAAAAATGGTGATAACGCTGAAGCAACACGGCTCTTTAAACTGTCAATTCATCCTTATCTCGGGGATTTAGATAGTTCAGGAAGGATAGAATATAAAGCATGCCGAGCGATGTTCCTGCCTTCCAGTGATCTTGAGCGGGCAAGGAAGATTATTAAAATTGCTGAGCACTATTTTCTTGGCTATAAATGTCGAGTAAACTTGAATCCAGAACCCGAGCCTTTAAGAGAAGAACCTGAAGAACCTATTGTTATACAGATACCAAAGCTAGTTTTACCTGCATTGCCAGAAAACAAATCGCAACCAGCCGCTTTTGTTGCAGTTTCCAAAAATGCTGCTCTGCCAAGGCCTAAGGAGAATCTCATGACATCTGATGAAATTGTGGAAGTAGATGATGAGGTTGCAGCGATCATGGGAAACTTAGATAAGGAACTTGAAATGGCCCGTTTACTAGCAACGACTTATAACTAATCAAGAATTTGCGTGCTAATTTGTCAGAGCTCTTGGCGTTTTAGCATTTCGGCGAAGAGGCCTTTGGCTGCAGCGAGTTCTTTATACGTGCCAACTTCGATGATTTTTCCTTGATCCATCACATAGATACGATCGGCGTTGCGTGTAGTGCTCAGCCGGTGTGCGATCATAACGCGTGTGATATTGAGCTCGGTTAAATTTTTGTCGATTAGATTTTGAGATGTATTATCGAGCGCGCTTGTCGCTTCATCGAGGATGAGGATTTTTGGCGAAGCAGCAAGTGCCCTAGCCAGATATAGGCGTTGCCGCTGCCCTCCAGAGACTGTATTGCCTCCTGTCGACATGACCGTATTTAATCCCATGGGTAAGGCTTTAAGGTCATCATCTAAATTGGCCATATGGATGGCTTTTTGAATGTCCTCAATGGACAACACCTTAGATCCTGCGATGATATCATAAATGCTCCCGCCTAACATGCCTTCGTTTTGAAGAACGGTGCCTATCTGTTTTCTAATTTGGCGGATGTCGTAATCAAAAATACTACGATCGTCAAAGAGAATTTCACCTTGTTCGGGTGTTTCGAATCCGAGCAGAAGTCTAACGATGGTCGATTTGCCGCATCCTGAAGGGCCCACAATCGCAATCATTTCGCCAGGATGAGCGAAAAGGGAGACATTATCCAATGCGAGTGGCCCATCGGGAGAATAACGGAAATTGACATGCTCAAGCGCAATGGAACCTTTGAGCACGATGGGCGCACTCTTTTCAGGTAACGCTTCAGTTTCCGATTGAACGAGGACTTTTGATCTCTCCCAATAGGGCAGAACAGTCCAGATTGAAAATGCCATTTGGAAGACTTCGAGCGCGGAAGCTATTAAAAGCGCATAGGCAGTATAAAAGCCTAAGAAAGCTCCGAGCGACTGCGAAGGGTTTATCGAGGATGAGACTTTTGGATCGTTGCGGAATGTGATGATTGCTACCCAAAAGAGGAGTGTGGCCATGAGCACAGGAAAGATCCGATAGACAAGTCTTTCAATTGCGGTAACGATAAGCAGCTTTAAATCGATCTTCTTTTTCTGGCTGAAGACATTTCCCCATAAGCTAAAAAAGCGGCCCTCTGCGCCTGAGATGCGGATTTTTGCGATGCCGGAGATGATCTGTACGACGATTCCCTGAATTGTGGTTCCCAAAGCGAAACTCTTTTTGGTCAGTCTGACTTCTATGGCAATGCAAAGAGTAAAAACAAGAGCGGCTACGAAGAGGCCGATTAATCCTATGGTGGCAAATTTTGAATTATAAGCGAAAAGCATCGCGAAGTAATAAAGGCAGAAAATGGAGGTCACGCAAAGATTTATGAGATTAGAGCTAGTCTCGTAGCGAACTTTTTCGTAAGCCATGATCCGCGTAATGAGGTCACCCGAGGTGAACTTGCGAAAAAATGAGAGTGGGAGCTGAAGGACGCGTAACCAGAGACCAGTTTGCATTTCGCTTTTAGATAATCCTTCGATTCGCAATACGAGAAAATTTTTGCAAAAAGTATAAATTGTCGTGCTAAATGAAACCAGGAGCAGTCCGAGCACAAATTGCTTAAAAAGAGAGATATCTGTTCCAAAAAGGATCTTGTCGAAGAGCTCTCGCGTAGCAAAAGGAAGAAACAGGTTGAGAGAGCCGATGACTATCGCAATAAAGAGAATCCAAACAAAATTCTGTTTATTGTATTCAAACGAGAACTTTGCAATGCGGAAAAGGGTCATTTCTCCTTGTGGAAATCCTCGATAAAAAACGTAGGCGCGCTTGGAAAGCTCTTTGGCTAGCAGAGGGGTAAGTGTTAGCCTTTTTTTCTCTTGAAGATCGACAATCTCATAATTGTTTTTGATGGGCATCAAAGCCACAGGGCGCTGCTCTGGGCCAAAGAATCCCAAAAGTGGTTGCATGGCCTCTTTCCACCACCGACCCTTCAAAGTAATGCGACGGAAGTTGATATTGCTATTCAAGCAGATCTCGATCACTTCATCATCGACTGTCGTGGCTTTTGTGGGCGTATTATCAAAGCTTAGCCCCATTGTTCGACCAATTAGATCGCACGTTTGAAAAAGAAGGTCTCCTTGATGCAAATGCGCAACCGTGATCTCTTCATTTAAAACAGAGCCGAGGCTGAGCAGCGTCTGCTCGATTAAGTCTTCTTCAAGGGTCTGTTTCTTTTGCAACCTTAAAAGGGCATTTTCTAGCTCTTCATTCTTCTGTTTGACGACAGTTTTAAAAAGCTCATATCCTAGTGCTTCAATTCCTTTCCAAAATTCAGGTTTCTCCAAAGCTTGAGTGGTTGAAAAAGTTGCCAGAGTCGATTCTACTTCACTTCTCAACCAGTGAGATTGCGTGATAGGATAGAGAGTTCCAGTTTCTTTGAAGAATAAAGAGGAGGCTTCATCTAAAAAGCTGCAACTGCCTTTCAATACCTCTACCCAAAAAATGTGCTCTTTTTCTTCTGGTGTGAAGGATTTTTGTGGGCCAGCGACTTCTCCTGGCTGTAGATCTGTATTTTCACCTACTTTAAGCACCTTTTCAATGCGCTCTTCTCGATGTGGAAAAGGCGAAAATATTCGATGGATGTAACTCTCGAGTAATTTGATAATGCTCTCTTTTAGGACAGCATCCTTAGCCATCTCTGCAAGCAGGGTATTTGCGGAGACTTTACGCAGCGTTGTTTTTCGCGGAGAGAGGAAAAAAAGGCCGTAGTTTTTTTCTTCAGATGTAGCTCTTCCCAGGATTAGATCGCCCTGTTTGATATGCGCGACAAAAATAGGTAGAAAGTGGGGATCTTTTGGATCGTAGAGAAATAGATCTCCAACCTCTTGCTCCATCACCCAAACAGTGAAGGGTTCATTGAGATTGTAGCGAACGCTGGCTTCAAGCGAGATCTCTTCGCCAATATGTGATGGCAGCACGAGTGAGCTATCTTGCATCTTCTCTTTCCCTCTATGTTTGTCACATTAGAGGAATAGAGTCATTTCAGCAAGCCACCCTTAATATGAAAAGATGATTTAACCACAGAGGCACAGAGAACGCAGAGTAAAGAAGGAAGATTATTTTTTTGTTTCTCTTACAAAAAACGGCTTCTTTCTTCTCTGTGTCCTCTGTGCCTCTGTGGTTAAATTATTTAAGATTTATTTTGATTTTTGAGGGGTGTTGTGCAAAATGCAGATCTATGCAGCCAATTTTTTTTCGTGGAACACCATTTTCAGCGCGCAAAGGCTTCTTTGAGGGGACTCATCGCATCCAAAGCCCTGAGCAGACTTGGAAGCAGATTGCACCGCTTGCACCTTTAATTGGAGTGTCTCGGGTTGCGAACATCACAGGTTTAGACAAGATTGGCATTCCAGTGACGATTTCGATTCGGCCTGGGGCTTTCACGTTATCTATCTCTTCGGGCAAGGGCCTCTCTCTGGTAACTGCGCAGGTCTCTGGCCTAATGGAATCTTTGGAAGTTTTCTGTGCAGAAACAGCCAATCTTCCCTACCTTCTTTTTTCCTATAACGAACTGATTAAAAGATATACGGCGCCGCTTTTAACCCATTTATCTTATCGATCTCACGCGTTATTTCATCCTGATCTGCCGGAAAAATGGGTTTTAGCATGGGATCTATTTGGACAAGAAGAGGTGGCAGTTCCTCTGCAAAGCGTCATGCAAGATTATCGCGTAAGCAGAAATGAAAATCAGGAGCTTTACTCAATTCGCATGGACACAAATGGCCTGGCTTCAGGATGCCATTTTTTAGAAGCAGTTGCCTCCGGGGTTTATGAACTCATCGAGCGCGATGCGATGAGCTGCTATCTCGCTCTTAAAGAGCGCCACCATCAGCCATTGAAAAGAGTGAAGCTTGATACGATCCGGTATCAGAGTGTGTTAGAAGCTCTGGAACAGATTGAAAGAGCAGGAGTTCAAACCCTCTTATACGATTGCACGGTGGATACTGAAGTGCCCGTATTTAAGGCCTCTATTTATGATAAGCACCTTCGCCATAGTATGGGCATCTGCGAAGGCTATGGCGCACATCTCGATCCAGAGGTAGCCATGATTCGTGCCATTACTGAAGCCGTTCAGGGAAGAACCATCGCGATTTCGGGCTCCCGAGATGACATTTTTATGTCACAATTCAATGCCATGAAGAAGAATGATGTAGCTGAAATTATTCAAATCATCGAAGCCAATCCTGCTACCATCGATGCCGCTTCTTATACATCTGGTGCAGGTGCCACTTTAGAAGAAGATATTCACATTCTCATGCGTAAACTTAAAAATGCCGGCCTTTCACAACTGCTGGTGTTCGACTTAAGCCAGGAAAAACTGGGCATGTCTGTGGTACGTGTCATTATCCCGGGTCTAGAAGGATACTATTCTCGTAATTTTGATCCGGGATTAAGAGCTAAGAAGTTTATCTCAGAAAGAGCAACTACAATTAAAAAAACGCCATGCGATCAAAGAGAAGGTACGCACTTTCCTGCAGGAGCGCTTTTATGACCATTTCTCCCGATGATATTCTCATTTTTCTTGGACCATCTCTTCCAGTTGAAGAGGCAAAATCAATCTTAGATGCCCGCTATCTCCCGCCGGCCAAACAGGGAGATATTCTGAGCGTTGCAGTGCAGTTTCAACCCAAAGTTATCGGATTGATCGATGGAACCTTTATGCAGACCTTATCGGTGTGGCATAAAGAGATCCTCTATGCGATCGATCAGGGGATCATCGTATTAGGAGCCAGCAGCATGGGCGCGTTGCGCGCAGCTGAAACCGCTGACTTTGGCATGATCGGGGTTGGAAAAGTCTTCGAGCTCTACCATAATGGCACGGTGATCGATGATGATGAAGTTGTGCTCATCCACGGGCCCAAGGAAGAAGGCTATATTCCGCTTTCCCTTCCTCTGATTAACATACGTTTTACCTTAGAGCGCGCTAAAAACGAGCAGAGAATACCTGCGGATGTTTGCGAGGCCTTCTTTGCGCTTGCACAAGAGCTTTATTATCCTGAAAGAACCATCGAGAACATTATTGAGTGCGCTCGTAAAAAAGGCTTTTCAGAAGAATTAATCGGCGATGTCACTGGGTGGATGCAAGCACACTATGTCGATCAGAAAGCTGATGATGCACGCCTTCTCTTACAAAAAATCAAAGCTCTATCTCTTTCAGAGACAGTAGAAAAAAAAGAATTTTCAAGGACATCGCTTTTTGAGGTGCTCTTTCATGCAGATAGGCGCCTCTCTTTCTCCGAAGTTGAGCTTACCCAAAGGCAGATTGCTCAGCATTTTGCGCTTCATGATCCGCATTTTCCAGAGATGCAGTTCAATGCGATGAATCAAGCTATGGCCAATGCGCTTTCTAAAATTTACAAGGTTGAGGTTTCCGTTGAGGAGATCAAAGAGGAAAAAAAGCGCTTTCGCAGACGCCATCTGCTTCAGGAAGATTGGATGTGGACATCTTGGCTTGTACGCAATCATTTAACCGAGAAAGAGTTCTCTTCTCTTGCAGAAGAAAAAGCAAAAACACGCAAGCTTCACGCCTGTTTTTCCAGTGGGCAATTTCCTTGGAAGCAGGGAAAGTTTTTACTTAACGAGCTTAAATGGGCTGATCGATACGAAGAGGGCCTAGAAAAAGCAGTTGCACAGGAAGAAATATTAAACGAAATCGCCCGCTATTACAATGAGACTGATTCATCAGAAATCTATCAAGCAAAGTTCATCGACGCTCACAAGGAGGCGACTGGCTGGAATCCCGATATGCCTCTTAAGGAGTGGGCCGAAGAAGCTGGCTTCGAGGATCTTTTAAAGCTTGTCACGGAGATTCACAAATCTAAGATCGCGCGCGATCATCTTAATAAGATAGTCGAAGCCGGCCTTGACGAAGCCAGTCAATAACCACAATTTTGCGACCGATCAGGACGAGAAATTACTCCAAAGTCCAGATTACTACTTGTGTAGCCGCTGCCGCCGCAATTTGTTTTAAATCTGCCTCATCAAGTTCGGTGGCATTGGTGGGAGCTGGCGGTAAAAGAAAAGTGAAATGACGCGCATCGTCTTCTTGAATACGCACTTCAACATTGGCAGGAATGTCATAGCCCATTTCTTTTAAGGTCTCTTTAGGCTTAGCGATGAGTTTTTTGCGAAAAGCTGGATCTTTCCAAGCTTTTGCAATAATTTTTGCCCTTATGTCTTTATTTTTTGGCATATTCTTTCTCTTTGTTAGTTAACTTTTATCTAAATAAATTGAGGCTGGTCTTGGTAATGCTAGTCATTGAGGGTTCAGCTCCTCTTAATCTCTCTTTAACTGGCGGGCTGCAACAAACCCTGCAGCAGCAATTTGTTTCAGTGCAGCTTCATCCAGCGTTTGAGCATTCTTAGGTGCAGCCGGTAAAACAAAAGTGAAATGACGTGCATCGTCTTCCTGGATACGCACCTCTACGTTAGCAGGAACGTCGTAGCCTATTTCTTTTAGAGTTTCTTTGGGCTTAGCGATGAGTTTTTTGCGAAAAGCTGGATCTTTCCAAGCTTTAGCAATAATTTTTGCTCTTATATCTTCACTTTTCGGCATATTCTTTCCTTGTTTTACTGCGTAACCAGTTAGAGAGAAGAGGATTTTTCTTATTCTGGTCTTATTTGTAGGCCATAAGCAAGACCGGCCGCTGCGAGTTGTTTTAGCTCTGCTTCATCCAGCTCCTGAAAGTCCTTAGGAATGGCTGGTAAAACAAAAGTGAAATGACGCGCATCGTCTTCCTGAACACGTACCTCGATGTTCGCGGGGGCTTCATAACCCATTTCTTTTAAAGCCTCTTTGGGCTTAGCGATGAGTTTTTTGCGAAAAGCTGGATCTTTCCAAGCTTTAGCAATAATTTTTGCTCTTATATCTTCATTTTTTTTCATATTTTCATTTCCTTAAAATGCATTCATCTTGATCCAAGACGGAACCCTACACCCCGACCTGCAGCAACGTTCTTCAACTCCGCTTCATCCAGCTCGGTGATGTTTTTAGGAGCAATCGGCAACACAAAAGTGTAATGACGCGTATCATCTTCCTGGATACGCACCTCTACGTTGGCAGGAACGTCGTAGCCCATTTCTTTTAGGGTCTCTTTAGGCTTAGTGATGAGTTTTTTGCGGAAAGCTGGATCTTTCCAAGCTTTAGCAATGATTTTGGCTCTTATGTCTTCATTTTTTGACATGTTCTCTTCTCTTTAGAATATTTATTTGTACTCAATGAGGAAATCCACCACCACAAAAAATCCAGACACTCCCAGCAGCAACTTGTTTTAGCTCTGTGTCATTCAGTTCGCCGAGATTAGTGGGTGCAGGAGGCAGGGGGAAAGTGAAATGACGCGCGTCATCTTCTTGTATACGCACCTCTACGTTAGCAGGAATGTCATAGCCCATTTCTTTTAGAGTTTCTTTGGGCTTAGCGATGAGTTTTTTGCGGAAAGCTGGATCTTTCCAAGCTTTAGCGATGATTTTGGCTCTTATATCTTCATTTTTTGGCATTTTTTCTTTCCTTTCATAGTGCATCCACTCCAATAACGTGCCCCTGACCCGCAGCAGCAATCTGCTTCAACTCTGCGATCAATAAACGTTCTTTGCAATGTGCCCCATGCTCTGACCCGCAGCAGCAACTTTCTTCAACTCTGCTTCATCCAGCTCGTTGATGTTTTTCGGAGCGATCGGCAATACAAAAGTGAAATGACGTGCATCATCTTCTTGTACACGCACCTCTACGTTAGCAGGAATGTCGTAGCCCATTTCTTTTAGAGTTTCTTTGGGCTTAGCAATGAGTTTTTTGCGGAAAGCTGGATCTTTCCAAGCTTTAGCGATGATTTTGGCTCTTATATCTTCATTTTTTGGCATACACACTTCTCCTTGTGTTGTTTATCTCTGTGTAGGCGATCTCTTGCTTTTTATAAAGTATTTTTTTGAAGAGCTTCGATTCCACCAATCAGAGAAAAGATGTTTTCTAAGCCTTTGCTTTTCAAGGCAAGTGTGAGTTTGGCGCTGCGTATGCCTCTACGGCAGAAGAGGGCATACTTGATTTGAGGGTCTAACTGGGACATGTCGAAAGAGCTCATGGGCATTTTAAGGCAGGGTCTTTCGAGGTAGGGGTTTGAATCAGTCTCTTCTACCTCTCGAATATCGATTAGTTCAAAGAGGCTCGTTTCGAGATCAGAGGCATGCAGCTCCCACGACTCTTTTTCGCAGGGTTGCTGGAGTGAGGGAGCCTCACCACATAGAGGGCAGCTAGGCTTGCGTTCGAAAGAGATAACGCGTTGTGAATAGTAAAGAAGATCCGTAAAGAGGATCTCATGCGCTTGCAGGGTTGGTAGTCCTAGGAAGAACTTAATTGCCTCCATAGCTTGCAAGATTCCAAAGTAGCCGGGTACAGGACCTAAAACCCCCACTTGTTGACAAGTTCCCACGCATCCTTCTTGAGGAACTTCTTCCCAAAGACAGCGTAGGCAGGCATCTTTTCTGGCCGGCAAATAGGTTTGAATCTGTCCCTCGAATTGGTAGATGCTCGCACGCACAACAGGCTTTTGGGCGAAGTAGGCCGAATCATTGATCAGAAATTTGGTGCGGAAGTTATCGGTGCAATCCAACACGATGTCATAGAGTAAAAAAAGGGAAAGGGCATTTTCGGCAGTTAGGCGATAAGGATAGGAGACAACGTGGATTAGGGGATTGAGATTTTTCACGCGCTCAGTAGCTAAATCAGCTTTTGATTTACCCACATCTTTTGCGTTATAAATCGGTTGGCGGTGCAGATTGCTCTCTTCGAGTAGATCACCATCGCAAATCCCTAAAGTGCCAATGCCGGCCGCTGCTAGATACAAAAGGGCTGGCGCTCCCAATCCTCCTGCTCCAACAACTAAGCATTTAGCATTTTGCAGACGCGTCTGGCCTTCGTTTCCAACTTCAGGAAGACGCATTTGTCTAGAATAATAGAGATTAGGGTCTACCATTACCCTCCTGCAACAGGGGGGATTAGTAAGACGGTGTCTCCCTCATTCAGCGAGGTCTCCCAAGAGGAAATTTTAGAGTTGACCGATGCCTTGACTTGCGACTCTAAGAGCTTAAAGGCATGACGCTGTTTAAGCTCTTGATAGAGTTCGCGAACCGTTGCTACCTCAGACTCAACAACCTCTTCAGCAAGGCCTCTTTCTTGTCTGAGCAAGGCGTAATAACCCACGCGAATTTTCTTTTTCATAGCGCTTCTGTAATTATCGTTTATCTTTGCAGAAAACCTCGACTAAGGCTGCAGTGATAGGTATGCTAAGCTAGCTCCTGCGGCAGCCACCTGTTTCAACTCTGCTTCATTTAACTCATTTACGTTCTTAGGAGCAGCCGGCAGCACAAAAGTAAAATGACCGGCGTCATCTTGCTGGATACGCACCTCAATATTAGCAGGAACGTCGAAGCCCATTTCTTTTAGAGTCTCTTTGGGCTTAGCAATGAGTTTTTTGCGGAAAGCTGGATCTTTCCAAGCTTTAGCAATGATTTTAGCTTTCAGATCTTCATTTTTTGCCATACTAATTCTCCATTTTGTAATCGTGCATTTAGATTGACAGTTAAGCTATTTGTCAATTTCTATACAGATATTTCTAAAACAGGATAGGTTCAGAGATGTGGCACGAGCTTTTTTTGGACGAAAATGTATCTGGTGAAATACCCCGTGAAGTTTCTGCTCTGCCCTTTGGAATGGTGGTTTGGCCTTGGGCAGTTGCCATCAGAAGGCAGCTACGCTCTTCGGAAAGCTTATCTAGCATTGCATATGACCAACTTCAGTTCGCTCTTGCGCAAGATTTAAGCCTATTATGTGCGCCTGCAATGACTATGGAACTTGGGCTCGCGCGTTTAACAGGTCGATTGGAGGGTGAAACTCCCGAGGAGCGGTTCCAGAATTTCGCACGCCAGAGATTAATGCAAAAAGAGGGCCTGGAAGAATTTTTTGCTGAATATGGCGAGCTTAGGAAATATGTCGAGTTGGCTGTGCATTTCTGGATTGAGCATGTAAATGAACTGATAGAGCACTTAGAGCAAGACTTGCCTCTACTTCAAGAAAAATTTGGGAAGGGCACTCTGCTTGGGCAGGTAAGTGAGATAGTTTGTGGCGTTGGAGATAAGCATCAAGAGGGAAGAGAGGTCTTTATTTTGCACTTTGCTGGTGGGCAGAAGTGTATTTATAAACCCAAAGATCTAAAGATTGTCGCCGCATTTCAAAACCTGCTTGAAATCGCTAATTCGCTAAACCCTTCTATTAAGCTCAAAAATTATCTCGTGTTGCCGCGAGGAGAGTATGGATGGGAGGAATATGTCCCCGCTTTTGCTTGTCTTAATCAAGCCGAGGTAGAGCGTTATTTTACGCGGTCGGGCATGCTGCTTTGTCTCTTCTATTTGGCTGGCGGATCAGATGCGCATTTTGAAAATCTAATTGCATCTGGTGAAAATCCCATGCTGATCGATTGTGAAACACTTTTTTTCGCTAGGATTGCTTATTCCTATTCTCATGGCTCAATACAAAAGCCAAGTGTTTTGAACACAGGTATGCTTCCATTTTTGTACGTAGGTAAGCTCGGGAAAAAAGGCATAGATATGAGCGCGCTAGGATCGGAATCAGATCAAGTGATTCCGAATCTCTTGCCATATTGGGCTAATATGAATACCGATGAGATGCAGCTCAATTATCAAAGTAGTGTTTTGGAAACGAGTAAACAGCAGGTGTTTTTAGCAGGCAAGCCGATTGCTGCTAAAGAATATGTTGAACAGATCGTTCAAGGCTTCAATGAGATGTACAGTTTGATCGGTAGCAGCAAAGCAGTGATAAGTGCATGGATTGAGGAAGCAGCTGAGCATCCTGTCAGATTCATTGCAAAACCTACCTTCGTTTATTTTCTGCTGCTGCGAAACTTGCGTCAGCCTCAGGCGCTTTTGCATGTGGAGGAGCGCCAAAAAATCCTCGCTCACCTAGATGAGCTTCTTCAAGATCAGGAGCGATTCAAGGCGATTCGAAAAGAGGAGGAAAGGGCTCTTTTTAGAGGTGATATTCCTATGTTCCACTCCTTTCCCAAGAAAACTGATCTCTTCTGCGGCAGCAAACTTATTCTTGAGAATTGCCTGAGCGGCAGCGCTTATGATGCAGTAAAAAAACTGCTTGATCAATGGGGCGAAAAAGACCGGCAGCTGCAAGCGCGCTTCATACGCGATGCTTTTCTTGTAAAAGAGTTAGCCGTGCATGAGGAGGCAGAGCTGCCTGTTTCTGACGCGCCTTTGATTGTTAATAAAAATGAAATTTGGGAGAGCATTCTTGCCATTGCTCATGATTTGAAGAAGCGGGCGATTGTCTCAGAAGATGGCTCGCTTAATTGGGTTGGCTTTGAGCCAAATGCTTTAAGCGATCAATATACGCTTCAGCCGCTCAGTGAAAATCTTTACTCAGGAAAGATTGGCATCGCTCTTTTTTTTGCAGCTTTGGCGGCTGCAGGTCATCCTCAGTGGGAAGAGGAAGCCCTTAATACTTTAAAGGGGATAAGGCAAATTTTAGCGCAGGAAAAAGAAGCTATTAATCAATTTGCTGGGCTTGGCGTAGGCGCTATGTCGGGAGCCAGCGGAATTGCTTATGTGCTTTTGTCGGTGGGCCAGATGTTAGACCTGCCCGAGCTTATCGAAGAAGCGCATAGATTTCTGCTGCTGCTTGATTCTGAAATTATCGAAAAAGATACATTCAATGACGTGATTGGAGGGAGTGCGGGTTTAATTCTCGTTTTACTAGCTGTGTATCGAAAGGTTTTAGATCCCAAATTGTTAACACTTGCCAGCACGGCAGCGGATAGTTTGTGTAAAAAAGTCGTTGCTATTGAACAGGGAATGGCCTGGCTAAACAACAATACCCCAGAGGCACTTCTTGGGTTTTCGCATGGCACTGCCGGATGCGCCTATGCTTTGCTTAAGCTTGCAGAATATGTTCCAAATCCCCAATACCAGAAAGTTGCAGCGGGAGCTTTAGCTTATGAGCGCAGTTTATTTTCTAAAGATAAGCAAAATTGGCCTCACTTCACACCCATTGGTACAAAAGAAACCGTGGGCTGGTGTCATGGAGCTACCGGGATTGGACTGAGTCGCCTGGCGCTCAGCAAGATAATGCGGAATTCGAGCATCGAGGAGGAGATCCAAGTTGCGCTTGCCACCACATTGCGTGAAGCTGAAACACACTTTTCGTGCAATCTATGCTGTGGTTCTCTTGGCCACCTCGAATTTCTCCAAGAAGCCGCAAAAATCCATCCACATCCTTTATTGAATGAGGCCATCGAGAAATTGGTCTCAAGAACCGTTGCGCACCATAAGAGAATCAGCAAAAATGGAACCGACGGTGGATTTCATGTGCCTAGTTTCATGAAAGGCGCAGCAGGTGTTGGCTATACGCTACTACGCCATCTTCATCCCGAAAAAAACTTCCCTCAAGCTCTCCTCCTCACATAAAGATGGAAGATGAGGTTCTTCAGGAGACACCCAAAGCAACCTAAAAAGATCTCCAGAGAATTTATTGGGACAGGCTCTGGGAAATCCCAGTCTTTCGGTTGTTAAAATTCTCCCTATTTAGCTAATGTCACTTAAAGAGGATAGAAACCCTAAGGCACGTGTTTAGCAGAGAATAAATGGATGATTATCACATCTCGATCTCACAATTTATCTTTGCCTGAGCTAAGGGGAGCACTCTTTTATATAATTGAATTGCAGAAAATTCAAGATACAGAAATCGAACAGGCAAAAGCATATCTTGACAGTGCAACGCTAGATCGAGCTCAGAAATTCATATTTGATGAAGATCGAAAGAGGAGACTTCTTGTTCATGCTATTTTGAGGTTTCATCTTGAAAAACTAATAAAGCAAAAAGCTTCCTCGATTAAGATTTTACGTGATGGTATTGGCAAACCTTATCTCGAAGGGCACCCGATTCATTTTAATCTTTCTTATTCCGACCAGTATGCTTTTCTAGCATTTCATCCTCATTCTCCCATCGGAGTAGACATCGAACGAATTCAAGATGGTTTGCCTTTTCTAAGAATTGCCGATCTATTCATGCATCCTTCTGAAAAGCGACAAATGAATGAAAATAAAAACCCTCGCGACTATTTTTTTACCTTATGGTGTGCCAAAGAAGCTCTTCTCAAAGCTAAGGGGCTTAATTTTGATGGGTTACGCTATTTACAGCTAGAAAACGCATCTTCATCTCACGATGTCGAGCACTTTTTCTCAATGGATTTTGAAGTTTACGTCTATAAAAATAGGGTTATGAGCCATAGAATGGCTACATGTCATGCTTTATGAAGGCTCCCTTTCTATTGCTATAGCAATAGCCTCCCCTCCGCCAAGACATGTTACTGCGATGCCGCGCCGCATGTTTTTTTGTTTCAGGGCATATAATAATGTCACCAAAATTCTAGCTCCTGAAGCCCCAATAGGATGACCTAACACTATAGAACCACCGTTAATATTGACTTTATCATTTGAAATATTTAGTTCTTTTATAACGGCGAGTATTGCTACTGCAAATGCTTCATTGATTTCAAATAAATCCACTTCGTCTTTTTCCCAACCAACCTTCTTGAGCAAGCCGTTGATAGCTCCAATGGGGGCTGTTGTAAACCACGACGGCTGGTGTGCATACGTATAATGGCCGATGATTTTTCCTAAAAAATTGAGGCTTCTTTTTTCCGCTTCAGCTTGGTCCATTAATAGTAGCGCTGCAGCTCCATCTGCAAGTGAACTGGAATTAGCTGCTGTTATGGTGCCCTCTTTGATAAAAGCAGGAGGTAGAGTAGCTATTTTGGAGGGAATTACTTTTTTAAGTCCTTCATCGGTGTGTACGGAAATTTTTTCATTTAAATCATTTTCAATCGTAATCGGTACTATTTCTTCTAAGACTTCTCCTTTTTGACTCCGTTCAGCTCGTATAGCTGTTTCCAAGGCATAGGCATCTTGCGCTTCACGGGAGATATGATATTTTGTTGCACATTGTTCTGCCAGATGTCCCATCGACTTACCTTTATCATAAGCATCTTCTAATCCATCTCGCATCATATGGCTAAAAATTTCTGGCCGCGATGAAGTCGAGCCTGGTCGAGGGGCTATCATTAAATTAGGCGCTCGGCTCATATTTTCCATTCCACCAGCAATGACTATTTTGTAAGAACCTGCCAGAATTTCGTCATGAGCAATAAGAACGGCTTTCAGTCCAGATCCACAGACTTTATTTATTGTCGTGCAAGGAACGCAATTGGGAATGCCACCGGCAATCGCTGCTTGCCTTGCAGGTCCCTGACCCAAACCCGCTGTTAAAACGCAACCCATCAAGACTTCTTCAACATCATTGGGATTTATATTTGCTCGAGAAATGGCAGCTTGGATCGCTATGCTGCCTAATACAGTAGCCGGCATATTTTTAAAGTAACCGTGTAAACTGCCGATTGGTGTGCGAGCCGCGCTAACGATAACTATTTTTGTTTTCATACACTATTGGAAGGGGGTTGATCCTTAAGAGCTCTCATTTAAAAGAGGTGATATTTCGTCTGCAAATTTGGTAAGTAAGGAATAGTGATTGCCTGATATTTTTTCCACTTGAATGCCTCCCTCAGTATATGGAGACCACATAGTGCGGGCTTCATTTTTTGGTATTTTTTTTATGTCGCCAATAGATTCTGAGGCTACTAAAACAAGAAGAGGGCTCTTTATGATATTAGGCAAATGCTCCTTAAGAGATCTCGCATTTAGCTGAACTTGGTAGATCCATTGTTTGATTTGATCGATCCCCATCTCTTCATGGATCACTTTTGCTTCTTTAGCCTTACTTAAAAGAAGATGAATTTGTTCGTCTAAGGATAAAGGCTCTAATTCTTCTTGAGAGATATTTAAGACTATACCGTAACGAGAGGCGACATCTAAGGCAAATTGAGTCAAAACCCAAGCGGAATTATCAAAAGGATAAAGTTTTTTGCCCAGCCATAAGCTACTATCAATTAAAACAACACGGGCAACATTTTCACCCGCCTTTTCCAATTGGTAAGCCATTTCGTGGGCAATCACTCCTCCCATGGACCAACCGATAAGTGTATAAGGACCTTTAGGTTGTACTTGTTGCATTGCCCGAATGTAAGTGGCGGCCATCTGTTTTATGGATTCATGCTTATCGAATATGAAGATCTGTTGAATCCCATAAAAAGGTTGGTTTTTCCCTAAAGAACGACTTAAATCTATGTACCAATACGCATTTCCTCCAATAGGATGAACGGCAAAATAGGGTGTGTTGCTGCCCTTAGTTTGAATAGATACTATGTGTGATGCTAAGAAATTTTCGTTAGGTTGTTGAATGACTTCCGATAATGCAGAGATAGTTGGATTTTCAAAAACAATACTGAGAGGAACTTCTATTTGAAACTCATTTTTTATTCGAGATAGCATTTGAATAGCTAATAGGGAGTGTCCTCCAATATTAAAGAAACTGTCATTGATGCCAAATTCATCTGTTTTTAAAATATCGGACCAAATTTTTGCCAATTGTTTTTCAATTTTAGTTTTAGGCGGTTGATGTTGTTTTTGTGTTACTTTATCTTTATGCAGTTCACCTAGTTTTTTCTTGTCTACCTTATTATTAATAGTAAGCGGAACAGTTTCGATAGGGATATATATCTGTGGCAACATGTAATCAGGCAAATGATCTTTTAAAAATTTCCGCAGTTGTGATTCTATTTTTGAAATAGGATTTTGTTCTGGGATGCTTGGGGCCTGCTTTAATTCATTATCGATGTACCCTCCGAGTATACCACATAAAAATGTTTCATTAGGTGCAATCAATGGTATCGAATGCATTGCTTTACTGCTTATGGCTGCTAATGGCGAATAGAAACCTATATCGCCTTCTAATCTATTTTCCATGATTTTTTGGATTTGCTCACCGACTTCTCGCAAAACCAATGGATTAGATTCGCCAATAAAAAAGATTGAAAAGGCAGCTTCATTTAAAAGATCTGCATTAAATCCGTACGCATAAGAATCTAAAACATAAGAAGGGTCTATGATTTCCAGTTTATTATCTTTCCAAATATATAATCCCTGAATCAAATCATAAAATCGATCGGGCTTTACATAGACAAAAACTTTTGGTGACTTAATGTTTTGAGAGCTTGGAAAAGTTTTTGAGGAATTGATGTAAAAGACAGATAACAAATGGTGATTTTTATCTAATTTCAATAGATCAAGCCACAGAGCTTCTTCCAAGTCATTTTCACCTTCAATACAGCTGTATTTTTTTTCTTCGCAGGCGGATTTTAATAAATGCTGCATGCTGCCCGCCTCCAGTTCACATAATCGCATTGCTAGTGGCCCATAAAGTGGGCTAATCGCATTTAGATTGGCAACAAACTCTATTCGTATTTCGTCTACTTGAGTTGGCGTAACTAAAAATAAGCCATGTAAAATTGGATTGTAGTAATAAACCCCTTCGGCCAGCTTGCAAGGATTCTGTGCAGTTAACCAAACATAAACATTTACAGGGTATAAACGACCGCCGGAAAAATAACGGTAATTCGGTAAAGCTAGATCTTTAGCGTAGGCTGCGAAAACACTTAACAACTGATCCAGGCCTTCTTCTGTTACGAGGTTGCACCCGACAACTTCTGTATCATCTTCGATATCGGTTTCTTTGATTGGAATCAGCTCTAGCAATCGAACAAGTTGGCGATGCTTTAACGTCCCTTCAGCAAATTTGCGATAGCGCTTTTGGTAGAAATATTTTTCCTCGAAATTGAGAATATTATCTAGAGAACCTATCGGATACATCTTTGTATTAGATGGGAATTGTCTTATGCCTATTTGTTTAAGCCTAAACGCATTTTTCTTTTGGAAGTCTCGAATTACTGCTTGACCCAACATTTCGTCTTCTTCTTTAATTCCCTTTGGCAATATATAAGCAACTAATTGACGATATGCTCCTTCACCAACAGCGTCAACAATGGCTTGTTCAACTGAAGGATTCCGAGATAACTGGTATTCAACTTCCCCTAACTCAACGCGGTGTCCGCTTATCTTTACCTGAAAATCATCTCTTCCTAGAAATTCGATATTTCCACTAGGCAGATACCGACCTAAATCCCCAGTATTATATAGCCGTTCTTGAGTTAGTGGATGGAAAATAAAACTGTCTCGAGTCATCTTTTCATCTTTCCAATACCCCTGAGCTAAACCTGAGCCGCCAATATATAATTTCCCTATAACCCAAGATGGTCTTACTTCAAGGTTATCATCAAACACCCAAATTTGCTGATTGGATAGCGGCTTGCCGTAAGGGATGCTTTTCCAAGAGTCTTCAATTCGCTTTATAGGATAGTAAACAGACCAAATTGATGCTTCCGTAGCACCGCCCAAGCTAATGATTTCTATGGGAGAACTGCTTAGTTCATGAATTTTTGGAACGAGTTCCAAAGGAATCCAATCGCCACTTAGTAATATAAGTCTTAATGAATGAGGTATTTTTTGTTTTTGGCCTTGTAAATATTCTACCAGCATTTGCATCGCCATCGGAACTGAATTCCAGATGGTTACTTCGTGCTGTTCAATCAACGCAAGCCAATGGTCAGGGTTCTTTATTTTATCTGCATCGGGAATTACGATGGATGCTCCCTCTGATAACATACCAAAGATGTCATAGACAGATAGATCGAAGGATAAAGAGGAAAATGCCAGAATTTTATCCTTCTTTGAAATATGAAAACGTCGATTGATGTCGATAATAGTGTTCATTGCGGAACGATGTTGGATCATTACACCTTTAGGGTTACCTGTGCTTCCTGAAGTGTAAATCACATAGGCTAAATCGTCGCTTTTTTGAATTACTTTTAATGCTTGGGTGTCTTTGGTCTCGAGATAAGTGTCTACGCTAATGAGGTTTATGTTTTGGGGCCATAAGAGGGTATCTTGAAAGTGCTTTTGTGTTAAAACGATCTTGACTTCTGCTTGGGCTAATAAGTCTTTTAAACGTTGCGGCGGTATTGCGGGGTTGACTGGCAAATAGGCTCCGCCTGCTTTCTGAATTGCTAGCACACTGACAATTTGCTCCCATCCCTTATCACAAACTATGGCAATTAATTCCCCAGATTTTATTTTGTGATTTTGAATTTGAAGAGCAAAATTATTTGATAAAACATCTAATTCTCTGTACGTTATTTGTTTATTCGAAGTAATTATGGCTATTTCATCTGGATTTTTCTTAGCTTGAATTGAAAAAGGTGTAATCATTAACTGGCTAGGAATATCAGCTGATGTCGAATTGATCTGATCGCACAAACTCTGCATAACCTGAGAGGTCAAGTTATGTGTTGTTGCTTCCCAAGCTTTTTGATCCAGTAATTGAAGCAGGAGCCGTTGATACGCTTCAAACATGTCGTCGAGCAAATGTTGAGGAAACAAGGCTTCAATGGCATCCCAGCTATAATGTAGTTCCCCATTTTCTTCTGCCACTTGATGATCTAAATAGACTTGTGGAGTTTCAGTAATAGCATATTTTATTTTTCCGAATCTTTCTTTATAAAGACTGCCAATTCCCAGCCAACTAGTGAAAACGACAGGCATTAAAGGAAAAGGATTATGCTGGGCTTTTCCAAGCATCCGCAATACTTCTATCCCATGAATAACGCTATGACTTAAATCTTCCAGTAATTGTTTTTGTGTTATTTGAGTTCTGTCAAAAAAACTACGGGTGATTGCGTTTTGGACTTCAAGCAAAATCAATGTTGTAAAATCTCCAACAAGTTGATTAACTTCAGGATGCATCGGAAAACGTCGAAATTGCGTTAAATTTAAAGTGAAATGCGGCGTTTTGCTCCAGTGACCTAATACTTCACAAAAAACCGTTATTAGTAGTGCTGCAGGGGTAATATTGGCTTCTTGAGCCAGCAACTGCAATTTCTGCCATTGCGTTTTTGTAAGTTTGCCTTCTCGACGGGAAAAATGAGATTTCTCTTTTAGGCTTTTAGTGAGTATTGGCAGTTCAGGAGGCCCAGGCAAACTTTGGACGCGTGATTGCCAATAGTTTAAATCATTTTGGTAAGCATCCGTATTTTTTAAAGTTGCTTCAGCTAATACATATTCACGAAAACTAATATCTAAATGTTTCGGTAATTCTTTGGGATTATTATAAAGCCTGAATAGCTCATCCATTAAAAGGACGTAGCTCCACGCATCTCCAATTAACAAATCATAGTTAAAATGAATCCGTGTAAGATTGCCAGGCAGATGGCTGGCTTGCAAAGTAAATAAAGGCCAACGATTTGTGGACAAAACCTCATGCGATAATTCTGCTCGGGTCTTGGCTAGAGAGAGTTTTCTTTCATTTTCAGGCAGCTCTCGCAAATCATGACATTCTATACGATAGTATTTAACTTCTCGTAAAATTCGCTGCTGTCCATCTTCTTCAATGATAGCACGCAACATATCATGTCGCTGAATGAGAAGATTCCAAGCTTTTTCAAATCGTTCTAGATCTAAATCTTTTGAGTCAATTTCAACATATATGTGGCAGGATGTCCCTCCCCAAATAAATTCACTTCTTCTACCCACCCAATATGCTTGCTGAATAGGGCTTAAGGGGAACGGCTCATATCTATTCTGAAGGTCGGCCTCAATTTGCGGAATTTCTAAACCCTTATGTGCCTTTTTTGGGGCAATTTTGGCGATGTCCGCTATCGTTTGATTAAAAATATCGAGAATATTTAAATCTAAGTGCAGCTTTTCGTTAATTTTGTCTGCAATTTGAGCTGCTAGTAGAGAATGACCACCCAGCGCAAAAAAATTATCATGGCGCCCAATCTTTTCAAAGCCAAAGACTTCTTCCCATATTTTTGTTAGCTTTTCTTCTATTTCCCCTTGAGGAGGCTCGAAAAAACTTTCAGGATTATCATTCGACATAGTTATTCTCTAAAGACGGCAGATTTAATTAGTCGAGTTTGTTTTGAGACATACAACTTTTTGATATTTTGAAATATAAGAAAATAGCAATAGTCCTCTTATTTTTTATCCAAGCTTTTATCTTCTTTCAGCATGTTTAGCGTTCCGCGTCTTATTACTGAGAAACTTTTTGCGCCATCTTCACCCTGACAAAAACTCCTTTTCCCAAGTCCTTATTAGAGGTTGCCGGTTTGGACGAGATCGCGGTAGGTGCCTGGAGTGCTCTTGAGAGCTTCGTGGTTGCCTCTTTGGATGATTTTGCCTTTAGCAAGGACGATGATCTCATCGCAGTCACGAATGGAGCTTAGGCGGTGGGCGACCATCACGCATGAGCAGCCGCGCTGGCGAATATTTTGAATGATGGCTTCCTCGGTTTTGGTATCTAAGGAGCTTGTCGCTTCATCGAGCACGAGAATTTTGGGGTTGAGCAGAAGGCCGCGGGCAATTTCTAACCTCTGCCTTTGCCCGCCCCCGATATTCATGCCTCTTTCGGTCAATTGATAGGAGTAGCCGCCGGGCTTTTGCATGATTTCCTCGTGGATGCAGGCGTCTTTGGCCGCACGAATAATCTCATCATCACTCACGGTGTGATCATAGAGAGTAATGTTGTCTTTAATCGTTCCACTGAAGAGAAAGATCTCTTGATCGATTGTTGCAAGCGAAGCGAAGAGATCTTGCCTTGAATGCTCAAGGCGTGTTTTTCCATCGAAGAGAATATCTCCCGTCCAGGGTTGGACGAGCCCCGAAATCAATCTTCCAATTGTAGTCTTGCCGCACCCGGATGGCCCTACAAGCGCAATCTTTTGCCCAGGAGTGAGGTGCAAGTTGAAATCTTCGATAAAGGGTGGGTCGAGAGGTGAGTAGCCATAACTGACATTTCGCAATTCTAAATACCCTTCCAGGCGTTTTATGGGCTCTGTCCTCTCCTTATTCTTCTGAATGTCTTCATCTCTAAATAAGGGGTCGATGGGATTTTTCATGACATCATCAATCCGGGCCATATCGATTTTGAGGTTCTGAATCGATTGGCCAAGATCCACGAGCTCTTTTACAGGAGTAGTAAAGTTAGTAATGAATAGTTGTAAGGAGGTGTAAAGACCCATGGTGAAATTCTCAGTCATGAGCATCCACCCACCAACTCCGAATAGAACTGTTGAAATAAGAGTCTGAGTGAAGGTGGGAAGAGAGATGCAGAAGACATTGATTTTGCCTAGCCGCTGCTCGGTGTTAAGTGATTTCTTAAAATATCCGATTAGCTTTGAGAAAAAAGCTGATTCATCACCCATCGCTTTGATCGACTCAATGCAACTTAAGCCTCCAATTGTAAATCCCATGAATTTGCCATAATCCTGTTGCAGCTTTGCATAGGCATCATTGCGACGCTTTTGCAGGAGCACAACAGCCACAAAATTGAGAGATGTTAACAGAATTACAATCACGGCGATGGTCGCGCTGAAAAGGAACATGAGGCTGGCGTAGATGATCATGAAGAGCAGGCTTATGCAAGCAGGGGCAAGCCGGCCTGTGAGCTCATTGATTACTGTATCATTTAAGGAGAGACGATAAGCGATCTCTCCACCATAACGCTGTTGGAAAAATGTAATCGGAAGCTTAAGAATATGCATTAAATACTGGCCAGAAAGCGCGATGGAGAGCCTTGTATTCAGCCGGGTCAAAAGATATTGCTGTAGCCAGACCAAGAGTCCCGTCAATAGGACCAGCAGGCACATCGAAAAAATAAACCAATTTGACCAGGAGAACATATGTTTTTCGATGATGATGTCGAAAAATATCTTGTTAAAGAAAGGATATAGAGCGCCTGCAATCATGATGCAAAAACCGCTGAACAATAGAAAAAAGACCGCGGGTTTTGAATTTTTTAATCTGTCGAAGACGCCTGGCCAAATTGAAGGTGGCCTTCCAGAAGGTTTGAAGCTCTCAGTTTTAGCAAAAGTAAATACAATGCCGGAATAACTCTCTTCAAATTCAGAAAAGGGGATCTTTCTTGGACCAGAAGCCGGGTCATTGAGATACACATGGGTTTTCGAAAAACCCTCCACAACAAGAAAGTGACGAAAATCCCAGAGTACAATGAAGGGCAGTTCGAGTTCTTGTAGCTCCTCCACACTCTTTTTAAAGACTTTGGATTGCAGGCCGTAGGTCTCAGCCGCCTTTTTTATGTTTAGGGCGTTGCTGCCATCACGAGAGACGCCGCACTCAACCCGAAGCTCTTCTAAAGGGATAAAGTAGCCAAAATAGCCGAGAATGATGCCAAGAGAGGCCGCTCCACACTCTACGGCTTCCATTTGGATAACCGTCGGAGTTCGGACACGCTTTACGTGGCGCCAAGCTGAAAAAAAGGATTTCAGCTTCTCTATCATGGATTTGTGTCCTTAGATAAGTGGCGAAAGATATACGGAGCTATTTTGTCAGGCAAAATGTACATGATGGGGGGCTTTTCATCTGTAATAGTAAGCACTGTGCCTGTTGTGCCTGAATCGAGTAGCCATGGCGGCCCTTGTCCGGTAGACCAGCGGTAACCACTCTGTGTATGTGGGTCTTGATCTAAGCGGATAATTGCGAGGTAGACCAGTTTATTGTCATCCTTAAGAAAGTCGACAATGTCTTTGTTTTTTACTTGAGCCATAAGTTCTTGGCTCGTCACAGGGTAAGGCGTGATAAACTGCGTGGTGCCGAGAAGATAGCCATATTCTTTTGGATCGACACCTGACACTTCGATTTCTGTCTTGAGATTAACATCTAAGCTCTCTCCAAATTCTGCTCCATAACAAGCGACATATTGAAGGAGCTGACCTTTTTGAAGCGGCAGTTCCAAAGAAGCAATTTCCATGCCAGAATCGACGTGATCTCCAGCCGAGACGACAATCTCTAATACTTTGCCTGTTTTTCCTGCATAAACATTCAAAAACTTATCTTGTAATTCGAGGCGAGCAAGCTCATCTTTTTGGGCATCAATCACAGCTTTCTTAGCATTGATCTCATCTTGGGCATAAGACTTAGAAAATTGCGCTTGCAGAGATGAAACTTGAGCCATGTTCGACTCAATATCGAGATGCGCTTGCTGAAGGGCATTTCGCGCATTTTCTACATCGCGAGGTGCTAAAATTCCTATTTGCTCAAGTCGAATTTTGGAAGCTAAATCTTTTTCTAAAAATGGGATCTTACTTTGGGCAGACTTCATGGCGAGTTGAGTGGCTTCGATCTGCTTTTGGATAGAACTTTTTCGCGCAGCGTCTTCAGATTCTATTCTTACATTATAGGCTTGAAGATCGTTTTCGCTGACCTGGATTTGTTCTTTTTTCAACTGAATATCGAGCGCAAGGGAGGCGTTTTGTAGCCTTGCGATTAAGGTTCCCTCTCCCACGAGCTGTCCAGCTGTAGCATAGACTCTATTTACAGTTCCTGCAATCGATGTAGTAATGACATAAGGTCCTTCTTGAGTAAGAGAGATTCCCGAGCCCTTTACCTTAATAGGAATGGTTCCAAAGAAACTCCAGACAAGGGCTATGAAGATAATCGCAAACGAAGTGCTGAGCGTGAGCCAGCTTTTAGAGGTGACGATTTGCATCAACTCTTCTAAATCTTCGGCAGAAGTCAACCTGGTAAATTTTGCTTTTTCGTTTTCCTTTTCGACAGCTTCAGGATTTGGATTTTCTGCTTCCATGATGGCTATTCTCCAGGGGCTAATTTACAGCGTTCTTCAATGAAGCACTCAACTGGCGTAGAAGGAGTAGAGAGAACCACCGGATATGTCAATACATCCTCCACTTCTGTCACAATTTCACCTTCTCGATCCCAACTGATAAGTGTTCCGGAAAGAAGACGCAGCTGCAGCAAATTCTCTGTAAATAGAGTTTGCGAATTGATTAAGCTGAGAAGTGCAGTCAGCCAGTTATTTTCTAAAGTTAATACGACGAAGTAAGAACTGAGACCGTTTTGCAATTTTATTTTCTCCGCTTCCACAGTCTTTCGATATTCTTCAGCAGCCAGTTGGTTTTTCTTTACTTCTTCGAGCAGGGCGTTTGTGGATGTATAAGAGGTTTTAAAACTAGAGATAATCTGACTCTCTAAAAGATCCATATTCACGATGGCCTGAGACCTTAAAGCACGCTGCTGTTTGACAAGGCCTCTTGCGGTGTCATTGAAGATCGGGAATGAAAAGGTGACTCCAACGGTGTAGTCTTTTTCTGGATTTTGCGCTCTAGTAGAGTCGAACACGTGTCTTGCCCTTCCGAGAGCCGCTGTATTAAGGAAATTCGCTTCACCGACGAGATCGACAGCTGGCAGAAGCGAATTTTTAGCCGATCTCAAGTTGAGCTCTGCGATTTTAATGAGAAGGTTTGCAGAGAGAATGTCAGCTCGATTAAAGGGGATTAGGTTGAGTAAGCTGTCATACCAAGTTAGATCTAGACCGCTATAAGTGTTGAAGTCTGGAAAATCCTCTATGTTGAACTCGGGAACCTGCTGATTTTCGTCAGGAATGAATCCCATGTTGAAAAGCAGAGTGTTATAGGCGGCTTTTAAATTTTGTTCGGCTTGAATTCGATTCGCTGTGGCTAGATTTAGATCGGCATGCGGTTGATAAGCAGTTGTGTAGCCCTCTTGCCCCTCTTTAACCAACTCATCCGCATAGCGGGCAATTTCACAAAAACGCATCTCGAGATCTTTTTGAATAGCTAACACCTTTAAGGCAGAGACGTATTGCCAATACGCCGTAATCGAATTAAAGATCGCATTGGCGATATTCTGCACGTTTTGTAAGCGAAAGGCTTTGAGTTGTAGCCGCTGCGTCTCTTCGAGAGTAGTCTGTGGACTATACAGAAGGTTGCGCAAGAGCGGCTGATTAACCGATACCCCCACGGTGGTGGAATCTTGAGGCGAAGGGATAATTGTGGGGTTAATGATGTTGTCATTCGAGAAATTGATCGAATAGGTCGTTCCGAATCGAGAGAGCGTTTGCAACGAGACTACGGTATTCGTGGTTCTTCCATGAAAATGGGTTTTATTTCCCGGAGGATTTTGAATATCTCTTTGAAACAGACGTGTTCCTTCTGAGGTTAGCAGGGGATTAAAAGCTCCCGTTGCCTGTTCAAGCAAGCCCTCTTGAGTCTTAATAGTAAGCTCGGATGTCTGCACAGACCATTGAAACTCAAGGGTATGCATGATCACTTCATCCAAAGTAAGCAGAGGCTTTTCTTCCAAATACAGAATGGGCGCAGCGTGAACTGCAAGGGAAAACCCAACGACAAAAGCGATGGATAGATAGGCGAAAATCATGTCACTTCTGTGATATTTAAAATATTTGCTTGTCACATCTTAGACATAGTTGATTCAAATATTTTTTAATAGCTGATTTACCAGTCGTATAAAACGAGCAACAAAAGATACAAACGAATAGAACAGGATAAGCAAGATAAAAGATTAAAATATCCTTCGTATCCTGTTTTATTTAAACAGGTTGAGTCGTGCTTAAGGAGGAGGGGAGGACTTCGCAGATGTGGCTTTTTTGATGGCGAAGCAGCATCAGGCGATCGAAGCCCACGGCAACGCCGCAGCATTCAGGGAGACCTCGGTCTAGGGCTTGAATGAGAATCTCATCAAGAGGCAGGGGGGCTTTGCCTAGTTTTTGCCTCTCTTCATTGGATGCCAAAAACCGCCGCCGCTGTTCGACAACGTCAGTCAGCTCATGATAGCCATTAGCCAGTTCGATGCCGTTGAAGTAGACCTCAAAACGTTCGGCAATAGCTTCACCATCGCGAAGGCTCGTTCGGGCCAGTGCTGCTTGTGAGGCGGGAAAATCGCGAATGATAACTAACTCTTCTTTTGGCAGCTTGGGCTCAACTACAAAACTCATTAGACAATTTAGCAGAGTGTCGCGGTCCCACTCTTCCTTTTCAAAAGAGAGCGCAAGTTCATGCCTTTTCGCGCAATCGATGAGCTGCTCGATGGATGCCTGCATATAGTCGATGCCAGCGTGGGTCTTGAAGATCTCGCGATAGATAAAGGTGGTTGAGGTTTTTTTTCCTAAGAACAATTGGATGAATTCGAGAGTCTCAGAAATCATCTTCTCAAAGGAAAATCCGCAGCGATACCACTCGACCATGGTAAATTCTGGCTCATGACGCGCGCCGATCTCACCCTTGCGAAAGACGTGGCTGAGTTGATAGATGTCGCCGATTCCCAAAGAAAGCAGGTGTTTCATGCCATATTCGGGAGAGGTATGGAGATAGCCGTTTTCTCCCTCTTTAACCTTTACTTCCATCACATCGATGTGAGTATCGATATTGGCCGACAGGCTTAAAGCAGGACAATCTACTTCAAGCACAGATCTTTCTGCAAAAAAAGAGCGGGATCGCGCGAACATGCTCGCGCGATCTTTAAGCACATGAATTTTAGACACGTGAAACGTATTCACCGGTGCGTGTATCAACTTTAATTTTTTCGCCTTCATTGACGAAAATAGGAACTTGGATTTTAGCGCCACTCTCAGTAAGAGCAGGTTTAAGCACTCGACCAGATGTGTCACCGCGTAGGCCAGGAGAAGTTTCGACGACTTTCATTTCCATAAACGTCGGAGGAGTAAAGTCGATTGGCTCGCCTTTATAGAAGATCACGTCATAGACGGTCTCTTCCATCAGCCACTGTTCCTTATCGCCGATCATTTTTAACGAAATGGTGATCTGATCGAAGGTCTCATCGTCCATGAAGACCACGCCATCACTCTCTTTGTAAAGCATGCGCATCTTGGATTCTTCTACATCCGCCAGATCGAGTTTCTCACCCGATTTGAAGGTATGCTCAACCACTCTGCCTGTTTTGAGGTGCTTGAGTTTAGTGCGATTAAACGGCTGGCCTTTGCCTGGCTTGACAAATTCATTGGCTACGATGGTATAGGGTTCGCCATTGATTTCGACTTTCAGACCCGTTTTAAATTCATTAGTAGCGACTTGCTTTGCCATAAAACCCCAATGTAAAAAACGAAACTTTAGCGTGAGGATCGATAAACTTCAAGTTTCAGGTGATGGGAGGCTTAGCTTTTGCAGCTAGTTCTTGCAAAATCTTCAATTTTTCTTGAATTTTGCTTTCGAGCGCTATAAGCGTCGCATTTTTTGTGTCTTCGAATTCTTTTAGCTGCTTGGTAAATGCATTTTCGGCTGTCACGACTTGTTGTTCTGCAGTCCTGAGACGTTCGAGCGTTTTTTGTAGTTCAGCCTGAGTGGCCGAGTTCTTGGCATTTAATTCTTGAAATTTCTTGTTTTGCGCTTCAAGATCTTGTTCGGCTTTTACAAAGGCGTTTTTAGTTTGAGTTAGCTGAGTCGAAAGTGCCTCTAGATCTATATTTTTTTGTTTAATATCAGCGTCAAATTTTTGCAATAGTTCTAGCTTACTAGCCATGGCTTGTTCGCTTTGTCCTAATGCAAGCTTTGCTTCTTGGAGCTGTTTTATGGTGGCGTCAAGAGATTTTTGATGGGTAGTATAGTCTATCAGAATCTTTTTCGTAGCTTCATCAGCTTGAGCGATTTTATTCGCCAACTGCTGCATGAGCTGATCGACTAGTTTGTTAAAATGCTCTGTTCTTTCTTTTAACTGACTGTTTTCTAGAGTAAGTTGGGTTTTCTCTTGTCCAAGCACACCGATTTGTGCGCCGAATTGGAGTTTTTGAGCAGTAAAATCATCCACAACTTTTTTAAGAGCTTCGATGTCACCATTTAGCGGTTGAGAGCGCAGCTGTTCATCTTTGATAGTTTGAAGCAGCCGTGCATTTTCTATCTTAAAAGCCTCTTCTGAAGCTCTCTGATCAGCGAGCTGCTTTTCTAAGCTGCTGACACTGCCTTGAAGATCGCGGTTGACTTTTTGCAGATTTGCAACGCTATTTTTGCCGCTTGCCACAGTCGTGCTAACTTTTGTAGCTACTCCTTCTAGTGCAACTCTTTCTTGATTCACATCCTGCTCAACAACCTCGAGTTCGGCCGCATCTCGCTCGATTTCTAGATCATCGGAAGATTGATAGTTAGCAAAGAGGTGATAGCCATTAATGAGGGCACTGACACTGCAAATAAAGACAAGTTCCAGCGAGCCATGAAAAAAGGCCAGGGCTATGCCAACTACGGATAAAACTGTGGCCGTTGTCCAGAGACATGAATCTATCCACTCATAAATCCTTCCGCAAATATCTGCCGGAATACAAGGAAAGGAGTCAAAAAACTGCTGCTGGACTACAAGATTAGGCTGTGTGATCAGTGCCAAGGATTCGGTCATAGGTTTTCTATCTCTGCAAGACGCTGTTTATCGCGTTCTTGTTGGCTCTTTAAGCCATCTGTAATTTGGGCTGCAGTTGCAAGGAGGGGACCGAGCTGCGCGGTGGCAGAAGAGAACTCCCCAGATGCTTTTGCAAGACCCTCACCAATCTGCTGCGACTGCGCTAAGCTCGCTTGGAGTTTGGTTCTTTCTTCGGCGAGAGTGGTAGCAAAAGCAGCGCGCTCTTTTTCTAGCGTTTGGGCAAGAGCTGCATAATCCAGACGCGTTTTTTCTACTGCAGTTTGCAATTGAGCATATTTATCTTGCAGCGCGGCAAAATCGCGGCTCTCTTTACTCAATGCGCTAGAGGCTTGAGAGACTTGTGTAGCATCGCCTGCCAAACCTGTTTCGACTAATTCTAGAGTATGGCTTTTGGATGCAAGATCGGCAGCGATCTGTTTTTGTATGAGCTCCGTTTGGCCGATCTGCTGCGCGAGGTCTTTAATGTCCTTAGCGGTTTGGGCATCGACTTTATCGAGAATCAACCCAAGATCTTTTTGCTCTTTCTGATCGAAACCTGTTTGCGCGCCAAGCTCTCTCACGTTGGATTTAAATCGCACCAACAAATCGTTAGCTTGTGAAAGTTGTGTTTTAAAAGCACGGATAACAATTGCTAGCTGTTCGATTTGGGCGGCTTGCGTTGAAACGGTTTTTTGCAGGGCTGAGAGGTTGGTTTTTAGCTGCTGATTTTCCATATGAAGAGCGCTATCGGTTTTAGAGAGGTCGCTCGCAGCGCTTTCTAATCCGACTTGCGCGCCACTAAGCGCTACCGTTCCTTTCTGCCATTCTGTTCCTGCAGTGTTAAGCTGAGCTGCGCTATTGTGAACAGAAACAGTAATCTGTCTTAACTGAATGTTTTCCGTGCCGATTTTGGCCACAACCTGCTGCGCTACTCTATGCTGGTGCCTGGCGTAATAGTGCCCTATGAGTGTGACTGCAAAGAACAGCGCAGTGATGGCTTTAGCTGTGTCGCCTTCCCCACCACTAAACTCGAAAAAGGAGGCGATGAATCCCGCCGCTGCCAAGCCCTCTGCCAAACCAAATAGCGCATCATAGAATCTACAAGCACCTGGCTCTTGACTTAAAAAAGACGGAACCACCGTTGTATCGATGACGGAGGGGAGGACGTCGAGACTGACCACCCCAGTATTAGTAGCAGCAGAACTCAAAGCAGCAGTCATATTATGTCACCAAACCTTCATTTTGGAATTGAGAGAGGCCGAAGCCAGAAGATCCTCCTTTTTGCGGAGAGAGAAATCCTTGCGAGGCAGTAGCAAGCTGTCTTACAAGTATGTGGGCGTCTATCGCCGTTTTTGCCATTGAAGCTTCGCTTTTTGCCATTGTATCTTGGCTAGAAGCGGCTGCTTTATCAAGAAGTTCGGTTGCTTTTGCAAGTTCTTGCTTACGCAACTGAAGTTCTCGACTACTCTCTTTCAAATCTTTGCTAACTTGAGCACTTTGCTCGAGCTGAGCTTTTAGATGCGCTGACTGGGCTTCTATCTGTACGTTCTGAGCTTTTATCTGCTCATCTGCCACAGCTTTTTTTGTTTGGAGATCGCTGACCAAATTAACAAGTGTTTTCACTTTTCCGTCGTCAAATGCTGTTTGAACTAATTTTGTAGCATTAATTAGATTTTGTTCTACTTGGGTTATTTTTACCGTTACAACTTCAAGGCGCTCATTTTGAGCATCGAAGCGATTGAGTTGACCTTCTTGTGTGCCGATCTGCGTATCGACTTTCTCGAGTTGAATTCCATGCGTGTCGAGTTGCTGAGTAAAGAGATCAGCAGCTTTTCCAACGCGATCAACTTGCTCTCTCAACTCTGCATTGGCTCTATGCAACTCTTCGATTAGATAGTGTTGGATAACGTAACTAGCAGAAAAGAGCAGAACGCTTGCGCAAATCACGAAACCAAGAGAGGTCATGACCATGCCAGAAAATAGAGATTCAATGGCGTGAATGACACACCAGACTGTCATAGCGAGAATAGGGATGACTTGCCAGAATTGCGTGACGCGCCCGATGAGATTTCCAATGTCGCAGCAGCAGTTGCTGATGCATGATTGCACGCCTTCCCAAGCCGAATTCCAATCGCATTCGATGCACCAGCTTGTTTGAGCAAAAACCGCATTAGTACCATTAATTTCCTGTGTCATAGCCAACCTCCCGCATAAAGCTTTTTGAGTGGCTTATCAAAATTTTGGCTTTCGATTTTTGCCAAAGTTTGAAAATACACTCTGGTTGCGGGAACTTATATAATTTTAACAATGTTTTTATGCAATCTTAATTTTATTTGTCATCTGTCTCCGTGTCATAAGAGAGATTGAAGAATTGCACCACCGAGATCACAGAGCACACAGAGGAAGAGGGAAGAAGAAATAAGATGTAAGCTTTACTTCTTTTCTCACTCGGTGTTTTCTGTGCTCTCGGTGGTGAAAATTCTTCCTCCGAAATGCGTAAAGCATCTGTGTATTGCTTTTTGCAGGATCTTGCATTACGATGCCGATAAAAGGTTTAAGACTATGATAACAGTAGATCCACGCGAAGCACAATTTGCCAAAGACACTTTAGAACGGTATGCCGGATGCAACACAGAAGATTTCCAAAGCAATCTTCTGCTCACGAATTTTCCCCGCTATGTCGATTATTTTGCACAAAAGCGGAAAGTGAAAATTGTTGAGGGTGCGATGTTCAAGGTGGCGCACTGCCCCGAAGAAGGCATCAGCATTCTCGATTTTAAGATCGGATCACCTGCCGCTGCATTAGTGGTCGATCTCTGTTCATTTTTGCCCATTAAATCAAGCGTGCTACTAGGCATGTGTGGCGGCCTTCGAAGACGCTATCAAGTGGGCGACTATTTAGTGCCTGTGGCCAGCATCCGAGGTGAGGGCACCTCAGATTTCTATTTTCCGCCCGAAGTACCGGCTCTGGCTAATTTTCTTATGCAAAAGGCCGTAACTAGCGTCTTAGATGAACAGAAGGCAAATTATCACATCGGCATCACCTTTACGACGAACATGCGCTTTTGGGAGTTCAACGAAGAATTTAAAAGCCGCTTAAAAATGAGTAAGGCGCAAGCAATCGAAATGGAGTGTGCCACGCTCTTTGCTGCGAGCTACAAGCGTAAATACACTCTAGGTGCTCTGCTTCTCATCTCAGATCTACCTTTAAATGCGGACGGGATCAAAACAAAAAAGAGTTCCGAATTTGTTTATGAAAAACATATGCCCGATCATGTGGAAAAAGGCGTAGCTATCTTGAAGCTTGCGTGCTCATTGCAAGCGCATAACGTCAAAGGTGCATACCATCGTAACATAGGCCAGGTGCCACCCCAAAAAGAGGTCAAATGACGAACGTTTTTAAAGCCCTAAGATCTTTAAAAAGCGATAAACGCGTTTATTATTACGCCTTATCTGCATTAGAGGAGCAAGGCATTGCAAAGATTAGTCGTCTGCCGGTCTCCATTCGCATTATGTTAGAATCTCTTTTACGCAACTGCGATGGGAAAGCTGTAACTGAAGAAGATGTTAAGCATCTGGCACAGTGGAAACCTAAACATGGCCATGCTGCAGGTCAAAGCGGTGGCGTGCCTTTTGTTGTAGCGCGTGTGCTCTTGCAAGATTTTACGGGCGTGCCGCTGATCGTAGATCTTGCCGCCATGCGCGATGCCACAGCTAAAAAAGGGTTTGATCCTTCGATGATCGAACCGCAAGTGCCGGTTGATCTCGTGGTCGATCACTCTGTGCAAGTCGATCGCTCCGGCACAGAAGATGCGTTTTTATTCAACCTCAAGCTGGAATTTGCTCGCAATGGAGAGCGTTACTCTTTTCTCAAATGGGGTGAGCAAGCGTTTCAATCCTTTGGTGTTGTTCCCCCGGGCATCGGCATCGTACATCAGGTGAATTTAGAATATCTGGCAAGCGTTGTTATCGAGAAAAAAACTGAAGAGGGCACGCTTCTTTACCCTGATACATTGGTGGGAACAGACTCGCATACCACCATGATCAATGGTTTAGGCGTAATGGGATGGGGAGTCGGCGGCATCGAAGCGCAAGCGGCCATGCTCAGCCAGCCTGTAACAATTCCAACTCCAGAAGTGATCGGAGTGCATCTTTCCGGCAAATTGAATGAGGGCGTGACTGCCACCGATTTGACCTTGCGTATCACCGAGATGCTGCGCAAAGAAAATGTGGTGGATAAATTCGTCGAATTTTATGGAGAGGGCGCTAGCAGCTTGACCGTTGCCGATCGAGCCACCATCGCCAACATGGCGCCTGAATATGGCGCAACAGTGGGCTTTTTCCCTGTCGATGACAAGACGCTTGAATATTTGCGCATGACCGGAAGAGAAGAGAATGCGATTGCTTTGATTAAAGAGTATCTCTCAGAACAGGGATTGTTTGGCATTCCGCGCAAAGGTGAAGTAGATTTTACCAAAGTGCTCGAGCTGAATCTTTCTGAGATTGTGCCTTCCGTTGCTGGCCCTAAAAGGCCCCAAGATCGTCTTGCGCTACCGCGTTTGAAATCGAAGTTTCAGGAGCTTTTAAAAGCGACTACAACAGACGGCGGCTACGGGAAGGGGAGTGAAAAAACCCCACCAGAGGTGTTTTTGCATACCGATGGATCTTTCTCGCTCAAAGCTCACCATGACGCAGGCGGTAAGGAATATCTCGGTGAAGATCCCTCGAAAAAACGCGGATGGAGCGAAGATGAGATGGTCTCTAATAGACCATTTACTGATCCGGTAGTTAACCCTGGCTATTCTGAACTTCCGCCTTGTGATGCGATTTTAACACACGGGTCGGTGGTGATTGCGGCCATTACTAGCTGCACAAATACGAGCAATCCATCGGTGATGGTGGCAGCTGGGCTTGTGGCTAAAAAAGCTGTTGAGCGCGGATTAAAGATTAGCCACGCAGTGAAGACGAGCTTAGCGCCAGGTTCGCGCGTGGTGACCGATTATTTAAAAAATTCCGGTCTCCAAAAATACCTCGATGAACTCGGATTTGATCTGGTGGCATACGGGTGCACAACCTGCATTGGAAATAGCGGGCCGCTAGATGAAAAAATTGAGAACATCATTAAAGAGCATGATCTCATCGCGGCAAGCGTGCTTAGCGGCAATCGCAATTTTGAAGCGCGTATCCACAGTGCAGTTAAGGCCAATTTTTTAATGTCACCGCCGCTTGTGGTGGCTTTCGCTTTAGCTGGTCGCATCGATATCGATCTCGAGAAAGAACCCGTGGGTTATGACAATAAAGGCTCTCCGGTGTTCTTGCGCGAGATCTGGCCGACTTCGCACGAGATCGAAACTGTGATGAAAAAACATCTGCAGCCGGAAATTTTCCGCACGCGCTATGCAAACATTCGCAAAGACAACCCTGTGTGGGGTGAGATAGCCGTTGTAAAAGGTGCTAAGTATGCTTGGGATCCGAAGAGCACCTACATTCAAAATCCTCCCTATTTCGAGGAGTTCACGCTCACAGAGTTTCACCGCAGAGAACTTAAAAATCTGCGCTGCCTCGCGATTTTTGGCGATTCTGTCACCACCGACCACATCTCACCAGCAGGCTCATTTAGCAGCACGTCACCTGCCGGCAAATATCTCTTATCTCTCGGGGTGAAAGAGAACGATTTTAATAGTTACGGAAGCCGGCGCGGTAATCACCAGGTGATGATGCGCGGCACCTTTGCAAATGTGCGCATCAAAAATAAGATGGCTGATGGAACAGAAGGCGGCTATACCAAAGTCATGCCTGAGGGCACCATGCAGACGATTTTTGAGGCTAGTCAAGCTTATGCCAAGCGGGGAGTGCCCTTAATTGTCTTTGCCGGCAAAGATTATGGCATGGGGAGTTCACGCGACTGGGCCGCTAAAGGCACGATGCTGCTCGGCGTTAAAGCCGTGGTGGCTTGTAGTTTCGAGCGCATCCATCGTAGCAACTTAATCGGTATGGGAGTGCTTCCACTTGAATTTCCGCATGATGAGAGCGCAGAAAGTCTGGGCATTAAAGGCGATGAGACCTTCACAATTCATGGAATCGATGGCAAACTTACACCTGGCCAGGAAGCCACTCTCGAGATCACACGAGGCGGAAAAGTCGACCAAGTTAAACTCCGCGTGCGTCTAGATACTCCCATTGAGATCGAGTATTACACACACGGCGGCATCATGCCCTACGTGCTTCGCAAAATCCTCATCTCCTAACAAGCTTAAGTAGATAAGGTTTTTTGCTTAGGCAAAAGATGCTTTTGCGATTCCAATGTTTTGCTTAATACGAAGGATTTCTCCGTTTTTGAGGATCGGCTTAACTTGAACATGTTTATGTTCGTACTCTTCAACCCATAGGTCATAATTTTGCTGTAAATTAAGCCATAGTTGTGGAGTTGTATCAAGTGCCTCGGCGAGAGAAAGGGCAATAGAAGGGGTTATACTTGCTGCACCATCTCTAATCTTAAACAAGGTGTTGCGAGCGATGCCTAACCTATCAGCGAACTTCTGCAAATTCAGCTGTAGAGGTTCAATGTAAAGCTTATCGAGGATTTCTCCTGGATGTGAGGGCTTTCTTTTTTTTGCCATAAAATTACATTCTCTTTTAATGATAATCTATTAAATCTACGTCGCTGGCTTCACCATTTTCAAAGCGGAAAATAATCGTCCAGTTCCCATTGATGTGAACTGAATAAAATCCTTTGAGGTTTCCTTTTAATGGATGAAAGTCGGACCCTGGAAAACTCATATCTTTAACATCTAAGGCGGAGTTAAGAAGATCTAAAATAAGCTCGATTTTCTTAACATGAGCTGCTCGAATCCCAGCCTTACTTCCAGAATCAAAAAGCTTCTTCAGCCCTTTATGCTTAAAATTCTTAACCGCCATTAAACTCTCATTTAGCTTAATGTAACCAATTAGGTTACATTTTGTCAAGATGGCTCCAATGTTCAGCCATGATGCCATTTGAGAAGGGGAGTTTTTCTTTGCGTAGGTTGAGTAGCGCAGCCTTTTCAACCGGATATTCACTTTTAAACTGCACTAATGCGCGTGTCATTTCAGCATTAGGGGATGAAGAGAATTTGATCTCGTAAGCTTCAAAACGATCTCCCAGATCAACTAGTAGATCATCTATTGAATCCTTTAACTAAGGAAAGCGGGATAGCTGAAATAGTATTAACGGTTTTTTTATTTAATAACTTTTAGCTGAAATTCTTGTGATAGAGAGGCGATGACCTCTTTTTCGAGCAAGGCAGGATTGGTGTTCTCTTTATAAAAGAGACGTCTTTTCTCGACTTCTTGGCCTACTTGTCGTTCGACATGCAGGGTGCGCGTTTCAAACTTGAGCAGAATGAAATGGTGCGCAGAGGCGAAGAGGCGCAGGCGGGTGAGATGGTAGAGCCAGAGGACCTCGGAAGGAGGCTCGCCGAAGCGGTCTTTAATCTCTTCCAGGATGGCATCGACCTCTTGTGGAGAAGAAGTTTCACCGAGACGGTGGTAGAGTTCCATGCGGAGCGAAGGCTCAGCGATGTAGTTATCTGGAAAGAGCGCTCTGAAAGGAAACTCCATCTTAGTTTCATAAAAGGTAGGAATATTCTTTTTGCTCATCGCATCGATGGTGCGCTTCAAGAGTTTGCAATAGAGGTGAAAGCCGATGGCAGAAACTTGGCCAGATTGTTCTGTTCCCAAAATATCGCCTGCTCCACGAATTTCTAAATCGCACATAGCGATTTTCATCCCGCCGCCAAAGCCTGAGGATTCCATCAAAGCGGCTAAGCGTTTGCGAGAAATTTCAGAGAGTTCGCGCTGTTTCGGCACAAGAAAATAGGCATAAGCAGGGCGGTTCCATCTGCCTACTCTTCCGCGTAATTGATAAAGATCTGCCAGGCCAAAGGTATCGGCGCGGTCGATGATGATGGTGTTGGCGTTGGGGATATCCACGCCATTTTCAATGATGGTGGTCGCCACCAGAATATCTGCAGAGCCTTTCTTAAAAGCATGAAAGACTGTGTCGAGCTCTTCGGCTGCCATGCTGCCATGTCCGGTGACGATGCGCGCTTGTGGCAGAAGCTTCTGGATTTCATCAGTGATATGGAAAATGCTTTCCACGCGATTATGCACGAAGAAGGCTTGACCATCGCGTGAAAGCTCTCTTAACAGCGCATTTTGAATAATGCTGTTATCGCGCTCGACGATGATGCTTTTTATCGGCAGGCGATCTTGCGGAGGGGTGTTGATTGTCGAGATCTCACGTGCGCCAATTAAGGTGAGATAGAGTGTGCGTGGAATGGGCGTTGCAGTCAGTGTGAGACAGTCGACACCTACTTTGAGAGTTTTCAGCTGCTCTTTGGCACGCACGCCAAAGCGCTGCTCTTCGTCGATGATGATTAAGCCGAGATCTTTAAAGCGAATATCTTTGCTGAGTAGGCGATGGGTGCCCACAAGAATATCGATCTGGCCATTTTGAACTTTTTCAAGCGTGTCTTTAACTTCTTTTGCAGAGGAAAAACGCGAGATGTGGGCAACTTTAACCGGGTAATTGGCCATGCGCTCGACAAAAGTCTCATAATGTTGCAGAGCCAAAACCGTGGTAGGCACAAGCACGGCAACTTGCTTACCGCCATCGGCAACGGCTTTAAAGGCTGCGCGCATGGCTACTTCAGTTTTGCCATACCCAACATCACCACAGATCAAACGATCCATGGCTTTAGAAGAGCACATGTCACTTTTTACAGCTGTGATCGCCTGTTGCTGATCTTCTGTTTCGGTAAATGGAAAATCGCTTTCAAATGAGATCATGTTTTCGCCGTCAGGCGCAAAGGCAAAGCCGCCGACAATGGCACGTTCGGCGTTGATTTTCAGCAGATCTTGCGCATAGCCGATAATGGCTTTTTGTGCGTTGAGGCGCGTTTTCTGCCAGCGCGTTGTCCCAAGCGTGGAAAAAGTGGGCAGCTCTTCTTTTGCGCCAATGTATCTGCTGACAAGATGCGATTGGGCGATGGGCACGTAGAGTTTGCTGCCTTCTGCATACTGAAGAGAGAGAAATTCCGTTTCCTGACCGACATGATTTGGACGTTTTTCCGTACCGAGAAATTTCCCAATCCCATGATGGAAGTGAACCACCACGTCTCCAGGTGCAAGGCTGTGAAATTCTGAAGGAGGAATATGCGTGACGGAACGCCATTTCTGCCGGCGCACGCGCATGCGATGCGTAAATTCAGTCATGGGAATGAGCGCAGCTGAGCTATCAGCGAGCACAAAACCACTTGAGAGGTAGTTCAGCTCAAAGATCGCTTGCTCAGGGATAATGACCTCTTCTTTGGCCATTTTCTCTTTAAAAGCACGCTCTTCAGAAGCCGTTGCACAAAGAAAATAGAGTTGAAAAGCAGATTTATAAGCGCGATTAACGATTTGTAAAAGCTCTTCGGCAGTGAGCGCGGCTTGATTTTCGGCGCCCGAAAAGAAAGTAGCGATCTCTTGAAACGGATGTTGCCAGCGCTTTGTTTTGACCTCGTTTCCAAAGATGGAAAAATTTAAGGATTGAAACGGTTCTTTTCCGGTGTAATAGTCACGGCCGGTGCGTTTAGAAACTTGCACCTCGGAGAGTTCTTCAATGCGCTCTTTCGACCAGAAAAGTTGTTGGAAAGAAGCTACCTTCTGCATCAACTCTTCAAAAGTTAAGAAGAAGCGCGATGCCGCGCCCGGCATATTTTTGAAAGCGACATAACGGTCTTCGATCGCTAAGAGATCGTCAAAAACTACAAGTGTATTCGGCCCCAAAAATTCTAACAGTGTAACGGGCGCGGTTTCCGTTTTGAGCACGTCGAGCTCAGATGCGGGGCTCAAGAAGAGCGTCTCAACTTTTGAGATCGATTTTTGTGAGCCTGGATCAAAAAGACGAATAGCGTCGAGGGTATTTCCAAAGAAGTCGAGGCGATAGGGTTGTGTCGCGGTTACTGGAAAGAGATCGACCAGCCCACCACGAATGGCAAATTCACCCTTATCAGACACCACGGCTGCGCGTTTGTAGCCCAGAGAAACTAAAAAAGCGGGGAACTCATCAAATGAGAGCTCATCTCCAACTTTTAGGCGCTTAAAGAGTGATTTCAGGCGATTAGAAGCGGGGAGTTTCTGAAGACATGCTTGCAAGGGGCAGAGAAGCAGCTGAGGTTTTTTTTCAGAGAGAAGCTTATGCAGAATTTCAAAACGTCTACCGACGATGTCGCTACTGGGTGCGATCTCTTCGCCTGGCAGAGTCTCCCACGCAGGAAATTCTAGCGCTTCACTAAACCCAAAATAAGGGAGATCGTCTAAAAGACGACTCTCACGAGGCTCGCCCGTGATCACTAATAAATTTTTACCGGTGGCTTTTTGCGCAAGATGGAGGAGACACGCTTTGGGTGCATCCCAGAGATCTTCAATGAGCAGAGAGGGCTCTTTGGCGAGCGCCTTTTGAAAGGCTTCGAGCGCGGGACTGCGCTCGACAATGTCTAGGAATTGCACAACTTTTCTACGTAACGCTTAGCGGTTTCAAAGGCATTGTTTATACCTGAAGGATCTTTTCCTCCAGCTTGGGCTGAATCGGGTTTTCCACCCCCACTGCCTTTAACAAGGGGCGCAATCTCTTTAATGAGCTCTTGTGCACTAATTTTTTTGGAAGTTAGATCAGGGCTTACTCTGACAAGCAGCTGACAGCGATCGCTTAGTTTTAGCGCCAGCACGAGAATCATAGATGGTTGCTTACTCATCAAGTCATCGGCAAGCAGCAGCAGGCCTTCTTGATCCAGGTCGACGATTTCAGCTAGAAAATGCACAGAGCCAATACGCACAGCGCGCTTTGCAAGTGTCTCAGCCAGCTCTTTTAGCGAGCCGCGTTTTAAAGTTTTCAGCTGTTGGGAAAGCTCCTTGTGCTCATCGAGAAGAGCTGACACTTTGCTTGGAAGAGCAGGCAGCGTAGTTTTAAGAAGAGCCGAAGCTTGTTGAGCCAAATCTTCATTGTGATAAACGAAATCTTCCGCAGCTTTACCGCAAACGGCTTCAATTCTGCGCACGCCGGCTGCGATGCTGCTCTCTTTTGTAATGCGCACAAAGCCCAAAGTGCCGACGCTGGTGGTGTGTGTTCCCCCGCATAGTTCCTTGGAATAATCGATATCGATTACGCGCACTTTGCTGCCATATTTATCCCCGAAAAACTGCTTGATATCGGGATGTTTCTGCGCCTCTTCATAAGAAAGTTCATACGCTTTAACAGGCGTGTCTTCGCGGATTTTGTCGTTGACGATTCGCTCGATTTGGCGCAGCTCTTCATTTGAGAGGGGCTTGTGATGGTTGAAATCAAAACGCAGCCTGTCGGGTTCAACCAGCGAGCCTGCTTGGCGAATATGTGCGCCTAAGACTTTGAAAAGTGCATAATGCAGCAAGTGGGTGGCAGTGTGGTGGCGTGCGATTTCATTTCGTCTCTTCTGATCAACTTTAGCCAGCACGGGTTCGCCTAAGATGAGAACGCCGCTTTCAAGCTTGCCGATATGCACGATCACACCAGGATAGGGATTCTGGCAGCTATTTACGATGAAGCGTGCTTGTTTATGTGAGAGCGTGCCCGTATCGGTGCTCTGACCGCCTTTTTCCGCATAGAAGGGAGTCTTATTCAAGATGACCATGCCCTCTTGTCCTTCAGAGAGAGAATCGACAAAATTGCCATTTACGACCAGCGCCAGAACAGATCCGTCGCCACTTGTATCCGCATAGCCGGTGAATTCACAGACACCGTGCTTGGCGACATATTCTTTGAAAAGGCTTTCTTCAGCTTGCTGCGCGTGAACGGTGTGAGCGCTGCGCGACTTCTCTTTGGCTTGCTCTTCTAGAAGTTGATACGTTTCGAGGTTTACTGACAAACCGGTGTCTTTTGCAATGAGCAAGATCTCTTCAACTGGGAATCCATAAGTATCTTTTAGTTTAAAAGCTTCTTCGCCGCTAATCTGTTTAAGAGGGCTTTTCTGTGCCTTTTCAATCACAGTATTTAAGATGTTCCCACCTTTTTTCAGCGTTCGCAGAAAAGCTTCTTCTTCTAGCGTGAGGATTTCGGCGATGCGCGCCTGTGTGGAAACGAGTTCTGGGTAATCTTCGCCCATCATTTCCACAAGTCTTGGGAGGATCTTTGCGAGAAATGGTTCGTGCAGCCCGATGCCTTTGCCATAACGCACAGCTCTTCGAAGTAGTTTGCGTAATACATAGCCGCGATCTACATTGCTTGGCTGAGCCCCGTCGATGATTGCAAAAGCAAGTGAGCGGATGTGATCAGCGATGACGTGAAAAGCCGGGGCAGTAAGCTCATCGTTTTCATCATATTTTTTACCCGAGACGATCTGGACTTGATCGATTAAGCTGCGCAAAATATCCGTAGCAAAAACGGTGTCGACCCCCATTTTGAGAGAGACCACGCGCTCTAATCCGGCTCCGGTATCGATGCAAGGGCAGGGGAGCGGTGTGAGCTTACCCGAGCTATCGCGGTTGAACTGCATGAAGACGAGGTTCCAAAATTCTAAATAACGCTCGCCCGAGACATCCTCTTTAGGAGAACGCGCATTTCCATATTTGGGGCCGCGGTCGATGAAAAGCTCAGAACAAGGTCCGCAAGGCCCCGTGTCACCCATCGCCCAAAAGTTGCTATCTTCACCTAAACGCACGATACGATTTTCTGGCACAAAGCGTTTCCATAAGAGAAAGGCTTCATCATCATTTTGAAAAACGGAAATCCAGATTTTATCTGGAGAGAAACCAAAAACTTGAGTAGAGACTTCCCATGCATAGAGAATCGCTTTTTCTTTGAAGTAATCCCCAAAGGAGAAGTTACCCAGCATTTCGAAGAGAGTGAGATGGCGTGTGGTGTGGCCGACGTTATCGAGATCGTTATGTTTTCCGCCGACTCGGACGCATTTTTGAGAGCTCGTAGCCGATTGGTAATCGCGCAGACTTTTCCCCAAAAAGACATCTTTGAACTGATTCATGCCGGCGTTTACGAAGAGCAGAGTTGGATCGTCGTGTGGCACCACAGGAGATGAAGGGACGAGTGTGTGGCCTTTTTGTTTAAAATAATTTAAAAATCCACGTCGAATTTCTTGTGAAAGCATAAAAATCTAGCCCTACGCAACAACCATCTTTCTGGTTTTTTGTTGCATGATTATAATAAGCGCATTAAAAATGTTATACAAATTTATCTGGTGGAGGCCGATTTTTTCATGGACGCAGAGTTAAAAAAACAGCTTGGCAAGATTGCCAATACGATACGCGAGCTTTCCATGGAAGCCGTACAGAGAGCCAATTCAGGACACCCTGGGTTGCCTATGGGTTGCGCCGAGTTTGGTGCCTATCTCTATGGAGTTCTGCTTAGACATAACCCTAAAAATCCAAAATGGCTTAACCGCGACAGATTTGTCCTTTCGGCAGGTCACGGCTCAATGCTGCTCTATTCTTGCTTGCACTTGGCTGGATTTAACTTATCCATGGACGAGATCAAGCGTTTTCGCCAGCTCCACTCTAAAACTCCTGGCCACCCAGAATTTCACATCACCGAAGGCGTCGAGGCGACAACTGGCCCTTTGGGGCAAGGCGTTGGAAATGCCGTAGGTCAGGCTTTTGGATTGAAGTTACTTGCCGCAAAATTCAACAGTGACGGATTTCCGCTTTTTTCAAACAAAGTCTACTGCTTAGCCGGTGATGGCTGCATGATGGAAGGCGTCTCTTCAGAGGCTTCAGCGCTTGCAGGTCACCTCAATCTCGATAACCTGGTGCTGATTTATGATGCGAACCAGGTGACGCTCGATGGCTTCCTGAACGAATCTGGCTCAGAAGATACGATGATGCGTTACCGCGCCTATGGCTGGGATGTGATCGAGCTCGATGGTTATGATCTGGATAAGATGGATGAAATCTTTACCAATCTTTTGACCACACAGAAAAAACCAACGCTCATTTACATGCATACCGTGATTGGCAAAGGTTCTCCTAACAAAGCCGGCACGCACAAGGTGCATGGCTCGCCGCTTGGTGCAGAAGAAGTCGAGGCTACTAAACGCGCGCTTGGCCTGCCCGAGGAGGCGTTCTTTGTTCCCCAAGCAGTTACAGCCTTTTTCGAAAAGAAGCTCGCCAAAGATATGGCACTCGAACAGAAGTGGAAAGATATGTTCCGCACTTGGTCTGAAACTCGCCCGGATCTTTATAAGCAATTCATGCAAATGGTCGAGAAAAAATTGCCTGAAAACTTAGAAGAAGAGCTGCATAAAATCGAGATCAAATCGCCAATTGCCGGACGTAGCGCGTCGAACGTTGTCTTGGGCGTATTAGGCGAGATGTTGCCGTTTATTTATGGCGGTTCCGCGGATCTTTCTGGTTCAGATATGACCATGATGAAAAAATTTCCAATCATCAACACGAACGCTTTCAAGGGGCGAAACATCAAGTTCGGGATTCGTGAATTTGGAATGGCAACTGCTGCCACTGGCATGGCTCAGACAGATATGATTTTGCCTTTCATTGGAACATTTCTGACCTTTTCAGATTATATGCGCAATGCCATCCGCTTGGCCGCACTTTCAAAAGTGCAAGTGATCTATCACTTTACGCATGATTCGATCTTTTTAGGCGAAGATGGCCCTACGCATCAGCCGATAGAGCACTATGCTGCTTTGAGAGCTATTCCCAATCTGCAATTTATTCGCCCGGCCGACACCTGGGAAGTAAAGATGGCTTGGATTGCAGCTCTGCGTTATCGCGGGCCTACTGCTTTTTCGCTTTCAAGACAATCTCTGCCAGAACTTGCCTGCACTAACGTGCCCTATGAGCAGGGCATGGGTAAAGGCGCCTATATCGTTAAGCGCGAGCATGGACAGTGCGACTTCTCTCTTTTTGCGACTGGATCGGAGCTTTCCCTAGCTCTTGATGTGGCAGCAGCATTGGAGAAAAGAGGCAAATCCGTACGCGTTGTCTCAATGCCTTGCTGGGAAATTTTCGAGCAGCAAAGCGCTGAGTACAAAAATAGCGTAGTCGGTGGAAATATCGGTAAACGCGTGAGCATCGAAGCTGGCGTGAGTTTAGGCTGGCACAAGTGGATCGGTTCTGATGGCATTGCTATCAGTATTGAAACATTTGGCGAGTCTGCACCGATCAGTGATCTCGTGGCCGAGTTTGGCTTCAATGTCGACTCGATCCTAGACCGCTTGCTCTCCTCACAATCATGAGTAAACTACTCGAAGCGCTTAAATGCAAAAACACCGGCCGTCCGCCGGTGTGGATGATGCGCCAAGCAGGGCGCTCTCTTCCTGTTTATCGCGCGCTGCGTGAAAAGCACACCTTGGATGCTCTCTTTCACCACCCTGAGCTAGCCGCGGATGTTACAGCTATGCCTGTCGATCAGTTGGGTGTAGATGCGGCAATTGTTTTTACCGATATTTTGATGATCGCAGAAGTCTTCGGTTTTAAAGTGAATTTTGTAGAAGGCAAAGGACCTGTGATTACGCCTGCCTTAACCACCACCGAAGAAGTAGAGCGCCTTACAGCAAAAGATGTGGCCTCTTCTCTTGCATACGTGTTTGAGACGATCAAGTTGGCCAAGCAGCGAGTGTCAGTTCCACTCATCGGGTTTTGCGGTGGTCCATTTACTGTCGCCAGCTATCTCATCGAAGGGGGAGCAAGTGGCAAAGAGCTTGCAAAAACCAAAGCATGGCTTTTTTCTCATCCTGAGAGTTTTCATCTCCTGCTCAAAAAGCTAACCGCGGCTTCAATTGAATATCTCAAACTGCAAGTTGCAGCGGGTGCACAGGTGCTGCAGATTTTTGATTCTTGGGCGAATGTACTCAGCACACCTTTTTTTATGACCTTCTGCTTGCACTATTTGAAACAGATCGTGCATGCGCTTAAACCCACAGGCGTGCCTGTGATTCTTTTCTGTCGCGGATCCACCTCATTTCCACAAGAGCTCGCATCGATTGAACCGACAGCCATCGGCTTTGATTGGCATCGAGAGCTGAATGTTTTAAGAAAACATGTGCCGCGACATATAGCTGTACAAGGAAATTTAGACCCTCATCTCTTGAAGGCCTCGCCATTCATTATCCGCTCGGAAGTGCAGAGGCTCTTGCACTCGATGCGTAAAGATCCTGGCTTCATCGTCAATCTAGGGCATGGAATTCTTCCCGATACCCCCTTCGAAAATGCCAAGTGTTTCATCGACACTGTTAAAGAGTATTTACCATCTAACTAGCGGTGGCAGAGAGCAGAGGATAGCATCCGGGTTGCCGCCAGAGCGGAAACCGAACTGTGTGCCGCGATCGTAGAGGAGGTTGAACTCCACATAGTGTCCACGCATTTGGAGTTGCACCTCTTTTTCTTCAGGGGTGAAGGGTTGCGTGATGCGCCTTTTATAAATCGGAATGATCGCTTCTAAAAAGGTGTTTCCGATGCTCTTCCAAATGGGAAAATCAAGCGCAAAATCTCCACGATTGAAATGGTCAAAGAAGATGCCGCCCACGCCACGCTCTTTTTGCCTATGCGGCACAAAAAAGTAGGTGGCAGCATTTTGAGAAAATTGAGGGTAGAGCTCCTGTCCAAAGGCATCCAATGTGTTTTTTGCGACATTGTGAAAATGCACAGTGTCTTCAGGGTAAGGAAAGCCCATCGGTGTAAGGTCGTAGCCGCCGCCGAACCAGAACTTATCTCGCGTCTCGATGTAGCGCAGATTCATATGCACAGTGGGCGCATGCGGATTTTGCATGTGGGTGATGAGGCTGATGCCCGTAGCAAAGAAAGGGCCTGAACCATCTGCCATCGGGAAATTTTCTCCATGGATGCCAGACCAGTTTACAGCGGCTCTTTCGAAGTTAAGGCCGCGAAGCTCACTGATTTCGCCTCCGCCGCCACCTTTTTGATATTCCCAATTTTTTCGTTGAAAAGAGCCTTGCGTTTCATGAGACTGGAAAGCCGAGATGATCTCTTCGCGCAAGTTTTTAAGGTAAGCTGTAATTTCGATTCTTCGATCCATGAACAGGATAATAAATGCATAAAGAAAAAAAGACACGTGTGATTGTTTTAGGGGGCGGAATCTCCGGGCTTTCTTTGGCCTGGTATCTGTCTAAGCTTGAGACCTGCGAAGTTATCCTGCTCGAAAGAGAACCCCGCGTGGGTGGGTTTTTGCAGACTATCTCCACCGATGGATTTTTATTTGAAAAAGGGCCCAAGATCTTCAAAGCAGCGCGCTCTGCAGCACTGTTAGAGTTGATCGATGCGTTAGGTCTGACGCAGCAACGTATCGCCTCCAATCCGCAAGTAAACCGCCGCTATGTATGGAGCGAAGATAAGCTTAACTTGCTGCCCACAAATCTTGCAGGTTTTCTCACCTCTTCCATGACGCGCCCTCTTTTGCGTGCGCTCTTTACCGAATGGCAAAAACCAGCGCATGCAGATGATGAGAGCATCTGGGATTTTATAGTGCGTAGATTCAATAAACAAACTGCAGAGCGCTTGTTTGATCCGCTGATTGTAGGCATCTATGCAGGAGATATGCAGAAGCTATCGATCAAGAGCTGTTTTCCTCAACTTAAACGCTGGGAAGAGGAGTATGGCTCGCTTACGCGTGGTTTTTTTGCTGCAAAAAAAACAAAAGCAGATACGTTTGGGCTTCCTTCTTCTGCGCTCTTTTCTTTGCAAGGCGGTGTTGAGACACTCATAAATAAACTCGCCCAAGAATTAGGGGGCTCTATTCAATGCGGGCAAAAGATTACAGAATTGCGTTTCTCTTCAACGCACGTCACTGTGACAAGTGAAGAGAGAAGCTGGGATGCTGAGTATCTTTTTAGCGCGCTACCACCTTATGAACTGGCAAAATATTTTACTGATTCGGCGCTCGCTTCTTCACTTACGCAGATTCCCTTTCAAGATATAGCGACTGTGCACATGGGTTTTCGCAAGTCTGTGCTACCCCTTGCAGGTTTTGGGTATCTAGTGCCTACCTATGAAAAACAGGAGATTCTCGGAACGGTCTTCGACTCTAATCTTTTTCCAGAGCAAAATAGCACACCCGAAGAGACGCGTCTTAGCACCATGCTGCTGTGTAGAGGGGGCGATTATCAAACAAGAGCGCTAAGCGCTTTGCGTCATCATCTTAAGATCACCAGCACGCCCGATACACTTGCTGTCACAGAAACTAGGTGGGCAATCCCGCAATTTGAAGTCGGTCATGAAAAGCGCATGGCTGAGCTACTAGCTAAAATCAGAGCATTTTCACCGCGGCTGCACCTTGTGGGTAATTATCTGGCCGGCGCCTCAGTTAGCGACGCCGTTGCATATGCCAGAAAGAGTGCGCAGAATTTTAGTCTTTTTCCATCTCTTCTACAACCGACATAAGCAGATTACGCACTTCGCGATTAGCACATGAGGATGCGAGTCTTTGGAAAAAGTCGTCGATGAGAGTGTCATGATCTTGATCGTCGTCCTCCTCTTCATCTTCATCGCCCGCATTTATGCGTGACAAAGAAATAAAGAGTAAGCCAATGGCTCGCTCGCACTCCTCGCGCATTCTGAGATTGTCGTAAGCGACTATGCGCGCAAATGCGATCATAAAATCTACAGCAGGTGCATGGGTGTCGAGAGAAGCAAGCTGCACATCTGCTAGATCTAGAGCAATCAGTGCATCTCTATAATGTCCCGTTAGGATGTGACCACATCCAAAGCCTGTGTAGGCCATGGCCATCTCTTCAGCGCGCATCTCAGTTTTCTGAATGGTTTCGGCAATTTCGTTAGCGTGACTTGTGATGGCACCGCAGAGAATAACAAGCGGCAGTAGAAGTTTTAACATAAGGTTTCTCCTTAATTAGAATTTGCAGAGCAAAAGTATTCTGCCATCTAGTTTCTTGTCAAATGTAAGGAGCAGTCCAAAAGCTATGTTTCCAAAATTTTGTTGGCGCGAAATTTTTTTTCGCATAAATTCTTCTTGTTTTGTGTACTCCACACCGCGAAAAAAGGAAAAAATCCTATGTCAGCATTATCCCCACTTTCTAGTAGATTTACATATACAAAATTAAGCTCTGGCGAGACTATTCCTACACGTCATGCTGAACACATAGACAGGGCAAGAACTAGAAGCATGAGCTCAGCGACGAGTGCTTTCGAATCACCCTCCGATGGATCTAGATATCAAAGATTAAGCGCGGGCAATGCTGCCTCTGCGCCCTCAGTTGCTGAGATGGACGAAGGAATGGGAGTCGGAAGTGCTAGCTCCATAACAAGAGAAGGTCATGCAGCACAAAGAAGTATAAGTTCGATTGCGCCAGGATCAACCTCCTCTACACCAACTCGATCGTTTCGAAGTTTGTCAGTATCATGGGATAAGCAAAATGCTACAACTGTACATCTTGAAGAGGGTGTTTTTGTGGGTAAAGTCGAATTTGGAAAGCCGCATGGCTATGGAGAACTGACATATGCTGCTCATGATCCACTTGGGCGTAAAAGCTATAAGGGTGCATTTGCTGAAGGGCTAAAACATGGCAGAGGCTTTATGAAGTGGACGGATGGCCGCAGCTATGATGGAGCCTGGCAAAACGACCAGATGCACGGTCTTGGCAAAGAAGTAATGGCTGGTGGGAGAGAATATTTTGGAAATTTTGATGCCAATACACCCCATGGGAAAGGTCGTATGACTTGGCCAAATGGTGATTATTATGTAGGACAGTTTGTCCATGGGACAATCGAGGGCCAAGGCAAAGAGCAGCGGATGCGTACTACACGTCATGGGGAGTTTAAAAACGGGAGTCTGTGGAATGGCACTTCTACGAGTGCATTCGAAGGCAGATTTGTAAATGGAGTAAAGGAGGGGCCCTCAATTTGTGCTATTCTCTGCTGCTGCTTGGTAAAAGACTAACCAGCCGAATATTTTACATACAGTTTCTCTTATTCTGACGATAGCCATTTTACGAACGCTTCATTGCCCATGCCATCTGCCAGCATTAAAAAGAGTTTCCTTTTTCCTGGATCGAGAGTTGCTTTTGCATTCAATAAGAGTTCGCAGGCAGCTGTTTGACTCAGCCCGCTGGAAGAAGACCATGCGGCGGAAAACAATGCGTCGTCCAAATTGAGCTTTTCTTTATTTGTTGCTAGCAGATCCTTATTTGCAGCGAGTAGTAGCGATAAAACATCGGCATTTCCTTGTGCAGCTGCATTGAGCACACCTTTAGTTTCATCTGATAGATTGGCCCCCATAGTTGCAGGACCTGGACCTTACGGTGCAGTAGAGCATAAGGCGCCTGCTTCACAATCGAGTGCAAGTTCAATAACACCCGCCGCTCCGGTAATAGATGCAGCGACATTAGCATTAGCCATGCAACTTGTAGCTTCAGGAGCATTGACGCCCAAAATCACTGAAGAGACTTTACACCTCCCAGAAGGAACCTATGTGGGAGCTGTTAATAATGGCCAGCCGCATGGTAGAGGTGTCTTGACCTACTCTCAAACAGATCAATACCAGCGTCTTAGATATGAAGGGCAATTTCTCAATGGTCAGCGGCATGGCATAGGCGCATTGATTTGGAAAGATGGGAAAAGATATGACGGCCCATGGGAAAACGGCGGGATGAATGGTCAAGGTGTTGAACGATATGCTGATGGAAGTGTGTATGAAGGAACTTTTATAAATGGTGAGTGTCAGGGCGCTGGTGTATGGAAGTTTCCTGATGGAAAGATAGTTCAAGGTATGTTCTCTCAAGGTTACCCAAATGGCCAAGGCACAATTACCTGGCCTGTGCGCGATAGATATGTAGGTATGCTTGTAAATGGTCAAATGCATGGTCAGGGCACGTACACATTTGCTAATGGAAATACTTATGTTGGGCAATTTACTAATGATAAGATGACAGGCCAAGCGAGAAGGGAGATTCATTCAGGCTATGGTATTCATGTTGTTGAAGGAGTCTTTGTAGATGGACGCCTAATGAACGGTAGAGCGGGGAGGAATTTCGTTGAAAATGGAGTAGAACGAGAGCCCACTCTAAACGAGCAAATTGCAGATTCAGATGTTAAACCTCTCTGCGGAAGCCTTTTTTGCGCCATTCTGTAAAGAATGATCCTGAAGTTTGGATTTATTTTAAAAGCTCCTCCCTTTGGGGAGGAGCTTTTTATTTTTACAGAGTGTTTTTGAAGACGAGCGGGTGTGTGGCGTCTTGGAGGGCATCGCCGAAGGCGTAGCCACTTTTTTTCAGCAGGTGTGTGAGAGGATCATTGGGCTGAAGGAGATAGATGGCTTTTCGAGGAGCGAAGAGAATCAGATAGAAGCTCTGCTCGGGGTCGTTAAAAAGAAGATCTGGAGCGATCGAGCACTCGGGACTTAAAAAGAGAGCGCTTCCTTCAGTTTGTGGAAGTGGAAACTCTTCGGAGATAACAGTTTTTTTCGAATCGAGCTTAATTAGAAGCGCGCCGCATGGATCGTTGAAAGAGCAGATCTCTTTTAAAGGAATAGGTGAGCGTGAATAGGGCGATTGAGGATCCTTTCCCACTTTGATATATTGTGTAAATCCAACGCGCAACGCATTTGCATGGAAAAGAGAAGCCGCAAGCTGCACTAAGCTCATGGGCATCAGGTATCTTTTTGCTTTCAGGTTGTCGCGCCAGAGATCTCTTCCGGAACTGAAAAGCTCGCTAGTAGATTTCTGACTCAATTTTTCAGGCGTAGTTTTAAGACGCAGCGCTAAGAGATGTTCAGCCGTCTGCTTTAACAGCGCGACCTCATCATCGGGCATGATCGCATCAAATTCGATGTATTTATTCTTAGCAAAAAACGAGCGCTGTTGTGAGGATAAAAAGATCTGCATAGTTTTATAGTGAGGAAATTCGTTTGAGCGCTTCTTTTGCTTTATCGTGTGTGGTAAATGCAGAGAGGCGAATGTAGCCCTCTCCACAGGAGCCAAACCCTTTTCCAGGGATGCTAATCAAGTGGCACTTTTCTAAAAGAATATTAAAGAAATCCCAAGAGCTTAATCCTTCGGGAGTCTTCCACCAGATGAAAGGCGAATCTACACCGCCAAAACACTGATATCCTAGTTGTTTTAAGCCATCGCGTAATAATTTTGCCTGAGCGAGATAAGACGCCACCTGAGCTTCTGTTTCTTTCTTGCCTTCGGGGCTATAAACGGCCTCAGCACCTTTTTGAATGGGATAAGCCACGCCATTGAATTTTGTGTTCTGCCTCTGCTTCCAAAGCGTATGAAGCGCGAGCTTTTTTTTGCCGCTTTCTGCACAAACGGATTTTGGTAGTACCGTATACGCACAGCGAAGGCCGGTAAAACCGGCAGTTTTCGAAAAACTACGGAATTCGATGGCGACCTCTTTTGCGCCTTCGATCTCAAAAATGCTCTTTGGCACATCTGGAGAGGTGATAAATGCGACATAAGCATTGTCGTAAAGTAGGATAGCTTTTTCTCGACGTGCATAATCGACCCAAGCCTTGAGTTGGCTTCGTGTAAGCGCCATACCTGTGGGATTATTTGGCGAGCAGAGGTAGATCAGATCGCAGCTTTCTTTGGGTGGCTGAGGAGCAAAATCATGCTCGGGTTTGCAGGGGAGCATCACTACTTTCTTACCTAAGCCCTCCATCACACTGGAATCGAGATAAGCAGGATAGGTGGGATCGGTAATTCCAACGTGTCTTTGCACTTTGAAAAGATCGAGAATATTGACCGCATCGCTATTGATTCCGTCTGAGATGAAGATCTCATCGGGCGCAATTCCTAATTTGGCGTACTCATGATCTACGATCGCTTTGCGCAAAAAGAGATAGCCTTCAGATGGTCCATAACCGCGAATTGACTCGGGCTTTGCCATCTCTTGAACAGCTTCACAGATCGCGCTCGTAATTTTTGGGGCAAGGGGAAGTGCCACATCGCCAATCCCCAGATTGATGATCTGTGCATCTACAGTGCGCTGTTTGAGTTCGGCGAGTTTTCGTTCAATAACCGGAAAAATGTATTCCCGTTTAATAGAGGAAAAGTGTGCGTTGATCTTTGCCATAAGTGTATACTTTAACGACCTTAACTTTTATTGTCTCGCTATCATATACTTTACCTTTTATGGACTGCACAAGACGATTATTTCTAATATTTTTTACGTTTTTACCTCTCATTCTTTTTGGAAAGAAGGTTGAACTCATTGCCGATTGGCCAATCTCGGAAAAAGAAGGGCTCGGCGGCGCAATCAATCAACGTCTGAATGCCAAAGGGGACATGCTTGTCGTTTCAGATTTTTCGAGCTATCGTTCTTTTCTGCACAAAGAGAGCAAAGAAAAATTTACATTCAATCCTGAGATTAAGCAGCTGGTCTTTTGGAATATGCCCCAAAAGCTGAAAAAATTAAAAATCGAACGTCTGCCTAAAGAAAAACTTATTCTATTCATGTGGGAACCACCCACGGTGCAAAGAAGGCTTTATACAAAGAAGATGCAAGATCTTTTCTCCAAGATTTACACGTGGGATGATGATCTAGTCGATAATGTGCGTTTCTTCAAGTTTTACTATCCTGTTCTCCAAAAAATGGCAGCAGATCTGCCTGTGTTTGAAAAGAAGAAGTTGTGCACGATGGTTTTTTCGAACAAGACCAGTCGCCATCCGCAGCAGCTTTACACGGCACGTGAAGAGATGATTCAGTTTTTTGAAAAGAAAGGTGGCCAAGACTTTGAGTTTTATGGTTGGGGCTGGGAAAAAGCTGGGTATCAAAGCTATCGCGGCACAGCAGCTAATAAGATCGATGTGCTTAAAAACTTTCGTTTTTGTATTTGCTATGAAAATATGCAAGGGAGCAAAGGGTATATAACCGAAAAGATCTTCGACGCCTTTGCTGCCGGAAATGTGCCGATTTATTGGGGCGCTAGTAACATTGAAGAGTATGTGCCGCCTGATTGCTATATCGACCGTCGAAAGTTTAAAGATAACGAAGAGCTTTATCTCTTTCTGAAAAAAATGACGAAAAATGACTATGAAGGGTATTTAAAACGCATTAAAGCGTGGCTCGGCAGTGAATCTGCGCAACGCTTCTCGGTGGAAAACTTTGCGAAAATTTTTGCTGAGGCAATTTGAGACCATGAACGTTTCAATTGAAGGTTTACAAGAGAAGAGTGGAGAAATCGAAGAGAAGTTGGGCTATGTTTTTAATGACAAGACGCTGCTTTTTACGGCTTTTGTACACCGCTCTTTTTTCAATGAGCATCGCGATTTAGTCAAGCAGCCCAATGAGCGTTTTGAGTTTCTCGGCGATTCCGTGCTGGGTTTAATTGTTTCCGATTTTCTTTATCACAACCTTCCTAATAATCCTGAAGGGGAGCTCTCTCATCTGCGCGCGCAGATCGTCGAAGCCGGCGCTTGTGCCAATTTCCTGCAAAAACTTGGGTTAGGGCCATATGTGCTTTTAGGCAAAGGCGAGAGGATGAATGAAGGGCGTGGTAGAGAGACAATCTTTGCAGATCTTTTTGAAGCGATAGTAGGAGCGATCTATCTGGATGGAGGAATCGAAAGTGCACGGCGTTTCTTTTTTAGCCATTTTCAGCAGGATTTAGAAGAGGCGCTGAAGAAACCCATGCGCAACTGGAAGGCTGAGTTGCAAGATTATTCGCAAAAAAAATACCAGCGTCCGCCTGTTTACAAAGTCGTGCGTGAGTCTGGCCCTGATCACAGCAAAATTTTTGAAGTGGCTGCCTACATTGGCGATCAGATTGTGGGAGAGGGTAAGGGCTCTTCAAAAAAAGAGGCAGAGCAAGATGCCGCCGAGAATGCACTGACAAAGATGGGTTCATAAATGGCTAAACAAAAAGTGACCTGGAGCTGTCAAGAGTGTGGACATAGTCAAGCCAAATGGAGCGGTAGCTGCTCTGTTTGTCAAAAATGGAACACCTTTGCCGAAGAGGTTGAAATTGTCGATTCAAAGAGAAGATTTGAAACAGCGGACAAGCCCACAGCGCAGCCTGTCCGTCTAAAAGAGATTCAAAAAGTCAATTTTCGCCGCATCCAAACGGGGATGAATGAATTCGATCGCATGATGGGCGGCGGTATTGTCTCCGGCTCTCTTTCTCTTTTGGGTGGAGATCCTGGAATTGGGAAATCGACTCTCATGTTGCAAATCGCGCATGCGCTGGCAAATCAAGGGCTGATAGTTTTATATGTCTGTGGAGAAGAATCGGTCGAGCAGACTTCTCTGCGCGCCGAGCGTTTGCATGTGGGTAGTGACAATCTCTTCTTATTGAACGAGACGCTCTTTTCGAATATCAAGTTGCATATCGAGAAGTTGAAGCCTGATATTCTGATCGTCGACTCCATTCAGATTCTTTATAAAAGTGATCTGCCTTCAGCTCCTGGCAGCGTAACCCAGATAAGAGAGATTACCACAGAGCTTTTGCATCTCTCCAAAGGATTAGGTATTTCGACTTTTCTAATCGGACATATCACCAAATCGGGCGAAATTGCTGGGCCTAAAGTTTTAGAACACTTGGTCGATACTGTGCTCTACTTCGAAGGCGAGCGTCACCAAGGATGTCGACTTTTGCGCAGCGTAAAAAATCGCTTTGGTCCGAGTGAAGAGATCGCCATTTTTCAGATGGTGGGCCATGGGTTAAAAGAGGTGTCTAACCCTTCTGCACTCTTCCTTCAAGAAAGAACGCGTGAAGTGCCTGGCTCAGCGGTTGTTCCGACCGTGGAAGGCACGCGTGCTCTGCTTATTGAAGTTCAGTCGCTGGTAGCGGCCTCGGCTTTTGCAACTTCCACGCGTAGATCGAGCGGCTTAGACCAGAACCGTCTCACGCTTCTGCTTGCGGTGCTTGAAAAGCGCCTCGGATATAATCTGCATCACTCAGATGTTTTTGTTTCGGTTGCAGGCGGTATGCGAATCGTCGAGCCTGCTGCAGATTTAGGTGTGCTCATGGCTATCTCATCTTCTTTTAGTAACCGACCTATCGATCAGGAAACGATCATCATTGGAGAGGTGGGTCTGGGTGGAGAAGTGCGTGGCGTCCCACGCATCGAAGCGCGCCTTAAAGAGGCGATCAACATGGGTTTCAAACGCTGTATTCTTCCTAAGCGCAATCTCAAAGAGATCTCAGCTGATTTTCTAAAAAAGATCTCAGTTGAAGCAATAGAATTTGTAGAAGAGGCTACCGATGTCCTCATCGGCAAATAATATTTTAACGATCGGAGCTCGTGCTTCAAGACTATCACGTGCCCAATTGGCCGAGGTTTTAGAAGCACTTAAAAAAGTTCATCCAAAAATCGATTTTTCTCCAATGTGGGTCAATACGACTGGCGATCTAGACCAGTTCACTTCACTACGCTCTTTGGATAAAACAGATTTTTTTACACGCGAGATAGATCAGCTGCTGCTAAGCGGGGCTTGCAGGGTGGCTGTCCATTCTGCCAAAGACCTACCCGACCCCTTACCAAAGGGATTGAGCCAGGTTGCGCTTACTGAAGGCGTAGATCCAAGTGACTCACTTGTAATGCTGCCAGGCATAAGTCTTTCAACGTTGCCTTCTTATGCCCGAATTGGAACCTCTTCCGCACGAAGAGAAGCCACAGTAGCAAGCTTACGCCCCGATCTGCGCTGCGTCGATATCCGGGGGGCGATTGAAAAACGGTTAGAGCTTTTAGAACAAAAAGAAGTGGAAGGAGTTGTGGTGGCAGAAGCGGCCCTGATCCGTCTTGGCCTCACCCACCTCAATCGATTAAAATTGCCTGGCCAAACTGCCCCATTACAGGGTAAGCTCTCTATTATCGCTCGCTCGGAAGACGAGGAGATGCGTACCCTCTTTGCCTGTTTGGACACGCATGCTATTAAATAAATTGGAGTTTTTGTGAAACGCTTTATCACCAGCGTCTTGCTGACGCTTTCTTTGAGCTGTGGAGTGCAAGCCGCACCCTTTCTGGCCACTTCTAAGACGGTGGACAAGACCGAAAAAGCCAGCTTTAATTACGATTTGCACCTCAATTCTATTACAGGTAAGGGACGCAGAACGGTAGTCTGCCTGCATGGGTATTCTGGAGATTATCGCCTAGGACGTCACTTAAAAAAGGTGGGTCTAAAAGAAAACATCGTCAGCTTCAATTTCCCTGATTATGGCATTCGAGAAGGAAAGTTCGACGCAGAAAAAGCGACCTTTGGAACGATTCAAGAACTTCTGCCCGCAATCTACGTTCTTAAAAAATGTGTAGTAGAAAAAGGCCTGCACGAAATTGATCTCTATGGTTTTTCAGCCGGCGGCGGTGCTGCTGTTAACGTCCTCGCCGTGCTTAACACCTCTAAATATGATAAGGCGCTGAAGGCACATGGAATCACGCTTGAAGATAAGCAGAAAATTTTAAAAGCGATTCAAAGCGGCATCGTGATTCTAGATGCTCCTTTGAAATCTATCGATGAAGTTATTGCTGCAAGAGGCTCGACAAAAGAGCTAGAAATAATAGCAAAGCATTATCAGGAAAATGACCTGCGGCCTATCGACTCTTTGCGCCATTTAGAGAATCTCTCTTTGCAAGTTATCGTCTATTTTCAATCTCCCGATGCAGTTATCTCGAATCGTGATGATGCCCTTTTTATCGAACGCCTCAAAAAATATAATAGCTCAGGCACGACCACGGTGATCGTGGCAGATGAAGGCGGCCATACCGGAAAGCATGTGAGCCTGCTGCATGCCTATGAACAATTAAGCAAGAGTCGCACCATGGCCTATACCACCGAGAAGCTAAAACAAAAGTTTTTGATCGGTATCGAACTGAAAACCAGCAATGAACAGGCGCGTGCAGCAAAAGAGATCCCTCAACACTGGGATAAGTTTTATAAAGAGGGCGTGCTGGCTAAAATCCCAAACAAAGTCAGCGAAGATGTCTACGCGCTCTATACCGACTATGAAGGCGATCACACCAAACCCTATTCATGCATTATCGGCTGTGAGGTTTCTACGTTGGAGCAGATTCCCGATGGGATGGTGGGAAAAAAGATCCCACGCACAAGCTATGCAGTGGTGACAGCGCCTGGACCCTTTCCTACATCTCTCGTCGAAACCTGGCAGAAGATTTGGAATTCGAATCTCAAACGAGCCTATAAACATGATCTCGAGGTCTACCGCGCAGGCTTTGATCCTCAGAAAAAACCCGAGGTTAAGGTCTACATTGGCGTAAAACCTTGAGCTTATCAATCCTTGCGAGCGAGCGTTTCTATTTCTACGTCATCGCCGGCCCAGCTTTTGAGCATTTCATGCAAATCTGTGCTTTTTTCCGAGGATTTTGATTCTTCTCCCTTAGGTTTTAAAAGGGTAAGTTTTTTACACATAATAAACACGCGTTTGGGATCGATCATAATTGAAATATCGCCCACTGAAAGATGCCTGGTGCAGAGGGTTAACTGCTTAGGTGCATAAAAATGCACGGGGGCAATTTCGGCTCCCTGCCTTTTCATCCCTAAATTAATTGCATTTTTGGCGACAACACTTACCAAAGGGGCCGCCACACATGCAGGAGCTTCAAGAGTGATTGAGTCCAGACTACTGATATTGACAATCGAGGCTGAGCCCCAGAAAGAATCAGTTTCAACAGAATTATCCCACTGGTAGGAACAAAGTTGTTTCCCGTAAATTCTCTCTGCTACGGGGTATCCAGCTCTTAACTTCAAGACTTGTTCTCTGTATCCATTTAATATTTGATCCGTTCCTACTGCAGCCATAGATGCCCCCAAATTTTTGAAGTAATATATAGATGGATTTTTTATTGAGATAGGTTCCTTTGACAAAAAGCGTTAAGAGCATTAAATTTTGATGTCACATGTCTAAAAAAACACTTACTGTTTTCACCCTCGCCATGATTAACGTCGCTGCTGTGAGCAGCGTGCGTAATTTGCCGACGATCGCCGAATATGGCTTTGCATCGCTTTTTTTCTTTGCGCTGGCCGCCGTTCTCTTTTTTATTCCTGTCTCAATGGTCGCGGCAGAGCTGGCTACTGGGTGGCCTCAAACCGGCGGCGTTTTTGCTTGGGTTAAAGAGGCTTTTGGACATCGCACCGGATTTTTAGCCATTTGGCTTCTCTGGGCAGAAAATGTGATCTATTATCCAGCGCTTTTGTCATTTATCGCGGGCACCATCGCTTACATCGCAAGTCCAACCCTCGCGCAGAACCCTTATTACACCTTATTTGTAATAGTCACTGTCTTTTGGGCTACAACGCTGGCGAATCTACTCGGTATGCGTATCTCTGGCTGGATCAGCGCTTTTGGGGTAATCACGGGGACGATCATTCCAGGGGGACTCATCATCATCTTGGGAATTCTCTGGTACTTTTCTGGAAACTCTTTGCAAGTTGCATTTACTACCCAGAATTTAGTTCCAGACATGAGCTCTCCCACGCAACTTGTGCTTTTTTCAGGCGTTTTGGTCGCCTTTTGCGGTTTAGAGATGTCTGCTGTGCATGCACGCGACGTACAAAATCCTCAAAAAAACTACCCAAGAGCCATTCTATTATCGGCTCTTCTCATCCTTGGACTTTATGTGCTTGGGGTATTGGCGATAGCCATCGTCATTCCACAAAGCGAGATCAGCCTTACTGCGGGCTCGCTTCAAGCTTTTGCTGTTTTTGTGGATGCATATGGTTTGAGTTGGCTGACTCCGGTCATCGCCATCCTTTTAACTCTTGGAGCTTTCGGAACATTGAGCACCTGGATTGCAGGGCCGAGCAAAGGTCTTTTAGGAGCGGCTCAAAGTGGCGATCTGCCGCCTTTCTTTCGCAAACTCAACCGTCATGGGATGCCCGTTGCGCTGCTCATCACGCAAGCCGTGATTGTGACATTCTTCTCGATGATCTTTTTAATCATGCCCACTGTAAGCAGCGGCTACTGGGTCTTGAACGCCATGGTAGCCCAGCTCTACCTCTTGATGTACATCCTCATGTTTGCCGCCGCCATCAAACTGCGTTACAAACAGCCGCAAGTAAAAAGAGCGTACAGAATTCCTGGAGGCAACTTTGGTATGTGGTTTGTGGCAGGGCTTGGACTCATCGGCTCTTTTGCCACATTCTGCATTGGTTTCTTTCCTCCTGCACAACTGCAAACTGGCAACGCAACTTTCTATGTCGCCTTCCTATTCTTGAGTGTCGTCATTGCGTGCATCGCACCTTCCGTTATCCTTATGTTTAAAAAACCCAGCTGGACCAAGGCTTTAAGCCACGAAAAAGAGAAAGGCTGATTTATCGAGCTTTTTTAGTAAATCATTTACAGGATTTGCAGGATATTTTTTTTTATCCATGCTGCACTTCCTGTTCTCTTACTGAATTTTGCATAGCGCAGTTTTAGAAGAATTTCACCACCGAGATCACATGGAAAGTTCCTACTTGCCGTTTTTAAAAGGCTTTTTCACTGGAGCTGGTCTTATCATTGGGATTGGGGCGCAGAATGCTTTTGTCTTAAAGCAGGGCCTCAAGAAGAACCACGTTTTTGTTACCGCGCTCTTTTGCACACTCGCAGATATGCTATTAATTGGACTTGGTGTGGGTGGCTTAGCAGACATTTTTACACTCAACTGGATCCTGCTCTTCATTGCAAAATGGGGCGGAGCCGCCTTTCTATTTTGGTGGGGGTTTCGCGCATTTCGTTCGATGTTCAAATCCGAGAGTTTGCAGGCTCAAAATGCACACGAGCCATCCTCGCACTCATTAGACTTCTTTCGAAATTCCATTTGCACGCTAAAACCGTCCTTTTTTCTCTGGTTTTTATCGCGCCTTCTCACCGACCCTCTTTCGGGTCGCTTCGTCGGCGCGATATGAGCCGATAAATCGGCTCTAAAAAACCAGAGAAAGAATCACCGCTTTTTTCGCACAAAGCGAATTTCGAAAGAAGTCTATTAAAAAAGACACTGCTTATCCTTGCCGCTTTGAGTTTTTTAAATCCTCATGTTTATCTCGATGCGGTAATCCTTTTAGGAAGCATAGGAGCGCAGTTTGAAAAAATTGAAAGACCCTTTTTTGCAATTGGTGCTATGGTCGCGTCTGTGTGCTGGTTTTTCGGTCTCTGTTACGGCGCGCGGTTTTTAGCTCCTCTCATGAAAAGTCAAAAGTCATGGAAAATCATAGATTTCATCACGGGCTGCATCATGTGGGGGATTGCTCTAAGTATTCTTTTCAAGTTGTAAATGAGGATTTCTAATATGAAAAAGATTCTCTATCTCGGAACAAGTCCGACGCATTTTTCTTTCGACGGCCATCTCATTCATTATCCCGTAATTAAAATTGTTCCAAGAAGTGTCGAGCATCCAGATGTGCAAGAGGCGTTCCAAGATCTCGCGGCTTATACGCATCTCATTTTTACGAGTAAAAACACAGTGCGCGTCTTTTTTGAACATCTGATCGCTCATGGGCTGAATCGAGAAATTATCAAACACAAATTCATTACAGCCATTGGCAAAGTTACTGCAGCGCATCTGGCATATGAGGATGTGCGTGTAGATTTAATCGCTTATGACGAGACGCAAGAAGGAGTGATTGAAGCCTTACAACCCTATGATTTAACACATGCTTATGTGTTTATACCTCGCTCATCAAGAGCGCGGCCGCATTTGGCTCAATACTTAGAAGAAAAGAAAATCCGCTTTCGCGCCTGCGACCTTTATGATACGCACGTCCAACGCCTTGAGCCTATCCCTAATCTTGAATCTATCGATGAGATCATTTTCACGAGTCCTTCGACAGTAGAAGCTTTTAAAGAGATCTTCGGTGCTTTGCCTGCAAACAAGAAGCTTATCGCGATTGGCCCCATCACTGAAGAGGCGCTAAAGAAGCTCTAAAGCTTTCAAAAATTTGAGAGTTCATACTATGATGGCGTTCAATACTTATTAAAATCTTTTTTGGAGAATTTTATGGCGAATCCAGCACCTTATAAACTTCCTGAACTTCCTTACGATTTCAATGCTTTAGAGCCTGTGATTTCTGCTGAGATCATGCAGCTGCACTATACAAAGCATCATCAAACCTATGTAAATAACTTGAATGCTGCTTTAGAAAAATATCATGAAGCCGAAGCTAAGGGTGATCTTGCCGCGATGATTTCCCTTCAACAGGCGATCAAATTTAACGGCGGTGGGCACGTCAATCACAGTATTTTTTGGACAAACTTGGCTCCTCCTTCAAAAGGAGGCGGAGAAGCTCCAAAAGGGCATCTTTTAGAAGCGATTCAAAGAGATTTTGGGGCTTTCGAAACTTTTGTTGAAAAGTTGAGCTCTCAAGCTGTTGCTATTCAAGGATCGGGCTGGGGCTGGTTGGGATACAACAAAACTGAAAAAAAACTTGTTGTTGCTACCTGTGCAAATCAAGATCCTTTAAGCACGCAGAACTTTGTGCCTCTTTTAGGAATTGACGTGTGGGAGCATGCCTACTATCTCCAATATAAAAACGTTCGCGCAGACTATGTAAAAAATCTTTGGAAGATTGTGAATTGGAAAAATATTGAAGAACGTTTTATCAATGCAAGGACTTAATTAACTTGTTTTATTTTAAAAACTTTGCTAATTTTGTCTTTTAATTAATTAAATTGTTTTTTCTATTTTATGGGACTATTTTCTAGAAATAAGCCTAAGATCAAAGTCGCTACGACTAAGAAAGATGGCTATAGCGGATGGGTTAAATGTACGCACTGTCATGAACTAATTCATGCCAAGGAATTACAACAAAATCAGCACTGCTGTCCAAAGTGCGATCATCACTACCGACTATCCGCAGCACAGCGCGTCGAACTTCTGGCTGATAATGGAAGCTTCGTCGAATTTTTTGTTGGGCTTAAGCCTACTGATCCTCTTACCTTTGTAGATACAGAAGCGTATACCGATCGCATCAAAAATGCACAGGAGAAGTCAGGCCGAGATGAAGCTGCTATGGTGGGAACATGTACGCTGCATGGCTTGCAGATTGCGCTTGGCGTTTTAGATTTTAGCTTCATGGGTGGATCGATGGGTTCTGTGGTTGGAGAGCGCTTAACACGTCTTATTGAATACGCCTTAGATGAAAAACTTCCTTTAGTAATTGTTTCGGCTTCTGGTGGTGCGCGCATGCAAGAGTCGATCTTTTCTTTAATGCAGATGGCTAAAACATCCGCAGCACTTGCTCGCTTGCACGGAGAGGGCCTTCCTTATTTCTCAGTACTCACCAATCCTACAACCGGCGGCGTTACAGCTTCTTTTGCTGCTTTAGGCGATGTGATTATCGCAGAACCTGAAGCGTTAATCGGCTTTGCTGGGCCGCGTGTTGTAGAGCAAACAATCCGGCAAAAATTGCCGCCTGGCGCTCAAAAATCAGAATTTCTCTTAGAAAAAGGGATGATCGATTGCATTGTTAATCGACATGCATTAAAAGATAAGCTATACACCTTGATCGAGTTCTTCACAGGTAACGAGCGCTCCTATCATTTTGACAAGGCGCTTTCGGAACAGGCGATGCAGAAGCTTCCTCAGAAGCTTAAAGAGTTGCTTGCTCTAGCCGAAGAAAATGAACTCGCTTCAGAGTTGAAATAAGGCTTATTTATCATGGACACTACTCTATCCGACACAGTGGAGATTTCCACTATTGCCGCAAAGGAAGAATATCTTCCTATGTACGGTTCTGCGCAAGCTGCTGGTGCCGATGTGCGCGCTTGCATTAAAGAAGACCTGATCATTGAATCTGGTTGTTCGCTATTGATTCCCACTGGGCTTAAGTTTGCGATTCCTGCAGGGTATGAGATTCAAGTGAGACCACGCAGCGGGCTTGCATTAAAGCACGGGATTACGGTGCTCAACTCTCCAGGGACGATCGATGCCGATTACCGTGGCGAGCTAGCAGTCATTTTGATCAACCATGGCAAGCAGCCTTTTGTAGTAACCCCAGGCATGCGTATCGCACAGATTGTCGTAGCTTCTGTTGTCACTGCTCAATTTCTAAGAGTAGAAAATTTGGACTCAACATCGCGAGGAGAGGGGGGATTTGGTCATACTGGCACGAATTAACCATCAGATCTCTTCCGGAATTGGGGGATTTAAACGGCGTTTTAAACGGGTAGATAAAGTGACGATCACCAGATATTTAGATGCGCGTCTTATCTCATTTTTAGATCTTTCTACACGCGATGAAGCTCTTCGTGCACTGGTCGATAATTTAGACCGCACAGGCAAACTTCATGACAAAGAAGCTTTTTTTGATGCGATTTTAGAGAGAGAAAAAATCGTATCTACAGGTGTAGGCATGGGTGTGGCTATTCCTCATGCAAAACTAGAAGGTTACAGAGACTTTTTTATTGCCGTCGGAATTCAGAAGCGTGGAATAGAGTGGAATGCGTTGGACGGAGCGCCTGTTCGAGTCATTTTTATGATTGGCGGCCCAGACAATAAACAAACAGATTACCTCTATATTCTCTCGAAGCTCACGATGGCGATCAAAGATGAAGATAGACGTAAAAAGCTTTTCAAGGCAAAAACAGCCGAAGAGGTCATCGCTCTATTTGAAGGGTGGTGAGGTTTAATAAAGAAATTCTGAGGAGGAGATATGGATCTTAAAGTCAAAGATGTAGCTGAACTTCTCAACGTTTCTGAAAAGACTATTCGCCGCTGGCTTACTGCCGGCAAAATTCCTGCCTATCGCCTAAATCAACAGATCCGTTTCAGCCGTAGCGAAATTGAAAATTGGATGATGGGTTCTAAACAAGGCTCTCCGAATAGAGAGGGTTTCTCACCATTCGATGAGCAGTCTCTCGATTTGGATATCCAGGATAAAAAAGATGCTTCTCTGATGCAAAAAGGTGGCCCTCAACAATTCAGTCTCTATCGCGCTGTGCATAACGGGGGAATCTACACCGATATTTCAGGCGATACAAAAGAAGAAGTGATTCGTTCGGCTATGAAAATCGTAGCTCCAAGGCTTAATCTCGATCCAGAAGTCTTATCAGAACTTCTGCTCGATCGTGAAAAACTGATGCCTACCGCTTTTGGTCATGGCGTCGGCGTGCCGCATGCGCGCGACTTTCTTCTTCAGCAGCCAAAAGACATGGTAGTTGTTGTCTTTCCAAAAAAGCCTTTAGAATATGGCGCTTTAGACGGCTTGCCAGTACATACGCTTTTCTTTCTCTTCTCGAGCAATGATAAGCGCCACTTGCACCTATTAGCAAAACTCGCGCACCTCAGCAGCGATCCAAAAGGTCTTGAGCTTCTACGTAGCAGACCTTCTGAAACAGATCTGCTCAACTTCATCCGCCAGTGGGAAATCCAACAAGTCCGCCAGCCCGCTGAAGTCTAAAAAAATCTTGTGCGCGCGCCTCATCTAAGGTGCTCAATTTTATCCGTCAGGGGAAAATTAACAAGTCCGTCAGTTCTCTAAAAATTAAAAAATAAAGTTTAATTCTGACTATTCTGCAGCAGTTTGCAGAAAAGTCATGACTATTTTGCAAACTGTTGCAAAATAGTCAGATTTAGGTTGTGCTGTGGAATTTCTGGGCTAGCCCGAATTATCGACTATTTGTATACTCGCTCCTTTTTTATCAAAACCAAAGTTGAGAAAAAACATGTCTAAGGGTTTATTCGCAAAGAAGACAATTAAATCTCTCATAGATGAAGCAGCAGAAAGAAAGTCTGGGATGAAACGGACCCTAGGCCCATTAAATCTTACCATGATGGGTATCGGTGCAATCATCGGGGGCGGGATTTTCGTAATGACAGGACAAGCTGCAGCACAATATGCCGGTCCTGGAATTGTGCTCTCTTTTGTTTTAGCGGCCTTTGTCTGCTTACTTGTGGCTCTTTGCTACGCTGAATTTGCCTCGCTTATCCCGATTGCCGGAAGCGCTTACTCTTACGCTTATGCAACCATGGGCGAGTTTGTAGCTTGGACGATCGGCTGGTGCGTCGCATTAGAGTATTTATTTTCCTCTTCTACTGTGGCGGTAGGCTGGTCGGCCTACTTTGTGAGTTTGCTGCGCGACTGGGGAATCACGATTCCGTCGGCCTTTTCTCAAGCTCCTTTGTCCTATGATGCTGTCTTGGGTTGGCAAGCAACAGGCGCTATTCTCAATCTTCCTGCGCTCTGCATTATGGCTATAATTGGAACACTGATCGCATTGGGAATCAAGCTCGCATCTGAAGTTAATACTATTCTGGTCATTGTAAAAATGGCTGTGATTGTGCTTTTTATCGCGTGTGGAGTGGCCTTTATTTCTACGGAAAACTGGGGCTCTTTTATCCCACAAAACACCGGTGTCTTCGGACAATTTGGCTGGAGTGGAATTTTAAGAGGAGCTGGTGTGGTGTTCTTTGCTTTCATCGGTTTTGATGCCGTTTCAACTCTGGCTCAAGAAGCGAAAGATCCGCAAAAAGATATGCCTATCGGGATGTTAGGTTCACTCGGGATCTCTACACTGGTTTACGTGGTTATCGCTCTGGTTCTGACCGGGATTGTTAGCTACACCATGCTCAACGTGCCAGATCCAATCGCAGTAGCTGTAAACGCACTTGGGCCTAAATTTATCTGGCTCAGAGTCGTTTCAAAGATCGCTATTTTGGCAGGCCTTACTTCTGTTGTGCTGGTAATGTTACTCGGCCAAACTCGAATTTTCTACACGATGGCGCATGATGGACTTCTTCCTTCTATTTTTGGGAAGATCCACCCACGTTTTCATACACCTTTCTTTAGCACAGGTCTGATCACGTTCATTGCGATGACCATCGCAGCTGTTTTTCCAGTTGGTATCTTAGGGCAGCTAGTTTGCATTGGAACGCTGCTTATCTTTGGTATCGTTTGTTTCGGCGTGCTGGTGTTGAGATATAAGCAACCACTGCTCCATCGCCCATTTAAAACGCCTTTCGTGCCATGGGTTCCGCTCGTTGGTACATTGGCATGCTTAGGGTTAATGCTGGGTCTGCCAGCTGTAACCTGGGTGCAACTCTTGGCATGGATTGTTCTCGGTTGCCTGGTCTATTTCCAGTATGGACAAAAGCATAGCCGCGTGCGCCTTGCTCTGAACAAAAAGAAATAAGTAAATCAAATCACAGGGATCACAAAGAACATAGAGTTGAAGAGGTGACAGTCATTTTTTCCTTAAATGTAAAATGACTTCTTCTTTAAAGCTGTGTTCTTTGTGATTCCTGTGGTTGGCTATTCGGATGCGAGCACTGGAGTGTCCTTTCGAGAACCTGTGGGAGAAGTATCTCTGGCGAAAAAAAGAAGAAGACAGAGCAGTACAAATCCCCATCCCATCACATAGAAACAGTCGTTAATCGCTAAAAGTGCCGCCTGATTGTCAACTGCCTGGTTGAGCAAATTAAGCGCCGGAGCTTGTGTTACTCCCGCTTGCGACGCTTCTTGGAAAAATGCAGCAGAATTCGGCGTATATTCGGTTATAGCTTCGCCCAATCTTTCGTGATGAAAATAGGTGCGTCTAGTCCACATCGTGGTAAAAATCGATGTCCCAATGCCTCCGCTAACAGCACGTACAAAGTGAAAGAGACTCGCCGCATTTGCAAGTCGCGAATCTGGTACGTCTTGTACGCTCATGCCGATTAGAGGTGTGATGAAAAAGATAAAACCAAAACCCAATAATAGTCTTGAAAAGGCTACGTGGTATATGTCGACATCGGTAGTGAAAAAAGCTGTATAGAAAGAGGCGATGCCAAAGCAGAGAAAGGCAGAGGCTAAGGGAAGGAGCTTTCCAAAACGTTTGAGAACCATTGGGACAAAAGGCGTAAAGAAAATAGGTGCTATTCCTACGGGAGCTACGGCAATTCCAGCCCAGGGAGAGGTGTATCCCATGTTGGTTTGCAGCCAAAGAGGGATGAGTACGACTGAGCCGAAATACATTCCGTAAGAGATAAAAATACAGACAAGTGAGATCCAAAAACTGCGGATTTTGGCGAGCTTTAAATCGAGCAATGGACGAGGATGCGTCACCTCCCAAATGACCAGAAAACTCAGGCTAATTAAAGTGGCAGTAGACAAGATACGGATTAAGGGTGAACGCCACCAATCCCATTGCTGACCTTTATCTAAAAATACCTGCAGACATGACATGCCTATGGTCAGCAAGATTAGTCCCACCACTTCCAAGGGAACTTTTTCGATTTTTTCCTTATGTCCGCCGATCATGCGCCAGATGAAAAAAGCAGCGATAAGTCCCACCGGAACGTTAATAAAAAAGATCCAAGGCCATTTATAGTCGAAGGTGAGCCAGCCGCCTAAAATTGGGCCAATGACGGGGCCGACTACCACCACCATGCTCCAGAAAGCCATTGCCATGTTGCGCTTTTCGGGCGGATTATATTGAAGAATAAGCGTCTGGCTAATGGGAATAAGAGGTCCTGCCACAGCACCCTGCAGAAAGCGCGCGAAGACCAAGAGTGCAAAATTTCTGGAAGCACCGCACACCCATGAAAGGGCTACAAAGAGCAGAAGCGAGATGAGCAAAAGTCGTATGGCGCCAATGCGTTTGGTGAGCCACCCCGAAATTGCCAATACAATGCCGTTACCTACGGCAAAAGACGTAATGACATAGGTGCCCTGGTCTGAGCTTACGCCTAGATCTCCTGCGATGTAGGGAATTGAAACGTTAGCAATCGAATAGTCTAGCACAATCATGAAGGTAGCAAGCGCCAACATGATATTGAGAAATTTTAGCATCGCTGGAGAGAGGGGAGTATTTCCGTTCATTTATTTCCAGAAGGCTGCGCCAGAAGATTCTGGTAATACGCTTCGTCTAAGAAAACTGGAGAGACGTTAGCTTCGATGATTCCATCGATGATTTTGTCGATGCCAACTAGCTGCGTGTCGAAGATATCCGTTTCATAAACCGGTGCTGGAGATTTTGCGTAAGGAAGGGAGCTTCCTTGAGTATTATGTATGTCGACCTTGACCTCTAAGGAAAGTCCAAGCCTTAGTGGATGATTGATGATCTCATCCGCGTCAAGCGTAATACGTACGGGGAGACGCTGGACGATTTTGATCCAGTTACCCGTCGCATTTTGAGGGGGGATAATCGAAAAAACGCTGCCTGTTCCGCCAGCAATGCCGATTACTTTGCCGTGATAGACAACTGAGTGACCATAAATATCAGCGGTCATTTTAACCGGTTGCCCAATCTTCATTTTTCTAAGTTGCGTCTCTTTGAAGTTGGCATATACCCAGATTTGATCCAGTGGGATGATAGCCAGCATATTTCCAGCCGCTTCAACACGCTCACCTACTTGGACATTTCGTTGAGCGACCATTCCTGTTACCGGGGCATAGATCCTGCAGCGATTCAACTGGACATAAGCTTCTTTAAGCTGCTCTTGTGCAACTTGGACAGTTGGGTGTGAAACTACCGTGGTTCTTTCTACCTGAGCTATGGCTGAAACCAGGCTATGTTCCGTATCGATCAATGACGCAAAGGCAGAGCGCAAATCTGCTTCAGAGTGTTCGAAATCTTCTATGGAGACGCCGCCTGATTGCACTAAGTTTTTGCGGTGTTCATAATCTAGAGCGCTTTTCCAAAGAACGGCCTTTTGCATCTCGACTTCAGCTTTAAGCTCTCCTACTTTTTCAAAAGAGGAGATGGCATAACGCAGCGCTTCGGCGAGCTCAGCTTTCTTTTGCTCGTATGCGATTGCAAAATCGGTTGGATCGAGCTCGACGATTAGTTGGTTTTTTTCGACAATGTCCGTTTCATCCGCATTGATCGAGGTTACAATTCCCGCAATCTGTGGCGTCAGCGAGACCATATTTCCGGCCACGTACGCATCGTCGGTATACTCTTCAAAACGCAGCCACCCCCACCAGTAGATAAAGATTGCTGCTGCAATAAGCAGTGTAATTAAAACATAGCCCCAGAGCCACGCTTTGCGGTGTGGCGAGCCTTTAGGGGCTGTGGATTCTGCAGGCTTAGATTCGGGTGCTTGGGGAGTTATAGGAGGAGCTGTAGGTCCTGGTAGTAGGGTTGGTTCAGCCATTGGTTTCTCCTCCTTTCGAAGGTGTAAGAGGGGATGTTGTATTATATCCGCCGCCGAGTCCTTTGATGAGATTTACGAGAGCTTCGCGCTGCATCAATTTTAGATCGATTAGCTGAATCTCGACGTCGAATAATTTCTCTTCGGTTTCAAGCGCTTCCAAATAGGGGGAAACGCCTTCTGCGTAGCGCAGGAGACTGAGCTCCGTATGGCTGCGTAAATTCTCCACAGTTAGCTGCTGAATACGCAACTGATCTTCGAGTTTAAGCAGGATGGTGAGCTGATCGACAACCTCTTTTGCTGCATTGAGCAGAGTGCTGTGATAAGAGGCCGTAGCTTGATGGAATTCTGCCCACTTTTCGCGCAGATTCGCTTGCAATCGCCCGCCGGTATAAATTGGCAGAGAAAGAGCAGGAATAAGCCCTGCAGCTCTATTCGACCATGAGAAGAGCTTGCCAATGTGCACACTTTCAAAGCCTGCTAGCGCGAATAAATTTAAATCAGGATAGAAGTCGGCGCGTGCCGCTCCAATCTCATTTGCAACAGATTCGACTTGCCAGATAGATGCCATGAGATCGGGACGTCTAGATAAGAGATTTAATGATAGATCCGAAGGCAGTGAGACCTTTTCTTCAAAGGGAATATGCAGCACTTCCAAGATGTTAGCGCTATCTGGCGTATGACCCATCAGCACTCTGACCACGTGATCACTCAGTTCAATGCTCTGCTCGTTAATCGAGATCGCCTTTTCAATTTCTAGCAGATCCTGATCTGCTTCAAGCAGATCGATCTGTGTGTCTAAGCCATAAGCACGGCGTAGCTCATGCAGATGCAAAAGCGATCGGCGGCGTTGTGCTGTTTTCTTTAGCAGAGAGTTCCTTTCGATGTCCGCTTGCAGTTCAAAATAGCCTTTGGCTACCGCAGCTCCCAATGTGAGACGGACATCGGCACTCTCGGCTTGCTGAGCTTGAAGAAGGTTCAACGCCGCTTTGTAGCGGAAGCGATTCTTGCCAAAAAAATCGAGATCATAAGAGAGGTTAAGCACAACCCATGTATCATCCACCGTTCCTGGAATAGGCGGAGCATATGCACGGAAAAAGCCGGTTTTACTCAGATGCGTTAAGAGATTTCCGGCATCTAAATTTAAATTAGGGAGAATAGAGGCGCGTTGCTGCTTGGCATATTCCCTTGCCATGATCACTTTGGCGTCTGCTTGTTGTAGGGTAGGGCTTCCACCGAGAGCTGCTCTGATGTAAGCCGCGAGCTGAGGATCGTTAAACATCTCCCACCACTCTTCGGAGGGCCAATCACCAGGCGTAAAGAGCGGGCTCTCACTAGCTCTTGCTAGAGAATTCGACAGAGTTGGAGTTTCTTGCAGGCTGCTTTCGATATCTTTTTTGGGGACGGACATGCAGCTGTGCAGAGCAATTAGCACAAGCAGAGCAGAGATGCGTTTTGTCCGATTGAAAAACATACGAGACTTCTTTCGAAACTCCATTTGCACGCTAAAATCGCCCTTTTTTCTCTGGTTTTTATCACGCCTTCTCACCGACCCACTTCGGGGTCGCCTCGTCAGCGCGATTCGAGCCGATAAATCAGCTCTAAGAACCAGAGAAAAAATCATCGATTTTTTCGCGCAAAGCGAGTTTTGAAAGAAGTCTGAGTCCCCCATACTCTTCCATAATGTAAAATAATTATTTTAGGAAGTGGGAAAATGCAAGATCAGAAAGTAGGGGAGATCTCGTATGCAACTACCGAGCAGCTGTTAATAGAATAGAAAAAACAAGATAAGCAGGATCGGGGAAGATATAGAGGATAAATTTTATCTTACATCCTGTTTATCTTATCGCTTGCGATCCTGCACATCTTGTAAATGATTTTATTCAAGAGAATCATATTAATTAGCCCAATGCGCCTGGATCATGGCGCCGCCTAGGCAGATCTCATCTTGGTAGAAGACGATCGATTGACGAGGCGTAACGGCGCGTTGAGGCTCAGGGAAACTGACGTGAACCATGTCCTGCTCAATTTTGGTGATTAAGCACTCTTGATCTTGTTGGCGGTAGCGCACCTTGGCTTTGCAGCGAAAGGGGAGCTTCGTTGGCGCAGCATTGACCCAGGAGACTTCAGTTGCGATCAAACTTGGAGAGTAAAGGGCGGGATGATCTTTGCCCTGCTCGACGAACACGATATTGCGCGCTATATCTTTGGCCACCACGAACCAGGCGTCGCCAGCGCCGCCGATGCCCAAACCTTTTCGTTGACCCAGCGTGTAATAAGCCACGCCATCGTGCTCACCTACTACTTTGCCCTCAAGTGTTTGGAAGGGGCCTTTATGATAGGCGACGTAACGGCTGATGAACGATTTAAAATCGCGCTTACCGATGAAACAGATACCCGTGCTATCTTTTTTTTCTGCCGTGGCAAGCTGAGCTTTTTTAGCTAGTATGCGCACCTTTTTTTTTCGAGACTGCCAATAGGAAAGAGTATCGAAGGCAAAAGCTCTTGCTTCAATGTATAAAGGAAATAACTCTGGTCTTTTTGTGGATCATTGCCTTTAAGCAGAGTTAAATTCTGCGCGTCGATGCGGCAATAGTGACCCGTAGCAAGAAAATCCGCTCCTAATGCACGTGCCTTATCTAGCAGAAGTTTAAACTTGATCTCGCGGTTGCATAAGATGTCTGGATTAGGTGTATATCCCTGTTTAAGCTCAGCTAAAAAATGCGTGAAGACATGATCCCAATACTCTTGAGCAAAATTAACTGAATAGTAGGGAATAGCTAGTTGATCGCAGACTCTGACCACATCTTCATAATCTTGTACAGAGTGGCAAACGCCGCTGCCATCTTCCTCTTCCCAATTTTTCATGTAGAGGCCAATCACCTCATACCCTTGTTGTTTGAGCAGAAAAGCAGCAACGGAAGAGTCAACCCCTCCTGACATGCCGATAACGACTTTTTTCTTTGATTCGGTTTTAGCCATATTTATTTCAAAAGAAAGTGTGCCATAGAAACGCCATTATTTAACATATGGGCAGTTGAGGGAGCAACGATATCACCACTAATTTCCCGCAGGGCAGCAAAGACGCACCCCATGAGTCCTGTAATAAGAAAGATAGGAAGATTTGTCCATCCTTGAAATGGAGAGAGATGCGCGGCTCCAAAGAGCGTACCATTGACGAGAGTGCGCATCAAAGGGTTATTTATGTTTTGCTGCAAGCAGCCGTGCAAAACTTCACGGAACATGAACTCTTCTATGATCGGCCCAATAATCACAATGTAAACTAAAAAAACTGTAAGTAAAAGTGCGCTTAAAGGGGGTGGCAAAACTGCCATGGATGTCCAAATTGCTATTACATCTTGTGAAGCAGTGAGCTCTATGCCCCAGGAGTTCATCAGATTTTCAATGGCATATTCGGCCCAATTAAAAAGCGGAATGGAGATGAGAAAGACCAGCGCGCCTAAAGCCACGCGTTGGATAGTTTCCCAAGCTGAGTTTTGTGAAACAACATTTGCAAACTCGTTTAACCCGTCCTCACATAATTTAGGAATGCAGGCTACTATAGGATTTTGTAAGGCCGCAGCTACTGCCATAATATATTTCTCCAATAATAAATGAAGAACTATAGCATTATTATTGTTTAATATGAGAACATAAAATATTTAATACAAAACATAACAAGTGTGGCATGAGAGTATCCAAATTCTGGCACGTAGAAGAAAAGGAAATTTTAGAACAGCTGCGTACCACAGCCGCAGGGCTTTCTTCGATAGACGCTCAAAAACGTCTTAAGCAGTTTGGTAAAAATCTTCTCAAATCTAAAAAAGAAATTACCGATTTTTCGCTCTTTTTATCTCAATTTAAAAGCCCGCTGATTCTGCTTCTACTTGGAGCTGCCGTATTCTCTTTTTTTCTGCACGATCGGATCGATTCTACAATTATTTTTATCATTGTGGTTGCCAGCGGCCTATTAGGTTTTTTCCAAGAGCGAAAAGCAGTAAAGGCAACAGAAAAATTGCTTGCAATCGTGAAGATCAGAAGCAGTGTTCTGCGCGATGGAAAAAGAAAAGAGGTGGGGGTTGAAAAGCTCGTGCCTGGTGATGTGATCTATTTGAGCGCCGGCGATACTATTCCCGCCGATTGCCGTTTGCTTGAAGCGAAAGATTTTTTTGTCGACGAAGCGGCCTTAACCGGTGAGCCTTTGCCTGTCGAAAAGAAAATGAGTTTAATTGATGAAGCTGCACCACTGGCTAAACGGAAGAATGTACTCTTTATGGGCAGCCACGCGATTTCAGGATCTGCCAAGGCTGTAATTGTTTTAACGGGGAAAGAGACCGAATTTGGCAAGATTTCAAGTCGACTACAAATTAAATCACCCGAGACAGCTTTTGAAATAGGTATTCGCCATTTTGGTTATTTTCTGATGCAGGTCACGCTCGTTCTGGTAATCGTGATCTTTGTAGTTAACATCTTTCTGCACAAACCCATCCTCCTCTCCTTTTTATTTGCCTTAGCTTTAGCCGTCGGCCTCACTCCTCAGCTTCTGCCTGCCATTATCAGCATCAATTTAGCGCATGGCGCAACGCAGATGGCGCGAAGACGTGTGATTGTTAAAAAGCTCTCTTCGATTGAAAATTTTGGCAGCATGACTGTGCTGTGTGTGGATAAAACAGGGACGCTTACGCAAGGCAGAATGGATCTTCAGCTAGCGGGAGATATCACAGGCCAAGCCTCCCAGAAAACTCTGCTTTTTGCACTTCTAAATGCTTCGATGCAAACAGGGTATCTCAACCCTCTTGATACAGCGATTATCCGCGCCGCGAACCTCGATACTTCTAAATGGAAGAAGCTCGATGAGTATCCTTACGACTTCATTCGCAAACGCCTGACTATTTTAGCCGGCTTGAATGGAGAATCGGTCATGATCACCAAAGGCGCATTTGCCCAAATGCTTACTGTTTGTTCTCAAGCAGAACAGCAAGGGGGACGCATCGTACCTCTCGAAGAGGTGAAAGATCAACTTCAGATGCAATTTGAAGAATATGGCAAAAAGGGCATTCGCACTTTGGGGCTGGCCTATCGTCCAATGGGATCTAAGAATTCTATTTCTCATGAAGATGAAAAAGAGATGATCTTTTTAGGCTTTCTTCTTTTTTTTGATCCGCCTAAAGCGGGGATAAAAGAGACGATTTTCAAATTGAAAGAGTGTGGCATTACCCTGAAAGTAATCAGCGGGGATAATAGACTTGTAGCCGCGCACGTGGCCGACGAGGTGGGTCTTTCTTCTAAGCAAATTCTAACCGGTGCAGAGATCAGTGAGCTGAGCGATCCAGCGCTTTTGAGAAAAGTGCACGACATTGAGATTTTTGCTGAAGTCGAGCCCAATCAGAAAGAGCGCATTATTTTAGCCCTGCGTAAAAACGGTGAGACGGTAGGCTTTTTGGGAGATGGCATCAACGATGCAACGGCAATCCATACAGCCGATGTGGGTATTTCTGTGGAAAGCGCGGTGGACGTAGCAAAAGAAGTGGCTGATATTGTGCTGCTATCCAAAGATCTCTCAGTGCTTTTAACAGGTGTCAAAGAAGGCAGAAAAACTTTTTCCAACACCATGAAGTATATTTTCATGGCAACCAGTGCCAACTTCGGCAATATGTTTAGTATGGCCGGATCCTCGCTCTTTTTACCTTTTCTACCACTGCTTCCTAAACAGATCTTACTCACCAATTTGCTCACCGATTTTCCAGAAATGTCCATCGCAACGGATAGCGTAGATGAAGAGGTGGTAGAAAAACCTGTGCGTTGGGATCTTCAGTTTATCCGCAGGTTTATGATTGTTTTTGGTTTGATTAGTTCGTTCTTCGACTTTTTAACTTTTGGCGTGCTGCTTTTTATACTGAAAGCATCTCCAGATGAATTTAGGACAGGTTGGTTCGTTGAATCGGTAATCTCCGCCTCATCTATCGTGCTGATAATTCGCACTTTTCGCCGCTTTTATCGCTCTAGACCGAGCATCTACCTACTCTTTGCGGTGCTAGCCATCATCGCCTTAACTTGCGCATTGCCGTTTATGTCTATTAGTAAGCTTTTTAGCTTTACCAGACTTCCACTCATTTTTTACATCGCCGTGGCAGCCATTACAATCGCGTATATTATTAGCGTTGAAATCGCAAAGCACTTCTTCTTTAAGAAGCAGAGAAAGATTTAATTTGAGAAGTTTCTAGGCTCGATGTCTAGAGGCATTTAAGGTGACATGATAGGTAAGATCGATCATGTCTGGGACGCGCACCTGCAAGTTGCGATCAAGACACGTATTATCTTGGAAGAGATCGATCCCTGTGAGTTCGTAGATCTCACGTACTTTGGGTTGCTTCATAAACGCGTTTTTCTGAATCTCCGTAAGAGAGCTGTTTTCAACCAGAAACTCTAAGTCACAAGAGGATTCAGGGTAGGCTTTCTTCACTTTGATAAGTCTCATACCATATGCATCTAATGTCTGTACGAGCTCAGCCATTAATTGGGAAGTGTGAGCCAGCGCGAAGGCTTGTTCCATAGATTTACCCTGTACAAGAAGAGCATGCACGACATCCACAACTGTCTGCGGATTCATAGAGCTTGAAGTGATTCTTTTTACATTCTCTTTCGTCATGCCCATTCTATCAATGAGAAGCTTGGTCAAGACTTTTCCTGTTGGAATACCCTTATCAGAAAGCCAACAATCTGGATTGCCTATCTTGATCCAAACAGGAAGATCTCCTCGATAGCTAGCATCGATGCGGCAAGTCTCGGTTTTTTTATGATAACTAAAGCAAAAAAGCGCATTTGCTTTTTGCGATACGAGTTTGGCCTGCACATGATGAGCATCGATCTCTATTTCTATCTCGGTGAGTTTGTATCCTTTGTATTTAAAATCGATGGGAAGAGGATTTTCAGAAGGCTTAAAGAGATTTTTTAAGCTTTTAAAGCTTCTCATCAGACGAACCGGTTCTTCGCAGGTGATATCGATGTTTAAGAGAAATTTCAACATCTTACGTGCAGAAAGCAGCGTCCTGTCAGCCTTTTCTCCTAAGTATTCAAGCACAACAGTGCTAGGAGTTCCTCTGATAAGAGGAAAAAGAGCTTGCTTTACAGGAAGAAGATTGGGTGCGCTAATAGATGCCATTTTTATTACATGTTAAATTAAGGAGTGACTCGGTACATCAAATTGATATAGTCAGGAACCCGCACCTGTTTTTGAGGTTGAAGACCTGTGTTATCTTGAAAAAGGTCGATGCCTGTAAGCGCGTAAATTTCATGCACTTTAAGCTGTTTTTTAAATGCTTCTCTTTGTGCATCGGTAAGCTCGCTATTTTCTAGAAGATATCCAAGCTCACAATAACTGCCGCGATAGCTTTGCTGTACCGAGATTAGGTGCACAGCGCTTGCTTCTAATGTCTGTCCAAGTTCTGCATTCAATTGAGAAGTATGCGCCAGTGCAAAAGCTTGCGGAAGCGATTTACCCTGCACTAGCAGCGCATGTGCTGCATCAACGACGGTTTGGGGATTTACCGAGCCAGAAGTAATAGTTTTTACATTCTCTTTTGTCAACCCGAGCTTATCCATGAGAAGCTTAGTAATCATTTTTGCAGTAGGAACGCCTTTTTCGGGAGACAGCCAGCATTCAGGATTGCCCGCCTTTATCCAAACAGGTAGATCGCCACGGTATAAGAGTTTGACGTCACAGATCTGTGTCTTTTTGTTATAACTCATCCTGAATCGCGCATTAGCTTCGCTCACAGCCAAAGTAGCGTTTAAAAGATTTGGATCAGGTGCAAAAAAAGTTCCAGAAGAGGTCTCTATCTCTTCGCATGTGTAGCCCTTATGCTGAAAATCAATGGGTAAAGGGTTTGTAGAATGAGTAAAGAGTCCTTTTAAGCTTTTATGTCCTCGCACGATAGGAATAGGTTCTGCGCAGGTTAGATCAAGAGTGATGAGAGTACTTAAAACGCTCAAAGCCTTACGCTGCGTAGCCTCATCTTCTACTCCAAGATAATTCAGCGTTAACGTAGAGGCTTTCACTTGAACTAAGGGAAAAAGAACGCTTCTGACTGTTTGGCAAATAGATGTCATAATTATCTTATAGTTAATAAATTAAGGGGTGACGCGATAAACCAGATCGATAAGGTCTGGCACGCGTACGTGCTTATTCGGCAATACTTTTGCGTTGTCTTGGAATAGATCCACTCCAGTGAGCTGGTAGATTTCAACCACTTTAGGCTGCTTTCTAAATGCTTCTTTCTGAACACGAGTAAGCTCGCTGCTCTCTAGGAGATCTTCCATGGTGCAATAACTGTCTGGATAGGATTTTTTCACTGAGACAAGATGCACAGAGCGTGCGTCTAATGTTTGTCCAAGTTCTGCGTTCAATTGAGAAGTATGCGCCAGAGCAAAAGCTTTAGGCATTGATTGACCTTGCACAAGCAGCGCGTGCACGACATCAACAACGGTTTGAGCATTCTCAGAGCAGGATTTAATATCTTTTACGTTTTTTTTGGTCAGGCCGAGCTTATCCATGAGAAGCTTAGTCATCACTTTTCCTGTTGGAACGCCTTTTTCAGCAGAGAGCCAACAAGCGGGATTACCAACTTTTATCCAGACGGGAAGATCGCCTCGGAATGTAAGGTTAACTTCGCAGGTCTGCGTCTTTTTATTATAACTCATCATGAATCGCGCATGAGCTTCGCTCACCGTGAGCATTAGGGATTGCTGATCGCGATTTGAGGTAAAGGGCCCCATAGTGCTCTGTATTTTTTCGAGTTTGTAACCCTTGTATTTGAAATCAATAGGAAGAGGGTTTTCAGAGGGCTTAAAGAGCTCTTTTAAACTGATATGGCTTCGGGCTACTTGCACAAGTTCTTTGCAGGTAAAATCGACAGCCATGAGATCTTTTAAAACTCGAAGAGCCATAACTTGGGTCGTTTCAGCATCTTCACCTAAGTAACTCAAGACAAGCGTAGATGCTTTTCCCTGAATGAGTGGAAAAAGAATCTGTTTAACCGAAAAAAGAGGAGTAAAGCTAATTGATGTCATTTAGTTGTAATTAGTTAATTTGTTAAATATATTTTATATTAATATACTTAATAAGTCAATTTTTTAATTAACATATATTATTATATAAAGTCTTTATAATTAGGTATTTAAGCTTTAGAAAAGTTTGGGAATGGGCTGATAAAGCAAAAATTGCTATGCTTTTGCCCTATGACAAAACCTATAAGCTCTTTAAGTCTTCTTCCGAATGATGCCCTTGTGCGCATTGCTGCGTTTTTATTGCCAGAAACGGACCAGCCTGCTTTTTTAGAAGAAACGGGTGACGCTGCAGTTATCGAAGATGTTTATAGAGAAAAATGCAATCTCTTGAATCCAGTTTGGAAGCATTACAAGAGCTTATTTAATGTAAAGGTTGACTCGTCTGCACGCGATACTCCGTCAAAAAGATACTCGGCAATTCTTCTATGCCTCAATACCCCCCTTCCACATCTAGGCGCCCTGATTCATCATTTTGCTAAAGAGGGTGAAGAGAAGGGCGTAAGAGCTCTAATTCGTGGCGGGTGCAATCTGAATATTCAAGATCATTTTCAAAGAACTGCTTTGCATTGGGCTGCTGCGAATGGCCACACAATTGTGATTGAGATTTTAGTCCAAGCGGGCGCAAATCAGACGCTGCTTGATAAGAACGGAAAAGACTATAAGCAAATCTTTTCCGTTTCTAATTCAGCCCCTCTATTGTCTATTTTTCAATAGGAGGAGTTGACGTTGCGAGTGGAGTTTTAGCATCCAGCCCTACAATTCCCTGATCGAGAAAGACGAACTTGTCACCCTCAACAGAGACGAGCCAACTGCCGCCTTTGCCCGGATTCATCAAGAGTTTTTCGGCCAGAGAATCTTCAAGCTGCTGTTCGATCACGCGGCGTAAAGGCCGAGCGCCCATTTCTGGCTGGAAACCTTTAATAACGAGCAGTTCCTTGGCTTTGTCGTCCAAAGTAATCAGAACGTTTTTGCGGGCCAGACGTTTTTGCAGCTTTTTGAGCTCGAGGTCGATCACGTTGAAGAGATGAGAGCGATCGAGCGGTCTGAAGATCACCACGCCGTCGAGACGGTTGATGAATTCTGGTTTAAAGCCTTTTCTGACAGCCCCTTCGATCTTCTCTTGCATCGACTTAAAGTCGGGCAAGCCTTCAGTTGCTCCGAAGCCCATTTCAGACGAACGACGGATAAGGTCGGCGCCCAAGTTGGAAGTCATGATGATGATGGTATTGCGGAAGTCGACCTTGCGGCCGAAAGCATCCGTCAAGCGACCTTCTTCCAGAATCTGGAGGAGGAGGTTCATCACATCTGGGTGCGCTTTTTCAACTTCGTCAAAGAGAACAACTGAATAAGGACGCTGCCGTACTTGTTCGGTGAGCTGGCCGCCTTCTTCGTGGCCGACATATCCAGGAGGTGAGCCGGTCATACGCGTGACGGCAAACTTCTCCATGTATTCGGACATATCCACTTGGATAAGCGCATCTTCTCCACCAAACATGTTGATGGCAAGCTGCTTGGCCAAGAGGGTTTTACCCACACCCGTTGGGCCTAAGAATAAGAAGGCACCAATCGGACGATTTGGATCTTTGATGTCAGCGCGGCTGCGACGAATGGCGCGGCATACACTGTTGACCGCATCATCTTGCCCAATGATCGTAGCTTTGAGCGACTCTTCCATTTTCAATACTTTTTCAGTCTCACCCTCAGTCAAGCGGGTAAGTGGGATGCCCGTCAGTTTTGCAACGATATTCGCGACTTCTTCTTCATCGACAATCACCTGATGTTCTTCTTTCTTGCTCTCCCACTCAGTGCGTATCAGTTGCAGGCGGTCTCTTAAAGTTTTCTCTTTATCGCGCAATTTGGCGGCTTTCTCATACTCTTGCTTATTGATCGCTTCTTCTTTAGCTAATCTGACCTCTTCGATCTCAGCTTCATATTTAGTGATATCTTGAGGCTGGTGCATCATTGCAATACGCGCTTTAGCACCCGCTTCATCGAGCAGATCGATCGCCTTATCAGGAAGAAATCTTCCTGTGAGGTAACGATCAGATAAGAAGACAGCGGCGTTAATCGCAGCGTCAGTATAGATACACTTATGGTGCTCCTCATATTTAGGCTTTAGGCCCATGAGGATCGAAGTCGTTTCAGTAATAGAAGGAGGCGCGACCAGTACTTTTTGGAAGCGTCTTTCTAGTGCGGCATCTTTCTCGATATGTTTGCGGTATTCATCGAGCGTAGTTGCGCCGATGCACTGGATTTCGCCGCGTGAAAGAGCCGGCTTCAAGATGTTCGAAGCATCGATAGCGCCTTCAGCTGCGCCAGCACCTACAATTGTGTGAAGTTCATCGATGAACAGCAGAATATTTCCATTCTTTTTGATCTCATCCATGACAGCTTTAATGCGCTCTTCAAACTGACCGCGGTATTTTGTGCCGGCAATCATCAATGTAAGATCGAGCGAGATTAAGCGTTTTTTAGCGAGGTTATCGGGCACTTCACCTTTTACGATCGCATGTGCTAGACCTTCAACAATCGCTGTTTTTCCCACGCCTGCTTCACCGATTAGCACCGGATTGTTTTTGCGGCGGCGGCAGAGGATTAGAATTAGACGTTCCACTTCTTCCTTACGCCCAATGACGGGATCGAGTTTGCCTTCGCGGCAGAGCTCAGTTAGATCATGACCGTAAGCTTTAAGAGCTGGAGTTTTTTCGGTGATTTGCGCAGTTTTATCTTGCGGCTTGCCAGTAGGCGAAGGGCCTCCCGTAGCTCCACCAGACATTCCCATCGGCGGCAATTGGAGATTAAATGTCTCAAGTTCTTTGAGCACTTCTTTACGTACATCTCTCAAGCTGATGTTGAGATTTTCCAACACCTGAGCTGCAACGCCATCAGTTTGACGCAAGAGGGCTAAGAGTAGATGCTCAGTTCCTACGTAGTTGTGGTTGAGTGCAGCCGCTTCTTCGTTGGCAAACTCGAAAACCTTTTTAACTTTTCCGGTGAGGGCAGGATCACCATAGACTTGAATTTCCGGACCGAATCCGACAAGACGTTCGACTTCAGCACGCACGGTGTCGTAGTCGAGGTTGAAGTTCCTGAGAACATTAACCGCAATGCCCTGGCCGAGTTTAAGCAGTCCTAAAAGAACATGCTCAGTACCTAGGTAATTATGGTTAAGCCGTTGCGCCTCTTTCTTGGCGAGCTTAATGACTTGCTTGGCACGATTGGTGAATTTGTCGAACATACTCTTACCCCGCTGTTGACCTTATTCTATTCATCGCTTCCTTTTTTTTGCAAACTACAGGAAGTATAACATAGTTTGTAAAAATAATATTTTAAAACTAACTAATTTATTATCTTAATACATAATAATTATATCATAATTATAGTTGTATTTTAATTGATTAACAAAAAATTTATGCGTGCAGGTTTATTGGACAGAAAATCATCCAAGCCAGCGGTCAATCCTTAGTATCCAAATCTTTTCCTTTTCTTTCTTTGCCTCTTTTTTCATACTTCATCCTTCAGCTTTCATACTTTTTAAGGGGGCATTATATGGATCAGATTTCTGCAGGAGAACTCTTTCAACATTACAAGGGAAAAAGGTATAAGATTCTGGCAGTGGGCCGCCATAGCGAGGATTTAGAGCCTTATGTGGTCTACCAAGGTCAGTACCTCTGTGAGAGCTTTGGTGATAAGCCTGTTTGGGTGCGGCCATTGAAAATGTTTTTTGAATCGGTTGAATACAACGGACAGCAGATGCAACGATTTACAAAATGCAGCTAAAGATCTTAGATACAGGGCGAGCGTCAGCAGAGCAGAACATGCGGCTCGATAGCGAGTTGCTTGAATCGCTAGGTTCAGAGCCTATTTTGCATTTCTATGAATGGGAGAAAGAGAGCATTAGCCATGGCTATTTTATTGAGCCAGGGAAGCTGCTCGACTTAAACCAGGTGGAAGCACAAGGCATCGATCTCGCCCGTAGACCTACCGGTGGAGGCGTGGTCTTTCACCTGTGGGATTTTGCCTTTTCGGTGCTAATCCCAGCCTCTTCTCCAAATTTTTCACTGAATACGCTCGATAACTATGATTTTATTAATCAGGCAGTGCTGCAAGCGGTTCAAGAATTTTTAGGCAGGGGAGAGAAGCTGGAGCTAATTCCTCAAGATGCGGGCGCCTGGGACCTAAGCTGCAATAGCTTCTGCATGGCCAAGCCCACCAAGTATGATCTGGTTTTAGAAGGACGGAAAATAGCTGGAGCTGCCCAACGCAAGCGCAAACAGGGATTTTTGCATCAGGGGACGATCGCACTAGTCATACCCCCAGAAGAGAGATTGAGGAAGTTACTGCTTCCCGAAAGCAGGGTGGCAGATGCGATTTTAGCCCATACACATCCACTGCTGGCATATCCGCTGCTAGACAATCAAGCCTCGCAGCTCGAGATTGATGAAGTTAAGGGGCAGCTACGCCAGCTTTTGCAAAAATCTCTCACGCAAAACATGGAAAATGTGTTAAATTTTCCAGTCACATGAAAGATCAAAAGAAAACTGCCATTCAACCCACGCGTGAAGAAGACTACCCAGAGTGGTATCAGCAGGTAATCCGTGCTGCTGACCTGGCTGAGCATTCGCCTGTGCGCGGTTGCATGGTGATCAAGCCTTGGGGTTATGGAATCTGGGAAAACATGCAGCGCGTGCTGGATGGCATGTTCAAAGCCACGGGCCACCAGAACGCCTATTTCCCTCTCTTTATTCCTCTTAGTTTTTTAGAAAAAGAAGCTCAGCACGTCGAAGGCTTTGCCAAAGAGTGCGCCGTAGTGACGCATCATCGCCTTGAAGCGGGCAAAGACGGCAAACTTGTGCCAGCTGGCCCTTTAGATGAACCGTTAATCGTCCGTCCTACCTCTGAAACAATGATCGGCGAGATGTTCTCTAGATGGGTAACCTCTTATCGAGATCTGCCGCTACTCATCAACCAGTGGTGCAATGTGGTCCGTTGGGAGATGCGCACAAGACTTTTCTTACGCACAACCGAATTTCTCTGGCAGGAAGGGCACACAGCTCATTCGACTAAAGAGGAAGCGCTCGAAGAGACGCTGCGCATGTTGCACGTTTATGAAGAGTTCATGCAGAAATATCTGGCCATCCCTGTCATCAAAGGTGAAAAGACGGAAAAAGAACGATTTCCTGGCGCGGTTTCAACTTATACGATTGAGATGATGATGCAGGATCGTAAGGCTCTGCAGGGTGGAACTTCTCACTTCTTGGGTCAGAACTTCTCGAAAGCTTCAGGCATCAAATTTCGCGATGCTGAAGGCGGAGAGCAGTTTGCGTGGACTACCTCTTGGGGTTCAACCACCCGCATGATCGGTGCTCTCATTATGACACATAGTGATGATGACGGGCTGGTCCTGCCACCTAAAATTGCCGGCGCCCACATTGTTATTCTTCCTGTGATCCATAAAGAAGAGACCAAAAAAGATGTCCTCGCCTACTGCCACAGCCTAGCAGGTGAGCTGCGTCATATCCAATATGATGGTAGACCCCTGACTGTGCTCGTCGACGAGCGTGAGATGGGTGGGGGAGATAAACTCTGGTCTTGGGTGAAAAAAGGTGTGCCTTTACGGCTCGAGATTGGTCCGCGTGACATCGCTAATGGACGCCTCAGCCTTTTCCGTAGAGACCGGCCGGCCCGCGAAGCCCAGCAGATCGCACGTGCCGAACTAATTGAAACAGCTACATCTATTCTTGAAGATATCCAGCAGGGCCTTTTCACGCGTGCTGTGCATCGGCGCGATGCGCATATCAAAAAAATCGATAGCAAGAAAGATTTCTACGACTTCTTTACCGCTAAAAATGCTGAAAAGCCCGAGATCCATGGCGGCTTTGCCCTTACTCACTGGAACGGCGATAGAGCTGTTGAAGATGAGGTTCAAGAGAAACTCGGCGTGACCATCCGTTGCATCCCTCTAAATGGCGAAAAAGAAGAGGGCATCTGCCCCTTCACTGGACAAAAGAGCCCTCAAAGGGTCATTTTTGCCAAATCCTACTAAAATCGAATCGTATAGTTGTTGAGATGGAATCGACGAATTTATTTATTCGAGGTCAAAATCACTTTCCAAACAAGTCTGAATGTGTTCCTGTCCTAATGAAATAAATTTCGCGTTTAGTTATGCTATACACAAGAAGCCAATCCGGTTCGATATGGCACTCCCGGCATCCCTTAATAATCTCCGATTAAAGGGTGGTCCCTGTGTTTTGGGTCGAGCAGTTCCTCACTCATCAACTTATCCATGATGGTTATAAGTTTTGATAGATTTTTCCCGCGTTTCTTTGCAAGTTTGTAATCTCGCTTAAACTGGCTCGAACGAATAGGATCTAGCATTATTTTTCCAAATCTTCGAGTAGAGAATCAAGATTTTCAAATCTTTTCGTATTTTTTCCAGACAGGGCTTGTTTGATCGCTTTCTCTGTGACTTTGTTGTATTTTTTATGCATAAATTCGTCGAAGCTCATTAACATGAGGTCTTTAATAGACAGATCCATCATTGAAGCAATAGTTTTTATCCGCTTATGCTTCGCTGCTGGAACGTCAATTGTAATCCGTTGGGTTCTAGTAGTCATATTGATTCCTCCTTTTTGTCATTTACTATGCATGAAAATACAGAAATGCACAATTCAGTAAATTTATTTATAGAATCCGGCCTTCACCAACATAAAAGCTTAGATTTTGACCAGATCTTGAAACTGGATCTCACTAGCCAAAATTTTAATGGCTGGTCAAAAAATAGGTAACCGTTATTATAAGGGTAGGAGGATCAAAAAATGCTGGTTTACCTTCTCGCCCATCTTCTGGCCGACCAAAAACTGCCGACCTCTGAGGCATGTTTAAAGCTTTTACGTCGTGTAAAGCCCAAAAAAAACCTTCTAGCTCTTTTAAAGATTAAATAATCCAGCTAAACTCCCACTTTTCATAATTGGGAGTGGCCATGCTTAGCTTTTTCCGTAAACACCAACGCGGCTTTTTCATTTTTGTGACGGTGATTATCGTCATTTCATTTACCTTTTTTGGGGGAGTAAGCTCCTTTATCAACACCGAAGAGGTTCAGGATGAAGTGATTGGTAAAGCGGTCGATGGCTCGAATATCTCAAAACGTGAAGTTGAAGAACTGGTGCGTTTTCTTTCTACCAGTGCACAAGATGCGGCGCTGCTCGGAAGAGATAAGATTCCGAATATGCTCAACGATGATGTGATTCGCAAAGATTTTCTCTCAACTGGCATGGGCGAGCAGTTAGCTGGGCGCTTTTTTGAGCTTTTAAAGCCTGAGGTAGAAGAGCGATTTCTCAAAGTAAAAAATTACGTGCCTTACGCGCATCCAGAAGCACCCTTTATTAATGTCTCTTCTATATGGCAGCAGTTTCAGCCGGAAGTCATTCAGCACATGGCCTTTTTGAAAGAGGGATGTCAGGCTGCAGACTTAAGCTTTTTCTCTATGCTCTCGCAATTATCCATTAAGCAGCTCAACTTTCCGGCTGCGATGGTACGTCGTATCCTTCTCTATCAACAGAGCCAATATCCCGATCTCAGACCGGATGAGAGTCTGCATTATGCGAATCTTCAACCTTATGGTTTTGAGACGATGGAAGACTGGTTAGGCAGAGGGTACATGCAGCTGATCGCTCAATATATTATCAACGCTGCCAAAATCGCTGAAAAACGTGGGTATGCGATCTCGAATGAAGAGGTGAAAATTGAACTTCTAAAAAATATGCAGACAGGCATTGCTGCCTTACATCTTAAAGATAACCCCTCTATCACTGATGCGCGCGCCTTTTTACGTCAGCAACTGCACCATCTCGGCTTGAATGAGAACCACGCGGTTAAGATTTGGAAGAAAGTCATGCTCTTCCGCCGTCTTTTTAGTGATGTGGGTAGTTTTGCCCTCGTAGATGCACTGCCTTTTGATGCATTTAGTGCTTATGCAGATGATGGAGTTAAGGTGGAGCAGTATGGGATCAGTGATGGTCTGCGCATCCGAGATTTTCGCTCGATGCTCAAGTTCCAGTGTTATCTGGAAGGCGTAGCTGGAGTGTCTCGTTCGAGTTTGCAGGTTCCAAAAAATTCTCCTTCTGTTCAAGAGGTTGAGAAGCGTGCGCCAGAATTCGTACAGCGCAGATGCCGGCTTGAATGGAGAGAGGTTAAGAAAGAAGAGATTGCACAACGTGTCACCTTAAAAGAGACGTGGCAGTGGGAAGGTGAAGAGAAAAACTGGCAGATTTTACAGAGCCGTTTTCATAATCTCGCCCGAGAGCTGACTAAAACACATGCTGGACGTTTAGCTTTCTTGGATAATTTAGATCAAAAAGAGCGCATAAAAATCGATCGCGTGGCACGTCTTGAGATCATCGACAACCATCCTGAATGGATTGAAGAAGCTTTTGCACGTGGGACACCGAAAAGAGAAGATGTTGGCTTGCGTTTGAAGGGTAGCAATCTGCCTTTTGCCGAAGTAATGTCAGTGCCCACACTCATCGAGCACTTATCACAAAAGCCTGTGCTCGCTGTGAACTCTGCCGATGAGGAGTCTCTCTATCGCATCCATGTCTTGGAAATCGCGCCGCAAAATGAGATTTTAACCTTTGCCCAGCTCTCATCTGATGGAACCCTAGATAAACTTTTGGATGTGCGCCTGGAAGAGGCTTATCCAGAAGTGCGCAAGAAGAATCCTGCGCTTTTCCAACTCGCCAAAGGCGAATGGAAACCGTTTATCGAAGTGCGCGATCAAGTGGGCGCTATGGTTTATGCGCCACTTTTAAAAGCGATTGAAGACGAGTGGAAGCAAGCTGGACATGAACTCGCCCAAAAAGAGGGCGCACAACCGCTGGATTTTTATGTTAGCCGCCGTCTTTATCCTTGGATGCGCGAGATGCGTGCTAAAGTTGTTTTGACACCAGAAGACTCTACACTTATTCAAACAGGCGCGAGCTTTGATGATCAGTGGAAGCTGAAAAAAAGCGAACGCTTAGTCAAAAGATCAGAAAAAGTGCCTTTTGCCAAAGATGAGCTTTTTGCTCTGCATGGCGGTGGCTGGTCTTCCGTGGGTGCAGGCGAGCGTGGTGAGATCAGTTTCTGCCAGGTGCTTAAACATGAGCATCAAAAAGGAAGTTCTTTTGAGCAGCAGCAGCAGGTCAAAGAGGCTCTTTCCCGTGAAGCATGTCAGATCCTCATGCGTCAACTGCTCGATCAGATGGTTGAAAAGAAAGCCATCGGCATAAAAATTGGGCAAGAGGTCTAAACGTGAGTGAAGAAATTTTAGATAAGATTGAGCCGCTTGTCGCTTTGGATTTTTTTGCACTTTCGTTTGAGATCGAATTTGCAAAAGCTTTCAAGAGGCTCTCTTCGCTGCCCGTTACCGCGCCTTTTTTAGGTGAAGAGGCGTTTGCTGAAGTCTCTATGGGCTGGAACAATGAAAGTTTGTTTGTCGAAGTAGTCGTGGATAAGCCCTTTGAAGAGTGTTTTTATCCTCAATTCAGCGATGGCGATGCTGTGGAACTTTTTTTTGATACGCGTGATTTGAAGTCTGCCGGATTTCTTACGCGTTTTTGCCATCACTTTGTGATCCTGCCTCAAAAAGTAGGTGAGATCCAAACTCAAGAACTCACACGTTTTCGCACTGAAGATACGCATCCGTTATGCGACCCTGATGAGATTAAGGTAAAGGCGGACTTTGGAAGGCGAAAGTATACGCTTGAAATAACCATTCCCTCCAATTGTTTGCATGGCTATGATCCGAGTTCTTTCGATCGTTTAGGCCTGACCTATCGCATTCATCGTTTTAAAGGCGAGCCGCAACATTTTTCGGTTTCTTCAAGGTATTATCCGATCGAACAAGAAGCTGCTCTTTGGAGCAGTGCAAAACTGGTTAAAAGATGAAGTTTACAGAGTCACATGAATGGATAAGCGTGGAAGCAGGCATCGGCACTGTGGGCATCACTCAGCCGGCACAAGTTGAGCTGGGTGAAGTTGTGCATCTCGAACTTCCTGTAATTGGCAAGAGCGTTAAAGCCGGCGAAGAGGTGGCTGTATTAGAGTCGACCAAAGCCGCAGCTGATATCTACTCTCCTGTTTCCGGTGAGATCGTAGAGATTAACCGTGACTTGGTAAACTTTGTAGAAAAAATTAATCGCTCTCCTGAATTGGAAGGATGGCTCTTTAAGATAAAGCTTACGAACCCGGCTGAATTAGACCGGCTCCTTGATCATGAACAATATTTGGCATTAATGTCTCATGAGTAAGAAACCATATCGTCGAAAGAAAAAGGGGCTTTTTTTTCTTCTTTTTGGATTCTTTTTACTCTCTTTATTCCTCTTTCGTTCACCGCTTTTACGTTTTGGATTATCTTTCGTTCTTCCCGCATCTGTTAGCTATGAAACGCTGGAATGGCAGTCTGGTAAAGTTGTAGCCAAAGGCATCTATTTTAAAGAAGAAGGGATGCAGCTGCATATCGATCAAGCTCAGCTCGCTTTTCGTCCAGCTTTTCGTCCACTTTATTTAGAAATGCAGTTAGAACTCTCTCATCCTGAAATTCTGCTCTCGAATGATGAGAGTCCAAATGCAGATTATCCTCTCTATCTTTTTGTGCCCACGCGCTTTGCTGGGATGAAATTGCGCATCACAAGCGGCGTGCTGACACTGGCAGAAACGCAGAGATTCTATTTCACCTTTGAGCCAGGTGCCGCCAAGGAAGAGATCGGTCATTTTGCGCTCTCTTCAGATCCTGCGCTTTTTCATCTGCCTCTTTTGCAGCTCGATCTAAAGATGGAAGAGGAAAATTTAGCGGCTCACCTTAAAACCGAAGAGATCTTAACACCACACCTTTTTCAGCTGGCGAGTGCTTTTTATCCCCCTCTCTTAAATGGGTGGAAGAGCAGTCAGGGCCTAGTAGAGCTTGAAGCCAATGCACTCATATCCCCGCACTTTTCGCTTTGTGCCTTCAATGCAGAAATCGCCGGTCACTCTTTTGACTTTTTTCATCCAAAGCTTGGCTTAGAGATTCAAGGTGAACATATGCAGGGAAAATTTTTCCTGCCGCTTTTATCTGAAAAGCGCGAAGACCTTTGGAAGGAATTAACCGTCTCATTTTCTTTAGAAGGTGCCGAAGGCTTTTATACGCTCTCACCAGAAGAGAAGGTAAAAGTTTTGGGTCGCACCAAAGCCAAACTCGTTTTAGAGCCTGAGAAAGAGCCAACATTCAATGTCAGTTCTTTCTTATATAGTGGCGAAAAAGAACTCGCTCTGCAACTTCAGGGCGCTGGTAAAATACAACCGGATGGAAGTTTTTGGACGACACTCAATGTTAAGCTTGCCCAGGAGCAGGGGCCGCCGATGCATGCAACGCTTTCCGTTGCCTCACCCCAAGAAAAAGAGTATGTCATCCAGGCTGACATTCAAGAGATGGGTCCCGAGCTCTTTCCTCTGATTAGCCACTGGGCCACTTTTTGTCCGACAGAAGGATTCATCGAAGGCAAGATGATCGCTGAGATTAAAAATAATCGTCTCGAACGGCTTGGCTTCAACGAGTTTAAGCTGCGTGAACTGGCATTTGCGCTGCCGAGTAAACACTGTTCGGGAAGAATCGATCTGCTTGAAATGACAGGTGAGATTGTTGGATCACAGCAAGGAACAAACTATGGCTGGGGATTTAATCAACTCTGTCTGCAATCATTTCGCAGCAAGCTGCAATTTGGCAAAACAATCCTAAAAGGGGATGAACTAGAACTCACTTTTGATCAGCAAGTAATTGCGCGAGCAGCTTTTAAAGGCTCCTATCAAGGAGTCGCAGCTGACATCGAAGTGCACCGAGGTGCAGATCCTTCTCCTTTGATCTATGCTCTGGTTGGAACGGCCTCATTGCAAGAAGCTAGCACGATTGAATTTGGCTGCCACCTCATGCGCCGCTCTTTTTCATCTTTGGATGAACTGATCACTTTATTTCATCCGCTGCAGGGTTGGCTGCGCTCTTCATCACTATCATCGAATGTTTATCAAAATCTAGTTAAAAGCTTCGATCCGCATATGCGGGTAGATGGCGCGCTTAATGTTTGCGCTGCATTTGATGAGAAGAAGTTTGAGTTTTCACTTCAATCTTCTGAGCTCAATCTAGAACATCCGCAGTTCGATTTCCAAGTTCCACAATTAGGCGGCCTGAACCCTGATCTCAAAGCGATCTTTACCTATGAATATGAGAAAGGTCATTTTGAAGGACGGATCCCGATTCTCGAAGGAAAACTCATCGAAAAGAAGACGGGCTTAGAAATTGAGAAGATTGCGGGGATTTGTCGAGTAGTCAAAGATCAGATCACACTTGAAGGTGTAAAAGCTGAATGCGACAAGGTACGCTTTCAGGGAAATGTGCATCTGGGAATCTCTGAGCAAAAAACGCTCGATTTAATCATAGAATCCTCTTCGCTTGAGGCTGAAGCTCCCGATTTTTGCCGTCTTCTGCAGCGCTTTAGCTCTTTTCCGATGGCCACCTTGCCCATCACCGGTCAGATTGTTAGCCCAGCCGGTGGATTTACTCTATTTGCACGCACTGGCAGTGATATAAAAGATCCGATTGCCTGGCGTTTTAAAGGCGAATTTGTACACGGTGCTGTGGCTCTTTCTTCTGCCTTGCAGCTTAAAGAACTCGCCTGCGGACTCGAAGCTGATTCACATGCCCAAAGCTTCTCATTTGTCGATGGGCATGGACTCTTAGCTGTGGCAGATGGTTCGACATATCAAGTCGATTTTCCTCACGCCATTTTTAAGAAAGAGCAAGGACTTCAAGGTGAGTTTGGTTTGCGTCTTCGCCAAGGTGCCAAAGAGATTATTTGGTTAAGCGGCAACGTGCTTACAAGCGCGCAGGGAAATCTCACAATTGCTTTTGATTCCACACATTCACATTTTTTTCAGACAAAACTCTACGATGCCAATGTGGCGTTAACCGAGCAGGGTAAACTGCTTAGTCTAGCCTGTCATCTGGCGATTCCCGGTAAAGAATTACCCATGCAGTGTGCCTTTCTGCAGAAGTGTGGGCTGGCTGCGTTTGATCCCACACTTGTAACCTGCAACGGCGAAATCGATCTGCGCGTGCAGCTAAGTGATTTTCTCGCATTTGAAGCAGAGGGCCAAGAGCTCATTTTCCGTGGTAAGCCCTACCAGCATTTTAGCGTTAAAGGCGAAAAGCGCGGCGCCGAATGGAACATTAAAAAGTTAACTGTCGATAGCCTCACGCTTAAGACGAGTTTCGCCTTTCAGCCAAAACGCATTGTGGTACCAACTTTTGAACTCAGCACAGACTATGCGCGCATTCACGGCGAAGGCAGTTATGACGAGGCGAAAAAACGCTTCACGTGCAAGGTGAGTCGCTATCTGGTCGATCTAGCAAAGCTCAGCACAGATGCCGGGACAAACTTGGGGACAGCTCAAGGACGCGGCAAGCTTTCGATCGATCTTCCTAGCATGCATGTTGAAGGAGAGGCTGGCCTCGAGATGGAGCTGGTGGAACCATATGCGTTAAATGCAAAAAGCGATAAAAATGTGCTCTTCTCTTACTCACCTAAAAACGGCTTAGAGATCAAAAAGATTGAACTCGCTTCTGCTGGTCGGGAAGTTCTGTTTAATATCGAAAAAATCCAGCTCGATTCTACTTTAAAGAAAGGTTCGGCTAAAAAAGCGAATTTTATCTCAACGATCCCTGTTTTAGGCGCCCCAGCTTGGGAGATGCGCGACGTAATTTACACCAAAGAGAAAGAGCTTTGGCAATTGGGCTGTTCGACCACTTTCCGTGAAAAACCGTTGATTGTGCTTTTTACCATGGACTCGCTACGCGATAAGTTGGCCTGTATCCAGATCAAAGAGACACCTAAAGCTGAAGGCATGAAGCTTTTTGGACGCATAGCTGGAAAAAAAGGCTGGCAGTGGCAAGGTGCGCGTGGCAAATTCGCTGGGCTTGAAGTTGACCTCGCTCCTTCTGCGCTACGCGAGCATCAGCTTATCGGCTCGGTGAAAATCGATCTGCAGCATTTAGCGCCGTATCTGCCCAAAGAAGCGAAGGAACTCACCACACTTCTCAAACTGGGCAAAGGCTATGAACTGGTAGGAGACTTTAACCTTCCAAAAGGCGGCAAGCCAGGCTTCTCCGGAAACTTCACCGGCAGCAACTTTGAATGTTTAGGTTTTGTCTTTGAGACTCTGCAAGCAAAAGCTGAGATCAACTTAGAGCGCGTGCTGTTCCAACAGCTTTCTATTGCTGATCAAGGTGGAGAGATGCAGATGAAACTCTTCCGATTAGAAAAGCGCCCTTCAACCGGCGATTGGCATGTGGAAGCGCCGCTTATTCAAGTTCAAGAGCTGCGTCCTTCACTTTTGAGACGTGGCAAAGAAGGACCACGTGAGGGCAGGCCGCTGGTAGTTAAACATTTTACTCTGACAGATCTGCGCGGTCAGCTCGGCATGCCTTCAAGTTTTAGAGCTCAAGGCCATCTTAACTTCTCTAACTCATTTAAGAAGGAGAGCTCGCTGCTCGATGTGCCAATTCAGTTTATCAAAGATCTAGGGCTCGATCTCGATATGATGGTGCCAGTTTATGGGGAGATGGAACTGGAACTCAAAGGCGCGCGCTTCTACATTACACAATTAAAGAATGCCTACAGTGAAGCCAGACGTGCTGAGTTCTATCTCTCTGAAGAGTGGCCCTCTTTCATCGACTTCAAAGGCAACGTACATGTCGATATCAAGATGAAACAGAACGTAGCTCTCAAGCTCGTCGAGCCTTTCACCTTGAAAGTGCGCGGCACGCTTGAGAAACCCAAGTTCGGGCTGTGAATTCCTTCAATTAGCTACGTAGTGCGTTATAAAACTCAGAAACTTTATAAAAACCATCTTTTAGGTTTTGGGAGAGACCGCATTCAAGGGCGCTTTTAGCAAAAGGAACTTGCCAGCTCTCGGGTGGTTCAGGCAAAACTGCTGGTAATGGATGTGTGTTACGTGCTCTGAATACTCTTTGCAGAGTATATTTAAAGGTGCCAAGTTCTCGATTGTCGTATTTAAGAAGCAATAGCATATCAATAAGATCTTTCGAACGTGTATTGATTTGCTCTAGAGGAAGGGTGTATGCGTGCAGCTTTTCCGCAAATTGCTGCTCTATAGAAATCATCTGAATAACCGGGGAAGTGATCCCGCAAAATTCAAGCCAGTTTGTTCCTTGAATTTTTTCTGTCTGATCGATAAGAAAATCACCACCAACATCTAGATGAAATTCTATGAAAGGCTTGTTGTCTATAACAGCTAAGACACTATGCCGAGAGCCGCCATACGGTGCATTTTTTATATCACGTTGAGGTTGGCCGATTTGATAGGAGAAGTAATCGTTTAAATTGATACGAGCAAGAGCTTGCAGCTCTTGTAGAATTAGTTCACTTGTTGGTTCTTTTGTGTTACTCATGCGTTTAAAGCAGGTTAAATCCATGTCTTTCGTAGCCCGAGCTCGTGCAATACGTAACTCCATTGCATAACCTCCCTTGAGAAAAAATAATGAGGGCTCTTGAGAGAAGATTCTTGCTAGAAGTCTGTCGCACGCAACTTTTTGACGGAGGCGCCTAATGCTCTCGCCCGTGTGAAAGGAATGTATTTTAAGCTGAGATTCCAACTCTTTACGAAACTCGGCAGCAGTTTTTAAGCTTATGCTCATATGTTTATCCTAAAATTGAAAGCGCTGAGAGAATAGAATGTGGTCCATGAAAGTAGACATTTCTTGATCCAGATGAGGGATCGTAACCTAGGAGATCTTCGGCTATTGCAATGCCAACAAGAATAGGTGCATTATTTACGATTTTCCAAAGTCCACTACCACTAAGTCCTGCAAAGGAAGAGATAACTTTTCTTCGTAAATTCCTTATTTCATATGTATGATTACTCACTGGACACGTTATATAGTCAGCGTTACGTAGTTGTTGATAGCTTGAGGCAACAAATGCATAAGGGCCGATGTTAAGTTGAGTTGTTCTAGGATTATCAAAATAGATTGGTTCGATACCTCCCAAAGAGACAAGAGCATCTTGCAGTAATAAATTCTGAGGTTCTTCTGGGATTTTGTAAAATGCTTTATAGATTTTAAGAGTATCTATGATCTCCGCGGTAGGTATGACAATAGCTAGGTCTTTCGGGTAAAGGGTCAGACCATTATCAAGCATTTTGATATCGAAAGTTGAGTCCCATTCAAGCACTGTAAAGTTTTTCGAGGATTGTGCTGGGTATTCTCTTCTGATGGTGTCGAAGCGTAGAAGCATGCTGACAGCCTTTGCTTTCTTAAGAGCTCTGCCAATGTGAGTAGCTGTAAGTAGGAAGTATTTCGATTTATAATGACATAGCACTGCCGTTCCAAATCCTTGATCTTCCAAGGAAAGTCCAATCGTGTATGGTTCTATCATTCGCCCAAAATCTGCCAATTGAGCATTTGCTTGAGTCCATACTTTGTCGATTGCCTTAGCAATGACTTGGCTCATTCCATCAGATTCTGTCAATTTTTGAAGGAGTTCCATTTCTTGAATAGTTGAAAGGCCTTTAATCAAAGATTTCTGGATTGCAAGATCTAGGATTGCAAGTTCAATTTGTTCATATTGAGTTGTTCCTTCTCGAATTATATCAGCCAAGGTTCGAAGTGGTGTAGTAACGCGGAATCCTTGTCGTATTTCTATATCTGACTGTGATATTTCATCGACAAAGTGTAAGTAGAGGTTTTTTGGAATTTCTGTGCTTTTTCTGAAGCTACGCGGAACAGTCATGTGAAATTGGGCAGGGGATACATCGCTGAGGCCGTGGATATCAAGGGCAGTTTCGTGCGACCAAATTCCTTGAGGAATACCTTTTTTATCAGCGCTCCAAAGTGTCCAAAGTGCAAGCTCTTGCTGCGAAGAAGATGGATAATTTGCGAGTCGATAAATACCGTGAATCTCTTCTTTGTTCCATTTTCCTGACTGTAATTTACGATGAAAATTTGAGCGGGAAAACCCGCAATCTTCTGCTTGACGGCTTGTAAAGTAACCTTGTTGGCTTTCGGCAATCTGAAGAAGTCTGTTTTCTTTTTCCATAACACAAATGATATCAAATATATGATTATAATGTCAATTATGCATAAAAGTTATGCATTTGATAACAATTGTGATATATATAAGTTATTTAGAATGTGTTAGTTAAAGATCGAGATTTTAAGCTAATCTTTCTTTGGACTTCCCGGGAACGCTGTTTAAATTGATGCTCCATTATGATGTTTTTAAACCAGAGTATAACAATGAACCTACTCATTGAATCGTTTCTGCGAGTGTTTTTTCCTCCTCTCTGTGTGCATTGCCAAGATCCCACAGCCAAACTCAAAACAAAACTCTGCACCACTTGTTTAGAGCAGATGAGCCTGCTCGAGATTGAAGGGCGTTGTCCGCGCTGTTTTAATGAAAAAGAATCAGGTGCATGTACTCGCTGTCGGCAAAAAAGCTCACCATTCAGGCGCATGATCGCGGCTTTTGAATATGCCGGACCTGCAGCTTCGCTCGTTCAACAACTCAAATTTGGAGGCAGACAAGAGCTCGCCAAAGATCTTGCCGCTTGGATGGTCATTCAATTTCTCAAACTTGAAGTGCCTCTGCCGGATCTTATTGTGCCCGTGCCACAACCGCTAGCACGCACTTTCACACGAGGATATAGCCAGAGCTTGCTGCTGGCCAAAGAGATTGGGCTTTTGCTCGATCGGCCAGTTGGAGATCTGCTCAAGAAAAAAAGCGGAGACTTCCCTCAAACGGGTCTTTTGAGAGAACAACGTGAAAATTTAGCTGCGGGTGCGATCTCATGGAAAAGCCATTGCTCTATCTCGGATAAAGTCGTATTACTGGTAGATGATGTGATGACCACGGGATCGACGCTGCGGCACTCAGCTCGGACGTTAGAAGAAGGGTTTCCCGCTGCGCTCTACGCGCTCACATTTTGTATGACGGAGTAATTTAAGCATGCGCGCCATGGTGTTAGAGAAACTCGGCTCACCGCTGAAGCTCAAAGAGGTTGAAGTCCCAAAGCCCGGCAAAGGCGAGATTTTAATCGAAGTCGCCACCTGCGGTGTCTGCCGCACCGATCTACATATCATCGATGGTGAACTTCCTCAGCCACACCTTCCGCTTATCTTAGGTCACCAAATTGTGGGCCGCATTTTGGAAGTGGGAGCTGGGGTTAAGAAACGCCACGTGGGCGAAAGAGTTGGAGTGCCATGGCTGGGTGGCTCTTGCCAAGAGTGTGGATTCTGCCAAGCCGGCCAGGAGAATTTATGCAACGATGCCGTTTTTACCGGTTATCAGAAAAATGGTGGCTATGCTGAGTTTTGTGTTGCCGATGCACGCTACTGTTTTCCATTGCCAGAACAATATGATGATGCCACTGCCGCGCCTCTTTTGTGCGCCGGCCTCGTGGGCTACCGCGCACTGCGTTTTACAGGTGCGGGTAAACGCATCGGGCTTTATGGGTTTGGCACGTCAGCGCACATCATTCTGCAAGTTGCACTTGCACAAGGACGCGAAGTCTATGTGTTCACAAGGCAAGCAGATGACGCCCCCAGTAAATTTGCTAAAAAGCTCGGTGCTACCTGGGTAGGTACAAGTGATACTCTGCCGCCTAAGCTATTGGATGCAGCTATTCTCTTTGCACCTGTCGGTGCGCTCGTGCCTCAAGCCTTAAAAGCCCTAAATAAAGGCGGCGTCGTAGTTTCTGCCGAAATCTACATGAGCAACATTCCTTCATTTCCATATAAACTGCTTTGGGAAGAGCGATCGATTCGCTCGGTTGCAAATCTAACCGTCCAAGATGGCGAAGAGTTTCTCAAACTTGCAGGAGAAATCCCCTTAAAAGTCACAGTCAACAGCTATCCATTAGAAAAAGCCAACGAAGCCCTCAGCGATTTGCGCGCAGGCAAGCTCGATGGCGCTGCCGTGCTCACTATCAAGCAATAAGTTGACAATATCCCATTGCATGGGATATATTGCCTGTTGTAAAACAAGGCATAGATGTGGAAAAGGAAACGCCAGCTTGGCAGGTCAGTGCCCTTAAAAAAGATAAGCGCATACCTGATAACTCATACCATTGTCACATCAAGAGCGGCCGGCCAACTTATGTGGTTTGCTGGCGAGTAGAGAATAAAAAAGTAAAAATAGTTGAGATTTTTTATGTCGGCACGCACGAAAACACGCCGTATTAAGCGTCCATCCTCTGCCAGGAAAAAAGAGAAAGAGCGCCTTATTCCATGGAAAGATGCTTTCAAGGAAGAAATAGAAAAATACACCGAGGCCGGCCTTTCTTTACGTGGAAGCCGACTTAAAGAAGGACTTACTCAAAAAGAGCTGGGTGATACTTTAGGGGTAAGCCAAAATCATATCAGTGAAATGGAAAATGGCAAGCGAACGATCGGAAAAGAGATGGCAAAAAGGTTTGCAACTTTTTTCAAGACCGATTACAGAATTTTTCTATAGCAAGAAGAAGACAACGAAGCCTCTAAATATCTGCGGAGTAGGCTCCGACTAACCTTCGTATTGATCTTCTGTTTTTTTTCGCCCATCTAAAAATTTACAAAGTCCAGAAAAGTATGAAATTAACAGGTTTTATCTGGGGTTTTCTACGAAAGCATCGCTTGATATCTGCTGTCATTGTGTTTCTTTCGTTTATGTGGCCATTCGAAGTGCTCTTCTGGCCTTTTTTTCTGAGGAAGATCGTCGATACTTTAAGTCTTTATGATGCGGATCGTGCGGCAGCTTGGCCCAATCTAAAAAATCTTCTTATGGGCGGTGCGGCTGCTTGGATTTTTATGGAGGGGGGATTTCGCTTAAGGGACTATTTACAAGCGCGTCTTTTTCCAAAGCTGGAAGCAGATATCCGCATGAGCATGTTTGATCATGTGCAAAGGCATTCTCCAAAATATTTCAATGAGCATTTTTCAGGCAGTTTGGCGAATAGAATTGGAGATATGGTCTTGTCGATCATAGTAATTTTACGCAACGTTTGGGTCTATTTTGTGCCCGCGGCTCTCACTTGCACCTTGGTGATTGTGATTTTCGCAGAGATGAACGCTTTCCTGGCGTTGATTGTGGGAAGTTGGCTTGTAATCCATTTTCTGCTTTGTTGGATTTTTACAATAAAATGCACTGAATACTCCTTTCTTCATGGAGAAGCTAGAAGCGCGCTTGCGGGAAAAATCGTCGATAGTCTGACTAACAATTTTGTAGTGAATCTTTTCTTTCGCTTCCGTTTTGAAAAAGATCAGATCGCTCAATATCAAAGAGAAGAGCAGAAAGCGAATCACTTAGCGCAAGTCTATACAGTAAAAATGTACACTTCCTTGTGCGCCGTTCTGGCTGTGGAAATCTTCACTCTAACAGGCTTTACCATCTTTTATTGGATGCATGGGAGTATTACCACAGGAGAAGTCATTCAGCTTCTTTATACGATATGGAATTTAAGCATGGTCGTTTTGCTTATTGCCGATAGAGCTCCTGAATTTTTTCAGGCTCTTGGAATAGCAAAGCAGGCGCTTTCGGTTATGCTAGATCCGCAAGATATCCTCGATTCTCCGCATGCTGAAAATCTTTCCATTAAACAAGGGGAGATCGTCTTTGAAAATGTTTCTTTTCGTTACGGAGAGAAAAGGATTTTTCAGGATAAAAATTTACAGATTGCCGCTGGGGAAAAAGTGGGGCTGGTTGGGTATTCAGGCGCGGGAAAATCGACCTTTGTCAATCTAATCCTGCGTTTTTTCTCTCTTGAAAAAGGCAGAATTCTGATCGATGGCCAAGATATTGCTTCGGTTACCTTGGAATCTCTTCGCCAAAATATCGCCCTTATTCCCCAAGATCCAATTCTTTTCCATCGCACTCTTGAAGACAATATTCGCTATGGACGAGTAGAAGCTTCTCAAAATGAAGTAATCGAGGCGGCAAAGCTAGCCCATTGCGATGAATTCATTAAAAAGTGCCCCGGAGGATATAAGGCACTTGTCGGAGAGCGAGGCACAAAACTGTCCGGCGGCGAAAAGCAAAGAATTGCCATCGCGCGCGCCATGCTTTTAAAGGCCCCGATTCTCATCCTAGATGAAGCCACGTCCGCTCTTGATTCGGTTACAGAACAATACATTCAAGACAGTTTAGAAAAGCTCATGGCGAATCGGACGACGATCGTGGTGGCACATCGCCTCTCCACTCTGGCTAAAATGGATCGCATTTTAGTCTTTGATCAAGGAAAAATCATCGAAGAGGGTTCCCACCTGGAGCTTCTGAATAAAAATGGGCACTATGCCCACATGTGGCGCATGCAGGCAGGGGGCTTTCTGCCCGATAGACCTCTTTCCTAATCTCTAGCAAGGGACTCTTTCGCATTTACAAATGAAAATTTTTTTACTTGGAGGGTGTCTACAAAGTAAACCTTCGATCTTTGGAAGCTTTGAAGAACTCCTCCTTCGGGTAGGAGATTCTTGCTGGCGTTGTTTTTTTACTAAAAAAGATAGCTTGCCTTTGGCAAGCGGCCTATCGCGATCTTTTTCCTCCCCCTCCTCAGCCATGTCATCTCGACATTGTCTTCGTCAGGAGAGAAAAAACCTCATCGAAAAGCTTCTCAAATCTCTAAAAGGTCTACTTTGTAGACACCCTCTTAAAAACGTCGAAATCGAGGCCGCTTGCTGTGATTTGTTCGGTTAGGGGAAATCCTTGGTTACCTGGGAAAATAACATAGAGATGATCCAGCTTTAAATCTTTGCAGGCAATGAGCATGGAAGGGGTAACTTTAGGTCTATCGGTGTATTTAAACTCAAATCCCAGACGCTTTCCGTCTTTGACAATCAGCAAATCCAATTCTGCGCCCGATTGGGTTCCCCAGAAATAGCACTCTTCTGGTGCGGCATGGAGTTGGCGGATGATCTCTTCTAAAGCAAATCCCTCCCAAAAGGATCCAAGTTTGGGATAAACATCTAGTTCTGATTCATTTCGCAGACCTAATAAAGCGTGCAAGATGCCACTATCTCTGAAGTAAATTTTCGGCGACTTGATTTGCCGTTTTTCGAGATTTTCAAACCAGGGATTGAGAACTCGAATCATGAAAGTTCCAGCAAGAATATCTAAATACTTGCGAACGGTATGACCCGAAATGCCCAAAGATTTTCCGAGCTCTGCTGCTGTGAAAATTTGACCATGATAATGGACCAGCATAAGCCAGAAACGTCGCATCTGTGGAGGAGGAATCTGAAAACCAAGGCTGGGAATATCTCTTTCGAGAAATGTAGTAATGTAGGATTGCCGCCACAAAAAGCTATCTTCATTATTGGTTGCTAAAAATGAGCGAGGAAAGCCTCCTCTGAGCCAGAGTAGAGGGGTGTTTTGGACCTCATCTAATGAAAATGGCATTAGTTCGAGATAGCCGATGCGGCCGGCTAAGGTTTCTGAGGACTGGCGAATTAGGTCCCTTGAAGCGCTGCCTAAGATGAGGAATTTCCGCTTTGATTTCACTTCATCGACAAGTACGCGGATCACAGGGAATAGCTCCGGCCTGCGCTGGATCTCGTCGATAATGATCAGTTGGTTTGAGAGTTTGGATAGAGCAAGCATTGGGTTTTCGAGTCTAGAGAGGTCGAGGGGATTTTCTAGATCGAAGAAGTGGACCTTTTCTTTAGGATGTCTCTCTATGAACATCTTTGCCAAAGTCGTTTTGCCTACTTGACGTGGTCCAAGAATGGCGCAAATGGGGTGGATGTTGAATTGCTGCTCTATATCACTCAGATACTTAGGTCTTTGCATAAACACCTTGTATTTTTGAACTTTAAGTTCCATTTTACAAGGTGCTAATTAAAACGTCAACTTTGCCCTTTTTAACCTTCTTTCCAGAAATTGCAGAAAAATATGAGTTTATATTCTTTCGTAAATAGCTTACTTTCAGATAATTATATTATAAATTTATTTTTGACAAAATCTGCTATTGTTGTTAAAATAAATAGAAATTTTTAATTAATTTTTTATGTTTTATGGTTGTTAGATTTAATTCTTATTATAAGTCCTCTGATCTTTCTATAATCACCGACCTTGAAAGTCAGATGCCATCTCTGCTTTTAAGGGATGCAAGCTTACAAGAGAGAGTCACGCGCCTTGTTCAAGATCAACCCATACGTCAATATCTTGAGCATCCATTCAGGTCTCACGATCAAACTGAGCTGCACCAAGCGAGTTGGAGAGCTCTTAGTCCTTGCGTATTATATCATAACAGCCTTGGTGACTGGGTCATTAAAACCAATTATGGCGATGGAGAGAATGGGAAATTCGTTGGAGAGCTAATCTGGCGAGGTGACGACATGGTCGCTGAATTTCCAGCTGGACGTTTTGATAATCTCCAAAGGCCTCTTGCAAGTCAAATTTTGCGAAGAGGAGCACAAGCTGTAGGCCTAGATCTCGCTGTTCCCGAAGAATATCTAGTTCCCATTCCAAACCCACAAGGCCGTGATTTACGACAGCGTTTTTTTGTACTTAGCCAGAGATTTAACCTGCCTTTAGACTGCTTAAGCGGTTGGGAAAGATACTACGATCGTCCAGATGAGCTAAGAAATTTAGTACGCAAGATATGCAATTACATTATCGTCACAGGCAAAGGCGATGCTGATGTTACAAATCTGCGTTTTACGCAAGAGGGACAGCTAGTTGATGTGGATAGCGAGACTGTGGGTCTTTTGAAGGATGTTCAAGAGTTATCCGCCAAAGAAAAAGCTGATCTAGCGCCTATTCCCACGATAATACGTATTCAAGGCTATGCAGAGGCTGGACTGGAACGATTTAAGACTTCTTTTAACGACAAAATTCGCCAGAGTGACAGCAATAGATCACGACTAAGTTTTATTTCCGGGATCATCCACGACGAAGTAGAACAGGCAAAACGCGCTAATGATGATTGGTTCCGAGATCTTCCAGCAAGAGGGCTGCCTGAAGAAACATTCAAGGCAGTGCACGTCGAAGCTAATGCACAATACAACTGGGGTCTGATCATCGCGAGTGTTTTAATGCCGCTTATTCCTCTGATCTTGCTGATCGAATCAGCAATTCATGAATGGCGCACTACTCCCCAAGCTATTCCCTCAACTTAAAATAGTAACGGATTCTCTAGCTCGACAGAGAGGGGATTGCTCTCAGTGTGGCCTACTTTCACGTGGCCCATGATCTGCACACCTTCATCGACACTAAGGGTTAGAGCGGAGATATCGCCTTTTATCTCAGCGCGGCCGCGGAGCACGAGACGATTGCGCACGCGGATATTTCCTTCAACTTTTCCTGAGATGAATGCCTCATCTAAATTGATATCAGCCTTAACATGTGCTTTTGGGCCAACGATGAGTTTGCCTTGAGATACGAGCTCACCTTCAAAGGTGCCATCGATGCGCAGGACGTTTTGAAAAATCAGACTGCCGCGCATGGAGACATTTTCGCTGATGGTGGTTTCGGGCTCTTCGCTTATCTCTTGTTCAGGAACGCTTGGTGCGGGGGCAAGTGAAGCGGGGAGTGGCTGGGTTCTGAGTGCGGAAGGAAAAGGAAGTGTGAGGGGAGAGTAGTCGGTATCGCCTGGAGATGTGATCTCTTTATCTAAATAGCTCTTTGGATATTTCTTAAACATCAAACCCTCCGCTAGTAAACTAGCTGCAAGAGTTCAATTATTGCAGCTCGTTCTAATTTTCTAAATTGCGCCGCGCCATCTGTATTTGGCGTCTTAGCATCTCATCTTCTTCTAGCCTTGTGGCGACTTTTTTCCAAGCATGGAGAAGAGTTGAGTGGGTTTTACCTCCGAAATTGGAGGCGAGTTTGATGAGAGATTCGTTGATGAGTTCTTTGGCAAGATACATAGCTACTTGACGGGGAAAAGCGATCTCTTTGGTTCTAGAATCCCCGCGTAAATCACTAATGCGCACTTCAAAAATAGCCGCCACGCTTTTCAGGATATTTTCCACCGTAACGCGTTTTTGAGGGGAGGGTTGGAAGAGTTCGCTGAGGGTCTTTTCCACCACTTCTTCGGTTACATCCAGCTGCATTAGGCGGCAGTATGCGCAAAGCCGGTTGATGGCGCCTTCCAGCTGTCTTACGTTATTAAAGATATGTTCTGCGATCACGAAAGCTGCTTTGTGGGGGATGCGTAGACCTTTTTGTTCAGCTTTATGCTGAATGATGGCCACACGCGTCTCTAAATCGGGGATACCGACATTCGCAACTAGACCCCATTCCATGCGTGCGATCATTCTTTCTGAGAGTTTCAGTTGTCCGGGTGGCTTATCTGAGGTGATCACGATCTGCTTATTCTGATTGATCAGGCTTTCAAAAGTATTACATAGCTCTTCTTCGAAGTTGAGCCGGCTTTGCAGAAACTGGATATCATCCACCAGCAGTACATCTAAAGAACGGTAGTATTTTTTCATCTGGTCCATCGACTTGTGACGCAGATTGTCGACGATGTCGTTAATGAACCCTTCGGTGGTAATGCACTGGATGCGTATTTTTTTATTCGTATCTTTAATGTTATGGCCAATGGCGTGCAGAAGATGCGTTTTGCCAAGACCGACTCCGCCGTGGATAAAGAGGGGATTATAGGATTTGCCAGGTCTTCCGGCCACGCCAAGCGCCGCGGATTTCACAAATTGATTTGCGGGACCTTCGATGAAATCATCGAATCGATAAGTTGGATTAAGTTTCAACTCGCGGCCCGAGGCAGCATCCGCAGCAGCATGTGAAATAACAGCAGGAGCATGCACAGTTTTTTTGTGTTCAGCGATCACAAAACTCACCGCTGGCTCGCTATTTGCTTTTAGTGGCACGAAACTGCATAGATCTTTCTTGTAATTGGCGATCAAGTATTCTTGAACGAAAATGTTCGGTACTTCGAGCACAATTCCTTCGGACGTAGCTTCGAGAAGCTTGATCGGCGCAATCCAATTCTCATATTCCGTGGCAGAGCAGCGCTCGCCGATGAATTCGAGAAATTGGGTCCAGGTGTCGTGCGGATTACTAGTTAGCATAAGTTATGAACAACCTTTCCACAATATGCTGTGGAGGCTATTTTATGCCGCCAATCTAACATCGCAATGCAATGGTCGCAACAAAATTGTCGGCATGTCTGATACATCTTTCTTAACCCTTTGGAATTCAGCGAATGATTCACATTGCTGTAACAGATTCGGCGTAAAGTGAGCAAATAGATTATCCGAAATTGAAGAATTTAAACCACCGAGATCGCTGTGAATCCAGAGAAAAGAGAAAGAAGTTAACAAGGATCCTGCCCATCCTGTTTATTTTTCTTCCCTCTGTGTTCTCTGTGACTCGTGGTTTAATCTTCTTATTAAGAAGTGTAGGCGAGAATGAGCGCGGTCGCTTGATTGGCGATCTGTTCGATCGGGCAGGTCAGCAAACTTTTGGCGGATGCAAGTCCCTGTTTTTTATAACCGAGGCTAAAGAGAGCTTTAACGCGGTTAAGTAATGTTGGATAGTGATGAGGATCGAGCTTAAGCGCTTTCTCAATTGTATTAAGCGCCATCAGATTATTGTTCTTCTGAAGATAGAGCGCGCCCAAAGTTTGTAGGTCGTAAGCATTTTGCGGAGCGAGAATCGAGAGCGCTTCAAAAAATGTGAGCGCAAGATCATAGCTTCCCTGCTTAATATAGGAGTAACCGACGAAACGCAGATCGTCTAGTTCATCTTGCTGCCAACCTAAAACTTCTAACCAATTTACTTGGCTCATATAATTAGAACCTACTGCTAACCCTTTTGATATTGTCCGCGACGCGAGTTGATGTCAATCGAGTCTCTTTCTAAATCAGATACTTGATTTAAGAGATGCACGATAACAGTCTTCTCATGCTCTTTTTGTTCTAGCTCTCTAATCTGCTGCCAAGCTTGGGTACGATCTTCACTTTTTAAAGTTTTTTCCTCAACAGTCTCATTACTTTTCTTAGATAAGGCAGCCATATCAATAACGCGTTGCAGCTGAGCCTCCTTCATTTCAGGCGAACCTAAAGAGGGAATGACCTGAAAGGTGAATATGCGCTTCTTCTGTTCATTATACTTAGGGGGTGCGAGGAAATCTGCCCAAAATTGGTTGCGCCGGCCCGTATCAAAGAGCGCCTCAAACTCGCTACCATATGAAGGAGAAGTAACGTCAACCTCGGCTTGCTTTTGAACGCCGCGCGCTTCGGATACAAGCTTTGCATCATATAGGTTCTGATCCTCTGCGTAGCGTGTGTAGGCTTCGGATCCTAGGTTATCTATCGTTCTCGGTTGGGCCATAAATGATCCTCTTTCTTATCCATTTGCCTGCGTTTTTGCTTTTTATCAATAAATTATTTTAGAAATTTTTGAGGCTTGTGAACACAATTCCCACAATTTCCCACAAAGCGTCTATTTGACATCTAAGTGATTTGTTTTTAGGTATTTATAAATCAGAAAAAACAGGGTATTTTGTGGGTAAATAAGGGAGTTATGTGCAAAAAAGTTGCGAAGTTAGGTGGCTGGTGTTAAATTGTGGGAAACGATGGTTAATATTCATGACCCGCTTCTTCTTCAGTGGATCTGTCAGCGCTAAACTCGACGAGAAAGGACGTTTTGTCCTTCCTCAATCGATGCGTTTTGGTCTGGTTGAAAATGGCGCGTTAGAATTTAGCTTGGCTTTGGGCTTAGGCGGCTGCTTGGCGATCTATCGCAAGAGCGATATCGAGAAGATAGTGCAAAAGTTTCAGTCTAAACAACATATTGGCCGCTATCAGAAGTTCTTCACCCTCTTTTTTTCAACCCTTCATCAGACCAGCTGTGATAAGATCGGCAGGGTGATGGTTCCCCCTCTATTAAAGAAGGCGATTAACATCAAAAGTGAGATTGTGGTAGCCGGCGTATTAAATAAGATCGAAATTTGGCCGAAAGAGCGCTATGATGCTCAGTTGAACGCTGTGCTCAGCGGCAAAGACCCAGAATTTGACCTTTCTAAGATTTGTGAAGAGGCCTTCGCTCTATTGGAGAGCGATGAGGAGAAGACCGATGAAGAGTGCGAATGAGAATAGCCCTCATCTTCCAGTAATGGTTGACGAAGTCCTGCATTATTTCAAAGACAGACCTCTTAAAGTTTTTTTTGAAGGCACCTTAGGCGCCGGCGGACATGCGCGCGCAATTCTCGAAGCTCATCCAGAAATCCAAACCTATATCGCTTGTGATCGCGATCCAGAAGCTCTAAAGCTGGCTGCTGCCGTTTTGAGTCCTTGGAAAGATAAGGTGCACTTTGTGCATGGTGATTTTGCCGATGTGGATCAGCACTTAAAAAATCTCGGCGTGCAACAAGTCGACGGTTTTTTTTTGATCTGGGGGTTTCATCAATGCAACTAGATCAAGGACAGAAGGGCTTCAGCTTTTCTAAAGAAGGACCGCTGGACATGCGGATGAATCCTTCTAGCCCGCTTACAGCCAAAGAAATTGTCAATGAGTGGTCCGAACACGAATTAGCTAAAATTTTCCGTGAACTTGGGGAAGAACCCAGGTGGAGAAGAGCCGCGCAAGCGATTTGCGCTGAGCGTAAAAAGCATCCCATTTCAACGACTAAAGAGCTTGCAGATCTACTCGTGTCAACACTCGGTTATCGCGGCAAGAAAAGGCTGCATCCCGCTACTCTGATTTTCCAAGCATTGCGCATCTCTGTCAATGACGAGTTGGGTTCGATTGAAAGGGCTTTGAATCAAGTTTCAGGTTTTCTATCTCCCGGCGGAAGAGTAGGAGTGATCAGTTTTCATAGTCTCGAAGATCGCATTGTGAAAAATATCTTTAGATCTGCTGCGCAAAAACGCCGTGCAAAAAGAGGCCAAGAAGAGATCGTGCCTGTTTTGCAGCTACTCACCAAGAAGCCCGCAGTGCCGAGCGAAATCGAGACGCGCCGTAATCCACGTTCGCGAAGCGCCAAGTTGCGCTTTGCTGAAAAAGTTGGAGGCTCAGATGAATAGAGGCTTTATTCTAAGGATCTGCTTATGTATGCTGTTCGCAGGCCTCTGTCTCTATTCTTTCGTAGACATGCAAAATGAAGTGACTGAGTTTAGAATTAAGCTTCCTCAGATCGCCAAAGAGATTAAGACTATCCAAGAGGAAAACGATAGATTGCATTACGAGATCGAACAGTTCGAAAACCCCCAGCATCTCATGCAGCTCGCTAGACTTCCTGAGTTTAGTCATCTTAAACACCCTCTTCTTAAAGAGATTCTCACAGTAAAAGAGGATGTGGCGCTTGCTATTCCCGCTGTGAAAGAAGAAAAAGTAGCAGTCAAGCCCGCATTAACCCTTGCCATCGGTGCCAACTAACTCAAATTTTGTGAATAGAAAGCGACTCTTATATGTCGCTTTCTTTACTCTACTCCTTTTCAGCCTGCTAATCGTTCAATTCTTCCGTATTCAAATCATTGAAGGCGAAAAGTGGACGAAAGAGGCGCGAAAGCAGCATCAACTCGTCATCGCAGAACCGTTTAAACGCGGTCTTTTTTATTCCAATAGCGCCATCAAGAAAGGACATCCTGAGACACTGCAACCACTGGTAGTGGATGTGCCTAAGTTTCATCTTTTTGTCGACCCTTCCTCTATTCCTTCTGATTTGCGAGATGGAGTTACTTTATCGATTGCACGCATCTTGAATCTCACCAAAGAAGATGGCGAGAAAATGGGAGAGCAGCTGACCAAGAAGAGCAGAAACCGCAAGCTCAGAGCTTGGCTTTCTCAGGAAGAGCGCAATAAGGTCAACCGCTGGTGGGAAAGCTGTTATAAAAAATATAAGCTCCCTAGAAACGCGATCTATTTTGTGCAAGATTACAAACGTTCCTATCCTTTCGGACACCTTTTGGGGCAAGTGCTCCACACGGTGCGCGAAGAGAGCGATGTTAAAACAAAGCAGAGCATTCCCACAGGGGGGCTCGAGCTTTATTTCAATCGTTACCTCAAAGGAAAAGAGGGTAAAAGACTGCTTTTGCGCTCGCCACGACACCCCTTAGATATGGGGAAGGTTCTGGCTCTGCCCGAAAATGGGGCGGACATCCATCTGACGATCAATCACTACCTTCAAGCCATTGCCGAAGAAGAGATTGAAATAGCCGTAAAAAAAGCCTCAGCTAAAAGCGGTTGGGCGGTCATGATGCATCCCCGCACGGGCGAGATATACGCTTTGGCGCAATATCCCTATTTTGAGCCTTCAAATTATGGCCAATATTTTGAGGAGCAACCTCAAGAGACCAAAGTCAAAGCGATCACAGATCCTTATGAGCCTGGTTCCACCATGAAGCCGCTGACGTTGGCGATCTGCATGAAAGCCAATGCTGAGCTTAAAAAACAGGGCAAGAAGCCGATCTTTTTCCCCGAAGAGAAAATCGCAACTGCAAATGGGCGTTTTCCTGGCCGTTCAAAACCGATCTCTGACACGCATCTGCATAATTTTTTAAACATGGATCTCGCGTTGCAGAAGTCTTCGAATATCTATATGGCGCGCATGATCCAGCGCGTAATCGAAACTTTAGGCGAAGAGTGGTATCGCAACAGTTTGCAAGAGCTCTGCGGATTTGGAACAAAAGTAGGCCTTGAACTTCCCGGAGAGAGTATAGGCCTTCTTCCAGCCTTTGGAAAAAAACATCCTAATGGCGCCTTAGAATGGTCGACATCCACTCCTTTTTCTATTGCATTTGGCCATAATATCTGTGTCACCAGCTTGCAGATGATAAAAAGTTATGCCGTCTTGGCCAATGGCGGGTTTGATGTGAAACCTACGCTGATACGCAAAATTGTCAAAACACGTGCGGATGGAAGTGAAGAAATAATTTTAGATAATACCAATCGCACGGAGACAATGCCGCGCATTTTAGAAACTGAAATTGTCGACCGATTAATCCAATCGATGAAGTATGTGACAAAGCCTGGCGGAACAGCCGCGAAAGGCGATGTACCTGGATACACAGAGGTGGGAAAGACGGCTACGACTGAAAAGATCGTGTCGGGGACCTATTCTAAAAAGGACCATATTGCTACCTTTGTGGGATTCGTGCCGGCTAAGAATGCAGAATTTGTACTCTTAGTTGCCGTGGATGACCCAGAATTTAAATATATTCCTGGAGTAGGAAGAAATCAGCTCGGGGGCAATTGCTGTGCACCAGCATTCCGCGAGATTTCCATCCGTGCGCTGCAGTATCTGGGAGTTGAGCCAGACGACCCTTATGGGTATCCAGCTGGGGATCCTCGTGCTAACCGCGAAAAGGCTGATTGGACGAAAGAGCTAAAGCAACTCAAAGAGCTCTACCTACAATGGAATGAGCATTAAGTTAGACCATGAAAATTAAAAGGCTTTTAAAAGACCTTCCCGACGTACAAGTCAGAGGCTCCAGAGAAGTGGAGATTACGGGTATCTGTGCGAACTCAAAAACCGTAGCTCCGGGGAACCTATTTATTGCAAAAAAAGGGCTTACGAACGACGGCGCCCGTTTTATTCCTGATGCAATCGCTGCCGGAGCTGTGGCTATTCTCACAGACATTTACGACCCTTTCCTGACAGATATCGTGCAGATTGTGCACGCAGATGTAGTGGGTCTTGAAGCTAAACTTGCTGCTGTTTACTACCACGACCCTGTCGATAAGCTCTTTTTAGTTGGCATCACAGGTACGAATGGGAAAACCACAACGTCTTATCTTATTAGACATCTTTTCGAAAAGAGCAAGGTGCGTTGCGGCCTGATCGGAACAGTCGAGTGGATCGTTGGAGAGAATCATCTTCCTTCGCTTTACACGACGCCCGATCTTCTGACTAACTATAAGCTCTTTCACGAGATGGTGCAAAATGAGTGCAAAGCTGCCGTAATGGAAGTTGCTTCTCATGCTTTAGATCAAGAGAGAGTCAAAGATGTTGAGTTCGATGTGGCTGTTTTTACGAATTTAACCCAAGACCATCTCGACTACCATAAGACGATGGAGATCTATGCCGATGCCAAGGCTAAACTTTTCCGCTCGCTTGGCAAAGATAAAGTTGCCGTGGTAAATGCAGATAGCAGCTGGATGCCATTGTTAATGCAAGGCTGCCAAGCTCAATGCATGACCTATGGTGTCGATGCTCAAGCAGATCTGATGGCCACTGAGATTGTTCTCTCTTCTGATGGCATTAAGTTCTGCGCGAATTACAAAGATAAAAAAGTCGCTTTCCGCACTGCACTTATCGGACGTTTCAACTTATATAACTGTCTGGCAGCTCTGGGAGCCGGTCTGGCATATGGGCTAACATTAGAAGAAATGGTGCCGCTACTAGCTAGTTTTAAAAGTGTGCGCGGAAGGCTCGAGCGCGTCGAGAATAATCGTAAGATGAATATTTTTGTCGATTATGCGCATACCGATGATGCTCTGAAAAATGTTCTAACTACGCTTAGCGAGTTTAAAAAAGGCCGCCTGATCACCGTATTTGGCTGCGGTGGAAATCGCGATGCAGGCAAACGCCCCAAGATGGGCAGCGTTGTAGATCTCTTTTCAGATCTATCGATTGTCACAAGCGACAATCCGCGCAATGAAGATCCAAATGAGATTATTAAAGAGGTTCTAGGGGGCTTTCGTGACCCCGCCCGCCCAATCGTGCTGGCCGACCGACGCGAGGCGATCCGCAAAGCGTTGCAGCTAGCGAACCCCGACGATATCGTCTTGATCGCCGGCAAAGGACATGAGACCACGCAGATCTTTGCGCATCAGACCGTGCACTTCGATGACCGCGCTGTGGCCAAAGAAGAACTTCCCTCCATTACTTAAAAAATCGAAAATTAAATTGCAAAATCAGATTTTTAGCCTGTGAATTTATTTTTAAGTACTTAATTATTAGAGCGTTATATTTATTGATCGTATTTGTAACACAAACACCCAGTTGAAGTATATGGGTGTTTGTGTTACATTTTAGTTATGAAACAATCAAAATACGCAACATCTCTTCAGGCTCTATCCAAAAAACCTATTTTTACTGCTGAAGAAGGACGCTTAGCAGGGATTCCTTCTCGCATGCTTTCATATTTTTGTTCAAAGGGATGGATTGAAAGAGTTAGCAGGGGGACCTACAAAATAAAAGAGATTGAGTTTGATCAAGATTTTGAATGGGAGGATCTTGCTTTAACTGCAATGAGCATTCCCAATGGGACCATCTGCCTAATTTCTGCGCTTTGCTATTATGATCTAACAGATGAAATCATGAGAGAGTTTTGGATAGCGGTTCCTCACTCAACAACCTCGCCAGAAAGAGAAAATGCTCGCATAGTGAGAACACGTAATACAACTCTTGGGCAAACCACTACGAAAATAGGAAACAATGATCTGAAAATTTTCGATCGTGAGCGTACAGTTGTAGATGCTTTTCGTTATTTGGATAAAGAAATCGCTCTTAAAGCACTACAAGCCTATTTGAAGACGACTAAAGAAACAAAACCAGATATAATAAAAATTATGAAGTACGCCAAAATACTCAGAGTTGATTTAACTCCTTATATTATGGCGTTTTCAGTATGAAATCTCCCATAGAACAGTCAATAAAAGAAAAGCTTAAGCTGCTTGCAAAAGAGAGGGAAACTTCCTTTGCGCAGCTGTGGAGAAATTTAATTCTGGAAAGATTTTTAACCCGTTTGTCTCAATCTTCTTATAGAGATAAATTTGTCTTAAAAGGAGGTACACTTTTAGCGAAATATCTGCCTCTTGGAAGAGAAACAAAAGATCTCGATTTTTTCATTCAGAAGTTATCTAACACTGAAAGCTCTCTTGAGAAAGTTCTCCGTGCCATTTGCGATATTGATGCAAGCGACAGCTTTGCGTTCGAGATGGTCAAGGTAGATGTTTTGGAACATATCCATTTGGCCTATACCGGCGCTCAAATATCCCTTCTTGCAAAATTCGGGGCTACTCAGACGCGGATTCGAATAGATTTGGGTTTTGGAGATATGGTTGAAGCTATTGATTATTCGATCGATTTGACAGCCACAACAAAAGGTCCTCTGTTTGAAAGTAAAATTTCGCTGCGTTGTTATCCGAAAGAATTTATCTTTGCAGAAAAATTAGAGACGGCAGTTTTTCGAGGTGAAGGAAACACCCGTATGAAGGATTTTCATGATCTACATTCGCTGATCTCTCTAGGAAACTTAAGCGAAGCCCTTACGGAAAAAGCCATTCAATTGGTTTTTAATCATAGGAAAACCTCTCTTAAAGGATTACCCATTGCTTTTGATGCTAACGTCTTGAAGCAGCTTGAAAAAGGGTGGGGCTTATACTGTCGAAGGCTTAAAACGACAAAAAACTTTCTCATTTTGCCTGGGTCTATTGAAGGCTTAATAGAATCCGTTAACCTGTGGCTCAATCAGAAAACAGCTCTTTGTAAGGGCAATGATGAAATTTGAGTTCTTGAACAAAGTCGACGGAATCGCTATTCTTCGCTATACTGTTGCCGGTCCGAAAATTTGAGTTTCAGACTGACGGCGTTATATATATTATCGAGATAAGCTCATGCGTTTTTCGGGTCGAATTCTTCTGTTTCTGTGTACGCTTATTCTGCTTGGCACCTCTTGCTCTTCAGCGAGTAAGAGCGAAGCGGCGCAATCTTCTTATGAACCTGCTGTGCGCAGTGAATCAGAGTTAGCTTCTTCTTCACATCTTTATCCAGCGCATCCGCTGATCATTTTAGACGCGGGACATGGCGGTACGGATGAGGGCGCGCGGGTTAACTCCTTTATGGAAAAGCGCATTACGCTTTCCACAGCTCTCTTAACGAAAAAACGTTTAGAAGAGCGCGGATACAAGGTCATCTTAACACGTGCACGCGATAGCTACATTTCGCTGGCAAGACGCGTCTCAATTGCTAACCGAACAAAGTGTGCGGCTTTTGTCAGCATCCATTTCAATGCCTCACGCAGCCATACCGCTAAAGGAATTGAGATCTATTTCTGCGATACCAAAGAGAAATGGAGAGGAAGAGCTTCAAGACGTTTAGCGGATTGTATCCTTTATCAAGTGATCGATCAGACGGAAGCACACTCAAGAGGGGTCAAGGGAGGCAACTTCCATGTGATCCGCGAAACTGAGATGCCCGCGGTTTTAGTTGAAGGCGGATTTGTTACAAATGGCGAAGAGAGACAGCTGCTTAAAGATAAAGCGTATCTCTCTAAAATCGCTGAAGGAATCGCAAATGGCGTGGATAAATACTTTAAATCCTAAATTCTAAAAAACGTCCTCGGCGCGAATTGAACGCGCGACCTGTCGCTTAGGAGGCGACCGCTCTATCCTCTGAGCTACGAGGACAAATCGCCATAAAACCCTTAAGAGTTTAGGGATTATTGGCTCTTTGACGCAAGCAAATCATTGGAGAAACAGAACATGGCAGCACAACAAGCAGATATCGGTTTGATAGGCCTGGCCGTGATGGGTCAGAATCTCGTGATGAACATGAATGATCACGGCTTTACAGTAGTAGTTTTTAATCGCACTGTTTCTAAAGTCGATCAGTTCATGGAAGGGCCGGCCAAGGGTAGCCATGTGATTGGCTCCCATACGCTCGAAGAATTTTTTAAAGCTCTTAAGAAACCGCGAAAAGTGATGATGATGGTTAAAGCCGGCCAACCGGTTGATGAGCTCATCGCTGAATGTCTGCCCTTTTTAGAGAAAGGCGATATCGTAATCGATGGCGGCAATAGCCATTTTCCCGATACCGAACGACGCGAGAAAGAGTTAAAGCAGAAAGGCATTTTCTTCATCGGCACAGGGATCTCAGGGGGAGAAGAGGGTGCAAGAAACGGCCCTTCCATCATGCCCGGTGGCAGCCCAGAAGCCTGGCCTGCAGTTAAGCCTATCTTTCAGGCGATTGCAGCTAAAGCGGAAGAAGATGGTTTGCCTTGCTGTGATTGGGTAGGAAATGGAGGCGCTGGCCACTATGTTAAGATGGTGCACAACGGCATCGAGTATGGCGATATGCAGCTTATGTGCGAAGCCTATCAGCTGTTAAAAGAAGTGCTTGGTTTAAAAGCAGCTGAACTTCAAAGCATTTTTGCAGAGTGGAACAATGGCGTTTTGCACAGCTATCTGATTGAAATCACCAGCCAAATTTTTGGCTTTAAAGATACAGATGGAGCTCCGCTAGTCGAAAAAATACTCGACGTTGCGGGCCAAAAAGGCACCGGCAAATGGACGGGCATCAATGCGCTCGATCTCGGTATTCCTGTAACACTTATTGGAGAAGCTGTGTTTGCACGCTGCCTATCTTCCTTAAAGGAGCAGCGTCTCAAAGCTTCAAAACTTTTCACAAAACCTAAAGTGAATTTTTCTGGAGATAAAAAAGCCTTTATCGATGATATCGCTCAGGCCCTCTATGCTTCGAAGATCATCAGCTATGCCCAGGGCTTTATGCTCATGGCTGCTGCTGCCAAAGAATATAAGTGGAAATTAGATTATGGCTCGATTGCGCTGATGTGGCGAGCAGGGTGCATCATCCGCAGCCGTTTTCTCAATGATATCAAAACCGCATATGGTAAAAATCCAAATCTAGAAAACTTGCTCTATGATGATTTTTTCAAGAAAGCAATCGAGACTGCCGAGCCCGCTTGGCGTAGGGTAGTTGTTCAGGCAACACAGTTCGGGATTGCCGTGCCTTGCTTTAGCACAGCCCTCTCATTTTTTGATGGGCTACGCACAGCACAACTTCCTGCTAATCTCCTTCAAGCGCAGCGCGACTTTTTCGGTGCGCACACCTATGAAAGAATCGATCAGCCTCGTGGGAAGTTCTTCCATACGAACTGGACTGGAACGGGCGGAACTGTAAGCTCATCTTCTTACACGGTATAGAAAATGCAGGTAGAGCTCTATCCCGCGCAAGAAAGAGGATCTTCTGAAACGCCTTGGCTTGTGAGCCGGAATACTTTTAGTTTTGGGAATTACTACCATCCCAAGCGGATCAATTTCGGCACACTGCGCGTTTTAAATGAAGATACAGTTGCACCGGCTCGCGGTTTCTCTTTGCATCCGCATGAGAATATGGAGATCGTTAGCATCGTTTTAGAAGGTAAGCTCGAGCACCGTGATACTCTCGATAATCATGGAGAGCTCAAGCCAGGCGATGTGCAACGAATCACGGCGGGTTCAGGGATTCGGCATTCAGAGATGAATCCCTCTCAAACAGACAAAGTCCATTTTCTTCAGATCTGGGTTTTTCCTGAAAGAGAGGCGCTTGTTCCCAGTTACGAGCAGAAGAGTTTTACTCCTCAGATGATCGCCAACCGTTTTTGTCCGATCGTATCTGGTAAGCCATCACCCGAAACGCTTTTCATCAACCAAGATGCAGCTTTTTTCTTAGGAAAATGGGATCAGGATACGCAAGTTAAGCATCTCCTTGCTGCCAAGCACCATGGCATTTTTGTATTTGTGATTGAAGGCAAAGCCAAAATCGGCGGAATGCATCTCAAAACAGGGGATGGAATCGGCATAAAAGATTCTTTGGAAGTCGAAATCGCTCCTATGGCTGGCGCCTACCTGCTTCTCATTGAAGTCAGCACGCTGACTCTATAGTGTAAATTTTAATTTATATTCTTTTTTCTTTAGTTTTTTTTATTACATTTTTTCTTTATAATTCTGAAAAATTTTATAAAGAAATAGGACCTATGAGCGTACAAGGTTTACCAGCAAATGCATTTCCCGCCGAAGTAGCTTTTCAAGCACAGTGGACTCCAGAAAACAGCCATCTTGCCACAGGCATATTCGGGGATAGCTCTATCATTGACATCATTACAGCTGTCTTTAGGGATCCATTCTTCTTTGCCACCCTAATTCTAAAGGTGGTTTTAAAACCGTTCATAGGGCGTGTAGTGGTATTTTCAAGTAATTTCCCCGAAAGCCAGGTTGAGGGGGCGAAAACATTTTGGCAGAAGCTTTGGGTAGATCCTACAGATAACTCTACTCTTCAGAAGCTGCGCTTGCGTTACGAGGCAATTCCTTTGCGCATGACCACGCCAGATCAGGTGACTTTAAGTGGGACCTTCTATCGCGCGCGTTTAGCGCCCGATGCTGAAATTCCTACGATCATTGTGGCGCAGCCGAATGCCGCTCTTTACAAAAGTGGTGGAAGCCAGACCTGGTTAAGCTTACATGATCTTAAAGGCTCTGCTTATAATCTCGCCGTTTGGGATTATCGCGGAACCGGAGAGAGCGAGAAAGTTCCAGCTACATGCTCTAATCAGTTAGCGCTTGACGGGGATACTGTTTATCAGTGTGTGCAGCAAAATTTTCACATTTCGGAAAATAATATCCGCTTCTATGGAAGATCTTTGGGTGGGGCCGTGAGCGCGATCGTGAGAGCCAACCATCCTAGTCATGCCCCATATGTCAATGCGCACTCTTTTAATACATTACAAGATCTGATCGAGCATTCTGATCTGGCAGATGAAATTATTACGAAGGTCCATCATAGGTTCAATGAAGTGTTGCCAAGCTGGTTAGCCGGCTTCTTAGAATGTCTTATTACCGCATGGCTTTTGAGGAAGATTGTAAATTGGGCGATTTCAATTACTGGTTGGGATTTTAACGTGCCGGCAGCACTACAAACGATTGGAGCGGATGCTATGGTAGTTCACGATCTCCAAGATAAGTTCATGCAGGGAGGAAGAGTTAGAGTGGCTCCCACAAATCAAGAGTTAAGCGTGACGACGACTTGCCAGTGTGATCTGCATCATATGTGTCCTGAAGGGACTCTTCTAGATGAAAATCAACAGCCCGCTGCCGATCGAATAATCGCACATCTCTTGCGCGTCTAAGAAGCTTTTAAGGTTAATCACCCGCTTTCAAGACTTCCATGAAGGCTGATTGGGGGATATTCACCTTGCCGATCTCCTTCATCTTCTTCTTTCCTTTCTTCTGTTTTTCCCACAGCTTGCGTTTGCGTGTGATGTCTCCGCCATAGCATTTTGCTGTGACGTTTTTGGTGATTGCGCGGATAGTCTCGCGCGCTACGATCTTGCCGCCGATGGCAGCTTGCACAGGCACTTTAAATTGCTGCATGGGGATGACTTCTACGAGTTTTTTGCAAATCGCACGGCCGCGCGCTTCCGCTTTGGTGCGGTGGACAAGACAGGAGAAGGCATCAACTGGTTCTTCATTGACGCGGATTTCTAGTTTCACGATATCGCTGATGTCATTTTTTTCGAACTCATAGTCGAATGAACCATAACCACGTGTGACTGACTTGAGCTTGTCGTTAAAATCCGTGATGATCTCGTTTAATGGAAAGCTGTAGGTGAGCATAAGGCGTTTACTATCTAACGTCTCCGTTTTAACCAGTTCGCCGCGTTTTTCCATGCCGAGACTCATCATCGCACCTAAAAACTCAGCTGGCACCATGATGTGGCACTTCACCCAAGGCTCTTCAATAAATTCAATCATCGAAGGATCTGGATAGTGCGCAACGTTATCGATTTTCAACACTGTTCCATCGCCTAAAGTTATTTGATAGATAACACTTGGCGCGGTGGTGATGATATCGAGATCGAACTCTCTTTGCAGGCGCTCAAATACGATTTCTAAATGCAACAAACCCAAAAATCCGCAACGGAAGCCGAGCCCCAGCGCCAAGCTGCTCTCTTGTTCCACGTAAAGTGCGGAGTCATTCAGTTGCAGTTTAACAAGCGCATCTCTTAACGCTTCAAAGTCTGAGCTATCGACAGGGTAAATTCCCGCATAAACCACCGGAGCGATTAAGCGAAATCCAGGTAGGGGAGTCGTTGTAGGGTCTTTCACGGAAGTGATCGTGTCGCCAACTTTGACATCGGTGGTCTTTTTGATATTGGCAGCCAGATAACCCACTTCACCCGGTCTTAAAACATCGACAGATTTGGCTGTGGGCGAGAAGATTCCAACCTCTAAGACTTCAAAGTTCTTATCGGTAGCCATCAGCTTGATTTGAGTTTTGCGCGAGATTTCTCCGCTTATGACTCTGACATACACCATCACCCCTTGATAAGGGTCATAATGCGAGTCGAATACGAGCGCGCGCAACGTGTTATCTGTAGGTTTTTCAGGGTGAGGGACATCGATTAAAATGCGCTCTAAGACGTCTTTAATTCCAATGCCGACTTTGGCTGAACAGAGCACTGTATTTGAAGTGTCGATGCCAATCACATCTTCGATCTGTTGCTTAACCCCTTCGACATCTGCCGAGGGCAGGTCGATCTTGTTGATGACCGGCACAATCGTTAGATTGCGATCAAGCGCTAGGTGCATATTTGCAAGTGTCTGAGCCTGAATGCCTTGAGCTGCATCTACGACGAGCAGCGCACCTTCGCAAGCAGAAAGAGAGCGCGATACTTCATAGGAAAAGTCTACGTGTCCGGGTGTATCGATGAAATTGATCTTATAAATTGTGCCATCTTCGGCTTCATAGATCATTGTAACCGGGTGGGCCTTGATGGTAATTCCACGTTCTCTCTCGAGATCCATGGCATCAAGAACCTGCTCTTGCATCTCTCTTTGAGGGATGGTTTTGGTGATTTCGAGCAGCCTATCCGCAAGGGTCGATTTCCCATGGTCGATATGGGCAATAATTGAGAAATTTCGGATATTCCGTATGTCGTACTTAAAGATCTTTTCGTTTGTCATAGATATACAGGGTGCAATCAAAACCCTTAAACTTCAACAGGAAAGCGCAGTTCTGCTTGTAAAATAAATATTTTAAAATGACTGTATATAATTTTTTATAAATGTATTAATTTATTAGATTATTTGTTAAAGTTATTACATCAATAATTATAGGTGTCATTGTGGCAACTGAAGCACTACCAGCAGCACCAGTTCAACTTCCTGCGCTAAGACCTGCTTTACCCGAAAGCTGGGATGTAGGTGCGGATGTCGATTGTCGTATTTATACACTGGTGGTAATTGGAAGAATTCTTCAGGGATTAGCCGTTGCATCTGTCCTTGCCATAGGCGCGGTCACAGTGCTCTGTTCTCCTCTCGCATTAATCGGGCTAATTGTGCCTATTCTTCTGGGCGGTGGTGGAAATTCTCTAGTTAATGCACGCCTACTGCCTGATGGTTCGATTCACATTCCTTTCTTTACGCGCATCGCCTTTGTTCCTGGACAGCCAGTTGGTTTAGTGCGTCAAGGATATAACTGCTGCATTAATTCTGCTCTTCAAATTGCGTTTACCTCCGCCGGTGTCCAGCAAGGGCTTGATGCTGCACCTGCAGAGCATGTCATCAAAGGGCTTCAAAATAATTGTCTCACAGCACAAGCTCAAAGGCAATTCGTGGCTAATGCAGATACTCAACTCGCTAGACTGTTTATCTCAAGCCCTAAACAACTCATCTCACCGAGTTCAAGTATTCAAGAAGATGCTGGAGAGGTGCTTAACCTTCTTTTAGATGCGCTAGAAACAGAAGCAGTTGCGCGTAGTGTGCCAGCATTGGGTTTAGAACAACGCGAAGCTGCTAAATTGCCAGTGCTTCCATTCGCTTTTCAGATCGCAGAAAAACTGACGCGTATTTCAAATCCAGCAGATATTAAGAATCTAGATTCCAAAAAGGAGCATCAGCTTCTGCTTTCATTGCAAACCTATGTGGAACTAGAACGTGCAGGACAATTACCCGCAGGTCTTTCCGATGAGCAAGCCTTCATGCAGTACATTTTCGAGCCTTTCTTTAATGATCAGAACGAAGTTTTTCAGGTTGAGAAACAATTTGTTCAGCCTCCCTCTGAGTTGTTTGTGCAAGCTAATCGCACCGTCTTTGTAAGAGATGCGCAGCCGCCAGCAGATAAGCAAATTCATTTAAAACTTAAGGTTAATGAGGAGCCAGAGACAAGGCGCGTATCTGTGAAGCTTGATATTTTACCAACACCACCAGGTGGAAGAGTTGAAAAAGTTACAGATTCCATTCCTGTGCCTCTGCAGTTTACATTACCTGCACGCTATGTGCAGAATCCAGATGCAGCTGCGATGAACTATGAAGTCGATGCTTTCTTTGTGCACTACGGAAGAACAGCTGGCAGTGGTCATTATATTTCTTATAAAAAGAGTCTTTCACCTGAAGGTCAGACGATCTGGTGGGAGATTAACGATTCAAACGTAAGAGCGCTTTATCAGCGCGAGGCCGAAGCTGCTTTGAAGCAAGCTCACACCATCCATTTCTCTCGTATCTAATCTAAATAAGATAAGATCTCTTACGTAATTCGCTTTGTCTGAAAAAAACCAAAGATTATTTATAAGCAGGATCGGCGCAAAGCGCCGGCAAGAAAAGCAGGATATGTTTTATCTATCTTATCCTTCACATCCTCCCTGATCCTAGATATTCTGTTATCTTTCAGAATTTAAAATGGCTTCTAATAAAAAAGCCCTCCTTCTTTCGAAGGAGGGCTTCTGTTTTTAGAAGCTAGCTTGATCTTTACGATTAGCTAGTGGCTTCGGGTTGAACACCACTTTTAGCCATTTCTGCTTCTTTGGTTTCTTTCTCAGCAGCTTGTACTTCTTTCTCAGCATTGAGCTTCGCAAAAAGCTTGCTCAATGTTTTAGCAGATCCGATCCATGCGAAGATGATCAGGAAGAGAATGCCAGCTACATAAGGTGTAATTGCAGCGACCGAGCCGAGTGCAATGATCAGACCTTGCTGAACAAGAGAGCCGCCAGATTTTCCAAGTCGAGCACCGACGACGTCGATGGCAGCTTTCCCTTTAACCTTAGATTCTTGGTCAAGCGGGATATAAGCCATCTCTTTCGTAGGATCGAACAGAGAGTATTTAGCAGACTTACTCATGATGTTCTGTGCTGTTCCGAAGAGTACAGCGAGCATCAGTGGAGTTGTGCCTAGGACGCTAATAAAGGCTGAGAGTGAATCTCTAAAGATAACGAAGGAGAAGAATCCAACGCCTGTAATTAAGAGAACCACTGGAGTAATCAGCGCTCCAACACCCCATCCGAAACGACGAATGACGTTACCGCCAACAAAGAGCATCATCAGGATTGTTACGCTACCTGTAACGGCAGAGAAGTAACCCATGAAGGCACTGTATTCGTTAGGGCTTGGATATTGAAGTTTCAATTGGCTCTTCCAGGTCACTTCAACCAGGTTAATCGCAACGCCGTAGCCGATCACTAGGATAGCGAGGCAGCCGAGGTATTTAGACTTCGCGAGGAACTTAAAGCTATCCATGAGAGGCATTTTTGGCTTCTCTTTTTTAGCTTTTTTGAGTTCGTTCGGGTCGTAGAAGCGAGCATCTGTAAGAACATTTTTATTGATCCACCAGTAGGTAGCCATGATGATGAGTCCAGAAACGACGACCATGCTCAACATATAGTTGAGGGAGACGCCCCAGGCATCAACACCAGCAGGCAGCTTGCTGCGGATATCAGAGAAATATACAATCGCTGGGCCAGAAAATAGCATCGCGAAGTTAGCGCCTAGGCCGAACATGGCATAGAAACGCTTAGATTCGGATACGCGTGTAATGTCGTTAGCAAAACCCCAGAAGAGGAGGGAGATAGCTACGCTACCCCACAGCTCGGACATGATGTAAAACAGGGCAAATGTCCAATTTCTGAAGAGGGCTACAAGGCCGCTTAGTCCTTGAGGGAGAGCAGCTTGCATTCTGTCAGCCATATCCGTTGGATGCAATACATCGCGCAATGGATAAAGAACCAGCGCGAAGATCGCAAAGAACGCGATAAAGATCGAGATTGTAGTATAAAATAGTTTAGTCTTGCTAAGTACGTTGCTCAACTTGGCGTAGAGCAGCATGAACAAGATGGCCACTGGGAGTACCCCCCACAGCTTCAAGAATGGAATGGCTTCAGCGCCAGACCCAGGAGCTGTCACAATAAGAGCATCTTTCGTATCTCTTAAAATGGTGTAATTAAAGTTAATGAAGAAAAATAAGAAGAACATAGGGAGGAGCTTTTTTAGCTCAAAATTATGGACTGGCCAAAAAAATGACCTCCATTTACCAAATTCACGTTGTGCGGTTTGCGACATGTTTATTCCTCAAACGAAGTTAACAAATGAAAAGGCTATTATAATGGGTTTTTGTTAAAAATCAAGGGTTATTCTGCGACTCTGCATTTTTGGATTTGCAACAACCTTCCAAACAACAAAAACTTTACTTGGTATGCGTTAGGAGAGTGAACTAATTATTTTAATATGATGATTAATAGAATAGGTTTAGAAGAATTTCACTAAATAAAAAATGCCCCCTTAAGTACTTAAGGGGGCATTTAAGAAGAAACTAAGCAGGCAAGATAAAAATTATCTTGTCAAGCCTTGGAAGATCGCTTCTGGTAAAAGTGTTTGTTGAACATTGATGCATTCAACATAAGCATTCCAGAGTTCTGCCTCGACTTTGCCGTGACGGATAGAAGCAATCAGTTCACGCTTGCATGTAGCAAGAGATTTTTTTGGGCTAAGGATAGTAACCATTTCTTTGTCGCCAGCCATTCTAGCAATAGAGAGCATGCGCTCGAGTTGGCCTCTAGTAAAGGTGATCTGGTCGCGGCGCTTGCGTGAGCCTCTCGCAGCGCGTTGCTTAGGAGGAACGCTATGAGGTCTGTCAGAATTGTTAATAAACTTTTCAATTAACGCACTCAGTTCGCCAGGTTGCTTCATGCGCATTTTACGCAGTGTGAAATGGTGCATATATCCGCCATTACTCATAGGAATATATTTGCAAAGATCGTTCTCTTTCTTTCCGCCGACTTTTTTAATCGCTTTAGAGATTACATCTTCAATTTCACGTAAGCTTTTTGTTTTTGGCTCGTGTGCTTCATCTTTATTTGACATGCTCATACTTCCTTCTGTTTAAATAGATCACTTGACATTTCAGATTCTTTACTTATGGATAGGTCTTGACTGGCGATATCCATTTTCTTTGCAATTATCGGATTTTAAGAAACTTGGTTCATTTTCTGCAAGATAATGTGTTTTGTATTGAAATTCTTTCGTCAGGAAGCCTAATATGTCAATGAATAATACTTGGTCAAATCAATTGAAACTCTGTCTGATATCATCATTTTTTGAGGAAAGAAAACTAATTACGATAGGAAAAGATGAAATATAAATACCTTCTGCTCCTAATAATTCCTCTATTCTTGGGATTGTTTGCTTGCTCTGATCATAGAAAAGAAAAGAATTCTTGGGCCACATGGACTGAAAATAATGGCAAAATTAAAGTCTTATCAACCACAGGCATGATCGACAATTTAGTTGGTGAGATCGGTAAAGAAAGGGTAGATCATATTCCTTTAATTCTAGGGGAAATTGATCCTCATAGTTATGAGCTTGTGAAAGGGGATGATGAGAAGATCTCATTTGCCCAGATTATTTTTTATAATGGTTTAGGCCTCGAGCATGGAGCTAGCCTTCAATATCAATTAGAAAAACATGTCCATAAAGTCGCTTTGGGTAATGAGATTCAAAAACGTTCTCCAGATGACATTTTACGCGTCGATGGTCAGCTGGATCCTCATGTATGGATGGATATCTCCTTATGGGTTAAAGCCATAGATCCTATTGTAGAAGCTCTTTCTAAAGAGGATGCGGCTCATGCAGATTTTTACCGTCAAAATGGGGCTGAACTTAGACAGACTATGCTTAAGGTCCATGCTGAAATCACACAGCGTTTCAAAGAAGTACCTGCAAATGCACGCTATCTAGTGGCAAGCCATGATGCATTTAACTACTTTGCACGGGCTTACTTAGCCGATGAAAACGAGAAACAAACAGGTGAGTGGCGCAAGCGTTTTGCCGCACCAGAAGGCCTTGCGCCGGATGGACAGCTCAGTTACACCGATATTAAAAATATTATCGAACACCTTTCTCTTTATCGAATTGGCGTTGTCTTTCCCGAATCTAATGTAAATAGAGACTCTTTGAAAAAAATTGTAAATGCCTGCAGTGAAACAGGAAATCCTATAAAACTCTCTTCAAGAGTTCTTTACGGAGATGCGATGGGGCAGTCGGGATCTGATGCTGATGGGTATTTAAATATGCTCAAGCATAATTGTGATGTTATGGTCCAAGAATGGAGTGAAAATGCCGGACGATAAAATAGTTTTAAAAGTTGAGCAGCTGACCGCTAACTATGACAAGACGCCTGTGCTTTGGGATATAAACTTTGCTATTTCGCGCGGGTCGCTGGTTGGGGTGATTGGCCCTAATGGAGCAGGCAAGAGCACGCTGTTAAAAACTTTGCTAGGCATGATTGAGCCTCTTTCAGGGAGCGTCGAATTTTTTGGTAAGCCTATTTCTAAGGTAAGGCAGAAGGTAGCTTATGTGCCGCAGCGCAATTCAGTGGACTGGGATTTTCCGTTAACCGTTAAAGATGTCGTGCTCATGGGGAGATATGGTCATCTCGGCTGGCTTAAGTGGCCGAGCGCTGAAGACCGAAAGATCGCACATGAAGCGATGGAAAAAGTGGGAATGCTTCCCTTTGCCGACAGGCAGATCGGACAGCTCTCTGGGGGACAGCAGCAGCGTGTCTTTATTGCCCGCGCTCTAGCACAAGACGCCGAGATCTATCTGATGGATGAACCTTTTGCAGGTGTAGATAATGCCACTGAAAATACACTGATCACTCTTTTTGAAGAGCTAAGAGCGCAGGGTAAGACCTTGATGATCGTACACCATGATTTAAGCACCGTTGAACGCTACTTTTCATGGTTACTTATGCTCAATACTTGTTTGATCGCGAGCGGCCCTGTATCTGAAGTCTTTCATCGCGATCACCTGCTGCGCACCTATGGCAAGGGCAGCATGCTCTTAGATGAAGCGGCAAAAATTTCCCAGACAAAAACAGCAGGTTTAAAGTGATTTGGAATTACTTCACAGATCCTGTGTTGTGGGCGCCGACGGTCGGTAGCATTTTGATGTGCGTGGCCTCTTCCTTGATCGGTGTGGTGGCTTTTTTGCGAAAACGCTGTTTGCTCGCTGAAGCTCTATCTCATTCAGCCTATCCCGGAGTGGTTGTGGGGGCCTTTCTCATGGCGACCTTTTTCTCTTCGGTAGGCGAGTTGGCAAGCCTAGTCATTTTGGCTGGGGCTTTCCTCTCTTCCTTAGTCGGTCTCGGGCTGGTGGAGATCATGGAACGACGTCTTGGAGTCAAAAGCGATGCGGCGCTCTGCTTTGCACTTTCGGTGCTTTTTGGCATAGGAATTCTCATCGCAAGCCGTCTGCAAATCTCACATCCTCTCTGGTATAACCAGATCCATCTATTTCTATATGGCCAAGTAGCTACGATGACAGGGTTGCATGTCGCGATTTATAGCTCTCTTTTAACAATTACCGGGCTATTCCTGTTTTTTCTCTACCGTCCCTTGCAGCTGCTCAACTTCGATCGTCAGTTTTCCAAGACCGTTGGCGTGCGCACTGTCTTAGTTGATACACTGCTTTTTCTGCTCTTGGTATTAGCTATTGTGATTGGGATCCGCAGCGTCGGAGTGGTTTTAATGTCGGGTATGCTAGTAGCCCCTGCTGTCGCGGCAAGACAGCTGACACATAGAATGTGGCTACTCTTTGTATTGGCTGGCATATTTGGGGCGTTAAGCGGCTTTCTAGGAAACGTGCTTTCAATCGAGCTACCTAAAATTCTTTCAGGAGATGAGAAAAACTCTCTTCCAACTGGTCCGATGATTCTTTTAAGTGCTTCCTCAATCTGTTTACTGGCATTGCTTTTCTCTCCTACTACAGGCCTATTTAGCCGTCTGTTGCGGATCGCCCGCTTTAAAGATAAATGCCGTTTGGAAAACGCTCTTAAAGCTTTTTGGAGAGCAGGTCAAGGGTGGCACAAGTTATCGAGCAGCGTCTCTTCTTTTCAGCTTCAGCGTTTGCGCTTTAAAGGTTGGGTAGAAAAAGGGGGCAAAGGGCTTTATCGTCTTTCAGAAGAAGGCGCGAGAAGGGCTGCGCAGATCGTGCGACTTCATCGTCTGTGGGAGCTCTATCTTGTCTCATTAGGTCAAGGAATTGAAAAGGTGCACCATAGCGCAGAAGAGATGGAGCACATTCTCACTCCTAAACTAGAGCGCGAACTCACTGAGTTTTTGCAAGATCCAACGCACGATCCGCATCAGCAGCCTATTCCAGGGAGTACGCATGTCTAATCCCTATTGGAACAAAGATTTTTTTGAGTTTTTTGCAGTGATGTTTGGGCGTTTAGGCAAATGGATTATAGGGGATTCTAGCGGGCCGCTGGCTTCAGATGAGGTCCAGTTGCTTGTATTAATCGCAATTTCTGTTAGCTCTGCGCTAGTTGGCACCTTCCTCGTGCTGCGCCGCATGACTATGTTAGCCAACTCGCTTTCACACACAATATTATTGGGAATTGTAGGTGTTTTTCTTCTGTGCGCTCAAACGATTACTACGCAAGGATTCAGCTTGCCTATCCTAATCGGAGCCTCTCTGATTACGGGACTTGTAACTACAGTTTTAACTCAGCTGCTTACGCACTCGATGCGCCTTCAAGAAGATGCCAGCATCGGGCTCGTTTTCAATACGCTTTTTGCGCTCGGGGTGCTTCTAGTCACGCTGTTTACACGCAATGTCCATCTCGGTGTAGAAGCAATTATGGGCAATATCGATGCCTTGCACTTTGATGATTTAAAATTGGTCTGTTCGATGGGGCTAATCACCTTATTTTGTGTGGTGGCATTTTTTAAGCAATTCTCTCTGGTTTCTTTCGATGCATCGCATGGCCGTACGTTGGGGTTTTCTCCGCTTTTTTATACCTATTTTTTGATGGTGCTTGTCTCTGCAACTTCAATTGGGGCTTTCAGGGCAGTTGGAGTTCTCCTATTCTTAGCATTTCTCGTGGGGCCAGTTCTGACGGCCCGCCTTTTTACAAATCGTTTGGCGCCGCTGATCGCTCTATCTTGCCTCATCGGTAGCGGAGCTTCGCTCTTCGCGATAGCTCTAGCGCGACATCTGCTTTCCTGTTATCATCTTCCACTTTCCACTGCTGGCCTGGTAGTCGTCACTATTGGCGCCTTTTACTTGCTTGCGGTGCTCTTTGCTCCACAGCGTGGCCTAGTCGTGCAGTGGGTAGCAAAAAGCCGATTGAAGAAACAGATAGAAACGCAACTCTCCTCGTAGTTCTGAGTTGCATTTGCAGATTGTATGATGGAAGTATGATGGAAGTGCAAAAAAAAATTGCAGTTTTGGGAAGTACCGGCTCGATTGGTAAGAGCACACTCAAAGTTGCCCGCCATCTCTCTTCCAAAATAAAGATTCAAGCGCTGGCTGCGCATTCACAAATCGATCTTCTAGAAGAGCAAGCTCGCGAATTTTCACCTGAAATGATCGCTGTTTTTAATAAAGACAAAGCGCTCGAGCTACAAAAGCGCCTGCCTCATATCAAAGTTGTAGGTGGGATGGAGGGGCTGTTTGAAGTCGTCTCTCTTGCATCCGTCGATCTAGTCGTTTCTGCGATCACGGGAACCCTCGGCATTCAACCGACCATATTAGCCATTCAAAATGGCAAAGATATTGCCCTCGCAAGTAAAGAAGTGCTCGTTTCCGCAGGCGCATACGTGATGAATCTCGTGCGAGAAAAAGGCATCAACCTTATGCCAGTGGATAGCGAACATTCTGCTCTTTTTCAATGTTTGCGTAAGGAGAAGAAAGAGCATGTGCGCCGTCTGATCATTACGGCTTCTGGAGGTCCATTTTTACACTCTAAGGCAGAAGATTTAAGAGAGATTACGCCCGAACGCGCGCTTGCCCATCCCACTTGGCGCATGGGGCCTAAAATTACCATCGATTCTTCTACGCTGATGAACAAGGGGCTTGAGGTGATCGAAGCGCACTGGTTATATGATCTGCCCATCGATAAGATTGATGTTGTTATCCATCCACAAAGCATCGTGCATAGCATGATTGAACTGATCGATAACTCGATGCTCGCGCAACTTTCTCAAACGGATATGGCGCTGCCTATTCAATATGCTTTAACCTATCCCGAACGTTGTGAGAGTTTTCTTGCTCCCTTTGATTTTTCTAAAGCACTTTCTCTGCAGTTTTTTCCTCCAAATTTCAGCCAATTTCCTTGTTTAAGGTTAGCGTACGATGCACTTCGGGGAGGAGGAACGCTTCCTTGCTACCTCAATGCTGCCAATGAAGTTTTAGTCGCACGCTTCTTGGATGGAAAAATTGGTTGGCAAGAGATCGCACATAAACTCGAGCAGCTGCTATCATCGCACAAAGTAAATAAAACTCCCTCTCTGGAGACGATTCTAGCCGTCGATGCAATCGCAAAAGAAGAGGCCCTAACGGTATAAAAAAATGATTCAAAGTATTTTCTACATTGTCCTCGCCGCATTTGGTTTGGGCTTCTTAGTGTTTATCCATGAGCTTGGCCACTACTTTGTGGCAAGACGCGTTGGCATGACTGTTGAGGCGTTTAGTATTGGTTTTGGAAAAGCAATTTTGAGCTGGGAACATAAAGGCGTAAAGTGGCAGGTAGGGTGGTTGCCTTTTGGCGGATATGTCCGCATTAAAGGAATGGAAAAGAAAGGCTCGATTGAACCATCTCAGATTCCCGATGGATTTTTTGGAAAAAAACCCATCGATCGTATCAAGGTTGCCGTGATGGGTCCACTCTTCAACATCATTTTTGCTTTGTTAGCTTTTTGCCTAATTTGGGTAGCGGGCGGCAGACAGAAACCTTTCGCTGAATTCACGCATCTTATCGGTTGGGTTGATCCTTGCTCACCGCTTTTCGAGAAGGGTGTAAGACCGGGCGATGAGATCGAACAATATAACCACCGCCCATTTCAGGGCTTTAAAGATCTAATGTACGCTGCTGTTATCCGAGAGAAAAGCTCCGAGATAAAAGGCTATAAGATCGATTACACAAATATGCATCAGGAGCCTTTTGATTATGTGCTTCCTACATATCAAAATCCACTTGCTCAAGATCCAACACTTACCACAATAGGTGTGCTCAGCCCAGCCAGTTTTCTCATCTATGATCAATATCGCGATGGAAAAGATAGCGCTTTTCAATCTGGTTCGCCTATGCACGGTAGCGGCATCCAGTATAAAGATCGCATTGTGTGGGTTGATGGCGAACTTATTTTCTCACTTAATCAGCTCAGTGCTTTGATCAATGAGCCTAAAACTTTGCTCACCGTTCAACGCGGCGAGAAGACCTTTTTAACTCGCGTGCCTAGATTGCGTGTAAGCGATGTTAAATTCTCTTCTGCTGAGAAAGCAGAATTAGATGACTGGCAACATGAGCTTGGGCTTAAGGGCAAGATCGATCAACTCTTTTTTATTCCTTATAATTTAAATCACGATGGTGTAGTTGAACGCGAGATTGTTTTTCTGGATGAAAACTCGAAAGAGTGTCGCTATTCAACAGCTTATCGCTCTTCGATTGTGATTCCATTAATTCCAGGAGATCGCATCTTGGCAGTCGATGGAACTCCAGTTTCAACATCTGTAGAATTAGTAAAACAATTGCAAACGCGAGCGGTGCGCGTGGTGGTACAGCGTTTACCTCAACTCCCAGCTCTTTCTTGGAAAGATGCCGATCAGTATTTTCTGTCGAATACCAATTGGAGTGAACTTTCTCAAATCACCAATGCTTTAGGTACGTCAAAAGCACCAACGCAAGTGGGAAGTTTTTATCTACTCAATCCAATCACACCGCGGCCACTCTCAGAGTTTCCTCTTACCGAAACTCAAAGAACATGGCTTGCGCAAAGAGAAGATGAACAGAAAAAACAGATCGAAGCGATTGAAAATCCTCAAGAAAAAGCCGAAGCGCAGCGTATGTTTGAAAGCGATCAAAAACGCGTTAAGCTGGGCATTGCATTGCAAGATTTGCCTGTAACTTATAATCCTTCACCCTTCACCATTTTCGGTTCAGTTATCCAAGACACGGTGCGCACAGTGGGCGCGCTTTTTAGTGGCTCTCTCAATCCAAAATGGATGGCTGGCCCTGTTGGAATTGTCGAAGTGATCCAGCACAGTTGGACCATCGGTGTAAAGGAGGCTCTCTTTTGGATGGGGCTCATTAGCTTAAACCTCGGTCTGCTTAATCTCATGCCTATCCCAGTGTTAGATGGGGGACATATCTGCTTTTCGCTTTACGAGATGATTACGAAAAAGCCGATTAAAGCCAAAACGATGGAAAAACTGATCATTCCATTTATCGTTTTGCTCGTAGCGTTATTTGTGTATTTAACCTATCACGACCTCATACGTCTATTTGGCAGGTTTTTTAAATGAGATTCTTTTCAGCTCTTTACTCTGTTCTTTTTTTCACTTCACCACTATTTGGTGATTGGGCTGAGGATCGAGTAAAGAAGATGAGTGTAGAACAGAAGATCGGGCAGCTCTTTCTTATTCCTGCTTGTCCTTTGCGGGGTGAGGAGCATTTTGATGATCTCAAGACGATTATCGAAAAATACCATGTCTGTGGTGCTATTCTTAAGCAAGGCGATGCAGAAACACAGCTGCGCTTAATTGCCCGTATGCAGAGCTACTCATGCTGTCCGCTGCTTTGCGTGGGCGATGCAGAGTGGGGGCTTGGGATGCGTCTAAAAAACACGCTCTCCTTTCCGAAGAATTTGACTCTCGGTGCCATTCAAGACACCTCACTAATTTATGAGCTGGGGAAAGAGATCGGCCGCCAGTGCAAAATGGTGGGTCTACATATTAACCTAGCGCCTGTGGTCGATGTGAATATCGATCCTGACAATCCGATCATCCATATGCGCTCTTTTGGGGAGAGCCCTGATGAAGTTGCCCAGCGCGCAGCTCTTTTTACCAAAGGGCTTCAAGAAAGTGGCGTAGCTGCATGCGCAAAACATTTCATTGGCCATGGTGAAACACACTTCGACTCCCATAAGACTCTTCCTACAATTCCTTTCTCATTTGAACACATTGAAAAATTCGATCTTTTGCCATTTCGCCAGTTGATTCGAGAAGGCGTATTGACCGTCATGACCGGACACCTGTTTGTGCCCCAGCTCGATGCAAAATATCCCGTCTCTTTTTCCTCCACCATCGTGCAGGGACTCTTAAAGACCAAAATGGGATTTCAGGGAGTTGTCATCAGCGATGCATTGAATATGCGCGCGCTCACTCAGAACACCTCTTTCGGGCATATCGCGCTCAGCGCTTTTTTAGCCGGACACGATTTGCTTTTATATGGCGATCACATCGCCCCGAATGTGGATGAGATTTTGCATATTCAGATTCCACAAGCCTTTCAAGCTTTAAAGTCGGCTTGCGATGAGCAGATTATTACATCTGATGAGCTCGATCGCCGAGTGCTGAAAATTTTAAAGTTTAAGCAACGCTTGAATGTCAAAGATGTTCCAGAAAAATTAGAGCAGCCACTAGCCACTCCAGCCGCTCAAGCTTTGAAACGAAAACTTTTTCGTGAAGCGATCACACTACTTAAAAACAGGGATAATCTTCTGCCGCTTAAATCCTCTTCGCAGCCTATCCTCATTCAAGTCGGTGAAAAGAACGCCCAGCTGAGTGAGCTCTTTAAAAAGAAAGGCGTTAGCGAGAATGCTAAAGCCCCTTCGCATCAAATCGTGACACTTTGCGGTCTCAATCATCTTTTGCCGAATTTTGGCCTATCAGATGCCGACTTACAACTCCTCTCAACGCTTTCGGCTTCTAAAATCCCAACCACATTGGTGCTATTCGGCAGTCCATACACTCTGCGTATCCTGCCAGAGTTCGCTTGCCTTATCGTAGCTTATGAAGATGACCCAGATGCCCTAGAAGGGGCCTGCGATGTGATTTTTGGGGCTTTAAACCCCACTGGCAAGCTTCCTGTAACCTCTTCCTTCCCTCGCGCCTCCGGCCTCTCCTTCTAACCTGTACAAAGGTTCTTTGCGTATATCTGTTCCAGCTAAGATATTTTTAAGGTGATTGTTGATTAATATACCTTGTTGAGGTATATAGATATTATGAAGTAGAGGCAACATGGCCATTCGTTCATTTAAAGACGATGAAGCTGAAGGTTTCTTTTTAAAAGGCAAGTTACCTCATAAAAGAGGATGGGCTAGTGTGTCAAAGGTTGTTAAAAGAAAGCTTGATATGCTGCATTATTCGAAAGAGTTAAGAGATTTGCTCAGTCCTCCGAGTAATTTTTTAGAGAGTTTGTCTGGCGATTTAAAAGGATTTTATAGCATTAGAGTGAATGATCAGTGGCGAGTTGTTTTTAAATGGGATAAACAGCCCTATGATGTGCGCATCATGGACTATCACTAAAGATTAGGAAGGATTATATGTATAGAAAGCCCACTTCCCCAGGAGAAATTCTTAGCGAGGAGTTTTTAAAGCCTTTGGAAATAAGCCAGAAGGATCTTGCTGAACACTTGGGTTGTGATTACAAGGTGATTAATCGAATTATAAACGAGAAATCCAGTGTGACGCCTGAGATGGCTATTAAACTTAGCGGGGCTTTCAACACAACACCAGATTTTTGGTTGAATGCTCAAATGGCGATGGATTTGTGGGCGCTTCGCTCACCAAAAGTAAAGATTCGTCCTCTATTCAGAGTCAAACGTAGAGCAAAAACATCTCGTCTATAAAATTGCTGCCTTGGACTGCTGAAATTTTTTGGTAAATCATTTACAGGATAAGCAGGATCGGCGCAAAGCGCCGGCACGATATACCCAGCAGGATATACAAGATGTCCTGCCAGGATTTTAGGGCTGCGCAAATGAAGAAGAATTAGTAGAGCTTAATGTCATGAACCTTTTTCCAGCTTTCTATGCCTTTTAAAATACATGAGTAATCTACTTCATCCATCATCAAAGCAAGACAGGCTTCTTCATAATTACTTCTGTTAGGAGCCGGTAATCTATCATGATTCACCAACGAATACTTATCGTGTATGTATATGCCCACATTACCTGTATTGAGAAGAGCTTGTAAATCTTGCTTCCACTCGGCCTTTAATTCCGCGGAAATCGGTAGCTCGAAAGCCTTTACGGCCCATTTGTCTTCAAAAGCAGTTATTTTTGGAAGGCATTTAGGAACTATTAAAAGTCCCATTTGAAGCATCACATATTGACCTACTACTTGGTGCAATGCTATCTCGACCACTTCATTGAGATCGTCATGTGGCGGAGTGAAAGGTCTCATGTAGTCAATAAGACCTTGTTTAATTTTATTACGAAGCGTCTCAGGAAAGGCGGCTATTTCGTTTTTCCATTCTTCTTTTTGTAATGGAGTAGGGCCTAACTGATTTATTCGCAAAGCAAGTGCTTCCCACTTCTTCACAAAGTTTTCTAAAACGTCTAACTCATCGACTGGCTGTTGAACGCTTCCAAAAATGCTTGCGAAAACGCTTGCAATTGCAGACCAGCAGCTAGATAGGGCGCTCCAAATAATGTCGCCCAACGATTTCAGAGAAGTACAGCAGCAGTTATCTTCAGCAACACAAGATGAAAAAATCGTCGAAATACACGAGCTATTGTTGGTTGGGGTAGCTTGACCTGGTTGTGGAGCCTCGCCGATTGTATGAGGAGCTCTTCTATCTACTGGACCTGTTGCTGTTGCCATAATTTGTTGCCTATTTTAATGATTTTTGTAAAAAACATATTAATAATAGCATATTTTCTAAATAAGTTTCAATCGACGATTTTGTGCTATTAAAATATTTAATATATGTTTGCTGACGGAGCGTCAGCAGGACATACGAGATGTCCTGCCAGAATTTTAGGACTCACTTAGGAGGTTTCGTAATACTCTTTCCATCTTCCTAAGCTGAGAGCAATGAGTGGGTAGTTCATCTCATCTTTCATCAAGGCAATACAAGCTTCTCTGTGCTTGATGTCATTATGAGCCGGTAATTTAGCAACATTTTCATGAGAATATGTACTATATAGGAAAGTGCTAAGATCGCTTGTATCGAGAAGAATCTGTAAATCGTTTGCCCATTCGGCCTTCACGTTTGCAGAAATCGGTAGCTGAAGCGCCTTTACTTTCCACTTGTCTTCAAAGGCAGTTACTTTTGGAAGGCATTGAGGGATCATCAAAAGATTTATTTGATGCATCACTTCATTACCTGCTACTACTTGCATAGCTTCCTCTGCTACTTCTAAGTCGTCGATAAGAGCTTGCTTAATTTTATTACGAAGTGTTTCTGGAAGGGCGGCTATTTCGTCTTTCCATTCTTCTTCTTGTAATGGAGTAGCACCATTTGAATTTATACGCGAAGCGAGTGGTTCCCACTTATTCAGAAGATTTTGTAAAGCTTGTAAGTCTTTAGAGGATTGAGAGCCTCCAAAAATGCTTGCGAAGATGCTTGCAATCGCAGACCAGCAGCTAGATAGGGCGCTCCAAATAATGTCGCCCAACGATTTCAGAGAAGTGCAGCAGCAGTTATCTTCAGCAACACAAGATGAAAAAATTGTCGAAATGCACGAGCTATTGTTGGTTGGAGGAACTTGATCTGGTTGTGGAGTCTCGCTGATTATATGAGGAGCTCTTCTATCTACTGGACCTGTTGTTGTTGCCATAATTTGTTGCCTATCTTAATGAATTTCGTAAAAAACATATTAATAATAGCATATTTCCTAAATCAGCTTCAATCGATGCTTTTGTAGTATTAAAATCTTTAATAGGATATTTGGTGCCGAGCCAAGCCTCGGCGAAGAAAAGCGGCGACAAGTCGCGCGCACTCCAAAAAGAAAAGGGGGCGCTTTTGGCGCCCCCTTAGGGAAAATGCGAGAGTAATCTAGAGATTACTTCTTTTCTTCGTCGAGGATCTCAACTTCGGCTTCTTCGATATCTGCTTTTCCAGATTCGGGCTTCTTATTCTTTCTCAGTGCATCCATGGTCGTGTTATGCACAGGACCGCTCTGAGCGCCTTCAGCTGGGCCTTGCTTTTGCATCGCCTCGCCGATCTTCTGCATGTGCGTATTCAGCTCTTCTGTCGCGGCCTTAATGGCAGCGATATCATCGCCTTCAAGCGTCTTTTTCAATGCATCGATCTTGCCTTGCACATTATCCTTTACCTCTTGAGGTAAGCGATCTTTGTGCTCATCTAAGGCTTTCTGAGCGCGGAAAGCGAGCGAGTCAGCCTCGTTTTTCGCTTCGATGCTCTCTTTTTTCAGCTTATCTTCTTCAGCGTGCTCTTCAGCGTCTTTAAGCATGCGCTTGATCTCGTTCTCATTTAAGCCAGACTTGGCTTCGATACGGATCTTCTGCTGCTTGCCCGACTGCATGTCTTTAGCAGATACATGCAAGATACCGTCAGCATCGATGTCAAAAGCCACTTCAATTTGAGGCATGCCTCTTGGCGCAGGTGGGATATCAGTTAGATCGAAACGGCCGATCTCTTTGTTATCCTTAGCCATCTTACGCTCACCTTGAAGCACGACGATCGTCACCGCAGGCTGATTGTCAGCTGCAGTTGAGAAGACCTGCTTCTTCTGAGTTGGGATGGTTGTATTGCGCTCAACCAGCGGTGTTAGAACTCCACCTAGTGTCTCAATCCCGAGTGTAAGTGGGATTACGTCCAGGAGAAGAACGTCTTTCACTTCGCCACCGAGAACGCCACCTTGAATCGCCGCGCCGATAGCTACGACTTCATCAGGGTTAACGCCTTTATGCGGCTCTCTACCGAAAATCTCGGCTACTTTTTTCTCAACTGAAGGCATACGGCTCATGCCGCCGACTAAGATTACTTCGTCGATCTGGCTCGCTGCGAGGCCCGCATCTTTCAGAGCCTTAAGGCAAGGCTCTTTGGTGCGCTCAATGAGTGCGTGAACAAGGCTTTCGAGCTTAGCGCGTGTTAGTGTGAGCGCTAAGTGTTTTGGGCCAGATGCATCCATGGTGATAAATGGCTGATTGATCTCTGTAGACTGTGTGCCCGAGAGTTCAATTTTAGCTTTTTCAGCCGCATCGCGTAGGCGTTGCAGTGCCATCTTATCTTTGCTAAGGTCGATGCTCTGATCGCGCTTAAACTCGTCTAGCATCCAGTGCAAGATCGCGTTATCAAAGTCATCTCCGCCAAGGTGGGTATCGCCGTTGGTAGATAACACTTCAAAAACGCCATCGCCGATCTCGAGAATCGAGATATCAAATGTACCGCCGCCTAAGTCGAAGACTGCGATTTTTTTATCCGCTTGCTTATCGAGACCATAAGCTAAGGCAGCTGCCGTAGGCTCAGGAATAATACGCTTAACATCGAGGCCAGCAATTCGGCCAGCATCTTTGGTCGACTGTCTTTGTGAGTCGTTAAAGTAAGCAGGAACGGTGATCACAGCTTCGGTGACTTTTTCACCGAGATAGGCTTCGGCTGTCTCTTTCATTTTGACTAGCACTTGTGCGCCTACTTCTTCTGGGGTGACGATTTTTCCATCGATTTCAAAAACCGCATCGCCATTAGAATTCTGAGTCACTTTGTAAGGCACAGTTTTGATCTCGCCTTGCACTTCCGCGTATTTACGTCCGATAAAACGTTTAGCTGAATAGACGGTGCGCTCAGGGTTAGTTACCGATTGTCTTTTTGCAGGGATACCTACAAGGCGCTCTTCGCCTTTATAAGAGACAATCGAAGGTGTTGTTCGTGCCCCTTCTGAACTTGCAATAACGACGGGGATTCCTCCCTCCATTACCGAAACGCAAGAGTTTGTTGTACCGAGGTCAATGCCGATGATACGGCCTTTTTTTTGTGTGTTTTTTTGTTCTGTCATATAATTATTCTCCTTTTTTTTCGTAGCTTGGTTGCTCTGCTGCGGGCGGTATCGGTTTCTTAGCGACCTTAACGCGTGCAGGGCGGATGATGCGATCACCGCATCTATATCCTTTCATAAATTCTTGAAGGATCGTTCCTTCAGGTTTCTGATCAGTCTCTTCGGTTTCAACGGCCTGGTGTTTATGCGGATCAAACAACGTTCCGACCGATTCAAACGGCTGGATGTTATTGGCGCCAAGCACCTCTTTAAATTGGCCTAAAATCATCTGGAAGCCGATCGCCCATTTGCGTGTCTCATCAGACATCTTGTCTGCAAAGGCTAAGGCGTTCTCTAAGTTGTCAATCGGAGAGAGCAGCTCGGCAAAGGTGCTTTCCACTGCATAACGCACGCTGTCTTGTTTTTCTTTAATCATGCGTTTGCGCGTATTTTCCATCTCAGCAAGTGCACGCAGGTGTTTATCCTTACACTCTTTAAGCTCATCTTCGAGCAGCTCGCATTTATCTCGAGGAGCTGGCGCCGCTTCTTGAGTGGCTTCTTCTGGTTGTATTTGTTCTTCTTCGCTCATGAAAAGACTCCTAAGTCAGCATTTTTATTTTCTAAAAGTAAGCAGTGAGCCGAATCAGCTGCATGTGACGAATTTTTAAGGTCGATATGCGAAGTCTGAGGTTGGCGGAAGGTGATTTTAAACTTGTACATGCTCTTGGTAAGCGTTTCTGTGATCGCATCAGAGGCGGTTTTCATAATTCCAAAGAGCTCGCGATAGGAGATGCGCAAAGGGCCTAAGATGGCCAGCGCGCCTGCAATCGTCTGATTGATGCGGTAGGGGATTGCAATAACTGAGCAAGCCGTCACTTGTGGTGCATGTTCATGTAGATCATCGCCAATCCAGCAAAGGAGGTTGTTTGCCTTGCAGCATTCACTGAGCATCGAACGCATCGAATTTGGGTTTTCGAAAAGAGAGAGTCCGCTTGCCAGCGCTGTCGCGTTGTTGAAGTCTGGATAATTGAGCAGTTTAGAGAAGCCTGTTTTATAGATGTCTTCTGCTGTAAAATTTGTGTAATTGACGATATGTCGCAGCATGATTTCACGATAGAAATGCGAAGCGATTTTCTCTTCATCTTCTGAGAGCTCAGGCTTGTCGATGCCAGTAATACGCCAGTGGAAATAGGATTCAATTCTTTTCAGGCTAAAATTGCTTAACTTCTTTTCTGTGTAGAGCTGCTCGGTATGTACAATTCCAAAATCGGTGATAAGCACGCAGAGACAGCGGTTGTTATTGATATTCAGAAGTTTGATGTCGAGTATGAAATCTTGATCGAAGCGGGGTGCGGAGAGGAAAACTGCACAGCCTGTCTTTTCGCTTACAACTTCGGCTACTTCTTGGAGATAGGAGGCGATCTCTCGGCTCTGTTTAACCAATCTAGTATAGAGGAGTTGATTCTCCTTATTTTCGGATGCTGGAGTCTCTAAATGAGCTTGTGCATAGAGCTTAAATGCCAAAGGGGTGGGAATGCGGCCACCTGAAGAGTGCTGCTGTTTGAGATAGCCGGTCTCTTCGAGCTTGGCGAAATAGTTGCGGATAGTGGCAGAGCTTAAGTTTTCGAAGCCATTGTCTCTTAATGTGTTAGATCCGATAGGCGAGCCCATCTTTAGATAGAGCTCAACCAGACCGAGGAGAACCAGTTTTTCACGCTGGTCTTTAGGAGGTTTTTTAGGAGTGATGTTTTTCAAACAGCTACCAAAATTAAATGTTAAAACGGATTATAGCAGAGGCGAAAAAGAAAATGCAAGAAAATTAGCAGTCGGTTGAGTCGATTGCTCAATAATGTTTTAATATCTTAACAGTAAGTAGTTTGTGACGATGTAAATAAATATTTTATTTGCCGACAATCGCAGGATCATGCGAAATCAGGGGGAGCACATCGACCACCGAGGGTGACCAATCGAGGCCTCGGCTATAGACGAGCCGAGAGGAGATATAACAGGCGATAATCGCCTTTTTATGGATGTCCGGAATCTCTAGAAGCACCCGTTTTTGATAGCGTGTGCGGATAAGCAGAGGGCAGTAGTTAAGGAGGCAGCGAATCAGAGGGTCTTCGGGGTCATTACTCAAGGTTTGCGTCTCGAGGTAGTCGAGCAGCTCATAGGTGAAATTATTGATCTTTTCAGAGATCAAGTCGGATATATCTGTGAGGAAAGCTCCGGTTTTAGAATGCGTGCTTAGCAGCAATGTGGCTTCATCTTTAGCGCGCTGCTTGATGATTTCCAAGATTTCCTTCATCAAGGTGGGTTTCTCCTTAATGAACTCTTCTTCTGAAAGGCAAAGGCCGCAGAGCACTTCGAAAGAGGAGCAGATCACGCCGCCTTTATTTGCCGAGCTATCTTTAACGATCAATAGATCGAGCTTTTCAAGCGCCTTGCGCGCCCAAGGGGTGACATATAGGTTAGCTCCTTCCACGATCGCTTTGGCAGTTGGATGACCCGTTTCGTCGAGGAAGTCCTTATAATTGGTGTCATTCAATGTGCGTGGACGCCCGCCACCTGGAACAAAGATATCGACTTTGGTCTGATGGACGTTGTTGCGAAAAAGGTGATTCATCTCATTTCCGGTGAGCCAATCTTCGATGAGCTTGCCATCTTTTTTGCGCCAGCAGAGTGTCTGCTGGGCGTAAGCTGTCTGCTCGCGTTTCGTGCGTAAATCTAGCAGAAAGCCACCTTCGGAGAGTTTTTCCGGAGGGTAAAAGCGGATCGGCTTAACTTCATGAAAGAGCTTTTCCATGGTGGGCAGATCTAAACCATTCGGATCAAAAATTGTGCCCGAGACATCAGTGAGTGCTAAGAGTTTTGCTGTTTTAGGGTAGAAGCGCGCTAGGTTCAGAATCTCATTTCCCGCGACATCGCCATCGGGTCCACCCGACATCTTGATGGTAAAGCTATCTTTGTAAGGGTCGATTTTGAGATAGCGTAGCACCTCTTCTACATAGACGTTTACGCCTAGAGAGGTTACGCCATACTCTTTATGGTTGATGCCCGCACCGGGTTTGCTCGAGATGAAAGAGCTTCCAGATTTATAACCCTGCATTTTGCTGTAATTTGCAATCCAAACGATCATCTCGTTGTGCATGTTCTCGTCAGGACCGAGATAGATGTATTCGGGCTTTTTGTAATAATCAATGACATCTTTAGCTTTGATCTTTCCATCAGCTTCGCAGTTAATGAGCGTCATGAAACTTTCGATATAGGCGCGCTGAGTTTGATAGAGATATTCAAGCTTATGCTCTTTATGAAAAGCGATCGTATGTTTCTCGATTTCGGTGGGCTCGAGTCCAGCATCTTGCAGCTCGTGCCTATAGATTTGCCCTTCCGCTGCCAATCTCTCATAGGGTTCGAGTAGAATAATGCCTTTAGCTCCGCCTTCAGGGATGTCTTTATTTTTTTTCTGCTGCGTATATGCCAAACCATAACATTCGGAAAAGACGTTATTGCGTTCGACTAAAAGCTGCTCCATCCGTTCAGGAAGGACCGTGCGCAAGCCTCCGCGAGAAAGATCTTTAAAACGGATGTGAAATCCGATGAAATACATGCCTTTCATGAAAAAGACGGCGAAGGGGAGCTCGGGGAATTTCTCTTTGCGATCAAACGGCACATGTTCGAGATATTGTGGATCGAGCCGGAAGCTTAAAGCTGTCTTGTTGTTGCGATAGAAGTCGGTTTTTAAGGTGTAATCGACGAAGTTGATCGCTTGCTTCAAAATGTTTTTGCGGCGCTTGTCGTTTAATTCCTGACCAGTATCCAACTCTTCGACAAGCTTAAATACGGCATCGCGTGTTTTTTGAAATTTGGAGAGATCATTTTTTTGCGGATGGAACTTCCACTCAAAAGCTTCGCAGATCTGTACCATGAGTTCCGGGTGCCTGCAGAAGCCCTCTTCGATATAGGCAAATGCATACATGTGCACATCATCATGCACGAGCACCTGGTGCACAAAAGAGATCATGCTCTTGATGAGATTGCCGATATTGCCGCGCACGAGTCCAGAATCGACAAAGACATTTTCGATCTGCTCCATGCCTTCGAAGTATTTTAGCGTGACCATCTCTTGTAAAAAGTCAGGGAGGTCTGCGGCTTCCCAAGCTGCTTTGCCATTCATGCCATGCAGCCCAAGCGACATGACCAGCACGTTCTGGCTGCTGTAGGCATCGATGTAACTCGTGTTGACGCGTTTGATCGTCAGCCCATGGCGATAAATTGTCTTAGCTAGACGATAGAGAAAGTCATATTTTGGAACGTTGCGCCAGGCAAAGACGATTTGCAGCGAGGGCATCTCTTTTTTCTTTTCCCAATCCTCAACCCTGCGTACCTCATATTGGCAATGATCGCGCGTTTGCGCCCGGAAAAACATATCGAGCGCCACGATGAGTCGCTCTTTTCCAAGGGCCCGCAAAAAGCGTGGGTTCATGCCTTCGATCAGCTTCTTGAATTCGGCATCTGTGACTTCTGGATTGCGTGCTCTGACCAGTTCGAGGATCTCTTTTTGCCGGTCGGCTGGAATAGCTTCTTCTTGAGGGTTTAATTTTCCTGGTACGCCTGTAAAAGTGAGGATGGCGATCCGTAAAGGACTGCTAGCTCCGGCTAGCGGAGGGGGCGTATTGGAGACAAAGGCGCGATAATCCTTAATTCCAAAGCGACGGTAATTTTTTAAAATTTTTAGATCTGCATCCGGGCTGTCTAAACAGAGAGAAATTGCACTGCCCTTCAAGTGAATATGCGAGAAGAACTCTTGCAAATCGAAGCCCATTAAATTGTGGGTGATCAGCAGGAGATTGTCTCCTTTGATCTCTTCAAAGAAGCTGGGGGGCATGTGTTCGCAGAGCCAAACGTAGAACTCCTCAAACTTTTTGCCCTCTTTTTGGAGAGCTTGTTTGAGCTGTTCTCTTAGGAAAGGGCGATCTTGCGGAGGTGCAGCCATATCCCTAATAGATAGGATTCAATAGTTTTTTTCAATAACTGAAAAATATGAAGCGGTAATCAAGATTTTACCACAGAGGCACAGAGAACGCTGAGGAAGAAAGATTGTTTTTTTGCTTCGCTCGCGAAAAAAACAATACTCTCTCGGCTTCGCCGAGGTTTACGAGGCAAGGGAATGTTCTTTTTTTGTTTCACTTACAAAAAAAGGATTTCCTTTTCTTTACTCTGTGTTCTCTGTGCCTCCGTGGTGAAATTCTTCAACTAAGTGTTTCGTTGCAAACGCTATTTAGAGCGCAGAAGACGCAGGCTATTGAGGCCGACGAGCACGGTGCCACCTTCATGAAGAAGAACAGCAGCCCAAAGAGGGACAAGGCCGAGAAGAGCAGGAGTTGTGGCAAAGAGAATCACAGCCATGGCTAAGATTAGGTTCTGTTTTACAATGGAATGTGTGCTGAGGGCTTTTTCTTTGAGCCAAGGCAGCTGCAAAAGGTCATCATTGAGAAGCACCACATCAGAAGCGTCGACAGCCGTGGCACTGGCGAGTCTACCCAAAGAAACTCCGACAGTTGCGCGTGCAAGGGCCGGCGCGTCATTAATGCCATCACCGACCATCATCAAGCCGCCAGCACGTGAAAGCTCGGCTACTTTTATTAATTTATCTTCGGGTCGAAGATTTGCAAAAATATGTTCGATCCCTAGCTGTTTGGCGACGTAATCTGCATTTTCTATTCGATCGCCAGTGAGCATGATGGGATGGAGCTTGTGCTGCTCTTTCAGTGTTTGAACCATTTTTTTAGCATCTAGACGAATGGCATCGACAAAGCCAAAGAAAAAGAGATCGTGTTCGATGAGCAGAAAGGTATGCAATTGGCCTTCAAGATGTTGATTCCAAATCGAATCTGGAATTGTAGGAGCTTTAAAACGAATAAAGTTAGCCTGTCCAATTGAGACATGCGTTTTGCCATTGATAAGCTGAACCTCTGCTTCCAGTCCGGATCCTGGGATAGATCTGAAGTTTTCGATGAGATGAGGAGAGATCTCTTGTTCTTCGGCCAAGCGCATAACCGCTTCGGCAATCGGATGAACAGCATTGCGCTCGAGTGCACTTGCAATAGATAGAGCGACGTCTAAGCTATGGTGGGCTGGAGATGTAAGACATTTGAAAGCCACGCATTGAAGCTTTCCTGTGGTTAAAGTTCCGGTTTTATCGAAGGCAATATTTTCGCATTTAGCTAGCCCATCTAGAATAATGCCGCCTTTAAGCAATATTCCGCGCTTGGCACATGCTGAGATGGCGCTGAGATATGCGGTGGGTGTGGCGATAATCAACGCGCAGGGAGATGCGGCAATAAGAAAAGTGAGCGCGCGATAGATGCCACCTTCTGTGCCGAGATAAGGGATAGAGAGAATCCAAGGCAAAACAGCTGCAAAAATAAAAAATAGTCCCATCACACTCATGGCATACCAATTGCCAAATCGATCGATGAAACGCTCGAGTTTGGGCTTAGCTTCTTGTGCATGGGCAATTAAGTTGATAATGCGCTTCAAAGTTGAATCAGCCGAAGTTCTTGTGACGATTATGGTGAGCGCGCCTTCCATGTTAAGGGCACCTGCGGGCACTTCATCGCCAACCATCTTGAATATCGGATGGCTCTCACCTGTTAGGTGCGACAGGTTAAGTGAAGATCTGCCAGCTAATACTTCGCCATCGAGTGGCACAAATTCGCCGGCACGCACAAGTAGCTTGGCGCCAATCGCAATTTCGCGCACGGATTGCTCATATGTGACGCCATCTTCTGCGATTACCCAACCTGTTCGCGGTGCAATCTGATTTAAGTTAAGCAGGGTGCTTTTGGCTTTTTGGGTGACGGCATTTTCCATCGAAGCAGAAAAGTCGAAGAGCACCAAGAGCAGCGCGCCTTCCAGTTCGCATCCGATTAAAACAGACAAAAGCGCTGCAAGCGTCATGAGCACATCGATATTGATCTCTAAATTCTTGAGATCCGCTAACGTATCGATCAGCGCGGGCGTACCGACTAAAAAATAGACGCCGACGAGTAGCAGAGAGGAGAGCGCTGGGTGAAAAAAGGAGCTTACGTAAGCCAAAGCCAAAAGAAGCGCAGAAAACGAGGCGTTTTTCAGTTGGAGATTTTTTCCCCATCGACGTGAGCGTGGCGTAAGAAAAGGGCTGATGCTCTCTTCTCGTCCCGAGGCAAAAAACTCATCGAATAGATAGGGCGTGCTCATAATACATTTGCGAGGAAAAAGATAATTCCAGCCACGAAGGCAGCTGTGGCCAGATGCCAGATAACGGCTGGCAGTGCCTGGTTCTTTTCAAGTTTCGCAGCAAGAGTTGAGAAAAGCCCGATGATCAGTGCCGCTGCGATGGGTAGTCCATATTGAGGCGAGGCTTGAAAAAAGAGTAGCAACACAACTCCTGCAGAGAGTACGCCAAGACAAGCTCCCGCTGCTTGTTTAAGTGGGTGCTCAAATTTTTCAAGCGTAAGACCGAGCTCTTCTTCCAACATAATAGAGAGCAAACGGTTATCATCGGCCATGAGCACTTCGATAACTTCATCGAGCAACTTACCTCGGAATCCCTTCGCATAATAGAGCTCTTTTAACTCTTCTTTTTCCTGGGCGCGGTGGTGTTCGATCTCCCAGCGCTCTTCTTCGATCAGGCGATGCAGACGTTCTAATCTAGCCCAACTCAAAAGCGCGGATCTTCCGCCTTTCCAGATCACAAGCGCGCAGCTAAAAAGAATCAGCACAAAACAAATCTGTGAAAAGGGGAGAGCTAGCTGCACTAAAATCACCCAGAGAATCAAAAGGTAAAAGGCGGTCTCTTTGGCGCTATCTGCAAGTGCGCCAATGTGTCCGGCCATTTCGGTGCCATGCACCTCGGTTGAGGCGATCGCGCCTTTTTTGCGCGCCTCTTTTAAATGTTCGGGTATGCTTTTACCTTTAAAATGATCCGAAGAGCTCATGCTGGTTTTTCCTGTAAGAGCTGCGTTAGGAGAGTGCAGAGGTCTAAATAGTCTTGGCAAGCAATTACCTCGCGTGCAGAGTGCATGGAGAGTTGAGGGCAACCAATATCGACAACTGGGATTCCCAGTCCCTGCGCAATTAATGGCCCTACGGTAGAACCTGATGGAATATCATTGCGTGCCACAAAGGGTTGCAGGGCAAGGGAGTGATTTTGAGCTAGCTGAACGAGTCTCGCAGAAGAGAGCGCAGAAGTTGCGTATTTTAGGTCTGCGTTAAACTTAAGCGCGACGCCCTTTCCAAGTAGTGCGCCATGATTCGCATCATACTTGGCAGGATAGTTAGGGTTGAGTGCATGTGCCACGTCTACCGAAACGCAAAGTGAGCGGCTTTTCATACAGCTCAAATCTTCCTCATCCATTTTAAAGCTATGCGCAATGCGTTTTAAGGTGTCGGCTAAAAAGGGAGATGCTGCACCTTCTGAAGTGCGTGAGCCAATCTCTTCGTGATCATAAAAAATGGCCATCTGCAGCGTTTTGGGCTGTGGCTTTTCTGCTAAAGCTAATGCAGATAAACAAGCATGTGCACTTGAGAGATTATCTAAACGGTATGAAGCGAGCATTTCGCCTTCACTGCCCATGTAGCGGCTCTTTTCGATAGGTACAAGAAAGAGATCAAACGAAAGCAGGTTGTGAAAAGAGATGTGGCGTCTGAGTAAAAATTCTAAAGTTTTCTGCTGCTTTTCATCCACATCTTGCAAGGTGATTAGCGGAAAAAGATGGTCTTGTTTATTCAACAAAAATCCTTTTTCATTGATGTCGCGGTCCAGATGCAGAGCTAATTGCGGAATAAAAACGGGCGCATCTTGCAAGAAGACCAAGCGCTCTTCCAGATCGCCTTTATTGTTCGACACCACTACTCTGCCGGCGATTGCCAGGTCGCGATTGAGCCAAGAAGAGAGGATCGGACTTCCGTAGACTTCTACGCCAAAGAGCGTCATGTTCTCTTTTTGAACTTCTGGATGTGGCTTAATTTTAAGCGCCGGGCTATCGGTATGCGAAGCTAAGATGATTGCCTGAGTTGGGGCTTTGGTAGGTAGTGAGAAAGCGCATATAGATCCGCCGCGAACTACAAAGTAGTTTTTACCTTTTTCAAGATTCCAGCGCTCTTCCTCTTCCAATGGCGTAAAATCATGCAGTGCCAGCCGATTGCCGATCTCTTCAGCTGCATGCCAAGAGGTGGGCGAGCCATCTAAAAAAGTGCGCAGATCGTCGATGAGGTAAGCCATTAACGGAGCTCCTTGATGCCATTTAAATACTTATGCAAAACAATTGGTAGCGTAACAGATCCATCAGCTTCTTGATTGTTCTCTAAAAGCGCAACCATGAGACGTGAAGTTGCCAGCCCTGATCCATTAAGCGTGTGCACAAATTCGGGCTTCTCTTCTTTTTTACGGAAGCGAATCATCGAGCGTCTGGCTTGATAGTCTGTGCAAAGCGAGATAGAAGAGACTTCATAGTAACGGTTCTGACCAGGCAGCCAAACTTCAACGTCTACAGTTTTGGCAGCCGCAAAGGACATATCACCTGTAACTAGCAGCATGAGACGGTAGTGCAGATTTAGCCCTTGCAGCACCTGCTCTGCGCTTGCCAGCATCTCTTCAAAAACACGCTCGCTCTGCTCAGGCGTGGTAAATGAGAACATCTCAACTTTGTTGAACTGATGTGTGCGAATTAGCCCGCGCTCTTGCGAGCCAGCCGCCCCCGCTTCTCGGCGGAAGCAGGGCGTATAAGCGCAGTATTTAAGCGGCAGCTCAGACTCTTGAAAGATCTCATCATAATGCATGCCATTTAGCACCACTTCAGAAGTGGGGATGAGATAGAGCTTGTGCTGCTCATCTTGCACTTTGAAGAGCTGATGCTCAAATTTCGGCAGCTGCCCTGAACCAAACATAATCTCGGGTTTAACCAGATGAGGCGGCATGATCATCTTAAAGCCGTTTTCAATTTGGATATCGAGCATGTAGTTCACAAGTGCCCATTCAAGCCGAGCGCCCATGCCTGTGTAAACGGTCCAGCCGCTGCCTGAAGTTTTAGCACTGCGTTTAAAGTCGAAAAGCCCAAGCTTCTCGTTCAACTCCACATGATTCTTAAAGGGGAAGGTAAAGTTCCTGCGTTCTCCAACGGTTTTGATGCAGACATTATCTTTCGGTTCTAAAGAAACTTTTATCCCATCCATGGGGAGGTTAGGCAGAGAAGCCAGTTGCTGAGTAAAAGCCGCTTCGAGGTCGACCAATTCATGATCGAACAGCCGGATCTTTTCACCCATGCCGCTTACCTGCTCCATGAGCTCAGATGCATCTTCTTTTTTGCGCTTCTTCTCGCCAATTTCCTGAGAGAGATGATTGCGTTTAGATTTCAGCTCTTCAACTGAAGTTTTTATTTCACGGATGCGCTCATCCAGGGCCAAAATAGGTCCAAGCTCGATGGCCGGGTCTTTAGTTTTTAGCTTTGCCTCGTAAAAGGCGGGGTCTTTACGCAGAAGTTTAATATCTAGCATCGCCAATCTTCCCTAATAGTACTTTAAGCAGGCGAATATAGGACTTCAGTTGACAATTGTCAATTAGAGCTCAAATAAAAAAAACGCTTTGGACCTTTCGGACCAAAGCGTTTTTTTATAATGAGAGGGAAGATAAGCTTTTTAGAGCTTTATTTGCGAGGTTCTAGCGTAAGTAAGACCCGCTTCCTTATCTTTTTTATAATGAATCTTCCATTCATTAAAAGCTGGGGCTTTAAACTTACTTACAAGACGAAGGTGTTGGGCTATTTTCCTGAATTTTTCTTCGGCTTTTGTGACTCTATCTTCAACTTCTCGATTTTTCTGCTGAAGCTGGGTGCGAAGTGTTGCAATCTCAGTTTGAGCTTTTGAGAGCTCTTCATTTTTAGGGGCTGCAGCTGGAACGGGCGCTGCTTTAAGTGCAGCGATTTCGGCTTCTTTTTTTGCAAGCTCTTGTCTCAAAGCGGTAGTTTCAGCGTTAGTCAGAGGAGGGGTTGATGTGTGATTATTTAAAGCTTGTTCAGTGCTTTGGCGCGCATATTCTTGTACACACATCGAAAGCGGAATCATTCCCACAAGTGTAAGGGTTAAAACTAGAGATGCAAAAAAAGCCAGCGCGTAGGTGATGACTTTCATGCATGCACCTGCATCTTCGCCGGCACGCACAAGGGCAACTACGGAATACATACAGTTAGGCTCGCCGTAACTTTGAATTGCTGGTAATGACATATAATGCATTCCTCTAATTAATTAAAATTGTTGTTATATTTTAATGAATCTACGCATAGTTATCAATTTTTAATAAATAATTGATGTTTTTAAAATTATTTATATGTGATCAATGCAATCTTTTTTTAAGAGATCTATAATGAAAAGGGCACTTCGGTGATGCCGAAGTGCCTTTTTAAGAGAAAGACGACTAATGCTTGCCATTAGCTCCATTGGAAGCTAAGGGGCCCGCACTCGCACTGCCACTTGGAACAACTTGAACTTTGGCAGTCATTAGTTTTGAATGTTCTTGCTGTAGCTCAGCTAGCGCAGCTTCTGCAGCGTTTTTAGCTTTGATGGCACTTTCTTGAGCAGTTTCAGCTTTACGCGCATCTGCAAGTGCCATGGCCAGTTGTCTGTTCGCCTCGGTCGCCTGCACGCGACTTTCTTCAAGCGCCTTTCTCAGTTCCTTAAATTGCACTTCTGATTCACTAGGAGCATTGAATTTACTTACGAGATCTTCTCCAGCACCTAGGATCGCAGCATGTGTCTCAGAAATTACCGATTTCTGTGCTTCGATCTCTTGTGCAAATTTAGCCTTCAATTCAAGCAATCTTCCCTCATACTGTTTTTGCAGTGAGTTTAGTTGCTGCTCTTTGTGTACAACTGCTGCTTTCAACTGCTCATTTTCATTAGTAAGGGCATTAGCTTTTTTATCCAACTCTTGGCTTTCTTGCTCCGCTTTTATGCGTGCATTTCCAATTACTTGAATTGAAGCCTCGGCTGCATTAAGAGCTTTTTCTGCCTCCGTTTCGGCTTTTTGGGCACTCTCTACGTCCTTTTTTAAACTCTCAATCTTTTTATCTAGATGCGAGATTGAGGCAAGCAGTCCATCTCTTTCGATTTTTGTAGAAGACTTAAGTGCGGTTAGTTCATCAGTGAGTTGCTGTGTCTGTGTTTCCGACTCGAGAAACTTGGCGCTCAACTCTTCAACTTTTTTAGCAGCTGCATTAAAATTCGATGTAGAAGTTTCTAGTTCTTTAGTTAGCTGCGTAACTTGTGTGGCTAAATGTTCAGATTCCACCTTGGCGGCTTGTCTTTCTTGAGTGACTTTCTCAATCTGAACACGAACTGCTGAAGCTTCTTTGCTCATTGCGGCAAAACTCTGATCATCGAGTCCTTTCTGAGCCTGAGCACTTCTAACTTCAGTAGCAAGAGTTTTATTCTTCTCTTCTAATGCTTCTTTTTCACTTCGGAGTTTATCTATCTCTTTATTGAGCTCGTTTATCCTTGCAAGTAAGGCTTCTGCCTCTTTTTGAGCGGCTTCTGAAGCATTTTCAGCGTCTTCTTGGGCTCCTCTGACAACCTGCATCTCTTCCTGAAGTCTCAGTATTTCATTGGATAATTCTTGCGTAGCATTAAATGATTCAGAGTTGCTCGCGTTTAAAGTCTTAAGCTGATCTGTATATGCATCAAGATCTGCTGTTAAGAGAGCATTAGTTGATTTGAGTGTAGTTATCTCTTTTTGGGTGCTAGCAAGTTGTTGTTCTAAGTTGCCAATTTTTAGCTCTAAAACTGATTTAGAAGAGATGAGTTCTTTGATTTTAGCTGTAAGAGCCGTTACTTCTTCAGATAAGTTTTTAACGCCAAGTGTTTTTCTGGATACTTGTTTTTCAGCTTTATCCAATGCTTCTTGAAGCTCGTCTGCTTTAGCTGTAGCCGCCGTCTTTTCTGCTGTTGCAAACTTGAGTGTTTTTTGCAGCTCATCGATTTGGGCTCGGGCTTTGGTGCTTGATTCAGAAAGTGCATTGAATTTCGTTTCGAGATCTGCACTCTGCGCAGCGAGCTGTTCAGAAGCTCGAACGCTACCTTCTAGTTCTTCGATTTTTTCTTTCAAAACAGCTTCTCTGGTTTCAGAGGCGGCTTTTGCATCTTGGGAAACACGAAGCGCAGCTTTCAGCGCATCTACTTGCGCGTCTTGCTCTGCAAGAGTTTTTCTTGCATTCAATAAAGCAGTTTCATTTTCACCCAGCGTTTTTTCCAGCTGTGCAATTGCCATAGCAGAATCATTTCCGGCTTTTCCAAGATCTGAGAGTTTTTCAAGAAGGCGCGAAACTTGCGCATTCAGCGCTGTTTCTCTTTGCATGCCCTCGTTTTTTTGAGCTTCCAAAGCTTGAAGATTGGCCTGTAGCTTGCTGCTCTGTTCTGTTAGCTGCTCATATTTAGCGAGCGTTTCATTTTTTTCCTGAGTTAAAGCACTAAGTGAAGTATTCAAAGATTTAAGTTGGCTGTCTAACTCTTCTGCGCGCACATGTGCAAATGCTCGAGCGTTTTCAGTGGTTCGCAAATCTGCTTTCAATTGGGCAATTTGAGTTTGCGCCGCGGCTTCAGCATCAGTTAGCTGCTGAATTTGCGTATTAAGGGTTGCAATTTGTGTATGTAATGCTGCCACATCAGCTTGTGCCGCATCTCTTTCTGCCGTCAGAGATTGAACATTTGCGTCTAATGCTAGAATTTGCTTGTTCAAGTTAGCTTCTCTTGCATCAGAAGCTATTTTCGCTTCTTCAGAAGTGCGAAGCTCAGCTTTTAGTGAGTCTATTTGAGCATTTCGCTGGCTAAGATCGTTTCTAGCAGCAGCTAAGACAGCTTCACTTTCAGCAAGTGTTTTTTCCAAGCGCTCAAGCGACTCAGCTGAAGCATTTCCAGATGCTCCAAGAGAGTGTAGTTCGCCTTGGAGACGTGCAACGTCTGCGGCCAATTCAGTTTCTTTTCGTAGGCTATTAGCTTTCAAAGCTTCTAATGCTTCAAGATCAGCATGTAGCTTGTTGACTTGTTCTGTTAGCTGCGTACATCTTGAAATTGCGTCATTTTTTTCCTGTCCTAAAGCTTCAAGAGCAGAAGTTAGTTCCTGAACTCGCTTGTCTAAAGCTTCAGCACGTTCAAGAGCAGATGCTTTATCTGATTCAGAAGAGCCTAATTTGCCTTCTAAATCAGTGATTCTGGCTTGTGCAGCATCATAAGCAGATCCAGCCTCTTCGATTCGAGTATTAAGAGTTGCAATTTCTGTTGTTAAAGCTTGAACTCGTTCGCTTGCAACGTCTTTTTCAGAAGTGGTAATTCCAAGATTCGCTTCGAGTTGTAAGGTTTTTTGAGTTGCGGCCTCGCGCGCTTCTTCTGCGGTATGCAAAGCTGCATCTAGTTCAGTGATTCTGGCTTGAGCTGAGGTGCCTGCTTCCGTTAGCGTTTGGATCTGCTGTTGAAGATTTGTAATTTGCGCATTTAATGCAGTAACTTCTGCGCGCGCGGCATCTCTTTCCTCGGTGGTAGTTCCAAGTGTTGCTTCGAGTTCGAGGATTCTTTGTGCGGCAGCATTACGCGCCACAAGCGCAGCTTGCAGTTGTGTATCTAACTCGGTAATTCTTGTTTGTGCAGTCTCTCCAGCAGCACTCATTTGCAGGATTTGTGTATTAAGTGCGTCGATTTGCGCATCCAAGTTAGGAGTTCCACGACGTAAAGCATCTCTTTCGTCTGTCAGACCTTTCATTGCGGCTTCAAGGGTTATCACTTTTTGAGCGGCTTCTTCGCCAGCTTTTTGAAGTTGTTCGATTTGTTCAGGCGTTCTGAGTGGAGAGGGATTTGGATTAAGACGGTGGAATTCAGCATCGAGAGTTTGAGCTGTATATTCTTCAACACACTTAAAGAGCAGTATATTGCCAACCAAAGAAATAATAAGTGGAACGGCGGCAAAAAAGAGCAGTGCGTAGGCTATGATTCTCTGAACTACTCCAGCGTTTTCAAGGCTAATGTAGCATGCGACAATGCCCGAAGTGCAGTTACGCTCGATGACTGGATATACGATAGGCTGTGATAGAGCTGCCATGATAAGAATCCTTTTAGGTTGGAGAGTTTTTTAAAATGGTCATATTAATTTCTGAAATCGGGGGTAGTATAGAAAATATAACCACTATTTTTCTACAAAGATTTTCGATTCATTTTTTTAGTGATGATTTAGTTGGGTGGTACAAAATAATTAAACGTGTTAATTTCAAATTCAATATTCAACTCATTTAATTTTTTACTCCACAAGAGCCAAAAAAAAGGCACCTCAGCTTTCGCCGAGGTGCCCGATGTTTCAAATCACAGCCATGTGCTGCGATTGTGAATTTACTAATCAGCAGAGAGTACAAGTGCGCCAGATTTCCACTTTGGAAAATCAGCCGGAGTAAGATCTTTTGCTTTTGCAAGGATTGCTTGCAGTTTTGTCAGCTCTCTTCTCATGCTGGTAGTCTCAGCTTGTGCATTTGTTTGCCCAAGTGTTAAGCCATGGATGATCGCTTTCTGGCCTTCAAATGACTGTCCGAGTGCTTTATGCGCAGTATCTAGAACTTCATACCGTTTTTTGCTTCCTTCGACATTCAATTCAGCCATTCTGGCATTTCTAACAGCTGCATCAGTCTCTTCTCTTGCTGCGCTAAGGGCTTTTTTAGTTTCATCGAGTTTTGTCTGCATCTCATCAGCTGCTTTTTTAGCAACTTCCTTGTCTGCAACAGCTTTTTCTAATTTAGCTTTTGCTCTATCTGTCGCAGCTGCATTTGATTTTTTGATGCTTTCGAGTTCTTGGTTTTTTGCTGCCAGTGATTCTTCTGTTGCCCTAGCTTTAGCGTTAACTTGATCAAGTGATGCAGTCAAGGCAACAATTTTATCATCTTTGTTCTTCACAGTGCCTTCTTTCATCTTAATCGCATTTGCAGCAGCTTCTGCTTTTTCTTGTATAGCAACAGCGAGATCTTTAGCCAGTCTTGCTGCCTGATCTTTAGCGGCTTTTAATTCTCCGCTTACACGTTCTGTTTCCGCTTTTGCATTCGCAACTACTTCTGTTGACTGTTCGCGTACGCTTTGAACATCTGCTTTAAGTTGCGCAATTTCCGTTTCTTTTGTGGTCGTTAATTTTTGAGCTTTTTGCAGATCTGCTGATATAGCTTTTAGCTGCTTTTCAGCGTCTTGTCTGTATTGAGTTGCAGCTTCAAGTTGAGGGGTTAATTCGGCGACTTCAGACTTAGCAGCAGAAAGCTCTTTGTTTAAGCTTTTAACGGTTTTTTCGGCAGTTTCTTTTGCTTGAGTGACTGCAGAAAGTTCTTTGCCTAAACTTTCAACATGTGCCGCTGCTTGATCTTTGGCTCTAGTAGTTTCACCAAGCCTTGTTTCAAGAGCTGTGCTTTTTTGGGTCAATTCTGTAACTGATGCTCGTTCATTATCCAGCTGAGTTCTAGTGGTTTTGACTTCTTCTTCTAATTGTGTAACTCGTGCTTGTGCTCCTGTGCCAGCAGTCGCAGCTTTAGAAAGTTGTTCAATTTGTGCTTGAAGTGCAACATTGTGTTCCTGAGTTTGCTGGACTGTTCGTTCAGCAGCACCTTTTTCTGTTCTAAGCACGCCAATTTCTGCGGTAAGTGCTTGGTGCAGTTGCTGCAATTGTGTGAGATTGTGGGCTGCGGTATCTTTTGCACCTGTGACGGTAATAAGCTCTGCGTTCAAGTTCTGGTGGTCCACCTCTAATTGTGTAAATCGCTGCTCTGCATTGAGTTTTGCAGTGGTGACAGTTTGAATGTCGCCTTCCAAAGTGGTTACGCGTATTTCAGCGTCAGCAAGCCGCTGTTGGATTGCAACCGGAATGCCGGTAGCGCCGCTAGCGATGAGGTTTTGTGTTGTATATTCTTCCACGAATTTAAAAAGGAGCAGGTTTCCAACGAGAGAAATAATGAGAGGAACGGCCGCAAAGAAGAGCACGGCGTAAGCCACAGCTTTATAGAATTCACCAGCGTTTTCCCATTCACGAAATTTTTCTACAGCGGCTGAGGTGAAGTTGTGCTGTGGTGCTACTGTCGGTGCAAGTGGTGCTGTCATAAAAAAGCTCCTTGTTAGTTAGGAAAAGTTTTAATAATGCTAGCATTAGATCAGAAAGGTGATCAGAGCACAATTCTTAAAGATTTCTTTAAGGGGGAGTGCGTTGTTGGGAGTGTTTCTTTTCTTAAATCGATGTATTGGCTATCATGCATAGCATCTATATGCGCTTTTTACCTCTGCTTTTTACCGTTTTTATCGATAGCCTTGGCTTCGGCCTAGTCTTTCCCATGTTGGGTGTATTGATCATGCACTCAGATGGAGGCATGCTTTCGCCCGAGACATCGGTGGCGACGCGCGGCTGGATCTTCGGTCTGCTGGTTTCTTGTTTCTGCTTAGGTCAGTTTTTTGGCGGGCCGATTTTAGGGGCGCTTTCTGATCGCAAAGGAAGAAAGAAAGTTTTAATCGCCACGCTTCTGCTTGCACTTTGTGGATATTTGCTAGGAGTATTAAGCCTGGCCACAGAGAGCATTATCCTCTTTCTTATTTCGCGCATATTGGCGGGAGTTGGTGCGGGTAACTATCCCATTGCTCAATCGATGATTGTCGATTCTAGCACAACCGATAAGGCTAAAAATTTTGGTCTGCTGGGAATGGCGTGGGGTGTTGGTTTTATCTTAGGCCCATATTTTGGAGGGGAGCTAGCCACTAGTGGTATATTAGGGGGCGCAGCTCCATTCTGGTTTGCGGCACTGCTCTGTTTGGCTAACACTATATGGATCTGGTTTGCAGTTAAGGAGACTTTGCCAGAAGGGCAGCGGCGAGGGATCAATATGTTAGCTGGGATCGAAGATCTTAAAAAAGCTTTTAGTCATCCCACGCTGCGTGGAATCTTTTTAGTGATGTTTGTTTTTTCTTTTGGTTGGGGCTTTTTCACAGAGTTCTCAGCACTTTTTTTAATCCAGCGTTTTGAATTTAATCAGCAGCAGATCGGGTATTTCTACGCTTGGGTGGGCATCTGGGTGGCGCTATCTCAAGGAATGTTTATCCGGCCCTTTTTAAAACGGTTTTCCCCGCACGTCCTATTAAGAGCCGCGCTGTTATGTTTGGGGCTGGTTTTACCTCTAATGCTCTGGTTTCAAGCACCTTTATATCTTTTTCTCGTGCTGCCATTCGTAGCATTTTTTGAATCTTTTATCTTCCCGACGGCCTCGACGATTGTCTCCGATCTTACCCCTAAAGAGTCTCAAGGAGAAATTTTAGGTGTACACAGTTCTATTCAATGGGCTGCAATCGGGATTTCGCCGCTTTTTTCTGGCTCATTTGTGGCTCTTTACCCCCATCTTCCGATAACCGTAGCCAGTATAGTAATGTTTTTTGCCTATCTAATCTTTCTATGGATTTGGAAAAGAAAACCGGCCGGCGTCAATTCTCCTTGAAATAGGAAGAAAAGGCTGATAGACTCATTTTTATTTTATGACAAAAGCCAATCCTCAAGCCCAAAATCCGTTGATCCTGCGCTACCACCGACTGATGGACGCATTCGCTAAATCAGACGATGAGCGCGACTTTTACCTCGATAAAGTCGAGGGATTTATCTTTTTTGTCGATTTAGACAAAAACGAAGAGGAGCTCCGTGCCTTAGAAGAAGAGCTCGATGTGCATGCAAAACGTTACTGCCTCGTTCCTAAAATGACTTTCTATGAGACAAAGAAGTTCATGGAAGGGTTTGTGAATGAGAAAGTGTACGACATCGACACAAAAGAGAAACTTCTCGATATCATTCAATCTAAAGAAGCCCGTGAAAACTTTCTTGAATTCATCTACGACCATCTCACAGAGCTAGAGAAGTGGCAGCAATATTATCACGAGCGTTCAAGAATCCGTATTATCGAGTGGTTGCGCGGCCAAGAGATTCAGTTTGTATTTGAAGAAGATCTTGACCTTCCTCCTGGAATTATTGAAAAGCTCAAGCGCTATATCTTTGAAGCAAAACCTCCTAAAGATGTGGTTCTGGCACGCGATGTGCTTGTGAACAAAGCCAAAACTTACTATTCGAATGAAGCCCTTAATCCGCGTCCAAAACGCGGCCGCCCACCAAAGCAAGTGGTGAAGGTAGAAACAGAGCCACAACTCACAGCTGATATGTACACCACTGTACCTGCTGCAGTTCGGCTTTTCCTCTATCTTCCAGATATCACCAGCTCTACAGCGGTTACTTTCTCGGCGCGTTATGATACCGAAGCTCAGCTGCTTGCCAGCCTGCGCGGAAGTTCACGTGTCAAAGTCGATGCCAAGCTGCAAGCTCTTTCTGAGCGCTTGGAATCTCTGCGCCATCTCTCAACCAGACTTGTCGATATCCACGATGTTCCAGGTATTGAAAAAGAAGAAAAGCTCATCAAAGCCATTACTAAAGAAGTGGAAGAGCTACCTGAAAGTGGAGAAGGCGAAGCCGGTGATAAGAAACCGCGTCGTCTGTTGGATGTGGTAAAGGTCTTCCTGCCAAAAAAACGCGAACGCCCTGCCAAATCCGATGATGACACTCCTACTGTAGTTAAACGCAAAGAGATCAAGACAGTTACACCGCTTCAGCACAAAAAAGGCAAAAAGAAGTAGGGGGCGGACATGCAATTCACTCACACAGACGAGAAGAATTCTCTTCTCGACGATCTTCCTCTTAATGGGAAAGACAAGTGTCTGAAAACCTATAATGCCATGCTGCTTACGCGCGCTTTGGATGAAAAGATGTCCAAACTCGTGCGGCAGAATAAAGGCGGCACATTCCATATCTCTGTGCTCGGCCATGAGATGGTCGGCGTCGTTTGTGCTCTAGCTCTAACCCCAGGTAAAGATTGGGGTCTCCCTTATTATCGCGACCGCGCCTTTGCGGTGGGTCTTGGCTGCTCTCCTCGAGACCTTCTCGGTGCTTTTCTTGCGCGTGCAGTTCAACACCATTCGGGTGGACGCATGATGCCCGAACACTTTTCGCATCGCGGATTACATATCCCTTGCCAGTCGAGTTGTGTAGGCTCTCAATTTCTGCAAGCTGTAGGCGTAGCTAAAGGAATTCAATTCGCTAAGCGAGATGAAGTCGTTTATGTTTCAGCGGGCGATGGTGCAACTTCTCAAGGCGATTTTCATGAAGCTCTCAACTTTTCTTGCCTGCATCGTTTAGGTATTGTTTTTGTCATTCAAGACAACGGCTGGGCGATCTCTGTGCCTGTCTCTGAACAGACTGCTGGGGGCTCAATTGTTAAAATTGCCCGAGGGTATAGCGGACTTTCTGTATTTGATGTAGATGGCTGTGATTTTGAGCAGCTCTCAAGTGCGATGAACTCTGCTGTAGATAAAGCGCGCGCAGGCGAAGGTCCAAGTCTGCTGGTTGCAAAAGTGCCGAGACTCGGTGCGCATAGCAGCAGTGACGATCCAACCAAATATAAAGATGCGCAGATTATTGAGTCTGAAAAAGCACTCGATCCGCTAGCTCGTTTCGAGACCTGGCTTAAAGAGATGGGTCTGGCCACAGATGAAGATTTAAAACAGCGAAAACACCTGGCTTTCCAGCAAGTCGAATTGGCAGCCCAAGAAGCTGAACAAATTCCTTTCCCGGCTCTTGAAACTGCCGATACACGTGTTTTCAAAGAAGTTCCCCACTTTGACTACGAAGAAGAAAACGCTTCTCAAGCGGAATCAATCGTGATCGTAGATGCGCTAAACCACGCGCTTGATGAAGAGATGGCCAAAGATCCGCAAATTGTGGTTTTTGGGCAGGATGTCGCACATGGTAAGGGTGGTGTCTTTGGTGTCACACGTCATTTAACTTCAAAGTATGGTGTCGAGCGCTGCTTCAACACACCTTTGGCTGAGTCGACCATCATTGGACTCGCAATCGGGATGTCTTGCGTAAGTGGCATTAAGCCTGTGGCCGAGATTCAATTTGCTGATTACGTCTGGACCGGGATTAACCAGCTTTTCAATGAACTCGCTAGCATTCACTACCGTTCAAATGGCGAATGGAATTGCCCAGTTGTGATTCGTATGCCTTGCGGTGGCTACATTCAGGGTGGTCCTTACCACTCTCAAAGCATCGAAGCTTTCTTAGCGCATTGCCCTGGCCTTAAAGTGGCCATTCCGAGCAATAGCGCAGACGCTAAAAGGCTGTTCAAAGCCGCGATCCGCGATCCGAACCCGGTTATCTTCCTGGAACATAAGGCGCTCTATAGACAACGCGTTTTCTGTGCTCGCCCAGAAACCGGCGATGAAGATCTCTTGCCATTTGGCAAAGCGCGCGTGGTGCGCAAAGGCGATGATCTAACTGTGGTTGCTTGGGGCATGACGGTTGTAATGGGCTTTGAGGCAGCTGAAAAGCTCGCCAAAGAGGGCATTTCAGTCGAGCTGATCGATCTTAGAACGATTGTTCCTTTAGATCTCGAGAGCGTCCTCACTTCGCTGCGCAAAACAGGCAAACTCTTAATCGCCCATGAAGCGGCTGGAAACGGCGGCTTTGGCGCTGAAATTGCTGCAAAAGTGGTCGAGCAGGGTTTTCATCTTCTCGATGCACCGATCGTGCGCGTGACCGGCAAAGATTGCATGGTTCCCTACTGCAAAGATCTCGAAAATGCAGTGCTTCCGCAAGTGGATCAGCTCGAAAGCGCTATCCGCAAGCTCGCCAACTTCTAAAAACATCTCTGCGCGCAGCACTAAATTCTAGAAGATAACAGGATAAGATAGAAAAAATATATCCTGCTTATCCTACCGCCGCTATGCGGCGATCCTGCGCACCCTGTAAATGATCTACTAAAAAAAGCTCAGTAATCACCGAGCAAGAAAGAAAGCGAATTTTCCTTCTTTCTTCACTCTGTGTTCTCTGTGGTGAAATTCTTTTAAGAGGGAGTAAGCTTAGCTGGGGTTTTGAGGCGGCTTTTGCGCAAATGCATGGGCTTTGGGCTTTTGAAGCGATTAGTCATCTCGCGCATGAGGCGTTCGTTCAAGCGAGTGAAGTGTGCGACTTTTTTTTGTAGATGTTTTGAATGAGAAGCACAACTCTTGAGTAGCTCTTCACGATGCAGCAGGCGGGCACAGAGGCTCTCTTGAGTCTTGTGCAAAGCGGCAATCTCATTTTTATCTAAGATCTTAAAAGAGAGGCCTTCAGCTGCTTCTGCATTGCAGATCAGCTGATCGAGCGTCGCATCGATCTCAGCCAAAAGCGCTTCTTTTCTTGTTTTCATACAATTTCCCTTTTCTATTTATTTAATCAATGCAATATTCTGTGTCAAATTAATATTGAAAAAATAATGATCGGCTTCTGTCCGCTTGCATCTGGTTCAAAAGGTAATTGTATTTATCTTGGCACGCCGCAGACCAAAATCCTGATCGATGCAGGACTTAGTGCGAAGATAATAGCCAAGCGTTTAGCCGAGATCGGTGTTGATCTAGCTGAGATCGATGCGATTTTAATTACACATGAGCACACAGATCATATTCTTGGCTTAGCGTCGCTTGGGTGCAAAATGCAGATTCCCATTTTTGCCAATCGCGAAACAGCTAGCAGTATCTACTCGATTTTAAAAGAGTGTCCAAAATTTAAAATCTTCTCGACAGGGGAGACGTTTGAATTTGGAGATCTTGAAATCCATCCCTTTTCTATTAAGCACGATGCCGTTGATCCTGTGGCATTTACTATTCGTTTAGGTGCGCTCAAGCTAGGCTTTTGCACCGATCTCGGCTTTGTCTCATCGCTCGTTAAACGCGCGCTGATGGAGTGCGACTATCTTTACGTGGAAGCTAATCATCAACCTTCCATGGTCTACGCCTCGGCTCGTCCAGTGGTATATAAAGAGCGCGTGCTCGGCCGTCAGGGGCACCTTTCCAATGAGGAGTGTGCAGATCTACTCATCGAAATCTACCATCCAGGCTTGAAACATGTGCACCTGGCCCATCTCTCTTCGGAATGTAATAGCGAAGAGATGGCGCTGCATATCATCGGATCGAAGCTGAAAGAGAAAAACATTACTCTCGATCTTTCTATCGCCTACCAAGACAAGAACAGCCGGCTCATTACTTTTTAAATGCTAGATAAGCATTTGCTTAGTAGCATATCTCCTTTTCAAAACCCGGAGAACATATGGCTGCTTCCGCACTATCCGCTACCACGACCGCGCTCACAAATCTGGCTGAAGATTGGGATTCTATTAATGTTAACGAAGATACAGAGGCTACCTCTCTATCAATTTTTGATACCCTTCAGCTGAAAGTGCAGGCCTATCTCTTTACCTTTGTAGATGTTTCTGGTTTGAAAGCTCTGAACTTAGTGAATAGGACTTTTTATAGAGTTGTTGAGGGACAAACTCTCTTTCCGCTTATTCGCAACCAATTTTTAGATTTTGGAATTTCATTTCAAAGAGGCTCTTCAAGAAAGGATACACTTCTTAGAGAGGAGCTTCTCCAGAGTTGGGCGGAGGCTTCAACTCTAGTACAAAATCTACAGTTGAATCATAGCTGCTTAATAGATGAGGGCTTCGAAGCTTTTTGTGATCAGGCTCCCATTCCATCTCCTACCTTTGCAGGGACTCTGATTTCTGGAAGAGATTTTGTAGATAGGCTCTTTGCAATTAAAGTATCTCCTCCGAGAAGGCCTTTAGCCACTGTCTGCCAAAGTTGGAACGATTACATAGGGGGTTTGGGGAAAAGCGGGATTTTTGATGCTGAGGAATTAAAAATCGCACTGGGCTATGTGCCTATGATGAAAGCGCTACAAACAGATGCACCAAGTGCGGTTATTAAGTGGGGGATGTTTTTAGATTCATTTCTAAATCTGCTGAATGGGGACAAAATTCCGCCTGGTAAGATAAAGCCGGCAATATTGCATCTTGCCAATCAACTTAGCCAGAGTAAGTGTGCAAGAACAGCTTTTGCACATCTGGTTTACCAATTTTTTCGTTTTAGAGATCCCTGCTATTTAAAACGTCAGCTTTTGATCTTGCTTCGCTCGCTTCCAGCGGAAAAAAGATGTGCTGAAGCCGTGGTTTACGAGGTGAGATCTTTCATCAATAAGATGCTCGGTTTAAATAATAGAGGTGACTTCTTAGTCGAAGATCATCTCCAATTGCGACACCTTGCTCTATTTTCTAAAGGGGCTTTTTTCAACCCTGAAACTAAACGATATAACATGCGAGCCGCTGCCCAACTGCTTCAGGATTTCGATTTGTTGAAGCGGTGGACACCATTTAAAGAAGAGGTGTTAACAAGCCTAGTCATAAAAGATGACTGGGTAGCAGATTCATAGCAGGTTATAGAGGAAGAGTAAGCCCGTCGAAGGCAAAGCGCACGCGACAGGACATCTTACAGTCGTCTAGGACATCATGATGACACTGCATCTTACGGTGCAGGTCATCATCGGAGTGTTGAGGATCATGGTGTGTGACGATCCACTCTTTTGTACCCGTGAGTTTGATCAGTGCGGTCGCATTTGCAATAGAAGAGTGTCCCCAGCCAACTTTCTCATAATACTCTTCCGGAAAGTATTGAGCTTCATGGATCAGAAGATCGCAGTCTTTAAAAAACTTGAGCAGGCTTTCGTTGGGGGCCATCAACGGACTATCTTTGTTAATCTCTTTTGGGCTGCCGTGGTAGCCCATAAGTATTTCATTATCGGTGACATAGCCAATCGTCTTCCCAACAGCTTTTATTTTAAAGCATAGCGTTGGGCCTGGATGATAGGTGTAGTGAGTATCGACAGTGATACTTCCGATTGAGAAGGGCGTGCCTTCTTCGATGTCTTTAAATGTTAGCCTAGCGCGGATGTCATCCAGCCTTACAGGAAAGTAGGCGTAGGCGAGCATTTCGGTGAAGAGATCTTTGGTCGTTTTTTCAAAGCCAATCGGTGACCAGATGGTCAAATGGCAGTCGCTGCGATAAATCGGAGCAAAGAAGGGAAATCCGATGATGTGGTCCCAATGCGTGTGTCCGATGAGCAGGTTGATTGATTTAGCTTTTTTCAAAAATGGGGTGCTGCCTAATGGTCGGATGCCGGTGCCAGCATCGATGATCAACAGATCATCGCCACAGCGCACTTCCAAACAGGCCGTATTGCCGCCAAAGCGAATGTAATCGCGTCCTGAAACTGGATTTGAGCCGCGAGTGCCCCAAAACTTAATATAAGACTGTGGTGCATGAACACAGGGAACGTAGTCATCGCGTTTTTGCGTTTGTGTATCGGTCGACTCGTATCCTGAAAAGGGAGGCGGTGTTAATGTGCCTTCGAAGAAGCGTGCAAACACCTCATAAAGTTGCTCGATTTCAAAGGGTTTTTCTAAGAAGTAATCGGCACCTGCATTTAAAGAAGCGTGGTAGTTCTGAATCATGGCTTGCGCAGAAGAGATGATCACACCCACAACTTTATTAGTGGCGCCCCCTTTGAGCTGTTTCAAAATTTCAATTCCATGGATCTGGGGGAGAAGAAGGTCGACTAGAACGAGATCGGGTTGAAAGGTCTCGATTTTTTTCAGGCACTCGCTGCCATTGAAAGCGGTATCAAATTCGTATTGTTGGCTACCTGATGCATGGATAATTTGGCGGATAAGCTCTTTAGACGGATCGGCTAAGAGAATACGCTTTTTCATCTTATGCTTGTCCATCGGGTGGTTCAGGGGAAACATGTAGCTGCTCTTTTTTCTTCCAGAAGAAGAAAAAACAGCTTAGGCCAATCGTTCCGAAGATGCCAGCTACGAGAAACAGGTTTAAACGCTGACCTTTAGTCAGGATAAAATCAGGGTTAGTGTCGGTGTCGGGAAGGCCCATCGATTCTTCTTTGATCACGGCGCTTTCATCTGGAGGCACATCTAGATAGGGTTCAGCAATAAGGGCGTAGGCTAAGGTGAAAATAGAGAAAAATAGAAGCAGAAAACCCATGTAACGAAGACGTGGAAGAAGTTTTTTTTCGTTTTCTAGTTTATCCAAAGAAGTCTTCGTCATCTGATTGTCCCCTCTTTTCTTGGTTTAAAGGAGTGCTTAATAAAATGCGACGAGGTTTACTGCCTTCTTGAGGTCCGATGACGCCTTTGGCTTCAAGTTCGTCCATTAAAGAGGCGGCTCTTGCATAGCCAATTTTGAGTTTTCTTTGCAAGAAAGTTGTCGAAGCATTTTTAGTCTCAGTAACGATACTCAGCGCTTCGCTGAAGAGGCTATCTTTGGCATCATCCATGTCGTCGCTCATCTGTTTTTCATAGCCCATCTTATCAAAAGATTCGATGAGGTATTGCGTGGGCGTCTGCTCGCAGATAAACGCAACAATTTTGCCAATTTCTTCATCGCTTACATAAGCGCCCTGCGCGCGCGTGAGGTGAGATGTGCCAGGTGGCAAGAAGAGCATATCGCCATTTCCAAGCAGGCTGTCGGCACCGGTTTCATCCAAAATGATTTGCGAGTTGATGCGGCTGGCTACTTTAAAGGCGATACGTGTGGGGAAGTTGGCTTTAATTAATCCAGTAATCACCTCGCGAGACGGACGCTGAGTGGCTAAAACCAGGTGGATACCCACGGCACGCGCCATCTGGGCGATACGGGCAATAGGTGTTTCAAGATCGGAGCTTGAGGCCATCATAAGGTCAGCAAACTCATCGATGATCGCTACGATGCAATGCATCTTATCTGGCACAGGTAGCGCCAGCGAGGATTCGAGCTCTTTGTCTACTTTGCGGCTATTAAAAGCCGTGATATTACGCACGCCCAACTGCTTTAGAATGTCATAACGATTAAGCATCTCTTTAACTAGCCATTGGAGGGCGGCGTAAGCTCCATGTGGTTCGGTGATTACGGGCGCCATCAGGTGGGGAAGATTGGCATAAGGCGTAAGCTCGACTTTTTTTGGATCGACTAACAGTAGGCGCACTTCATCAGGCCGGGCATTCATCAAGATCGAAAGAATCAAGGTGTTGATGCAAACCGATTTCCCTGAACCGGTCGCACCCGCGATGAGGCAATGGGGCATTTTGGCCAGATCGGTCATTACAAAATCGCCCGTGACGGTTTTACCCAGAAGCACAGGAATCTGAAATTTACGCGGATTTTGCTGGTAGTTGATCAAGATCTCTTTGAAGCTCACTTCTTGCGGGAAGAGAGAAGGGATCTCCACGCCAATAGCAGCTTTACCTGGGATCGGTGCCAAGATACGGATCGATTTGGCCTGTAAATTCAGTGCAATGTCATTTTCCAAAGCGGTGATCTTTTGAACTTTTACACCCACGGCAGGATGGACTTCAAAAGAGGTGATAGTAGGGCCGCAGTGAATATCGCCAACTTTGGCTTCAATGCCAAAGCTCATCAGTGTCTCTTCTAAGATATCGGCTTGGCGGCGCAGATCTTTTTTAATCGAAGGCTGATCGACTTTTTTGGGGTTATTTAGAAGAGAAAGAGGAGGAAGGCCATAACGTGTAAAATCGCCCTCAGCTCGCTGAGGTTTGGGAAGTCGCGGTTTTTTCGCCACGGCTTTAGCCAGTTTTTCTTCTTCATTAAACTCTTCAGCCGGCGGCTGTTGTGTTTGAGTGGCTGTCGGAGGATAAAGAGGCTGAGGGAAGCGCTTGGTGAGCGTGCTTTCGATCTCTTGAGGGCTTTTTTTGTCTAATAGTTCATCTTTTTTAAACGAGAGGATGAGCTGCCCGATTTGATGACGTGCGAAAAGAGAGAAGCGTTTAATTTGATGCCAAACCGAGAGGATTTTGATCTCTAAAAGCAGCAAGAATGAGACTAGGGCAGTGGTGGAAAAAGTCAGGCCGATGCCGACATCGCTTAAAAGCGTCTGCAGATTGAATGGGGTGAGATCGCGATAGAGAAAATAGAGGGGAGCTCCGCCCAAATAGGTGCGAGTAAAACGATGTGGATAAGGCCATTTCAGCAAGATCGATTCGCTGAGAACTTTGTTGCCGAAAAGGGGGGAAAGCGAATGCTCGGCAATCAAATTTAAGAGCAGTGAAACGGAGAGTAAGAAGATAGAAAAATAGGTGATTTTCATCGGCAGCTTTTCTAGCTTCTTGGTGCATACAAAACGCCAGCCTATCCAGCCAAAGAAAATTGCCACGGGATAACTCATCAACCCAAACAGATAGATCTGCAGCCATGCCATGCCATAGCCGATCAGCCCAAGCCAGTTGGTGCCAGGATTTTCTGCGTCGAAACTGAGGAGGGTGAGCAGAAGGACAAACGATCCACCGAGGAAGATGAGGCCTTTAGCTTCGGCATGTAGGGCGGATTTTTTTTCAGTTGTGCGAGTCATATTGATAAGCAGAGGGTTGTGATTAGGCCCAAAATTAGGCAGTACCAAGCAAAGGGGCGCAGATCACCTTTTTCTAAAATGCGCACAGCATAGCGTATCACCAAAAAACCTACGCTGCAAGCTCCGAGAAATCCGATGAGGCATGCGCTTAAGGGCAGCGTGAATTCAGTTGAAGGAGCTAGGCAGAGTTTAAGCAGCTCGAGACTATTGCCGCCTAAAATCGTAGGAATCGAAAGCAGAAAAGAAAAACGCACAGCTTCGCGAGCATTCCAGCCAAGCACTTGTGCGCAAGAAATCGTAGAGGCGCTACGTGAAATTCCTGGGATAAGCGCGGCGGCTTGCATCGTGCCGATCCATAGAGAGTCATAGATGTTACGCTTCGTCGAGAGGTTTTCTGGGCGCTTTAATCTGAGGCGTGAGCCGGCAAATAGAATTACGCCTGTCAGCATCAGAAAAAAGCCAAGAAAAGTAGAATGCGAAGCCCAATCGCGTAGTGGTTTAAGCAAGAAGTAAAAAGGGAAGAGCGGCACTGTAGCCACCATGATCATCCAAAGTTTTTTGCGCTCGCTGCGAAATAGGTTAATGATGTCTTGGCGTAAAAAGATCAGCAGTGCAAGAAGCGTGCCGAGGTGGCAGACGAGATCGAAGATCACCAGATTTTCTCCCTCTTGGATCCCCAGAAGGAGCTTCGATAGCTTTAAATGAGCGGAGGAGCTGACCGGTAAGAATTCCGTTAGCCCCTGCAAAATCCCCATGATTAAAGCTTCAAATATGGACATGTTTATGAATCCTCTAGGCTCTACCTTTGTATTACATTAAATTAAAGAATATATGAATATAAGAACCTATTCTACTAAATTTTCTCTAGATATTTAGTGGAACATGTTCATGAATGAAATGGGCGATCGACGGGGCTCGAACCCGCGACATTTGGATCCACAATCCAATGCTCTAACCAACTGAGCTACGACCGCCACAAGTGAAAGTGATCATTTGTACTCTACAACAGCTGTTTTCGTCAATCTACCAGCCACTGACATGCCATGAACCTGCTCCAATAAATTCCCACTAGCGATCAAATAGTGTATCATATAGTTTTTAAATTTATTTTTATACTTTCTTTATTTTTTGTTTATGTTATAGTCTTGCTATTAATTTTTTTATATTTAACTAATTGGAGGGATTATGTCATTAATTGTAAATCCTTATTGTTTAACGCCTGAAAGCATTGTCAATATTATTCGTGGGTATCTATCAGATTGCGATAGGGTCGAAGAGATAGACTTAACGCCTGATCGTGAGCAGCATTACAAAGCTTATTCAGAGAAACTCGAGTATAGATATAGACGAAATCACGGTGATTATCTTGGATCCGACATTGAAAAAGTAATCCCTCGAGGAGAACGTGAGGTTTATCTAGAAACCTTATTTAAAAGTTCTTTGATCCAATACATTCCCTTGCCAGACGAGCTTTTCTCCTGTCCCATTGATTCGATAACATTTAATCATTTCAGCCACTGCGAAATTACTCCTTGTGGGCATACGTTTAGCCAGAGTGGGATTCATACAATGCTGAATATGGGACAAAATTTTTGTCCTATAGATCGACTACCTATGAGTTCAGATACCTTACGAAAAAACCGTGTCATTAGTTCGCTCATGGCATCCCCTCGCGGAGGGCCATGGCATGAAGCTGGATTCGGGGATCCAGAGACTTTGATGCGTGTATTCATTGAAATTCAGGATATCCGCGTGGCATCTTTTTCTTCTTCTGAACTCAATAAATTCAATGAAGAACTCTTTTTAAGAGTTCAAATTCTTGATGAGAGATGTCGCCGTTATGAGACTATAGCAAAGCGGTTGATCCAATTTAATCCTCATGAGAATTACTATGTTGCGCGCTGTGGACACACAATTACGAAGAGAGATCTTCTTTTACTTCCAGAGAAAGGTTGTTGTGAGCTAACTAGAGGTAATAGCGCAGCTGATGTTCTTGCAGCTTCAGTTAAAAACAGATTTCTAGAAGAGGCGATTTCTTGGGCAACAAAATATTATGCCTCGAGCCCTTGGTCTAAGCGTTCTGTGGAAACACTTCCTGGTAAGGCCGGTGTATTTTTGCACTTCTACCCGTCTACTCTAGCTAGAACAATTGTAAGAGAGTTTGCTCGATTGGGTGTATTCAATAAAGAGCTGCAGATGATTGCTGCTGTTGGAAGCGAAGATATGGCGGCAGCGATTGATAAGTTCTCATCTATTGAGGAGATGAGAAAGGCTTTTGCTATGCATGGAGCAGCTTTCCAATGCGAATTATTACCGCGCTTATATTTTAATCCAGAACTTTTTACTCCCAGAGATCACGGTCCGGAAATGGGTTTTGATCATTTAATAGATGAGCCATTTCGTGGTCCTGATGATCATTCAACATTGCATGCAATCCCTATGAGAAAAGAGGGTCAAACCTATGCGCATCTGATCTTAAAGCAGCAGCCAAAATGGAGTCAGGGAACCTTTTGTAATCCAGCCTTATTTCCAGCTCCAAAGCAAGAGGCTAGCGTTTCCTAATGTCTGTATTTTAGCCTTAGGAAGGTCTTAGTTCCTTCCTTAGATTTCACTTATTCCATCCATTACAGGAACTTAATCTAGCTAGATAAGTTCCTGTTTCTTTTTGCGTGCAGCCAGAGGCTGGCGGTGAAAAAGAGGGAGAGAATGAGGATTAAGAGCCCAAAAGGGAAGCTCTGCACCCGAATGGAGAGGTCGAGAAAGGCGGGGGGATGGGCGGTTACCTCCAAAAGCGTGGCCGTAAAGCTGCTGTTGAGATGATGCAGGAGCTTGCCGAGAGGGGGAAAGATAAAGGTAAAGAGAGTCGCCACGAGCAGGAAGAGGAGCGAAAGGGTGAAACAGAAAGGAAAAAAAAGATTGTAGATCAGACTTTGAAGCGGGAACTTATGGAAGAGGTATAAAATCAGCGGCAGGGAGGCCAAGTGCACTGCGAGATTGAGCGAAAGGGCCTCGCGGATGAGGGCGGAAAATAGGTAGCCATGCTGATCGAGAGGCCGCATTAGCGCCACTGTTTGCAGGCGCCTTTTGGGCAGAAGCAAGCTCATCCATTTTCTAAATGGCCCATAGAGCATAAGAATGGCCCAGGTGCATAGGAAGCTGAGTTGAAAACCGATAGTTGTAACTGAGATAGGCACACATAAAATTTCCACGCATAGTCCGGCTCCTAGTGCGTTTAAGGCGCTTGTATTTAGATGAAAGAGGCGAGCAATGAGAAAGACGGCGATGGCTACCCAGCCGCGTGTGACAGCCGGTGCACTGCCCACGAAAAAGAAGTAGCCACTCAAAAGAATCAGCAGCAATACATAAGTCACTTTCGAAGGAAAAATCAGGCGTAAGAGAAATCCAAGAAAGGCTGCTAGCAATGCGAAGTGAAAGCCTGAGATTCCCAAAATGTGTTGAAGACCGATTTTAGCAAATTCCAAAGAGAGAAGACGCTCGTCGAGATCACCTACTGACAAAGCCACAAAAAAAGCAGCGGTGTGCGCATGGGGAATTTGTTCATGCAAAAAAAATCGCACCTTTTCTTTTGCTGCATATCGCCACTCAGCAAAGCTAGAGGTATCTACGATGGGTTTCCACGGAATATTTTTGCGCGGCTTCAACACAAAAGTGTGTGCTGCTTTCTGTGTGAGATATCCTTCGATCAGATAATCGCACTCTGCTTTGGGGCGCTCTTTTTCGCAAGGAAGATGCAAGCTGCAGGGGATATTACGCCAGCTTTGGCCATCCGCTGTTTCAAAGTTGCGAATCGTGCCTTGATAGAGAAAAGAACGATTGAAGGGCGATTGCGCAATTTTGACTGAATCGATCTCGAAATAGGCGATACCTTCCACTTTTTTAATCCCTTCCGGGGGTAACGCATAAAAGTGTGTAAGATGTGTGAAAAAAAACAGGCATAACAGAATTGAACAAGCGAGTTTTTTCCACTCTTTTTGCCAAGATAGGGGCAGCCAAAGAAGTGTAAAAGCAAATGCATATGAGAAGTGTGGATAGAATGCTGCTGCCGCGGCAAGCAGCAGGTGGCACCCGACAAACAGCGCAGGAAATTGCCGCCAGAAAACCTGAAAAGTGTGCTTATTTATTACTTCCATCACACCATCATAACGCAAAAGAATTAAACCACAGAGTTCAAGAAAAAGAAGTCATTTTTTCCAAGTGAAGGAAAAAATGACATTCTCTCGCCGCATAAATGTCGGCGAATCCGAGAGGGTATTGTTTTTTTTGCTTTGCTGGCGAAAAAACAATCTTTCTTTCTCTGTGCTCTCTGTGGCGAAATCTTTCTTAAGGTTTTTTTGGCTTTTGGAGTTCAGGATCGAGGGTGCGGTAAATCAGACGCACACTGCGCTCGCCAGTTAGAAAGTGGTAGAACCATTCGATCATCACACTTAAGCGATTGCGGAAGCCAATGAGGTAGACGATGTGGATGAAACACCAGGTGATCCAAGCGAAGAATCCAGCAAAACGCAAGGAACCAACCATCACTACTGCTTTTGATCTGCCAATGGTGGCCATAATGCCTTTGTCAAAATATTTGAAGGGCTTGCGCTTTCCCACTTGAATAGACTCTTTGATAATCTTAGCCACATAGCGAGCTTGTTGAATTGCTACAGAGGCAACGCCAGGTAGTGGTTTGCCCTTATGATCAGGGGCATGTGCACAGTCACCAATTACAAAGATCTCTGGATGTCCAGGAATAGAAAGGTCGGGCTGCACGATTGCTCTTCCAGGTCGATCTAAAGGCGTGTCTAAGGTTTTTAATAAAGGCGAGGCTTGGTTTCCCGCTGCCCAAATGACATTGTGAGAATCGATAAAACGATCTTCAGTTTGGACGCCATCTTCGCGGATGTCGGTCACTTTGGTGTTTACAAGCACGGTTACGCCCAGCTCTTCCAAATCGCGCTTAGCATGAAGGGAGAGTTTCTCTGGATAGACGGGTAGAATATAGGGAGTAGCTTCAATCAAAAAGATACGCGCCTTCTCAGGTTTAATCCGGCGAAAATTTTTAAAGAGAGCAGTGTGCGCAATCTCAGCTATTGCTCCAGCCATTTCCACGCCTGTCGGGCCGCCGCCAATCACCACGAAATTTAAGTATTTAGCTGCTTCAGATTCACTGTCTAAGCGCTCGGCTTTTTCGAAGGAGACAAGCACTTGCTCGCGGATCTTGATGGCATCAGAGATAGTTTTTAAACCAGGTGCAACTGTTTCCCATTGATCGTTTCCGAAATAAGAGTGTCTCGCTCCCACGGCCAAAATGAGATAGTCGTATCCGATGAGATCGCCATTAGCCAGGGTGAGCTGTTTCAAGTTCTTGTCTATAGAGGCCACTTCTCCCATGATCACAGTTGCATTTGCTTGATTACTCAGGATTTCGCGAATAGGCGTGGCGATATCGCCAGGTGAGAGTGCAGCTGTGGCTACTTGATAAAGAAGGGGTTGAAAAAGGTGATGATTGGTTTTGTCTATGACCAGAATGTCAAGTTTAGCTTTTTTTAGAGATTTAGCAACATTAAGCCCGCCAAAACCTCCGCCGACGATTACAACTTTTGCATGGCCCATATTATATCCAATATTCCTATGTAGATATTGTCTTCAAGAGAAAATAAGAGCGGCCAGCTTAACTCAATCCTCTTTTTAAAAACAGTGCACTCCTTTAGAATTACATCTTTATCAAAAATTAATGTTTTTATCTATGTATCGCGTGCAGGATTTACTTGATAAGTATGGTGAGATGCTAGGCCTCAATCCTATTGCGGGAACGAGAGGTATGCAGCGCCCTATTAAACTTGCTGAAGTGCACCGCCCTGGCCTAGGTCTTTCGGGCTATCTTAAAAACTATGTGGGCCAGCGACTGCTGATTTTTGGTAATGTCGAGATTTTATACTTAAAGGATCTTGCAAGCTCAGGCTTGCGTACCGAACGACTTAATGGAATTTTAAAATCCGAGATTCCTGCGGTTATTGTGGCGGGACGTTATAGCCCACCTAAAGAGCTAATCGCACTTTGCGAGGGAGAAGGCATTCCACTTTTTCGTACCAGTATGAATACGATGAATGTGCTCAGTAAGTTGACTTTTCTGCTTAACGAGGCATTTTCTCCAACCATGACGTGTCATGGAACGTTAGTTGAAGCTTTTGGCGTCGGTGTGCTCATCCAGGGCGATTCTTCCGTTGGAAAAAGTGAAGCGGCACTAGGTTTAATCGAAAGAGGCCATCGCCTGATTTCGGATGATGTGGTGCGCGTGCGGCTACGTGAAGGAGCTTATTTAGAAGGCGAAGGTCCTGAGCTTACACGCCATTTGATGGAGATTAGAGGCATTGGCATAATAAACGTAGCCCATCTTTATGGGGCAGTATGCGTACGAGACAATAAAGCGATCGATGTTGTCGTAAAGTTAGAAGCATGGGATGATCGACGTTTTTATGATCGCGTTGGATTGGAAGAAAAATTTTGTGATATTTTAGGCGTTAAGGTGCCTTATCATATTTTACCAGTTAAGCCAGGTCGTGATGTGGTTGTTTTGCTTGAGACGATTGTGCTTAATCATCGGTTGAAAGGAATGGGTTACGATTCTGCTAAAGAATTTAATGCCAAACTGCTAGAGACCATTAAGAAAAAACAAGAAAAAACAGGTCGCCGTCGTGAAACTGTCGCAAAAAGTAAAAATTAAGAATTCTTTAGGGCTACATGCAAGGCCTGCTACTATGGTAGCTAAGTTGCTTCAGTTATATCGCTCATCAGTTACTTTTACTTACCGTAAAGAGACCGTAAATGCGCGTAGCATCATGAGTCTTCTCATGTTGGCTGCGAGTAAAAACTCTCAAATTACGATTACCGCTGAAGGAGAAGATGCCGAAGAAGTTCTCGGCAAACTCGTTGAAGCCTTCGAAAATAAGTTCGGAGAATAGGATGGATTCTCATAAGGGAAAAGAGTTCAGATTAAAGGGAGCACCGGTTAGCGAAGGAATCGCTATTGGCACGCCTTTTTTTCTATCTCTTGCCGAAGAGGAGGAGACCCCAGAATTTCCCATCACCGTGGGTGAAATTGATCGAGAAATCGCGCGATATAGACAAGCGCTTTTTTCAAGCCGAGAAGATCTGCAGCAGCTCCAAACTGATTTAGAAAATCAGGGCTCTTTCGAAGCTGTAACAATCATCAATACACACCTGCAGATGCTCGAAGATCCACTAATAACTACCCACGTAGAAGAGCGTATACGTCTGATGCAGCGCAATACCGAAGCGGTTTTTCGTTCGGTAATTAAAGAAGTCGAAAAAAAATTCTCAAACGTTAAAGATTCCTACTTTCGAGAGCGTTTTATCGACGTGAAAGATCTCTCGAAGAGAATCTTAAATCATCTCTGCCCTGAGCCGACAAGGTTTTTGGCCGATATCCCTCAACATTCGATCGTCTTTGCACAAGAGCTTGTGCCATCTCATACAGCTGCATTACAAGCCTACCTTGTCAGTGCTTTCGTAACCGAACTGGGTGGTGGAAATTCACATGCCGCTTTAATAGCACGCGCCAAGGGCATACCTTATATCGCGAGTATCGATGTGGCAGAAGTACAGAATAAAGATCCCAAAACTGTGATCGTCGACGGTCTTTCAGGATATGTGATTTTAGATCCTCTACCTAGCACAATTGAATATTACGAAGAGAAGCGTCGGCAGCTTGAGAGTTCATATCAGCTTTTAGAACGGGATGTGCATCTCAAAGCCGAAACCTTGGATGGCTTTAGTGTAAATGTTGTAGCGAATATCTCTAACTTGAATGAAGTTGGTCTCGTGCATCAAAATGGAGCGGTGGGCATTGGACTCTTCCGTTCTGAATATCTCTTTTTACACCATCCCTTCTTATTTGAAGCCGAAGAAGATCAGTATTTAACTTACCGTGAGCTGGTCGAACGCGCTGATGGACTGCCCGTGGTTATTCGCGCGTTGGATTTAGGTGGAGATAAGAATCATGCACTCAGTGGCCCACAAAAAGAAGAGAACCCGGTCATGGGCTGCAGGGGGATTCGCTTATTGCTTCGCCGAAAAGAAATTTTCAAAATACAACTGCGTGCGATATTAAGAGCGACACCCTATGGCGACATCCGTATTTTATTGCCCTTAATCTCAGATATCGAAGAGCTGCGAGAGTCGAAAATTATTCTAGAAGAGGCGATGAAGGAGTTGGCTCAAGTGGGCGTGCCCTTCAATCGCGATGTGCTTTTAGGTTGCATGGTAGAGGTGCCGTCAGCTGTGCTAATTTGTGATTCACTCGCAGAAGAGTGCGATTTTCTTTCCGTTGGAACCAATGATCTGGTGCAGTACACATTAGGCGTAGATCGCAGCAACCCGCTCATGAGCGATCTCTGCTATCCGGCGCATCCGAGTGTAATCCGCATGATAAAATTAACTACTGATGCTGCGAAGTTGCACAAAAAGCCTGTGGCAATTTGCGGTGAGATTGCATCAAATCCTCTCTTTATCCCTCTGTTGCTAGGACTTGGGGTGGAGGAATTTTCTTGCGCGCCACGCTACATTCCACTAGTGAAGAAGGCAATTCGTAGCTGCTCGCTTAAAGATGCACATGAACTAGCCAACCGCGTGCTGCGCCTCAAAACCTCAGCAGAAATCTCCAAGCTTCTACGCGATCACAACTAAACTCTTATCTAGAAAGATTAACCACAGAGACACAGAGAGCACAGAGTTCAAAAAAGAAAGGTCATTTTTTCCAAGTGAAAGAAAAAATGACATTCTCTCGCCGGATATAATGTCGGCGAAGCCGAGAGGATATTGTTTTTTCGCTTCGCTCGCAAAAAAACAATCTTTCTTCCTCTGTGCTCTCTGTGTCTCTGTGGTTAAATCTTAAAAAGAATCAGCCGAAGGGGAGCGAGAAGCCAGGCATGCTGAAGCCGCCTTCAGTCTCAACTTTGCTATAAGCATCATGGCAGGCAGCTTTGATAAGGTCTTGCAATCCTTCGAGATCGTTTACATCTACGCACTCGGGGCGGATCTGAACGTTTTTCAGCTCTTTTTCGCCATTAATAGTTACAGTGACTAGGCCGTTTCCAGCTGTGCCAACAATCTCTTTAGTTTTTTGCTCTTCACGCATCTTTTCATACTGTTCTTCCATCTGACGCGCTTGCTTTTTCATCTTGGAAAATCCACTGCCCATCTCTTTCAACTCCTTTGGTCTTTAATTGTTCCTTCTAATTCTACGGCAGCAAAACGCAGAAGCGTATCCAGTTTTGCTGAGCGCTTAGCAGTTTGCGGCTCCCTTTGCGGTGTAAATGGCAGGGGAGTTGGCTTCTCATGCACGATCTCAACAGGCTGAGGCTGTAAAGCGATTGGCTCTGCTGCTGCTTGAGGCGGCATTAATTGAGGCTGCGTTAAGGCGACTTCTTCTATTTCAGTTTTAATTTCCACAGCCACATTTGATGTGGATTCTTGCAGAGTGACTTCTTGTGCAACAGGCGCGCTTGCGATCGGTGCAGAGATAGGCTCAATTTTTTCTTTCAGCTGCTCGTTTAGATCTGTGCGTGGAGCGACTTCTGGCTTAAACTGTTCTTCGTTATTTACTAGATTATCTATTAAAACTGCTGGAGCTGGGGAGTGAGAGACAGTTTCTATCTTTTCTTGTAAGCGAGCGCTGAGATCTATGCTTGGCTCTGATTGTGGGCCAAAAGAGTTCTCAAGTTCTGCTAGGCGTTTGACGAGAGCATCTAACGAGACGCGGAATCTACTGCGGATGACCTGCAAAAGAATCATCTCTAACGTCACGCGTTTAAGTGGAGTTTTAGAAAAGTTCTGCCACTCTTGCATCAAAAAATCGAGAATATATAAGCACTGGCCTTCCGTGTATTTTTCCGCAGAAGTTTGGTAGAGCCGGCGCTCATCTTCACTCATCAGGGGCAGCGGCTGACGTAGTTTGATGAGTAGCAGCAAGCGGAAGTGATCCATCAATCCTTCTACAAAACAGCTTAAATCACGGCCTGCGTTAAAGAGCTGCTCTGCGAGCTGAAAGGCAAATGAGAGTTCACCATTGGCAAAGGCTTGATCGAGTTGGAAAAAGGCGCTTTTAGGCGTAAGGCCCAAGTGCGCTTGCACATTTTCTGCAGTAATCTTTCCTTCTGCATAGCAAGAGAGTTGATCGAGCAACGACTCTGCATCGCGTAGAGATCCTTCTGAGCGTTGAGCGATTAAATAGAGCGCTTCCTTCTGGATATCGATCTTTAGCTCTTGAGCGATGGAGGCGAGCTTTTGGCTGCAGGCTTCTTCAGAGATACGGCAAAGGTCGAAACGCTGGCAGCGGCTAGAAATAGTAGCGGGAACCTTGTGCGGTTCGGTAGTGGCGAAGAAAAATTTTATTTTAGGAGGAGGTTCTTCGAGCGTTTTCAGGAGGGCATTGAACGCCTCCTTAGTCAGCATGTGCACCTCGTCGATGATGTAAATTTTATACTTACCAGAAGCAGGAGAATAGCCCACCGTCTCGTTGATCTCGCGGATATCGTCGATGCCGCGATTTGAAGCGCCATCGATCTCCATCACATCGAGCGATCTACCGCTCATGATCTCGAGGCAAGAGGGGCACTCATTACAAGGCTCTTGCGTCTCAGTAAGGTTTTGACAATTTAAAGCTTTTGCAAAAAGTCGTGCTACAGTGGTCTTACCGGTTCCTCTTGATCCACAGAAGAGGTAAGCTTGGGCCAGGCGCTGGAAGCGCAAAGCATTTTTTAGCGTTGTGACAATCGCTTCTTGTCCGACCATGGCCTTGAAGGTCTGTGGGCGGAAACGGCGAGGGATAACTAGGTATTTTTGTGTATTTTGCATAGATTAACTATATGTGTTATTGAGTAAATCATGAAGCGTTTAAATATTTTTTACAATATTCTTAAAGTCTCTCTCTGGTAATATCCTATAGCATATGGAAAGCGTATCTAATGAGCAGTCTAGGGGAAAGAGCTGGCGCATCTTTGTTGGCCTTTTCTTTTTAGTCGTTCTCTCACTTTTTTTTCATTTCCGCAAGGAGTCCACTCAGCCGCTAGAAGTGGGGACGGTCTCGACGCATTTTATTACCAGCCAGATCGACTTTGATTTTCCTGATGCTGAAGCCACGAATCTTTTAAAGCAGGAAGCCGCAAAAGATATCGGTTCGATTTACGCAACATGTTTGCATGAAGTCAAAAAAAGATGCCAAGAGGTCGGATCAAAACTTCGCGATGAACGAGTCTGGAGAGAGCGCTTCCCTGAAGTCTCATATGAAAAGATGACGCAAAGCATCGAATTTATTGAAACTGCACTCATGCAAGCGCGGCACACCGATGCGCGCACCTTTTATCGTGCTCAGACGCTTTTCCCAGATGAAACTCAGCACTTTCTCTCATTTCCAATTAAAGAAGGTAAATTTCCTGAAGTTTTCTGGATAAAGGTTCGTGAGAATCTAAATACTAAGATTGGTCTCGATGAGAAAGCTTCCAAATATTTACTCTCTTTTTTCAGTGATACGGCTTGGCAGCTTGAGGAAGACGACTTAGCTGAACGCAGTTTCCGTGAAAGCGCAGAGAAAGCCATCGGCCCGAAATTAACCCGAGTGAACGCTGGCAGCCATCTGGTGCGTCCAGGTGAACGTGTAACTCCAAGACACATGGCGATGTTCGATGCGATGAACGAGACAATGCGCAAGACCAAAGAGCCTTGGTATCCACTCTCTTTTTTAGGCAGCGCGATTTTTGGGGCCTTCTTTACTTTTTCAGCCGGCATCTTTTTACATCGTCGTCATAATAAAATTTATCGAAGCGTTCAGCAGATCTCCTTGCTTGTATCCATCGTGCTTATCTCTCTGCTCTTTTTTAAAGCTGGTGAGCATTTTCTTTTCGGATCAGGCAAAGCTTTTGCTGATCTAATCCGCTATCCGCTGGTCATTCCCTTTGCTACGCTTTTAATTACGATTTTCATGGGTTGGGAGATTTCGCTTTTCATCTCTCTTTCGCTCACTGCAGCTTTAGCTTTAAGCGCACCGGGTGATCAGGTAAGGGTTTTCATCTTCAACGCATTTGCTTCGTTCGCTGCACTTTTATGCTGCACGCGTCTACATAAACGAAGAGAGATTTTTGTCGTCTGTGGGAAGATTTTTATCTGCACCTTACCGGTACTACTCGGTTTTCATCTCTGGGATTACACGCTGCTCGGCCCGTCATTATTAATCGACATCACCTCTTCTTTTGCCTTTCTCTTCTTAACGGCCACGCTAGTTGTCGGATTTTTAACCGTTGTCGAATCGATGTTCCCAGTGGTCACAGATATGGCCCTTATTGAATATATGGATCCCCAGCATCCCTTGCTCAGACGCTTGAGTGTAGAAGCACCTGGAACCTATCAGCACAGCCTTGTGGTTGGCAACTTAGCTGAATCGGCTGCACGTGCCATCGGTGCTAATGGCCTTTTTTGCCGCATCTCAGCTCTCTATCACGATATCGGTAAACTCTTTAATCCCCATTACTTCACTGAGAATCAATTGGGCGGATTCAACATGCATCAGCTGCTTACGCCTCTTGAATCGGCCCAAGTGATTATCGCACACGTGATTGAAGGCGAGCGTTTAGCCCGCAAGCATCGGCTCCCGCCGCCGTTTATCGATATTATTCGTGAGCATCATGGCACACAATTCGTCTACTGTTTTTATGCAAAACAGAAAGAGCTTACCCCGCAAGAAGCAGATATCGATGAGAGACGTTTTCGCTATGCTGGTCCAAAGCCACGCACAAAAGAATCCGCCATCATCATGATTGCAGATACTGTGGAAGCCGCTTCACGCAGCCTGGAAGAGGTTAGCGAAGAGAGCATTACGGCAATGCTCGAGTGCCTAATCGATGAAAAGATTAAAGGTGGCCAATTTGAAAACTGCGAGCTCTCATTCGAAGAGCTTGAGCGTGTGAAGAAGTCGATGATTCAATCTCTAGTGGTTGCCAACCACTTACGTATCAAATACCCAATAAAAAATTAATTTAAATTTTTAACTATAATGGATTTTTATTCGTTTTTAGTTTAAAATTTTGTGCTTATGATTATTGATTATTCTACGCAGAGTTATTCTTCGAGTATTTTATACGCTAATGTTCCCTTTGAATATGGAAGTAAACATATTATTTTAGCGTTCAGCGGCGAAATTCCTTGGGAGGTTCTTGGACTCGCGGAAAGAATAGTTCATTTTGTTTTGGGTGTTTTAGAGTGCATTCCTGTTTTGGGGCATCTAGTAGCCTTAGCCGACTACTTTCTAAATAATCGAGTGAGCGTGCTCTATCTACATAACCCCGATCCCTATGAAAGGGGTTTAGCCCAGGGACAGTTTTTCAGGCATGAGATCTTGATCGTGTATGCTCTTGTGCGACACATGATTCAAGCTCAGATTGAAAGCAAAGGCCTTCCTTTTTTTGAAAAAAGCATAAATGAGTTTCAGCAGGCCCTCACGGATCCTCTTCTTGAGGAGATGCAGGGGATTTCCGATGCCACAGGGGTTCCTCTTAGCGAGATTTTTCAAGCCCATGTTTACATCGATGTTTTTGCTGGGACTTATGGATGCAGTACCGTAGCTTCTATTTTCGAAGAAGGGAAAGCATCTACACGCACTGCAACCACCAATCATTATCTGGCCTGGGAACTGTTGCCGCAAGGAGAGCATCCGCAAATAGATGAGTCGAGGATGCGAAAACAAACGCTCATTCAAATCCCGCTTGAACCCAACATAAATTCGCACCTAGCCGCGCTGAAAGAGGTATCTAAGCAAGAGACAATCCAATCAATAGTTTTTGATCTGCAAACCCAAGATTTAGCTTATAGTGCTTCTTGGTTCAATGCAGCGCATAAAACTCCTACATATGCAAACTTTTCGCAGGGCGCAGAAGTTCCTGCAAGCCGCAGACATGTGTTTCTGGCACATACGCTAGATTGGCCCTGGATTGCGCTTGCTCCTTACACAACTTTAGTTGTAAATGGGTCAACGGAAAATAGAAATGGATTTGTAAATTTCACCTTTCCAGGATTTATCGGCGTACTTGCAGGGGTAAATCACAAAGGTATCGGGTTAGCATGTTCCCAATGTGGCGATGAAAGAGATGAGATGGGCAGGCCTAACACATTGCTATTTAGACATCTTTTAGAAGAGACGAATAGTATAGATGAAGCACTGAGCGAACTAGCTACCATTAAATCTGGCTCATCGATGAATTTGATCATCGCCTCAGCTGAAAAAGTTGCTAATATCGAGCTTCGTCCGAACTTGTCTCAGCCAGATCCTTTTACAGGTGGCTTCTTCCGAATTCTAAATACGATCTAGCTCCTAGTTAGTAAAAAATTGAGTTATAAGCCCCCCAGCTTTATAATTTCCCCATGCTTAACATCTCGGAGATTTAATCATGGCCGCTCCTGTTGCGAACCCTGCTGCACCCAATGAACTTCCTAGTGTGCTTTTCGGAGCTGGAATTGGCTCTTTGGCCGCAACGGCGCTAGCTCACACCACTGCAGCTGTAGGTGCTGTATATGGCGGCGCATTTACGATGAGTTATCTTCTGATCGATCGAGGGTTAGAAGCGATCATTGGGGATTCTGGCTTGGCTCGAATTTTACGTTTAGCGGCAGCGCTAATCGGCAGCATTGGAGTTGCTGCAACTGTGACTACCACACTTACTGGTGTGAGCATGACATTTTCTATAGCTTTAACCCTAAGTTTATCCATGCTTGTCATGACTGTGGTGTTGCCTTATTTCACCAACTGCATCATTCCCTGCGTTCCTATAACTCCCTTTATAGCATGCGGCCTTCTCCTCGCCACCGTCTAAAGTTGATAAATCATTTACAGGATCCGCTTCGCCGGCAGGATATGCAAGATGAAGAAAGAAAAAACTCGCATTTCCTGTTTTCTTTCAGAATTTTAGAACGGGTATTATTTTTCTTAGTGTTTTTTGATGCGCCCTTGAATGCTCATGCGCAAGATCAGATGGCGGAATTTGCGTGGAAAGAGTCCGAGAAGCGTGATGGCAACTTTTGAGCGCCAGTCGAAGGTATATTGGCTGCGGCCCTGTTCGATCTGCTGCCAGATGAGCTGCGCGGCCTTTTCTACACTCATCGCCCAGAAAGCCTTCTTTTGATAAAAACCTTTGGAGGCGCGACGTTGGAAGTCTGTTTCAATTTGTCCAGGGCAGCTGCTTAACACGCGAATGCCGGCAGGTGAAAGTTCCGCATCAAGTCCTTGAGAGAATTGATTTACAAAAGCTTTGGTAGCCGCGTAGATACAGAAGGTGGGATATGTTAGGAATGCGGCAGCGGATGCGATATTGACGATCGTGCCCTTATCATTTTGAGCTTTTAAAATGCGCGCACCTTCAATGCTGATTTCGACCAGCGCTTGCACGTTGACTTCGATCATTTCCAATGATTCAGCCGTGGTGTGAGAAAGAACTTCGCCGTAGAGCCCGAAGCCTGCGCAGTTGATAATGAGGTCGGGCCCTTTTTCACGCATAAGTGAAATGAGGCCCTGGCGCTGCTCATGCTTTGCAAGATCGGCCGCATGCAGAGTGACAGGAACGTTAACTTGCTTCTGCACCTCTAGCAGGCGCTCAGTATCGCGGGCAGTGAGTAGAAGGGGAATGCCTTGTGCAGCTAGTTTTTGAGCGAGCGCTTTTCCCAAGCCTGAACTTGCGCCGGTAATCAGCGCTAATTTAAAATTTCTCTGGATGGCACCCTGTTGCATGAGGGTTGTGCGTTCTAAAGAAGTCATGAAATTTTGGCTTCTTGTTTGAAGCTATCGATGAGCACATCGAGGCGTTTTTCACACGCTTGAATTCCTTGTTCAACAGAGTCAAATTTTTTAAGGCGCGTGCCAACGTAGAGCTTCACTTTGGGCTCAGTTCCAGAGGGGCGAATAATGAGTTTGCTATCATCCTTGAGACGGAAGAGGAGCACATCAGATTTGGGGAGCGTGAGTAGTTCTGTTTTACCGCTATCCACGTAAAGTTTCTGATGTTTTAGGTAGTCTTCGATGATCATCACAGGTTGCCCGCCAATTTTAAGCGGCGGATTGTTTCGCAAATTCCCCATCAAAGTCGCGATCTGGGCCATCTCTTCCTTGCCGGAAGAAGTGAAGTTGATTGAATACTGTTTTTCTCTAAAGATGCCATAGGTTTTATAGAGGTCGTTCAAATGATCAACGAGTGTTTTACCTTTAAGTTTAGCATCGAGCGCCATCTCCGAGATGAAACAGGTCGCACTAATCGCATCTTTATCGCGGGCCACCGTGCCGATTAAAAAGCCGTAAGACTCCTCAGCACCAAAGAGAAAGTGGTATCCTTTTTTAGAGAGTTCCCACTCGTGGATTTTTTCGCCGATGTATTTAAAGCCGGTCAACACTTCGAAGCAGTGCACGCCATAGGCAGTGGCAATGGTTTTCATTAGATCAGTTGATACAATGGTGGTAACGAATGCGCCTTTGGGCGGCATTTTTTTTCTCTGTTTGAGCGTCTCGCAGATGAAGTGCACGCACAGAGAACCGATCTCATTACCGGTTAGGATTACGGGCTTTCCTTGATGCATGACAACTAATCCCGTGCGGTCTGCATCAGGGTCGTTTGCCACCATGATATCGCCTTTTTTCTTCTGTAAAAGAGCGATGCCGAGTTCTAAGGTCTCTTTAAATTCAGGATTGGGAAATTTAACAGTCGGGAAGTTGCCGTCGGGTTTGATCTGTTGTTCTACGTAAGAGATTGAGGTAAAGCCCCAGTCATCCAGAGCTTTGGGCACAAGTGTAATGCCTGTGCCATGCAAACTCGTATAGCAGATGCTAAGCTTGCTTCCCTCGGCTTTATTCTGTTCGGGAAAGAACTGCAGCGGACGGATGGCATTTAAATAGTCGCGATCTAGCGCTTCTCCAACCATCTTAATTTGCGGAGAGTTCAGTTCGTCTATTTTAACGTCTTCGAGTTTAGTCACATGACTTACTTCGTCCATGATTCCAGTGTCGTGTGGTGCAACGACTTGAGCGCCATCTTTCCAGAAGACTTTATACCCATTATATTCGGCCGGATTATGCGAAGCGGTAATCATGACTCCGCAGAGACATTTTTTCTGCCGCACGGCAAAGGATACGTAAGGGGTGGGGCGCAGCTCTTTTAAGAGTAATACGGGGATGTCGTTGCCGGCGAGCACGCGCGCGGTCTCTTCTGCAAATAAACGTGAATTATGTCGTGAATCATAGCCGATGATTACGCGATAGGGTCCTTTTTGATTGCGAATGTAATTCGCTAAGCCCTGTGTGATCATGCGGATGGTATATTGATTGAGGCGATTGGAGCCCACGCCCATGAGGGCGCGTATGCCGCCTGTGCCGAAACCGAGATTGGTGTAGAAAGCATCTTCTAGAGCTTTGGGATCGTTTTTCTGAAGGGAGCGGATCGTCTCTTTGGTCTTTTCATCGTAGGGGCCGCTCAACCACTCTTCTATTCTTTTTTTAGTTCCAGAATCAGAAGCAGCCGGGTTGGTCATCACTCATCTCCACTTTTTAAGTGTCCTTCTATCACATTTAAGGGAACAAGTGAAGCCTCTTTATTGATGCCTTCGCAGCGCTTGGCCGCTTCTGCCCAGGCCGCTGGAGAAGCGAGGTTTTCTGGCCACCAAGGAAAAGTGCGGCATTGCTTGGGACGCGCTTTATAGACCAGACAACGTTTCTCTTTCAAGAAGACGCAGTCATAGGTTTTATTATCTTCTATAAGGGAGAGGTTGCCGCCCACTAGCCTGGTATACTTTTTGATGAATTCAGCTTCTGTAATCTTGAGGGTCTTGGCTAGATTTGTGATTTCGCTTGCCTCAAGCCAGACATAGCCTGGGGAGCCGGTGCAGCACTGTCCGCATTCGGTGCAGCTGAAATTCAGACCCTCTTTATACCAAGGAAATTTAGAGCCTTTTTTTTCTGTCACAGTTTATTTCCTTGAAATATCAAATTTTCGTTTTTCGTCTGCTTGCCAAACTGAGTTTTTCCAGAAGAAAGACTGCACATCGCAGGATGTTTTCTCAATGTCAATCAAATGCAAGGCACCTTCAGTTCGATGGGCTGTGCTTCCGCTATCGAGCACAATCGGTAGGCCGCTTGGCCTTAGGTCTGCAACTGTATGTCGATGAGTATGTCCGTGCAGATAGAGTTTAATAGCTGGGTAGCGAGCGATTAGGTCTCTTAATGCGCTCGATCGTCCCAGCGCTTTACGAGGCCCATCAGGATCAAAGAAGGGAAAGTGGTTAGCCAACAGGATAGGGCGATCAGCAGGGAGGTTAGCTAGCGTTAGCTCTAGGCGCTCCTCGAGATCGGGCGAGAAGTAGCCGCGTGACGAGATAAGGCTTGTAGCAATAGCTGTATCAAGCGCGATTAAAAACCAGCCGTTTGGTAGCTCTTTTACCGCTAGTCCATGTGCATTTAGGTCAAATTGAGAGGTGGTAAATTTTGAGGGAAAAAATTGATAGAAGAGGCGTTTTTTATAGGCGCTTTTTGTGTATTGATCGTGATTGCCGGGAATAGCGATCACTTGGATCCCTTGCTTGGTTAGGGTATCGACAAATTCCACGGCTAAGCGAAATTCCTGAGCCTGCGAAGTTGTGGTAAGATCTCCCGAGATTAAGACCAGATCCACCTTTAAACTTTTGAAAAGCTCTACTAACTGGGCGAGTTGCTCTTGGTTAAATTCTTTTTGCCGGCAGAATAGAAGGTTGAGGTTTCCCAACCACCTTTTTGAAAAGAATTGCATGGGACTAAGCGAAGCTTTCGCAAAATGTAGGTCTGAAATATGAGCAATACGCAAAAGAACTTACTCCCAATGAAAAACAATGTGAAAAACAATCATTTTACTGGAGTAGCCTAATTTATCGATAGGCTCTTTACCCGGCTTATCGATAGCTCTTTTTCGTAGCTTTTTTGATGTTAACTACTTTTTTTACAGCTGTCTGTTTTTGCAAGGTTTTTATCCAGCGTTTGCCTTCGGCATGAATATGAGCAGGAGCCGTCTGTTCAAGAGGTTCGCCCGGTGATGTGCGTTTATGCACTCTCTTGTGCTTGGTTTTACGTGGGTTATTCTCAACAGCTATGAGCTCTCTTGTGGCAAAGGTCATCTTTTTAGTAGGAATAGAAGGGTGAACCTGTAAAGGTGTTTTCGAAGCGATGAAGACTTTAGCTTTTCCTTTTCGATCGATCTCTTTAGACATTTTTTTAGCTGATCGGTGTGACATTGGGGCCTTTTCTCTATTCATAAAACCTCAAAATTGTATGTTGCTCTTAACGACAAGTTAAATTTTTACTAATATTATTTGCAATGCACAAACGCGTTTCTCATAAAAGATGGTCTTGGCGAGAGTTTATTCCTAAGCTCTGGATATGCCTAAGAGAGGGGTATACTTCAGCTCTTTTTAAAAAAGACCTAGTCGCTGGAATCACAGTAGGTATTGTCGCTCTTCCTCTAGCCATGGCTTTTGGCATCGCTTCAGGTGTAACTCCGGCACAAGGGTTATATACCGCAATTGTAGCCGGTTTCCTCATCTCACTTTTGGGTGGAAGCCGTGTGCAGATCGGCGGGCCAACGGGCGCTTTTGTGGTCATCGTTTATGATATCATCCAGAGACAGGGCTATGAGGGTTTGATTATTGCTACTTTGTTAGCTGGCCTCTTGCTGATTGTAATTGGGCTTTGTCGGCTAGGCAGTTGGATCAAATACATTCCCTATCCGCTTATCACAGGATTTACTAGTGGCATTGCTGTGTTGATCTTCTCTTCGCAAATTAAGGATTTTTTCGGTTTACAGATGGGCACACCGCCTGCGGATTTTATCGAAAAATGGTCGACCTACGTTCATCTACTGCCCACGCTTGATCCTACGACTCTGTATGTAGGGGCGGGCACTCTAATACTTATCTTGCTTATCCGGCGGTTTATACCTGTGGTTCCTTGGGGGATTACTTCAATAGCCTGTTCGACGGCTGTCTGCTTCTTTTTCGGATGGAATATCGACACGATTTATACCCGGTTTGGAGATCTTCCCAGAACACTGCCTTTTCCATCTTTTCCTTCTTTGCAGATGAATTTTTCCAGTTTTCAGGCGCTTATTCCCGATGCGCTGGTAATCGCTTTTCTAGCCGGTATAGAATCTCTGCTTTCTGCGCTTGTCGCAGATGGGATGATGGGTGGTCGGCATAAATCGAACTGTGAACTCGTTGGGCAGGGAATAGCCAATTTAGGCGCTGTGGTTTTTGGGGGAATTCCTGCCACAGGTGCCATTGCGCGTACGGCAACTAATGTTAAAGCAGGCGCAAGAACTCCCATCGCAGGTATCGTGCACGCGCTAACGCTTTTTCTGATTATCTTGGCTTTCGCTCCCCTGGTTGGCTCTATTCCGTTAGCTGCACTTGCTGCGGTCTTAATAGTGGTTGCCTGGAACATGAGCGAAGCTGAACATTTTTGCCATTTGTTTAAAGCTCCATTGGGTGATGTAGTCGTGCTGCTTGTCACCTTTTTCCTCACCATTTTTGTAGATCTAACAATGGCAGTTGGTGTGGGAATGCTGCTTGCCGCTTTTGTATTTATGAAAAGAATGGGAGATCTTTCAGATACGGTTTCAGTGGCAAAACTCTTTAAAGAGACTATCGATGAGTTCCCTGAAAAACATGATCCCGATGCCATCTCTAAAAAAGACGTTCCTTCAGGAGTTGAAGTCTATGAGATCAGCGGACCCTTTTTCTTTGGAGTGGCAGATAGTCTCAAAGATGTGCTCGAAGGGATTGAATTTCCCCCTAAAGCATTTATCTTGCGTATGCGCAAGGTGCCATTCATCGATGCATCTGGCATGCATGCCCTAAGAGAGTTTTTTGGAAAATGCCAGAAACAAAATACCACACTTATTCTCTCAGGTGTGCAGAAAGGGCCCGCCAAAAGCCTCAAAAAGTTTGGTTTTGAAGAACTCATCGGTAAAGAGAATGTCTATCCTCACATCGATCCTGCTCTAAAACGCGCATGTGAACTTATTTAAAAACGAGCGATATAAATCTTTAATCATTGAAAATAAGTCGCTTATATATGACCAAAACTAGACATGTCGTAAAATAGTCGCGACTAAAACGCGATATATCGTAAAATAGTCATATGAGAAGAATCTATCAGGAAATCATCCGCGACCATCTTTCTAAGCTTAGGCAGATGGTTTTTTTAATGGGCCCGAGACAAGTCGGAAAAACGACTGTTAGTCTAGAGGTAGCGGGAGAATGGGCTCGGCATTTCTATTTCAACTGGGACAATTCGGCAGAACGGCTGCTCTTTTTAGAAGGAACTGAGGCGGTTGCCTTACAAGTTGGGCTAAAAGAGCTTGCACAAGAGAAGCCTGTTCTTATATTCGATGAGATCCATAAGTTCGGGAAATGGAAGAATTTCCTAAAAGGCTTTTTCGACAGATATGAGAAGTCAGTCAAAGTAATTGTTACTGGAAGCGCACGCCTGAATGTCTATAAAAAGGGCGGAGATAGTTTAATGGGTCGATACTTCTATTATAGAATTCACCCTCTTTCAGTGGCTGAAATTGTCTCTCCTTATCTGATCGAGGAAGAGATTCGTAAAAATCCCAAGCCTATTTCCGATGAAGATTGGTTAGCTCTTCTAGAGCATGGGGGATTTCCAGAACCGTTTATCCAACGCTCAAAAAAATTTTCTCAACGTCTACAATCCATCCGCAAAGATCAACTATTTCGGGAAGATATTCGAGACGGCACTAGAATCCAAGAGTTAGCTCAGATTGAACTTCTCGCAGAACTTCTTAGAAAGCAAGCATCTCAGTCAATGGATTACCAATCTTTAGCTAAAAAAGTGGGTGTTTCTGGCGATACTATTCGTCGCTGGATAGAAGTACTTAAATCCTTTTATTATTGCTTTTCAATTCAGCCGTGGTCGAAAAATATCAGCCGTTCACTATTAAAAGAGCCTAAACTTTATCTGTGGGATTGGTCACTGATTGAAGATGAGGGACATCGTAACGAGAATCTCGTGGCGAGTCACCTTCTTAAAGCTATTCACTTCTGGATCGATCGAGGATTGGGGGATTTTGGTCTCTACTATTTGCGCACCAAAGATAAGATTGAGACTGATTTTATAGTTACGAAAAATGGAAAGCCATGGTTTCTGGTCGAGGTTAAAACCAAAGTAACAGGGTTATCTTCAGCTCTCTATCATTTTCAAAAGGAAACTCAAGCTCCGCATGCCTTTCAGGTGACCTTCAATCTTCCCTTCGTTCAGAAGAACTGCTTTGAAGAGAAGGGTCCTATTCTCGTACCAGCACGGACTTTTCTATCCCAACTCGTTTAAGCGATTCTGAATCCATATCTAAAGATCTAGCTTTAGGAAATTTTCTAATATGCGCCGTTTAGAGATGAACCACTGCCAGTGGTTTTTGCGCAGGCGTATAGGTTTAAAATTGGGGATCCATGAAGGGGGAGTAACCACAGTGCCCATAGTCCAACCGGGTCTCCATAGCCGCATGCGCTTAGGTTCATCGGCGATGGTGAGGGTAGGAAGCCCGAAATTCGAAGCGAGATGTCCCATGAGGGAGTCATTGCCAATCAAAGCTCCTGACTCATATGTGAAATGTGCCAGTGCACTTAATGTAGAAAATTCCGGAAGGGGAAATCCTAGCCTTTGCGCTGTTTGCCATGTGTCACGTTCTTGAGGACTAACAATAAAAACAGGCGTGTAGCCCTTTTTTTGTAACTCTTGAGCTAAGGCCAGATACTTCTTTTTGCTCCAGTTTTTTTGCACGCAGCTGCTCATGGGGTGCAGGAGGATACGCTGGCTAAAACGACGAAGTATTAATCCTGAGAGCGCTTGTATTCCGTTGTCTTTTGAAGGTGCTTCTTTTTGTAGAAGCCTAGCTATGGCAATTGCCATATTTTCTGCAAATGGGATTTTCTCATCAAAGCACTGATCGAGAGAGGTGAGGGGGCCATGCTTTTTCAGGGAGTAACTCGGATAAAAGATGCTTAAGTTTTTGACCTGTTGCTTGAGCGATTCGATTTTTGAAGAGTTGTCATTTTCGACGATTATGAGATCCCAAGCTTCGAAAGAACGGGGAAGCTCACGAATAAAGGTATGCTGGGGAAACCAGTCTTGTAGCTCTACCAGAGCTGGGTGTGCCGTAGTTACCTGAAAGCCACTTTGACGCAAGCTTTCGGAGGCGATCATCATGAGTAAAGCATCGCCGATGCCACGCGCTGGAAGAACGAGTGCGGTTTTTTGCATCGGCGGATGTTGACTTCTTAGCCTTTAGATTCTTTCTCTTCAGACTCTTCTGGCGCATTGCCGATGAGTGCCTCGGAGAGCAGAATGATCCCAGCCGTAGAAGCGGCAAACATTAATGAGTGTTTGACAATCTTAGCTGGATCGACAATCCCTGCTTCAAGCAGATTTTCAACTTTTTCTGTCCAAGCATTGAATCCAAAGTTGATTCCTTGGCTGAGCACTTGCTCTAAGATTACAGCGCTATCGAAACCTGTATTGGTTACGATCTGTTTGAAAGGTGCTTCACAAGCGATTTGCACGCTGTGTGCGCCGATTTTCTCTTCTGCTGAAAGCTTAAGTTTATCAATGGCAAAGCTAGCGCGTAAAAGTGCGATGCCGCCGCCGATTACAATACCCTCTTCAAGAGCGGCACGAGTTGAGTTTAAGCTATCTTCAAAGAGCTGTTTTTTCTGTTTCATTTCAGGCTCGGAACCTGCACCTACGCGGATTACAGCTACACCACCACCGAGCTTTGCTCTGCGTTCTTCTAATTTTTCTTTGTCGTAAGAGCTTGTCGTATCTTTGATTTCTGCTTCTATCTGTTTAACGCGTCCGCGAATAGCCTCAGGTTTGCCTGCGCCATTAATCAGCGTGGTCTTATCTTTGGTCACAACTAGTTTTTCTACGCTTCCGAGAACGTCGCTTGTAGCATCTTTAAGCGCATTGCCAGTCTCTTCTGAAACGAGGGTGCTGCCAGTTAAAATGGCGATATCTTCCAGCAGAGCTCTGCGGCGGTCGCCAAAACCCGGTGCTTTAACCGCGCAGACCTTAAGTGAGCCACGCAGCTTGTTGACTACGAGTGTGGAAAGAGCATCAGCTTCGATGTCGTCGGCAATGATTAAAAGCTCTTGCCCAGCAGACGCGACGGCTTGAAGGATTGGGAGGAGCTCTTGCACAGAAGAGATTTTTTTATCTGTGATAAGGATGCGTGCGTTATGCATCTCAACCGTCAACATCTCAGAGTTAGTGCAGAAGTACGCGCTGACGTAGCCGCGATCAAACTGCATCCCTTCAACCATTTCAATGACAGTATCCGTTCCTTTGCCCTCTTCAATTGTGATGACGCCAGATTTGCCAACTTTTTTGATGGCTTGTGTAATCAGCTCGCCGATGCTCTCGTTGCCTGAGCAAGAGGCCATGGCGATATTTTTAATTTCTTGATCGCTCTTGATAGCAATCGAAGATTTTTCGATCTCTTTTACAGCTGCATCCACTGCTTTTTCGATGCCGCGTTTAATATGAATGGGGCTTGAGCCGGAAGCGATATTTTTCACGCCATTTTGCACAAGAGCTCTTAGTAATAAGATGCTAGAAGTCGTGCCGTCGCCGCATTTTTCTTTCATCTTGCTAGCGACTTCTTTGCCCATGGAAACGCCCATATTGGCGTACTGATCTTTAAGTTCGATGTCCTTGATGATGCTATTACCATCATTAGTAATAGAGGGAGTGCCCCAAGAAGCTTGCAAGCCCACGTTACGGCCTTTGGGTCCGAGCGTAACGCCTACGACGTCAGCGAGTTTATCGACGCCTTCGCGTAGCTTGTTGCGTGCTTCTTCTTCAAAGATGATCTCTTTTGCTGTATCAGCCATGGCTAAATCTCCATAAGTTATATGTTAGAAGTGGTAACTATAGGTTAAAAAAGGAAATTTAGCAAGCTGAGAGCTGTAAATTTAGCAAATGAGATAATCGTCTGCTAAATCAAGGAGTTTTTATATCGCCTGGTTTGGGATATTTGCGTTTTTTGGGAGCTTTGACTTCAGCTTGGCCGTTGATTAGCATGACAAATTCGCCGCGAGGTACGTTTTTGCCAAAATGCGCAATCAATTCGGGGGCAGTACCTTGCAGGCGCTGTTCGTGGATTTTAGTGAGTTCACGCACGAGCACAATGCTTCTGGCTGGGTCTAGCGCTTCTATGATGCGCAAAGTATGGACCACGCGATAGGGGCTTTCATAGCAGATGCTGGTGCCCCTATAGGCTAGACATTCACCTATGATGCGTTTAAGGACGCTCTTTTTTTTGGGCAGAAAACCGAGCATCTGGAATTGATCGGTTGCAAGTCCCGATATGGTTAACGCTACAACCGCAGCACATGCGCCGGGTATTGATGTAATTGGCAGGCCATTTTCTAGACAGCGTTTAACCAGAATCTCGCCAGGGTCAGAAATTGAAGGTGTGCCGGCATCTGTAATTAGGGCAATGTTAAGACCTGACTTAAGATCGGCGATGACTTCATCAGAGCGTCTTTTTTCATTGAACTGATGATAGCTTTTTAATGGCTTCTGAATTTGATGATGCGCAAGAAGTCTTTGACTGTGACGTGTGTCTTCGCACAAAATGTAATCGCATAAGCGCAGTGTATCTAGTGCACGCAGGGTGATATCTGCAAGATTGCCAATAGGTGTTGCGATGAGATATAACAAAAGCTTTGTAGAACGTTGTAAGGTAAAGGTGGCACCCAGGGTTGAACTGGGGTATGGGAGCTTTGCAGGCTCCTGCCTTACCACTTGGCTATGCCACCCAAAAGATATCAAAAAGATAAAATTATGCGAGATCTGCCTAATGCGGTCAAGGATCTAAAAAGGATTATATGAAAGAAAGACCTTTAGCCTGGTTTGCCCAAACGCTGGAAATTCCTGGCACTTATAATAAGATAGTCAAGGGAGCCGAGATCGATAGTCGGAAAGTTCAACCCGGCCAACTTTTTTTTGCGCTTCGAGGAAAAAAATTTGATGGGCATGCCTTTTTAAGGGATGTGGCAGATCGTGGTGCGGTGGCCGCTGTAGTCGCAAAAGACTATAATGGAGAGAACTTTGGTCTTCAGTTGTTTAAGGTTGAATGCCCCACAATTGCGCTTCAAACTTTAGCTAAGAGAGAACGGGAAGAGCGCAAGATTCGGGTCATTGCTGTCACGGGCTCGGTTGGGAAAACCACCACTAAAGAATTTCTTGCAGATCTTTTGCAGGTCAAATTTCGTACTGCCAAGACACCCGGCAATTCTAATTCGCAAGTCAGTATCCCTTTAAGTATTTTGAATTCTCATGGTGACGAAGAGCTCTTTGTAATGGAGATGGGCATGAGTGAACCCAATGAGATCGAAAAACTCGTAGAGATTGCGCCCCCTTATCTTGGCTTGATCACACGTGTTGGTCTGGCTCATGTGGGTGCTTTTACAGATGGGATTGAAGGTGTAGCTCGAGCTAAAGCGCAAATTTTCGCGCATCCGCAAACGCGTTATGGTGTGTATAACGCCGCATGTGCAGATTTCTCTGCCGTCACGCAAACGGGAACGTGTGAAAAATTGAGCTTCGCCTATGAGAAGCTCTGTGAGAGACCTGCTGATTATCTGCTTAGCTGGTCCGGGTCAGCTTTTGTGGCTGAGGAGAAAACCATGCGATCGCCCTCCTTCACTTTGCCATTTCATGCGACTCATCTATGTGAAGATTTTATGGCGGCAGCTGCAGCGGCTAGGATTTTGGGCGTCAGTTGGGATGAGATCATAAGCCAAGCTGCTAAGCTTACCGTTTATAAAGCGCGGTTTGAGCAGATTGAGAAAGATGGAATTCTCTTTATCAATGACGCATATAATGCTAATCCTACTTCAATGCGTGCGGCTTTTGCTAACCTCCCTAAACCCGAGAAAGGGGGAAGGCGCATTGGTGTGATTGGTACGATGGTGGAGCTTGGCTCAAATTCGGAGCTTTATCATCGAGAGATTGGTCAAGAAGCGCTAGCGCATTTCGACCATCTTCTTTGTATTGGTAAGGAGTGTTTGCCGATGATTGAAATCTTTGCAAAGCAGGGCCGATCGGCAGAACATTTTGCTGATCTAGCTAGTTTGCAAGAGCGATTAACCAGCTTGGCCCAGCCCAAAGATGTGGTGCTGATTAAAGGCTCAAACTCAGTAAAGTTATGGCAGATTTTGGAAAGATAGCTATTTTTTCGGCAAGTTTGTAAGATCTCGATTGGTTTTTTCTTCAGGATCTATTTGTGCTGCTTTTTCTTATAGAGTTTTTCAATAGCGCGTTCGGGATGAAAATCCCAGCGGTGTTCTCTTATGCGTCCACTCGGATGATGCTGGCTGCTATCACCGCGCTTCTATTTACCATTCTTCTTGGGCCTCGCTTTATTCATCGACTCTATTCCCTAAAGACAGGGCAATCGATCCGTGTTGAGGATTGTCCGATGCTGGCAGAGCTTCATCAGAAAAAGAAGGATACGCCGACGATGGGGGGGATTCTCATCCTTTCTGCTATGCTGCTCTCGATGTTCCTCTGGATGGATCTACGTAGCTCATTTACTCTGCTCTTTTTTATCACGACCATCTGGCTGGGATTAATCGGCGGATATGATGACTATCTCAAGCTAAAGTATAAAAATTCCAAAGGTCTAGCCAGCAAAAAGAAACTCCTTTTCCAAATTATTCTTGCAGCGCTTATTGGCCTTTATACGCTTTGTCCTACGGTTTCAAATGCAGTGCATGTCGGCAAATGGTTTGCTCCACCCACAGCCAAAGAGTTAGTGCGCATGCCCGCTAAAGAAGCTGAAAATGTGAAGAGTGAAATAAAAACAGTCACGCTTTCTACACAGCAGTATATGGGTTATTATTTTGCCCCATTTGTGAAAGATCCGATCTTTCTCTTAAAAGGTGGCTTACTAGCTCTAGCCTTCTTCTTTACGTTGATTGTGATCACAGGCTCTTCTAATGCCGTCAATTTGACAGATGGCCTCGACGGTCTTGCGGCAGGCTGTCTGATGATGACCTCTTTTGTGCTCGGCATCTTTGCCTTTCTTTCAAATAACAGCGAAATGGCGCGCTACCTCAACATTCTCTATATCGAAAATGGAGGCGAGATCGCTATTTATCTCTGTGCCATGGCAGGTGCTTGCCTCGGCTTTCTTTGGTATAATGGCTATCCAGCACAGATTTTTATGGGTGATACTGGCTCACTTTCTCTCGGTGGTATTATTGGCCTTTCAGCCATATTACTGCGCCGTGAACTGCTGCTTGCTGTGGTAGGCGGGATATTTGTAGCCGAAGCTGTTTCTGTCATTCTCCAAGTCGCAAGTTATAAACTACGCAATCGCAAACGCATCTTCCTCTGCTCACCGCTGCACCACCATTTTGAATATAAAGGGTGGCCTGAAACAAAAGTGGTGCTCAGATTTTGGATTGTCAGTCTTCTGCTGGCAATCATCGGAATGATATCTCTCAAATTCCAGTGATAATACCATGAAAAAAGCGCTTATCCTCGGTCTTGGCATTAGCGGAAGAGCTGCGGTAGAGTTTCTGCTCAAACACGGCTATAAGGTTGTGGCAGTTGAGAGAAATGCTGAGCTTGTGAAAACACATCCTGAGGTACAAAGACTTATAAAAATGGGCTTAACTGCCTACAGCGAACCCGTTGAGATTGAGCTTGCAGACATCGATCTGCTCGTGCCATCTCCTGGCGTGCCTCAAAATCACCCTCTATATGAAGCTGCTCTCAAAAGTGGCATAGAAATAATCGGCGAAGCGGAGTTGGCTTTTAGGTACATGCAGCAAAAAGCTGTGGCTATCACTGGCACGAATGGTAAGACGACAGTTACTCTACTTGTTGAACATATTCTGAATGCCAGCGGACATAAAGCTAAAGCTCTCGGTAATGTCGGCCAGCCTTTAACTGCCTATTTTCTGAATCCAGATCCCGATGAGATCGTCGTAGCCGAGCTAAGTTCCTATCAGCTGGAAACGATGAGCACGCCAGTATTTGAAGCAGCAGTGCTCTTGAACATTACGCCGGATCATCTCGATCGCTACCCCAATATGCTCGAATATGCGCGAGCCAAATGCCGGTTAGAGTTTTGCCTTAAACACGATGCACCTTTTTTCATTTATGCGCAGGCGGCAAATGAGTACGGTCAATTTTTAAATAAAGATTTTTTTACTTTTGGACTAACACCTGCTTCTCATTTCTGGACCGACCGAGTGAAAAGCTATAATCGAGACAAGGTTGAATACATATTGCCTGTCGGCTATAGAGAAATGGGGAACCACGAAAGCGAGAACGTTTTAGCTGCTTGGCTGCTGGTGCGCAAGTTTGGGGTTACTGCAGAGCAATTTATCTCCGCAGTAGAGAGCTTTCAAAAGCCGCCACATCGCATTGAGTTTGTAACAGCAATCGAGGGAATTTCGTTTTTTGATGATAGCAAGGGGACTAACCTCGATGCAGTCATCCAAGCGGTGAGGACTATGCAAGGACCGGTGATCTTGATCGCTGGAGGGGTGGATAAAGGAGCCTCTTATAAGCCATGGATCGCAGCTTTTGAGAAGCGTGTGAAAAAAATTGTGGCGCTAGGTCAAGCTGCACCCAAGATTCAAGAAGAGTTAGGAAAAGCCATAGAGGTAGAAATGGTGGAGTCGATGCAAGATGCTGTCTCTCAAGCTCGCAAGTGGGCCGTAAGAGGGGATATGGTGCTTCTTTCTCCGGGCTGTTCCAGTTTTGATATGTTTCGCGATTATGCCCACAGGGGCGAAGAATTTAAACGATGCATCAACGATTTAGAAGAGAAGAGAGGAAAATAACATGAGCCGTAGAGATCTCATCATCATCGCCGTGCTTGTCAATGCCGGCTTAATGACAATTTTTTTTGTAAGTGCGCTTAAGTCAGATAGTGCAGATGAAGGAACTTTTGCTTCCAATTCAAACCAAACTTCGAGCTTTTCGGATGTGAAAATGGCCACGGCTGCTGCACCTTCAGATGAGATCGATCAGGTTTTGCGAGAGCATAGCACAGGAGCTATGACAGCACCTGTAGCTACACTTGCGCCTGCTGCTTCATCCTCAGCTCCCTCAGCAACATCCTCCATTATGCCAACTTCTCCACCATTATCCAATTCAGCTTCGGCTCCAAGCTTTGCTGACGACCTTAAAGCGATTTCTATGTCAGAAAGCGCTCCTGCTGTGGGCTTTTCCACATCTGCGCCTGAGGTAGCTGAAAAACCGAGCCGCTCTTTTACCGAAGTCCACGTCAAAAAAGGGGATGTATTAGAGAAGATTGCTCGTCAACATGGTGTGAGCGTGGATGAGATCATGAAAGCCAACCAGCTCGCTTCTACACGCTTGAAAATTGGCCAAGCTTTAAAAATTCCAGCTAAAGCCCCAAAAAGCGAAAAAGCACCTTCAGCACTTGCAAGTGCAGCTGCTAGTAAGGGAGATGCTTCTGCACAGTACTACACGGTAAAAAATGGCGATAATCCTTGGACAATCGCTGTGAAGAACCACATAAAAGTAGAAGAGCTCCTAAAACTTAACGGACTTAACGAAGAGAAAGCGCGTAGCCTGAAACCTGGCGATAAATTGCGTATTCGTTAGAAAAAAACATGAATCGTGCTTGCCTAACCCTTATTTCTTGTGTCCTGTTGCTGTTTGCAATGGGACTCGTGATGGTCTTTAATACCACCTCAGCGGAGGTGCTTGATCGCGGGTTAGATCGAAGCACGAGTTATGCGTTAATCAAACAGCTCTGCTATTCCGGAGTAGGACTCTTGGGCGCCATATTAGTTTGGAAGATGGGCTATCAGCAGCTGTTAAAATGGAGCGGTCCATTACTTCTAATTGGCTGCGCGCTGCTCCTGCTTGTATTTGTTCCGGGCATAGGCCAGCAGATCAATGGTGCGAATCGTTGGATTAATCTTTTTGGCCTCTCTTTTCAGCCATCTGAGCTGGTAAAGTATATCATTCCTCTTTATGCGATCTCGGTCTTTGCAGCATCGAAAGAAGCTTTAACCTTAAAGCAGTTTCTCTTTTTGCTGGGCAAGATTGCAATTCCCACAGCCCTCATCTTGATCGAGCCGGATAATGGTACGGTTTTTATTGTGATCATGACCCTGATCACTTTGTTTATATTGACGCGGCTTAAATTAATCTATTGGGCGCTTCCTCTTTTTGTGCTAGCGCTTACTGGTGCAATAGCCGCTTCGCAGATGAGTCACGTGCCTGATCGAATCCGTGTCTATCTTCATCCTGAGCTAGACTTAAAAGGCAAAGGTCACCAGCCTCACCAGGCTAAGATCGCTGCGGGTTCAGGACGTGTGCTTGGCCGGGGATTAGGAGAGAGTCTGCAAAAATTGGATTATTTACCTGAAGCGCGCAGCGATTATATCGCAGCCATTTTTGCTGAAGAGTTCGGTTTTGTGGGAATGATCACGCTTATTTTACTCTACATGGTTATCGGCTGTTTAGGCTTTTACATCGCAGCAAGTGCCGGGGATGTGCGTGGATATTACCTAGCGGCCGTGCTTACCTTTTTATTCTGTTTTCAGGCCTTTTTGAATTTGGGAGTTGTCTCAGGGCTTTTACCTAGCAAAGGGACTAACCTTCCCTTTTTTAGTCACGGCGGCTCCTCTCTTTTAGCTAACTTTCTCGCATTATCTTTATTATTAAACGTCTCTATTCACTCTAAGAGAAAAAATGCAGTTCCAATCTAAATCCAAGCTCAAATCTCAACCCAAACTTCTAATCGCAGCAGGCGGGACTGGTGGTCATCTCTATCCAGCCCAAGCACTGGCCAGCGAACTGCTGCAGAAAAGCTCAGATTTAGCTCTGCTTTTTGCAGGTGCTGGTTTTTCGACTAATCGCTATTTTCATAAAGAACACTTTGCTTTTGAAGATGTCGCAAGTGGTACACCCTTTCGTGGCAATATTTTTAAAGCTGTTTTTCGTATTTTTAGGGGAGTCAAGCGCAGCCTGCGCCTAATCGATGCTTTTAAGCCCACTTTAGTGGTCGGTTTTGGAAGTTATCATAGTTTTCCCTTGTTAGTTGCAGCTGTTCTTAAACGTATTCCTATCGTGCTTTTTGAATCGAATGCGGCTCCCGGAAAGGTCAATCGTCTTTTTTCTCGCTGGGCAGCCATCACCGCAGTGCATTTTGAGCATGCGAGCGAAAAACTTTCCGGAAAAACCCTAGAAGTGGCCATGCCTCTTGGAGAACATAAGCCCATTTTAGAACTCAATCGTGAGAAAGCGCGCGAGTTTTTCGGGTTAAAGCCAGAGTGTTTTACGATTCTGGTTTTTGGCGGCTCTCAAGGGGCGTTATCGATTAATAAAATCTTCTGCCAAGTAGCCAATCAACTCTTCCTGAATTTTCCCGATTTTCAAGTGATTCATCTGACCGGCCACCATAAAGACACGCAAGAAGTGCACCGCGCTTATAGCTTGCTAAACATTCCGGTTTGTATCAAAGAGTTTGAAGAGAACATGGTCTATGCCTGGAAAGCTGCCGATCTAACCATCTGTCGCTCGGGTGCGGCCACACTTGCCGAGCTTCTGGCTCACGAGGTTCCCTCTATTCTCATTCCCTATCCTTATGCCGCTGATGATCACCAGCGTAAAAACGCTCAAATCATGCAAAGCGAAGTCCGAGGATCACGTATGCTGCTCGAGGCAGAACTATCAGCTGAACGTCTTTACGGACTATTGCACGAACTCATCTCGCACGATCAGTGGGCGTTAAAAGAGATGCAAAAATCGATAAGTCAATATAAAGTTCGTGGGAAAAAAGGCGAACTCTCGCAGATTGTAAGCGAGATATTAAATAGGTAAAATGATGAAGAAAGAGACCTATCATTTCATTGGTATTGGCGGAATTGGGATGAGCGCACTTGCGCGTATTCTTTTACAACGCGGTTATCGTGTTTCGGGAAGTGATCAAAATGCCTCTCCAATTGTAGAAAATTTAAAAAACGAGGGAGCGGAGATTTTTCTCGGCCATCAAGCAAGCAATATCACTCAGCCAGCCGTTGTAATCTGCAGCACAGCTGTCGTAAAAGATAATCCTGAATATCAAGCAGCTCAAAAACAGGGTTACCCGATTTGGCACCGCTCTGACATGCTGCATAAGCTCATGGAAGAATCCTTACCACTTCTTGTAGCTGGTACACATGGCAAGACAACCACTTCTTCAATTCTGGCGCATGTTCTGATGCAAAGCGGCCTTGCCCCCTCTTTTGCAATCGGTGGTATCGTCAGCAGTCTAGGAACCAATGGTCAAAACGGTAAAGGCGCACATTTTGTAGCTGAAGCAGATGAGAGTGACGGCACCTTTTTAAAATACCGCGGGTTTGGCGGAATTATCACCAATATCGATAATGATCACTTAGAATATTGGGAAACCGATGAGAAGTTAGAAGAGGGTTTTTGCCAATTTGCCACCCAGATCAATTCGCTTGAACATCTCTTCGTCTGCATCGACGATGAACGCATTGCACGCTTAAAACTTCCCGGCATCAAATATGGTTTTGATGAGTCGGCCGATTTGTGCGCACTCAACTTTAGACAAGATGGATGGAAGACGTTATTTGACATTGCCTTTGAAGGAAAAAAATATACGGATATTGAACTTCCTCTAATCGGCGGACATAACGTATTAAACGCTTCTGCCGTCTTTGGCTTATGCTTGCGTTTGGATCTCCCAGAATCATCAATCCGTGCTGCATTCACGAGCTTTCAAGGTGTAGGTAGAAGAGCCGAGAAAAAAGGAGAGTTGGGTCAGATTGCCATCTATGATGACTATGCGCATCACCCCACAGAGATTTTTGCCACCCTCCGCGCGATGAAAAGTGCGGTGGGAAAGAGGCGCCTTGTGGTTGCTTTTCAACCGCATCGTTACACGCGCACTAAAGATTGTATGGATCTCTTTGCCGAAGTGTTCGATATCGCAGATGAGCTCGTGCTGACAGATATCTATTCAGCCGGTGAGACACCCATCGCCGGTGTCACCACGCAAGCTCTATTCGATAAGATTAGCGCCAGAAGTGCGATTTCGCTCCACTATTTTTCACGCTCTAAACTTTTAGATGGATTGCAGAGTTTGCTTCGAGAAGGCGATGTGCTGCTCACCATGGGAGCGGGGGATATCACAAAGATTGGCCCTGAGCTTCTGCAAAAGCATTCTACTATACATGCGTAAACAAGTTCCGCTTTCCAAAGCCCTTATTATTCTTGCGCTGGTGACGACGCTCGTCTCAGGTGGCGGTTATCTTGGAATTAGGAAAGTATTCAATGCAAAGCCAAATGCGCGCATAAAGCTGACCACGATCGTGCAGACTGGCCCGCAAAAAGAAGCTTTAAAAACGGCTTATTTAGCAGAACTTTTAAACCTTTCGCAAGATCTCCCGCTTTCCGTAGCGCATTTTGATCTTAAGTTAGCTAAAGAAAAGCTGCTTAATTCGCCTGTAATTAAAGATGCGGTAGTCAAAATTCTTCCGCCACAAGCCTTATATGTTACCTATGTGGTAAGACAACCTCTAGCGGCACTTTATGATGTCCAAAATGGAGCTTTGGATGAAGAAGGATATCTCTTTCCACTTTCGCCCTTTTTTGCGCCAAAAACTCTGCCATTTATCTATCTCGGCTTACCTGCTAATTCCACACTGACATGGAATCACAAGCTCGAAGTTGTTTCCCTTCCGCTGGCTCTCGAACTGCTGCGCCTGCTTTCAACTGCGCCTTATCGTGATCTCTTCTCAGTGTTGCAAGTCGATGTTTCGCATGCAACTCTAGAAAGCTATGGCACCCGTGAGATTGTGCTGCTGATTGAAGAGCCCTATACTCTGGAAAAGAAAAAGAAGATCTATCTTAGGATGACACCGAAGAACTACGCCCAAGAATTGGGAAATTATCTCGAACTACGTCCTAAATTCTTAAATGCGTCGGATAAAGGCTTGCCTGCCGTCATTGATCTGCGCATTCCTCAACTCGCCTTTATCGAAGAACTGAAGTAATTCCATTTGCCCGAGTCTTGGAAAAACAATTAACAGGATATGAAGGATAGGAGGAAAATATCTTGCGTATCATGCCGGCGCTTTGCGCCGATCCTGCATATCCTGTAAATGATTTACCAAAAGAGCTTGATTTTAGGGATGCGCACGGAGTTCGAAGATAAAGAAATCAAAAAAAACTCCTCTTGAAGAAGAGGAGTTTTTGCTTTTTGCTCAGTGATTAACGCTCAGGAGAAGATGTCTCTGAAGAAGTTCTATCAGGGCTTTCAAAAGAAAGACGGCCTGAAGCGCTATCATGTGCAGGTGATCCTAAGGGATGACCATCTTCCACTGCTGTTCGATTTTGTTCAGGAGAAGCCATGGCTGATGGGCCACGAGAATCCGCATGTTTCTGCATGAGCTCTTTACGCTTGGTCTCATGATGTAGAACTTGTTCAGTAAGATGGAAAGTGAACGCCTCCATGTTCATGCAGATATGGTGAACAACTAGATAAGAAAAAGCCAGCAACGGCACGCTAATTAGGACTGCTGCGAGGAGTGAAGGAAGAATTTGAGAGATGCCAAAAATAGTAAAGACTACTGTGACTACAATCGCAATCAAGGGCTGCTCCATCACAAAATGCCCGATAGCGCTTTGAGCTGCTGTCCAATATTTTTCCAGTCCGCAACAGCCACCACCTTCTTCTACAGCTGCTTGTTGCATGTCTTCCGGAATGTGAAATGATACATTTATACCCGCTGCTTCTGCGTGTGAAGCTGCACGTGAATGATGAGGGCTACCCGCTACGTTTGCTGCCATACAATTCCTCCCTGGAGTTGATTTTCGCAAAGACGTTAACAAAAATTAGAGAAAGAGCAAACAAAAAACCCAAAGCCGGATTGCCGGCTTTGGGTTTTAATTTTGAGAATAGTTGCTGAAATTATTCGTGATAAGCAGATTCCGTTTCTGGGCTTTGAGCTTGAGAGCTGAACTCTGCTTGTTGCAATCCACGCTCGAGCGTTTTAGCTGCCAGTTTACTTTTAACTGAGCCGGTAAACTCATCAAAGTTTTGGAAGATCGTCTGTCCAACTATGAATGTGAAAGCAGTCAATGGAACGCCAATTAAGATCGTGGATAAGAGGGCGGGGACGATTTGTGTAAGACCAAAAATCACAAAGGCGATGGTCATTACAACCGCAATGAGAGGTTGCTCGATGACAAAATGTTCAACGTGTTTTTGAGCGTACTCCCAATAGGTGCTTAGGTGGTCTAAACAGCCTTGATTTTGAGGCGTTGTAACTTGTGTTTGCGCTAGTGCTGCCATAATATTCTCCTTAAATAATTGTTAATTAACTCGGGTAATATTATAGCAGTTAATTGTGAATTTAGTTATTAATTTGATTTTTTTAATAAAATCACTATTTGCGGAATTCAGCTACGAGTTTTTGAGAAAACTGGTCATAGTTATGATAGATCGTTTGAGCCACGATGTAGGTAGGTATACCAACAAGGGCAACCACCAGAATTGTGGGTAGGATCTGTGAAATACAATAAATCGAGAAAAAAATCGTTCCGACCAGAGCCACTACTGGATGATTCATAACAAATTTTTCAATAGCCTTCTTGGCATCGCCCAAGCCCTGGCTTGCTCTATCTAAACAACCTGGCTCTGCTGCTTCTCTTACTTCTGTGATGGGTGCTGACATAAAATTTTCCTAATTTAAAATTTTAAAAAAACCCAAAAAGGCTTTGGCAATTTTGGGTTTAGAAAGGTGTCTACAAATTATTATTCGTCACATTTACATTGAGCCACGAGATTTTGGTAAAACTGATCTTCATTTTGGCAGATCGCTTCAACATTTGCGTATACGAACATAGCTAAAGGCACTGTAATAACGAGAGAAAGAATCAGAGGAAGGGCTATCGTGAAGGCAAAAATTGCGCTCACAGCTGCAAGGACGAGAGCCACAGTTGCAAGAGGCTCTTTTTCCACAAATTCTTGGATATCTTCTCTTGCTTTAACCAAAAACTCTTTAGCGTCGTCCAAGCTTTGAGCGGCGAATGATTTAACGCAGTCAAAAGTTTGACCTACGCACAAATCAGTTCGGTATAAACATCCATCTGTACTTAGTGATACTGACATAAAATTCCTCCTTTGGAATTAATTTTGATTAACAATGTAAATATTATAATATTATTAGAATAAACATTAAATAATAATCTGAATTAGATTGTTATTATTATCAAATTAGATAATTTTAAAAAATTAACTAATAATAAAAATAGTCGAAATTTGTAAAGTATTTATTTTACTTCGCGAGATAGGGAATGTTGTGCTGATATAAACAGAGTGGACTAAACGGACTTCGGGGTTTTTTCAGACGTTTAAAGAGTAGAAGAAGTGGCTGCGAGTAGCCTGGATTCACTAACTTTAAGCTGTTCCATGGCGTCTTCTGCAAGTGCTTTATATGCCTTGGCCGCAAAAATTGCAATGTTTGCAGTTGTGTTTAGCAGATTTATTTGTGTGAAAAGCTCCTTTAAAGAACCTATCGTCTCTTCTCTTTCTTTTTTAATAGATGTTTGAAGAGCCTTAAAAGCGGCAAGTGCTGCATCTTTTTCGTTTTCAACACGTATGAATCTTTCCCTTAAAAGCTGAATTTCCTCCTGCTCCTGGGTTTTAACTTTTTTTTGTGTTTGCGTCTCCTTTCTTTTCGCAACGTCGGAGTCATTAGGTTTGCTGGTAGAGGGTAAAAGCAGATGTAGATGCGATAGTAAAAAATCTGTGGTTTTAAGATCTTCGTTTTGCTGTTCGGGGGAAAGAGGGGGAAGTGCAAGTATTGCATTTTCTGGATACGAGACTGAGTCACGGAAAGGAGAAGGTAAGGTTTTAATTGGAGGTGGAGAAGTATTAGAAGCCATAAATTCACCAGTTAAGCTGTTTAAAATTCCCTAAGAACAGAGGATGGCCTCATTTAGCTTATATTAACAGAACAGAATTTAGTTAATGAAGTGGTCTCTTTTGGTGTGGACCGTTGGGCTTATTGATTCTAATCTTTCCGCAGAGTAGACTTTAGAGGGTATCTACAAACTAGGTCTTCGATATTTGGAAGCTTCTCGTGATATTTTTCCTTCCTTAAATCTCTAAGAGACCTAGTTTGTAGACCCCCTCTAAGCAGTATAAATATTTCGTAATCGAAGGAAGCAGATGAAAGAGTTTATTGCGTATCTGATTAAAAACCTGGTGGATAAGCCGGAAGCTGTAGATGTCAAAGTTCTCGATAATCAAGAAGGCACGATCGTTGAGATCCGTGTAGCACCAGAGGATGTAGCGAAGGTAGTGGGTCGTCAGGGAAGAACAATCAAGTCCTTAAGGACGATTGCCATGACTGTAGGTGCGCGCTTCGGCCGACGTGTGCGTCTGGATGTGCTAGATTAATTAAGTACGGTGAAAATGCCATTTTTTGTTAGAGTCAAATTTTGATTTAACTCGTGTGGCGTCATATGGCTTTAGGTCTCAATGTCAAAATTGAAGAGCAAAAGAACCGCAAACTTGTTCGGCTAGAAGGTCGGTTGGATGCAACTACCACGCCGGCGCTCGAAGTAAAGATTTCGAAGGTTCTAGAGGAAAATAAGCAGTTTATGCTGATCGATTTTTCCAAAGTAGATTACTTGAGTAGTGCTGGAATGAGGCTTCTTTTATCTGCTACGAAAAAGATCAAAGCACATGGCGGAAAGCTTGTTTTCTGCGCGATGAGTGACGAAGTAATGGAAATAATCAAAATGGCAGGATTTGAGCGCATCTTAGCGATCTATCCAACAGAGGAAGAAGCTCTCAAAGCTATTTAGAAGCTGTGTCCACGAGCATTAAAGATCGGGGGAGAGCGTGAGCTCCGGTACGATTCTAGAAGAGTCCAAAATCTTAATCTCCCCTTTTGATATTCCTCAAAAGCAGAAGATTCAATCGCCTATTCCAAAGAAAAAGGTCATCGTCATTTCCGGCCCCACTGGCGTGGGCAAAACCGATATTTCTTTGCGTATTGCTAAAGTTTCCGGTGGAGAGATTGTCTCTGCTGATTCTATGCAGGTATATCGCGGCATGGATATTGGAACAGCTAAAGCCAGTGAAGAAGAACGGCTGCATGTTCCACATCATCTGATTGATATTCGCGACCTTTCTCAAGCTTTTAACGTAAAGGATTTTTACGATGAGGCGATGGAGGCATTAAAAGGAATCATCATGCGTGGCCATGTGCCTGTTGTGGTGGGTGGCACCGGTTTTTATGTGAATGCTTTAATTTACGGCCCCCCAAGCGGTCCGCCTTCGGTGCCTGAACTCAGAACACGTCTTGAGCAGGAAATGGATGAGAAGGGGACGCTCGTGCTGTTTGATCGGTTGCGCAGTTTGGATCCGGAATATGCCAGCAGCATTACACATCGCGATCGTCATAAGATTATCCGCGCACTCGAAATCATGACGTTGACCGATCAGAAGGTTTCGCAATTTGGAAAAAATGCTTCGGGTTCACACGAAAACTACGATTTTCGCTGCTGGTTTTTATATATCACTAAAGAGCTGCTTTATGAGCGTTTAGATCGCAGATGTGAAGAGATGGTTGCTAAAGGCTTTATCGAAGAGGTAAAACGGCTTAAAAAAGCGGGGCTAGAAGAAAATACCTCGGCATCCCAGGCTATCGGCTACCGTCAATGTCTCGAATATCTGGCTACTCCTCAAACTAAGTCCGATCACGATCATTTCATGGACGCTTTCAAGCGCGCTACCCGTCGCTATGCCAAAAGACAGTTTACCTGGTTTAAGCGCGAGCCGCTTTTTCGTTGGCTGGATATGGATAGCATGACGAAAGATACTGCTATCGAGATGATCCTTCAAGACTATGAAGTCCATTCGTGAAGAGAGTATTCTTTTATTAAATCATTTATAGGATATGCAGGATCCGCCGCGCATCCTGTTGTTTTTCTAAGATGCCTGTGCAATCTTCAGAAATCTTTTGAAGATATGGCATAAAACTAGAACTTCGGGATAGGGTAGAAAAAAGTGTCGCAAAAGAGGGGATGCCTTCCATGAATGCTAGAGAAACCGCTTTGAGAGATGCTGCGAGCAGAAAACCACGCATCTCATTTACCGAAAAAAGACGTACGGTAGAAGAGTTTGGTCGGCTTACTTTTAATCGCGCGATCATGGAGAAGGTTTTACCGCGCAAAGTATTCACCAATTTTCTACAGACGCTGGAAGGTAAAGGCAAGATCAATCCTGAGTTTGCAGATACCATCGCTCTTGCGATGAAAGATTGGGCCATCAGTCTTGGCGCTACGCACTATTGTCACTGGTTTCAGCCACTAACAGGTTATGCAGCTGAGAAGCAAGACGCCTTTATCGAATGGAAAGGCGAAGATGCGCTTATCGAAAAATTCACCGGAAAAAATCTCCTGCGCGGCGAACCAGACGCCTCATCTTTTCCCTCGGGCAGAATGCGTAGTACTTTTGAAGCGCGTGGTTATACAACCTGGGATCCATCATCTCTAGCATTTGTCTGGCAAGCCGGAGGCGCCACGATTCTTTGCATTCCTTCGATCTTCTTTTCGTGGACCGGAAAAGTTCTCGATACCAAGATTCCACTTTTACGTTCGGATGCAAAGATCAATCAAGCCGCCTTACGCTTGATTAACCATTTAGGTTTGGATGCGACACAAGTCTACTCAACTCTTGGGTGTGAACAAGAATATTTCCTCGTCGATCGCGCGCTCTTTTATCTGCGCCCTGATCTCGTGATGGGAGGTAGAACGGTTTTCGGAAGCGCATCGCCTAAATCGCAGGAGCTCGAAGATCACTATTTTGGGATCTTAAAAGAGCGTGTGCTCGCCTACATGAAAGAGTTTGAAGAAGCGGCCTTTGCCCTGGGCATCCCCGTTAAAACGCGTCATAATGAAGTTGCGCCATCTCAGCATGAAACCGCTCCTATCTTCGAAAAAGCGTCCATTGCAATCGATCATAACGTTCTGCTTATGGAACTGATGAAGCAGATAGCGCTCAGACATGATTTGTCCTGCCTTTTGCATGAGAAACCATTTGCCGGTGTCAATGGTTCTGGAAAGCACAATAACTGGTCGCTCTCAACTGATACGGGAATCAACTTGCTGGATCCTGATAGTGGACAAGAGCATAATTTGCTCTTTTTAATGATGGTGACAGCGACGTTGAATGCGGTGCATGAACATAGTGCGCTTTTGCGCGCTTCGATTGCTTCAGCTGGAAATGACCATCGATTAGGTGGACATGAAGCTCCACCGGTCATTATTTCCGTTTATCTTGGAGAGGCGCTTGAAAAATTACTCAACAACATCGAGAAAGATTTAGAGCATGAGCACGTGCATTCGATCTCTATGGATTTAGGTGTTCCTATGCTGCCAGAGCTTCCAAAAGATGAGACTGACCGCAATCGTACTTCGCCTTTTGCCTTTACTGGTAATAAGTTTGAGTTTCGTGCGGTTGGATCTACGGCTAACTGCGCTTTGCCTATTACAGTAATCAATGTGATTGTAGCCGATAGTCTGAACCGCATGATCGACGAAATAGAGAAGAAAGTTGGAAAGAAGAAGATCGAGTCTCCAAAGGTGTTTAAAAGCGTGGCAATGCCTGTGATCCGTAAATATCTCAAAGCTTCTAAACCTATCCGTTTTACAGGCGATAACTATTCCGCTGAATGGGAGAAGCTTGCTAAACGACGTGGGTTACCGATCATTCGCAAATCTTATTATGCTTTTGCAACTTTTACCGATAAAGATGTGGTCAAAGTTTTTGAAGGTGTGTTGTCGCAACATGAGCTAAGAGCCCGCCGTGAAATTATGACAGAGCAATATAGCAAAGTCATGGACATCGAAGCTAAATTGATGGTGGAGATGTTCCGCACACAGATTTTCCCTGCAGCACTTGCCTATCAAAAAATGTTCGCCTCAAGCATGCACAAGCTGATGAGCTGTGGCATCAAAGGCGTAGACGAGCAGCTCTCTCTTCTCAAAAAATTGGCGCGCGCGCTCAATGAATCGATCAAAAAAGTTGATCATCTCGAGGTTCGGCGCGATAAGGTTATGCAAATGCCCTGGGATAAGCGCGGACAGCAATTTTGCGATGAGATTGGCCCGCTTTGTGAGGGGCTACGCAAGCTTGTAGACGAGCTAGAAAGTCTCGTTGATGATAAGCTTTGGCCGCTTCCGAAATACCGCGAGCTACTCAATATAATTTAAGAATGCAGAAAAGAAAAATTGGCCTTTTTGGTGGAAGTTTTGATCCCATTCACTTTGGGCACCTCAATCTTGCGCTCCGATTGCTTGAAGCCAAAAAATTAGATCAGATTATCTTTTGTCCTGCACACACTTCACCCTTAAAAAAAGATGAGCCGCCGGCTTCTTCCAAAGAAGCCCGTGCAAAAATGGTGGCTCTTGCTATTGCGCCCATCAAAGAGTTCTCTTTATTGGATTGGGAGATTAATCGCCCGCCGCCATCCTATACAATCGATACTGTGCGTTATCTGCGTGCGCAAGCTGAAAACCAAGATGCGCAGCTCTATCTAATTCTGGGCGAGGATTCTCTGCAAACTCTTCACAAATGGAAAGAGATCGAGGAGCTCATGCAGCTTGCTCATCCTTTGATTGGCAGTCGAGTTGGGCATATTTCAACACCCCTTGCGCCTTTTCTTGCAAAAGTTGTGGAAGCTGGGCTTGTACGTATTCCTGTAATGGAAATTAGTAGTACTGAGATCCGTCAAAGACTCAATCAAAACAAATTTTGTGGTCATCTTGTTCCTCAAATTGTAGTAGAATATATTTTAAAAAACAATTTGTATAAATGAAGAATCAAGATCCTTTTTTGAAATTAAATGTCATAGCACAAGCGATTTACGATAAGAAAGGTACAAACATTTTAGCTCTTGATCTACGTAAATTCTCTTCGCTTACGGATTTTGTAATCATCGCCGAAGGAAATGTCGATCGACACGTTATGGCGCTTGCCGCAACTGTGCGCGATGCCATGCGCAAGCTAGGGGAAGAGCCTGTGCACACCCAAGGTTTACAGACAGGCGAATGGGTCGTTTTGGATTATAGCGATGTGATGGTGCATATCTTTAAGCCGGGAATGCGTGAAAAATATCATTTGGAAGACCTATGGAAAGAGAGCGAAATCGTCGACCTTTCTTTCAATCTAAATAATTATGGTACAGTAGGTTAGTCTTTTCGGCAGCCTGTAAAAGCTCGCAAGTATCCTATAGAAAAACAGGTTGCATTCATAGGTGCTTTTGGGTTAACCTGTTACTCATATTTAGGTGAAAACATGACAAAAAGAAAACGTATTGTTGTTACTGGAATGGGAGTCGTTTCCTGCTTTGGCGATGACGTCGAACTTTTCTATCAAAAGCTTTTAGCAGGTGAAAGCGGCATTGGGCCAATTCAAGAATTTCCTTGTCAGGAATACCCAACGCGCTTCGCTGGTTCTGTGCGTAACTTTGAGCCTGGCAACTACATCGAAAAGAAACAAGCTAGACGCGTTGATCCCTTTATTCGATACACGATGGTAGCTGGTAAAAAAGCGCTTGAGATGGGCGGCTTGCACGCCGAACAGCTAAATGCCATGGACAAGACGCGTTGTGGCGTGCTCATCGGTTCTGGCATGGGCGGGATGTCTGTCTTTTTTGATGGCGTAGAAACGCTGCTGACAAAAGGCTATAAGCGCATCACACCTTTTTTCGTCCCATTTATTATTACCAACATGGCAGGGGCTCTCCTTGGCATTGATCTTGGTTTTATGGGTCCGAACTATTCAATTTCAACTGCCTGTGCTACGGCTAACTACTGTATCCACGCCGCTGCTAAACATATTCAAAATGGCGATGCCGATGTGATGCTTTGCGGAGGCGCAGAGTCGCCCATTACGCCGATTGGTCTCGCAGGCTTCGTCGCTTGCAAAGCTCTTTCTGAGCGCAATGACAATCCTCAAACTGCCTCTCGTCCTTGGGACAAAAGCAGAGATGGATTTGTGATGGGAGAGGGTGCAGGCGTTCTACTCATTGAAAGCCTCGACCATGCTCTAGCGCGTGGCGCAAATATCTTAGCAGAATACATGGGCGGTGCTATCTCTTGTGATGCCCACCATATGACCGATCCACGTTCAGATGGCTTAGGCGTTTCTCTTAGCATCGAGAATGCCATCAAAGATGCGGGAATTTCCAAAAGCGACATCAACTACATCAATGCACATGCAACTTCAACCCCGGCTGGAGATCTGTGTGAAATTAATGCAATTCGAAAAGTGTTTGGTCCGCAATTGCAAGACATCAAGATGAATGCCACTAAGTCGATGACAGGCCATTGCTTAGGTGCAGCTGGCGGCATCGAAGCAATCGCAACCATCAAAGCGATTCAGACAGGCATGTTGCATCCTACGATTAACCTTGACGACCCGGAAGATGCAGTTGCAGATATCGATCTGATTCCCAACGTGGCAAAGCCTCACAAAGTCAAAGTGGCTCTTTCTAATTCGTTTGGCTTTGGTGGACACAATTCCTCCGTTCTTTTCTCCGCATATTCATAAAGGGACGATTAGCTCAATTTGTGAATATACTCTTACGGAGGTCTAATTTGTGGGGTGGGTAATCCAAGATGAATCTTTTGGGATTGTTCCACTCAGTAAAGAAGGGGGACAATGGCAGGTATTTCTAATCCTTCACATTGCTGGAAGGCATTGGGGATTTCCTAAAGGGCATGGCAATCCTGGCGAAACTGCTTTGGAATCGGCCAAACGTGAACTCAAAGAAGAAACTGGCCTTGAAGTCATCTCTTTAGTGCGCGATCTACCCTTCATAGAAACCTACAACTTTAAAAGAAAAAATCGCCCAGTTTCTAAAACCGTTTCTTATTTTGCCGCCGAGGTAAAAGGGGAAGTGATTTTGCAACCGGAAGAAATCCGAGACGGAAGATGGTTTAGCTTTAAAGAAGCTCTACGCGTGCTCAGCTTTCAAGAAGCGCGTTCAATCTGTCATGAACTCATTAAAATGCTAAAGATACCCGAGTAAGCCTGGTCGTAAAGACTGCGGAGGATGATAAATGAAGCTTTGGCCCTTTTCCAAAAAAGCCAAGATAGAAGTTTTCGTCAGGCATTGCCACTTCTCCTCAATTAGCGGACATAAGAAACGCATCCCGGGGCTTTCGCGCGAGATCTGCTTTGAGAATTTTATGCAGACCATTCAAGATGAATCGGTGAAGGTTACTTTTCTACTAGATGTGTTTCACCCTTCTGAAACCATACACTTCGTTAAAGGCCAAAAACGTTTTCCTGTGATTGAAATCCGCGAAGGCACTGAATCAGGTTCTTTTCTGCGCTTGCTCGAACATATCGCTTCACTGAATCTCGATCCAGATACGATTATCTACTTTCTAGAAGATGACTATATGCATCGAGCTGGCTGGCTGGAAATATTGCGCGAAGGCTTTACGATTCCAGATGCAGACTATGTCACGCTTTATGATCATCGCGATAAATATTTCTTAGACAGCTATCAAAACTTGCATTCTAAGATCTTCCATACAGAATCTTGTCATTGGAGAACGACTCCATCTACGACTAATACATTCGCCATGCGTTATAAAACTTTAATGCGAGATTTAGAGCTTCAGCGCTTCTTTTCACAAGGCGTCAAAATTTCCAGAGACCACGAAAAGTTTTGTGCCCTGGCCGAAAAAGGTGCCCACTTAATCTCCCCCATGCCCGGCTGGTCGACCCACACCGAGCTCGCCTACGCCTCCCCCTGCATCAACTGGCACCCGCAGATTAAATAGAGAGGAGAGGAATTCTCTATTTCTATGGTTTCCATAGATCGGGCTGCTCGACGCGTTCCCTCCCCATTAGCTTCGCTTGGGGGCCCCTTCCACGTCATCTCGCAGTACCATTCTAATGAAGGTTTACTCTTGGATTTTATGCTTGTTCTGCGGAAGGGGGGGGAACGCATAGAGCAGTCCGATTAAAAGAGTTTATTTTAACTTTTTTATTAGGGGGTGTTAAAAAATGGTGGGGGATGCTACTCTTTGAGTTTGTCTAATTTTTAGGGGAATTTTTATGAGTCAAAGTCAGGCGCTAAGTTTTCCGCAGTTTGCCATTGAAAAGACATGGGTAAGAGATGCAGTTACTGTTCTCTTAGCCAGCGGGCTTATCTGCTGCTTTGCACCTCTTGCAATCAGACTCCCATTTACTCCTGTGCCTATTGCCACACAGTGCCACGTCATGCTGTTATTAGGTGCACTGCTTGGAGGCAAAAGAGGCGCACTTGCTGTACTCGCTTTTCTGTTTGAAGTTGCAATTGGACTTCCTGTTCTTTCAAGCGGAAGAGTCGGGCTAATGGCCTTTGTAGGCCCAACAGGTGGTTACCTAATTGGCTCAATCGTCGGCGCTTATCTAACGGGCACAATTCTCGAAAAAGTTAAAGAACGCACCGCTGCCAAAACTTTCGGCGCTCTTCTTGCCGGAAATCTTGCCATGTACCTATTTGGCTATGCGCATCTCGCAAGCTTTATCGGTGCAAGTAAGGCATTCCTCTTAGGCATCGCACCATTTATCGCGGGCGATCTATTAAAGTCTGTCTTCTGCGTCCGTATCTTGAAAAGCCTACGCTTTTTTAAATAGCATTCCTTAAAGAATGCCCATTTTTTTAAGCCGTTTAATCACTTTCTTATCTTCAGACGAGCTCGCTTCGTGTGTCCATTCTACACGACGTTTCTTTAAGTGCTGACTTGCACGATCCATTGTTTTTGGAAAGTTCATCAGAGATTTTAAAGCCTTCGCCTCGATCTTGTTCACGATCTTAGCTTCTTTCTTCAGCGCCTTTGATGCAGCAGGTGGTGGAACATGTCCTTCTCGTCTAACTGGCCTTACCATATTTTCTCCTTGTTGGTGTCTGTGATCCTCTTTCCCGCCAACCCAGACCAGTTGATTGGAAAAATTTAACAGTAAGAACCTCTCTTCTTTTTGACAATTAAAATATTTACAACCCACTTATTTCTCTGGAAAAAACATCAGATCGATATCGCAGATCTTTAAAAACTCTTGATTGATGGTATCGTTCCTTAAATTTCTTATATAATCTTGGAAGAAATTGTCTTTATCCCGGCTGCAAGATATAAAAGACGTCTATTTTTAAAATTTTTAAGGAGAAAATATGGCATCAGCAGTCTCAAGTGCTAAACCAGCAGCAGCACTTCCTATCCCTGACGGTTTAGCAACGCTTCTTTCTTCTCCCAAAACCCCCTGGCAGATTAGTCCGAACCTCTTCGAACGCACACGTAAATTAGCTAGCAGTGATGCAACTAAACCCTATGTAGCTTGTCCTGTTTCACCCTCAGATCCTGAATATGATTTTGTGGTGAAATACTTTTTGAATCAAAAACCTCCTGGATTGGGCATTCAGAGCATCGAATGCATCCACAATCCCGTGCAGACTCAAGTTTTTGAAGCTACGCTCTTAAGTATGGAAGAGGGAGCCAAGAACTTTCCTCCTTCATGGATGAATGAAGAACCCAAGGCAGAGCGTGCAAGCACCATCGCAAGATGGAAAGCACAAACCCTCCAGTTTTCTCCTGTTAAAATCGAATCATCTGATAAGACCAGAATGGTAGTCTCAGCCAAAGTCATCCCTCTTTGGCATGGAACTCCACGCGATGATGCGATCTGTTCCAGCGGATTTACTTTTTTTGGAAAGTATAAATTAGCCACAACCCAGAAAGGAATCGATCCAAGCACTGATGATGGCTATTTCGGTAGCGGTGTTTATTTTACCGACAGTGCTCATTATGCCTCGATGTACAGCCCAACCCTACTTCTCAACTGGGTTTCCATGCGCGAACCCTTTCCCGTGGTCAGCGATGTACGTATTCCAAATGTGGGATCAGACATGCGTGGACTTAGGGCAAAAGCCGCATACAAGGATTATAACTGCCACTTTATTCCCGTAACCTCAGTAGATCCAAAAGACCCACAAAACATGATCTACCATCCCTGTCATAGCACAGAGCAGCCCGACTGGGATGAGTTTGTTGTCTTTCAGTCTGCGCAAACCCTCCCGCGTTTCAGAGTAAAGCTAGGTGTCGACTTTCCTGCAGCACCTTCAACTCCGTCCCTAAGTGTAACTGTAAAAACCCTCCAGGGCAAAATTTTAGATCTCCTTGATGAAGATCAAATCCAGCAAGATGAAGATCTTCGAATTCTTTTATCCGAAAAAGCAGATGCTCTCGGTTTAATTTCAGACCAGAGCAGCCCACTCTCACCTCAAGATCTAGAGTTTTATAATTGGATAGAACAACTCATCAATCCGGCAGGAAAACTCCGCGGCCATGTCAAACAAAAACTCGTTCAGAAGCCCATCAGCGAAAAACTAGAACACAAAAAACCCTCTCCTCTATCAGCAGCGCCGAGCGCACTAAGTTGGACACCTTCTCCATCTGCTATACCTAGCTTTGCAGCTCCAGCAAAGAAAGAAGAGAACAAAAGCCCTGCTCCTCCGCATTCCATGTCTCTTGCCTCAGCGGGGCATGTAAGTGTTAATGCCGTCCTTACTTCCGCTGATCTGAAAAAGATGTTTCCAAAGCTAGAAGTTCTCGATGAGGCAGTTTGGGAAACGCACGCGGATTTAACGGCTTTAGGAATGTCCGTAAAAGACGCATCGCCTATTGATGCAAACACCATCTCTGTCCTGAAAGCCCTCTTTGCTTCTCTGCAGGTAGAAGGAGATGCAGGGATCACGCTTTTGACCATGCCGAGAGGACTTACACTAAACAAACTCGTGAAGCTTGCAGCGTTTCCTAAACAGGGCAATGAAGCTAAATTTAGGTACATTGAGGAGGCTTTAAAAGCTTTTGGAAACGCACCTGTTGACAAGACCTATCGAGTGGCGATCACAAACAGTGTGCTTAAAGGAAGTAGACGTTTGCCTGTAGATAAGCAGCACGAGCTCGTAAAGGGAATGGGATGCGAAATGCCTGGGGTATTACCAGCAGCAACACTCGCTATTTTAACGTATATGAGTTCGCGAGGAGCGTCTCCTATCCGCCTATTTAGCGATAAGCCATGTACCTATACATGGTGTGCAGAAAAGATTGGTGGCCGCAACTTGTCTGTTGGGGGTTTCAACCAAGCTGGCCTTCTCGTCTCCGACGGCCGCGGCGACACCTTCCTTACAGACCAAGGGATTTACGGCGTTGGGGGAATGCGAAAGTTCACAGTGGTTAACCTCGCAGCTACCACCTCTGCTGATCTGAAAAAGATGTTTCCAAAGCTAGAAGTTCTCGATGAGGCAGTTTGGGAAACGCACGCGAATTTAGATGCTTTAGGAATGTCCGTAAAAGACGCATCGCCTATTAATGCAAACACTATCTCTGTCCTGAAAGCCCTCTTTGCTTCTCTGCAGGTAGAAGGAGATGCAGGGATCACGCTTTTGACCATGCCGAGAGGACTTACACTAAACAAACTCATGAAGCTTGCGTCATTTCCCAAACAGGGCAATGCGGCTAAATTTGCATACGTAGCGTCGGAGATCTTAAAGGAATTTGGAGACACAGCTGTTGACAAGACTTATCGAGTGGCGATCACAAACTATGTGCTTAAAGGAAGTAGAGGGTTATCCGCAGATAGGCAGCATTCTCTCGTAATGAGAATGGGATGCGAAGTGCCTGGGGTATTACCAGCAGCAACGCTCCCTATTTTAACCTATATAAGTTCTCGAGCATCGTTTTTTCGATCCCCAACCCGTTTATATGGCCATAAGTGGGGTGAGTACGCAACCTTTACGCGTTGTACAGAGAAGGCTGGAGGGATTCGCCCCGGTAGCTACAACGTAATTGTTGGGAGCTTCGGCCCAGAAGGCGGGAACTTATCCCAGCGGGCTGGCCTCAACGTCGGCGTCGACGAGTTTCCCATGGGGGATTGCGGTGTCGGGGGACTACGGAAGTTCATTGAATAATGCATATTCGGAAAATACTTAGAGGGTGTCTACAAAGTAGACCTTTTAGAGATTTGATAAGCTATTCGATGAGGTTTTTTCTCTCCTGACGAAGACAATGTCGAGATGACATGGCTGAGGAGGGGGAGGAAAAAGATCGCAAAAAGCTTCCAAAGATCGAAGGTTTAGTTTGTAGACACCCTCTTAAATCAGGGAGAAAAATATGGCATCAGCAGTCTCAAGCGCTAAATCAGCAGCACTTCCAATCCCAGATGGTTTAGCAACGCTTCTTTCTTCTCCCAAAACTCCCTGGCAGATTAGTCCGAACCTCTTCGAACGCGCGCGAAAATTAGCTAGCAGCGATGCAACTAAGCCTTATGTAGCTTGTCCTGTTTCACCCTCAGATCCTGAATATGATTTTGTCGTGAAATACTTTTTGAATCAAAAACCTCCTGGATTGGGCATTCAGAGCATCGAATGTATCCACAATCCTGTGCAGACTCAAGTTTTTGAAGCTACGCTCTTAAGTATGGAAGCGGGAGCCAAGAGCTTTCCTCCTTCATGGATGAATGAAGAACCCAAGGAAGAGCGTGCGAGCACCATCGCAAGATGGAAAGCACAAACCCTCCAGTTTTCTCCTGTTAAAATCGAATCAGCCGAGAAGACCAGAATGATCGTGACCGCCAAAGCTCTTCCTCTTTGGCATGGAACTCCACGTGATGATGCGATTTGTTCCAGCGGGTTTACCTTTTTTGGAAAGTATAAATTAGCCACAACCCAGAAAGGAATTGATCCAAGCACTGATGATGGCTATTTCGGTAGCGGTGTTTATTTTACCGACAGTGCTCATTATGCCTCGATGTATAGCAACGTCCTACTTCTCAACTGGGTCTCCATGCGCGAACCCTTTCCCGTGGTCAGCGATGTACGTATTCCAAATGTGGGATCAGACATGCGTGGACTTAGGGCAAAAGCCGCATACAAGGATTATAACTGCCACTTTATTCCCGTAACCTCAGTAGATCCAAAAGACCCACAAAACATGATCTACCATCCCTGTCATAGCACAGAGCAGCCCGACTGGGATGAGTTTGTTGTCTTTCAGTCTGCTCAAACCCTCCCGCGTTTCAGAGTAAAGCTAGGTGTTGATTTTCCAGCTTCGCCTTCAATCCCATCCATAGCCGTAACTGTAAAAACTCTCCTGGGCAAAGTTTTGGATCTTCTCGATGAGGATCAAATCCAGCAAGATGAAGATCTTCGAATTCTTTTATCCGAAAAAGCAGATGCTCTCGGTTTAGTTTCAGACCAGAGCAGCCCACTCTCATCCAAAGATCAAGAGTTTTATAATTGGATAGATCAGCTCATAAATCCCGTCGGAAAACTTCGTGGGCATGTCAAACAAAAGCTCATCCAGAAGCCCAACAGCGAAAAACTCGAACACAAAAAACCCTCTCCTCTATCAGCCGCGCCGAGTTTCGCAGCCCCAGCAAAAAAAGAAGAGAATAAGAGCTCTGCTTCCTCACATCCGATAGCATCTCCTCTTGTTACAGCGACTCCCGTAAGTATTACTGCTGCCATCACTTCCGCTGATCTGAAAAAGATGTTTCCAAAGCTAGAAGTTCTCGATGAGGCAGTTTGGGAAACGCACGCGGATTTGGATGTTTTAGGAATGTCCGTAAAAGACGCACCGCCTATTGATGCAAACACCATCTCTGTCCTGAGAACGCTCTTCGCTTCTCTACAGATAGAAAGTGATGCAGGGATCACTCTTTTGACTATGCCGAAGGGGCTTACACTAAACAAACTCGTGAAATTTGCAACATCCCCTAAACGAGGCAATGTAACTAAATTTCAGTACATTGTGGAGAGTGATTTAAAAGAGTTTGGAGATACTCCTATTGATAAAACTTATCGAGTGGCGATCACGAACAATGTGCTTAAAGGAAGTGGAAATTTGTCCCTATATGGGCATCGCCAACTTGTAATGAAAATGGGATGCGAAATGCCAGGGGTATTACCAGCAGCAACGCTCTCTACTTTAACCTATATGAGTTCTCGAGCAGCATTCCCCATCCGTCTATTTAGCGATAAGCCGCAAACCTATACGCGTTGTGCAGAGCAGCTTCGTAGCTACAATTGGTTTGTTGGGAACTTCTCCACACACAGAGGCTTAAGCGTCAGTCTCATCCCCTACGACAAAGATTACCTTGGAGTGGCGGGCCTACGGAAGTTCACAGCAGAAAAAGAGGCTCCCCAAAAATCTGTGGCATTTTCAGAGCCATTGAGCTTGATGCCTCCTCCATCGGCTGCACCAAACTTCGCAGCTCCAGCAAAAAAAGATGAGTATAAGTTTTCCCACTATTCGCAATCGATTTCATCATCTCTTACTACGGCGGCTTCTCTTGATCTGAAAAAGATGTTTCCAAAGCTAGAAGTTCTCGATGAGGCAATTTGGGAAACGCACGTGAGTTTAGATGCTTTAGAAATGTCAGTAAAAGACGCAGCGCCAATTGATGCATACACCATCTCCATTCTGAAAACCCTCTTTGCTTCTCTGCAAATAGAAGAAGATGCGGGGATCACGCTTTTGACTATGCCGAAAGGACTTACGCTAAACAAACTCGTGAAGCTTGCGTCATCTCCTAAACAGGGCAATGTAGCTAAATTTAAGTACATTTGGCCGGATGCTTTAAAAGCGCTTGGAGACACGCCTGTTGACAAGACTTATCGAGTGGCGATCACAAACAATGTGCTTATTGGAAGTAGAAAATTGTCCGTAGATAAGCAGCGAGAGCTCGTAAAGAAAATGGGATGTGAAATGCCTGGAATGTTACCCGCTGCCACACTCGCTATTTTGACCTATATGAGCTCTCGAGCAGCATCCCCAACCCGTCTGTTTAGCAGTGACTATACCTTTACGCGTTGTGCAGAGAAGGTTGGTAGCTTCAACTTGGTTGTTGGGGGCTTCACCCCGGCTGGCCTCCGCATCGACGACAACTACTATGACGTCGAGCTCAGCGGCGTGGGCGGTCAGCGGAAAGTTTAAGAACATGGGTACTTGAACATTCGAAACTTGTCACGGCCTCTGTCTTATTGGTCTTTAGAAGACCCATGAAGCTGGTTAGACTTTGGGCTTAGGGGTTTTGGGTTTTTTGGCACGAGGGGAGGCAGGTTTTTTGGTTCGGCGAGGTTTTGTCTTTTTGGTCTCGTGAACCTTGTGACGAAGCAGGGCTGCGATTGTTTCGATTTTATGGGCAGAGCCTGTCTTATTCTTCAGAACGCTCCCGCGGCCTTTCAGGGAATTTTCTTTGACTTCTGTGCGTAAAAGATGCGCCATGCTCTCTACAAAAGCAGAAAGGGAGCGCTCGGGGGAGTGGTCTTTGGGTGGGTGGTCCATAAATTTGCATACTAGCCAGCGGGGTATAAATGGTAAATTTATATTTTAGTTCTTTACAGGACCTCCAATTCTCTCTAAAAATTAGTATTAATGAAAAATGTAGCTCTTACCCTCCTCTGCTGGATCTTGCGCGCACTCTTTGCTTTGCGCTATCGGATACGTATCGAAGGTCTAAAAGAGATCATCGCTGAACATAAGAAAGAAAAAGTGGGAATCCTCTTTTTGCCGAACCATCCGGCTGAGATCGATCCCGTTATTTTGATGCTTTATCTCTGGCCGACTTTCAAACTCAGGCCTCTGATCGTCGAACACTTTTATTATCTTAAGGGTTTTCACTTTCTCATCCGCTTAGTTGGGGCGCTGCCTCTACCTACTATTGAATCCGTGGCAAATTCTTGGAAAGCCAAGCAGGTCGAAAAACTGCTTAAATACATCACTGCTCAACGCGCTAAGGATGAGAGCTTCTTGATCTATCCTGGGGGTAAGTTGAAGCATGATGGAAGCGAAGTCTTGGGAGGGGCTTCTTTTATTCATAATCTATTAAAGATGGATCCAACGACCAAAGTTGTGCTCGTGCGCACTACGGGATTATGGGGTAGCAGCTTTTCTAGAGCGCTTAAGGGTAAAGTTCCCAATTTTGGTAAGACTCTCTTGCATGGCATATTAGTCCTACTGGAAAATGGAATATTTTTTGCGCCACGCCGCAGGGTTAAGGTAGAACTCTCTTTTGCTCCCAAAGACTTCCCATCAGCGGCACCGCGTCTGGAGCTCAATCGTTATCTAGAGCAATGGTATAACCGCTACCCGGAGCCGGGGGCGGAACCTCTCTCTCTGATTTCTTATGATTTTTGGCGCAAAAAAATTCCCGAGGTTGTGACCCAGGCTAAGAAAAAAAAGCACGCGGGCCCCGTCCAAGTATCTGCTCAAGTGGAAAAGGAGATCATTGCCGATCTTGCGAAGATTGCACGGCAGCCGGTTGAGAAAATCCAGAGAGATATGCATTTTTCTTACGATCTTGGTCTTGATTCTCTCGATATGTCGCAAGTCTATCTCTTGCTCGATGAGCGTTACGGAATCACTGATCTAGAAGCAGGCGAAATCCAGACGGTAGAGGATCTTTTGCATGTAACTTCCGGCGCGCGGCTAAAATCTGAGGATGGAGAAGAACACGAAAGGGCATTCTGGCCAAAAGAGACGGTGCGGCCATCTCCTATTGTTCCTTTGGGAGAGACGTTGCAAGAAGCTTTCTTACTCATGGCCGATAGAATGGGAAAATCTGTGGCCTGCGCAGACGCACTTGCTGGGGTTTTGAGCTATCAAAAACTG